>QCPW01000027.1 GCA_003209655.1 Prochlorococcus sp. AG-442-M23 | reverse complement strand
TCTGCCAGAAATTTCTTATCATTGCCAAGTTTGAAATTCACTCTTGCCCGATCCTGATAGGGTAAATCCCAATATCTATCTTTTTTTAATAACTTTGTTTAGATCCTCCAGTGATTCATCCAAATTATTCAATTCTTCGTTTAAATTAGCTCTTATCAATAGAGCCCAATTACATTGAATTTTATCAGCACCTTTTTTAAAACAATAATTTTTCAATCCGTAATTTAAATCTTCTTTTGCCTCTTTGTAATCTCCTAGATTTTGTTCAAATCTAAGCATGCCCCTACTTAAATACCCTCTGTAAAAAAATTCGTCTTCTTTTTTTTCATTTAATAATAATGTATATAATTTTTCTGCATAAATATAATTATCATTATCCCATTCGTCTCCACCTTTTTCAAAAAGATCCTCAGGACTAAGAAAATTATCATTGCTGGGAATATCAACAGTTGGTACTTTTTGAATGCTATCTTTTTCCAAATATTTTTTCTTTTTTAATAATTCTTGAGCTTTCTCTAACTCTTCTTTCTCAGCTGCTGCTTTAGCTTTTTCAATTAATAATTTATCGTTTTTTTCTTTTTCCAAATATTTCTTCTTTTTCAATAATTCTTTACTACTTGTTTCAACGCAGCTATCAAAATCCTGTTGACTAATACATTTTTTAAATATTTCAGGATCTATACCTGCTTCAATTGAAGTAGGTAGGATTAAACCAAATATTAATAAGTATAAAAACTTCTTCAAAAATTTAGAAATCATTATCCCAAATTTACAACTATTAGGTACCGTTATCCAAATTAGGTTATTTGTCTGCAATTTGTCCGTTTTTTCTGCGGACAGATTTATTCAATAAAAAAGCGAGTCTGGGTAACTCGCTAGTATGACTTGGTTTTGATTGAGTCGGGGCGACAGGATTCGAACCTGCGACCTAGTGCTCCCAAAGCACCCGCAAGAATAAGGCTATAATTGAGACTTACAGCTATATCATGACTTTTAAGGAAATAAGTGCAGCTTAATTCGGACTAATAAAGATTCATTTGAGGGAAATTTGAGGGAAAATTAGTTGCCAGTAATTAGTTACAAACGAGATTGGGAAACCACACCTGTATTTACTGTTGAAGAAACTGGTCTAATAGTTACCAAAGTCTACTCAAAGAAAGTGTTTGACAGTTGATCTAAAATAATGGGAAATTAGTTCCTTTTCAAACTCAAATTATTTTATGAAAAAAAAATATATACGAACTTTGAAATTATTCTCAAAATATTCTTTTTTTATTTTTTTAGTTGTAATTGCCACTAACTACATTAAAGACAATTCAACCTACTTTATGCCTCAAGAATATAAAATTATAAAAAAAATAGTTGATAAAATTGCCTTAAAAAATAATCTTGGTTATGAAGAAATACCATTTTCTATAGGCAGCGGAGCTTATATGGAATATGAGGCTGAAAAACTAGGTCTATGTAAAAAAGATGATTGCTATTATTTTAAAAATTTAAATCCTTATAAGAAGCATAAAGATTTCAAAGAAGTTAATCTTAATGAGCTTTCTAAACAATCATTTTTATATAATTCAATAGAGGCATATGCTTGGAGCGGAGTAGTTTGGATTAGCAAATCAACCTTTAAAACTTATAGAGATAAAACAAACTATCTTGGCTGCTTAATTGGTCATGAACTTTCTCACATAATCTATAATGATCATCTTGAGCGATCTATTAAATTATCAAAAGAAATAAAAGACCATCAAAATCTAAAAGATGAAAATAATAAAGAATTAAATAATGAGGAATTAAAAAAAGAAGAGGATGAAAAAAAAAGATTTATTCAAAAAGTTATTATCTAGAGAAAGCGAAACAAAAGCAGATCAAAATGGCGCAAGAATGATTATTAACGCTGGTTATCCTAAGGATACCTGCCTAAAAAATTTAACATTTCTTTCTAAAAAAAATTATACAGATGCGCATACTGAACTGAAAAGTACTCATCCAGGGCATTTAGAGCGATATAAATCCTTAAAAACATTCATCGATTCCCATGACAAAGAAGTTAAAACATTAAAACCTTATAAATGGAGTTGGAAATATAATAGAAAACAAAATACTTTAACTTTCTTACCGCAAAAACAAGTCCATGATTGAGACTTATGCCTATATTTATACTTTAAAGATTAAAGTATGGACTTCTATTGGCTAGTAAGGAATCATTTGATG
>QCPW01000026.1 GCA_003209655.1 Prochlorococcus sp. AG-442-M23 | reverse complement strand
TGGGGATTAGATGCAAATGAAAGATTAGGTGAAGAAAAAAATACTTTAGATTGGTGTATAAATAGAATTACTTTAGGCTTAATTTATGATAAAGAAGTAAGTTCAAGTACTTATAATCTAAAACCATTTAGCCCAAAAAATATAAGTTTGGATTTGAATAAATGGGTAAAAATATTACTTCGTTTAAAAAAATATATTAATTTGCTTAGGGGATCTTTCCCTTACTTAATTTGGGTTGAAAAGATAAAGTTTATTTTAAATAATATTGCTATTTACAATTCAAATTTTAATTTAGAAATAAGTGAAATAAATATTATTCTTAATAAACAAATAACACCTTTAATACCAGATGATCTTATTTTGTTAAATGTTTTTAGAGAGATATTAATTTCTTGCATAAATAAAACTAAATATCAACGTCAATCGCGTATCAACAAGATTCTTGTTAGTGATATTGAAAATGCAAGGCATATTCCACATAAGGTTATTATCCTTATAGACATGAATAGTGTTTATTATCCAAAATTATCAAAGAATGAAAATATCAATTTATTAAATAATAAATATCAACTTGGGGATCCATCAGTATTTGAAAGAGAGAAATATTTTTTGCTAGAAATGTTAATTGCCTGTAGAGATAAATTTATAGTAACTTGGGTAAAGAATGACAAAGATAATAAAAAATTAGATGTTTCCTTTCCTATAAAAGAGTTAATTTCTTTTTTTGATAGTTTTTTAAAAAAAGGCCAAAGAGAACTAATAATAAAAGATTATGATTTAAATGAAAAGGAAATAATTGATGTTGATGGGTATAAGAATATTAAAAAATATTATTCGTTAGTAGAAAATATTGATTGGAAAGAAAAAAAATATGATATTAAAAATTACAAATTATCAGAATTGATTTATTGGTTCAAAACTCCGCAAAAATATTGGCTTAATAAAAAAAATATTTCTCCAAAAGGATTATTTATGCATCATCCAGACGATGAGTATATGAGTAATTTGCAGAAGTCAAAATTAATAACTAATGTAATCCAGAAATTAGAGATGGATAATAATAATATTATTGATGATTTAAAAAATTTGAATATTAATGATCAATTGGTCGAAAACGGAATTATTACGCCTAAAAATAGTATTTTTGCTAAACAAAATGAAATTAAAGAATTAGTAAGTAGTCTTTCTGAAAATTTGAGTAAACATAATAAAATTTATAGAATTTACGTTAAATCAAACTCAAATAAGGAAGAATACTTCATTGCTGATGATACTGTAATTGAATTAATTCATGCGAAACTAAGTTTAAATCGTTTGACAGAAGCTTGGATAAAACTACTATTTATTTCTACTTTAAAGAAGAAAATAAAAAAGACTAAAGTAATTTTTAGAACAGAAAATCAATATAAATCTCAAATTATTAAATCACCCGGAGTAATTGAGTCAAATTTAATTTTGGAGGAATATATAAATGTTTTCAAGAACTATTCTGAAAAATGTTTACCTCTTCCCCCAGAAAGTACTTATAGATATGTAGAAGCAAAATTAAAATCGAAAAATGAGAAAAAAGCTTTTTCAGATAGATGGATTGGTAATAAAACTTTTTCTAAAGGAGAAAGAGATAATATCGAAATGCAATTATGTTTTGGATATGAAAAAGAACCCGATTTCTTTTTTGGAAAAAGTGATTTTGATAAATTATCATTCAGATTATATGGACCTCTAATTGAAGCATTAAAGAAATAATGAATAAATTTAAGTTGAAAAATTTTTTTAAAGTTGCTTATGAATTTATACTTGTATTTTTACAGTTCTTCATTATAAGCCTTCATTTTTTTAGATGGGAAATACTTCCAAGAAAACAAATAATTCAAGTTAGTCCCATATCTTATTTTATTGGGATTTTAATTATCATAATCGCTTTAATAATAATGTTACTTGCAATTAAAGACCTAGGTAGAAATTTATCTCCTTTCCCAAGACCGATAACCAACAGCAATCTTGTTACTACTGGTATCTATCGATTTACGCGTCATCCAATGTATTATTCTTTAATTTTTATTTCCTTTGGCGTTTTTATAATAAACCTTTCAATATATTATTTATTTTTATCAATAGTTTTGGCGTTGATAATTAAATTCAAAATTATTTTAGAAGAGAAATATTTGCAAAATAAATTTAAAAATTATTTACTTTATAAAAATGAGGTCAAATATTAATTAAATAAAGATATGGATATTAATCAAATTAAATTAGATAATAATTTTAAATTAGTAGAAGCAAGTGCAGGAACTGGCAAAAGTTTTACTTTGACTCACATGGTTTTAAGAAATGTTTTGGAGAAAAAAATTACACCAGATGAGATACTCTTATTAAGCTTTACAAAAAATACTTGTTCTGAATTACGAGATAAAATACTTTTAAGATTTAATAATTTAAAATTATTTTTGCAAAATCAAAATGGAATTGTGATAGATGATACTCTTCAGGATTGGTATCTAAAATTCAAGGAGAAGGAAAAATCTAAGGAAAAAATTATATCTGAAATTGATAGTTTTGTTAATGAAATTTATAAGTTAAAAGTAACTACTTTCCATGGTTTTTGTAATAATATTATGGATGAATATAGTATTGAAATTGGATTAACTCAAGATCCATTCATTCAGAATAATATAGATAATTTGTATAAAGATGTTATAGATA
>QCPW01000025.1 GCA_003209655.1 Prochlorococcus sp. AG-442-M23 | reverse complement strand
AGATTTTAAATATATGAGCCACTTTTTTATGACACTCCTTTTTTTTCCTGATTGGACAAATGGATTGCCATCTGACTTTTTAATACTACATTTCTTTGTTGGCGCCGTTATTTTTCCATTTAACATGATCCATGCAAAAGCAAGAACTATAGACGCTAAAAACCCTCAAGAAGCATCTAGTGGATATAAAAAGTCCGACAATACAACATACTATGGTTATGAAGAAATTACATAAAAATTAAAAGAATTAATTGTCATTTTGATGAAAATCTTTCTGAATTCTGGAATAGATTTAAATATTTTTAGTCCTACTGAGCCTTTAGGTATTATTATTATATTTATAGGATTAATTTTCAGCGGAATGATTTTTTACATCATTTACGCTGTAAGTACTAATAAAGAATCAATAGGGGATAAAAAAATTAGAACCGAAAGGGATATTATTCAAAAAGAGAAAATTGGTAAATTATTTCCTAAGAAAAAATAAACTTTATTTTCTTGTTTTTAAGTAGAGATAAGTTTATATAAATTACCAGTAGATCTAAAGGGTCTGAGAACATCAGACTTAACTCGTTCCAATCAAACATATTAAAAACTTAACTTTATCAATATTTTATTTAATTCGTGAAGATATATTTAATATCATTTGTTATTTAAGGTTTTAATTTATGTTCATTAATGCTAAAACTTAAAAAATAGAGTAATTCCTTGAATAATAATTATTTTTTTCTATTTCTAGCTAGCGGAGTAATAAATGATCATGGTTTTTGGCTAATAGGAATTAAAAATAGCGATGTAGAAATACTTGATGATAAAACCCTTTTAGAATGTCATAGAAAAGAACTAATTGGTCATGACTCCGCGAAGGATATTCTTCAAGCAATAAATTTAAATATAAATAATTTAATAGGTGAGTTAAAAAACAAAAATTTACCTTTAGATGTACCACCCAAGGGGATTTCCTTTAATATCCCATTAAATGTCTTAGAAAATATATTTGATTTTTGGTTAGACAAATATAAAGATAAGGAAGCATGGGAAACTTGTTTTGGTCTACTGAAAATCAGAAAAAGAGTTCCATTAACAAATTTAATTTATAGCGATAGTATTAAAGGTGATTCAAAAAAATGGGCTTTGCAAATAGAAAAACTTCATAATTACAAACCAAATTCAGTGGAGAACTATATTACAAATGAACCTATGTGGAGATAAATTAATCATTTGAGACTCAAAATATTTACTTATTGATTATTTAAGTAAACTATAAACATACATAACAAAAAAATGACAACACCATATTCTTTTAATCAAGATCAAATGAATGGAATTGTAGAAGAAATCTATACAAATATAATAATAGAGTGCGAAAAATTGAAAAATGAGACCAATTGTCCTAATGAACAAGTTGTAGCGCTTTTAAGTGTTATTGCCTCAAAGTTTGCTCCAAATATTTGAAAAGAAAAATTGTTAAAATGACCAAGCATTTTACATGGTATGAATTTGATAAAAGTATTGAGTATATAGCCTCTCAATGTAAATTCTGGAAATTATCAGGGATATATGGAGTTCCAAGAGGTGGATTATGTCTCGCAGTAGCTTTAAGTCATAAATTAAATATTCAACTAATTGAAAAACCCTCTAAAAATTCGTTAATTGTTGATGATGTTTTTGAAACGGGGATTACATTGAGTAATTTTAAACATATTGAGGGGGCAAAGTTCTTTGTTCTGGTTAGTAAAAAGAAACCTATTTGGTGGAATACAGTAACCTTATCTCATAAAAAAGAGTGGATTGTTTTTCCATGGGAAAATAAAAAAAATATAATAAATGAAGAAAATGAATACAAAATTAAAAGAGGGTTAAAGTGAAAAAAAAGTTATATTTAGCAAATCCATATGGTTTTTCAAAACAAACTAAAAATCTATTACCTAAATTTATTAAAATATTCCAAGATCTAAATGTAGAAGTTTATGAACCTTTTGAGAGGACAAAACATTTAATTACTAATAAAACAAATTGGGCTTATGAACTAGCACAATCAAATTTTAATGATTTAAAATCATCTGATTGTATTTTTGCGATTGTTAATGGCAACCCTCCTGACGAAGGTGTAATGGTAGAACTAGGAATTGCTATAGCTCTTAAAAAAGAAATATTTCTGTTTAGAGATGATTTTAGGAATTGCTCTGATAGCGATCAATATCCTCTTAATTTGATGTTATTTGTTGGCCTATCTAAGGAAAATTGGTCTAAAAACTATTTTGAAAACATTGAAGATATAAATAATCCTAAAAAGAATTTTTTAAATTGGATAAAGAGTAACTAATTAAAATACAAATTCTTCCTTAATAATTAAAATTCAGGAATACATTAATACGTCTTTTAAAATGGTATAATAGATTTTATTTGTTTAATTTTGACTCAAGTTACTGTAGGAGAAAATGAGGGTATTGAATCTGCGCTCAGAAGATTTAAGAGACAAGTCTCAAAATCAGGTATATTTGCTGACTTAAAAAGGTTAAGACATCACGAAACCCCTATTGAAAAATATAAAAGAAAATTGCAGCAAAGAAGAAAAGCGAGAAGAAGATAATAAACTTAACTACAGTTTCTTTTCTAATTGATAGAAAACATTATTAGTCAATTTAAGACTTCAATCATAATATTTTTATTAAAATTTAAGTATTTATTTGAGACCCTTTAACTTTTTAACAAGATTTATTCCAACGCCTGGAATAGCTAGAAGATCTTCATCATTAGCTGAAGCAATTGATTTAGGAGTTTTAAATCCTGCCTTATAAAAAGCTTCAGCACTTTTAGCTCCTACACCAGGAATAGCTTTTAAAGCCTCGATGATTTTTTTTGAATCTTCTTTTTTTGTTTTTGATTTAGGAGCTTTAGAAGATTTGGCTGACTTCTTTTTAATTTTCTTTTTAGAAGTTTTAGCTTCAGGAATTAAAGAGGGGGTTTCACTCTTAAAAAGGATGGATTTTATTTTACTTAAGAATTTAGTAATCATTTATTCAAAAATTAGGTGGTTTAGTAAAATCTAAAATTCTA
>QCPW01000024.1 GCA_003209655.1 Prochlorococcus sp. AG-442-M23 | reverse complement strand
GCTATATCTCGTTAGTTGGTATATCTATGAAATTACAAGTCTTAAAAATAGGCCAAAAATATACAATATTATCCTTAGATATGCAAATAATCGCTAAATAATCGCTATAGAGTCGAGAGAAGTTAAAACAACATTAAACCGGAATCATTTTTGGATACTGAATTATCTTTCTCAACAAATTGGTTAGTTTTATTTTTAGTATTTTTCTTTATAGCTACAGATGGCTTTAAGTTCTTCTTAGGTCGTTTTTGATCATTTAATTTGATTTCATCAGATGGAAGTTTTACCGCAATATTCTGAACTTCGTACAATCCCTTAGTCATAAAGTTTTTACAACTTTTTAATTTACGTATATCCATTCCTCTTACTGACTGTTTACCACTAGAGAATATTTTTTGACATTTTGATAGAGTTGCTAAATGACCTTTATTCGGATTCTCACTGGAATTTAATAAATCGATGGTATTGTCTATAAAAACGACCAATCCAGGAGTTTTATACTTAGCCACTTTTTCTGGCTTAGATCCACCACCACCACAACCTCCGCCAGCTATAGCTGAACTTGCGAATACTCCCGAAGCTATTAATAGAGTAAAAACCCTTGAAGTTTTATTTATTAATTTCATTTCGGATACCTAAATAATTTTTTGGATATCTTAGTTAATAAAATTAAGTAATGTTGAAATATATTTTGCCTGTAACAAGTTGTTAGATATTTAGAAGTTTATTTTCAACATCCATCTAAAGCAGTTCCCGCAGCTGCTCCTACAGCAGCTGCAGAAGCAGCCCCTGCAATTTTACTTCCGGTACTTTTACCTCTAGATGCTCCCCATATGCCTCCCGCAATAGCTCCAAGTGTTTTACCTGTATTTTTTTTACAGTTCTTCTTTGATATTTTTGTATCTTTACCTTTAGCTTTTATTTTATTAGGACTTGGTGCCGACCCACGTACTCCATCAGCTGTAACTGGCAGCCAAGAAGCTGGTTTGTCTGCTGCTTGAGTAGCAGAGAAAGTCCCAAAGCTCAATAAACTGAAGATAGATATAGAGGAAACTATTTTTTTTAACATTATTTTCAAAATTTTAATTATTTTCTGTTATTTTTTGTATTTTTAGGTTTTACACATTAAAAATTTAAAGATTTGTGATTTTTTGATTATTATCGGTTAGATAGGGTAGATAATCTTAATTCGAGTTTAAATTTTAACAATGAATAGATGGTATCTCTTGGGAGGATCTTTTGCGGTTGTATTTCTTGCGATTTTAGTATCAGCTCCTAAAGTGGCTGAAAACCTTAAGCCTTTGAAAAACGAGAGGATGCAGGAGGGTTTTAACCTTTATACAGATAAAGAAAGTGGAAATATTTACGGATTTATTATGGGGGCAGGTGGGGAAGAAAGATTCGTGAAAATGGATAAAAATTCAGAAAATAAAGTTAGAAAAGAAAGAATAGATGCTGAGGAAAAAGCAGAGAAGGAGAGAGAAAGAATAGCAAGAGAAATGGCTCAGGCAGCATCATCTTGGTATGAAGATGTAGAGAATAGAATTGAGGACTTAGAGGAAGGTGGAAAAGTTACTTATGTTCCAACACCTGTTGTAAGCAAAAATAAATTGGATATTAGATCGGGTGAGATATTTTCTAAAGATGGCGAATTTGAAGGACTTCTTGTTAATTCAAGAGTTAAATGGAGGACAAGGGAAAGAAAAATGTTATATAGACTTTCAATTACTGCGCCATCAACTTTAACTACAGGTGACTCAACAGAACCAAATTGTATCTCTTCCGATAGAGAGTCTGAACTTATAAGTTTGGTTACCGAAAAAGATAATGAAGTCAGATTAAGGTTTAAAGATTCAGATGATTTTTGGTTAAGAGATTTCATAATTCCACTTGGTCAGAAAAAAGCACAAAATTTCAAAACAACGGCTATAGATGCATATTACAAAGATGATTGCGGTAATACTAATCAATTCGTATTTCATGGTCGTTTAGATAATTTCAACCCCCCTGATTACACTTGGGTTGAAGATGGAAAACTTTTATTCTCTGGAGTAAAAATTACAAAACCTGAAAATATATCTACTGATTAATATTCTTCAGTAGAGGATTAGCAAAAATTACTTTAGTTTAATTATTTAGTTAAAAAGCAAATTAGTTTTTTTCTTAATTCTTTTTTGTTCTTTAAGTTGGATTTCTTTTAGTTCTTTAAGCCGAGTTTCTTCTAATTCTTTAAGCCGAGTTTCTTCTAATTCTTTAAGCTGCTTTTCTTCCAGTTTTTTAAGTCTAGTTTCTTCTAATATTTTAAGCTGCTTTTCATTTTCCAAATTGTTGGTTTTTATTTCATCAACAAATTTTTCATTAATATCTGATAAATTTTGTGCAGTAAAGGAAAAGGAATGATCCTTGTACATCTTTCTTTGTTTGCTTTTAAGAATTAATTCTCCACTTAAATTGCCTACTATTTTATAAGCATCATCTTTTGGACCCCATTTTTTATCGTAGTGATTGAATTTTATTCTTACTATATTTCCTTCATCATCAATTTCACCATTAATTAAGGCCCTTTGATAGTTGGGGCAGTTTGAGCTATTGGATATATTACCTTTTATTTTATTCGCCTCTACTTTTATTTCAATTTGTATTGGTAATTTTTTTGGACATTTGAGATCTCCTGCATAAACTCTATTAAATGGCAATAAGAATTTAGATGTATAGACCCCTTCAAATTTGTATTCAGCCTTTAAGTCTGGGTTAATTACAGATATAAGTAAAATTGATAATCTTAAAATTAATCTTTGATTCTTCATATACATTATTGATATTATGATATTTGAATTTTAAAAAAATAAATTTCTAAAACTATAAAAATTTTTGATAAGTAAAGCAATCAAACATAATAAATATAAACAGAAAGTATTTATATAATCACTAAGATCTTTTGAATTGATCTCAGCTGCGTTTATTGCTAAACCTGATGCCAAATAAATTAAGGCAGGAGCCAAAGCTCTCAATAGTATTGTTGGAAATTTATATATTTTTACTTACATACATTTAAATAATTTTTAAATTGAAAATTAATTCTCAAGGTTGGAGTTTAATTTTTAGTATTGGTACTTTGTTGATTATTTTATTTATTTAGAGATTTAGTGAACCTAGTGATAGTTAGCGAATAACTGGAGAAAGTCATACAAAGCTATACAAATAATCGCTATTTAATCGCTATTTGAGTTTTTAAGACAAATGAGAAATAAAAAAGGCAACCTTAGGATGGCTGCCTATGACTTGGTTTTTATAGAGTCGGGGTGACAGGATTCGAACCTGCGACCTAGTGCTCCCAAAGCACCGCACACCCCATTAGCATCACTAGGTTTTTAAGCTATAACTTATTTCTTGCGTGGTTTTGCAAAGTTTGTCATGTCAAATTAAGTAGGATTTGTCCGCAATCTGTCCGCAAATTATCATTGAAATATTTTTTTCCAAATTTCTAATCCATCTCTTGAGCTTTGATCCAGAAGAGAAGCTTTATCTAAACGATTAACAAAAGGATTTAATTTTGCAGCTTTTTTAAGGTATAGTTGCCCTTTTTT
>QCPW01000023.1 GCA_003209655.1 Prochlorococcus sp. AG-442-M23 | reverse complement strand
AAAAAAAAAAAAATCAATAAACCAGCAGGGAAAAAAAAGCTTTATAAAATTGGAAAAAAGATTAAATAAACAAAATAAACTTTAAAAATAAAACATTTAGTTTTAATTAATGTTTGATAATTGAATCTTAATTATTATGCAAAAATAAGACTTTTGAAAAACTTGTTCAAAAACGAAATATATCAATCAAGATACAAATCAGTTTTTCTAAAATTGGGAAACCATTGCGTTGTGGCATTAATAGCTTTAATAGTTATTGGAGGAGCTACAAGAGTTATGGAAGCCGGTCTTGCTTGCCCTGATTGGCCCTTATGTTATGGGACTTTTCTACCTCTTAATCACATGAATTTAAGAGTTTTTCTGGAGTGGTTTCATCGTTTGGATGCTTTCTTAGTAGGACTATTAATTCTTTCTAAATTTATACTTTCAATAATTTGGAGAAAAGATCTTCCAAATTGGTTGCCAAAAATATATTCATTATTAGTTTTCTTCGTAATTGTTCAAGGCTCTATTGGAGCATTAACAGTAATTAATTTACTTAATTCATACTCAGTTACTGCTCATCTTTTGATGGCTTTTTTACTCCTAATAACAACAATAACTATCAATAATAAAATAGGAAATAATGAGGTTAATCAATCATTGATTTGGTGGAAAATATTGTTATTTTTACCCCTAATACTTACTTTAGTTCAATCATTTATTGGAGTAAGGCTTTCATCAACTTGGTCTACAAAACTCTGCTTATCTTTTGATCAACAATGTTTAATATTAGATACTCATAAATTATTTGCAATCCCTGTTGCTGTTTCGATTTTATTTATTTTGGCTATCTCACTATATAAACAAAATTTGTTTCCTAATAATTGGAGACATCTTTGCTCACTTTTTTTGCTTTTGATTTCCCAGATCTCTCTAGGAATATTAAGCCTTAAAACTAATCTAAAAGAACCTGTTTTTGTTATTGGACATCAACTAAACGCTGCATTATTAATTGCGATCCTCACATCTTTGATTGGCAGAAATACTTACTTTAATCAAAAAATCAATCAATCATTTAAATCAGTAATAGTAGGTTTAAACTCATGAAAAGTAATTTAGAAAACTTAAATTTCCAGACTTCAATTCGAGAACAAGTTGTACCTTCAAGAAAAAAAATAATACTTCCTGCTTGGCTTGAAGTTGCTAAACCTAGATTAATTCCATTATTACTGGCTACAACATTAGGAGGCATGGCATTGACTGAAGAATGGCCTCTATCCTCTCCGAAACTTGTATGCACTTTAGGAGGTGGTGCTTTAGCAGCCGCAGCAGCTGGAGCACTCAATTGTTTATGGGAAACGGATTTAGACAAAAGGATGAAAAGAACAAGTAAACGAGCCTTACCTTCAGGTAAATTATCATCTAAGACTGTATTTTTTGGTGCTGTATCTTGCACATTTGCAGCTGCAATGCTTTTGATAAGTGGTGTAAATTATTTGGCGGCTGGATTAACATTACTTGGATTATGTAGCTATGTCCTTTTATATACAATTATTCTTAAACCACGTACAACTCAAAATATTGTTTTCGGTGGAGTCGCAGGAGCTATACCTCCTTTAGTAGGAGCATCTGCAGCTACTGGACATGTGGGCCTTAGTGGTTGGTGGTTATTTGGGTTGGTTATGCTATGGACTCCAGCTCATTTTTGGGCACTTGCAATTTTGTTAAAAGAAGATTATGCGTCTGTAGGTATACCTATGCTTCCTTCCGTTAAAGGATCAGATTTTACAGTTAAAGCTATTTCACGTTATGGATGGGCAACTGTTCTGATGAGTATTCTAGGCGTTTTAGCATTGCCTGAAGGAGGACTTCTTTACTTAATAATGCTATTACCTTTTAATGGAAGACTTTTGCAATTAATAAATAGATTAAAAAGTTCCCCTGATGATTTAGTAAAAGCAAAAGGATTGTTTAGATGGTCAATACTTTATATGTTTGGAATTTGTCTTCTGTTATTGATTTCAAGAACTCAACTTTCTGTGCAGTTTGAAAATCAATCTATAGATATTTTCTTATCTTTAATAGCAAAATTAAATAATTAGATTCATGTAAAATATTTAGATGATAAATTCTATCTCGATGAATTATATACAAATTAAAAATCTCTCAAAATCTTATTTTGATATTGATGCATTAACCGATTTTTCAATCGACATTGAAGCTGGAATTCTATTTGGAATTTTAGGTCCTAATGGTGCAGGAAAATCAACTCTTATTAAAATCCTGGCTACTTTAGTTGAGCCTGATAGTGGAGAGGTTTTTATAAACAATATTAATTTGATTAAAAATCCAAGAAAAATTAGAGAATTAATTGGTTATGTAGCACAGGATATTGCTCTTGATAAAATTCTTTCTGGAAGGGAGTTATTAGATTTTCAATCAGATTTATATCATATGAAAAAAAAGGAAAAATACGAACGAATTGAAACGTTAATAAATCAATTAGAGATGAATGATTGGATTGATAGAAAATGTGGCACATATTCAGGAGGTATGAAAAGAAGAATAGATCTAGCAGCTGGTTTGTTACATTTACCACAACTTTTAATATTAGATGAGCCAACAGTTGGTTTGGATATTGAGAGCAGAAATATAATTTGGCAACTTTTGAAAGATTTAAAAAATGAAGGGATGACGATTATTCTAAGTAGTCATTATCTTGATGAAATAGATAAATTAGCAGATAGTTTGGTAATAATTGATGATGGGAAAGTAATAGCAGAAGGGAAACCGGCTCTACTTAAAAATAAATTAGGAGGGGACAGAATAACTTTAAAAGTTAGAGAATTTAGTACTCCAGAAGAGTCGCAAAAAATATGTGAAATTTTATCTTCAATCGATGGAATTAGTCAGATTGTTATTAATAAGGCGCAAGGTTATTCAATAAATTTTGTAGTAGAAAAGGAAAAGGATTTACTTACAAAATTAAAGGTAGAATTGGCTTTTTCAAAGTTTGAAATTTTTTCTCTTGCTCAAAGTCAGCCAAGTTTAGATGATGTATATCTACAGGCTACTGGTAAAACATTATTAGATGCTGAAATATCAATGACAGGTAAACGAGATCTTAAAAAAGAGTCTAAGCAGTCAATGAGATAAAAATAATAATATCTTGATAAGTAATTATAATTATTATTAAAGACCTTTAAATATGGAATTAAAACAATATAATTTAAATTTTTTGTACCAGGAAACTTTTGCTTTAACCAAAAGATTATTTATCCAATTACAAAGGAGACCTTCTACACTTTTAGCCGGAATTTTGCAACCTATTATTTGGCTCTTTTTATTTGGAGCACTTTTCTCCAAAGCTCCACAAGGTTTTCTACCAGGAGTAGATTCGTATGGAAATTTTTTAGGGGCGGGACTAATTGTTTTTACTGCATTTAGTGGCGCATTAAATTCTGGTTTACCTTTAATGTTTGATAGAGAATTCGGCTTTTTAAATAGGTTACTTGTTGCACCTTTAGCAAGTAGGTTATCTATTGTTTTATCCTCTTTCTTTTACATTACTATTCTTAGCTTTGTACAAAGTATTGTAATAATGATAGTTTCTTATATTTTGGGTTATGGATGGCCTGACTTTTATGGTTTAGGAATTGTATTTATGACATTGATACTTTTAGTTCTTTTCGTGACATCAATAAGCTTGTGTCTAGCGTTTGTTTTGCCTGGTCATATAGAGTTAATTGCTCTTATATTCGTAATAAACTTGCCTCTTCTTTTTTCAAGCACTGCATTGGCTCCAATTTCTTTTATGCCAAACTGGCTGGGGTGGCTTGCCTCTCTTAATCCATTGACTTTTGCAATTGAACCAATCAGGATTGCCTATACTCAAACAATGAATTTGGAGTTGGTGGCTTTACATGCCCCCTATGGTGACTTAAGTTGTAAGAGTTGTATCTCAATTTTATTTTCTTTAACAGTTTTTTCTTTGATCATCATCAGACCACTGTTAAATAGAAAATTAAATTAATAAATTTATGTTTTTAAAAGATCATCTTATAGAGACTTATCAAAGAGCATCTTTGGATAATAATAATTTGATATTAGAAAATGTAATAAATAGATG
>QCPW01000022.1 GCA_003209655.1 Prochlorococcus sp. AG-442-M23 | reverse complement strand
AGACATAATGGTTGTCTAATAATTAAATCTTAATTAGGCATCTCCAATTTGACATATATGTTTTTTAATTACTCCAGATGGTAAAATTTCGTACAAAATTGGATTTTTATCTCCTACAACTCCATCTTGATTAATTTGATATCTCCAGTCCCATTTTTTGTCCGTAAATGATAGATAATCCTTTCTTAGGGAGTATGGAAGCATAAGCTTTTTTTCATTCCATTCGATATTAATAAATGCTCCTGGTTCAATTTCTGAGATTTTTTTAACTATTGAATAATCTCCATTAATATTATTTCTAATAATTAAATCTAGCTTAATGTTGTCACAAGAATAAGAACTGTTTAAAGCAAATGTGAAAATTACAGAGAAAAATAGCGAATAAATTTTAAAACTCCTTATTTATTATAATGTTAATAAAAATATTTTAAATTTTTACAGAATCCATACTTTTTAAGTTTACTAGTTTACATTTAAGTTCCTCTTTATATTCCTGTACTGATATAAGTTTATTCAAAAGTCCGGTATACTTGGCTTCTCCTCCAGCTGTGCTTGATAGGATATATTTTGGATTAAAAGTGTTTATTAATTTAGGAAGTACATCAGCACCTTTTACAAAAGATCCAACAATTGGTAAATCAAGGTTTATGGTTGGAGTTATTACAGCATCAATTTCTTGATTTTTTAAGTTTTTATCAAGATATCCATGAGGCTCTACATAAAATCCTTTACCCTTCTCATCTTTTACTATGTATCCATTTTCTATTTGGGGGACTGGAGCACCAGCAGTGGCTTCTATTTCTAGTCCATTTATATTAATTTTTTCTGATGGTTTTAGAACTTTGATTGAATTAAAACCTAATTTCTCAATAATACCTTTCGCACTATTTGGGCAGATAATACTAATATCTTTTTTAAATTTCTTTAAAGAGGGAATATGGCAATGGTCAGGTAAACCTTGAGTTAAAAGAATTAATTTAATATCCTCCTTAATTAAAATTTCATTATCTAATGAACCTTTGAAAAACCATTCCCCTGGAGGGAAAACCAAATCTCCAGTAAGCCAAGGATCTATTATTAAATTAGTCTTTTCAAATTTAATTAACCAACCATTTGAACCAAGATATGTAGCTTCGAAAGTCATATTTAGTATATATATATGTTTGACTATAGATTAAATTTAAAAATATTGAGAAAAAAACTTTAAGGCTTGAGGTTAAGAATAAATCCCATCGTTAATAGTTTAGGATTTGTTTTGAATTAAAATTAAAAAATTTTTTGAAAAATTTAAGCTTCATTCAAAATTTGAAATAATTTTTTTTTGGGATTAAATATAAGTACTTGATTTTCTTTTAAATTACTTTTTAAAGTCTCTTTTTTTAATGATTGGATAGGAATTAATGCCAAACCTCCAGTCCCTGAAAATATAATGGGTATAGTCACATTATTATTGCCGTTCATTTTTTGTAAATCTATAGCTTGAGAAACAATCTTTTTAGCTCTCTCAAATCCAAAATGCTCTATCAATTCTGACCATAAGAAATCAACAGATGCATACTTTGAAAACTCAAGTTTTATACTTTTCATTTATAGCTTATTAGAATACTAAAATTATTTAGATTAAGAAAATTTGTTTAATTTCTATTTTTAAATCCATCCATGACCAGTTGCAACATATCAATAACGTCTCCATCACTTAAATTAAGATCTTTTTTTAAATCATTACATGTTAAGTTTATTTCTAATGCTGCCTCAGCCATATGATTTATTTTCTCATTGCTACCACCTAAGGAAATAAATGGATTGAAATTTTCTATCATCTTTGTTTTGCCATTACTTCTATGTTCTAGCTAAGAAATACCAATTTATGTTTGATTCATCAATAAGCTTATAAATATGTCATTTATTGACAAAACAGTATCCTAGATTAAACCAAAGAAGTAGATACTCCTTTTGATATCAAGGCAAATCTTCTTGCTCTTAGCAAGAAAGGAAATAATAAATTTGTTCTTTTGTTTGATTTGAAGATAATTGATAGAAGTCTTAATAGATTTCCTGATGGATTATTTATTTGTTTACATACAGTGTTAATTGCTTCAGCTCCATGAAAAATATTATCATCTATAATTAAGATCGCACCTTTATCTAAGTCATATCCTTTTTTTAAAAGTGAAGAAATGAGCGTTTGATTTTTTCTGCCATCAAGAATAGAAATATTATATATTTTACTTTTTAGTTCTAACAGCTCTGCAAAATGATTGCAAAAAGGACATTCCCCATCATATATAAATGTTAAATTTGCATTCATTAATCATTTGTTAAATTAAATTGATAATAAAAAAAAAAAAAGCTATTTGTTGAATAGGTAAAACACAATTTCATTTATTTTTCTTTGGTAAATATTGAATATCCTCTTTTTTCTAAGATATAGGCCTTAAATAATTTCAATTACAAAGAAATGTCTCAATTTGGTTATATTATCCTCTTTAATTCTGTATGCTAGCTCGGAGATATTAATGTATTTAAAATTTATGAATTTATTAGCTTCTTTCGCCATTGGTGGTTTTAATCCTTGGGCCGCAGGTTTTGGTATCGGTGCTTTAGTCCTCTTTGGCCTTGTAGGCATAGTTGCTGGTCCAAATCTTAGTAAATTTGATACAGAAGAATAACCAAATAACTAAGATTATTTTTTAATTTCAGGGACTCATTTTGAGTCTTTTTTTTTTTGAATATTTAAGCGGTTTTATAAATAATTTTTTAGAGTATTGCATATATGAACAAATTAAATGTTACTTAATCCTTTTGCTCCACTAGCTTTTTTAAAAATTTCATCACTTAAAGCTACTATCTTTTTATTGTTAGTACTTCTTATAAAGTCTAATCTACTCAGATTAAAGGGCGGACTTATTGGCGGTCTTTTCGCTTTGATACTTATCTCGGGAATATTTGTTTCAACATCAGCTGCAATTGGATCATTAATATATGTTTATAGAGTTAAAAATAAAACTGAAGATGAAAATCCTATACAAAATCTTGAGACAGTTGATGTCTAGGTTGCACAATT
This sequence comes from Prochlorococcus sp. AG-442-M23, assembly GCA_003209655.1. GTDB lineage: Bacteria > Cyanobacteriota > Cyanobacteriia > PCC-6307 > Cyanobiaceae > Prochlorococcus_A. Next base: position 1,102 of record QCPW01000022.1, on the reverse strand, counting down.
TAATTTTTACCAATAAATTCAAAATGGTGTTCCAGGAACAAAATGAAGTATCAAGAAACCAAATCCAGCAGCAAATACAATTGAAACTGCGATTATTAAAAGACCGGAAGCCATTCCACCTTCTTTAAAAGCCATCTAAATTAATTATTTCCTTTTTAATATAATTCATTTGAGCTATTAAGTTCATCGTATTAATTACTTAATTCATCCAAATTTATTATTAATAGTAAAAAGCAGAAGAAATATAGAGGATAAAGAGACAATAAAACCAGTTATTATCAATGGTTTTGATTTCTCACTGACTTTTTTGTTAGTAGTGTTAGATGATAAAGGAACGTTTTTATCTTTATTAAGAATTTTTGAAAAAAGTTTGCTCACATTAAAAAAAATAAATTATTAAGTCATTGATTCAAATAAGTTTTTGTGATAATCGACTATGTTTTGGCAACTGATTACAGGTGTAAATTCCATATGTATGCCAAATTTTGCTCTCCAGGGGGCAAAATGTTCAAAAATCTCCTTATCGCTATAAGCTTTACACAAACAAACTACCCTCCCTTCGCCGGGAGCATGTACTCTAAAAAGCATTTCAAATTTATCTGTTTTATCAGATTTGGCCATTTCGCCATTTTCCCATGCTTCTACAAATAACTTGTAAGCTTTTACTTGATTATCAATATCAGGGAATTGACAGTCTGCGAGGAATAATTGCATTTTATCTAAATTTAATTAAATATATTATCTGATAAAAACTTATTTATTAATAGCACTGTTTTAATTTGAACATCATAAAGAGATTCTTGTATTATTTCTAGATGAAATGAGAGGATAGAATTTCAAGAAATTTTCCAATATCTTTTTTTGTACAAACTATCAGTTATTTTTAGTGAGAATATCTCATTTTCGTTTATTTCTTCATCTTGATTATCAAAATTCATATTGCCCTTAAAAGTAATATTTTCCATAAAAATTTTTATTACTAATTAAAATTTAAGCTATTTATATAAAAAGGCAATTATCTGCTCATTTTTTTTAATAAGCCATCCTTTTCCATCATTAATAGATAATCCAAAAATTTTATTATCCCAGGCTTGACTAGCCC
>QCPW01000021.1 GCA_003209655.1 Prochlorococcus sp. AG-442-M23 | reverse complement strand
ATTTAGAAGTAGGCTCTATCAAAAAAAATCTACGCAGATTTGATTTGAAAAATTTATTACTTCTTTTTTTGTATAACTCATTGCAATATTCTTTTCTTTATAAGCGACTTCCCCAATAAAAACAGGCCAAATGGTATCTTCTCCTTTGTAAGTTTTAGTATTACCCTCCATATCTATAAATAATGGATAACCCTTTTTTATAGGTTTCCAATCTTGATGAATTCTTTCAGGATGGATTAAAGCATTGATATTTCCATTTTTTTCTCTTGGATAGTCAATACTTCCTTGATGTACGTAAACAATTAAGCTTTTCGGAAGTATTATTTGATTATTCTTTAACTTATTTATCTCATCCCTTAAAGAATTCATAATTATTAAAAATCTATTTATGATTTTCGGATCGTAAAGATTTTGACCAACAGAACCTATTTCAATTACCAATCCACATGGCCAGGCCTCAACAAGAAATCCAGTTTGTTTTTCATCTTTTTCATGTAAATAAATAGGTAATCCAAATTTATTTTGAAGTAATGCGGCTAAACAAAAATCTTTTTCTCGTCTTCCATACATAACAATACTTGTCCCCATATTTGCAGTAGTGGTGTGCAAGTCAATAGCAATTTCACAAGGGTCTGATCCATCAACTCCAAACTTTTCAACTAAAAAATTTGCTCTACTAATTTCATAACTATTAATATTACTGTTATTTTTATTAAAATTAAAAGACCTATTTAAATCATTATCTATGTATCTACAGCACCTTTCGTAAGCGAGAGGATTTCCTATTATGTACTTATATTCAATGTTGTGATCAATGGTACTGTTCTGCTTACTAAACTGATTAACTGCCCAAACTGGATTTATCTCATTTCCATGAGTACCAGAAACAATGAGTATTTTTTTTAAGGTCATTTTTAAAAATAAAATTACAAGTCAATGCAAAATAAGTACCTGATTAATTTCGCCAAAAAATTCTGGTTTTGGTTTTGGGAAAAATTAATGAACGGTTTCGCGCCTTCAGATTCACAAGGAAATTATAAAAGGCCGACAGGGATCTTAGTAGATATAACTTATGATTTAAATTGCGTCACTAAAAATTCTTTTTTATTAATAGGAAACTCTTGTCCTTGGTGCCATAGAACCTTACTCGTCCATAAACTAAAAGATTTATCGAAAGAAGTTAAAGTAATTGTTTTAAAGCCAGATTTTAATAGTGGTCAATGGATTTTTAATGAAAAATTTGAAGGATGCAAAACTCTGAATCAATTTTATAAAAATGCGCAAAAACAAAATATTTTCAGACCAACATTACCATTACTTTTTAATTATCAAAATGAAAAGATTAATATTATTTCTTGTGAAAGTTCCCAGATAGTAAGATTGTTAAACTCAATAAAATCAGAATCCTCTACCAAAACCCTCCAAATTAGCAATTGCGATAAAGAATTTTTAAAAATAATTCATTCCGACATAAATGATGGGGTTTACAAATGTGGATTTGCAAGAAATCAGAAATCTTATGAAAAAGCAAGTCAAAACCTTTTTAATACTTTAAGCAAAATAGAAAAAAAATTTGATAGAAATTTAGGTAATTGGATATGTGGGAAAGACTTAACTTATGCAGATATTTATTTATTTCCTACACTGATTCGTTGGGAATTAATTTACAGACTCCTTTTTAAATGTACGGCAAAAGAAATTTCAGATTTTACAAACATTATCAAATGGAGATTAAGGTTTTTTCAATTATCTAATGTTTCTGAAACATGTTTAGACTTTGAATGGAAAAAAGACTATTACAATGCATTATTCCCACTAAACCCTTCTCAAATCAACCCAGTTCTTCCATCATTAAAAGAAATAATGAAACCATTTCCAGAATAGATTTATTAAATTATCATGAATTAATTAATAAATTTCATGTTGTAATGAACACGAACATTAGCAACACATGATGCAAAATTAATTCAAAGCAACTATGTTATAGGTATCTACTCCAAGTACGAAAAACTGCAAATGAAATCCATTGACGAACACATTCAAAAGGATCAATCGGAAATCGCCTCTGCAAAAAAAGAGGGCAATCTTCCAAAGGTCAGACATTTAACTGAAGAATTAAAAGAACTCGAAGAATATAAGGATCATCATCCTGAAGATAAACATGATCCGAATGCTTTAGAGTTATTCTGTGATGCCAATCCTGACGAACCAGAATGTTTAGTATATGATGATTAATGTTTAATCTTTAATAATAAAAAAGGGCTTAATAAGCCCTTTTTTTATTTGTTTTTTAATTAATAATCCATATTAAAATCAGATGGGCTTCCAGTTAATGAACACACCACAGACTCTTCATTTTTCATTTCTTTTACCTTAACTATAGGCCTTCCCATTTTTTTCAAAACTTCAATATCTTGGATTGTTTGACACCTAGCTATTATTTTTCCTTGTTTATCAAAGCAACTATAAAAATTCATAAGTTTATTAAAGACAATATATACTTTATGGCTAATTTTCTAAATTAAATCAAGTACTTTAATTTTAAAAACCATATCTCTAATAATTAAATCCTATTCCAAAGCTCAGAAAGTAGTGAAGATAGACCTTTTCGTAAAGATGAAGAAATAACTAAAACTTTTTTCTTAGATAAATTTTCTAACTTTTTTGTCACTATTTTCAAATAATTTTCATCTACAAGTTCCATTTTATTTAGCACAACAATCCTTTCTTTATCTAAAAGTCCATTACCATATCGTTTTAATTCACTTTCAATCACCTCGAAATCATTAATAGGGTTTTGTGCAATTGAATCAATCAAATGAATAAGTATTTTAGTTCTTTGTATATGTCTTAAAAAATCATGGCCCAAACCTACTCCATCAGCAGCTCCAGAAATCAAACCAGGAATATCCGCAAAAAGACATCCATTCCCATCAGGCTTCCTTACTACACCTAAATTAGGTATTAAAGTTGTGAAAGGGTAATTTGCAATTTTTGGACGTGCTGATGATAAAACAGAAATTAAAGTACTTTTGCCTGCATTAGGGAGACCAATTATTCCAACTTCAGCAAGAAGTTTTAATTCTAATTGCACTTCCCATTTCTCTCCTTCTTTCCCCTCCGTGAAAGATTCAGGGGCCCTATTTTGATTACTCAAGTAAAAAGCATTACCATGGCCGCCTCTACCTCCATATGCAACAATTAAACTTTGCTTATCCTGAGTTAAATCTCCCAAAATTATTCCTGTATTAAAATCTCTAACTTCAGTGCCACAAGGAACTTTTAGGATTGTATTTTCTCCTGAGGCTCCAGATCTTTTGTTTGGACCTCCTTTGAAACCATCTTTAGCAAATATTTCTCTATTGAATTTAAAATCCAAAAGTGTTTGTAGATTAGCATCAGCTATGAGGATTATTGAACCACCCTTCCCTCCATTACCTCCCGAAGGACCTCCGGCAGGAACAAATTTTTCTCTCCTAAATGAAACTATTCCATTTCCACCTTTACCTGCTTTGAGAATAATATTGGCTTGATCAATAAATTGCACTTAAAAATTTATAAAATTATTTTTTTAGATACTTATAGATTTTATTTTATCCACGCAATACTGCAACCAGTCCCCCCTTCATTATTTGCTGCATCTTCAACTTTATCAATATAATCTAAGCTTGATAACCACAAACGTAATCCTTTTTTTAATTTTCCAGTTCCGATACCATGAATTATCCAAAGTGGTCCATGAAACTTTCTAATTTTTTCTTCAATTATTATTTGTGCTTCATGAACTCTCATTCCCCTAACATCTATAGTATTTTTACTTGTTCTTATTTTAGAAAAAGAAAAGTCTTCTTTTACTGAATTAATTTCAATTTGAGAGTTTTTAAAATTGAAGTTTCCCCCCGTAAGACCTTCAAAATCATTAATTGACAATGTACTTCTAAATGACCCACATTTAACATCGAAAGATCCTGCTTTTTCATCTAAATCCATTATTTGACCAATACTATTTAAACTTTTAATTTTTATAAAATCACCTATTTTAGGATCCCGAGATGTTGTCGTTTTAATGTTTGTTTGGGTTAATAGATGTTCAGTCTCAATTTCTTTAAGCCTAAGTCCAATTAATCTAGAATCCTCTCCAGTTGCATTTTTGTCTTTCAATTTCTTAATCAAATTAATAACCTCTTTCTTAGCTACTTTGATATGTTGTGATAATTTTCGCCTTTCACTTTCTTGGATTTTTTCAGCATTTATTTTTTGGAATTCATAATTATTCTTTATTTCATCATGTAATATTTCTGTTCTAGCTATAAGTTCAGCTGCCTCTTCTGCCGACTTTTGTTGCTTTATCCTTTCATCTTCTAATCCTTTAATAATATTATTTATATTTTGAACTTCTTTAGGTTTTAAATAATTAGCAGCTTCATTAAGTATTTTTTCATCGATACCAATTCTCTTTGAAATCGATAAAGCATTGCTTCTCCCAGGTATTCCCCAATTCAGAGTGTACTTTGGCTTAAAAGATTCTTCATCAAAAGAAACTGAAACGTTTTCAAATCTGTTATCGCTGTATTTTAAAGCTTTAATATCTCCATAATGAGTTGTAGCTAGGGTGATATCAGATTTAATAGCAAATTCTTTGAGTAACGCGATTGCAAGAGCAGTCCCCTCAGAGGGATCTGTACCAGATCCTATTTCATCTAATAAAACGACTGATAACCCATTTTTATTCTTAAGGGATTCTAAAATTTTTTTAATACGCAAAATATGTCCACTGAAAGTAGATAAATTTCCTTCCAAGGATTGATCATCACCAATATCAACAAATATGTTTGGACAAAAAGGGATAATTGGATTTTTAACTGAAGGAATAAATAATCCTGCTCTAGCCATCAACAAAGCTATCCCAAGGCCTTTTAAAGCAACTGTTTTACCTCCAGTATTCGGACCAGTGATAGCTACTACTTTAGTATTTCTATTTATATGAAAGTCTATAGATACGGGTTTAGGCGCTTCTTTTTTTTTATTTTCCCAAATCAAAAGTGGATGCGAAAAACCTATTAGATTAACTATTGGATTATTTTCAACTATTGGAGGATTACCTCCAATCCAATTTGAATATCTTGAACGTATTAAAGAATACTCTGTTCTCAAAAGAATGTCCGACATATCAATGAGACTTTTCTCATTATCTCGAATAATTTGTGACCACTCTTTTAATAATTTAAATTCTTCTGCAGCCACCCTAGCTTCAATAGAAGCTATTTTATTACCCTTTGATACTATAAATTCTGGCTCCAAATATATGGTATTTCCAGATGCAGAGGAATCATGAATGATACCTTTAAATTTTTCTGCAAATTGTACTTTTATAGCTAATACAGGTCTCCCATATCTATCGCCAATAATTGTATCTTGAATATAATTAATATTTTTTTGAATAAATTTATCAACTAATATTTTCCTTTCAGATTTCTTAGATAATAATTCCTGCCTAAGGTTTGCTAATTTCTG
>QCPW01000020.1 GCA_003209655.1 Prochlorococcus sp. AG-442-M23 | reverse complement strand
TATCTCTTAACTTATATTTATGAAAAAAGGTTAGAAATTTAAATAGTATATTTTTCTATCCAAAAACTCATCTAATTATTAATTTAAAGGAGTTTTATTAAATTGGAAATTATTGAGACCGATGTTGCTATTATTGGCGGTGGCCCAGCCGGTTGTACCTGTGCATTGTACACGTCTCGTTCAAACTTAAAGACTGTCATAATAGATAAAAATCCATCTGTAGGTGCTTTAGCCATAACTCATCAGATCGCAAATTATCCAGGAGTGCCTGTTGATATTAGTGGAGAAAAATTACTTACATTAATGAGAGAACAAGCTGTTCAATACGGGACTGACTATAGAAGAGCTCAAGTTTTTGGTATTGATTTAGCAGAAGATTGGAAGACCGTTTATACACCTGAAGGTACTTTTAAAGCTAGAGCACTCGTACTTGCAAGTGGAGCCATGGGTAGACCTGCCTCTTTTAAAGGAGAAGCAGATTTTTTAGGAAAGGGTGTAAGCTATTGTGCTACTTGTGATGGTGCTTTTTACAAAAATAGAGAAGTTGCAGTTGTTGGATCAAATAAAGAGGCAATTGAGGAAGCTACTGTTCTTACTAAATTTGCTTCAACTGTACATTGGATTACATCAAGTGATCCAAAGCCAGATAATGAGGAGGCTATGGAATTGATGGATAGCTCCAATATTAAACATTGGAGTAGAACGAGATTATTGGAAATATTAGGAAATGATATGGGAGTAAATGGTGTTATTGTGAAGAATAAACAAGAAGAAGGACCTATAAATCTTGATTTAGATGGAGTCTTTGTATACATGAGTGGTTCGAAGCCAATTACTGATTTTTTAGGAGGTCAAATTGCTTTAAAGGAAGATGGAGGAGTAATTGTTGATGATTTCATGTCCACAAATTCTGATGGTGTATGGGCTATTGGTGATATAAGGAATACACCTTTCAAGCAGGCTGTTGTAGCAGCATCAGATGGATGCATTGCAGCCATGTCTATAGACAGATATTTAAATAGTAGAAAAAATATAAGAGTAGATTGGATACACTCTTAAAGATTTTGTAAAGTAAATATTTTCATAAAGGTGTTGCTTCTGAGATGTAAGCCACTCCTCCGTAATAACTTAGATCAGACTTAATATTGGCACGCATTTGATCTATTAATTCTTGCTCACAGAAAACTATTACATGAGCATTTGAGCCTAAACCAGTAAATTCCATATCTTCAGTAACAACTCTTTCTGGACCTCTCCCAGTTGCATGTTTCATCACTGTATATCCTGGGACATTAGCCTTCTCTAATGTATTGATAATTGCATCAAGTTCTCTTTCGCTAAAAATTAAATCTAATCTTTTCATTGTTTACATAGGGGGAAGTGGAATAATTTTATTTACTAAGGTCATATAAATAGGTATACCTAGCACTATATTGAATGGGAAAGTTAAACCCAATGTGGTAGATATATAGTAACTTGATCTTGCTTCAGGGACTGTCATCCTCATTGCTGCCGGTACTGCTAAATACGAGGCACTTGCACATAAAACCACAAATAAAAGCGCGTTTCCAGGTCCTAAAGATAAAAATCTTGCAACGAAAACTCCTATTAAAGAATTAAATAATGGCATGAAGACCGCAAATAAAATTAAAAATGAACCAGCATTCTTCAAGCTTGGTAATCTTTGAGCTGCAACTATTCCCATGTCTAATAGGAAAAAACATTCTGCTCCATAAAATAACTGTCCAGTAAAAGGTTCCATTTTTGAGATGGCTGAAGGATTACTAAAAGCCGTAAGAAAACCGATTATTAAACTAGAAAGTAATAAATAGACTGATCCATTTAAAAGAGACTCATGCAAAATGGAGCTAAGATGCATTTTTCTTGAATTAGGCCTATTTTTAGGAGCAGCAAATTTTACTAGTAACAAACCTACAATAATCGCTGGAGACTCCATTAAAGCTAAAGCTCCGACCATAAATCCATCGAAATCTATACTTTGACCTTCCAAGAAACTTTCTGCTGAGATAAAAGTTACAGCGCTAATAGATCCATATGCAGCTGCAATAGCTGCCGAGTTAAAAACATCAAACTTGTACCTTAAGATTAAGAATCCAATTAATGGAATTATTAATGACATTAGTATTGCTGCACCTAATGTTGGTAAAACTTGATCAGTAAAACCACTTTTCTGTATTTCAATTCCTCCCTTAAAACCAATTGCCAAAAGTAAGTATAAAGAAAAAAGTTTTGGTAAAGGAGCGGGTATTTCTAAGTCAGATTTAAAAAATATAGAAATTGCTCCAATTAAAAAAAACAGTACAGGTGGCGCCAATACATTTTGTAGTATGGGATTTATTTCCATAAAACATTAAGATAATTCATTTAATGCAGTTTCTAAAGCTTCTTTCCTTGTCTCAATAATTCCATCAACTCCAAATTTAGATAATCTTTCTTTAACTTTTTCATTGGCTCCCGCTACAAACGCTTTTCTAGAATTATTTTTAGCTTCTTGCATCATATCTTCAATAGCAAGTGTTGCAGTAACTCCAAGTCTAGGAACATCAGTAATATCTAAAATTAAAATTTTATAGTTTCTTACAAGCATCATTCTATCGGAAATTCCCTTAGCTGCGCCAAAACTTAGCGGTCCTTTAAGTCTAAATAACATTACTTCTCCTGAACATCTATCAAGAAGAGCTTTCTCATCAGCAGGTAAAAGGTTTTGACTTTGCTGATCCTCATTTGATAAAGGATTATCTTGATCCATACCTTCTAATTGAGTTTCAGTAATTGAATCGATAGTTAGCATATTTGCAATAAATACTCCAACTAGTACTGCCCATATCAAATCCCAAAAAACTGTCATTAATAAAACACCATACATAACTACCGCGGTTTTTAATGATAGTTTGTGAGCTCTTCTTAAGAATCCCCAGTCAATGATATCTAAGCCTACTTTGATAAGAATCCCGGCTAAAAGAGCAGTTGGTATTTGTTCTGCTAATGGTCCTGCACCAACTAAAACTATTAATAGAACAATAGAGTGAACCATTCCTGAGATAGGTGTAGTTCCTCCAGATTTGACATTTATGACAGTTCTCATTGTTGCTCCAGCACCAGGTAATCCAGAAAATAGTCCGGCTATAGCATTTCCTATTCCCTGTCCGATGAGCTCTCTATCAGAATTATGCTTTGTTTGAGAAATATTATCTGCTACTAAAGAAGTAAGTAAAGAATCAATAGCTCCCAGAACTGCAAGTACTAGGCCTGCTTTAAAAATAATAGGAAAATATTGATTAAAACTTGGAAGATTTAGAGATGGCACTCCTCTTGGAATTTCACCAATTCTGTCTATCGAACCATCACCAAAAATTAATATTGATATTGGGGTTACTATTAATAATGCCAAAAGAGGTGAAGGTACCCATTGACTTATTTTTCTTGGAGTTAGAAAGACTATCCCTAAAGTCATTATTGCTACTCCTATGGCTGCCCCATTAGGTTGAAAATTTGAAAAAACAGTTGATAAAGACTCGACTACACCTCCTCGAGTACTGATTCCTAATAGTGGACCAACTTGAAGTGCAATAATTATTACTCCTATCCCAGACATGAATCCTGAGACAACTGAATATGGTACGAGAGTTATATATTTACCAAGTTTCAAAATTCCAAACAAAATTTGTAATAAGCCGCCAATCACTACAGCTGCCATTACTAGAGGTAAAATTTGTCCTGCTGAAAGATCTCTTGGCACACCAACTGCCGCTAAACCTGCTACAACCCCAGCCACTGTAACACTCATTGGACCTGTTGGACCGCTAACTTGCGCGGGGGTTCCCCCAAATAAAGCTGCCAAAAAACCAACAACAACAGCCCCATATAAACCGTAAATTGCGCCCCCAGGCCCTAAGGCTGCGTTTCCAAAAGCAAGTGCAAGAGGTAAAGCTACTACTGCAGCTGTTATTCCTCCTAAAACATCACCCCTAACATTCTTAAGATTAAATCCATTAATTATTTCCAAAGATAATCTCCTTTAATAAATGCATTAACTAAGAAATACTATCTCTTTCTGTCCAAAATTTGTTAAAAAATTAAGTTTGTGCAAAAAATGTCAACAACTTTTTAAAATATAATTTGTTTATATTTAGGTTAATTTTCCTGAAAAAAAGAGTTTAGATCATTTTTTATGGAACTTAAGAGACTATCGTATTATTTAAATAATAATTTTTACAACTTCAAAATATTCAAATGAATTTGATTATTCGGCCAAGAAGATTAAGAAGGACTGAAGCAATAAGAGAGATGGTAAAAGAAAATCATCTCTCTCCTAAAGATTTTATATATCCATTATTTATTCATGAAAAGGATTTTCAAGAAGAAATATCTGCAATGCCTGGTACTTTTAGATGGGACATGCATGGATTAATAAGAGAAGTTTCTAGAGCCTGGGAATTAGGCATTAGATGTATCGTACTTTTTCCAAAGATTGACGATAGTTTAAAAACAGAAGATGGATCAGAATGTTTCAATGAAGCGGGTTTAATACCCAAGGCTATTCGGATGTTAAAAAAAGAGATACCTAAAATGGCTATTATGACTGATGTTGCATTAGATCCTTATTCTTGTGATGGACATGATGGCTTGGTTGATGAAAATGGGAAAATATTGAATGATGAAACTATTGAAATTTTAAAAAGACAAGCTATTACCCAAGCAAGAGCCGGAGCTGATTTTATTGGCCCTAGTGACATGATGGATGGGAGAGTTGGAGCTATTAGGAAGGCTTTAGATATTGAGGGATTTAGTGATGTGGGAATTATTAGTTATACAGCGAAATTTGCATCTGCTTATTATGGACCTTTTAGAACTGCTTTAGATTCTGCGCCGAAAGAAAATAACAGCAAAATAATTCCAGACAATAAATTAACATATCAAATGGATCCTGCTAATTCTAAAGAGGCTTTAATTGAATCAGCATTAGATCAATATGAAGGGGCAGATATTTTAATGGTTAAACCTGGTGTCTCTTATTTAGATATAGTTTATCGGTTAAGTAATTTTTCAAATAAACCAATAGCTGCTTATAACGTTAGTGGTGAATATTCAATGGTTAAGGCTGCTGCTATGAAAAATTGGATTAATGAAAAGGAAATTGTTTTAGAAACATTACTTAGTTTCAAAAGAGCAGGAGCAAAATTAATATTAACCTATCATGCTTGTGATGCATCAAAATGGTTGCAAGAGGATTAAAAACTCATTAATGATAAAAATTTTGTTTATTCTTAAATAAATATTATTAATTATTTTGCTTTTAAAAGGTTCAAAAGGTGTTCAAAGAATTGGACATATTGCTCTTAGAGTAGAAAATTTGGATAGAGCAAAGTCTTTCTATTTGAACTTAGGTATGCATTTAATTTGGGATGATAAAGATTGGTGTTATCTAGAGGCCGGTGAAGGAAAAGATGGACTTGCCCTTTTAGGTCCTTGTTATAAATCAGCTGGTCCACATTTTGCTTTTCATTTTGAAGATAAAAAGGAAGTAGAAATTATTTATTCTGATTTAAAAAATTCTGGAGTAAAAGTCCTTCCAATTCATGAACATCGTGATGGAACAGCTTCTTTTTATATGCAAGATACTGAAGGGAACTGGCTTGAAATGCTTTATGTTCCTGTCGGTGGGATTAAATCAAATATTTGATTATTTTCTTTAAATGAAAGAGAAAAGTCGTTATAAAAATTTATTCTCTGATAGATCACTTTCAGAAGAATCTA
>QCPW01000019.1 GCA_003209655.1 Prochlorococcus sp. AG-442-M23 | reverse complement strand
TTCTTTCTCTCCATCTGGTGTTATTGCTAAGAAAGCTTCATCACAAATAACTAGTTTATATTTATTTAAAATTGTTTCTAATGATTTTTTATTCCATAATTGACCTGTTGGGTTATGTGGGTTTGTGATCCACAAAACATCGCAAATAGGTTGAAGCGGAAAGGATTGAGGGAAACTACTACTCCAATCTTTCGGCAACTCTGAATAATCGAAACTAGCATTCCAGCAATTAAGTGATCTTTCATAATCTGCGAATCCTGGACTTGGTAGACAACTTACTCCAAATTTAGAAGCTTCGTATCCAGCCCAAGTTATTAACTCAGAAGCTCCATTCCCTGGCAATATATTAGCCGGATTTATTTGATGAAACTCTCCAATTATTTCTCTTAAATAATTTAGATTGCGTTCAGGATAATATCGAAAACCTAAAGTTTTAATCTCTGAAGCTAAAGAGTCTATAAGTATCTTTGGTGGTTCAAAAGGAACTAATGACGCACTTGAGTCAATAATTTCAGATGGTAATAGATTTAATTTTTTTGCATGAATTAATATATTTCCTCCATGCATAAAGTTCATATCCCTAATTCTTTGATTATGTAAATTCTGTATATTTAATTCATCCATAAATTATCTTAAGTTTCAATCAATCCATTTTAAGTTCGATCCAATAGCTTGTCTTATATTTGATAGTTGATGATTATTAAGTTGTTTTATAATCCCATTAAGAATATTAGGAACTAATTGCGGACCCTTATATATCCATCCGGTATATATTTGAATTAATGATGCTCCAGAACATATTCTTTCCCAAGCAGATTCTGGACTATCTATTCCTCCAACTCCTATTAATTTAATTTTATTATCTAAATTATGGATATGACGTATTATTTGATTTGCTTTTATTTGAAGTGGTCTGCCACTTAATCCGCCATTTTCTTCTGAAAGTAATAGACCTGTTTGCTTTATCTTTCTTTGCTCAAGTCCTAATCTGTCCAGACTAGTGTTGGTAGCAATAATTCCATCTATTTTTTCATCAATTATTATTTTGCATATATCTTCAATTTCTTCATAACTTAAATCTGGTGCAATTTTTACAAATAAGGGTGGACAATCATCTAAATTTTTAACCTCTCTAAGTAGTTCTTTAAGAAGAGCAGGATCCTGTAGCTTTCTAAGACCTTCAGTATTAGGTGAACTTACATTTATAGCAGCGTAATCACAATAAGGAATTAAAAGTTTTAAGGAAGTTAAATAATCTTCTTGGGCCTTTGATAAGCTTGTAATTTTAGATTTCCCAAAATTTATTCCCAAGCAATTATTTTTTCTATTTTTTTTAAAATCAATACCTTGCTTTAAAAAGTTTTTAACAAGATTTTCAGCTCCATTATTATTGAATCCCATTCTATTTAGTGCGGCTTCTTCCTTAGCTAATCTAAACAATCTTGGTTTAGGATTGCCAGATTGGGCAAATTTAGTAACTGTTCCAAGTTCAGCAAAACCAAATCCAAAATCCTTCCAAATATTTGCAGCATTTCCGTTTTTATCAAAACCAGCTGCTAAACCTAAAGGATTAGAAAAATCTATTCCACATATTTTTTGATGTAATCTTTCATCAACAACACAAAATTCTTGATTTAAATTCTTTATTATTTTTGCAATTAAGGGCCAATTTTTATTATTTGAACTAAAAGTTAGTAGAGTTAAAGACAAATTTGTAAGGTACTCTGCATCTATTCCAGTATCTTGTTTAAGAATAGGAGTTACCAAGTTCTTATAAATATTATTAAATATTCCTTTTTGACTAACCATAAATATATTAAGGATTAAGTGTTTTTTTCTCTATTATCCAATATTTTTGATTTTTAGGAATTAATCGCCAATTACGCCATTCAAACAATTCATATTTTTTTACAAGTTCATAATTTTCTTCACCAAGTAATTCATTTAATTCACTTGAATTTAAAAAATATTTTTTTTCAGCAAATTTTTCAATTAATTCATTTTTAGAAAATAATTTTTGAATTTCATTAGGCTCTTTTTCTTTTGAAAAGTCTTTTATTTCAGGTGAACTTTTAACCTCACTAGTTAGAGGTATACCTTTACTATAGTTTGAAGCAATTAAATCAACTCTTTCATTCTGTTTATCACCACTATGACCTTTTACAAACTCCATCTCTAGGCCTTTTATTCTTAAATCATCTATTTTTTTCCATAAATCTACATTTTGAACACACTTCCCTGAGCTTGTTTTCCATCCATTTTTCTTCCAATTTTTAATCCAATTTGTATAGCCTTGAATAACATATTTACTATCTGTTTTTAATTTAAAGTTTTCTCTTAATTGAAAATTCTTTAATTTTTCGAGAGTTTTTATCGCCGCAGTAAGTTCCATCCTGTTGTTAGTGGTATTTTGCTCTGAACCACCTATTTCTATTTCACTACTATCATTAAAGATTATTAAACCTCCCCAACCTCCTGGGCCTGGGTTTCCACTACAAGCTCCATCTGTTGCAGCTTCAACTGCAATATGATTTTTACTATTCATAATAGTAAAGCCGATATATATCATATCGGCTAAGAAAATTTTTACTTTATTTTAGTGTAACTTTACCACCAGCTTCTTCAATCTCTTTCTTTAAAGTTTCAGCATCTGCTTTGGCTATACCCTCTTTAACTGTCTTTGGTGCTGATTCAACAAGTGCTTTTGCATCACCAAGTCCTAGACCAGTTGCATTTCTCACGACTTTAAGAACTTTTATTTTTGCAGCAGCATCGAAGCTTTCTAGAATTACATCAAATTCTGTTTTCTCTTCAGCGGCTCCTCCTTCTCCATCGCCACCAGCAGCGCCTGGGGCTGCCATTACTACACCAGCTGATGCTGCTGCAGAAACACCAAATGCCTCTTCAATTTGTTTAACAAGCTCAGATGCTTCTAAAAGTGATAGGGATTTTAATGATTCAAGAATTTCTTCAGTTTTTGCAGTCATTGTCTTAATAGATAATTAATTGTTAAGTTTAAGATTCTGATTTTTCAGAATGTTGTTTGAGTGATCTAGCAAGTCCAGAAGGTACTTCATTGATAGAAATAGCAATTTTTGTAGCAACACCATTTAATGCGCCGGCAATTTTTGCCATTAATACTTCTCTCGAAGGTATACTAGCGATCTCTTTAATTTCAGATTCGCTTAGAAGTCTACCCTCGAATAAAGCTCCTTTGGT
This sequence comes from Prochlorococcus sp. AG-442-M23, assembly GCA_003209655.1. Classification (GTDB taxonomy): domain Bacteria; phylum Cyanobacteriota; class Cyanobacteriia; order PCC-6307; family Cyanobiaceae; genus Prochlorococcus_A. The sequence continues at coordinate 2,575 of QCPW01000019.1, read as the reverse complement.
TTCGGATTTTTTTGTCTCTTTTTGAAAAGATTGGATTGCTTTGACAGCTCCTCCAACATCCTCTTTGATTAAAACAAAAGCATTAGTCCCCTTGAGTAATGATTCAAGACCATTCCAATTACTGTTACCATCAATAGCTTTACGCATTAATGAGTTTTTAGTAACTTTGCAAATGCCATTATTTGTTTGCAATCTTGATCGCAAATCAGACATTTCCTTGATGGTTAAACCTTTATAGTCAAGAACCACAGCCATTTCCGAATCAGATAACAGAGATTTTATTTCTGTTACTATTTTTTGCTTATTCTCTATTGTTCGGCCCATTGTTGTTTTTGGATCGTAATTTAGGAAGAGCAGGAAATTCGGCAAAGTTCATTTATGAAAGAGGCCGTATTCATTAGATCCAAAAAGAAAATAATTAAGACGAAACCTCGGTAGGATTTAAGAATTTAGTCGGAACTAAATAAACCTACTTTCTTTGGCCGTATTATTGCTTTAAAATTATACTACAAAAGGTTAACTTTCAGGCTGATAATCTTGAAGGGCATTTATGTCAACTTGAACTGAAGGTCCCATAGTTGAAGTTACATAAAAACTTTTCCAGTACTTACCCTTCGCACCACTAGGCTTATTTTTATCAATCGATTCCTGTAATGTCTTTAAGTTTTCAAATAAGGAATTTTCAGTAAAACTAGCTTTACCAAATCGAACATGCACAATACCTGCTTTGTCCGCTCTAAATTCTAGTTTACCTGCCTTAAATTCTTTGATTGCACTAGCTATATCGGAAGTTACAGTACCTGCTTTAGGGTTTGGCATTAGTCCCCTTGGACCCAAAACTCTTCCTAGCTTTGCTACTTTCGGCATCATATCGGGAGTTGCAATGAGCAAATCAAAATCCATATTGCCTTTATTAATGCTTTCCACTAGATCTTCTTCTCCAAAATAATCTGCTCCTGCAGATTTGGCTTTTGCCACATTTTCACCGCTTGTGATTACAGCAATTTTAATACTTTGGCCAGTTCCATGAGGGAGAGCTACGGTTGTTCTTAACTGTTGATCTGTATATTTTGGATCAATACCTAAACGAATATGAGCTTCAATAGTCTCGTCAAATTTAGCATTTGCATTTTTCTTTACAATTCCTAAGGCTTCGTGGGGAGCATATTTGCGATCCTCTATCTTTGTTGATAGAGCCGCCATTCTTTTAGATGGTTTTTTCATAATAGATTTGGGTTCAAACGGTTAAAGATTTAACCTCCCCTAAAAGTGAATGTTTGAGATTGAATTTATTCAGTAATTGAAACACCCATATTTCGAGCTGTTCCTTCAATCACCTTCATGGCTGATTCAATACTATTACAGTTTAGATCAGGGAGCTTTGTTTTGGCTATCTCCTCTAGTTGAGCTTTACTTATATTACCAACTGATCCTTTAGAGGATTCACCAGCTCCTTTTTCTATCCCTGCTGCTTTAGTAATTAAGACTGAAGCTGGTGGTGTTTTAGTAATAAAGGTAAAGCTTCTATCCTCAAAAACCGAAATTTCCACAGGGATAACAAAACCAGCTTTATCTTGTGTTCTTGCATTATATTCTTTGCAAAATGCCATAATATTCACACCGTGTTGACCTAAAGCAGGACCCACTGGTGGGGCTGGGTTTGCTTTGCCAGCTTGCAGTGCTAGTTTAATGACCGCAACAATTTTTTTTGCCATTAGATTAGTGAATTTAAACAGGGGTTTTTAAAATGATTATTTTACTCGATAAACAGAAATAAAAATTAATTTTGTTTATTGATTTGGGAGAACTCTAATTCTACAGGAGTTTCGCGCCCAAATATTGAAAGTAATGCTTTTAATTTATTTCTTTCACCTGAAACTTCTATTACTTCTCCTTGGAAATCTTTAAAAGGTCCGTCAGTAACAATAATTCTATCTTTTTCCTCAATATCTAATTTTATTACAGCTTTCTTCTCAGATGCCCGCTTAAATATTCTATTTACCTCTTGCCGTGATAAAGGACGAGGTTTGATATGTCCTCGTGATCTCCCACTCCCTCTTCCATCTTCTGCTCCAACAAAGTTAATAACATTTGGAGTGCTTTTGACAGCCATCATTGTATCTTCGTCCAGAATCATTCTTACCAGAACATAACCGGGGAAAACTTTCTCCTCTGTTGTTTGTCGGGAACCATCTTTCTTGATTTTTATACCAGGAGTTTGAGGGATCTCAATCTCTACAATTCTATTATTAACCCCTAAAGTTACTGATCTTTGTTCAAGAGTAGCTTTTACTTTCTTTTCACAGCTAGAAGCAACTTGAACTGCATACCATCTAGCAATATTAGTATTTGCTTTTGTGGGAATAAGGTTGGTTGTCATTTCATTACTCATTTTTCTTTCTTTGAATGCGGGATGAATTATATTTTTAAAATTATAGGATTAATTCTATATTTAAAATGGTTTACATTAACGGAAGATTTGTGAAGCTGCCCATCCATAAAATCTACTCACAGATGCAATAGCTGCTGCAGAAAAGGATACCATAATAATAACAGCAATAGATTCGCTAAATAA
>QCPW01000018.1 GCA_003209655.1 Prochlorococcus sp. AG-442-M23 | reverse complement strand
AGGTTTAAATAAAATCTCATCTTTTTTGGAAGGATTAATCTTAACAAGTATATTTTTTTTATCTTTAAAATTATCTTCTAAAAGTTTTGATGCTAATGGATTTTCTATTTGTCTTCTAAGTTCTCTTCCAAGGGGTCTAGCACCATATTCAGGCTCGTATGCATCGTTTGCAATTTTTTGTATAACTTTTTTATCAATATTTATTTTTATTCCCTGTTCAAGTAGTAATTCCTTTAAATCTTCTATTTGCAAAAGAATTATTTTTTGAAGTTGATCAATAGATAGTGGATCAAACTTTACTACTTCATCGATTCTGTTTAAAAATTCCGGCCTAAAAATAGAAGATAGTGATTTATTTATGGAATCTTGTAAAGTTTTTTTTCTTAATTCGGAAATTTCTTTATTACTAGAAATTTTTTTTGAATCTTCTAGGATTATTTTCCCAGCTAAATTACTAGTCATTATTATTACTGTATTTTTGAAGTCAACTGTTCTTCCCTTCGAATCAGTTAACCTTCCTTCATCTAAAACTTGTAAGAGAACGTTAAAAACTTCTGAATGTGCTTTTTCGATCTCATCAAGGAGAATTACAGAATAAGGTTTCCTCCTAACTGCTTCAGTTAATTGACCTCCTTCTTCATATCCAACATAACCTGGAGGGGCTCCTAATAGCCTTGCGACAGCATTTTTTTCCATATACTCACTCATATCTAACCTTAATAAAGCTTCTTCTTCATCAAACAATGATGATGCGAGAGATTTTGCTAATTCTGTCTTACCAACTCCTGTGGGGCCCATAAATAAGAATGATCCAATTGGTCTTTTTGGATTTTTCATTCCAACTCTCGCTCTTCTTATTGCAGAAGACACAGCTTCTATAGCTTTTCCCTGTCCAATAACTTTTTCGCTTATTTCTAATTCTAAATTAACTAATTTTTTTCTTTCATTAGAAACTACTTTGGCAATAGGAATCCCAGTTATCTTTGAAATAACATCAGCAATATCATCAGGCTCAACTTGATATTTTAAATTAAATTTCCTATTTCTTTGAGATTTAATGAAGCTACTCTCAATATTTTTCATTTCAAATTGAATTTCGTTAAGATCTTCTTCTAGACGTTTTAAATTATTAGAATTATTTATTTTTTTACTCTTTACACTCAACTCTTCGATTTCTAAAATAATTCTATGCTCTTCTTTTAACAAAAAAGTTAATTGTTCCATTTTTTCTCGCTCATTATTCCAGTCACTAGTAAGATCTTTTAATTTATTTATAGATGATTCTTTGATATCTAATAATTTTTCTCGATCTTTAATGTTTTCCGGGAAAAGATCTTTTAGCTTACTTGTAATAGCATCGATTTTCTTTTCTTCATCGATTATTATTTGGGGTTTTATATTAGATTCTATTTTCAATTGGGCTGCTGCTTCATCAATTAAATCTATTGCTTTATCTGGAAGACACTTATCACTTATATATCTATCCGCAAGTATTGAAGAAAAATTAATTGCCTCCTCGCTGATTCTAATGCCATGATGCAATTCATATTTCTTTTTTATCCCTTGTAAAATTTTCGCACTTAACTCTACTGATGGTTCATTAACTAATATCTTTTGAAAGCAATTATTTAAGGCCTGATCTCTTTCAATACTTTCTCGAAACTTTTCAGGGGTTGTTGTTCCTATGCATCTCAGTTCTCCCTCGGTAAGTAAAGGTTTTAAGATGTTACTTATATCTGTTGTAGATCTATCAGAACTAATTATTGTATGAATTTCATCAATAAATAGAATAATCCCTTGATTTGAATCTTTTATTTCATTAAGAAATAAGCTAAGCCTCTCTTCTAATTGACCTCGAAATTTTGTTCCAGAAACTAATGCTCCTAAGTCAATTGAAATAATTTTTAAGTTTTTTAATGAATCAGGAACTTTGTTTTCTACTATTAATTGAGCAAGTAATTTAGCAATAGAAGTTTTACCAACTCCTGGATAACCTATGAGGATAGGATTATTTTTACTTCTCCTGGATAAAACTCTCATTAAGTTATTAATCTCATCTTCTCTACCTATAACTGGATCTAGTAAGCCTTTTTCGGCAGATAATGTTAAATCTTTTCCGTAAAGGTTAAGTGCATTCTCTTCAATTTTTTGGTTATTTATAATTTTTAGATCACTTCTCGATGAAGGCACAATCTCTTTTGGTTCATGAATTAAGTCTCCTTTTACACTCTCATTGATTGATTTATTGAAAAAATTATTATCTTCTTTAAGTATATTTTTTTTACTTTCAATATAATTTTTACTTTGATTAACGTTTGGGAAAAATTTTAATTCCTCCTCTAATTGTTCTACTGAAAGGTCCCCCTCCTGAAAAACATAATTACCTATTCTTAAATCTCTACCTAGAGCAATTAGTAAATGAGGAATCTCTATTAAATTCGATCCCCATTGATTTTTTATTTGATTCGCATTGTCTAATAATATTTCGAGATCTTCACCAATAGTAAAAATATCTGAATCATTTGTTGGGGTTTCTTCTAAAAAATCCTCAGTTATGTCTAAAACGGTATCTTGGTCTATTGATAACTTTTCTATAAATGAAAAAAAATCACTCGAAGTGAACAAAGTATGAATAATGTGTTCGATATTAAATTCACTATGATCCCATTTTTTTGCAGTTTCTTCTCCTAACAAAAGAAGATTCCAACTGATATCACTAAAAAGTTCTGGATTTGATGTAAGAGTTTCCCTCATAAACTAAACAAATTTATGCTTGATCATTCTATTTTTATCTTAATTAAGATTATGCTTAATGATTATTTAGAATTATTTAATTATAAAACGAAATTGAAATTTTTATAATTAAGAGGAAATTAGAAATTGTTTGAAAATTTTTCATGTTTGGATAGCTTATTTGCAAAACCTTTAAAACTTGTTTTGATATCAAAAAAAATTATTTGATTATATTCTTTATATTTCAGATATTAGCCAAATACTTCAGCTATTTATAGGATTTAAATAGTATTAATTAAATTGTGAAAGAAACTATCGATTTCCTTATTGACACCATTGAAGCTAGGCAAGTGCTTGATTCAAGAGGAAACCCAACTGTAGAAGCCGAAGTGTTTCTGGAATGTGGAGCCACAGGCAGAGCAATAGTTCCTAGCGGTGCAAGCACTGGCGCACATGAAGCGCATGAATTAAGAGATGGCGGAACAAAATATATGGGGAAAGGCGTCTTAAATGCTGTTAATAAAATTCACGAGACAATTTCTCCTGCCTTATGTGGATTATCGGCTTTAAATCAAATAAGTATTGATAAATTAATGATTGAGATTGACTCGACTCCTAATAAATCTAATTTAGGAGCTAATGCGATTCTTGCCGTGAGTTTAGCTAATGCTAGAGCTGCTTCTAATGCTTTGGAAATACCTTTGTATAGATATCTTGGTGATCCGTTATCTAATCTTCTTCCGGTGCCATTGATGAATGTAATTAATGGTGGTGCTCATGCACCTAATGGACTTGATTGCCAAGAATTTATGCTTGTACCTCATGGTGTAAAAACTTTTAGTGAATCACTAAGAATGGGGACTGAAATATTTCATTCACTCAAATCTTTGCTGGACAAAAAAGGGTTGTCAACTGCTGTTGGAGATGAAGGTGGTTTTGCACCGGAATTATCATCTAGTGAAGCAGCAGGGGATTTGCTTTTAGAAGCCATTGAGAAAGCAGGATTTATCCCTGGGAAGCAAGTATCATTAGCATTAGACGTTGCTAGCACGGAATTTTATAAAGATGGCCTCTATACATATGAGGGGAAAAGTTTATCTAGTTCTCAAATGATTTCTTACCTTTCTAGTTTAGTTTCTAATTATCCCATAGTTTCTATAGAGGATGGATTGGCAGAAGATGATTGGGAGGGTTGGTCAGTATTAAATAAAGAGATTGGAAATAAGGTGCAGTTAGTAGGTGATGATTTATTCGTTACAAATACTGAAAGGTTAAGAAAAGGAATATTAGAAAAATCTGCAAATTCAATATTAATAAAGGTTAATCAAATTGGAACATTAACTGAAACTTTGGAAGCTATAGATTTAGCTAAAAGTGCAGGTTTTACAAGCGTTATCAGCCATAGAAGCGGTGAGACAGAAGATACAACGATTGCTGATTTAGCTGTGGCGACGAGAGCTGGGCAAATTAAAACTGGCTCTTTGAGTAGAAGTGAAAGAATTGCCAAGTACAATAGGTTGTTAAGGATTGAGGAAGAGTTGGGAGATCAATCGAGATTCGCTGGTAATTTAGGATTAGGTCCAAAAAATATATAATTTTATTGCTTAAGCTTTTCTATTCTTGAGCCTTTTCTCATGTTTAATTGACACTTGATCCAATCAATACTTATTGGTGCTGCAAAAATTAAAGGTAATACTGCAGAATTATTTTGGTTATTAGTTACAAGTAAAGCAGATGCTATGGTTAAACTTCCTATAAGAATAGAATGACCTAATGATTTTTGAGCAGTAAACATTTTTTTAAATTGCCTATCTGATTCGCCCATCCTTATTTGAAGTTGTAAATCACCCTGTTCTAATCTCTCTAAACTCTCATCAATTCTTTTTGGGATCCCCACAGCCTTTGAACCTAACTCCCCTACTTGTCTGCCAAATTGGTTAATTAAATCATTAGGTGTTTGATTGTTGGAAGTCATTATATTAATGAGATAAGGCTTAGTAATCGAAACAAGGTTAAACCCTGGGTCAAGCATTCTACCAACACCTTCAAAAGTTGATAGTGCTCTCATTATAAATATTAAATCAACTGGTAGCTGAAAAGGAGTTTCATAAACAAGTTCGTATAAATCTCCAGATAGTTTTTCTATGATATTAGGGCTAAATGGTGGAGTTAATGCTTCTTTAAGCATTAATCTAACTAATCTTCTAACTGGACCCACATCTATATCTTTAGAAATTAATCCCGCTTGCTGGAGTTGACTTACAAGTGATGATGCATCTCTTAATGCTGCAGATTGAACCATAGATCCTAAGCTTGCTTGCAGATTATTGGAAATATTGCCCATCATCCCAAAATCATAAAAGATTAGTTTGCCTGAATTTGAAACGGCTAAATTTCCTGGGTGAGGGTCAGCATGAAAAAAACCATAATTTACTAGCTGTTTTAAGTAGCTAATAGCACCTATTTCTGCAATCTTTGGTAAGTCAATATTCTTAGATTTTAATTTTTCAATATCACTTATTTTTGTACCACCTAAATAACTTAAACAAAGAACTCTTTCACTGCTTAAATCCCAAATTACCTCAGGAACTTCTACATTTTTATCATCAAGAAATTGTTGTCTAAACCTTGCGGCATATTGAGCTTCACATTTAAAATCAAGTTCTTTCATAAGAACTTTTCTGCACTCTTTTGCTATCGCAACCCAATTTCTCCCTCGACTCCAGTTTTTATTCTTTTGGACTATGAAGGCAATTTGTTCCATTATTTTCAAATCAATAATGAATAAATTCTTCAGATTGGGTCTTTGAACTTTAAATACAACCTCTTTACCATTTTTCAAAGTCGCTCTATGCACCTGAGCTAAGGAAGCTGATCCAATTGGAATAGAAGTAATTTTATTAATTTCTAAAAACTTTTGTCCTAATTCTTCTTTAATAATTTCTTCAACCTTTAAATACGAAAACTGAGGAACTTGATCTTGTAACTTAGATAATTCTTGTATCCAAGTATTTGGTATTAAATCAGGTCTTGCCGATAATAGCTGGCCAATTTTGATAAAAGCCGAACCAAGTTCAATTAATTT
>QCPW01000017.1 GCA_003209655.1 Prochlorococcus sp. AG-442-M23 | reverse complement strand
TACCTTAAAAGATTATTTATATAAATCATAGATAAGAGTTTGTCTCTACTGCTTTCTTCGAGGTAGAGTAAATTAAATCTCTATAAAAATAATGAAAGTAAAATTTAATCAAGAAATAAATCCAAGAAAAATACTAACCCCTCAAATGGAAACATATGATAATTTAGGAATCAAATGGCATCCATATATAATGTTTTTTCAAAAACCTAATTATAAGTCTAGAGTTGTAAATACTGACAAATTTGGTTTTAGATTTAACCAAGTAAAAAACAATAGATATTCACCTTTTTCAGATTTTAAAAAATCAGAAGAAGAATTATCTTTTATAGTAGGAAGTTCAACTGTTTTTGGGGTTGGTGCTTCAAATGACTCAAATACAATATCATCAATAATTTCTAAAGAAACTAATGATAAATTTCTTAATTTTGGATGTAGAGCTCATGTCTCATCTCAGGAACTTATTTTATTTAGTCAAATATCTTCAAGATTTAAGAAAATCAAAAATGTAATAATATTTAGTGGATTAAATGACTTATATATTAGTTCTCTCAGAGGTCTAGAAAGCGAATTAAGTCCCTTCTTTTTTAGTAATCAATTTTCAGAGAGAATGAATAATGGACTTATTTCAAAAAAAAGAAAACTTTTAAAATATCTCCTATCTCCAATATATGGGGATAATATAGACTATGAAAATATTGCATATAAAGATTTATTTAAAAATATCTTCTTTTATCCAAAAAATCAACCAAGTTTTTTTGATACTAGTAATAATTCATTTGATGTTCTTTTTACAATTAGTCAAATTAAAAAAAATCTTTATATTTGGAAGAAACTTTCAGAATCTTATCCTTTCAATTTAATATTTGTTTTACAACCAACTCTTGATTGGATGTCTAAGCCAGCTTCTAAAGAAGAAAAACAAATTTTTGATTATGGAGATAAATATGGAGATAAATTATTAATAAGAGATGTTCTTAAAAAAGAAATTTACAAAGATTATTCAGTTTCATTAAAAAATATATGCGAAAGTCTTGAAATAAGATTTTTTGACGCAAATTTGGATTTAAAGGAAAGTTTCAAAAAAGATGACTGGATTTTCGTAGATAGAGGTGGTCATATGACTGATCATGGTTATGCTAGTGTAGGAAAATATATCAAGGATATTTTAGGGAATTCTTAGGAAATGTATTTGATTATTATTTCAATTTTTTTAATAGTCTTAATTTTTCTCTTTAAAAAAAGAAAGAAATACATATCAAAGAAGAAAGAAAATAAAGATAATTACCCCCTTTGGTAAATAATTAAGAGAAAAAATGAATTATTATTTAACAAATTCAATACAAAACAATTAATTAAAAATTTAATTAAATGACAAATGGATCTATAGTTTTAAACTTCTATAAAGAATTACCTTTTAATATTAAAAAAGACTTTATCAAACAAAAGAATAATATTAATTTTTATCATCCAGATGTTAAGAAATTAGTCTTGAAACATAGAAATGTAATAGATATTGGCTGCGGACCTGGACACTTCATAAATAGTGTAAATTTTCAACTTAATAGATTTCCATTCTCAATAAAAGGATTTAGAAAGATTAATTGTAAAGGTATTGACTTCAATCCTAAAGCAATAATTTATGGTCTACAATATTCTAATAAATATAAATTATCTACAGAATTTATCCTGAAAAGTGTTTTTGATATTTCAGAAAATGATTTTAATTTTGTAAATGATTCAATATTTATTGTTGCTAATGGTTCTCTCCATCACACAGAAAACTGTCTTTCAGCTATAGAAATAATTCTAAAAAAGGCTTGTGTATTTAATAAGAATATTTCATTTTTAATAGGACTTTATCATTATCATGGTAGAAAACCTTTTTTAGAACACTTTAATAATCTTAAAAAACTTAAGAAATCGGAAGAATATCTAAAACAAGTTTTTCACTCTCTAAGAGGATATAGTGGAGATGAATTAAATGATGAAAGTTGGTATCAAGATCAAGTTAATCATCCACTAGAAAGTCAACATACTATTTCAGAAATTTATCCTTTATTTAAAAAATACAATTTCGAATTAGTAAATACCTCTTTAGATAAATTTTCTGGGAGTAATATAGATAAACTTATTCAGAATGAAGAGGAACAATATAAATTAGGTTTAAAAGCATTAAAACAAAAAAAATATTTTCCTGGTTATTTCACTTGTTTATTTTCTAAAGATAAGTAAAAATTTAAAAAATAATTTTAAAAAAAATTTACTAATTTATTTTTTAATACAAGAAGTTTTAATCTATTAGAAAATTTTGTATTTTTCCTTAATTCATCTGAATTAGGCATAATAAATCTAAGATCTACAGAAATTCTAAAAAAGTTATCATTTTTATTTTTAATATCAAATGAAGATTCTTCCTTGATCCAAGTTTTATGAAATGTAGCTGAAGAAAATGAAACAAAATCCCCTTGCTTAACATTTTTACAAACCACAATATCATCTTTGGTTTTTGAACTATATTCTCCCTTAAAACGTCCTTGAAAGGGTTCATAAGAGTGGTAAAAAATTTTCTTTCTAGGATATTTTTCAACAGATAGTGTTGAGAAATCTGATGTAAGTATGGGAATCCAAAATGTAAAAGGATATCTTTTCCTAAGCTTTAAATTATGATTCCAAGTAGCTTCATCTTGATGCCAATTTAATTTATTGACGTTTATTTTAGGGTGAAAAATTCTTATTACATTAATTGGAAAATCATAAATTTCTTCACCAAATAATTTACTAATAATTACCTTGAATTCATCCTTAAATATAGTTATATTTTTGGAATTATTAAATTCATTTAATGTAAGTCCTAGTAGTTTATTATCAAATAATTCAAAAACTGATTTTTCAATATCATACAAATTAAAAGATGAATTTCTTTTAGCTTTAAAATTTATATAATCAAAGAAAGAAAATTTAAGCTCATCTAATAATTTGATATCTAATTGATTTTTATAAATAGAGGTAGAAGAAGTAAATTCCATCGAAATATTTTTTAGACTATGTAAGTTATAAAAAAATTTTTTAATTTGTAAAAGTTTTTAATTATCTAAAAACTCTATATCAAATTTTTTATCATGCAATTTTACTTCTTCTACAATTTCTGATGGAGATTTGATAAGATTTAACTTTTCGATCATTTTTAAAAATTCTTCTCTCTTTTTTAGATCTTTATCGATATCTAAAAATCTTTTATTTTTACTTTTTTTTCTGGCAAATGCAAATCCACCTCCATTTCTTCCTGTATCGGCACCACAAACTGGATCCGTTGTACTTCTCATTATTTCAAAGCCATGTTTTATCAAAATAGATTGCGAAGTAGTATTAGTTAGAAATCTATGATGATTAGAATTTAACCATCTAAAACTTTCTGATATAGGAAAATATCTGCCTTCAATTATGATTACTCCATTATCTTCTAACATTTCCCAACACTTAGATAATACTTTGTTTGGATCAAAACAGTGTTCCAAAGAACCAATTATAATTACCAATCCAAATTTTTCTTTATAATGCATTTTTTCTGCTTGAATCTTTTCTATTTCTAAGCCTTTATTTATCCCAAATTCTGCTGCTTTGTTATCTGGATCATTACCTGTAACCTCATATCCCATTTTTTTGAAATAATATAAAAACCCACCACAACCACAACCAACATCTAAAAGCTTTTTGGAAGGAATAGAGATATTATTTTTATTTATATAATCATATAAGTTTTTTGCTCTTTTAATAGCCGAATTAAAACCAAATTCACTTGGTTTGCCATCATCATTCACTATATTATTCCCAGACACATTATTAGGATCTTTTGAAATATTTGAATTACTTCTTACTCTCATATAAGGGTAAAACTCATCATAATATCGAATATAGAATTCTTCTGGAAATCTAGGGTTTTGCATTAATAATCCACATGATTCACATGCTTTCACAGGAACAGGAGTAAGGACATTATTTCCAGTGTCAGTATGCTTACAAATAGTGGTAAATTGATTTGAATTACAAATTTCGCACAGAACATCACTAACAGGATAATTCTTATCGCAACCTAACAAATCAAAATATTCATCTATTGTTCGTAAACGCCTTAATTTCATAATGAAGTTTTCAAAATTAAGATTATTTAAATCAAATTTAAATTTAATTCAAAAGTGTTATATTTTATACTAGCAATTTAGAGTTATTAATTTTATTAATTAAATATATATGTATAAAATAACAAAAAAACATATTTAAAAACTCTTATTCCTTAAATAAATTTTTTGTTTATATTAAATTTCTTTTAGCTATTATATTATTAACTTTTTTGAGATCATCTTTAGTATCAATATCAATTGATCTCTTGTTGGACATTTTATAGAATCCTATATTTTGTATTGGGAAGCTATTTTCTGTAAGAAAATCTTTTACCGAAAAGATATATATGGCTCCATTAGGCGAGAGAACATCAGGCAATGATTGCCTGTTTTTGAAAAGATAATTAGTATTAATAGGAATAAATTGATTTTTATTAGAAAATCCAAATTTTAATATATTAGATTTCTCTTTTTTAACACTTATTACTAAAGAATACTTCCCAGACTTATATATCTCCATTGCTTTTTTAATATCTTTATCCATTCTTAATGGAGAAGTAGCTTGTAAAAGAACTATAATTTCATTTCTTAAGTCAACATTAGAAAAAAGATCATTTAAAACTTCTTTCATTTCAGTAGAATCTTCAGCATATTTTTTATCTCTTTTATAAAGTTTAATATTTGATTTAAAACTCCTGTTTAAAATTTCATCTATATCTGTATTTACAATACATTTTTTAGTTACTCTTTCCGCTTGCTTAATAGCCCTTATGTAGAGAGGTTCGCCATTTATCAATCGCAAATTTTTATTTTTTATACCCTTTGAACCTTTTCTAAGAGGAATAAGTGAGATAAAATTTTTCATCTTTGATCTTGAAAGTTTTTCTGAAATGGATTAGCCCAAATATTTTCTTTTAAAAGGATATTAACAAATGATTTCGCGGCATTTCCTTTGCCATATTCAAGGCTCTTATCAAATTTTTTGTTCCAATTTTTATTTACTATATTTATAATTTTTTCTTGTTCGAATGGGTTTACTGCGAATATAGACTTTGATTGGGACCTTCTATTTTGTCTTGAACCAATATCAATAGAGCAAATACCTAGAAAAGGAAGTTCTCTAACACCAGCACTAGAATTACCTACAAAAATACTACAGTTTTTTATTAGCTCAGAAAAATAATTAAATCTCATTGATGGTAAAGTTTTGAATTTTTTTCTATCTAAGGTATTAATTTTCTCATTTATTTGTATATTGCCAGGATCATTATTAGGAAGTATTACTATATAATTTTTATTAGTTGCTTCTAATGCATCAAAAAGTGAATCTGCCTGATCTTTTATTGTATTAAGTTCAGATGTTACAGGATGAAAAATGCAAATCCCATATTCATCAAAATCTATATCATATCTATTTTTTACTTCATCAATTTCTACTCCAGATTTATTACTATGTATATCTAACTCAGGTGATCCAATTACAAAGATATTTTTGTCCGATTCCCCCAATTGAATAACTCGTTTTTTTGCTTTTTCCGAACTCACCATGTGCATAGAGCATAATTTACTATTGCAATGCCTAAATAGCTCATCAATCGTACCAGAAACTTCTCCACCCTCAATATGAGTTGATAAAATATAATTTGTGGCACATACAATTGAACATGCGAGAGCCTCTATCCTATCTCCATGAATGACAACCAAATCAGGATTAATTTCGTTGAGATGGTCTGAAAAACCTAAAATTGTTTTTGATAAAATAACATCTTGAGGATCTCCATCTCTTTGGTTAAGAAATTCAATCGTTTCAAATTCTTTGAATGATCTCACCTCATTTTTTGTTAATCCATACTTTTCAATCATATGCATTCCTGTTACGAAAAACTTTACTTTAAAACCATTTTTGTATGCCTCTGAGGCTAAAGGTTGTAGTTTCCCAAAGTCTGCTCTAGTTCCCGTAACAAATAATAATTTTTTAACTTCAGACTGTTTCATATTTATGCGTTGTCAATTAAATCTTCCCACTTTAGTTGTGTATTATATTTTATTTCCTTTTTTAATCTTCGTCCTATTAAATCATCAAACTTATCAGCAGGTATTTCTCCATTACCTGGCCTTCTTGCCCAAATATCATGTTCTTGAATTTGATGACCAGCTGACAAATTTTTATCTGCAACAATACTTCCTCTAGCAAATTTATATACTTTTTCTTCAGGATTACTTCTTTGTTTTTCATTATTTGAGGCAATAAAAATTTCCTTCGATTTTTCTATTAATATTTTAAGTTCGATTGGATCCATGGAGCAAGATATATCGGGACCTTCTCTATATTTACTATCAGTAAAATGTCTTTCAATTATAGAGGCACCTAACGCTACAGATGCTATAGCCATATATGGTCCTATTGAGTGATCTGAAAATCCTATTATTGCTTTTGGAAAATTTTTCTTTAATTCAAGAATACCTTTTAATGAGACAAATTCTGGCTTTGATGGATATAAATTTGTACATTCTAGAAGAGCATAGTCAATGTCTTTTGAATCAAGTATCTCAATTGATTTTATTAAATTATTCATTGGCTGCATACCTGTAGATAGGATTATTGGTTTTTTAAATTCAGCAATATGTCTTATTAAAGGGATATTTGTACATTCTCCTGATCCAATTTTGAATGCAGGAATATCTATTTCTGCTAAGAAATCTGCAGCGGATCTTGAAAATGGAGTGGAAAGGTAAATCATACCAAGATCTTCAGTGAATTTTTTTAGACTAATTTCTTCATCTTTAGATAAGGCACTTTTAGCAATTAAATCCCAAATAGATTCATTAGCATTAGGAGGATAAATATTTTTAGCTTCATCTGTCATTTCATCTTCGACAAAATGAGTTTGATGTTTAATACATTCGGCACCAACTTTATAAGCTTCAAGAACCATTTTTTTTGCTACTTCTAAATTTCCTCCATGATTTATTCCTATTTCTGCTATGACAAATGGAAATTCTTTATTTCCAATATTTCTATCTTTAATTCTCA
>QCPW01000016.1 GCA_003209655.1 Prochlorococcus sp. AG-442-M23 | reverse complement strand
AGAGAACAATTCAATAGAGACTTTTTGGGTAAGGATTAATTTAATTTGATAGATAAAGGCGTAATTGTAATAGGAGCAGGTCTTGCTGGCTGTGAAGCAGCTTGGCAAATTGCGAATTCTGGAGTACCTGTAAAATTAATTGAAATGAGGCCTCTGAATTCAACTCCAGCGCATCATACAAGTGAATTTGGAGAATTGGTTTGTAGCAATAGTTTTGGGGCATTGAGTCCCGATAGGGCAGCAGGACTTTTACAAAAAGAATTAAGAACCTTTAACTCTTTGATAGTGAAAACTGCAGACGCGTTTTCTGTTCCTGCAGGGGGAGCCTTGGCTGTTGATAGATCAAAATTTAGCAAATCTTTAACCAAAACATTATCAGCTCATCCTCTTATTGAGATAAAAAGGATTGAACAAATAGATCTTCCAAATGAAGAAGCTACAACTGTACTTGCTACGGGACCATTAACATCTAATGAATTAGCTATGAGAATCAAGAAATTTACAGGTCTTAATTCTTGCCACTTTTTTGATGCAGCTAGTCCAATTATTTATGGTGACTCTATTAATCATGAAATTGTCTTTAAAGCCAGTAGATACGGTAAAGGAGATCCAGCATATTTCAATTGCCCTATGAATAAAAGTTCCTACATTGATTTTAGAAATGAATTAATTAGAGGAGATCAAGCTTCTTTAAAAGATTTTGAAAAGGAATCTGCAAATTTCTTTGAGGCTTGTTTGCCAATCGAAGAGATTGCTAGAAGAGGTATTGATACAATGAGATATGGACCTCTGAAATCTATTGGCTTGTGGAATCCAAAATGGGGAGATTTATTTGATAGAGATAATAGATTAAAAAAAAGGCCTCACGCAATTGTTCAATTAAGAAAAGAGGATCTTGAAGGGAAATTATTAAATATGGTTGGTTTTCAAACTAATCTCAAATGGTCAGAGCAAAAAAGAATATTTAGGATGATTCCTGGCTTAGAAAATGCTGAGTTTGTGCGTTTTGGAGTAATGCATAGAAATACATTTTTAGAATCTCCTAAATTACTTTTGCCAACATTGCAATTTTTGAAAAGGAAAAATCTTTTTGCAGCAGGTCAAATAACAGGTACAGAAGGCTATGCCGCCGCCGCTGCAGGCGGTTTATTGGCAGGATTAAATGCTTCACTAATAGCCAGAAATAAAAATCCAGTAACTTTTCCTAACGAATCAATGATTGGATCTTTAATGAACTACATCAGTAATAGAAATAAAATACTTTCCCAAGAAAAAAAGAATAAGTTTCAACCAATGCCTGCTTCCTTCGGTTTGGTTCCAGAGTTAACAAATAGAATAAAAGATAAAAAAATAAGATATAAAGCATATCAAGAAAGGTCTTTAGAAGTATTAAAAGGATTTAAAAAAGTATTAGATTCATCTTTCGAAAAAGATCATGTACTTGTTGAAATAAATTAAAATGAAATTTTCAACAAAATAAAAATGAAATCTCATAAAGAAAGTTTTGATGCAATTATTATTGGCTCAGGAATAGGAGGATTGGTAACGGCTTCTCAGTTAGCTTCTAAAGGTGCCAAAGTTCTAGTGCTTGAGAAGTATATTATTCCCGGAGGTAGTGGAGGATCATTTAAGAGAAAAGGTTATACCTTTGATGTAGGGGCATCTATGATCTTTGGTTTTGGAGAGAATGGATATACTAATTTGCTAACTCGTGCACTTAGAGATGTACATGAAAAATGTGAAACTATCCCTGACCCTGTTCAACTCGAATATCATCTCCCAGGAAACTTCAGTATTTCTGTAGATAAAAATTATGAGAAATTTATAAAAAAATTATCGGAACGTTTCCCACACGAGAAAGAGGGTATTAAAAAATTTTATGGAGCTTGTTCAAATGTGTTTAATTGTCTTGATTCAATGCCTCTTTTATCAATTGAAGACCCCATTTATCTTTTTAAGGTTTTCTTTAAGGCCCCTCTCTCTTGTTTAGGTTTAGCAAGGTGGCTTCCGATAAACGCTGGAGATGTTGCCAGAAAGTTTATTAAAGATGCCGAACTTTTAAAATTTATTGATATTGAATGTTTTTGTTGGTCAGTAATGCCTGCTCTTAAAACTCCTATGATAAATGCAGGAATGGTTTTTACTGATAGACATGCCGGGGGTATAAATTATCCTAAAGGTGGCGTTGGCAAGATTGCAGAGAAATTAGTTTTTGGAATGGAAAGATTAGGAAGTAAAATTCGTTATAAAGCTAATGTTACTGAAATACTTTTAAAAGATAAAAAAGCTATTGGAGTGAAGCTTTCAAGCGGGGAAGAGATTTTCTCAAATATTATTGTATCTAACTCCACAAGATGGGATACTTTTGGACTTAATAATCAAAACAAAGGATTAATTAAAAAAGATTTAGTACCAAAGAGTGAATATAAATGGTCAAAAACTTATAAGCCCTCGCCATCTTTCGTTTCTATTCACCTTGGAGTGAAACATGATTTAATAAAAAATGATTTTAATTGTCATCATATTATTGTTGAAAATTGGAATCAATTAGAAAATGAAAAAGGGGTGATTTTCATTTCTATTCCTACATTACTTGATTCATCTTTGGCCCCAAAAGGTAAACATATTATCCATGCTTTTACTCCCTCTTCTATTGATGAATGGGAGAACCTATCAAGAAAAGATTATCTCAAGAAGAAGGAAGTTTATTATTCATTTCTTATTGAAAAAATTTCTACAATAATTCCTAATTTAGATCAAAATATAGAGCATAAGGAAATAGGCACTCCAAAAACTCATAGGAAATTCCTCGGGAGATTCGAAGGTAGTTATGGACCCATACCTAATAAAAAATTATTTGGATTATTACCAATGCCATTCAATACCACAAAAATTAAAAATCTCTATTGCGTCGGAGACTCATGTTTCCCAGGACAAGGTCTTAATGCAGTAGCATTTAGTGGTTATGCTTGCGCTCATAAAATAGGATCTAAATTAAATATAAATAGTTTTAATTTGCCAGACTAAAATACTTTAACCAGATGATAGAAAAGTTTAAAACTCTTTTTTTTGTTAAAAGTTCTTTAATTTCTTTGTATTTTGCTCTTACAATTCCAATACCATTTATTTCAAGTGAAAAATTAAAAGTTTTTTCAATAATAACTTTTGTCTTAGGAGTCTTTTTGATTATTAATATCACAAATGATTATGTAAATACCTGTGATAAGAAAATTTCTTATAAAACAAGCTTTATTTCAAAAGTCTTTGGTAAAAAAAACTGGGAAATTTTGTGGAAAGATATTAAATTTATCAAATCTTTACCTACTAGCCAAGGGAGCAAGGTTCATTATTTTATTACTAACAAAAACGAAACATTTCTTGTGCCACAAAGGATTGAAAACTTAGAAAGGTTTGTATGCATAGTTGAAAAAAAGACTAAATTAAATATTGATGAGATTTCCTATATTTCGCCTCTATGGACTTATAGATTACTTACTTATCTTTCTATTTTTATGATATTAGGAGAAATATTTGCTTTTATTATTTAAATATTATCAATACTAAATCTATACCCTTGTTGTCTAACCGTAGTGATACCTCCTCCTTCGCCCAAGCCTGCCTGTTCTAATTTTCTTCGTAAGGTAAGAACTTGAGTATCCACTGATCTCGGCCCACCACTAAATGGTGGCCATGCCAACCTTAGAAGCTCTTGACGACTTCTAACCATGCCTGGAGGCATTAGAAGAGCACAAAGTAGGGCAAATTCTCTTGGGCTTAATTCTACAGGTTTTTCACTTAAAGTAACTTGTCTTAATAGAAGATGAACCTCTAGAGGACCTACCGAAACTTTTTCTTGTAATCCTATCCGACCTCTTTTAAGAAGAGTTCTACATCTCGCGGCTAATTCCTCTAAGCCAAAAGGCTTTCTTAAAACATCGTCAGCTCCCTCATCTAAAAGGTTGACTAATGCCTCTACTCCAGATCTTGCAGTTAGAACAATTACTGAGCAACCTAATTGCTGCGCTAATCTCATAGCAGTATTCTGTTCTAATATTTCAGCGCTGACTAATAAGTCAGGTGATTGTTCTCTGCATAAGTCAACAGCTTCTATAGCTGAACCTACTGCGGCAGCTAAATGGCCGTCTTGACGGAGTCTTTGCACTAAGACTGTTCTTAGTGTCGGGTGAGGTTCAACAACAAGAACTCTCGAAGGGTTTTGAGAGGTCGAAGGCAATTGGGAGCTGCCAGGTGCTGAAGATAAGATTTGCTCAGTTGATTGCATTCTTAATTAACGTTAGGCCAGGCAATTTTTATTCATCCTTAATAAGGTATAACAAATGCTAAATAAAAATCAGAATCTATCAAATTATGACATCATTTGAAAATCCAGTAGCAATTCGTCATTTTCAATCAATTTGCGATAGTTGCCAAGACCTTGTAACTAGATTTCATACCCCTTCAGATTTGAAATTATATAGTGATGGTTATCTTCAAGCCTTAAGGAATTGCAACAGTTTAGAGCCAAATGATCAAGAGAAGTTAGAAAGATTAATAGAGAGATGGATACTTGATCCATCAAGTTTTATAAATCCAGATGGAGATGAAAATAAAGGTTTTTTTGGTAAAAAAAAGTTTTAAAATATTAATTTTTATTAACTAAATTCAGTATTTATACTTAGTAAATATTTTAAGAAGCTAATTCAATTTCAATCTTTTCTTTTAAAGTTCCTGAATTGTACATCTCGATAAGGATATCTGAACCCCCTAAGAATTCCCCTTTTAGGTAAACTTGAGGAATTGTTGGCCAATCAGAATACTCTTTAATACCCTCTCTTATTTCGAAATCACTTAAAACATCAAAAGTATTAAATGTTACTCCAAGTGAATTAAGAATCTGAACTACATTATTTGAAAAACCACATTGTGGCATTAATTTAGTTCCTTTCATAAAAACCATAACAGGGTTAGAGTCAATAAGTTGTTGGATTTTATTTTTAGTGTGATTTTCCATAATTTAAGTAGGTGTTTCTGTTTTTAGTGCTAGTGCATGGATAGATTCTGAGGCTAATTCTTCTTTTAGAGCAGAATATACTAGCTGATGTTGTTTAACTAATGATAAGCCATTAAATTCAGATGAAATCACTGTTACTTGCAAATGATCATCTCCCTTTAAATTTTCAACAAAAACTTCAGAGTCAACAATTTTTTGTTTAATTAAATTAATCACCTCGGATCTTGTAGTCATTTTAATTATTTATAATCCTCTATATGGTGTTTCAATAAAACCAAGCTGGATCAAATCTTTATAAGCTTCCTTACCTTCTGAGCTTGTAGGAGCCATTAATCTGATGATCTCTACAAGTAAAGGAACTGCAACTTCTGGTTGGTTTCTCCTTTTATAAAGTGCTGCTAATCTTGAATTGGACTTTGCCCAAATCTTTATCGCTTCCTTACCTTTATCACTTGCCTCTACAGGAATTCGTGCATCCAACCCCTTAAAGGAATTATTTAAGTCTCTATAAAAACCTGCGAGTTGTTTCGCTAAATCTCTGGCATTATCATATGCACCTTTAGCTTTTTCAAAATTACCATTTTTAATATAGGCATCGCCATTGGTTATGAACGCTTGAACATCTGTAATTGAAAAATTTTTGTTCTTACTTGAAAGTATTTTATAAGAGTTCGGATCTTCAACCTCCGCATAAATAAAATTTGAAGAGGGAACTATTCCTAAAAATATAAAAATTATTGGAATCAATTTTAAGAATTTCATATTCTTTTTATTTATTCAATTTAATACTAACTGATGATGGATTCATCGACCGACTTCTTTTAATGCTTTGTTTTCAGCATTGTTCATTTTTTCATACAATTTTTCATTAAATTTATCAATAGATAAATTAATATGTTCATTAATAAACAAAGGTTCTCCAAAACATAAAGAAACTTTACTTCTAAACTTTGGAGTTACATCACTGTAAGCAATTCCTATTGGAATTATAGTTATAGAGGCTGTTTTTTTTGTAGCTAATCTTGCTAATCTAAATAATCCTTCTTTAAGGACTATTTCTCTTCCATATTTATTAATTCTTCCTTCAGGAAAAACAACTAGTTGTCTTTTCTTGACAATGAGATTTACTGCATATCGCAAAACTGAAAAAGAAGGAGATATTTGATTTATTGAAAAACAACCAAGTCTTTTCAAAAACCAACCCTGAATCCCTCTCATTTCAGATTTGGTGACCATGAATCGACAGTCTTTTTTTGTCACTCTCCTACCCATTGCATTAGTAAGAATTAAGCCATCCCATCTTGATCTATGGGTTGGAGCAAGAATAACGGAGCTATTGGATGATATGAAGAAAGAACTTTTAATTATTTTAATTTCTTTAAAAAATATTTTGATAATGATATCTTGAGTTATAAACATAGCAATTAGCCCCCAAAAAGGGCTTACTCCATGACAGATATCTATATTCTTCTTCTTCAAATTCACCTTATTATATATTAATAAATTATACGATTGTAATTTTCAATTAGCTATTATTAGTCAAAATGTTGATTTTCTAAACTAAATTTTTAAAATTTATGGCGACATTAGGAGTTAATATAGATCACATTGCCAATGTTCGTCAGGCTAGGCAAACTTATGAACCAGATCCAGTTCAATTTGCTTTTTTAGCAGAATTAGGCGGTGCAGATTCGATAACTGTTCACTTAAGAGAAGATAGAAGACATATCCAAGATAGAGATATTTTTCTATTGAAAGATACTATTAAAACAAAACTCAATTTAGAGATGGCAGCTACTGAAGAAATGTTGAAAATTTCTAAAAAATTACTCCCAGATTACGTAACACTTGTACCAGAAAAAAGAGAGGAAATAACAACAGAGGGAGGATTGGATGTTAAGAATAAGAAGAGCTATCTTAAAGATTACGTATCTAGTTTAAAAAACTCAAATATTGAAGTAAGTGCTTTTATAGATCCTGAAAACGAGCAAATTAATTCTTCAGGAGAAATAGGGTTTGATTTTATAGAATTGCACACAGGAAGATATGCTGAATTTAAAGGACAAGAACAAATTGTGGAGCTTAGTAAAATTATTGAATCTACTTATCATGCAAATGATCTTGGATTAATTGTTAATGCAGGGCATGGACTTAATTATCAGAACGTAAAAAAGATTGCATCTATTAACAATATCAATGAGTTAAACATTGGACATAGTATTGTTTCTAGGGCTTTGGCTGTAGGTCTTAAAAAGGCTGTAAGTGAAATGAAGGCCCTTATCTCAACAAATTAATTTTTTTAGAATGACAACTTATTATTTCGTTGCAGCAAGTGAGAAATTTTTAACAGTTGAAGAACCTCTTGAAGAAATTTTAAAGGAGAGGACTAGAAACTATGAAGAGAATAAAAAGGAAAAAGATTTTTGGCTTTTAAAAAATCCATCGTTTTTAAAATCCTCAAAATTCGCTGATATATTTACAAAGATCCCCTCCCCTCCAGCCGCAGTTATATC
The DNA here is from genome assembly GCA_003209655.1 of Prochlorococcus sp. AG-442-M23. Taxonomy (GTDB): domain Bacteria; phylum Cyanobacteriota; class Cyanobacteriia; order PCC-6307; family Cyanobiaceae; genus Prochlorococcus_A. The sequence continues at coordinate 603 of QCPW01000016.1, read as the reverse complement.
TACGGACAAAAAATTTATAACTTTCTTAAAGCTTCGCTTAGAATTTGTTGCAGTCGGAGAATTTGAAATTCCTAATGCAGAAATATCAGATCCATTTAAAGTTGAGTAATATACCCACCAATAAAAATTGCTTAATATTTATAAGTCAAATAAAATTGAAGTAATTAGTGAGCTGCTAGCAGAAGAATTAAAAATATGTCCTCCTTTTATAACTGAGAAGTTAGAAATAGCAGTTCCCAATTATTTTTTGGGTAATTGGTTACGTGAACAAATTACTATAAAAAACCAAATAAGTGCGCTTTATGAATTCAAGACAATATCAAGTTATTCTGAGTCATTATTGACAAATTTTTTTCCTGAAATTGATATGAACTTGTGGAATTTTGAGTCAATTAAATGGGGCATTATTGATTCCTTAGAAGAATTAAACTGCTTTAAAGAATCATTTCCACTTAGTAATTGGATTAATAAATATTTGGATAATAAAAAAACAATTGATGGAGATATTTATAATCTGACAAAAAAGATCACAAATAATTTTATTGATTATCTTATTTTTAGACCTGAAATGATTGCTGAATGGAATAGATATGAAATAAATTC
>QCPW01000015.1 GCA_003209655.1 Prochlorococcus sp. AG-442-M23 | reverse complement strand
GTATCATTTTAAGAAATTATGATGTAAATTTTGAAATAGAAAAGATTGAACGTTTTTTTGATTCAAAAAATAAAAGTGATAAGAACTAAATATTAAAAATCAAGATCATATGAAATTTTCAAAAAAAAGTGAGGCACTTAATATTATTGAACCCTCATATTTAGCCTCTCTTTCTTCACTACTTTGGGTCGCTTTATATTATTTACCTGTAGGTGGAGCATTATTTAGATTAATATTACCTCTCCCTATAATATTGTTGCATTTGAGAAGAGGAACTAGAACTGCCTTTGAAGGACTCATAATACAATTCCTTCTGTTATTGACACTTATGGGTCCAATTAGAGGAACTTTATTTTTGTTCCCATATGGGATATTAGCTTTTTGGTTAGGATGGTCTTGGTTTAATAAACAAAACTGGTGGCTTAGTTGGAGCGTAGGTTTCACTCTTGGTACAATCGGTTTTTTTATTAGGGTATTAGCATTGTCAACTCTAGTTGGTGATAACCTTTGGGTAATTATTACGAGGGCAAGTTATGGTCTTATAGATAAAGTTATTGAGTTATTTAATTTCCCCTTTTCTCCTTCGATCAGAATGATCCAAATAGTTGCAATATTTTTAATTATTTTTCAAGAGATGGTTTATGTATTAACTATACACATAGTGGCATATACTCTTTTCCCGAGATTAAATTCAAATATTCCAGAACCTCCAAAAATAATTAATGGATTTGTTGATTTAGGTTTTTAAAAAAAAAGATTAAAAAAATGAACAAAACGTATCTAGGAATTAAGTTATTTGGGAGTAAAATTAATCAAAAATTATTTTCTGAAAGAGTAGATGTTCTTAAAAAAGAAATTGATAATTTAATTTTCTATCTTGTTATTGCTGGAACAGAAACATCTCAAATTGAGGGTATATCTGCAGCAGGAATTAATGCAAAAGCTAGGAGGAAAACTGCATTGGCAGATGCTGAATTTCTTCTTTTTGGAGCCTCCAAAAAAAATAAATATAAATTACCCTTTCTGAATGCAGGAGTAACTCCTGCATTAATAAGTTATGTTTGTTCGAAACTTATATCTGCTAGTCCAATAGTAGTTCCTTTAGGAATAAAAGAAAAACCTTACTTTAGTCATTTGTTTGTTGAAAATAATTCATTAGGTCCAGCCAAATGTTTAACCACAGGAAACTCCATGAAAAAAGAAAGAGTTTTAAGTCTTTATACAAAAGGACTAGAAATTGGAAAATCCACTACACAACCAATATTCATCTCAGAATGTGTCCCAGGTGGAACCACAACCGCTCAGGCAGTAATGGAAGCTTTTGGGTTAAATGTAAATAATTTAATAGGGAGCAGTCTTATTAATGCTCCCAGGAACTTAAAAACAAAAGTAATTAATGTTGGTCTTTCAAATGCAAATCTAAATAATAATTTTGACTCTATAGATGTAATTTCTTCAGTTGGAGATCCATTTCAAGCTTTTTCCATGGGACTATTAATCGGAGCAAGATTAGCTAATCAATCTGTCGTTTTAGCTGGAGGAAGTCAAATGTTGGCTGTGATTTTACTTGCATTAGAATTTATCGACTCTAAAAAAAAGCAAAAATTTATTGATTTCGTTTTTATAGCTACTACTGGGTGGTTAATTAAGGACAATTTATTGAGTGATTTATTAGATTTAATCGCTGAAAAACATAGTGTAAACTTATTAGGATTGGCTAGTACCCTTAATTTTAAATCATCTAAATATAAAGAATTGAGTGATTATGAAATAGGTTATGTTAAGGAAGGTGTAGGAGCTGGCGGTATGTCTATTCTTGCTTGCCTTAAGGGGTTTAGTAATCAAGAAATAGTTTCTATGTGTCAATTTAATCTAGAAAGGATGAAAGATTATGGTCAAATTTCCTTACATGAAGATTGTTAAATGCTGAAAAAATATTTAACTAGAAGGCAATTCCTTAATTATGGAAAGTTATCGATACTTTTCTTTTTGAATTCATGTAGTAATTCTTCAAAAAAAACAAGTATTTTTTTTCAAAGTTCTTTTTATCCAAAAACTTTAAAAGATACTTTACCTGCAATTTTGCGACAAGAAAATATCAATTTTAGTAAGCTTCAATTAGATAAAAATAAGCTTAAATTATCTAACTCAGGCTTATTCTTAATTAATGATGGATGGCTTGATAATTTAGATTTTGAAAGTTTTTATGATATTAATGATTTAATTCCGAGTGATCTATTAGATAATAGATCAAATGATTTTTTAAATAGTTTTAAGGAATATCAACGTAATAAATTATTTCCAATAGGAGTTATTCCATATGCGGTCATTATAAAAAATAATAGAGATATAATTAAAGATGCAAAAAATTCTTGGGATTTTCTGCTTGATGAAAATTTGAAAGGAAAAATTATATTTCCTCAAAGTCCAAGAATAATTATGTCTATTTCAAAAAAAATTAAAACAAAAAATTCTCTTAGTAAACTCAAGGGTCAAGCAATGTTATTTGATGATCAAAATTCAATAAAATGGTTAATTAACTCTAAGGCATCTGTTGCTATTACTCCTTATTCCATATGCTTAAAATATATCAAAGCTGATCCAAGGCTTTCTATTGTTTTCCCCGATGAAGGTGTTCCTTTAATCTGGAATTTCCTTTTAACTAAATCAAAAATACATAATCAAACAATAGTTGATTGGATTAAGTCTCTTGAAAAAAGACCTATTATTGATGAATTAGCAAATCAAGGTTGGTATTTACCTTTTAATAATGAGTATTCTATAAATAAATATAATGAAAATATTAAAAAGAATAGTTTTTATCCGTCAAATATATGTTGGGGAAATAGTTGGTCTATACTCCCTCTCAATAATGAAGAAAAGTTAAATTTAGAAAATTTGTGGAATCAATCTTCAAGTCCATAATCTTTTTTTTGGCTTGTCGACCAGTAAGTTGTGAGTCTGTTTTAATAAATCTGGAATATTTAATTTCATAGGGCATTTTGGTACGCACTTATTGCACTCTAAACAAAAAGAGCCATTTTTTTCTTCCCACCAATGTCCTGCTCTACCTATTAAATTATATCTTTCTTTAGCGAACTCCAACTGGCCATACCCAAGAGATATATTTCGCAAACGAAGTATTTCTGGAATAGGGATTTCACTTGGGCATGGTAGGCAAGATCTACATTGTTCGCATTTTGAAGATCCTAATTGTTTATTTGCTAATTTTTCAATATTTTTTAACGAACTTATTTCAGAAGATGTGAGTTCATGACTAGAGTTTATAAGCTTTTTTGCGATATTAAAGTCTTCAAATTTTGTAGCACCCAAAGATAAAGTTGTTATTCCGTTTGATAGTAAAAATCTATAAGCCAGTTCCAAAGGATGATAGGGTGCAGATGCCTTTATTAAATTATCACTAGGATCATAAAGTCTCCCGCCTTTATCAGCGGGAGATATAGCTAAAACACCCATATTCTTTTTTAAAGCTAGCTTGGCAAGGCTGATTTTTGATTGATCTAACAAATGTAAATGTAGATTACAAAAATTAAATACTTCACATTTAATTGCCTTTTCAATAAGTGAGTAACTACCATGCGAACTAAACCCAACTTGATTAATCAAACCCTTTTTAAATGCCCATTTTATAAACTTTCTTCCGTCTCCATTTAAAACCCAATCCAAATGATCATTTAAGTTTATTCCATGTATCGCAAGATTATGTATTTTTTTTAACTGTAAATTTTTGAGAGAACTTTCGAAACTATTTTTTAAATAATTAAAATCTCCTTTGGGTAATATTTTAGTAGTAACTATCCATTCATTTGTAAGTATGTTATCGGAAATCTCTAGCTTCTTTAACGCCTTCCCGATCAATATTTCAGCATTGCCATATGAAGCAGCTGTTTCTAAGTGGTTTATGCCTGTATGGTAAGCACTTTTTATAAGTGCGTACATTTTATCAAGATTCTCAGTCGCTCTCATTGTCCCAAAAGTAAACAAACTTACTTTGCACCCTTTACCAAATTGTTTTTTCTGAGAATTAATTTTCATCTTTATATAATTGATGCCTTCCTAAAAATTCCCTAATTTATTTATAGTAGAAAATGTTTTAAAGTAAATTAAAGTTAATATTAATTTTTTATAAGTCTAGATTCAAAGTTATGTTTACAGGAATAATTCAGTCACTAGGAAAACTTAAACAAGAAAAAAATTTCTTAAAAATTGAAATTCTTGATAAGCCTTTTGACATTCAAATAGGCGATAGTATAGCCGTTGATGGAATCTGTTTAACAGTAAAAGAAATTACAAATAATCAATTTAAAGTAGATGTAAGTGAAGAAACTTTAAAAAAAACTAGTTTAGGAGAAAAATCCAGCATCAATAGAATAGTTAATTTAGAACCTGCTCTTCGTATTTCTGATCGTCTTGGGGGCCATATAGTTAGTGGACATATTGATGGTTTAGGAAAAGTTGAAAATGTAGAAAAACTTAAAAAATCATGGTTGTTATCAATTAGGTGGCAAAATAAAAGTTTTTCAAAATATATCGTAGAAAAGGGAAGTATATGCGTTAATGGAATTAGCCTGACAATTGCAAAATCAGATAATCATGGAGAAATTTTTACAATCGCAATTATCCCACATACATGGAGTAATACTAATCTCAAATATTTATCAATTGGAGATAGTGTAAATCTTGAAGGAGATGCATTAATTAAATACGTTGAAAAATTACTTTTTTTTGAGAAGAATAAATATGTAGAAAACCTTTCTGAAGAAATCTCTTCAGATTGGCTTAAAGAGAATGGTTGGAATAAATAATTTTTTTAATTTAATAGAGTAAGGCAGATCGTTTTAGAATCTTTTTTAAGGTCAATTTTATATTCTTGACCTGGCTCTAATCCTAATTTCTTTGTATAAGCATGACCTATTAATAAGTTACCATTACCATGCACTCTTGTTTTAAACTCCGCTTGTCTACCTCTTGAGGATCTGTTCCCTGACCTGCTAGTACCGTTACTAGAAAGTTTATAACCCTTAGCTTCAATAAGTGCTCTGTAAAAACTTTTTCTTAAGACTCTTCCACTTGGACCTACATAGCCACATCCTTTTGCTATTTCATTCTCAGATTTCTTGCTGAGTAATTTAGATTTTTCGAGAAGTTCTTTTCCTACTAACATTATATGAGCGATTTCTCAATATATATTCTTACTAATAATTAGAATTGTGGCAATACAATTTAATAAAAAATAGATTTTAAAAAAATTAATACTTTTTTATAACAGGTATAAAATTATAAATAAAACAACCCAAATTCCATCTACAAAATGCCAATATAATTCAACAGCTTCTAATGGAAACATATTTTGATTTGTAATTCTTCCTCCCTTAGATCTTGATTGCCACGAAATAATTAATATCATTAACGTTCCAAGAGTTACATGTAGACCATGAAATCCTGTTAAGGCATAAAATGTACTTGCAAATAAATTATCTGTTAGCCCGAAAGGTAAATTAAAATATTCAAATAATTGACATATTAGAAAGGTAATTCCAAGTAGAGCAGTTACTATTAACCATTTCTGGGTATCAGAATTTTTATTTTTTAGAAGAGCTTTCCCTGCTTTATGAAAAGTCGCACTACTTATAAGTAATAGAATTGTATTTAATGTTGGAATAGGTAGCTCTAATTCATATATAGCCCCCTCTGGCAAAGGATTAACTGCTTTATATGTAAGGTAGGCAGCAAAGAAACCAGCAAAAGTCATCCCATCGGCTATTAAAAAGGTTATTAATCCAAACATCCTGAAATCTTCATGATGTTCACTCACATCACTATCATCTTTTTTAATTTCTTTTGAACTATCTAGAGTCGTCATGGTTTATTTGGATTAATTTTTTTGAGATATTGGTTTTCCATAACCATAAGGTTCTTCAACTAAAGGGGCATCCCCTTCCCAATTTTCAACAGGTGGAGGAGATGATGTTAGCCATTCAGGAGTTAAAGCATTCCAAGGATTGTCCCCAGAGTTTATTCCATTTTTAATACTCAAAAATATATTAATTAAAAATGGAATAGTACTTATAGCCATTAAGAGAGCACCAAGGCTACTGATTTGATTAACAAATTGAAATTGAGGATCATATTCTGCAACTCTTCTAGGCATTCCATTAAGACCAAGCCAATGTTGTGGAGCGAAGCATAGGTTAAAGCCAATAAAAGTTATCGCAAAATGTAATATCCCTAGTTTTTCGCTCATTAACTTACCTGTAACCTTTGGGAACCAATGATATATAGATGAGAAGATAATAAAAACAGTCCCTCCATAAACTATGTAATGGAAGTGAGCGACAACGAAATATGTATCATGTACATGAATATCAAAAGGAACTTGAGCAAGGGCAACTCCTGTAATGCCACCAAATACAAAATTTATAATAAAGCCACATGAGAATAACATTGCACTATTTACAGATATTTTCCCACCCCACAAGGTGGCAACCCAATTAAAAAATTTAATTCCAGTTGGAACTGCTATAAATGCTGTCGCGATAGTAAAGAATAATCTCATCCAAGGAGGGGTACCACTTGTAAACATATGATGAGCCCAAACAACTAGACCAAGAACAACTATTCCCATTATTGAAAAAACCATTGTGGTATATCCAAAAAGTGGTTTTCTTGAATGTACTGGAAGAATTTCACTAACCAAGCCGAAAGCGGGAAGAACCATTATGTAAACAGCTGGATGCGAATAAAACCAAAATAAATGTTGATAAACGACTACGTTTCCACCTAAAACAGGGTTAAAGAAACCAGTATGAGCCACAATATCAAAGCTAAGTAATATTAATGTTCCAGCAAGAACTGGAGTTGACAATACTACCAATAAACTTGTCCCTAACATAGCCCAACAATACATAGGTAATTGCATTAGCTTTAATCCCGGTCTCCTTAATTTGATAATTGTTGCAATAAAGTTTATCCCTCCAAAGATAGAGCTACCCCCCAGTAATAAAACACTCATTATCCAGATAATTTGTCCTGATTGAGGGGTGGTTATACTCAAAGGTGGATAAGCAGTCCATCCGGCCTGTGCTGCCCCTTCAACAAAATAACTTGCTACTAACATCAAACCGGAAGGAGGAATTAGCCAAAAAGCAACAGCATTTAATCTTGGGAACGCCATATCTCTTGCTCCAACATAAAATGGAATTAAATAATTACCAAATGCACCATTTACTACAGGTACAATCCACAAGAAAATCATTATTGTTCCATGTAATGTTAAAACTTGGTTATATACATCTCTAGGCATAAAGTCCGACATTGGGCTTGCTAATTCAATTCTTATTGCACTCGCCAAAGTTCCACCAATTAAATAAAAAAGGAACCCGCATATAAGGTATTGGATGCCAATTACTTTATGGTCAAGACTAAAACTTAAGTATTTAAGCCAACTTTTAGGTTGAAGACTTTTGCTATTTGAATCCTGTGAATCAATTGATATAGTCATAAGCTAACCTCAGTTTTTGCGTTTTTATTAAACCAATCTTTGTAATCAGATTCTTCTTCAACTATTATTGATGCTCTCATCCCTCCGTGATAAGGGCCACATAATTCTGCACATATTATTGGATATTTCCCCACTTTAGTAGGAGTAAAATTTAATATAGTAGGTTGGCCTGGAATAATATCTTGTTTTATTCTAAATTCTGGTACCCAAAAAGCATGAATAACATCTTTTGATTCCATTTTCATAGAAACTTTTTGGTCAACTGGAACATGCAGCTCTCCAGAAATAAATTCCCCTTTAGGATAATTAAACAAAAATGCAAATTGCATGGCTGATACTTCAACAGATAAATTATTGCTTGCTACTTCATTATTTGATGCCTGGCTGATTCCAGCCCATATCTTTTCAGTATTATTAGTCAGCATTTCATGGCTATGATTTAGTTCTTTCATTCCACCCATTCGATCGTAGATGTTGTAACTATATAAACCTATAATTAAAACTATGATAGAGGGTATAATTGTCCATACAATTTCTAGGCTTAAATTACCTTCTAAAGCTATCCCATCTCCTAATTGATCTTTCCTCCTCCTAAATTTAAATAAACTATATATAACCGCTATTGTCATTCCTATGAAAATTATCAGTCCAATAATAAAAAGGATTTTGAAAAGCTCATCATAAATTGGGGCATTTATACTTGCTTCAGCAGGAAGTAAGTTAACATTAAACCCGATCCAAAAAGATATT
>QCPW01000014.1 GCA_003209655.1 Prochlorococcus sp. AG-442-M23 | reverse complement strand
AATGAAAACTTTTTGGTTTTGTCTGTAATTTTTTAGTTTCTCTGCTATTAAATTTTCAAATTGTTCATTTGATGGTTGTTTTTTCATACCAAGTCCGCCAAATGTACTTCCACGATGAGAGGCTAAACCTTCTAAATCAATAATCTGATAGTTATTTTCCTCAAGCAGTTTTAATAATTGAGTTTTTCCTGTCCCAGTTTTTCCTCCTATAACAATGAGTTGCCAATCTTTATTAAAACTATCTAAAGTCCATTTTCTATAAGTTTTATAACCACCCTTTAAAGTAATATTTTTAAGATTGTATTTTTCTAAAAGCCAGGAAATACTAAAAGATCTCATACCACCTCTTGCACAGTAGATTTTTATAGTAGGGTTTTCTAATTTTGAGTTATTATCATTTGATATATAGAAATTTAATGCTTCAATGCAATTATTCACTATATTCTCAATTTTATTCGCCACAAATTCTAAACCTTTAATAACTGCTTTTTCTCTTCCATAATTCTTATATATTGCTCCAATTATTGATCTCTCGGCATCATCAAATAATGGAATATTTATAGAATTTGGCAAATTTCCTTTATAATATTCACTTGGACTTCTTACATCGATAATCGGTCCCTTAAACTTCCTGAATTTCTCTAGTTCTTCCCTTTTGGAGTTCATGGATAGTTTTTAAAAATTAGATGGATTTATTAGAAATGAAAAACAAAGATCAGGATGATCACTATAAGAGTACATTAAATTTAGTTAAAAGGTTTGTTGAATCAAATCAACGAAAAAGGATTAATTTATTATCAGATATTGAATCTGAAGTTGATAACTTGTTTCTTATCGGAAAAAAACTTTTTGATGATTTTGAACAGGATGGAGATGATTGGGCTGCTGGTTGGTTATTACAGGTCTTAAAAAAACATAAACCAACTTTCTTTAATGACAAAAAGTATGATAATTGGTTTATTACTTACTCAGATGCAAATATTAACTATGACGAATTACAGCTTAGATTGTTAGAACAACAATTTGAAGAGGCAGATAGACTAACAAGCTCTTTTCTAAGAAAGCTAGCTGGTAATCTAGCCGAAAAACGTGGATATGTTTTTTATAGTGAAGTTAATAATATGTCAGGCACTGATCTAAAAACCATAGATAGATTATGGAGTATTTACTCAAATGGTAAGTTTGGTTTTTCAAAACAGGCGAAGATTCTAAAGTCAGTTGAAAAAAAATATGAGTTGTTATGGCCAAAAATAGGTTGGAAAATTAATGGATGTTGGACAAGATACCCAAGTGCATTTACTTGGTCTTTGGATGCTCCTGAGGGTCACATGCCATTAATTAATCAACTGAGAGGCGTTAGATTAATGGATTCTATTCTCAGACATCCAGCGATATCTTTAAGGCATAACAATATACTTTGATCTAAAACATATTGATAAGTTAAAGTATTAGTACTATTGATATATAGTTATGTCCTTTTTTCAGGGCAAAATTCTTTTAAATTTTATTTTAAAGGTACTTAAAAGACCATCAATTAACTGGTCTAATTTTGAATTATGCTCTTCACTACAATTAAGTGATTTTGTAGATTTATTATTAGAACCTATAGAGTCTTCTCAGTATAGCTATCGCATAAAACTTGGTTTACATGAAGCCCTTATCAATGCTGTTATTCACGGCAATAATCTAGATCCTAAAAAATCTATAAGAGTGAGAAGAATTATTACTCCTAACTGGTGTGTTTGGCAAATTCAAGATCAAGGTAATGGTTTAGAAATTAAAAAAAGAATTTACAAATTACCTAAGAAAATTAGTTCTATAAATGGTCGAGGTCTTTATATAATTAACGAATGCTTTGATGATATTAGATGGAGTAATAAGGGTAATAGACTTCAATTAGCTCTAAAGAGATGATTTTTTCTTAGGACATGGTTTGTCAACATTAATTCCTTTCAACCATTTTATGCTTTCTTCTAAATAATTTATTACATCAATTTTGTTCCCTGAAATTAGTAATTGGCATAATGCTGCTGATATAAGCTCCGCAGATCTATTTATTTTTTTGCTTTTTAGTTTATGCCAATCAATATGATTTATTTTTAATTTTTCATTAAGTTTTTGTGCAAGTTGAATAGTATCTTCGTCACAGTTAATCATAGTAATTATAAATTGAATCTTTATTTTATAGCAGACCAGACTTTAGTCATAAAAAATGAGTTAGAAATTATATTATTAAAACCAATCTCTTTGATTTTTGAATTTATGTCATCTTTTATATAATCACTATAGAAAGGTTCATGAAATGATTTGTGAAAATTTTCCATTATCTGAATAAAATCAGGAGAATCATTTACTTGTATTGAATCAGCAAGAACTAATATTCCTTCCGGCTCTAGTACTCTAAAAAATTCCTTTAAAACATTTTCTCTGACAGGTCTTGGTAATTCATGAAATAAATATACGCACGAAATAGCTTGTAAACTATTATCTTCAAAAGGTAATTTCTCAGCATTTCCTTTAACTAATTCGATTAAATCACCATCTAAGTCTGAAATAAATCTACTTGCTTCTTTTAAATAGGATCCTGACAAATCAAGTCCTATGATTCTTTCTTTTTTAAATGCACCTCTTAATTGTTTAAGTGTTCTTCCAGATCCAGTAGCTACGTCAAGTATTTTTAAAGAACTTTTTTTCCTATTACTAAAATTATTTAAACCTTCCTTAAGTGGTTTTATTATTCTTCTTCTCATAGAATCTGCAGTCCCATTAAAAAGAATTTCTACTTGTAAATCATAAATACTTGCTGAAAAATCAGATAGGTAACCATCAGTTTGATGATGGAAATTTCTTAAGTAATATTTTGGGTAACTTTCGTCGTCAATGTTTTTAGGTAGATCTTTAAAATTTTGTTTTCTTCTCCTCTCCCATGTGTTTGGCATGTCAAGCCAAATTTTTGGATATTGGGTTAAATATCTCAGCCATGGTTCATCAAATAATAACTTTAATGGATAAATATTATTTTCTGCATCATTCCAATCCTCTTCTCTTAAATAATCCATTGAATTTTGGATATCTATCAAGAGATTTTTATCTATGTTAAAGTTCCTAAAATTTTCATCGGGGAGTAGTAAATTCATTATTCTACTGCTTAATTCTTTATGAGCTAATCCAGCAATACTTTTACCTTGTTGAAGAGTTTTGTATGCGATTTTAGAAATTTTTTCTCTTGCCATTTTTATTATTACTTATATATATTCCAACAAAAAAAAAATCAATCTGAGAATAATTTGTGATAATTCTCAAAATGATTTTTTGTAGGAATAATTATTTTTATAAGTAATTAAGCGTCGTAATACATGAAAAATTCATGAGGATGAGGTCTCTGCCTTAATTGCTGAACCTCTTCATACTTTATTTCTATAAAATTATCTATGAAATCTTCTGTAAATACTCCTCCAGCTAATAAATAATCTTTGTCTGCTTTAAGAGCATTTAGTGAATCGTTGAGTGATGATGGCACAGTTTTTATTTTCGAGAGCTCTTCAGCAGGTAATTCAAATAAGTCAACATCTACTCCATCACCTGGATCGATTTGATTCTTAATTCCATCAATACCAGCTAACATCATCACAGAAAACGCTAAATAAGGATTAGCAAGTGCGTCACCAGATCTGAATTCTAATCTTTTAGCTTTTGGACTAGGCCCTGTTAAAGGAATTCTTACAGCAGCTGATCTATTACCCTCTGAATAAACTAAATTAACAGGTGCTTCAAAGCCGGGAACTAATCGTTTATAGCTATTAGTAGTTGGATTAGTAAATGCAAGGAATGATGGCGCATGCTTCAATATTCCTCCGATATACCACCTAGCTGTCTGTGAAAGATTCGCATATGATCCTTCACCAAAAAATAATGGTTGACCACTTTTCCATAAACTTTGATGAACATGCATTCCTGTTCCATTATCATTAAATACCGGTTTTGGCATAAAGGTAGCTGTTTTTCCATACTTTTTTGCTACGTTTCGTACAACATATTTATATGTCATTACATTGTCAGCAGCATTAATTAAAGAATCAAATTTCATTCCAAGCTCATGCTGTCCAGCGCCTGCTACTTCGTGATGATGCTTTTCAGTTGGAATACCTAATTCACCCATTAGTAATAGCATCTCAGATCTTATATCTTGTGCAGTATCATTAGGAGCTACTGGAAAATAACCTTCTTTATATTGGATTTTGTAACCGAGATTCCCACCTTCTTCAGTTCTCCCAGTATTCCATGGAGCCTCAATAGTATCAACACTATAGAAACATCCTCCTTCTTTAGAATCATATCTAACATCATCAAATAAAAAGAATTCTGGTTCTGGTCCAAAAAATGCTGTATCTGCTATTCCAGTTGTATCTAAGTATTTAAGAGCTTTTTGAGCTAATGATCTTGGACACCTATCATAAGGTTCACCGCTTCTTGGCTCTTTGATAGAGCAAATCATGCTTAATGTTTTGTGCTTATAAAAAGGATCAATCCATGCCGTTGTTGAATCAGGAACCATTGACATGTCAGATGCATTAATGGCTTTCCATCCTCTTATGGAAGATCCATCAAATGCTAAACCCTCTGTAAATGATTCATCTTCAATCATGTCTGATGTTAATGTGAGATGTTGCCATTTACCATGAATATCTGTGAACTTTAGATCAATGAGTTCAATTCCTTCATCTTTAATTTGACTTAGAACATCTTGGGGTGACTTAGCCATTGCTTTTTTAATACTGCTATTAAAATTAATTAGTTGATGAGTCAAAATATGTATCAATGGTTACCTTTTTAAACACTTATCAAGTTCTTTCAGTGTTTCAAGTTATATGTTTAATAATTTTTAACCAAAATATTTAAATTGAATTAAATTCTTTAAAGATTCTTAGCTTTAGTGGAGAAATTAGTTTAGTTTAAAAGTAATGCATTAAAAGGTTTTGACAGAAACAAAACTCATTTCCACTTTAAATGAAGAGAATTTACCTAATCTCGCCAAAACATATGTTCCATCAAGACTTTTATTAGGACCAGGCCCTTCAAACGCTCATCCAGATGTTTTAAAAGCTTTATCTCTCAATCCAATAGGGCATTTGGATGAAGCTTATATAGAATTAATGTCCGATGTACAAAAATTACTTAGGTATACATGGCAATGTAATAATAGGATTACTTTACCTATGAGCGGAACTGGAAGCGCAGCAATGGAGGCCTCTATTGCAAATTTTATAGAGCCAGGTGAAAAAATATTAATTGCAAAAAAGGGATATTTTGGCGACCGTCTTGTTGACATGGCTTCAAGATATAAAGCAAATGTAATAACTATTCATAAGGAATGGGGAGAAGCTTTTACTTTTGAAGAAATAAAATATGAAATTGAAACTAACAAGCCAGCAATATTTGCTATAGTTCATGCCGAGACATCTACTGGGGTTTTGCAGCCTCTTGAAGGCATTGGTGATGTATGTAGAGATAATAATTGTTTATTCCTGGTTGATGCTGTTACATCATTAGGCGCTCTTGAGCTTTTTGTTGATGAATGGAAAATTGACCTTGCCTATAGCTGTAGCCAAAAAGGTCTTAGTTGCCCTCCTGGACTTAGCCCTTTTACTATGAATAATAGAGCTGAGGATAAACTTAGTTCAAGAACTTCTAAAGTTCCAAACTGGTATTTAGATTTATCATTGTTAAATAAATATTGGGGATCAGATCGGGTTTATCATCATACAGCTCCTGTTAATATGAATTTTGCAATTAGAGAAGGTTTGCGATTAATTGCCGATGAAGGATTAGACAATATTTGGAAAAGACATAATTCGAATGCTATTAAATTATGGAAAGGTTTAGAAAGTCTTGGATTAGAGTTACATGTTCCTAGCGAATTTAGATTACCGACTTTAACAACGGTAAAGATTCCTGCTGCTATTAATGGAGATGCATTCAGAAATCACTTGATAAAAAATTTTGGTATTGAGATAGGAAATGGATTAGGAACATTGTCTAGCAAAGTATGGAGGATTGGATTAATGGGATTTAACTCTAGTGAAGAGAATGTTAATCAATTATTAAATTTATTTGATACCGAATTAAATAAATTCTCTATTTTTGACTCCTCAACTTTTTAAACCATATTTTTAATTTTTTTTTACACTCATTATCTAATATTCCTCCTATTACATTCATTCTATGGTGGGCACTTACATGTTTCGATAAATCAATAGTACCTCCGAATCCACCTCTTTTAATATCTTTAGCCCCAAATATCACATGTCCCATTCTAGCTTGAACTAATGCAGCAGCGCACATTGTGCAAGGCTCTAAATTAACTATGAGGCTACATTCATTAAATCGCCAATCATTTTTAATCCATGAAGCTTGCCTAAGTGCTATTAATTCTGCGTGTCCTAATGGATCATTATTAGTTTCTCTCTTATTACTGCCTCTTCCGATACATCTTCCTTTATCGTCTATTATGAATGCCGTTATTGGTAGTTCTCTCTTCCCTACTTCATCTGATCTTCGTAAAATGCATTTCATCCATTTAATATAATTTAAGTCATCTATTTTTTTATTTTGAATTTCAACATCATGATTCATTCTATTAAGAACTATTCTTATTTATTAATATTATAAATTACCTCATAAATTACCTCATAAATAATTTTTACCGAATGACTGTAGATCCAATTGATAAGAAAGAAAAACTGTTTCCGTCGTATAATGGAAATAACGAAAATCTACTAATTCTTCTCAATAAAACTTCTCAAGTTATATGCAAATGGTTTTCAGATGGTGAAAAATTAGGCCCTTTACCACTTGATGTTAACTTTAAGTGTTCAGTTCCTGATGAATATGGAAATTCTACAGATATACTATTCTCCGAGATTGAAAGTCTAATTTATAGTTCTTTTAATCCAGTACATCCAGGATCACTTGCTCATCTAGACCCTCCTCCTCTAATAATATCTATTTTGGGAGATTTAATTGCCGCTGGATTAAATAATAATCTTCTTGCAAATGAGTTATCACCAAGTATTTCTCTTCTTGAAGAATCAATTTGTAAATGGTTTTCTAATAAACTAGGTTTTAGTGAATCTGCTGGCGGTATAGCTGCAAGCGGGGGGACATTAAGTAACCTAAATGCGCTTGTAGCAGCAAGGAATAAGGCTGGACTTGAATCTGATAAAAACGCAGTTTTTTTAATAAGCGAAGATGCTCACTCATCCTTTTTGAAATGTTGCCGAATTATGGGCTTAGGAAAATATAATTTAATCAAAGTAAAGACTGATAAAAACGGTTGTATGGATATTGTTGATCTTAAAAAGACTATTGATAAATGTTATGAGGAAGAAAAAAAAATTTTTTCAATAGTTGCGACTCTTGGCACTACGATTCGAGGAGCGATAGATCCTATTTATGATATTGGAAGAATTTGTAATGAAAGAAAAATTTGGCTTCATATTGATGGATCTATTGGAGGGATTTTTGCAATTACCAATATTCCAATACATGGGATTAGTAATCTTAATTTCGCTAATTCAATAACTATTAATCCTCAGAAGATACTTGGTATTACAAAAACTTCTTCTATACTAATAGTCTCTGATATTGAGGTCCTCAAAAAAACATTTGCTACAGGTTTACCTTATGTTTCATCTGAAAGTTATGTTTTCAACAGGGGTGAACTTGGGATACAGGGTTCTAGACCAGCTGAAATAATAAAACTTTGGTTAGGTTTAAGATCTCTTGGTTTGCAGGGAATTGAGGAGGTATTAAGCTCCTCTATTGAAAGAAGAATATTATTTGAAAATAATTTAAATAAAGATTTATATGATTTATATTCTGGTCCCTTACATATAATTTCCTTCTTGCCAAAGGATATGAATAAAAATGAATCAGACAAATGGACTGAGAATAAAAGAAAAAGTCTTATGAAAAAAAAATTTATGCTTTCAAGGCCTTTATTTAAAAATAGATATTTTTTAAGAGCTGTTCTAGGAAATTTTAATACAAGTGAGGCTGATATTTATGAACTGTTGAAATTATTAAATTAGTATTTATGAATATTAGCAGATCAAAATTAATAGCTATTATCACTGGCTTTATTTCAATATTGATATGTATTGTTTATTTACTATTAATAACTGTTTTTGATTTTCGAACTTTTTTAAATAATCAAATAACTAGTTATTCTGAGAATATGGCGGAAGTTTTTGTTGAAATCCTTTTTCGTTCTTAATTCTTATTTTATAAATTGCTTCTGTAATAAATTTATTCAAAATTTCTTCCCTTTTATTTAACTTGTAAATATTTTCAATAACCTCTTGCATACCACAATCCCCCCAATTTTGGCCATTTTTAAAATACTCAATTATTGATAAACCTACTATTCTAATGAGCCAACATGAAGTAATCGACTGTAATGATTTTGATATTATTATTGTCGAAAAATTTGAAGATAATGCGGAAGTAATAATATTGAGCCCACCTTTAAAAATCCCTAGTTTGGCAAGAGTTACTAATAATGATTTTGATAAATTTATTGCTTCTTTTTTAGTTATCCTGACATCATATATTTTGGATATCTCAAGGATCATTTGTACATGAACAGATGTTGTTGTTATAAAATCTACTGCAGGTATAGGATTTACTAGTATTACTCCACCTACAATCCATGTATACCTATTTATTATCTTATTAGCACTTGAATTTCTTTGATCAAGAATGACTTTTTTACTAATTAGTCCTAA
Organism: Prochlorococcus sp. AG-442-M23; assembly: GCA_003209655.1. GTDB lineage: Bacteria > Cyanobacteriota > Cyanobacteriia > PCC-6307 > Cyanobiaceae > Prochlorococcus_A. Next base: position 747 of record QCPW01000014.1, on the reverse strand, counting down.
TTTATTACATCTGAGGAGAATATTATCGGCTAACAAATCTTCTCCATTATCGTCTAATATTTCTATTATTTTTTTAAATAAGTTATTAACATCCGGAATTATTTTTGTTGTATTTACAGTATCATTTTTCAAGGATTGTGTGTAAGCAATAGTTTTTACAACTGAAAGTTTAATTTGTTTCGTAGATGTAATTGATAATATGTTTTCTTTAATAATCCTATTTTGTTTATCTGATCTCAAGTCGCATTTATTTAATACAATAATAATTTCTTTTCTTAATTCTGATAATTTACTAATTAAATATAGTTCGTATTTATTAATATCTTGATCTACTACAAAAAGAATTAGATCTGATTTTGAGGCCTCAATTATTGTTGATTTTTCTCTTTGCTCTCCTTCCCTTGATGCTTCAAATAAACCTGGTGTATCAATTATATTAATATTTCTTTTTAAGATTGGTATTCTGATTTTATAACTTGTTATGCCTTTCGTTGTCCCAATAGTTGGAGATGTCTTACCAACTAAGTTCTTTAGTAAGCATCTTGCTATTGATGTTTTCCCAGAGGATCCAGCCCCAAATAATGTAACGTTATAGTCTCCGTAACGTAATTGGTTTTCTAATTTATTCTTTTCATATTTTAATAATTCTGCGTCCACTTCATTATGTATTTTTTGAGTAATTTCATCTATAGCTTCAAGACTATTTTTTGCAGCAACATAGTTATTTTTAAAAGAAAAAATACTTTT
>QCPW01000013.1 GCA_003209655.1 Prochlorococcus sp. AG-442-M23 | reverse complement strand
AAAAAATCAACAAAAATACTTTCTTTACTTTAGAAACCATATTTATTTTTTACTTTTTTTATCCTTTGAAGTCTTTTTAATAATTTTATTTTTTTTGAGGGAAGGGCCCTTTTTATCTTTCATTTTCTCTTCTAATAAAACCAAAGCATCATCAAGTATAAATTTTTCTAAATCAGTATCTTTGGGCAAAGAAACATTAATTTTTCCGCACTTTATATATAATCCATACCTTCCATTTAAGATCTGAATTTTATCGTTTAATTCTTTAGGTTTACCAAAATCCTTTATTACTTCTTGACCTCCTCTGCCTAATTTTGGCATTGCAAGGATTTCTAATGCACGATTAAGATCAACCTTGAATACATCATCTTCCTTTTTTAAAGATCTATTTTCAAAATCATCTTCATTTTTTATCCATTTAATATAGGGACCAAATCTTCCCCTATCAGCCTCAACAATCCCACCTTCAGGATGTTCTCCTAACAGTTTTGGTAAGCTTAATAGTTTAAGAGCTTCCGATAGTGATAAGTCATCAGTTTTTAATTCTTTTGGTAAAGATGCTCTTCTTGGCTTAGCTTTACCTTCTTCATTATTTCCCAACTGAACATAAGGGCCATAAGGACCGAATCTTAAAAATACTTGCTCACCAGTTTTTGGATCAGTACCAAGATCTGAGGGACCGCTTAAAATTTGATCAACTTTCTTTTTATCAAGATCTCCTGGCGTGATGTCCATTGGGAGGTTACCTTTTGCCTGTATTTCATTACCTGATTCATCTATTTTTACTCCCTCTAGCCAGGGTCCATTAGATCCAATCCTAACAACACAAGGTAAATCATCAAAATCAACTTGTCTATATGCTTTTCCATCAATATCACCTTCTGTTTTCTGTACTTTTACCTCAAGACCATTTTTGCCTTTATAAAAAGTTTCTAAATATGGCAACCACTCAAGATTACCTGAAGAAATTTCATCTAATGAAGATTCCATTTTTGCCGTAAAAGTAGTATCAACTAGATCAGGGAAGTGTTCCTCCAATAGTGCCGTAACAGCAAAAGCTGTAAATGTAGGTGACAATGAGTTTGAAGAAATATTTGCATAACCTCTATCAACAATTGTTCCAATAATACTTGCATAAGTAGAAGGTCTACCTATTCCCTCTTTTTCTAAAACTTTAACTAATGCAGCCTCAGTATATCTAGCTGGGGCTTTAGTTTCATGATAAGTAGCCTCATTACTTGTTACTTTTAGAATAGATCCAATAGTTAAATTAGGAAGAATTACTTCCTGTTCTTCTAATGATGCGCTTGGATCATCACTACCCTCTACATAAGCTCTGAAAAACCCTGCAAAGTCTATACTTTTTCCGCTTGACTTAAATAATCCTTCCCCAACCTCTATTTCAGCATTAATCATAGTTAATCTTGCTTCAGCCATTTGACTTGCAACAGTTCTTTTCCAAATCAATTCATACAGAGATAGATCCCTCCCAAACAAGTCTGTTTCATTAGGAGTCTTAAATACTTCTCCCGCAGGTCTTATAGCTTCATGTGCTTCTTGAGCATTCCTCGCATTTGAATTAAATTGACGAGCTGAACTTGATAAATATTCTTTCCCATATTTAGAATTAACACATTCTCTAGCGGCTCTAATAGCTTGTTCAGAAAGATGTACAGAATCAGTTCTCATATATGTGATAAAACCCCTCTCGTATAAGCCTTGAGCACATCTCATTGTTTCTCTCGCAGATAGTCGAAGTTTTCGATTGGCTTCCTGCTGCAAAGTACTTGTGGTAAATGGTGGAACAGGCTTTCTGGTTATAGGTTTTTTTTCTACCTTTAGGACTTTCCACTTTTCTTCAGAGAATGATTTGAGCAAACTTTTTGCTCTCTCTTCATTCAACATTAAAGATTTATTACCTTTTTTTAATTTACCTGTCTGCTCATCAAAATCAGCACCGTTGGATATTTTCTTACCGTCTATAGTGACTAATTTACTTTCAAAAGAAAGATTATCTTTCACCAAAGAGGCCTTTAATCCCCAGTAAGATGCTTTTTTAAATGCGCGCCTTTCTCTTTCCTTTTTAACAAGCAATCTTACAGATACAGACTGAACACGACCTGCAGAGAGTCTAGGAGCTACTTTTTTCCAAAGTAATGGAGAAAGTTCATATCCAAAAAGCCTATCTAAAATTCTTCTTGTTTCTTGCGCCTGAACTAATTCCATATCAATTTCTCTGGTCTCATCAAGAGCCTTATTAATCGCTTTTTTAGTTATTTCATGAAAAACCATACGCTTAGTTGGAATTTTTGGTTTAAGAATTTGCATCAAGTGCCAACTGATACTCTCTCCCTCTCTATCTTCATCAGTTGCCAATAGTAGTTGAGTAGCACTTTTTAAAGCATTTTTTAAATCTTTAACAACCTTCTTTTTTTCCTTTGGGACTATATAAAGGGGTTCGAAATCTTCTGTAGTGTTTACACCTATCCTTGACCATTTTTCTTTTTTAACTGCTGCAGGGATTTCAGCAGCTCCTTTTGGCAGATCTCTTACATGTCCCATAGAAGCTAGAACTTCATAATTAGGAGGCAAAAACCTTCTTATAGTTTTTGCCTTTGTGGGACTTTCAACAATAACAAGTGTGTGATCCAAAGTCTATTTCAATAAATTTAGTGTTTTTTTAATCAATTAGGGCATATTATGATTAATTGAACCCTCTTCAAGCAATTTTTGCTAAAGAATTTCAAAAAACATACCCACAAATTATAATCAAGTTAAGATTAACTCTTACATACTTACAATCAAACATTCAATTTAATTAAGTGCCCAACGAAATCTTTACAATTAATTTAAATGCCCAAGCAATTATTCCAGAAGCTTTCATTTTGCTTGGTATTGTTGGCACTCTTCTGGTAGATCTAGCTGGCGAAAAGACTGCTTCAAGATGGGCACCTGTAATTTGTTACATTTCATTAGCCAGTTCTCTTGTAAGTTTGGTTTTACAGTGGAGTAACCCTGTTAATTATGCATTCCTTGGCTCTTTTAATTCAGATAATTTAGCAATTGCCTTTAGAGCAATTATTGCATTATCAACTCTCATTTCTTTACTTATTAGTTGGCGTTACACAGAACAGAGTGGTAGTCCAATAGGAGAATTTGCAGCAATCGTTTTATCAGCAACTTTAGGAGCCATGCTTTTGTGTGGATCTACTGACCTTATAAGTATTTTTATATCTTTAGAGACTTTATCAGTAGCAAGTTATTTACTTTCTGGTTATCTCAAAAGAGACCCTAGAAGTTCCGAAGCAGCTTTAAAATACCTTCTTGTTGGATCGGCTGCTGCTGCTGTTTATTTATATGGTTCCTCATTCCTTTATGGTCTTAGTGGTTCCACAAACTTGTTAACCATTGGGCGAGAGATAATTAGTAAGCCAACATTTATAACATCACTATCGCTTGTATTTGTCTTGTCAACTGTTGCTTTTAAGATTGCTGCTGTACCTTTTCATCAATGGACACCAGATGTTTATGAAGGGTCACCTACTCCAGTAGTAGCTTTTTTATCAGTTGGATCTAAGACCGCTGGTTTTGCTTTCGCAATAAGAATTTTAAGTACTACTTTTTCTTCTTTCGATGAACAGTGGAAACTTCTTTTTACAATCTTAGCGATCTTAAGTATGGCCTTAGGAAATATAGTTGCATTGGCCCAAACATCAATGAAAAGAATGCTAGCTTATAGTTCAATTGGTCAAGCTGGATTTGTCATGATTGGCATTGTATCTGGAACTCAGGATGGTATATCTGCTGCAGTACTGTATTTAGCTGCTTACTTGTTTATGAATCTAGGAGCTTTTTCATGTGTAATACTTTTTTCGCTGAGAACTGGTTCAGATAGAATTTCAGATTATTCGGGACTTTATCAAAAAGATCCTTTAATTACTCTGGGTTTAAGCCTATGTCTTCTTTCTCTCGGTGGGTTGCCACCTATGTTAGGGTTTTTCGGGAAAATTTATTTGTTTTTTGCCGGCTGGGCAAATCATCAGTACCTTTTAGTAATTGTTGGATTAGTAACTTCAGTAATTTCAATTTATTACTACATCTCGGTTATAAAAATGATGGTAGTAAAAGAGCCCCAAGAAGCTTCTGAAATAGTTAAATCTTATCCTGAGATTAACTGGGATATAATAGGATTACCCCCTTTAAGAATTGCTTTATATACTTGCATAGCTGTAACAGCTTTAGGTGGAATACTTTCTAACCCTCTTTTCAAATTAGCTAATTCAGCAGTATCAGAAACTCCTTTTCTTCAGGATATATTAGCCGTCACAAATAATACGATTTAACAAAGTATTTATATAATGCCTAAAAAAGTTGCAACCTTAGAAAAAGTATCTAAAACTTATGGTAGAGATGATCTTACTGTAAAAGCCTTAGATAAAATTAATTTAGAAATTTATAAAGGTGACTACTTGGCTGTTATGGGTGCCAGTGGTTCAGGCAAAAGTACTGCCATGAATATTATTGGCTGTCTAGATAGACCATCTGAAGGCGTCTATAAATTAAATGGTATTCCAGTTGAAAATTTATCTGATGATGAATTAGCTGAGTTACGAAACCAAAAATTAGGATTCGTTTTTCAACAATTCCATCTTCTATCAGATGCCACAGCATTAGAAAACGTTCTTTTACCTATGATTTATGCTGGCATAAATCCACATGAAAGAGAGGAAAGAGCAAAAAATGCGTTAGAAAAAGTTGGGCTTTCTGAGAGGGTAAATAATCGTCCTAATCAGCTATCAGGAGGACAACAACAACGTGTTGCAATTGCAAGAGCAATCATCAATAAACCTGCCATTTTATTAGCTGACGAGCCTACTGGGGCCTTAGATTCAAAGACAACAGAAGATGTCTTAGACCTTTTTGATAAACTTCATCAATCAGGTATTACTATAGTTTTAGTCACTCACGAAGATGAAGTTGCAAGTCGAGCAAAAAAAATAGCACGGTTTAAAGATGGGAAAATAGTTGAATTAAAAATCAAATAAATTTAAAACCTTTTTAATATTTTTTCATCAGATGGATTATAAATTATTAAATTTCCATTATGGTCTAACTCTTTTATTTTCCAATCCTTAGGACTGTAGCCTCTAGGTAGATATTTTTTTGCAAGGTATTTATTTGCTTTTTCAATAATATATTCTTTTCTATTATTACATTCAACTGAGTCATGAATAGTTTTTAAGATTTTTGCGGTCCAATAATTTTCGCAAATTTTTTTAGTTTCAAGTATTTCGGATAAAGAAATCCCCTCATATGGAGTTTTATTCAAAAAATTCATTCCTAAACCTATCCTTACATAAATAACTTCTTTCCCTCTCGTGATCACTCTAGGTAAAAATCCAATTAATTTTTTAGAATTAAAAAAAATATCATTAGGCCATTTCAAATCAACTTTTATCGATTCCACACTTAACATTTCACATAATTTGATTGCAAATGAGAGGCTAAATATTTCACTTGAGAAGTTTGACGAGAATATTGGATAAGCCGCACTAAGCCAAATTCCTCCTCTAGGAGAAAACCATGGTCTAGAATTTTGTCCAATTCCTGAAAACTGTTCTTTAGCTACTATTGCTATTGGTTTATATCTTTTGATTTGAGAATCATTTAGCCAATTTGTTAATTCATCTTCAGTGCTTTTACATTTTAATTTATACTGCAGTTTCCAATTTGGATAAAAACCTTGATTTTTTTTGTAGTAATATAACGTCTTTGCTACAGATCCTAAAACTTTCACAAATGTTTAATTAAAAAAAATATGCAATATCTATAAGATTAAATTATCTTAAGTCTTATACACTTAAAATACAACTTGAAAAATATATATTTACCAATATTGAAAAAAAGTAATACCTATTCAATGCAAAATTGCCTAGAAGATTTGAAAAAATCTTGGGAAGACTTAGACAAACTATCTAAATTAATTGATAATTGGGAAAAATTAATTGGATTGGAATTATCAAAGGCATGCAAGCCATTAAAAATTGAGCAAAAAACCCTTACAATTACTGTAAATCATCCGCAATGGCGTCAAGCATTGATATATAACAAACACAGATTAAAAGAAACTATTAGCAAATTTGGAATAAATTTTAATGAAATAAAAATAATCCAAAATTATGAAGTCAAAACCCTAGATAAAAAAAAGACGAATGTAAAAACTGTCTGGGAAAACCATCCAAGCAGAATAAAGAATAATAATATGATTATTTGTAAAATATGCAATAGCCCTGCACCAAAAGGTGAAATATCAAGATGGGGAAAATGTACTTTTTGTTGGAGAAAAAATGTTTAAGATAATTTTTTATTTTTCCAAAATTAATATTCCCATTTGATTAAAAAAAATAGTTCTATATTCAGCCTTATTAAAGCCTACTTTCTTTGCCATTAAAATGAGAATGTCACCCTCTGGAAAATTTTTTATACTTTTTTCAATATAAGAATATTCTTTACTCAATTTAAAAATTTTTGAAATTGGAACCACAATTAATCTTAAATAAATTTTTTGAAATATATCAGCTATTGAATTCTGTTTAGAATGATTAAAGTCTAGAAAACCTGCTCTCCCTTTGTCACTTAAAAGATTAAAGACCTTTTTTAGTCCCTCTTCAACATTCACTAAATTCCTTAAACCATAAGACATACAAATACCATCATAAATTTTCAAATATTCGTCTATTTCAAAGATATCTTGCATCTCCCATGATATATAATTTTTTTCAATTAAATTTGCCTTTTTCTTGGCAACATTTAAAATTTCTTTTGCACTATCTATTCCAGTTACAGTTCCATTAGGTAAGACTTTTTGCAAAAGAAGAAATGACAAATCTCCAGTTCCACAACATAAATCAGCCCAGTTTTCTCCATCAATTGGTTTTAATAAATCAACTAATTTCTTTTTCCAAGATTTATGTAATCCAAAACTTAGTAAACTATTTAAAAAGTCATAACTCCAAGAAATTTTATTAAAAATAGCTTTAACTTCATTAGTTTTTTTATGTCGCATTTTCAATATGTTTAATTTTTAATTGATGAAAAAATTACTATTTTTTTCATTAGGTCTAATAGGTAGTTTTTTTTCAATAAGAATTGATTTTATTTCCTCTATAGAAAGTATATTGTCATGAAGTAAGGATGCTAAAAGTGCCGCGGAGGCTTTACCTTCAGTAAAAACATCATAAATGTCGTTTATAGAGCCTGCCCCTCCAGAGGCGATCACAGGAATATTAACTGCATTTGCAACAGCTTTAGTCAGTGACAAATCATATCCTTTTTGTGTACCATCGCCATCCATTGAAGTTAGCAAAATTTCTCCGGCACCTAACTCCTCAACTTTTCTTGCCCAATTTAATACATCTAAACCAGTATTCTCTCTACCTCCCTTAACATAAACTTCCCATTCACCAGGTTTATTAAATTTTTTTCTAGCGTCAATAGCAACAACAATGCATTGTGATCCAAATTTTTCGGAACTTTGGAAAATTACTTCTGGATTTTGAACTGCAGAAGAATTTAAACTTACTTTATCTGCTCCTGCTCTTAAAAGATTATTAATTGCAGCAATTGAATTTATCCCACCACCAACGGTAAAAGGGATTTTTACTGATTTAGCCGTCCTAGAAACAAGATTAATTAATGTTTTTCGATTTTCCACGCTCGCTCTAATATCTAAAAACACTAATTCATCAGCACCTGCATCAGAGTATCTACAAGCTAATTCAACAGGATCACCGGAGTCTCTTAGGTTTACAAAATTTACACCCTTAACCACCCTACCATTAGCTACATCTAGACAAGGAATTAAACGAAGAGCAACCATTTTAAAAAAAATTGTCCAAAGACTGTTAATCTTGCATAATAGTTTCCATTTTACCTCTTATGGCTGAAACAAAATTATTACCCAAAATTGGTAGTAAAGTAAAAATTAACATTAACAAGGTTAAAGATAGATTACCTGCAAAGTTAATTGATCAAATATCTTCAAACCCAAAAGTTGTAACAACTGGATATAAAATGACTGATGGGAGAAGTATTGGAATTACAGTTAAATTGCAAAATGGAGAAGAAAATTGGTTTTTCCCTGAAGAAATTGAGAAAGGTTAAATATCTAAAGTGAATGATCCGAAACAATTATTAGGCATTAAAGGAGCTTCAGAAACTTCAAGTGTTTGGAAACTTCGTATTCAACTTATGAAGCCAATTACTTGGATCCCCTTGATATGGGGGGTGATCTGTGGAGCAGCGGCAAGTGGAAACTTTCAGTGGACAATGAGTAATGTTTTAGCATCATTGGCATGCATGCTTATGAGCGGTCCACTTCTAGCAGGTTACACTCAAACTATTAACGATTTTTTTGATAGAGAAATAGATGCTATTAATGAACCTAATAGACCAATCCCCTCTGGGAAAATTTCAATTAAAGAAGTAAAAATACAAATATGGGTATTACTTATTTCTGGGTTAGTCGTTTCTTTTTTATTAGATTTATTTGCAAAACATAGTTTCCCCTCTGTCTTCCTCCTAGCTTTAGGTGGTTCTTTCATAAGTTATATCTATTCTGCCCCTCCATTAAAATTGAAGCAAAATGGCTGGTTGGGTAATTATGCTTTAGGAGCATCATATATAGCTCTACCTTGGTGGGCAGGACAAGCTTTATTTGGGAAATTAACCCTATTAACCGCATTACTAACTCTTGCTTATAGTCTCTCTGGGCTGGGTATAGCAGTTATAAATGATTTCAAAAGTGTTGAAGGAGATTCGAAACTAGGATTAAATTCTTTACCTGTAATATTTGGAATAAAAAATGCAAGTCGCATAAGTGCTGGCCTCATTGATGTTTTTCAATTGGCAATGGTAGTCGTATTAATTGTTATAGGACAACATTTAGCATCAGTAATTTTAGTTTTGCTGGTAATTCCTCAAATTACATTTCAGGATATGTGGTTACTTAGGGACCCTTTAAAATTTGATGTTAAATATCAGGCAAGTGCACAGCCATTCCTAATTACTGGTATGTTAGTAACGGCTTTAGCGATAGGACATAGTTTTTTAGTGGCTTAAAGTGAATTTAATAAAATATAAATATTTTATTTTTACCCCCACAATACTTTTTTTCTTTAGCATATTTTTTTTCGCATTTAATTTAATTAGAAATACTTTAAATTTTGACCCAATTAAAATAAATAATTCAAAAGCAATAACCTACTCTTATGAAATATTATCTTCTGATAATAGAATATTAAGCAAATCAAGCAGGAAATTTGATGTCCTGGATAATAAAAATTCGATACCATTTTTCCTTAAGTATGCCTTTATATCTGGCGAGGATAAAAGATTTTATAACCATAATGGAATTGACTTAATAGGCTTATCAAGAGCATTTATAAATAACCTTCGAAGTATGTACTTTAAAGAGGGCGGTAGCACTATTACTCAGCAAGTAGCCAGATTAATTTTTCTAAATAATAATTTAAGTTTTCAAAGAAAATTTAAAGAAATAATAATATCCTTAGCACTAGATTTAAGATATAGTAAAAATCAAATTTTAAAATTATATTTAAACAATATTTATTTAGGTTCAGGAGCTTATGGAGTAAATGAAGCCGCAACAGTTTATTTTGGGAAACTTATTAACGAATTAACATTATCTGAGATTGCCTTAATAGCAGGATTACCGCCTGCGCCTTCAATTTATTCACCTTATGAAAATATAGATTTAGCTATTAAACAACGAAATAAAATTTTGCAATCTATGTATATTGATGGTTATATATCCTTAGACGAAAAAAATGAAGCTCTTAAAGAAAAAGTTAAATTAAATTACCAAAAAAATAAAAAAGATTTAAAAGATAAATTATTAGTTGATTATATTCTAGAAGAAGCAACTAACAAAATTAAGAATAGTAAAAAATATAAATTTTTACGAATTAAATCTAGTATCAACAAGAATTGGCAAGAAATAGGACAACAAATTTCAAAGTCTGTAGGCCCTAATAATATTGAAATAGCTTTGGTATCTATTGAATCCAATACTGGTTTAATTCGAGCAATGATAACTGGTAAAAATCCAGAAATAAACGAATTCAATAGAGTCATTTCTGCCGTGAGGCCTTTAGGCTCAACTTTTAAAATTATTCCTTATGCTGCAGCATTATTAGAAGGTATAGAGTTAAGTAAAAAATTCGAAGATTTACCTACCTGCTGGAATGATTATTGTCCAAAAAATTTTTCTGAAAACTACAAAGGAAGGATATCTTTAATTGAATCATTTAAAACTTCTTCTAATATAGTTCCTTTAAAAATTTCTAATGATATAGGCCTTAAAAAAATTATAGATTTAGCTAATTTATTTGGCCTAGGGTATGAACAAAAACTTGAAGAATTTCTACCATTAGCAATTGGTTCATTTGGAGATAATCTTCTAAATATTACAAATGCATATGCTGTTTTAAATAGCAACGGAAATCTATATAAACCGAGCGTTATTGAAAAAATAGAATCAAAGAATAATGAGTTAATTTGGGAAAATGACCAAACATATGAAAACATTTTATCTTTAAAAGTAAACAAAAATTTAAATAAGCTTCTTGAAAAATCTGTATCAGAAGGTACTTCCATAGCCGCAGCTATAAAAGATGAAACAATATATGGAAAAACAGGGACCTCAGATGGGAATAGAGATCTTTGGTTTGTTGGTTCAATTAATAATCTCACTACAGGAGTTTGGATAGGTTTTGATCAAAACAAAAAAACTAACTTATCTAGTGGAAA
>QCPW01000012.1 GCA_003209655.1 Prochlorococcus sp. AG-442-M23 | reverse complement strand
TTATTAGAACCTACTTGATCAATATCAGTCCATTTGACTTTTGACCAAAGGATTACCTTCCTACGACCATTTTTAGTTTTATAACCATAATCCTCATGTGAAGAGATAGTATATCCATCTTTTGGGAGCAGATTCTCATATCCTTCTGTAAGGCAAATAATATCAGAATCAAATTGTTCAATAAAAAACTTACCTCTTTTTGATGAGGGAGTTGCCCAATCTGAATTCCAACAAGAAATTTTTAACAATGCTTTTTTAATTTATTAGATTAATTTTATTTGATACTTAAGGATTGCGTCCCAAACACATCTATATTTCGTACTAAACACATCCCAAACACATTTTTAAAAATATGTGATTAAATTTGAACTGATATGAACTACGTTTTCTGCTGAATTAATGTAGGAATCCTTCTATATCTGCACTATGATGAAATTTTGGTTCAGGAGCATTTCATCTGAACCAATCTGATTAGTTTTAGGTACGGAGGGGGTGGGATTCGAACCCACGGTGCCCTTGCAGACACGCTAGTTTTCAAGATTAGATGGTCTTTAGTAATACCAATGGATTTGATATGTTTATCCGAAACTAAAAGACCGGAAGTTGCCCCTTGTGTTCTTATCTAAAGTTTAAGTGCTAGCAGGAAAATATTTCTCTTAATTTATAAATGATTTCAATATTAATATTTGAAATAGTAATACTTTCCCCATGCATTTTCTATTTTCTTTAGAGAATGAATTTTGTTTTTATTTAAATTCTTACCCCAACCTAAACCTATGTATTGATTGGTATCTTCCTCGTGAAAACATGTTGTCCTATAACTGAAAGTATATCCATTCCATAAATCTTTTGATTTTAAAATACCTCTAAGATTATAAACGTTTTCTTTTTCTAGATCATCATAGATTTTTCCTATTCTGTAATCTTCTTGATCTTCTAAGTAGAAATAGTTTTTATCATTTTTATTAGACCAATCTGCGCAAGCAATTCCAGCTTCTATTTTTGATTTATATTTGCCAAGTAAATTTTTTTTGCCAATCCAATCAGCGTTAACCGCATTTTGGAATAAAACTATAGATAGTAAAAATAGAAATCTTTTCATAAAGACTTGGCAATCATCCAATATTATATATTAATTTTTTGTTTGAATTTTTGGTAAACGGTTGACCGAAGGTTGACCACTTTTTTACTTTGGCTACGGAAAACTTTCCGAAAACTAGAGAAATAAATCTAAAATGATATGCAATAAAAAAACTCCCTTAGGAGTAGTTTTTATAAAAGCCAGTTGTAGACAACGGAGGGGGTGTTTGTTGAGATGAATCCATTAGACACTCTCAGACAACTACTGGTAGTGATATATTTGCAAATCGGTCAAATTCCCCCAACATTTCCCCCAACACTTTTTATTTAGCACTTTTATTAATAAAAGAAGGTTGACATAAAAAAGCAAAAGTCGCTATCCAGAAGGGAATACCAAGTAAAGGGATAGCACTCAAAATTTGGAATGAGAATGAAAACCAACTACTCTTACCAACATCACGCATACGACGATAATAAATAGATAACAAACCTATGAGTGATGGAAAAAAGTAGGAAAAAAGAACAATACCTCCGCATAATTGCGCAAAGGTATTTGATGTGGAGTCAAGAATTGGTATTAATATCAGTGAGATTATGGCAAGAATAATGTAATGTGAAATAATTCCATACCAATATTCTTTACGCGTTGCTCTCCCACCAAAACGAAATGCATTTTTAAACAATAATAAATAAAAATTTTTAATTTCTTCAAATTCTTTCTGAATTTTGTTCATTAATTGTGATTCGTATTTTTTCAATATAGAATTAAAATCTTTTTCTGGGAATAATTAATTTTTAAATTTTAATTAAAATGAATTTTATATTTCAAATCAAACCCATTCCCCCAACACTTTCAAAATTCCCCCAACATTTCCCCCAACATTTCCCCCAACACTTTTAATCAAAATTCTGATAATGGAAGACATCCTCTGACACTAAGGGAAGCAATTTTTTAAGAAAAAGATGGATTATTTTTAGAAAATAATTATATATTGAAAAATTTGACACTCTCTGAACATAGCAGACACTAACAGAGACGATTATTTGAACGGAGGGGGTGGGATTCGAACCCACGGTGCCCTTGCAGACACGCTAGTTTTCAAGACTAGAGCCTTAAACCACTCGACCACCCCTCCAGGCAAAAATTATTAAATTTCTAGCTTTTTAATTATAACAAAAGGTGGTTAATTTTTTCGGAAACAGTTCGGAAACGCATGTGAAGTAGATATTAAAGCCATTGCCATAACTACATCTAAATCAATTTTTTAACAATAGAGCCTTAAACTACTCTAAACTCCTCCTATAGAAATTTTTTAATATATATAACTAAGGATAATCTAAACATTTAGATACCTCAAAAAGTGTATAGAGTTCTTTTTCTCGAAATTGAGTTAGATTCTGCCAATTGAAAATTTCTCTAGTTAGATTTACTTTTGAAACTTCATTTATTTCGCATGATTTTTTGGCTGAATTAATTAATTTATTGTTTTCAAATATATTTTTTTCAGAAATTAAAAAGAATTTATTTAAAGAATTTTCATTAAGTTCATTTTTAAGATTTTTATTACTAAAAATTTTTAGTTCAAATTTTTCTTTAGCATTATATAAATAGGGAGCCATATAACCTGTTTCTTCGGTTAAGAATATTGTTTTTGGAAAAAAATTAGAGGAGTAATTTGGATTTTTTAGCCCATCTAATAAAACAGACTTTGCTTGAGGAATATTACTTGTTTTTGTTATGTACTCAGGAATAGTTAATGAATATATATTTCCAAAGAAAAGTAAACTTACTAAAAGTGGCCATACTTTTAGATGATTTTTTGAACTAACTAAATTTGATAAAATAATCCCTGAAGGAATAATTAATAAAATTAAAGTTGGGCTTAAATAATCTGCTTGAAAACCAGGTATCAATAAGAAAAATAATATTAAAGCCATGCAATATTTATAAATAAAGGAAAAATTTTTATTTATTGCATTCAAATTATTTAATGCGATTAATGCTGGAACTATTGCAAAGATTAAAACTAATAATCTCTCGCCAATAAATCTCCAAATAGAAAACCCCCAAAAAAATCTTACATAAATTTCTGTTAGTAGTATGCGAATACTCATCTCACCAGAAGCTAAAGGTATCAAGAAATAGCAAAGGGAAATAATAATAAAAAATGGAAATATAAATTTGAGAATTTTTATAATCTCATATAAGGATTTTGATTTATATAAGATGAAAACAAATAGCATAAATATGCCTATTGGACCTTTGATTATAAATGCGATTCCTTGAAGTATTGATGCCGATATTAATTGCTTATTATGTTTTTTGTAATTAAAAAAATTTATGCAGTCTGCAAATGATAGGTATATTAAGGCTGAATAAATCATATCCATTTCTGCTAATCTGCCATAATAAATTGATATGGGAGAAATAATAAGCAATAAGGATATAAAGAAAGTTGCATTATTTTTTAACCAATCAAGTTTATAAAGGCTAATAATCGATGCCAAAAGTACGCATAATGCAGATGGTAGTCTCGCTGCGAATTCAATTGATGAATTAATAAAGTTTAAAAAAATCGATAATAAAAAGCTATAAATTGGAGGTTTATTACTATAATATTCACCTATATAATCGGCGCTAAATAAACCACTTAAATCAACTATATCAAAAGCTATAGATACTCTCTTACTCTCTATTCCCGATAATGGTGCTAATCCTAAATTCGGTAAGTATATTAAAGACCAACATAAAATTAAAATTAGGATGGCTGGAAATTTTTTTCTTAAAGTGATGATAAAGAAACTATTATCCAAAATTAAATATCTCCAATGGTGTAAAAATTCAATTGATAAATTAATTGTTTTTGTTAGCTCTAATTCTAGAGATTAAAAAATACAAGTCTACTGTAAATATTGGTTATTGATAACCTTATTTTAAATAATAATATTTAAAAAAATCTTGTCCTGAAAATCATACTTAAACAAAATTATAATTAAGTTTTAAAATTATTTGATTTATAATTATCATTATTAAATTTATATTTATTTATAAATTATAGTTAAGATTAGTTAATCAGTTTAATTCCTTATAGTTATTATTTAAACAATATATTAGTTTAAATCTTTTATTTTTAATTGAAAAAATATGTTTTCTTTCTTTTTATTATTCTTTAGTTTATTAATAATACTTTTCCCTAGTAAGGAAGATGATGATAGAGATATTTCTAATAGTATTTATACTTTAATATTTGCATCTTTTGCCTTAGCGCAATTTTTTTTAGGGGCGATTTCGTTATTTTTAATTTCAGTAAATCTTGCAAAATTTAATATAATATTTATATCTTTAACTGTTTTAATCTTTACATTAATTACTCAAAAAAAAAGTTCAAAAAAAATTTTAAAAATTTATAATTTCATAAATCATGAAATAAATTTAAATATTCAAAAAAGTAGAAAAGATTATTTTTCAAAAATTGTAAATTTCATAATCTTATTCTTTATTATTTTGATGGTTTTTTCATCTATTGGTCCAATAAATCATCCAGATGCCGCAGCCTACCATGTTGGTTATCCTTTCCAATTTTTTAAAAAAGGTGGTTTTTTTATTGATGGTTCTTATAGTCAAGGTTTACTGGGAATGGCTGACTACGCTAATCTTTCCTTCATTCAAGAAAATAATATTTGGTTGATTCGACTTGTTCAGATTATAAATTTGCCCATTTTAATTTTATTTTTGTCAAGAAAAATTGAAAATAATATTTTTTTACTTACTTTTATTACAACTCCAACTTTTCTACTTTGGAGCACAATTGGTAAGCCTCTATTCCTTGGTGAGTCTTGTTTAATTGCAATATATTTAATTTGGAAAAATAATAAAACAGAATATAATTTTAGATTATTAATAATAACAATTATTGCATGTATCTCTTTTAAAATTTCAGCATTAATAATATCATTTACTATATTTTTTGATATTATATTACAGCTCAATGATGATAAATTTCGTAAAAATTATTTTAAATATTTTAAAAACCTAATTACAAATAAATTATTTTTAACTTCCTTTTTAGTATTCTTTTCGTTGCTAGTAAACAGATATATAGTTACTGATAATTTTTTATATCCTCTTCTGACTGGTTTATTTAATAGTGAAGATAAGCTTTTGAAGGGATTCTCAGAATTAGTTAGAAACTATAATAGAGATGGTCTTTTCCCAATCAATATATTTTTTGTAACAAGTAAATCAGATTTAAATTCTCTTGGCCCCGCTATTTTTTTGGTAATAATATCAATATGCTTTAAATACACAAAAAGATTTTTTACATCCACAAATGATAATTTAATTTTTATTGGAATTCTTCAATTAATACTATTAATATTATTTGCTCAAGGTAGAGCAGATTATTATGTTGCCCCACTTATACTATTCATATCACAAGCAAATATTATTTCTGATTTTCTAAAAAGAAATAAATTCAGATTTATATTTTTAATTACTTTATTATTTCAGTCTTTATTTATATCGTTATATTTATCTATATCTATTTTTCAAAATATAAATTTAATATCTTCTTATGAAAAAAATATGAATAAGTTGGCTTATGGGTATAGTGAATCAAAAATTTTTAACTCTAATTATCCTGGGAGATCATTATTTACAGGAAGGAATACCAAATTATATTTTTCTATGGAATATCTTGAAAGGGAACTTATGTATAAATGCTTAGAATTAGATAATATTAATGGTTTTAAAAATACTCAAAAGTTTTGCTTAGATAAATATAACGTTAATCAGATTATTTCAGCCCCTTATTATTTACAAGAAAATAATGACTTTAAATGTCAAGAAATTAAATTAATTTATGCCAGCAGAAATCCTTTTAATAAGAACAATGTCAAAAAATTATATTGTGTAAGAAAAAGATTAATTGATTAGATTGTATAACTTCCTCTCTAATAAATTTTTAGCAACAATCCATATTGAAAAATCTATCTCAACAAATTATTAACTCTTTATAAACTATGTGGACCATATTAAATTCTGATTATTTTACGATTTTTTATTATGGATAAAAACTATATTTAGATATTTTCATTTTTAAAGAGTTTATCCTTCCAATAAAAGGATCATATAAAATAAATAGGTAAATAAGATATTAATTAAAACTCACTTGAAGATTTTTTAGTACAAATTATTTTTTTAATTATTGACAGATAAAACTGTAAGGTATTAAATTTCAATCTATAAAAATAGGCATTAATTATATACTTTAAATATGAAATTTCTTTTTAGAAAATCTCAACTAAATATAATTAATAAGTTTGACGATTTTTTACTTAGAATTTCTGATCAGAAAAAAGATGGATGGAGAGTAGATATTAAGTTTGCTTTGATCGCATTTTTAATCTCAATTTTTTTTGCATTTCCTAGTTTATGGCTTTATTTTCAACCTGATAGAGCTGGAAGACTACTATCTCAGATGATCCAAGCAGAAAACCCTCTTAATAGAGACCTTCCGCCAATATCTCAATTGTTAGGTTATCGATTCTTAGTACCTTCATTAAATTATTTCTTAGGTCTTAGAGGTTTCTATGTTGTGATAATACCAATATTATCCTCACTGGTTAATTTATTTCTTTTGAGCAGAATTATCAGAACTAGAACTAATAATAATTCGTTTACACTGGTAAATCTTGTTGGACTATCACTAACTTGGTTCATTGCAGAAGGAACAACATTTTGGGGAACTACTGATTCAGTCTCACATCTTTTACTTTTGATACCTGCCGCTTATAAGGTAAATCCGTTATATTTCATTTTTGCGATACCATCTTCTCTCTTTAATGACGAACGATCAATTTTTGCATGTGCTTTTCTATGGTTATTTATTTTAAGAAGAGATCTAATGAGTAAAAACTATTTACAGGAGAATGGAAGTAAATTATTCAATTTAAAAATAACTAAGAATCTACTATTTACTACATTTTCAATCTTTATTGGATTTATTTTTTGGTTATTAGGCCGTTATATAATTTATTCTGGCTTAGTTGCCCCTGCGCCTGATATCAGCATAGTTACTAATCAAATCCCTAATTTTTGGCAATTCATTGGGGAATATTGGCCACCACAGATATTAAATTATTTAAGTTCTTTTAAGTGGTTTTTCTTTTTTCCTTTTTTCTTGATTCCTGTAATAATCAAAAAAAGTTCAAACAGTTTAATGAAAATATATGGCTTTAACTTTAAGAAATATTTTGGGATAAATTTACTAATTTTTATTTTTTATAGCTCAATAGTCATGATTAATGGTGATGTTTGGAGATCAATGTCTTTTGCATATTTCTTTATATTGGAGTCTGTATTGATTTTATATATTTTAAATAAAAAATTTATCTCCGTATTGAATTATTGGATAACTTCTTTGATGTTGGTTACTCCTGTCTGTTTCTTTGGAGTAAATTTGACCCCTCAAATATCATTCCCATTGCCTTTAGTTTTATTAAGAACATACTTTGGCTTTATGGAAAATTATATGATATTTTTGAAAAAATTATTAATATTTGTCCCTAGTTAAATTTTTATTCATAGAATTTTCAAATATTTCTTTTTTATTAGAATCTTATAAATTACGATTATTTTTAAGTTAATGCAAACAACTTCAAATTTGGTTTTAATGCAAATATTTTGTTGTTTGAACTTTTTGCCATAAGATATTTAAGAAAATTTTGAATTACTTTAAATATTTTCATTCTAAAAAGTATCCATTTTACCCAAAATTAACGTTTTGCTGAAATAAACCAAATAAATTATTTCCAACTATTGCAGCAATAATTAAGACAAATGCAACTATTGCAAAAAGAGCACTAACATCTTTTATGTCATAAGGAGATTTAAATAAAGGTTTTTGATCAGTCATGATTTTTTACCATTCAACATTTGATTATTTTATATCAATTCTTAGAGAAGTATTGAATATTTGTTTATTAGAATTCTTTTGTGAAACGGTTTTTTATAGCAAAAATAGGACGAGGAAATTTATTAAATTAACAATGCCTTTTGCATTAATGAATAATACTTAAAATAATGTTTAGGATAATTTGATTTTGCAAAAAATCTATATGGAATACTGAGATATAAATTTTGTTTTGCAACTTACCAAAATAACTTTCAATATGTTTAATTTATTATTATTTGATAATTCTCTTTAAAAATAAAAAAACCGCTTAGAGCGGTTTTTTTGGCTTTAATGATCTTAACTTGTGTAGGCTTTCCCTCTGTAAGTTAACTCATTGTGCTGTTTCTTAGTAGCAGTTTTGTTTTGGACATATTTTTGTCCTCTGTAAGTTAGAGTCATTGATTTGCTCCTATTTCGCTTAAGTCCCCGTTCCATGGCTTAAGTCGATCTGCATCTTGCATATCGCAAGTCGAACGTTTTGTAGCGATTGCTACATTTTTTATGTTAACATTGTCGGTAGTTTTTGTCTACTTTGAGATTAATAAATAATTTAATATCCATTTTGATTTTTTAAAATTTTTAGCCTTTTAATATCCTTAAAAATAATCCAGGTTACATTTTGTTCAATAAATAGCTTTATTTCTAATAAACTTCATTTTTAAATGTAAAATTCTAAAGATTATAATGTTGTTTTATGTTTTCAAAAAACAAAAAATCTCCAAGTAAAAGAGCCGCAGTTGTTGAGGAAAAACCTTTGTTTGCACAGCTACTTCCATTTGCGAATGTTATGACAGAGAAGGTTCAAGTGGTAAATGCTTTGGCTTTTACTTTAATAATGGGCGTTTCAATTTTTGGGATAGCTCTTTGGAGGCTCTCTGCCTTAACTTAATTATCTAATTTTTTAGGGTATTAATTTCTGATTCTTTGTTATTAATCATTATAATAAGCCACTTAGAAGCCAATGCTCTTGATATAGATCTATTTTTAAGAAACCTACATATATAAATATGTAGGTTTTTTTCGTTTTTGGAGTTAAATTTTTCTTCGAACTCCAATATCTCATTTTCAGTAGTCTTTTTCCTTAGTTCGTCTACTAGAGCATGGCTGGCTGCATCATTAAAGAAGTTACCAATATTCAAGCTTAATGTCATAACCAATTTATTTACCTACTTAAGATGTAGCCAAAAATTGATTTTTTAAAAACAAATATTACTTATTTTGTAAGTATTTTAATATTTAATTTTCTGGTTTAGCTAAAGGAAGAAGACATTTATCTGAATCACATCCAGCTGGACCTGCTTCAGATAACTCTCCAACGTCATATTTATTAAGTGCATCAAAGAAATCATCATTTACTTTTCTTTCGTTTACTTCTCTCTGCAAAGATAAATATTCCTCTTTAGTTATAGGTTCAAAAGGTAGTCTCGGGAATGTGGCATTTGAACTGAATCGGGCTAATAATGCGGCAGATATATATCCTTCATTATTCTCAATTGTACTATGAATAGCTTTTGCTAGATCTTCAATTTCACTCTCTCTGAATTCAACTGTTGCAGAAGTATTGTGTTCTGTATAAGATTTTTGAACTTGCATATAAAAATCGAATTGTGCAAGTGCAGAAAAATTATTTATATCTATTTTATCTGCTCCTTCTATATTTGCCCAACTTACCTCTGTGGGAATCTCAACCAGCCATTCAGTACATCTTGGATCAAATGGATTATCAAGCAAACAGCCATTCTCATCTTTGTCGGATTGAGATGGTACTACAGAGTAACCATAATCCATACATGCCAATGCGATGGGATCATTTTTTCTGAAGGTAATTCTTCTTAAAAACCTTTGTGCTTTGGGTGGATGCCATCCAGGAGCTGCTCCTGTTAAAAGACTTTTGGTGCCAGCAGGTTGAACGGTTGTGCATCTATTAGGTCTTCTGAGATTATGTTTATCACAGTATTCCCAAACAGTTTCTTTTACAGTTTTTCTCCAAGAGTCTAAGAATTTAGCTTCTTGCTTTTTAAATTCCCTGCCTTCTTCGTTATCAGGTCTACCAGCTTCCCACCATTTTAGCCAAGGGGTTCCAAAGGCATGAACACAGAAATCAAATAATCCCGTAAAACTTACTCCCACAATAGGATCATATTCCCTACTTTTTCTATATCTCTCAACTTCAAATTCGTGATTTAACAAACATGCCACTGAGAGAGCAGCAGCTTTAAAAGCCTTTTTTTGTTCTTCAATATTTTCTGGATCAATCTGATTTAGATGAACTTCGGCCAAATTACAATGAAAATCGTTGCCTAATATTTCTCCGCAAGGATTAAGTCCATATCTACTCATTCTATGATCTAGTTCTTCTTCAGGGAAAGGTCCGTAATTGAGATTAATCCAATTTCTAGCTTCTTCTTTACCTTGTTCTGAATATATTTCTATGAATTCATTTTTGAGATCTTCGTCGTTCAAAATATCCGCATTTGATCTTGCTATTGCTTCTGGCGCAAATTGAATTGCTCCTTCACCTGAATGGAATTGCTTGGTTACAGCATCCAGAATTGTTTGATAAGAGGGCTTTGTATGATAAACCCTTGTATGATTTGCCATTCTAAGAGCGTCCTTTTCGGGATCGATTCTCCAGTTACCGTCTTCGTCTTGACTCCATAGATTCTCTTTAGCTGATGCTGCTTCTTTGTCATCAGACGCAAACTGCCTCATACCAGCGCTTCTTCTTATATTACCTGCAACAATTGTTACAGCTGCTTCGTCAATAAGTAAGCAACACTCAACTGTATTTAGCTTTCTACCAATCGCTTTTCCTAATAGAGAAGCAACTCGAGAGTATAGATCCTTTAACTTAATGGGATTAGCCATGCCTCCAAAACCTTTTAATGATTCTCCTGCTGGCCTAATATCTTCTAAGTTAATATGAACATTAACTTCTCTCTCAAGACTTTCATTGCTTGATGCTTCAAGAAGATATTTATAACTATCTACCCAGCCTCTTCTGCTATCCCCAACCTTTATAAAAATATCGTTGCCTTTAATTTCTAAAGAAGATTTTTCCTGCCTTTGATCTTTAGGAGTTATTCCTACTTCGCTTACTGATTTAATAGTTATTTTATTTTTTACTGTTGGAAGCCTATTAATAAAATGGGGTTCTATTATTGCTCCCGTGCCACAACCCATCATTGCTAAATCCA
>QCPW01000011.1 GCA_003209655.1 Prochlorococcus sp. AG-442-M23 | reverse complement strand
TTTATCAATTACTTTTAAAGTATTTAAATCTATTTGTTTCAGAGTTAAAGTTTGATTAATTGAAAAAATTTTATGCGTTTTAAAGTAAGTCTCAAAAAAAACGGAAAGGAATTTGATGAGGTTATTATTGCCAATAATAGAACAGAGGCTATGGAAGTAGCTTTAAAAAACAATCCAGAAGCTCAAGTATTAAACTCTGATTGGACATTTAAGATTTAATTATTTGCGAAGTTTAGGAATCAAAAGAGATGCGACACAAATAACACTAATTGCAGGTCCAGGCGACAAATTAAAGACTAAAGAGAGAATAAAGCCCAGAAGTGAGATGCATAATCCAAAAAATGAAGATCTCATCATTGCAATTCTTAAACTATGAGCCTTATTCAGCCCTAAAAGAGTTGGGGTAGAAAGAAGAGCAATAACAAGAATTACTCCCACTGCTGACATTGAACTAACAATTACTAATGCCGTTGTAAAACTCAAAGCAAGATTTAATAAAGAAACATTTATACCACTCGCGGATGCACCTTCTGGATCCAATCCCACATAAACAACTTTTTCATATCCAAAAGTCATTAAAAGTATAAATACTAAAAAAGCAATTATTGTTCTAAGTAAATCTCCAAAATTTGCTGTCAATAAATCGCCAAATAATACTGCCTCCAAATCAATCCTTATACCTAGTAGAGGGATAATAAGTACTCCAAACCCAAGCATTCCAGCGAGAATAGTATTCATAACTGCTTCATAATTTTCACTTTTTCTATTAGTTAAACTTTCTGCAATTACCGAGCCTAAAAGACCACTGATAACACCACCAATTGAAGGATGAATTCCAAGGGCTAAGGCTAAAGCAAGTCCAGGCAAAACACAATGAGAGATTAAATTAACTTGTAATAATCTTTTATGAGTGATTAATACAGTTCCCATTGCTGGACATAAGATCCCTGAGAAAATAGTTATTATTAATGGGACAAGCCACCAGTTGTTATTAATAAAAGACATTATTCGAATGATTCGGTATGATCAAAAATACGGGACAAAAAAAGATTTCGGAAACAATGGTAACTAATTCTGACATTACCAAAAGACAAGAACAACTTCTTGAAGAACTTAATAAATGCGAAGATGAATTGAGCGGTCAAGAGTTGCATAGACAATTGATAGAAAGCGGCAAAGCCATGGGATTGACAACCGTTTACAGGAATCTTCAAGTTCTCATAAAGCATGGTTTAATACGTTCTAGACATCTCCCAACTGGAGAGGTTCTTTACACTCCCGTAGATAGAGATATTCATCATTTGACCTGTGTTCAATGTGGTGAGACATCAAAAATGGAAGGATGCCCGGTAAAAGACATTCATACACCCAAAACAAATCCAAAGAAATTCCAACTGTTGTTTCATACACTCGAGTATTTCGGGCTTTGCCAAAACTGTTATCAAGCTCAGAATTAAAAAAGAACATTTTCTAATCGCAGAAATTATTTTCCTTTAAAGAGCTAATGTTTATTGCATCTAATTTATCTTTTATTAGATCAGGACTACCAACTGCCAAAACACTTTTATCAAGAACTATTACTTGATCATAATTATTTAGAGACTCGCCCCAATCATGACTACTTACGAGCAAAGAAAGTCCCGCATCTGCAAGTTGACGAACAATTTTTAGAAAATCCTCTTTTGCGGGGGGATCTAATGCCGCACAAGGTTCATCCAGAAGAAAAATTTTTGCAGGAGACATAAGAGTTTTTGCTAATAGAGCTCTTTGTTGCTGTCCTCCTGAAAGAGAATCAAGTCTTCTATTAGCCAAATTTGCAATGCCTACTCTTTGCAATGTTGCCTCTAATTCACAACATTTATTAATCCAAGAATTTGGATATGCTAGAAGAGTCTTGATTTGAAAGGGATTATTACTTCTTGATTTTGAATACTTAATTTGACCAAGAGATACCAATTTTTCAACTGTAATGGGAAACTTCCAATTCATAGAACTTCTTTGAGGCATAAGTGCCACTAGAGATCTAGATCTATATAAATTTTCACCGTCAATTTTTATTTCGCCTACATCTGGAGTATTTTGTCCTTGCAATATTCTCAAAAGAGTGGATTTACCTGCCCCGTTTGGACCAACTAACGCTGTTAGAGTTCCAGGCTTAATCTCAACAGATACCTTATTTAAAACTGGTTTACTTTTTTTTGTGTATGCAAATGTTAAATTTTCAGCGACTAAAGTAGCCATTAATTAATCTTTTAAAAAAGTCACTTTACAAGCTTACCAATAATACAAGCTGCGTATTATTTTCATAACATTTGATACCAATGCTTGCTAAGTAGAATGAAAATGATTATCATTTTTAAGTATTAAACAATTTTTTATGTCAATTTTTAAAAGACTTTTAACAAATAAAACAAGTTCAAGTAGGTCAATCATTAAAAATTCGGTAATAGCTGGAACGATTATATTTTCTGGTTTTGGGCAGGATGTAATGGCTAAAGGAAAGTCATATGTTGCAGTTGAACCACTAGTTTGTGATTTAGTCAAATCAATTGCATTACCTTCTGATGAAGTTACATGCTTAGTAGATAGAAAACAGGATGTCCATGACTTAAAGATTAATCCAAGGCAAGCTCAATTACTAAATAGCGCGGACAAAGTATTCACTCTTGGTAAAGAAATGACTCCAAGCATGAGAAATTGGGAAAATAAAAAGAATACTGTTGTTGTAGGTGTCAGTGCAATAGAGGTAGACGATCATTCTGATCATGGAGGTCATGATGATCATTCAGACCATGGTGGACATGATGATCATGCTGAACATTCAGCTAAGGTAGATGATCATTCTGGTCATGGAGGTCACGATGATCACTCGGACCATGCTGGACATGATGATCACGCTGAAGGAGCTTTCGAATGGGCAGGTAAGTTCCAGCTTTCTAAGGGTTCTTACAAATGGTCATTTGAAAAAGTCGATGGCGAATATGCAGATCCTGCAATGAAAATGGTTATTCTCAAATCTAATGACATAGAGGGGTCTGAAGATTTAGCTAAAGAATTATTAGGATCTAAAGACTCAATAAGCAGAAAAAATAATGGCACTCTGATCGCAAGTAATAAGGCTTTTATTCTTAACTTTGATCAAAGAAAAGAAAGCACTGTTTTTAACGTGGAAATCAAAGAAGATGGTCAATATATATTTTTTACTGAACACATGCCTTTTGAATTTGAAGCAACTCAACACTTTTTTAAAGATGTTTTAAAAAGTGATGTCGAACCAATAGCACAAGTACCAGACGAAGGAGAGGGGCATCATCACCATCATGACCATGGAGGTTTAGATCCACATGTATGGCATGATCCACATAACATCATAAAAATGGGAAATATTATAAGCAAAAGTTTAAAGAAAGATATTTCAGTTTTTAATAGAGGGGACAGAAAATTAATTAATGAAAGATTCGAAAAAGCTGATTCACTCTTAGAAGGTTTAGATAGTTGGATCGTCGAACAAGTAAGCTCTATTCCTAAGGAAAACAGAGTAATTGTTTCTAAACACAAAGCAATGGAATACTACGGTGATGCATTTGGTTTTGAAACTATTAGTTTACTTGACTTTCTTGGAGACTCCTCAAGCTTAAGGCCAGACAACATAAGTTCTACTTTAAAAATGTTAGATGAAGAGAAAATTCAGGCAATATTTCCTGAACAAATTCCTTCATCTAAATTATTAAGGAACTTAAGTAGACAAAGTTCAGTTCCTTTAGCTTCTAATCAAATATTCGTTGATGGATTGATGATGGATGGTAATACGGTTTCAGTAGCCGTACACAACACTTGTACAATTGTTGATTCATTAGGTGGAAGCTGTGATAAAGA
This sequence comes from Prochlorococcus sp. AG-442-M23, assembly GCA_003209655.1. GTDB lineage: Bacteria > Cyanobacteriota > Cyanobacteriia > PCC-6307 > Cyanobiaceae > Prochlorococcus_A. The sequence goes on along the minus strand of QCPW01000011.1, from coordinate 8,773 downwards.
ATCTGGCTCCAAACTTGAGTCTGAATGGTACAAACTTTCAGATTAAATTTTTCTAATAAAAACGGTTTTCATTTCTTATTATTACTATTATTAAACTATTGTTTATTTAATAAAATCAGTAAATGAGCATCAAAGATAAAGTTCCCGTTACAATCCTCACTGGATTTTTAGGTTCAGGGAAGACTACTTTGCTTAATAGAATATTGAGTGAAGAGCACGGGAAAAGAATAGCCGTAATTGAGAATGAATACGGTGAAGTAGGTATAGATCAAGGGCTCGTAATTAATGCCGATGAAGAAGTGTTTGAGATGTCAAACGGGTGCATTTGTTGTACTGTTCGCGGTGATTTAATAAGAGTTCTTGGCAACCTTATGAAGAGAAGAGATAAGTTTGACTATGTTTTAGTAGAAACGACAGGATTAGCAGATCCTGGGCCAGTTGCTCAGACTTTTTTCATGGATGAAGAAATCAGTTCTGAATTTACTCTTGATGGAATTGTAACTTTAGTTGATGCTGCTCATATTGATCAGCAGCTAGGAAGGAGTGATGAAAGTTCAGAACAAGTAGCATTTGCAGATGTTCTGGTCCTTAATAAAACTGATTTAGTCTCTGTTGATGCACTAGATAATCTTGAATCGAGATTGAGAGATATGAACCGAATGACTCGGATTATTCGAGCCGAGAATGCCAAAGTACCGATTGAAACAGTCTTAAATCTAAGTGCATTTGATCTTGATCAGATCCTTAAACGCAGGCCAACATTCCTTGAACCAGAATATCCTTTTGAATGGACAGGTGTTTACGATCTTGATGCAGGTAAATATGAATTAATGCTAGAAGAAGGACCAGATCCAGAAATGTCCCTAGTAGCTCTCGTTAACCAAGGTGAGAGTGAAGAGGAACTTAAAGATGGTGCTGAATCCTCCGTAAGACTTTATGCAGAAAAAGCTAATACTTTAGAGCCTGGAAATACTATCCCATATGGAGAACATATAAATCTCAAATTGGAGGATAAAGGAAATAAATCCTTCATTCTGAATATAGAAAAGCCTTCAAAAATAGGTTTGTTTACACAGCACACTGCTGAAGAATTCAATATGAAAGTTATTAAAAGTGAAGAAAATAATTCAAAAGAGATGCCATTCATTACTGAAAGGTTCTGGCAAGCAGAGCATGAACATGATGATGAAGTTGGCTCAATTGCTATAGAGCGTTTTGGAGATGTTGACCCAGAAAAACTAAATACTTGGATGGGAAGACTTCTATCAGAAAAAGGAGTGGATATATTCAGAACTAAAGGTTTCATAAGTTACTCAGGTAACCCAAGGCGAATAGTTTTCCAAGGAGTACACATGTTATTTACTGCACAACCTGACAAGGAGTGGGGTAACGAACCTCGTAGAAATCAACTTGTTTTTATCGGTAGAAATCTAAATGAGAAAGAGATGCAAGAAGGCTTTGATACATGCCTGATATAGAACCATTTACCCCAAGGGGAATGTTCCACGAGGGATGGACGGCTGAAGTTAACGATTATGCTATAGCATGTGGCTGGGCTCTTAAAGGAAAACAATTTATTGTTGGCGACGTGGCAGGTGGTCTTTTTGCATTCGAGGGAGATACTGGGAAAATTATTTGGAAAAAAGAAAATACACACTCTGGTGGTCTATTAGCAATGGCCATTCATCCAGATGGTAAAATTTTTGCAACATCAGGTCAGGATGGAAATGTTCAAATTTGTAATTGTCACGAAGGTAAAGTAATTAAAACACTTGATCTTGGTAGGGGTTGGGTAGAGCACCTCAAGTGGTCTAATGACGGTTTTTTTCTAGCGATAGCTTCCTCAAAAAAAGTATATGTTTTTAATGAAGTTGGTGAAGAGAAATGGATCTCAGAAGACCATCCAAGCACAGTAAGTGCAATTACATGGTCAAATAAAAATGAACTAGCTACTGCTTGCTACGGAAGAGTGACATTCTTTGACATACTTAATAATAAAACTAATCAAAAACTCGAGTGGCAAGGATCATTGGTATCAATGGAATTAAGTCCTGATGGAGATATAGTGGCCTGTGGAAGTCAAGATAATTCAGTTCATTTTTGGAGAAGATCAACCGGAATGGATGCTGAAATGACAGGATATCCTGGGAAACCAAGTCACCTTTCTTTTGATGACAGCGGAAAATTACTAGCAACTAGTGGCAGTGAAAGAATTACAGTATGGAGCTTTATAGGAAACGGTCCGGAGGGGACTATGCCCGGAGAGCTATGTCACCATACAGAACCCATTTCGAGCCTTGCCTTTTCAAATAAAGGTATGCTTGTAGCCTCGGGATCTAGGGATGGTTCTGTTGTCGCAAGTTTTTTAAAAAAAGATGGTAATGGAGACCCAGTTGGGGCTGCATTCGCCGGGGATTTAGTAGGGGCATTATCCTGGAGACCTGATGATTGTGCACTTGCAGCAGTTAACGCAAAAGGTGTGGTAAATGTATGGGAATTTAAAGTTCGTACTAACTTTTTTTCTAAGGGGTTTAAGTAAAAATTAGAAATTTATAAAATTACCAATAGTTAGCTTTTAAATGTCTTTCCATACAAATGACCTCACAGTCATTATCTATTCCTTTTGGGTGAATATCGCAATATGAGAGACATTGAAAATATTCGTCTATAGGATTAGATTTATCAGTCTTGCCAACTTCTTTTGAATGATCCATAAAAGAGTTCCTGAATTATTTAAAATTAAGATAGTCGAATTAAATATCAAAAGAAATAAGCAAAACTTACTAAAAATATCTCAAAAAAATTAACACAATTGATTACTACTTTCGGACATTTTTAGTTAAAAAGCAATGCGTATAAAAACGGATTGTCTTTAGAGAAATATTTTCCTAATTTTATTATGTTGAGTTATAGGAGGTCTTTCAAAATGATCGATAGCCTGCCTGAAATTTCGGAATAAACCGAACTAATTTAATTAACTGCTCCAATTATTTTTTATTAATGTCTAAGCTTCCTTCTTCTGCATCGTTTAGGTGCCCTTTAAGAAACAAGCTTAATTCTAGAGTTTTTGCCCCAGTTAAAGACAATTAGTTAATTTTGGTGAGCTTTAGCTTAATAGAAGTTAGCAACAAGGATCAATGATTTAGGTGCGTTGTTAACTTCAGTAAAAAAATATAAGTAATAGATAAAGGAGGGCTTAAATTAAGCCCTCTTTTTTTATTAAGGTGACTTTCTTCTAGTTTTATAGATAATGATTAAAAGAATAAAATTTTAAAATGGTTCAATACTATTGCCCATATTGCAATACTAAATATCAATTTCAAAAACAATCCTCCAAAAGTACTTTGATTTGTGGTTTGTGTGGAGAGGATCTTGTAAAAAAACCATTTATTAGGTTAAACCAGATAATTGCTTTAGTTGCTGCATCATCATTACTTCTACCGTTAATATATACTTTTATTTTTTTAATTAAAAATCAAATAAATCCTCCTAAAAAAAACTATCATGCAAAAAGTACTTTTATGATAGTTATCAAAGCAAAAATTTCATAAAATAATTAAAAAATTTAAGAGATCAACCTCTACATAGTGATTTATTTAAACAAGAATTGTTACTCTCAATAATTATTTTATTATCAATATTTTTTGATTTGTTTTTATTACTTATTACTTTAACTTTTTGCCCACAATGTTCTTTGCAACCACCATTGAATGAATTATGTGCATATAAATTGGAAATATTCGTAAGTAATAAAAGAAAAATTATTTTAAAAATTTGATAAAAATAAGAATTAAATTTTAATATCATTTTCCCAGAATTAGTAAATAAATAATATCAGTTAATTCCAAGGAGTGTTTATAAGTCCCCAAATATCGAAGAAGAAAAATAAAACTGCAATAACAACGAGATCCCATGCTCTTTCCCTAAAAGCCCAAGGCGCAATAAAAACTTCACCAAGTCCGTGAAGTGCCGCCCCTACTGGTAGATGATCAAGAACGAGCAAACTGTGAGAGAGGATAAAAAGAAAGCTTGCGAAATATCTAAAAAAAACAAATTGCCAATTACTAGAACTCATAATTTTTAGATTTTTAAGAAATATACTTCAATGATCAAAATAATGAAATAGATCGAGTCAAGAGATATTATTTTTGGTAGCCATAAATACGAATAAAGATCCGAAGCTCAAGTAAAAATTACTAAAAGAAAAAATATATGTTTTCAGATTATCGTCCTAAAAATAGTTTTGATGAATACTTTAAGGATAATGTTAACTCTGCCAGAGAAATATTGATTCCACTTCTTTCCTCTTTAGACAATATGGGACTTGAAGAATTAAACAGGAATCATTCTGCAGCAAAAAAATTATTACTAAGACATGGTGCTACTTTTAGATTAAATGATACTGGTTTAAAAGGTACGGAGAGAATTTTACCTTTTGATCCACTGCCAAGAATAATAAGTAAAGATGATTGGATAACATTAGAAAAAGGACTAAAACAAAGGCTTGAAGCAATTGATCTATTCCTTGATGATATTTATAATTCTCAAAATATAATTAATGACGGGATAATTCCAAGAGAATTAATAGAGAGTTCAGAAGGTTGGAGACCTCAAATGATAGGTTTCAAACCTCCATTAAATAAATGGTGTCAAATTTCAGGACTTGATTTAATAAGGGACAGAAAGGGGGATTGGCATGTTTTAGAAGATAATTTAAGATGCCCTTCTGGGGTTGCTTATTTTTTAGAAAATAGATTAGTTATGAAAAATATTTTTCCTAATCTTTTCTCTGGCAGAATAGTAAAACCGATTGATGAATATCCATCATATCTTTTAAAAACCCTTCAAGAACTTGCGGTTTGGACAGATACTCCAAAGATAGTTCTACTAACTCCAGGAATTTTTAATAGTGCTTATTTTGAACATAGTTATTTAGCGCAAGAAATGGGAATTCAACTAGTTCAGGGTCATGACTTAGTTTGTAATGATGATTATTTATATTTAAAAACTACCTCTGGATTAAAAAGAGTAGATGTAATTTACAGACGAATTGATGATGACTTCTTAGATCCTCTTAGTTTTAGAAAAGATTCCTGCCTTGGTGTTAACGGATTACTTGATGTTTTTAAAGCAGGTCATGTCGCTTTAGCAAATGCACCTGGGACTGGAATAGCCGATGACAAAATGATTTATTCTTTTGTTCCAAAAATGGTTAAATACTATCTTGATGAAGAAATTATTATTAAAAATGTAGAAACGTATATTTGTCATTACGAAAAGGATCGAGAGTATGTTCTAGAAAATTTATCAAAACTTGTTGTTAAGTCTGTCGCAGAAGCTGGGGGTTATGGAATGTTAATTGGACCTCACTCAACAACCAATGAAATAGAAGAATTCGCGAATAAAATCAAAAAAAATCCTAGAAATTTCATAGCACAACCAACATTGGAATTATCCACTGTGCCATCATTATGTGATGGAGAACTTTATCCATGTCATGTTGATTTAAGACCATATATCTTGAGAGGAAAAGATTCATGGGTTAGCCCAGGTGGGCTTACGAGGGTAGCATTAAAAAAAGGATCCTTAGTCGTCAATTCTTCTCAAGGTGGAGGATGTAAAGATACATGGGTTGTAGGTAAATAATATGCTTTTAAGTCGTGTAGCAGAATCTCTTTATTGGATAAATCGTTATTTAGAACGCGCAGAAAACATATCTCGCTTCGTGGAAGTAAGTGAAGCAATGTCATTAGATTGTCCACCAGGAAGTGCAGAACCTTGGCTCCCGTTAATTGATGCTTCAAGTGACAGAGAATCTTTTGATAAAAGATTCCCAGAGAAAAAACCTGATGACGTTATTAATTTTTTAATAAGAGATCGTCTAAACCCAAACAGCATAATTTCTTGCATTCAAATGGCAAGAGAAAATGCCCGACAAATCAGAGATGTCATGACCACAGAAATGTGGGAACAGATCAATATCTTGTATTGGAATATGCAAGAAGGAGAGGCAATATGGAATAAACCAAGACAAGAACAATTAAGTGAAATAAGGAGGGAATGTCAGCTTTTTTATGGAATTACAGATGCGACTTTAAGCAAAGATCTTGCATGGAGATTTAGCATGCTTGGAAGGTTAATCGAAAGAGCTGACAAAACATCAAGAATTTTAGATGTTAAATATTATTTACTTCTACCCAGCTTAGATGAGCTTGGAGGAGTTCTTGATGAGCTGCAATGGATTGCACTTTTACGTTCAGCTGGAGCTTATCAAATGTTTAGGAAAGCAGTGCAAAATTCTATAAAGCCTAATTCAGTCGCGAAATTTCTTTTACTTGATCCAATTTTTCCGAGATCAGTAAGATACTGTCTTGATGGGATAAGCAATACTCTTAAAACTATAGATGCTTCTCCATCTCATGAAAATCCTTCAGAATTAGAATGTATGAGAGGTTTGCTTAAAGCAAAGTGGAGTTATATCAGAATTGAAGATATAATCAATGATGGTTTACATGAGGCAATCGATTCATTGCAAATGGATTTAAATAAATTAAATGATCTCATACAAGAAAAATATTTTATTAATTAAAAATCTTATTAATGAGAATTAAATACATCCACAAACTTGAGTATAGATACGAAGACCCTGTTCAATTAGGCGAGCATAGATTATGTATAAAGCCAAGGTCAAATGGATTCCAAAATTTAAAGAATTTTGAATTAAAAATAACCCCAGAGCCAGAAATTATTTATCCATTACTTGCTGCAAGTGGAGAAGAGATTAATAGAATTAGATTCAACGGATTAACAGATAATTTAATTATTGAATCAATTAGCGAAGTTGAAACTATAAAACATCCAAATATTATTGATGGTGTTAAAAATAGAGATTTAACATTACCTTTTTGTAGAAGCATTATTAACAGGGATTTACAGGGGGCATTAGAGGGTTGGATGCCAAATGGACAACACGATCCCTCTGCCGTAGGACTTGCCCAAGAAGCTTTAGCCGGAAGCATTAATAACGCATTATCATTTACTTATCAGCTAATAGAGATTATTCAAGATCGGGTTAAATATACCAAGAGACATACAGGTCCAGCATGGCCGGCTAGCAGGACACTTAGAGAACGTATAGGTTCATGCAGAGATTTAGCAATGCTGATGGTTGAAGCTTGTAGGTCTATTGGTATCCCAAGTAGGTTTGTAAGTGGTTACCATTTTGAAGATCCTTTGCCCTCTGAATTAGACTTACATGCTTGGGCTGAGTTATATATTCCAGGTGCTGGTTGGAGAGGTTTTGATCCAAGCGGGAAAGGATTAATAGACGAAAGATATTTAACTTTGGTATCCTCTTCCAAATCTAATTTAACTTCTGTAATTGCAGGAAACTTTACAGGAAAACATAATCTAGAAAATACTTTATCCTGGGAAATCAAACCTCTTGAAATTCAATAAACACTTAATTTTAATCTTTTAAAATAAGAATATAAATATGTTTCTTTTTTAGTGTTAATTGATACGTTTTCTGAGTAATATATCTGTTTTCATTTGTGTAATCTTTAAAGAAAATTGAACTCAAGTTTAGAAATTCCAGTTATCAAATCAAACAAATCAAAAATGTTTGAATTGATAAGTTATGAAAAATTTCGCGATACAAAAGATGTTAGATTTTTTGATATTAGTGTTAATGAATCAAATTATAGAGATCTAGTTATTCACAGTGGTCCTGCAGTTAGTCCGCCAAATGATGCACAAGTTAATAATTGGCAATTTTATATACATCATAATCAAGAAGATAATCTACTGGCCATCTCTGGGGGAAGAACATTTTTTTTAGTCAATTTTGGTTGGGATTATCCTTTTTATAAAGTTAGATTAGAATCTTGTGAATATATTCTAAGAATACCAAGAGGCACTTTTCATAGATCAGTATCTGACGAAAACGGTTCTATAGTTTTAAATCAAGCAATAAGAGATAAAGAAGGTACAGTTGAATCTGAATTCAAGGTTACCAATAGTAAAGATAATAAAAGACTTCTTGATTGTATAACCAATCTAGAACCTAGATTTAAAATTTATAGTGTTAAATAATTTTAAAAAGGTGTTCCAAATTTATATATCAATTTTAAAAATTATCTAATTGTTATAAAATAATAATATACAAATTCTTTAGTATGAAATTTTTTAGGTTTTTAAAATATTTATGCATAATTTTTTCTTTCATAGTATTATCTTCCCCAGTTTTTGCTGGTGCAAATGTAGCTGTTAAGGGCGAGGGGGATGAAGTCCCAAGTTATGTAAGATCAAATATTACAGGATTTGATTTCCATGGAGAGGATCTTCATTTGTCATCTATAGCTGGAGCAGTTGCGAGAGACGCAGATTTTAGTAACGTTGATTTACATGGGACAACTTTAACCCTATCTGATTTAAAAGGTTCTAATTTAAATGGAATAGACTTGACCGATACTCTTTCTGACAGAGTTAATTTCCAAAAAACAGATCTTAGAAATGCTGTTTTAATAAATATGATTGCATCAGGTAGCAGTTTTGCAGGAGCTCAAATAGAAGGAGCAGATTTTTCTTACGCAATACTAGATAGTGAAGACCAGAGGAACCTTTGCGAAATTGCTGATGGAGTCAATCCAACCACAGGAGTATCAACAAGAGACAGTCTTGAATGTAATTAGTTTATTTAAAGATATTTTTTTTTACCATTAATATATTTAAAAATTTTCTGATCTTCGTCTACAAAAATAATTTCGCCATT
>QCPW01000010.1 GCA_003209655.1 Prochlorococcus sp. AG-442-M23 | reverse complement strand
CAGTTAGCTTACATAAAATTAATTGAATTAAAAAAAAGTTTTTCTATTTTTAACTTTAATGATCTTATAAAGACTGTAGAGAATACATATCTAAATTTTGAACATATTAATAATACTACTCTATCTCAAATTCAAACTAGATTTAAATGTGTTTTAGTAGATGAGTTTCAAGATACAGATAATATTCAGTGGAATTTAATAAAAAAGTTCTTTAATACAAAAAAGCATTTTTTACTTTGTGTAGGTGACCCAAAACAAGCGATCTACAAATTTAGGGGTGGAGATATTGAAACTTACTTAGATGCAAGATCTAATGCAATTGAAGTTTTTAGTCTTACAGATAATTATAGATCCTCAAAAAAATTACTAAATATTGTTAATAAACTTTATAAGAATGGACTTAAAAAATCAAAATTAAAACATAAGAAATTAATCTCCAGAATTAGTGAAAATATTAATTGTAATTTTGAATTTAAGGATGTATTTGAAATTGTAGAGTTTTCAAAAAAAGAGACTGATATAGAGGATCTTGTAACTCGATACTTAGTTAATTTTATTTTTAATAATAAGGAAATTGATATTAATAAAATTGCGATTCTTTGCTTAAATAATTCGCAATGCTTAGATTTAAAAAATAAATTAATTCAGTTTAATCTCCCATGCAAAATTCAAAATAAACAAAATATTTTTGATACTGAAGCAAGTACTCTTTTATTTTGCTTAATTGATTGTTTATTGCATCCTAGGCATTATAAAAATATAACTTTGTTGGCAGCTTCAAAATTTATAGAAATTGATTTAAAAGAATTAGTTGATGATGGAATTAGTAATAAGCTTAATATTTTGATTAATAAATGTATTACTTGGTCAAAGGAACTAAGAGATAAAGGTTTTTTAAATATTGTTAATGAAATTCTTATAAATTTCAATTCATCCTCGATTATTCGAGATACAGATTTGAATTCAAATTTATTTCAACTTTCAGAAATTATTGAAATAGAATTAATAAATAATGATTTTAATTTAAATAAAGTTTTTAACTGGTATAAAAATCAGTTAGATCATTCTTTAAGAATTTGTACTGGTGAGGATTTTTTGACGAAAGATTATAATGTTCAAAATGGAATTAATCTTTATACAATCCATAGTAGTAAAGGCCTTGAATTTGATATGGTCTTGTGTCCATATCTTCCAATTATTTCTAACAAATCAAATAAAATTAAAGGTCCTATTTGGAAATCAAATATTGATAGAAATATATATATTAATATTTCTAATAATTACGAGAAAGTTGAAAAATTTAAATTAACTGAAGAAATTGATTTATTTAAAGAGAGTGAGAGGTTAATTTATGTTGCTCTTACAAGGAGCAAATATAAGCTTATAGTCTTTAATGATTTAGACGATACAAATAATATTTTAAATAATGATTTACTTTCTAATTTGAAAGATATTAATTTTTATAAAACTACTTTTGAAGATAGGCTAGATAAAGAGAAAATTAAAGAAAGATTTGCTAAGTTACAAATTAAAGCATTGAACAATAATCTTTGGAAGATAGATAAATTTAATAAAAAAATATCTAAAAAATATACTTCTGATCAATTGATTTCTTATTCAAGTTATTCTTCATGGATGCGCAAAGATAAAAAAATTGATTCAACCATTTATCAATATAAGGATTATGAAGATAGTATCTCAATTATAAATATTAAACCAGAGTCTAATTTTAAAAAATCAAAGAATTATCCTAATTATTTTTCTTATCCAAATCCTTTAAGTGAATTTCCAAAAGGAACTATTGCTGGGACTTGTTTGCATAAAATAATAGAAAGATTTGAATTTAAAAATGATAATTCTCAAGAATTAATTGATTTAATTATTGAGGAATTAACCCTTCATCAAATTGATACTTCTTTGGCTTTTAAAGTTAAAGATGCGATTTTAAGAATTATAAATATTTCTCTAGGAAGTAAATTACAAAATAAGAAACTAGTTGATATTCCAAATAAAAACTTGATTAAGGAGGTTAAATATGATTTAACTTTATCTTACGAAGGTAGAAATTTAAATTCTCAGGACATATCAAAATGCTTTCTTTTAGATCAGGATTATGAATTTGGTGAAGAATATGCAAATAAAATAAATGATCTACAAATTATGAATAAAGGCTTTCATTCAGGATGTATTGACTGTGTTTTTCCTGTAGGTAATACATTAGAAGATAGTACATGGTGGGTAATTGATTGGAAAAGTAATTTCATTTCTGCAAGTAATAACAGTGATTGTTTACCAATAAACTATAGCTATGAAAATATGAGAGATGAAATGATTAAACATCATTATCCTTTGCAATCTCATCTTTATTTATTAGCATTACATAGATTATTAAAGTGGAGATTGAAAAATTATAAACCACATCTTCATCTAGGCGGATATATTTATTTTTTTTTAAAGGGACTTCCAGATGCTGAATTATTTGAAAAATCAAATTCGAAAGATATATCTCCGGGTGTTTTTATTAGTAATGCACCTTTAAATAGAATTAATTATTTAGATAATCTTTTCTAGAATGAATAAAGCAATAACTAATATTGATAATTTTCAATATGATCACGTATTTAATTTAATATTATGTATTTTCAAATTTAATGAAAAAAAATATGGTAATTTCGTAAAAGATGTAATAAATATCCTATTAGAGTTTGAAAAAAACGGAGAAACTATTATTGATATAGATAATTGTTTAATAAGTTTTGAAATATTAGAAGATGGTTGGCCTGATAAACATTTAGAAGTTCTAAAAAATATAGGCTTGATAGGTTCACTTGATGCTCCATTCGTTTTATTAGATAGAAAATTATCCCTTGCAAAATGGTCAGGAAAGATAGATAGAGTTATTAATTCCTTTCTAAAAAAAATAGACTTAGATATTTTAAAACGTACGAAAATCTATGAAGATGATAATAAAATAAACCAAATTAAAAAAATATTTGAATATTCCAACTTAGTTTTCCTTCAAGGAGGCCCAGGAACGGGCAAAACAACTTTAATAATAAATTTAATATTAGAACTCCTGCAAATTGATAACTTTTTAAATATTGGTTTATCAGCGCCAACAGGTAAAGCTACAGCACGTCTAAAAGAATCTCTTAGTGATAAAAAAAATATTTCTTTTAGCAAACTTTTGGATCAAATAGAATTTCAAACTTTACATAGATGGATTTTAAATTCTCAAAATAAATCCCTTAAGTTGAAATTTAAACTAAAAGAACTAGATATTTTCATAATTGATGAAATGTCAATGGTGAATATAGATTTGATTGAATCAGTTTTACTTTTACTAGCAAAGGACTGCAAAATTATTTTAGTAGGAGATAAAAATCAATTATCCCCAGTAAACAACTGTTCTATCTGGAATTATCTTTTTGAATATTATGATGATAGTTTGATTAAATATTGTGTAGTAAATTTAAATAAGACCTACAGAAATATTGGAGATATAGCATTAATTAGTCGTTTAATATTTAATAATGATGATTTTTCCCTTAATCAAAAGATTAAAGAATTAGCAAAAGATAATAAATCAAAAGAAGTTACTATTACAAAAAGTATAGAAAAAGTTATTCCCAAGAATTTATTTAATGAAATAAAAAGACATCTAAATAAGTTAAATCATTCAACTTCAAATTTAAGTAAAAAAAAATATATATTTAATCAGAGCATTGATAATTTAATGCTTAATGAAAAAGATCTAGTAGATAAGATATTTCTAGATTTGAAAAGTCACTTGATTTTATGCGAAAAAAATACTGGAGTATGGAGTGTTGAATATTTGAATGAAGTTGTTTTTGGTCAGAAAAACCCCTATGACCTAAAAACTCTTAATGAGGGTGTGCCGATTATGTGCACAAAAAATAATAATGAACTTGGATTGTCAAATGGAGATATCGGTGTCCTTATAGGTTTAAAAAATGAAAGAAAATATCTTTTTAGGAAATTTAACGAAAATAACGAGGAAATTGTTGAATTAATTGATCCATCTAAATTAGAAAATGTTGTGCCAGCAATAGCTATTACTATTCATAAATCTCAAGGAAGTGAATCTGAGAAAGTAAGCATTTTGTGGTCCCAAAAATATATAAAAAATCAATATGCTTTAAAAGAAAAAAAAGATAGTGAAAATATCATTTGCAGAAATAATTTTGAAAGAAGATTGCTTTATACTGCAGTTACAAGAGCGCAGAAATTTCTAAATATATATTATTTAAATTGAATCTTATTTTGAGAAATCAGCAAGATTTAAACCGCAAGATGTTAGATTAATAATTCGGCTCTGTAAGGCTAGTCAACAATTTAAGTAAATTTAGATATTTGTTGAATGCCTGATCAGAAGATAATTGGGCATTTAAAATGGCTTTAAAAAAAGATGGTAACTCAGTTGATAATGGGAAGGGAAACCTTAAGAATGATGACTTTCCCCCGGTTGGTTTAGACAACTTAGAAGATAAAACAGAAATCGTATCACATCTATTGAATTCATCAGAAGGAAATGATAATGAGAATGGATTTATCGATTTTGGGTTTAATCAAGACATCTTAAATTCGTTAATAAATAAAGGATACAAGAATCCAACTCCTATCCAAAAAGCTGCTATTCCGGAACTAATGTTAGGTAGAGATTTGTTAGGTCAGGCTCAAACTGGAACAGGTAAGACTGCAGCTTTTGCATTACCACTAATAGAAAAACTTGCAGGTAATAAAGAATTAAATGCCAAGGTTTTAGTTATGACTCCTACTAGAGAATTGGCTACTCAAGTGGCAGAATCTTTTAAAAGTTATAGTTCTGAATCTAGTAATTTTAAGACAGTAGCAATATATGGAGGTACCGACTATCGAAATCAAATTTCTTCGTTGAAAAGAAAAGTAGACGTAGTAGTTGGAACTCCTGGCAGAATAATGGATCATATAAGGCAGGGAACTTTTAAAATTAACTGTATTAATTGTCTTGTTTTAGATGAGGCCGATGAAATGTTAAATATGGGTTTCCTTGAAGATATTGAATGGATAATAGATCAACTTCCGAAAAATAAACAGATGGTATTGTTCTCAGCAACAATGCCTAATGAGATAAGAAAAATAGCAAAAAAATATTTAAATGATCCAGCTGAAATATTAATCAAAAGTGTTAAAAAAGAAACTCAATTAATTTCTCAAAAATTTCTATATGTTCAAAGGCACCATAAGTTAGATGCTTTAAAAAGAATCTTAGAACTTAATAACGAGGGAGTCATTATTTTTGTAAGAACAAAATTGCTTACTACTTCAATAGCTGAAGCTCTTGAAAATTCAGGTCATACTGTCGCAGTGCTTAATGGAGATGTTCCCCAAAATCAGAGAGAAAATACTGTAGATAGATTAAAAAAAGGATTTATTGATATCCTTGTCGCAACTGATGTTGCAGCTAGAGGTTTAGATGTGGAGAGGATTAAACTTGTTGTTAATTATGATTTTCCTTTCGATAAGGAAACATATACTCATAGAATTGGAAGAACCGGAAGAGCTGGGAGATCGGGAGAGGCAATTTTATTCGTTAACCAAAGAGAAAAACATTTTCTAAGAAATTTAGAAAACTCAACAAGAACTAAAATTGAAGAAATTAATATACCAAGTAATAAAATAATAAATGAAAAAAGGATGGAGAAACTTATAGAAAATGTTAATGAGAGTTCATTAGACAAAGAAGAAAATGAAGAAAATAAAGCTTTGATTATTGATGTACTAGATAATTTGAAAGAAAAACACTCTATGGATGAATCAAATATTGCAATGGCGGCGATTAATTTAGTAATAGGAAATAAGGCATTTTTTGTTAATGAAGATGATTCTTGGATTCATAAACAAAATAATACTGATCGAAATAGATCAAATAGAAATGGAAATAATCGCTTGAGAAATTCAAATAGAAGAAATAATTATCAAAATGATTCTTTTGAAACCTACAAATTTAACTTTGGTAAATTTGACGGGGTTAGAGTTGCAAATATTATATCGTCAATCTGTAATTCAACTAATATAAATGGTAGAGCAATAGGTAAGATCCAGATTTTTAATGATTATAGTTTAGTTGATTTACCTAAAGATCTTCATAGAGAAACTAAAAATAAATTAAAAAAAATCAAAGTAAGAAACTAAGTATAGATAATGAAAACCAGCAAATATAAATTCTTTATTTTTATCAATCTGATAATTCTATACAACTTTTTTAATAGTAATTATTTAGCTCAAACGAAACAAAATTCAATCATAAAATTATTTTGTCTTCAGAGTGTCAAAGAGGAGATGTTAAATGCTGAAATGCAATATAGTGAAGAAATTGCAAATGAAACTTGTGAATGTTACTACGAAGAATTTACACAAACTGCTAGTCATCAAGATGCAAAAACAAAATGTAAATTACAAACTCAAGAAAGTTTTAGATCATAACAAAAAATTTAGTTGCTATGAGATCTAAGAAAAATCAAAATCCAATAATTAGACTTTATTTGAATCTTATTGAAGAAAGAAGATTAATATTTTTTGCCTTTTTTAGTTCCATAATTAATAAAATATTAGATTTAGCGCCCCCTGTAATAATTGGTCTTGCGGTGGATATCGTTGTAAAGGAACAGAATTCATGGATTGCTGGTTTTGGTATAAAAGAAGTTCCAACCCAATTGATTTTCCTCGCATTTGCATCAGGAATAATTTGGTCTGGTGAATCTTCCTTTGAATATCTATATTCGGTTTTATGGAGGAATTTGGCTCAGCTATCCCAACATAAATTAAGAATAAAAGCTTATGAGCATATACAGGAATTAGATATGGATTTTTTTGAAAATGATAATACTGGAAGACTATTATCTATTTTGAATGATGATATAAATCAACTGGAGAGATTTCTAGACCAAGGTGCTAATCAGATTATTCATTTGTTTATAACGGTCTGTGTAATTGGAGGTACTATGATTTTTGTCGCTCCAAAAATTGCCTTATTTGCTTTCTTTCCTATACCAATTATATTTTTGGGATCAATTAAATTTCAAAGGAAGCTTGCTCCAAAATATAAAGATGTAAGAAATAAAGCTGGACTATTGGCATCAAGACTTAATAATAATTTAAGTGGAATTCTAACTATAAAAAGTTTTACTAAAGAAAAATGGGAACTTAATAGATTAAATAAAGAAAGTCTCTCATATCAAAGAAGTAATAAGGCTGCAATAAAATTATCTTCAGCTTTTATACCTCTTATAAGATTTGCAATACTATTTGCATTTATAGCAATTCTATTAGTTGGAGGTTTCCAAACTTGGAATAATGCACTTAATGTAGGTACTTATAGTTTTTTAGTATTTATTACTCAAAGACTATTATGGCCTTTAACTACTTTGGGACATGTTTTAGATGATTTTCAGAGATCTATGGCATCAATAGATAGAGTAATTGATCTTATAGATACCCCTATAAAAATAAAAGATGGAAAACTAAAAATTGAACCTAAAGATACCAAAGGACAAATAATTTTTAATAATGTAAATTTTAATTATCCTGGACGCGATTTAACTTTAAAAAATATAAATTTTAAAATTAAAAATAACTCAACATTAGGAATTGTTGGCTTAACAGGTTCCGGAAAAAGTACAATAATAAAATTACTTCTTAGGATTTATGATAGTAATAATGGGTCAATAACCTTGGATGGTATTTCTATTAAAGAAATTCATTTGAAAGATTTAAGAAAGTGTATATCTTTAGTTAGTCAAGAAACTTATTTATTTCATGGTAGCGTACAAGAAAATATTGCTTATGGATCAAACAATCCAAGTTTTAAACAAATCATTAAAGCTTCGAAGATTGCAGAAGCTCATAAATTTATTGAACAACTGCCAGATGGTTATAAAACTATAGTAGGAGAAAGGGGTCAAAAACTCTCAGGAGGTCAACGCCAAAGAATTGCTTTGGCAAGAGCTGTTTTAAAGGATGCTCCAATACTAATATTAGATGAGGCTACAGCCTCAGTTGATAATGAAACAGAGGCTTTAATTCAAAAATCATTATCTAAAATCACAAAAGAAAGAACAACTATAGTAATAGCTCATAGATTAAGCACAATAAAAAATGCTGACAATATTATTGTTATTGATAAAGGTAAAATAGTTGAAAGTGGGAAACATGAAATCTTATTAGCTCAGAACAAAATATATGCAGATTTGTGGAATGTACAAGTAGGAATATAGTACAGGATTTCTAAAACTATATTAAAAAGTTAAAAGACTCGATAACATTAGTAAACATATCATCAACCTTATTCCATCTTTCTTCATTTGTTCCTACAGCAAAGGTATATAAAGTTCCTCTATCAATTACAACAGTCGCAAGTTCATGTCTATCTTGTTCATTAAGATCTAATTTATATTCCAAATCATAAAAAATATGATTTGATGCTTCTCTTTTATTTGCCTCAATAAGTACTACGGATCTACCTGAACCTTCAGGGGCAATAACTTTATCAATTAAAGTTTGTCCTACTGCAGATGGGCTACCTAATTGTTCCAAGTTAACTTCTTTATTTACATCTGATACAACCAAACTTAATGTCTCATTACTATTAATTAAATCATGATAAATAATTTCAGGACCCCCATCTACTTTCACTCTGGTCCAACCAGTTGGATATAAGAATGCATATCTTCCATCAGGACTTTGATAAGCCTCTAATCCAGCGTTAATTCCACCACTACAAGCACTTAAGGTAAAGCATAAAATTATTAAAAAGAGATATTTAAATGGATTAAATTTCATATTCTTAATTATTAAAGAAATTGTTAATTAAAAACATAATAAGACATTAAAAGCAAACAAATAGACCAATTTCTAAATTATGCGTCTAAATTGATCTTAAAATAATTTTAATCTTGATTACTTTTACCAAACCACTTTCAAAATTGATTTTTCATTTTGAGAAATTTCCAGGAATTGGTCCAAGAACAGCTCAAAGGTTGGCTTTATTTATTCTTAAGCAACCTGAAAGTAGTGTCAGAGATTTTTCTAAAGCATTATTAGAGGCCCATAGTAATGTGGGCTATTGTAAAAAATGTTTTAATTTAACTTCAGATGAAGAGTGTGAAATATGCCAAAATAAAGAAAGGGATCAAAAAATAATTTGTGTTGTAGCAGAAACTAAAGACTTATTAGCTTTAGAAAGAGCTAAGGAATACAAAGGTGTCTACCATGTTATTGGAGGTTTAATTTCTCCCATGGATTCAGTAGGTCCAGAATTATTAGAAATTAGAAGTTTGGTAGAGAGAGTAAGTAAATCAGAGGTTGATGAAATTATATTGGCATTAACTCCAAGCGTTGAAGGAGATACCACAAGTTTATACATAGGAAAATTATTAACCCCTTTTACGAAAGTTACAAGAATTGCTTATGGACTTCCCATGGGTAGTGAACTTGAATATGTTGATGAAGTTACTTTGGCAAGAGCATTAGAGGGTAGAACAAATTTAATCTAAAATGCAATTTGATAATCAGATAAAATTAGAAAAAAGTTTGAGGCTTCCTTCCTGGATAAAATTTCCAATTAGTAAAGCCTCAGAATTCGAGAAAATACAAAAGCTAATTAAAAAATCAGATATACATACAATTTGTGAAGAGGGTAGATGTCCAAATAGGGCAGAATGTTATGCCTCTGGGACGGCTACTTTTTTACTCGGAGGTTCAATTTGCTCTCGTGCTTGCGCCTTCTGCCAAGTAAAAAAAGGTAAGCCTAGTGAAATAAATAACTATGAAAGTATTCAAGTTGCTGAAGCTGTAAAAATTCTTAATTTAAAATATGTTGTTTTAACCTCGGTAGCCAGAGATGACCTCTCTGATCATGGAGCCAACTTATTTGTCTCTACAATAAATGAGATTAGAAAAATTGATCCATCTATTAAAATAGAAGTTCTTACTCCTGATTTATGGGGAGGAGGAAAAAGTCTTGAAGATAAAGATAGACTTCAAGGAGAGAGACTTAAAATGATTTTAGACAAAAAACCAATTTGTTTTAATCATAATCTTGAGACGGTACAAAGACTTCAAAAAGAAGTTCGTAGAGGAGCTAGTTATAATAACTCTATAAACCTACTAGAAAAAGCTAAGTCTATTGCTCCTAATATTCAAACAAAATCAGGATTAATGTTGGGTTTAGGGGAAACATTAGACGAAATAGAAACTACAATTATTGATCTAAAAAAAGTTGATTGTGATCAAATTACAATTGGACAATATCTTAGACCTTCATTGAGACATTTATCTGTTAAGAAATATTGGGAACCTAGGGAGTTTGAATACTTAAAAAGTTTTTGTAATAAGCTAGGTTTCAAAAAAGTATCTTGTGGACCTTTAGTTAGAAGTAGTTATCATGCTGGTTGAGTCTTAACAGTAGAAGGCAGTTTTTTTTCAATTTTTTTTAAGATATTTAAACAGTCTCCTTTCATTAGAGTTCCCGATCCACCCCAAACTAATCTTAAAAGTAGATCTATTGGACTTGATTTCACCTCTTTTACAATTTTAAATCCAATAATTTTAAAATATCTTACTAGTTTTTTGCTATATCCCTCGCTATCGTAAATGGCTAATAATCTTGCTTTATTACTATTTTTTTTCTCGATAGCCCAAGCCATTGTAGATGCCCATATTAATTCCGTTACATATGGGGGAGAACTACTAAGTATTCTTAATGTATCAAGCTGAATACCCTGCTTATTTAAGTAAGTCCAACCTTTCATTTCTCCCCAAATCTTTACGATATTATCTTTTTGTTCTGCAATTACAATTTTAAAAAAACATAATCCAAGTGTTTCTCTTATTTGTATTTTGATTACTAGACCTAAAGATAAAGCTATATTCTGTAATTGTTCTACTCGCATAATTTATATAAATTAATTGTTATAGACTTTTTGATTATTCATTTTTAATTTATTTATCTGTTTTTGTCTCTCTTCAAATCTTTTTCTATCTTCATCAGTAAATTTATTAATACAAAAATGACATTGAATACCTTCTTTATATTCCACTTTTTTTTGATCTTTGAGAGAAATTGGCATCCCGCATGCATGACAAATTGAGTATGAACCTTTTTTTAATTCATGATTTAAAGCGACTCTTTTATCAAACACAAAACATTCTCCTTGAAAAAGATTTTCTTCTTTTGGAATATCTTTTAGGTATTTCAGTATCCCACCCTCTAAATGGAAAATATTTTTATAACCTTTGTTTTTTAACAAACTTGTAGCCTTTTCACATCTAATACCACCAGTACAAAACATGGCTATGTTTTGCACTGGTTTGTTACTTAAGTGTTTGTCTAAATTATTATTCACCCACTCAGGAAACTCACTAAAGTTTTCAGTATTTGGATTAATTGAATCTTTAAAACTTCCTATAGAAACTTCATAATGATTTCTTGTATCTATTACGATTGTATTGTCATCGTTGATTAATTTGTTCCAAGCGAATGAATCAATATAAGTTCCTGATTCTTTTAATGGATTTATTGCAGGAATTCCCATTGTTACAATTTCCTTCTTGATTTTTATTTTTAATTTTTTGAATATTTTCTTTTTTGAATAACTAACTTTAAGGTTTAGTTTATCGATCTCAACAAATTTTTTTATTAACTTTAGTGTATTTTCAATTATGCTCTCTTTAGCACAAATGGTTCCATTAATCCCTTCTTGTGCAATGACTAATAAGCCTGAGAGGTCGTTATGTCTCTCAAAATTACATAAGTTATTTTTTAATTCAATTATCAAATTTTCTTGAAATGGAAAAAAAGAATAAAATGAAACTACTTTATAGATTTTAGTTGTCATAAAGTAGATACTGTCTTATTACAAGATTCGAAATCTTTATTAAATAAAACTCCTACATCTCTAAGAAGTTTTCTATCATCTTGAAAAGATGGATTAGAGGTCGTAAGTAATTCATCACCATAAAAAATAGAATTTGCCCCACATTGAAAACAAAGAATCTGAGCTTCTCTAGTTAAATTTTCCCTCCCAGCACTTAGTCTTATTTTACTTTTTGGCATAAGTATTCTAGCAGTAGCAATCATTCTTATCATCTCAATAGAATCAATCTCTTTCTCCTCTTCTAAGGCTGTTCCCTCAATAGCTACCAACGAATTTATTGGGACACTTTCAGGATGAGGATTCATGTTTGAAAGTATTTTTAAAAGAGATGCCCTATCTGCTTTGTTTTCTCCTAAACCGATTATTCCACCGCAACATACATTTATACCTGCATTTCTGACTCTTTTTATAGTATCTAATCTATCCTGGTAAGTTCTTGTTGTAATAATATTTTTATAGTATTCGGGACTAGTATCAAGATTATGGTTATAGGCAGTCAAACCAGCTTCAGCCAGTTTCATGGCCTGCTCATCTGTTAGCATTCCAGCAGTTACACATGCCTCCATTCCAAGTTCTCTTACACCTTTAACCATTTCTAACATTGAGTTGAACGGTTTACCATCTCGTATTTCTCTCCAGGCCCAACCCATACAAAATCTTTCAGCACCTTCCTCTTTTGCTGTTTTAGCTCTTTTTAAAACAGCTTCAACTTCAAATTGAGGATGACTCTTTATTTGACTAGAGCTATAAATTGATTGACTGCAGTAAGAGCAATTTTCTTCACACCCTCCAGTTTTTACACTAAAAAGAGAAGCTAATTGGACTTTATATTGATTAAACTTTCTGTGAATAAACTGAGCTTCCCACATTAAATCTATTAGAGGAGTATTTAATATTTCCAAAATCTCCTCAATATTCCAATCGAATCTAATTTCGCTAGATTTATTATATTTATTTATCATTTTAGTTTGAAGAGAAGTTAGAATCTTCGCAAGATTCATTCGGTAATGATTCTATACCTCCGAAACGCCTATTTCTTGATTGATAATCAATAATTGCTTTTAGGAATTCGTTCTCATCAAAATCAGGCCATAATACATCTGTTATGTAAATTTCAGAGTAAGCTAATTGCCATAAAAGAAAATTACTAATCCTTTTTTCACCACTGGTGCGTATCAATAACTCAGGATCATTCGACCCCTTTAGCAATAATTCTGATGCAAACAATTGTTCATTAATTTCGTTAGGTTTAATTTCTCCAGCAAAAGACTTGAGTGCTATTTTTTTTGCAACTTTTACGATCTCTTGTCTACCACCATAATTAATACAAATATTTAATGTAAAATCCTTATTGTTTTTTGTGAGAGACTCTGATTTATTAATTATTAGTTTTAAGCTTTCGGGAAAAGGAGTTAAATCCCCAACAAAATTAATTCTTATTGAATTTTTATGTATTTGTTCGATTTCTCTATTTATGACTTTTTCGAATAGATCTATGAGGAAATCCACTTCTTTAGCAGGCCTTGTCCAATTCTCAGTCGAGAATGCATAAGCAGTTAGAGTTTTGCATCCTAGGCTTTTAGAGACTTTTATAACTTCTTTTAAAACATTTACTCCTTTGTTATGACCAAATGATCTTGGTAACCCTTTTTTCATTGCCCATCTACCGTTGCCATCCATAATTATTGCAATATGCTTTGGTATCCGAAGTTTATCTATTTCATTAGATAATTTTGAATTTTCTTTTGTAGATATTTTTTGCGAATTCATAAATTAATTTTTAATCACTTTTATTAATGTCGTTTTCAATAGACATAGTATCACTCGTATTTATATTTTGGGACAAAGTGCTTTTGTTCTGAGATGATTTTGGATGACTTGATGGCTTTTGATTTCCCACTAATTTTATAAGAAGCTCTTGCAAACGACTGCTTGTAATGGGTCTTTCTAGTTTCCCTTGATTGGCTAAAGATAAAGTACCTGTTTCTTCTGAGACTACAATGCAGATACATCTGTCGAATCGTTCTGTAATGCCCAAAGCTGCTAGATGTCTAGTCCCGTATCGACTGATTCCTTGTCTCGATAGTGGGAGTATTACTCCAGCAGAAATTATTTTATTACCTTTTACCAGGACTGCTCCATCATGCAATGGTGTGTCTGTTGCAAATAAATTTATTAGCAAGTCAGTAGATAATTGTGCTTCAATATTTATGCCTGAATATAAAAAATCTTCTGGTCTTAAATCGCTTCCTAAATCAACAACTATTAAAGCACCTTTTCTATTTTGTGAGAGTTTTCCTGCTGCATCAACAAGCTGGTTAACTGTTGTAGAGGTGGCTCTAAATTCTCTAGGTGGATTACCTAATAATACAGTTAATCTTCCTGTACCTAATAATTCCATTAGTCTTCTGAGTTCTCCTTGCCAAAGAATAGCTAAAGAAAGAGAACAAGCTAAAACTACTGCGTCAATTAATTTTGAAGTTAGTGGAAGATAAGCATATCTTTGAATAAACCAAGCAAAGGAAACTAAAAATATATATCCTCTCAAGAGCCATAATGTTCTCTGCTCTTTCACTCTCGAGAACAATAGAAGCCCAAAACCGGAGGCAAACAATACATCTAATAAAAACTTTAAGTTTATTAACCCCCAAAAATTCACATTAAAATTTAATTTATTTAAATGTACCTAACTTTGCTTGATAAAGCGATCGGGTAATACATCGTATTTTAGAAGATCATGTGGACTTTCTCTTTTTTGGATAATTTCGGCTTCCCCATTACATACCAAAAGAGCAGCAGGTCTTGGAATTCTGTTGTAGTTAGAACTCATCGAGTTATTGTAGGCACCAGTACCAAAAACACAAATCAAATCTCCTGTTTGGCAATTTCCTAATTCAAGTTCTTTAAAGAGTACATCTCCAGATTCACAATGCTTTCCAGCGACGGTATATTTTTTTTCAGAATTAATATTCAAAGGTTTATTTACTAAACAAGCAGAATAATTAGATTGATATGTTATTGGTCTTGGATTATCACTCATACCACCATCAACTGATAAGTAAGTTCTTATCCCAGGAATTTCTTTAAATGCGCCAACTTTGTAAATAGTTACCCCAGCTGTGGAGACTATAGATCTTCCAGGTTCGCACATTAGTAAAGGTAAATCTAATTTATTTTTTTTACATGCTTCTGTAATAGATAATGAAACTGTTTTTATCCATGCATCAATTGAAGGAGGATCATCTTCCTGGGTATATTTAATTCCTAATCCACCTCCAACATTTAGTTCTTTGATGTTATGACCAAATTCTTTAGCTTGTAACATAACATCAACCATTATCCCACCTAAATCTTTATGTGGATCAAGTTCGAATATTTGAGAACCTATGTGAGCATGTAAACCAGTTAGTTTTAGGTGTTTAGAAATTAGCCCCTGCCAATTCTTGTGAAGAATTTTCCGAAGAAATATTTACTGTAACTTTCTTATTCTCATCAACATCAACTAAAGCTTTATCTCCATCTTTTATTCTTCCTGATAAAACTTCTTCCGCTAAACTATCTTCTAATAATCGCATTACTGCTCTTCTTAAAGGTCTTGCTCCGTAAGAAGGATTATATCCCTCTTCAACAAGCCTCTCTTTAAATGCATCAGTTACCTCTAATTTAATACCCTTATCATTTAACCGAGAAAAAACTTCTTTTAACATTATTTCTGCAATATCTTTTACTTCATTCTTAGTCAATTGCCTAAATACTATTATTTCATCCAATCTATTTAAGAACTCTGGTCTGAAATATTGTTTTAATTCCTCATTCACGAGAGATTTAATCCTATTATATTGACTATCTTCAACAGAATCACCTGAGAATTCAAAACCTAGACCACCACCACCTTTTTCAATAACTTTAGAACCAATATTAGAAGTCATTATTAAAAGCGTATTTTTAAAATCAACTGTTCTACCTTTTGAATCTGTAAGTCTTCCATCCTCTAGTAGCTGTAATAACAAATTAAATACATCTGGATGAGCTTTTTCTACCTCATCAAATAATACAACTGTGTATGGTCTCCTTCTTACTGCCTCAGTAAGTTGACCACCTTCATTAAAACCTACATAACCTGGAGGGGAACCAATTAGTTTACTAACAGTATGTCTTTCCATAAATTCTGACATATCCAATCTAATCATTGCTTCTTCACTGCCAAAGAAATAAGATGCTAAAGATTTAGTAAGCTCTGTTTTTCCAACTCCAGTAGGGCCTGAAAAAATAAAACTCGCAATAGGTCTATTAGGATTTTTCAAACCAACTCTAGCTCTTCTTATGGCTCTTGATACTGCTTTTACAGCTTCATCTTGTCCTATTAATCTTTGATGTAATGTCTCCTCCATATTGAGAAGTTTGACAGATTCAGTTTCTGTTAATTTCTGTACAGGAACACCTGTCCAAGAAGCTACGATGTGAGCCACATCTTCTTCATTAACAAGAGGATTTTGGATAATACTTGAATTATCTAATGCTGTTTCTGCAGTATTATTTGCTTCATTCTTATCAGCGCTTTCCTTTTTATTTTCTAAAAGCTCTTTTATTTTTGCAGACAATTCAATTTCTTTTTCCCTTAATTGACCAGCCTGATCAAAATTTTGATCCCTAACGGATTCCTCTTTTTGTTTTTGTACTTGCCTTAATTCTTTATCGATTTGTTTAGCTTCAGGTGGAAGCTTAGAATTAATTAACCTTACTCTACTTCCAGCTTCATCGATAAGATCAATAGCCTTATCAGGTAAAAACCTATCAGATATGTAACGATCACCTAAGTGAGCTGCGGCTTCAAGAGCTTCATCTGTAATTTTTAAACGATGATGTTGTTCGTAACGTTCTCTTAATCCTTTTAAAATTTCTATCGTATCTTCAATAGAAGGTTCTCCAACCATTACAGGTTGAAATCTTCTTTCTAAAGCGGCATCTCTTTCAATATGTTTCCTATATTCATCTAAAGTTGTTGCTCCTATGCATTGGAGTTCTCCTCTAGCTAAAGCTGGCTTTAGTATATTGGCAGCATCTATGGCACCCTCAGCAGCTCCCGCTCCTATTAAAGTATGAACTTCATCAATGACTAATATAACGTTTCCAGCCGATTTGATTTCTTCCATTATTTTCTTAAGTCTCTCTTCAAATTCACCTCTATATTTTGTTCCTGCTACGAGAAGGCCGATATCAAGTGTTAAAACCCTTTTATCTTCAAGAATATCAGGTATTTCTCCTAGTTGAATTCTTTGTGCTAAACCTTCAGCTATGGCTGTTTTCCCTACCCCAGGCTCACCTATAAGGACAGGGTTATTTTTTGTTCTTCTACCTAAAATCTGAACAACTCTATCTATTTCGTCATGACGACCAACAACTGGATCTAGCTTTGATTCACTAGCAAGTTTTGTTAAATTTGTCCCGAATTCATCTAAAGTAGCTGTTTTTAGATTCCCCTTATTTGATGAGGTTCCACCAGAACTTACATCAGCAGTCTCTCCAAGCATTCTTATTACTTGAGTTCTAACTTTAGTTAAATCTATTCCAAGATTTTCTAGCACTCTTGCAGCAACACCTTCACCTTCTCTGATTAACCCTAACAATAAATGTTCAGTTCCTATGTAGTTGTGGCCTAATTGACGAGCTTCTTCAAGAGACAATTCTAAAACTCGTTTTGCTCTTGGAGTAAAAGGAATCTCTACAGCTACAAAACCTGATCCTCTACCTATTATTTTTTCAACTTCAATTCTTGAGTCTTTTAGATTTACCCCAAGTGATTTGAGTACTTTTGCAGCTACTCCTGTACCTTCTCCAATTAAACCCAGCAAAATTTGTTCTGTTCCAACAAAATTATGTCCCAGCCTTC
>QCPW01000009.1 GCA_003209655.1 Prochlorococcus sp. AG-442-M23 | reverse complement strand
TGGTTAATGTTTTTAGCAACTTGTATGGGTCTTATAAGATTATTCTCAAGGCAAATTGTATTTGGTATTGGAAGAAAAGTTGAAGTAAATCTACGACAAAAATTATTTGACCATCTACTGATTCAAGATCCTGATTGGATACAAAAAAAAGGTAGTGGGGATATTATTAGTAGAGCTACAAGTGATATTGAGAATATAAGAAGACTATTAGGTTTTACAGTCTTAAGTTTATGCAATATTGTTCTGGCCTACACTCTAACAATTCCCTCAATGTTATCGATTAATAAAACTTCGACCGTAGCAGCATTAATGATCTTTCCGATGATATTAGTAATAGTAAGCTTATTTGGAGGAAGGATGGTAAGTCAAAGAAAAATTCAACAAGAATCACTATCCAAATTAAGTGATTTAATTCAAGAAGATTTATCAGGTATAAGTGCTATTAAAATTTATGCACAAGAAGATTCTGAAAAGAGAGAATTTAATAATTACAACGATGTTTATCGTAATTCTGCTATAAAGCTTGCAAGAACAGCAAGTATATTATTTCCACTTTTACAAGGCATCTCTTCAATTTCACTATTAATACTTTTAGGTCTAGGTACTTACCAATTAGAGAATGGCTTTATCACTATTGGCGGACTAGTAGCTCTGATATTATTTGTTGAAAGACTTGTCTTCCCAACAGCTTTATTGGGATTTACATTAAATACTTTTCAATTAGGTCAAGTCAGTCTAGATAGAGTTGAAGAAATATTTCAAAATAATCCAAAAATCGTTGATAATCCAGAGGCTAAATTCATAAAGAAAAAAATAAAGGGTTTTATTGAAGCAAAAAATTTAAAAATAAAGTACGAAGGCTCAAAATATAATGCACTAAATGGATTGAATTTCAAAATAAACCCGGGAGAACTTATTGCAATTGTGGGCCCCGTAGGATGTGGGAAAACAACATTAGCTAAATCGCTAGGTCGAACTATTGAAATACCAGATGGACAATTATTTTTAGATAATATTGATATCAAAAATATTAAATTAAGAGATCTAAGAAAACACATTGCTATCGTTCCCCAAGAAGCATTTTTATTTACATCTACAATTTCGGAAAACCTCAAATTTGGAGAGCCAAAAGCGCCTATAGAGACTGTAAAAAAGAGTGCCGTAAAAGCTGGTCTCATAGATGACATTAATAGTTTTCCCAAAGGTTTTAAAACAATCGTAGGCGAAAGAGGGATTACTTTAAGTGGAGGTCAACGCCAAAGGACGGCCTTAGGAAGAGCACTTTTAGTTGACTCTTCTGTTGTCGTTCTAGATGATGCATTGGCAAGTGTAGATAATAATACTGCAGCGGTAATTATTGAGGAGATGAGAGAAAATAAAAGTAAAACAATCTTGATGATTAGTCATCAACTATCAGTAGCAGCAACTTGTGATAGGGTGCTTGTAATGGACAAAGGTAAAATTGTTCAAGAAGGAATACATAAAAATTTGATAACAAAAAAAGGTTTATATAAAAAACTTTGGGAAAGAGAAATAGCAACTAAACAAATAGTAAATTAAAAAAAACCTTTAAATTAAATACATCACTACAAAATGTTTGAATCTTTTAAAAAACTCATGTCTAACAAAAAATCAGTTTCAACAAATGAAACAAATTATATCCATAGAATATTAAATACTGACATAAAAAAAGAACCAAAATCTCAAGAAGATGAAATAATATTTGGTTGCGGATGTTTTTGGGGAGCAGAAAAATGTTTTTGGAAACTTCCTGGGGTTACTACAACTTCAGTAGGTTATGCCGGAGGAGATAAGAAAAATCCTACCTACTATGAAGTTTGTTCTGGTATTACTGGACATGCAGAGGTGGTTAAGGTGGTTTGGAATGTAAATAAAATAGATATTAGTGATTTATTAAAAATGTTTTGGGAATGTCATGATCCAACCCAGAAAAATAGACAAGGTAATGATTTGGGGACTCAATATAGATCTACAATTTACTATAAGGATGAGTGTAATAAAGAAAAAATCTTTTCAAGTAAAGAAGCTTACCAAAAAGAACTTAATAAAAAAAATTTAGGACTCATAGAAACAGAGATTAAAAAAATCGATACTTATTATTACGCTGAAGAATATCATCAGCAGTATTTAGCTAAAGAAGATAGCAGGCAATATTGCTCAGCATCTCCTACTAAAGTAAAACTAGATAATTTCAATGGCTCCAATTACAAACTACCGAAAGAGATCTGGAGAAACTTTAATTGGGAAATTGAAAAATGTGTTTTGAGATCTAATAATAAACCTATAGACTTTGACAATTGAAAGACATTTGTATTTATAGTATAAATACGGGGCGTAGCGCAGTTTGGTAGCGCACCACTTTGGGGTAGTGGGGGTCGTGGGTTCAAATCCCGCCGTTCCGATCAAGTATCAGAATTATCTGAATTTACTAAAGATTTGTACAATTTATAGGAACTTATTCCAACAGCTATGAAAGTAAATGAAGAAAAAATTGCGCATATGATTATAGTAAGATTTGAGACTTCAACTTCTCCAAGTTGGTACGATATAAAATAAATCATTCGTATAATACTATTAAAAAACACTAACATAGATATGTTCATTTATTTTGATTTTCATAAATTTAATAAAATCAAAATTCCAAATGCAAATCTATAGTAAATAAATATTTTGAGTCCATTTGAGGAAACATACTTTAATAAAAAATTAATTGCGAATAAAGACGAAATGAAAGTTGTAATTAATCCAACAAAGAGAGGAAGAAGTGGGAATTTTGAAAATTGATCTACTGCACTCGAAAACTCAACAATAGCTGCAAAAGAGATCGCAGGAATACCAAGGAGAAAAGAAAATTTAGCTGCATCTCGTCTATCCCATCCAGATAATAAAGCCATAGAAATTGTAGCTCCTGAACGAGATACTCCCGGAATAATAGCAAAAGCCTGGGCAATACCTATGTATATGCTTTCCCGATATTTAGAATTACTTAATTTAGTTAATTTACTAGTCGAAATATCTGCAAAAAACATAAATATAGACATTAATATAGATACTATTGCTATAGAAAGATTGGAACGTAAGAATGAATCAGAGAATTCTGGAACGAATAGTTTTATTAATCCACCAAAAAAAATAATAGGAATTGTGCCTAAATAAATAGATCTGTATAGTTTGTTAGACAAAAATGAAAGTCTCAGTTTTCTAAAGTTTGTATTCTTGAAATTAAAAATACTTTTTCTAAAATACCAAAATATTGCAAGAACACTTCCTATTTGTATAACTGCCGACAATGATGACCCAGGGTCATTAATTCCAAATAATAAAGATAAAATTTTTAAATGAGCTGTGCTGCTTACAGGAATGAATTCTGTTAAACCTTGAATTACGCCATAAAAAATAAATCTTAAAAAATCCAATATTTTTTAAACATTATATTATCTAATAATAATATCAATTAAAAATAATACAATTTACATTCTTATAAGAAAAGCTAAGGTATAAATATTATGAAAAAATTTATTTTACAAATATTATTTTTCCTTAGTCTTTTTATATTTTCTGATTATGTTAAGGCAAATTATTGGTTAGTAATTGGAACTTACAGACAAGGACCTGGAGGAAGACCTGAAGTAAGCGGCATAACAAGTCCATCCCTACATAGTATTCCAATGAAGGATATAGAGACTTGTAAAAAAGCAGGAAATAAAATTTCTAAAGAAATCTACACTCCTGTCTGGCAATTTGATAGCAAGTGGACCTGCGTTTATAGCGGAATTAATGAATAGTTTTATCTTTTTACATCATGCGCGCATCCGTCACCTTTGTAATTCTCACTTTCATAAAAATCATTTTTTGTGCCAAAATAAATAGTCAATAGAACGAAAGGCAAGCTAATAACAAAAAGTACTAAAGTCAAATCCATATTAGTATTTATATTTAATGTTTATATTTCTAATTAATAATCTGTTGGTCCTTTTAATCCAAGATAAAAAAAGGCTCCAAGACCAACTAATAATAAAACCCCAGCGATAGCTGCTGAAGGGACAAATCCACCAATTGCAAAGGAAGCAAATTCTGACATTATCATAATCTAAATATAATTTAATGATATCAATAAAATTAACTCTAGTTGTTAAAAATTCTGACACCCAGACAATTTTATATTACAAATTAAGCAACTAAAGTTGCATCTTCATTTTCAGATGAAATTCTTATCCTTTCTTCTAGCTTAGGGCCGTACAATTCATTCCCCCAAATCTCAACTCTAGAATCATTGGGAGCCATAAAAGTAAGAATATCTGTAGGAAATAAAACTCTCTCAAGAAAAAAGTTTGAAGGGCCAATACACCTCAAGACAACCATCCTACAACCATCATTTTTATAAGAAAACTCAACCATCCCAAAAAATAAAATTAAAAACCTCACTTATTAAACACTATATAAAACGATTTAAAGTGTATAAAAAAAGACTAAAACGGCAAAAACTTTTAAAATAAAGTTTTATTTAATCCAACTTTAATTAATTTTCTATCTTGATTCATCAATAATAAGACATCTGAATTAATCTCATCAAAACTTTTATGTGGAATAGAAACATTTAACATTCGCAGAAAATTCAATAATTTTTCATTTTTGAGAGCGCTACCTCTTTTTATAAGCATGTTTTTTTCTTGATTTGATTTCCATAAATTCATATATTCGTATTTTACAGGTTTTAAATGCCAAATTTGATCAATTAACTTCCAAGTATCCAAATAAAGTTTTAAATTATTTTGAATTTTTAACCTATAAGAAGATTCATAAGCACTTAGTGGAGGGGATATTTTTTCAAAATAATTTGAATCAATTGAATAAGGTTTTACACCTAAAAACCATCCTTCAACAATTAATAGATCAGGAGAATCATTCCTCCAATGAGACCTATCGCCCAAACCATTTCTTAAGGATTTGTCAAAAACAGGTACATTTAATTTCCCACAAATCTTCCATTCAAGTAATTTTTCATTCATTAAATCAATCGAGTGACTGCCTGGAAAGCCTCTTGAAACCTTCCAAGGATTATTCTTAATCGCAAGTTTCATTTCATCAGAAGGCAGGTAAAAATCATCGATAGAAATAACAGATATTTTGAAATCAAATTTTAAAGAAATGCTTTCTAGCCATTTACCTAAAGTTGTTTTACCAGTGCCTGGGAGGGCTGAAATTCCAATTATTCTACGTTCAGGAAAATGTCTATAAAATTTATATGCTTGAGATAAAAGAGGTAAAGCAAGTCCCCAAATCCAATCTTCATGTACATTTTTATCCCAAAACTTATCAATTGAGAGTTTCTCTTTCTTACTATTCCAAAATTTAAACCATTCATTCAAAGATTCCCATCCAAATTGAAAAATTAATTCTTCAAATTCATCCAATGGAAATTCAATATTTAAATGATTCATTTATTTCTTAATTTTTAATATATTAATCAACTTATTGATTTCAATTTTCCAACCGAAGCCATTTGGCTCAGTGGCAAGAATAAAATTTTGATATTTTAAGCTCTCTAATAATTTCAAGTTTGGTCCATTTGGACTAGGAATAACAATTTTGTAATCTGAGTTTAGTAATAAAGGCAAATCATTTTGGGAATCACCAAGACCAATAATTTTAATATTTGGATTATTTGAATATTTCTTGAGTGCATTTATTGCTTTTCCCTTATTTGAATTAATTGACAGCATATGGCTCATCCTATTGCCTCTAAAAATTTCTACTTTAAATCTTTTACAGATAATATTAATTTCTTTTTCCTTATTTTCAGGTGGATTTAGGAATGACATACTCCAATGTCTATCTCTCATTAACTCTAAAGAATGACCTTTTAATCCAGTTAGTTCTGTTGCCTCTTGATCGGAGATGTTATTAAGTGGTACCAAATCATAATTAATTTCATCAGAAATATCATTTAAAATTTTTTCAAGAATTTCATATTTTTCTCCAAGAATAATCTCCCCATCAACTTTCTTTAATGATTCACCATATATAGCTGCCCCATTTTCAACGATATAAGGATCTGTCAGATTAAGTTCTTTTCTAATAACTTTAACTTCAGAAGCAGTTTTACTGGTACACAATATTACTGGTATGGAAAATTCTTGAAGAAGTTTTATAGTTTCTCTTGCCGGAGTTAGATCATAAGAATGATCCATCAAAGTACCATCAACGTCAGTTACTACCCATAAAGAAGAATTTTCAATCATCTATTAAAAGACCAAGCCAAATTACTTGAAAAGGATCAAGCTCAATATTATTAGAATTATATTTATTTGATGTTAAATAATCTTGCATATTCGGAACATTTTTGATCAAAGTAGTAAATTCGTAATCACTTAATCTGTAGTTAATTTTATTATCAGTCATATTGTGAATTGTGAAAACAGATTTTAAACCAAAACCCCTCTTGATTACAACAATATCTCCTCTACTTCTAGATAAGCATTCCATTTGAGACTTAGGATGGAATTGAGGTAACTTTGCTCTAATATTCATAGCATTACGAAGATATCTAAGATTTTTGTTAGCATTAGATTCTGGATTTTTAAAAACAGCTGATAGTTTCTCAGACTTGAATTTTTCCCTATTTAAGTCTCTTCTTTGTCCTGTCTTTGAGAAACTTTTTATATCATTTTCTGAAGCAAGTAATGCGGGAAGATAAAAAGCAGGAACTCCTTTGAGAGACATCACAAGTAATTGAGTCAATAAAAACCTTTCAAATTGAAAACGATTTGAATCCCTACCAGGATCCTCCATTGCGCTCCACCAACTAATATTTAATTCATATGGTTTATCTTCTCCATTGGATAATCTTCTATGACTTACTAGCCCGCCCCTTTTTTCACAATTAATTAATAAATCTTTTATTCTTTGTTCACTCATAAGTCCCTCTAAAGCTCTTAAACCAACTCCATCATGAGAAGCAGTAAAATTAAACATCGTTGTGGTTTTGGGCAAATCTGGCCAATCACAAATCCATGAATTTAAAATATCTGCTCTTGAAGTTGTTATTGCCTCTAAGAGAAGAGGTGGTAGAGGAAAATTATAAGCCATATCCGCTTCATCCTCTGGCATTAAATAAGAAAGATTTTCTTTCTGTGGAACATTAGTTTCAGTAATTAATACCCCATCTTTTAGAAGATCATTTAGCAAAATTCTTAGTATTTTTACTATTGAATGTGCTTTTGGTAAATGTAAACATGTTGTACCAGGTTCCTTCCAAATGAAACCAACCGCATCAAGTCTCAACCATTTAATACCATTTGATAAATAAGTAATAATCAAGTTAAGGAACTCAATTGTCATTCTAGGATTAAGCCAATTCAAATCAATTTGATCAGGACCAAAAGTTGTCCAAACTTGTTTTTGTCCATCTTCTGTATTTATCTGGGAGAAAAGTGATGAACTCCTCGGTCTTACAACATTTTTCCAGTCGAGATCTTGAGAAGGACAAAATACATTGGACAATCCTGGTTCTTGACACTTGATAAACTGCTGAACCCAAGGGTGAGATGATGAGACATGATTTAAAACTAAATCAGCCATTAAGTAATGTTTATTAGAAATACTATTCAGATCCTCCCAACTACCAAATTTTTCCTCTAAAGATTTATGACTTGATACAGCAAAACCACCATCACTTGTTGATTTAAGAAAAGGAAGAATGTGAACTACTTTTGATAAACTACCAAAATATTTACTAAGAAAGTCTTTCAGAGTTACAAGCGTGACTTCTCCTTTTTTATAAATACCATCAGCATAAGTAATTAAAACTGAATAAGATTCATCCCATTTTCTATCATCACTTTTTTCTTCAAAACGAGACTTCTCTGAGAAATTAT
This sequence comes from Prochlorococcus sp. AG-442-M23, assembly GCA_003209655.1. Classification (GTDB taxonomy): domain Bacteria; phylum Cyanobacteriota; class Cyanobacteriia; order PCC-6307; family Cyanobiaceae; genus Prochlorococcus_A. Next base: position 15,733 of record QCPW01000009.1, on the reverse strand, counting down.
CTAAAATCTGCAATAATTGATTACAAATACAATTAATCTCTTCGGTAGTATGATCCTTATAAATTGTTTTAAGCAATTTACTAAGCTTTAATCTATCAAATTTTTTCTCTGAATCAATTTGCGTCACTTTGAAAAAATCATCGAAGTATTAACACTATTCTGCACATCAAATAGAAAATGGACTTTCAACAAGGTTTAATCACAACAATACATGAATATGGTGTCACAAAGGAACAACTTAAAGAATTAAACAAAAGTCTCAAGAAAAGATCCACTGCAATATTAATACCTTGTCTCTATGAAGAATTTGAACGACCTGCGCTAAAAGACATAAAAGAAGTTCTAAGAAATCTTACTGGATTAAATGAATTAGTTATTGCTCTATCAGCAAAAACAATTGAGCAAGCAAATTCTGCAAAGTTGTTTTTTGATTCAATGCCATTCCCAGTTCATATTCAGTGGACAAATTCTCCATCTGTAATTGAACTATTAAAAAATCAAGAAAAAAATGGGCTAGAATTACTTGGCACACCAGGAAAAGGATGGGCAGTGTGGCAAGGAATAGGTGTTGCTACAAGAAAATCTGACGTGGTTGCTTTATTTGATGCCGACATAAGGACATTTAGCTCATTATATCCATCAAGAATGATACTTCCTTTATTAGATGAATCATATGGAATTTCCTACGTAAAAGCCTTCTACAGTAGATTATCACTTGAAACAAATCAATTACAAGGAAGAGCTACAAGATTATTTGTGGGACCACTTTTAGCAAGTTTGGAACAGTTAGTCGGCAATGGGCCCTTTTTAAAGTACTTACAATCATTTAGATATCCTCTCGCTGGTGAATTTGCATTTACAAAAGATTTAGCTATGAACCTAAGAATTCCATGTGATTGGGGATTAGAGATAGGTCTACTATCGGAGGTCTATAGAAACGTCAGAACATCAAAAATAGCTCAAGTAGACCTAGGTTTATTCGATCATAAACACAAAACCATAGGCTCATCTTCTAAAGAAGGTCTGCAAAAAATGTGTACAGAAATTCTTTCGAGTGTCTTAAGAGGACTTATGGAACATCAAGCTCAGACCCTAACAAGCACTCAATTATCTACTCTTGAAGTGCTTTATAAAAGAGTGGGAGAAGATAGAGTTAAACAATTTGGACTAGATTCAGCAGTTAATATGATTCCATATGACAGGCATGAAGAGGAATTATCTGTTCAAAAATTTGCAAAATTATTAAGACCTGCTACTCAAGGTTATTTAGCAAATCCAACAACCCAACAACTTCCTAGTTGGTCAAGAGTCCTTTCCTGTGAGAATAAACTTCAAGAGGATTTAGCTAATGCAGGATCTAAGGAAATAAATCTTACCAAAAAAGAATTGATTAACAACTATTAAAGTAAAAAATATCTTTGAGCCATTGGCACTACCTCAAGAGGATCACAAGAAAGTAATTCCCCATCAGCGAACACTTCATAAGTTTGTGGATCGACCGAAATATTTGGCAATTTATTATTAAATTTTAGATCTAATTTATTAATAGATCTAGTGTTTTTTACAGCTAAACATTTTTTCTGCAAAGAAAGTTTATTAGGAATACCAAGGTCGATTGCATTTTTACTCAAAAAAGTAAATGAACTTTTTAAAAGCGATTGTCCATAATTTGCAAACATAGGTCTACCATGAACAGGACCTGGAGTTGGGATTGAAGCATTTGCATCTCCCATCTGAGACCAAGCGATAGAACCACCTTTGACAACTAATTCTGGTTTAACACCAAAAAATGAAGGTTTCCACAAGACTATATCTGCTATTTTCCCTTTTTCTATAGAACCAACAAATTTATTAATTCCATGAGCAATAGCAGGATTGATAGTAACTTTAGAGATATATCTTTTTACTCTATAATTATCGTTTTTATCTGAGTCTTCATCTAGAGGGCCTCTTTGCACCTTCATTTTATGTGCTGTTTGAAAAGTTCTTGTTATCACTTCTCCAACTCTTCCCATGGCTTGTGAATCACTTGCAATAATGGAAAATGCACCGATATCATGCAAAATATCTTCAGCAGCTATTGTCTCCCTCCTGATTCTTGATTCAGCAAATGCAATATCTTCGGGAATTTTAGAATCTAAATGATGACAAACCATTAACATATCAAGATGTTCTTCTAAGGTATTCTTGGTATAAGGCCTAGTTGGATTTGTGCTGCTTGGCAAAACATTTTTTTCTCCACAAATTTTAATAATATCTGGAGCGTGTCCTCCTCCAGCCCCTTCGGTATGAAAGGTATGAATAGTTCTTCCTGAGATTGCATTTATAGTATCTTCAACAAAACCTGCTTCATTCAAAGTATCTGTATGAATACATACTTGAACATCTAAATCATCTGCAACATTAAGACATGAATTTATCGTTGATGGAGTTGTGCCCCAGTCTTCATGTAATTTTAAACCACATGCACCAGCATTGACTTGCTCAAAAAGATTTACTTCATTAGATGAATTTCCCTTCCCAAAAAAACCTAAATTCATAGGGAATGCTTCGGCAGATTGAAGCATACGAGATATATGAAAAGCTCCTGGGGTACAAGTAGTTGCATTTGTTCCTGTAGCAGGACCTGTTCCTCCACCTAACATAGTCGTTATGCCAGAAGCTAATGCAGTTTCTATTTGTTGAGGACAAATAAAATGGATATGTGTATCTATAGATCCAGCTGTAAGAATATGCCCCTCACCAGCTATTACTTCTGTTGAAGACCCAATAATTATATTTATATTAGCTTGTATATCTGGATTTCCAGCTTTACCAATTTCAAAAATTTTCCCATCTTTCAATCCAACATCAGCTTTTACAATTCCCCACCAATCAACTATTAAAGCATTTGTTATTACGGTATCTACAGCTCCATCATCTCTGGTTACCTGAGACTGACCCATTCCATCTCTAATGACCTTACCACCTCCAAATTTAACTTCATCTCCATAAGTAGTAAAATCCTTTTCTACTTCAATTATTAATTCTGTATCTGCAAGCCTAACTCTATCTCCCTTTGTAGGTCCGTATGTTTGAGCATAAGTTTTTCTATTAATTTTGTATGACATGGAATTAGGAATCTAGAGAACCGTTAATTAAGGCATTAAAGCCATATGCATTTCTATATCCTGAATAAGATACCAGCTTAACTTCTGTAGTATCTCCAGGTTCAAATCTAATAGCGGTTCCTGCAGGAATATCTAAACGCATCCCAAGTGTAATTTCTCTTTGAAAAATTAATGCTTTATTAGTTTCAAAAAAATGATAATGAGATCCAACTTGCACAGGTCTATCCCCAGAGTTAGAAACTGTTATGACTTTTACATCTTTACCAGAATTTAATTCGATTTCACCATCTTCGGTAATTATTTGGCCAGGTATTAAATAGTCCATAGTTAATTAATAGGATTGTGAATAGTTACCAATTTTGTGCCATCTGGAAAGACAGCCTCAACTTGAACTTCATCGACCATTTCGGAAATTCCATCCATTACTTGATTTTTACTAAGCCAAGTTGTACCTTCAGACATTAATTGGCTAACACTTTTACCATCTCTAGCTCCCTCTAAAACTTGAAAGCTTAAAAAGGCAACTGTCTCTGGATAGTTAAGTTTAAGACCTCTATTAAGTCTTCTTTCAGCTAACTGCGCAGCTGAAAAAATTAATAGCTTATCTTTTTCTTGAGGTGAAAGATGCATAAATAAAAATTAATCTAAAAATTTTTGAAAAAAGTTCTTTATGAACATAATTAATAATTTGTAGAATCTTGCAAAGGCCATACTCCTTGATATTCTGGCCTACAAAAGCCACAAACAGTTCTTATTTGTCTCCAAATAGAAAAAAAGCATTGTCTTGCCTCTTGCGAAGAATTCCCCAAAAATCTTATTGATATTCCATTTTCTAAAGCTCCTAAGGACAAATAATTTTTATTTTTCTTAAAAATTAATTTTATATTTTTTTTGAGTTCATTAATTTTTGTTTTAGGAAAATTTTTTTCACATATCCAAATTAAAGAACCAAATACTGGCATAAAATCCATACCACTTTTAGCTTCAAAACTAAATTTTGTTAATTCAATTTGATCAACAAATTCCCAATCATCATATACATTACAATTCCTAATGATTTCTAATTTTGATCTAAAAACACCGTTTTCAATAGATTCTCCTATAGAAGACCTTCCAAGTCTTACTAAATCTGTAAATAAAAAGCTAGAGTTGTCAGAAATCTTTATTTTAAATTCTTGAGAATATAATCCGTTTGCAAAAACTATTGTTTCTTGTGGGAGATACTCTAAATGAGAGTTTTCAAGAATATTTATATTTGTTTTCTGAAAAGAGAAAGTACCTTTTGGATTAATTTTTGATCTGCCAACTGATCCATATACTTTCTGAGCAGAAGAAGTGGTTAGTAAAACTTTTGAATTAATTCCAATTTCTGCTTCAAACTCAAGCAAATCTCCGCCGACTAAGCCACCTGCAGTATGTAGTACAGGTAAAATACAACGACCTTCTTCGTCATAACTACATTTTAATAATTTATATGGGGACGTAAATTTAGATTTGAAGATTGTTTTATCATCTTTTCCAGAACTTGATTTATTATTAAAAAAATTTAAGAAACAATTACCTTCCCAAGTGGATTTATCCATATTGTTTACTTTGATTACTCTTTATAAAGTTACTAAAATATTTTGTTATGAGTATTGAAAAAGAAATTGTTGTAACCGATTGGATGAAGAAAAACTCCTACAAAGGGAATTTTTTAAAACTTACATTAAATTCTGATCAAAGAAGAATATTAAGAGGGAAAAGAATATCAGATTGCAATCAAGAAATTCATTTACAATTACCAAGAGAAAAGAAACTAAATGATGGAGATATTCTTCTGACTAATCATAAAAATCTTTTTGTGAAGATTATTGCGCAAAAAGAAAATTTAATAGAAATTACTGCAAAATCAAATTTAGAGCTTACCAAAGTTGCTTATCATCTTGGGAATAGACATGTAGAAATTGAGATTAATGAAAATATTATTTTGACTAAAAACGATTATATTATCTACGAACTTCTAAAGAATTTTAAAGTAATGTACACGAAAGTTGGAAAAAAATTTTTTCCAGAAATAGGTGCATTTCATCATGATTAAAAATCACTTAGTAAAATATTTATTAACAAGTCCAAGTTTACCTGTCGGATGTTTTTGTTATTCAGAGGGATTAGAAAGTTATTTAAAAATCAAAAAATTAGAAGATTCTGACCAGATTAAAGAATTAATTAAAAATGAATTAAAAATTGGACAAATTAGAATTGAGGCAAGATGTTTAATAGAATTTTTTGATATTTTTGTCGAACTAAAAGATTCAAAAAAAATCAATGAAAACAAAAAAAGATTATTGAGTTTAGATAAATGGCTTACATCCTTTAGAGATTCTGTTGAAATAAGAGATCAACAAACCCAAATGGCTAAATCACTTTTTGAATTAACTAAAGAATTTGGATTTAAATATATTTACGAAACAAATAAAAATGTTTCTTGGTCTCTTGCCTGGAGTTGGGTTTGCTTCTCTTTTGAAATAAATAAATTTGAAATGATCGAAAATTTTATATATGCATGGACTGCTAATCAACTAAGTGCTGCAATAAGACTTATACCAATGGGATCAATAAAAGCACAAAAATTTCAACTTGAACTTTTGGATTTAATATCAGAAATTACAAGAGAAATTGTAGACAGAAATATTAATGATCTTTATGTTGGAAATATAAGCTTATCTATGGCCCAACAAAACCATAATGATTTATATACAAAATTATTTCGAAATTAATTTATGAGTAGCAAATTAAGAGTAGGCGTTGCAGGCCCTGTAGGTTCAGGAAAGACTGCATTAGTTGAAACTTTATGCTTAGGTCTTAAAAAAAAATATCAAGTAGCAGTTGTCACTAATGATATTTATACTAAAGAGGATGCTAATTTTCTCATAAAGAAAAAGGTTTTAGAGGAAGGAAGAATTGTTGGAGTAGAGACAGGAGGTTGCCCTCATACTGCAATCAGGGAAGATTGTTCTCTTAATAAAAATGCAGTAATAGAACTTGAGAACAAATATCACCCATTAGATTTTATTTTTGTAGAAAGTGGTGGTGACAACTTAGCAGCTAGTTTTAGTCCGGAACTTGTAGATTTGTCTATTTACGTAATTGATGTATCTGCTGGAGATAAAATTCCGCGAAAAGGAGGTCCTGGAATTACAAGATCAGATTTATTATTAATAAACAAAATTGATTTGGCTGATATGGTTGGTGCAAATTTAAATATTATGAAAAATGATACTAATTTCATGAGAAATGGTAAACCATGGTTTTTTACAAATCTTAGTTTGAGTAAAGGAGTTGATGAAGTTATAAAATATTTGGAAAGTCAAATTCCAAAAATTTAAAGCCACTAAAATTATCCTTTGTTTTATATTGGATTCAACAAAATGTTACCTACGCTACAAAACTAAATCCCACTCGTTTATAACTTTTACTTTATCCCCCTAATGAGGGTCAATTACCTAATTTAAACGAATTCATGAGAATTTCAAGGCGTATTTTGGCAGGTTTAGCTACTGCCTCTCTAGCCGTTACAGTAACTTCCTGTGGAGGTGGTTCAGACACTTCTGGAAGTTTCGATGACACTGTAACTGTCGGTATTTTACATTCCCTATCAGGAACAATGGCTATTTCTGAATCAACTCTTGTTGATACTGAGAAAATGGCTATTGCTGAAATCAATGCTGCCGGCGGTGTTACTGTTGGTGGTAAAAGCTACAAAATCGAATACATTGTTGAAGATGGAGCTTCTGATTGGCCTACATTTGCCGAAAAATCTAAAAAATTAATCGACCAAGATGGCGTACCTGTAGTATTTGGTGGGTGGACTTCCGCAAGTCGGAAAGCAATGCTTCCCGTTTACGAATCTAAAGATGCTTTCCTTTACTACCCAATTCAATATGAAGCCCAGGAATGTTCAAACAACATCTTCTATACTGGTGCCTCACCAAACCAACAATCAGAACCAGCAACTGACTTCATGTTCAAGAGGTCCCCAGCAGCTGGTAAACCATTTTTCTTAGTTGGTTCTGACTATGTATTCCCAAGAACATCAAATACAATTACCAAGGAACAACTTAAATCTCTTGGAGGGAAAGTTGTAGGTGAAGATTATTTACCCTTAGGAAATACTGAAGTTGCCCCTATTATTTCAAAGATTAAGAAAGCATTAGCACCAAGTGGTGGTGGAGTGATCATCAACACACTCAACGGTGACCAAAACGTTGCTTTCTTTAAACAGATTCAGGATGCTGGAATTACTCCAAGCAATGGATATTACGTAATGAACTATTCAATTGCAGAAGAAGAAATTAGCACTATTGGACCTGAATTCTTGGAAGGCCACTATGGAGCTTGGAACTATATGATGTCTATTGATACTCCTGAATCAAAGAAATTTGCAGCTGATTTCAAAGCTCTATATGGTAGCGACAGAGTAGTTGCTGATCCTCAGGAGTCTGCATACAATATGGTTTATCTATGGAAACAAGCTGTAGAGGATGCAGGTACATTTGAAAACAGTGCTGTAAGAGAAGCTCTTGTAGGTCAAACTTTCGATGCTCCTCAAGGTCCTGTCGAAGTTATGCCTAACCATCACCTCGCTCAAACAGTGAGAATTGGTTTAATAAAGCCAGAGGGTGGTTTTGAGATTCTTGAAGAAACTGATGGAGTTGTATACCCTCAAGCATGGAACCAATTTGAACCAAGCTCAAAAGGATATGCATGTGATTGGACAGATCCATCTAAAGGAGAAAGATATAAGCTTTAATTTCAAGGCTTAGTCTTAAAAAATCAAGAGGAGGCTTTATGCCTCCTCTTCTTATATTCACTATAATTTCTTCTTATAAAATTGGAATTGCTTCTTGATAGTCTATTTAACGGTGTAGCGATTGGATCAGTTTTACTAGTAGCGGCTTTAGGTTTAGCTATTGTATTTGGTTTAATGGGTGTAATTAACCTGGCTCATGGTGAATAGTATTTCTAATAAACATTACTTAATGGCTGATTTAGTTTTAAATCATGTCTCATCATCTCACCCTTGGGTTCAGCAGTTTATCAAGTGTCAAGAACCAGGATTGTCCAATGTATTTTGTCCTTCTCAAGATCTCGACTGGAAAAATGTTGTAAGACCGAGGAGTTCATCACTTTTCTCCCAGATAAATACAGAAGATGGACAAAAACAAGTTTGGACAACTTTTGGTCCTGATCAAATTGATTTGAATTGGCTTAATCCTAGAATGACAATTGAGTTCCTTAACTTGATTATTACTTATTTATCAAATGGTATTAAATGGTTGAGACTTGATGCGGTTGGTTTCATTTGGAAGGAACCTGGTACAACATGTTTACATTTACCAAAAGCACATTCAATAGTAAAAATACTAAGAATTTTGCTAAATGATCTTCTAAAAGATGGGGTATTAATTACTGAAACTAATGTTCCACAGAAAGAAAATCTTTCTTATTTAATGCCAGAGGATGAAGCGGATATGGCTTATAATTTTCCTCTACCACCTCTTCTCTTAGAGGCAATAACAACTTCAAGAGCAGATATTTTAAATTCATGGATTTGTGATTGGCCAGATTTGCCCAAAACCACAACGATGTTTAATTTTACTGCTTCTCATGATGGAGTTGGTTTAAGAGCTTTAGAGGGACTTATGAGTGAACAAAGAATAAAAGATTTATTAATTAATTGTGAAAAAAGGGGCGGGCTAGTAAGTCATAGAAGATTATCCAATGGAGAAGATAAACCATATGAATTAAATATTAGTTGGTGGAGCGCAATGGAGGATCCTGGTAGGGATTCAAATCGTTTTCAATTTGAAAGGTTTTTATTGACTCAATTACTTGTGATGTCTCTCAAAGGAGTTCCTGCTTTTTATCTTCCCGCATTACTTGCTTCAGAAAATGATATAAAAAGTTTCTCAAAGACAGGACAAAGAAGAGACTTAAATAGGGAAAAATTCAAGTCTGAGAAACTATCAGCTGTTTTTAAAAATCCAGAATCTAATGCTAACAAAAATCTTAGATATCTTCGTAATGCTATGAATATTAGAGCAAAGTTACCTCAATTCCATCCTAAGTCTCAAATGGAATGCTTATCTAGAAGTAGAGGAGATATTGTTGTAATCAAGAGGGGTTTTGGTTTAAAATCTGTTTTCACAATTCACAATATGACTGATAATAAAATTAACTACAGATTAAGTGATTACGAATTTACTACTTTGATCAAAAATGTTCCGAATATGCAAGATTATTTAACATCAAATAAATATAATTCTAATAATATTGAGCTTGATCCTTTTCAAGTAATTTGGCTTGGTCTTTTAATAGATGATTGAAAATTCTTCTTTATGGGTAGTAACTGACGTTGATGGTACTTTGATGGATCATTCTTATGATCTAACTCCGGCAAGAGAAACTATAAAACTTCTTCAAGAATTTTCCATACCAGTAATATTGTGTACCAGTAAAACTGCTTCTGAAGTTAAAGTTATTAGAAAAGAACTTAATCTGACAGATCCTTATATCGTTGAAAATGGGGCAGCTATATATGGTGAATCATTAAAGAAAGTTGATGGGGAGATTATTCTTGGAGAAAAATATGAAATTCTTGAAAAAATTTTAAATGATATTTCTGATGAAATTAATTATGATTTGGTACCACTTAATAACATCTCCGATCAAGAGGCAACAGAACTAACTGGATTAAAAGGTCATTCTTTAGAGTTAATGAGAGATAGACATTGGAGTATGTCATTCCTAAATCCACCTGAAAATAAGGAAAAAGAAATTAATATTATCTGTAAAAGATTTAAAGTAGAAATTTTTAGAGGCAATAGGATGAGCCATATGCTGTCAATTAATTCAAATAAGGGAAAAGCAATAAATGCACTCAAGAAATATTCAAATAATCCAAATATTAAAATTATTGGTCTTGGTGATTCCCAAAATGATTTGCCTTTATTACTAAACTCAGATTACAAAATTGTTATTCCTAGTCCAAATGGACCAAACTTGAAATTATTAGAGAGCTTAAAATATCAAAATTTTATTCTTGCCACTGAGCCAAATGGCTTCGGTTGGAAAATTGAAATCAATAAGTTGATTAATATATTAAAAATTAAGAAATAAATGAATCATTTAAATATTGAATTTCCATTGGATGAATTTGAAGAATTAATTTTTCAATTTGGATGGGAATCTTTGAATGAATGGTTTAAATTTTGGAATAGTAAGAAAGAGAAACTCTCAATTGATAAGTTTTGGGATAAAAATGTACATGAAGATTGGATTTGGGGACTTGCTTTACCTCTTTTATCTCAAGCATATAAATTTTATAGACATTTTCCTGAACGTAGAATAATTGGAATTTCAGCCCTCCCAGGCACTGGTAAAACAACTTTAGGTAAATGGCTAGAAAGCATTTCTTTAAAATTTGATTTCAAAATATCTGTTATTTCTATCGATGATTTTTACCTGCCTTCTGATGAAATGAAACTTGCGATTAAGAATAATCCTTGGAAGGTTTCAAGAGGCTTTCCAGGCAGTCACTCGATTGATTTAATGAATGAAAAATTACTTGAATGGAAGATTTGTGGGAAATTAAATGTACCTGTTTTTGACAAATCCTTAAGAAATGGTTTGGGCGATAGGTCTCATTGGAGGAATGATTCTCCTGATCTATTAATTGTTGAAGGATGGTTTTTAGGTGTAAAACCTTATTCAATTGATTCAAATTATTTTGAAAAAATATCCCCTCCACTAAGTGCTTATGAATCTTCTTATAGGTTAAAAATTCAAAATAATTTAAAACTTTATTTGGATACTTGGAAGTTAATTGATCAAATTTGGCATTTAAAACCTGTAAAATACGAATATATGAATTTATGGAAATCAAATCAAGAAAAAAACATGCTTATAAAAAGAGGTAGCGCTCTCAAAAATGAAAAATTATTGAATTTTCTGCGAATGTTAAATGTTTCTATTCCACATAAAAGTTTTGATGAGATTAATTCAGATGTCTTATTATTGATGAATCAAGATAGAAAATTAATTAAAGTTGGATTAAATAAAACTTTATTTTAAAAGTTTTTGCCGTTTTAGTCTTTTTTTATACACTTTAAATCGTTTTATATAGTGTTTAATAAGTGAGGTTTTTAATTTTATTTTTTGGGATGGTTGAGTTTTCTTATAAAAATGATGGTTGTAGGATGGTTGTCTTGAGGTGTATTGGCCCTTCAAACTTTTTTCTTGAGAGAGTTTTATTTCCTACAGATATTCTTACTTTTATGGCTCCCAATGATTCTAGAGTTGAGATTTGGGGGAATGAATTGTACGGCCCTAAGCTAGAAGAAAGGATAAGAATTTCATCTGAAAATGAAGATGCAACTTTAGTTGCTTAATTTGTAATATAAAATTGTCTGGGTGTCAGAATTTTTAACAACTAGAGTTAATTTTATTGATATCATTAAATTATATTTAGATTATGATAATGTCAGAATTTGCTTCCTTTGCAATTGGTGGATTTGTCCCTTCAGCAGCTATCGCTGGGGTTTTATTATTAGTTGGTCTTGGAGCCTTTTTTTATCTTGGATTAAAAGGACCAACAGATTATTAATTAGAAATATAAACATTAAATATAAATACTAATATGGATTTGACTTTAGTACTTTTTGTTATTAGCTTGCCTTTCGTTCTATTGACTATTTATTTTGGCACAAAAAATGATTTTTATGAAAGTGAGAATTACAAAGGTGACGGATGCGCGCATGATGTAAAAAGATAAAACTATTCATTAATTCCGCTATAAACGCAGGTCCACTTGCTATCAAATTGCCAGACAGGAGTGTAGATTTCTTTAGAAATTTTATTTCCTGCTTTTTTACAAGTCTCTATATCCTTCATTGGAATACTATGTAGGGATGGACTTGTTATGCCGCTTACTTCAGGTCTTCCTCCAGGTCCTTGTCTGTAAGTTCCAATTACTAACCAATAATTTGCCTTAACATAATCAGAAAATATAAAAAGACTAAGGAAAAATAATATTTGTAAAATAAATTTTTTCATAATATTTATACCTTAGCTTTTCTTATAAGAATGTAAATTGTATTATTTTTAATTGATATTATTATTAGATAATATAATGTTTAAAAAATATTGGATTTTTTAAGATTTATTTTTTATGGCGTAATTCAAGGTTTAACAGAATTCATTCCTGTAAGCAGCACAGCTCATTTAAAAATTTTATCTTTATTATTTGGAATTAATGACCCTGGGTCATCATTGTCGGCAGTTATACAAATAGGAAGTGTTCTTGCAATATTTTGGTATTTTAGAAAAAGTATTTTTAATTTCAAGAATACAAACTTTAGAAAACTGAGACTTTCATTTTTGTCTAACAAACTATACAGATCTATTTATTTAGGCACAATTCCTATTATTTTTTTTGGTGGATTAATAAAACTATTCGTTCCAGAATTCTCTGATTCATTCTTACGTTCCAATCTTTCTATAGCAATAGTATCTATATTAATGTCTATATTTATGTTTTTTGCAGATATTTCGACTAGTAAATTAACTAAATTAAGTAATTCTAAATATCGGGAAAGCATATACATAGGTATTGCCCAGGCTTTTGCTATTATTCCGGGAGTATCTCGTTCAGGAGCTACAATTTCTATGGCTTTATTATCTGGATGGGATAGACGAGATGCAGCTAAATTTTCTTTTCTCCTTGGTATTCCTGCGATCTCTTTTGCAGCTATTGTTGAGTTTTCGAGTGCAGTAGATCAATTTTCAAAATTCCCACTTCTTCCTCTCTTTGTTGGATTAATTACAACTTTCATTTCGTCTTTATTCGCAATTAATTTTTTATTAAAGTATGTTTCCTCAAATGGACTCAAAATATTTATTTACTATAGATTTGCATTTGGAATTTTGATTTTATTAAATTTATGAAAATCAAAATAAATGAACATATCTATGTTAGTGTTTTTTAATAGTATTATACGAATGATTTATTTTATATCGTACCAACTTGGAGAAGTTGAAGTCTCAAATCTTACTATAATCATATGCGCAATTTTTTCTTCATTTACTTTCATAGCTGTTGGAATAAGTTCCTATAAATTGTACAAATCTTTAGTAAATTCAGATAATTCTGATACTTGATCGGAACGGCGGGATTTGAACCCACGACCCCCACTACCCCAAAGTGGTGCGCTACCAAACTGCGCTACGCCCCGTATTTATACTATAAATACAAATGTCTTTCAATTGTCAAAGTCTATAGGTTTATTATTAGATCTCAAAACACATTTTTCAATTTCCCAATTAAAGTTTCTCCAGATCTCTTTCGGTAGTTTGTAATTGGAGCCATTGAAATTATCTAGTTTTACTTTAGTAGGAGATGCTGAGCAATATTGCCTGCTATCTTCTTTAGCTAAATACTGCTGATGATATTCTTCAGCGTAATAATAAGTATCGATTTTTTTAATCTCTGTTTCTATGAGTCCTAAATTTTTTTTATTAAGTTCTTTTTGGTAAGCTTCTTTACTTGAAAAGATTTTTTCTTTATTACACTCATCCTTATAGTAAATTGTAGATCTATATTGAGTCCCCAAATCATTACCTTGTCTATTTTTCTGGGTTGGATCATGACATTCCCAAAACATTTTTAATAAATCACTAATATCTATTTTATTTACATTCCAAACCACCTTAACCACCTCTGCATGTCCAGTAATACCAGAACAAACTTCATAGTAGGTAGGATTTTTCTTATCTCCTCCGGCATAACCTACTGAAGTTGTAGTAACCCCAGGAAGTTTCCAAAAACATTTTTCTGCTCCCCAAAAACATCCGCAACCAAATATTATTTCATCTTCTTGAGATTTTGGTTCTTTTTTTATGTCAGTATTTAATATTCTATGGATATAATTTGTTTCATTTGTTGAAACTGATTTTTTGTTAGACATGAGTTTTTTAAAAGATTCAAACATTTTGTAGTGATGTATTTAATTTAAAGGTTTTTTTTAATTTACTATTTGTTTAGTTGCTATTTCTCTTTCCCAAAGTTTTTTATATAAACCTTTTTTTGTTATCAAATTTTTATGTATTCCTTCTTGAACAATTTTACCTTTGTCCATTACAAGCACCCTATCACAAGTTGCTGCTACTGATAGTTGATGACTAATCATCAAGATTGTTTTACTTTTATTTTCTCTCATCTCCTCAATAATTACCGCTGCAGTATTATTATCTACACTTGCCAATGCATCATCTAGAACGACAACAGAAGAGTCAACTAAAAGTGCTCTTCCTAAGGCCGTCCTTTGGCGTTGACCTCCACTTAAAGTAATCCCTCTTTCGCCTACGATTGTTTTAAAACCTTTGGGAAAACTATTAATGTCATCTATGAGACCAGCTTTTACGGCACTCTTTTTTACAGTCTCTATAGGCGCTTTTGGCTCTCCAAATTTGAGGTTTTCCGAAATTGTAGATGTAAATAAAAATGCTTCTTGGGGAACGATAGCAATGTGTTTTCTTAGATCTCTTAATTTAATATTTTTGATATCAATATTATCTAAAAATAATTGTCCATCTGGTATTTCAATAGTTCGACCTAGCGATTTAGCTAATGTTGTTTTCCCACATCCTACGGGGCCCACAATTGCAATAAGTTCTCCCGGGTTTATTTTGAAATTCAATCCATTTAGTGCATTATATTTTGAGCCTTCGTACTTTATTTTTAAATTTTTTGCTTCAATAAAACCCTTTATTTTTTTCTTTATGAATTTAGCCTCTGGATTATCAACGATTTTTGGATTATTTTGAAATATTTCTTCAACTCTATCTAGACTGACTTGACCTAATTGAAAAGTATTTAATGTAAATCCCAATAAAGCTGTTGGGAAGACAAGTCTTTCAACAAATAATATCAGAGCTACTAGTCCGCCAATAGTGATAAAGCCATTCTCTAATTGGTAAGTACCTAGACCTAAAAGTATTAATAGTGAAATTGAAGAGATGCCTTGTAAAAGTGGAAATAATATACTTGCTGTTCTTGCAAGCTTTATAGCAGAATTACGATAAACATCGTTGTAATTATTAAATTCTCTCTTTTCAGAATCTTCTTGTGCATAAATTTTAATAGCACTTATACCTGATAAATCTTCTTGAATTAAATCACTTAATTTGGATAGTGATTCTTGTTGAATTTTTCTTTGACTTACCATCCTTCCTCCAAATAAGCTTACTATTACTAATATCATCGGAAAGATCATTAATGCTGCTACGGTCGAAGTTTTATTAATCGATAACATTGAGGGAATTGTTAGAGTGTAGGCCAGAACAATATTGCATAAACTTAAGACTGTAAAACCTAATAGTCTTCTTATATTCTCAATATCACTTGTAGCTCTACTAATAATATCCCCACTACCTTTTTTTTGTATCCAATCAGGATCTTGAATCAGTAGATGGTCAAATAATTTTTGTCGTAGATTTACTTCAACTTTTCTTCCAATACCAAATACAATTTGCCTTGAGAATAATCTTATAAGACCCATACAAGTTGCTAAAAACATTAACCA
>QCPW01000008.1 GCA_003209655.1 Prochlorococcus sp. AG-442-M23 | reverse complement strand
CTTTAGATAAAAATAAAAAATTAAACAGTTGTTATATTAAAGATCAACTAATAAATATAGAATTAAAATTAAAAGTAATATTTAATAATTAATTTAAATATTTCAAAATTATAATTACGTAAAATATAACTGAAGGGGTAAAGATATAACTATCAATTCTATCAAGAATCCCGCCATGACCTGGTAGAAAAGTTCCAGAATCTTTAATTTTTGCATCCCTTTTCATCATTGATTCAATTAAATCACCTACTAACGCCATAAGTGAAACTAATGTTCCATATAAAATACCTATTAGAAATGGGTATTGCCAATTAAGCAAAAACCCAAAAAATGTTGCTATTGAAATTGAACATATAATTCCTCCTATCAAACCTTCGATAGTTTTACTCGGAGATATAGGAGATAGGGATCTTTTCCCAAATGACTTTCCAACAAAATAAGAACCAATATCGCTCGCTACAATTAATAAGCAAGAAATTAATGTTAAATAGAGACCTGTAGAATTTGAGAAACTTTGTAAGAATAATAATTCATCTGAAGAATTACTTAAAATAGATTGAATTTCTCTTAATTTAATCCAATAACTGGGTAAAAAACCTAAATAGAATAATCCGAAAATAGATGCAGCAATATCTGCGATAGTACCTGATTTAGGCTGAAGTAATAACCACGTACATATCCCTACTCCGCATATTGGTAATATCGAGTTGTATATTTCTCTATCAAGGAATCCAATGGCTTCTAAATACGAAGATACTATAATTACTAAACAAGAGAATAATGTAGTTTTAGTAGCCGGTTTAATTCCAGTGAATTCTGCCATCCTAAAAAATTCTAGTAGTGCTATGTAGGTAAGTAATGCAATTGCTATTGTGAAATACCATCCGCCTAATAAAACGACAACTAAACCAAATAATCCTATTAGTAAACCACTTCTCAATCGCATAGTTTATTTCTAGGTAGGTAATACTCTTATATAAGAATTTAACAGATCTTCGTTATGCAAGCTTTGGGTCTCTATCCAATTTATCCTATCCTTGTCTATTCTCTCTCCAGGAACTATTAAGGGTATACCAGGAGGGTAAGGACAAATAATATCTCCAGAAATTTTTCCTAGGGCTTCTTTAATAGGAATAGTATAGGTTTTACTTCTCCAGGCAACTCCTATAGGAATCTCTGGTGATTGAACTAACTTAAAAGGCGGTTTTATGGGTTTTAATTTTAAAGACCTATTATTTTGCATTAGTAACTTTTCCCATAATTTTTGAAATAAAAAAATAAATTCTTCTTGATTTGAAAAACCTAGACAAAAAGTAAGTGTCATCATTTCAGGTAATTCTGCAATTAGTCCATTTTTATAAAAAAATTTATCGGCTGTAAAACCATCAATTCCCACTTTAGAAGTGTTTAGTACTATTTTTAAAGGGTCTTGAGTTTTAATAAGAGGTATCTTTCTATTTTTTAGTTCCTTGTATATTGATTTTGCGTCTGAGATTCTTTTTTTGTATTTATCTAGATTAGCTTTATTAAGCCAGTCATTTATTGACTCCTCACAAGATGCAATCAAGAGAGAATTTGGACTAGTCGTCTGCAATAAATTTATGCTTTTGATTAATTTGTTTTCTTCTACAAGATTCCCATTATGCCAAAGAGCTGCTGTTTGAGTTAATCCATTAAGTGACTTATGCAATGAATGAACAACTAAATCTGCTTTTGATCTTACAGCTGATTTCGGTAAATTAAAATTTTCACAAAAAAGAAAATAGGAACCGTGGGCTTCATCAACTAAAACAGGTAGATCATGTTGATGACAAATTTTGATTAAAGGTTCTAGCTCAATTGCATAACCTTGATAGTAAGGACTAACTAATATAACGCCAGCAATTTTTTTATTTTCAAAATCTATATTGTTTAATACATTTGTAAACCACTCAGTAGTGATTGGAATATAGTGGCCAGTTTCTTTTGAAAACTCAATATCAAAAAATATTGGAATAACATTTTGAAGTGCGCAAGCTTTAACAGCGCTTATATGAACATTTCGTGGCATAATAATAGATTCGCCAGGATTAGCCATTGCAATCACCCCAGATTGAATCAAACCCGAGGCACCGTTTACTCCAAAAAAACAATTTTTTGCATTAAATTTTTTTGAAATTGATACTTGCGCATCATGTATCAATCCACTACTAGATAATGGCGAACCTATCTCAGGGAGTTCTGGTAAATCCCAAAAGCCCGGTTGCTTTTTTAACAATCTAATCAAGCCTTCTGGTAAGGCTTCACCTCTATTATGGGAGGGAAAGAAAAGAGACTTTAAAAACTTTTTAGTTAGAAAATCAGAAACACTCATAAAGTATTATTGACACATATAGAATGTAAAAAAAGAAATTCTTCTTCAATATTTTTAAAATTTAATGGCAATCCCTTATTCAAAATATTCACCAAAAGAAGATATGGCTTGGTTGCTTTTAAGACCATGGATTTTCTTACCAAGAGTTTTATATATACTTTTTACTTTAATCTTTCTACTAGTAAGAATACTTTTACAAGGTAACAGTAAAAGTAAAAATGTACAGAAAAATCTTTCGAAATACCTTTTTGATGTAATTACAGATTTGGGACCATGTTTCATTAAATTAGGACAAGCACTTTCAACTAGACCAGATTTAGTGAGGCAAGATTGGTTAACAGAATTAACTAATTTACAGGATAATCTCCCACCTTTTGAGCACAAAATCGCTTTAAAAATAATAGAGGATCAACTTGGCTCTCCTGCTAATGAACTATTTGGTGATTTTCCAGATGAGCCTGTTGCCTCAGCAAGTTTAGGAATAGTTTATAAGGCAAAAATGAAAAATAAATCTTTCTGTGCCGTAAAAGTGCAAAGACCTAATTTATACTTCCTTATTAGAAGAGATGTAGTAATACTAAAAATTTTAGCAACTACTTTTGGATCATTTTTGCCGCTTAATATAGGTGTTGGGATTGGAGAAATAATAGACGAATTTGGTAAAGCTCTATTTGACGAAATTGACTATGAAAAAGAAGGTGAAAATGCCTTGAAGTTTGCTGATCTTTTCAAAAATAACCCTAATGTATTCATACCTAAATTAGAAAAGGATTTTTCCTCTAAAAGAGTAATAACTACATCTTGGATTGATGGAGTCAAATTAAGGGACAGAGAAATATTAGAGCAAAATAATTTAATACCTTCTTCTTACATCAGAACATGTGTGATAAGTGGACTTCAACAATTATTTGAATACGGCTACTTTCATGCTGATCCTCATCCCGGAAATATGTTTGCACTTAAAGGAGGAACTGCAGATGCTGGACACTTGGCTTACGTGGATTTTGGGATGATGGATACTATTACTAATTCAGATAGGCTTACTCTTATTAAAGCAATTGTTCATTTAATAAATCAAGAATATTTGCTAATGGCAAAAGATTTTCAGAAACTAGGCTTCTTAACCAAAGAACAAGATCTTGAACAACTTGTGGCACCACTTAAAGAGGTGCTTGGGGAATCTTTTGGCGCCGAGGTTGGTAACTTTAATTTAAAAAATGTAACTGACAAATTCTCAAAACTTATGTATTCTTACCCCTTTAGAGTTCCAAGTAGGTTCGCGTTAATAATTAGAGCTGTAGTAAGCCAAGAAGGTCTAGCTTTGAGACTTGATCCTGAATTCAAAATTTTAAACATTGCATATCCATATATTGCTAAAAAACTTTTAACAGATAATTCAGAAGAAATTATCGATATCCTTCTTGAAGTTTTATTTGATAATGAAGGAAGAATTCAGATAGGTAAGCTTGAAAGTTTATTAAACACATTATTTAAGAATAAAGAAAATATTAATTCAGATCTTATACCAGTTGCTAATGCAGGATTGAAACTGTTTGTAAGCGAAAAAGGCTCTGAAGTTAGGAAAAATCTTTTATTAAGCCTTGTAAAAGATGACAGGTTAGAGCTTAAAGATGCTGAAAAACTTTTAAGTTTATTCAGAGAAACTTTTAGTCCTTTTAAATTAGCTAAAAGTGCATTTCAAAATATTATTTATCCAGCTTAGCTTTTCTGTTTTATATCAACACATTAATTTATAGCCTTTGTTTTATGAATTGATTAAAATTATTAAAAATTTCAAATGAAAATATTCAATATTAATTTTCTAAAGAAAAATAAACAATCAATAGATGACAAAACACATATTAAAAATCATGATAGATATGAAGAGATTGGTGAATTAGTAAAAAAAGCAAGGATTCAAAATAATCTTTCTATTAAAGAGCTTTCTGAGATCTCAAAAATCCCAGAATCTTCTATAAATTCAATTGAGAAAAATATTAAAGCCCTTAGACCAAAACATCCTTTCATAAGATCAATATTGTTTAAACTGGAAAAATGTTTATCTTTGAAAGATAATACCTTGGTGGGTTTAACAATTGAAGAAAATAATATTTTTGAAAAAAGTAAAAATAATTACTTAATAAGAAAGGTTGATTTTCTAAATTCTTGGAAAGGAAGTGTTTTTTATTTTTTCTTTTTAATTTTGACACTATTCGTTCTTAATCGATATTTTATTTCAAATATAAATATTATTGAGTTTAAAATTATTGAAGAAAAAGTTAACTAAAACTAGGCTTAATACTTAATTTCTTACTCTTCCATAATTTTCCCCAAGGTTGCTATATTTTTGCAAATATATATCTATATCCTCTAGTGTTTTATTTAATTTCCATCTCCAATTATTGATAGTTGTTCCAGGAGTATTCAATCGAGAAGAGTCATCCAAAGATAAGATATCTTGAATGGGAGATATAAAGAGGTTAGCTTTTGTACTCATCCCAACTTCTATTAAATTCCAGCAGGGATCGTCAGAAAAATTGAAGTCAATTTTAATATGATTTTTTATATGATTATCTAAATATTTCCACCATGAAGTAGAAGTAGCATTATCGTGAGTTCCTGTATACACAACCCAATTCTCTCCTAAGATATTTTTAGGTAAATAAGGATTATTTATATTACCGTCGAATGCAAATTGTAAAATTTTCATCCCTGGCAATTTAAAATTATCCCTTAAAATTTCTACATCTTGTGTTATTACCCCAAGATCCTCTGCAATAATCGGCAAATAATTTGATTTTAAATCTTTTTTTAAGGTATTTAATAAATCTTTCCCAGGTGAATTAACCCAAGTTCCATTAATGGCAGTTTTAGCATTACCATCAACTCTCCAATATCCAGACAAAGCTCTGAAATGATCAAGTCTTAGAATGTCTACAAGTTCAAATTGTCTTCTAAATCTTTTTCTCCACCATTCGAAATTTGTTCTTTTGTGTTTAGACCAATAGTAAGTGGGAGTACCCCAGAGTTGCCCAGTTGATGAAAAATAATCAGGCGGCACACCACTTTGAAAAAGTAAATCTCCATTCTGAGATATTGAGAATAGTGATTTATTACTCCAAACATCTGCACTGTCCCTTGAAACATAAAAAGGTAAATCACCTATAAGAGTAATACCTTGGCTTTTGGCAAATCTTTTTATATTCATCCACTGTTTATCAAGATGCCATTGTATTAATTTTGTTTTAAGAATTTCTTTATTTTTGTCCTTTAGCCATGGTTTTATAAGCTCAATTTTCTTTTGTTTAAAATCAAATGGCCATTCCCACCAAGGCAACATACTGAACTCATCTTTGATAACCATGAAAATTGAGTAATCTTCAACCCAAGTATTTTTTTTATTCCATATATGAAAATCATTTTTCCTATCTTCACTTTGAGATTCCCAACCAACTAAAAGATATTCTCCTAATTTCTTAGAAAATTTATCTGCTAAATCAAAATTAAAGTGTGGTTCATTATGATTAATTGATGGTAATTCCTGGCTATTAGATAAAAAGATAAAACGTTTTTCTATTAATTCATCAATATCAAGAAACCACGGATTTAAAGCAAAACTTGATGGAGAACTATATGGGGATCCAGTAGAATCTGTTGGTGAAAGAGGTAAGAATTGCCAGAAATCAATCCTATGCTTAGAAAGCTTTTTTATCCAATTTTTTGCACCTTCACCAAAAGTCCCACAGTAACTGCCCCCTGGAAGGCTTGAAGGATGAATGAGTATCCCTAATGATTTTTTTTTAAAAACTGATTTTATAGTCATTAATATTGAATTAATTTAAATTTTTAATAGTTTATATTTCAACTTCTATCTAAATTAAGACTATATAAATATTGATGAAATAACAAATAAATTCTTAAAATTTATATTATTTTTTATTATCAATAAAAGTACTTTTTACTAAATAAGATAAAAAAGTTAATTAATTTTTGCGAAATTGATATTAGGCATTACGATAAAAATAGAATCTTTTAAAAAGCTAATTTCGTGACTAGTTTTATCACGGCAGTGGAGAATGAAAATCCAAATTTTAACCTAGCCAATAGTAGACTCAGGTTAGTTAGTGGAACTTCTAATCCCAAATTAGCAGAAGAAATTGCATCATATTTAGGGATTGAAAATGTACCCTTAGTATCTAAAAGATTTGCAGATGGTGAACTTTATGTTCAAATTCAACAATCTATAAGAGGTTGTGATGTATTCCTTATTCAGCCTACATGCGCTCCTGTAAACGATAGTTTGATGGAGTTAATGATAATGGTGGATGCTTGCAAAAGAGCTTCAGCAAGACAAATTACGGCTGTTATACCTTATTTCGGATATGCAAGGGCAGATAGGAAAACTTCAGGGAGAGAGTCAATTACTGCAAAGCTAACTGCAAATTTACTTGAAAAATCTGGTGTAGATAGAGTGCTTGCTATGGATTTACATTCAGCGCAAATACAGGGATATTTTGATATCCCTTGTGATCATATTTATGGATCTCCTGTCTTAATAGATTATCTTGAAACTTTAAATCTGGAAGAAGTTGTAGTTGTATCTCCTGATGTTGGTGGAGTAGCGAGAGCAAGAGCATTTGCTAAATTAATGAAAGATGCTCCATTAGCAATTATCGATAAGAGAAGATCTGCACATAATATTGCAGAGAGTTTGACTGTTATTGGAGAAGTTAAGGGGAAAACGGCTATTTTAATAGATGACATGATTGACACTGGAGGTACTATTTGCTCAGGTGCAAATCTATTAAAAAAAGAAGGCGCTAAGAGAATTTTTGCATGTACTTCTCATGCTGTGTTTTCCCCGCCCTCTTATGAAAGATTAAGTACAAAAGATTTATTTGAACAAGTTATAGTTACTAACAGTATCCCAGTGATTGATAACGCTAATTTTCCTCAGTTAAAAGTACTATCAGTTGCGAATATGTTAGGAGAGGCAATATGGAGAATTCACGAAGAAAGCTCTGTTAGCTCAATGTTTAGATGATAATTAATATTATTATTTATTTTCTTTTATTATTTCATTGACTTTTTTTGTTACTTCTTTAGGGATACTATCAGGACAATATTGTATAGCTGTATTTAATATTTGAAACTCTGCACCTCCAAATAATTTTTCTCTATCTAATTTCTTATCCCCTAAGTCTTTAATTACCCCTCCATGTTTACCCACAATTACTTGTACATAAGTTGCAGTCGCGACTCCCACAGCTTTTGGAAATTCTATACCTGCTTTTGATGCTATACAAAGATATGAAGCCCCCATTCCTCTGTATAAATATAAATCTTGTTCTGTAGCAGCCTGTAATTCTTTGTTAGCTTGAATTTCTTTATTTATCATTGTTAAATCAAAAAATGTTAAAAACAAAAGTATCGGTAGGCTTAAATTTCTTAAAAATTTTTTTGAAAAAAAACTATTAATCATTGATCTTATTTATTTATAACTTAAAGATAACATTTTTATTTTTAAACTAAATTAGTTAAAAAAAACTTATGTAATAATTTTAATTTCATGATGGTTCTCTACTATTTTAAGTTTATCTTTATTCCATGAATATATAACCCTATATCTATAATTATCTTCATCAATAAGTCTTGTATGCTCAAGGATGTACCAATCTTCATAAGACGATTCGAAAATCATTTCATGTTCATCAACTTGTCTAATATTGGATATTCCATCAACATCACTTAAATAGAATTTTTCTCTTATCAGTTGGTGACCCTTAATATATGCTTTCATTTCGCCTTTTTCTTTATATTTTGGGTTTTCATCAAAGAAACTATATTTCTTTTTTGGATACCAAGTGAATTTGTAATGTGATTCCCATTCTTTTTTATTTTCGAGGGCTTCAATATTTATAAACATGCATAAGTTATAAGATTTAATTTCTTCTTCAAGAAAATATGTCCTATTGGATTTCCAAAGCCCTATATTACGCGTGAACCATCTTTTTAAATTACTATTTATGTTAATTTCTGGAGAATTATATTCGTCAGAATTAAAGTTATTTTTTTGATTAATAACAACCATTTATAAATAGCATTTATATATTTCATATCTTATCTGTAAAATATAAATAAATATCTTAATGTGTTTATAAGCAATAAAAGCTTTTTAACATTTCAGGGGGAATGATTTGAATGAAAAAAAAGAACTAAAATTAATACTCGTAGCTTCCAGAAATCATCTTTCTAGGGGCGATCTGAAATCATTATTATCTTATATTGACTCGGATGATTGTGAATTTGATATTTCACTTCAAATTTCTGAACCATCAGAACAACCAGAACTACTTGAATTACATAGATTAGTTGCTATCCCTGCTCTTATAAAAGTTTCTCCAGGTTCAAAGCAAATATTTGCAGGAAGTAACATTTTTGTTCAATTGCAGACTTGGTTACCTAGATGGAAGCAGGAAGGTGTTTCAAAAAATTTAGGTATAAATCTTCAACCCTCTAAAATTGATTCAATTAGAACGCAAAAAGAATTTCTCCTTGAGGATGAACTATTAGTTCTAAGACAGGAAAATGAAACATTAACTAAAAGAATCGAATCTCAAGAAAGACTTTTAAGGATGGTTGCACATGAATTAAGAACCCCCTTAACTGCAGCTACTCTTGCTATTCAAAGTCAAAAATTAGGTCAAATAGATGTAAAAAAATTACAAGATGTTATTAAAAGACGTTTAGAAGAAATTGAACTTTTATCTCAAGATCTACTTGAAGTTGGAACTACAAAATGGGAAGCACTTTTTAATCCTCAAAAAATTGATTTAGGAAATATAAGTGCTGAAGCAATTCTTGAATTAGAAAAGTTCTGGAGATTAAGAAAAATTGAAATTGATACTGATATTCCTACAGACCTTCCAAGCGTATTCGCAGATCAAAGAAGAATGAGACAGGTGTTTTTAAACTTAATAGAAAATGCTCTCAAATTTTCGGAAGATTCTGGATCCATAAAAATTACAATGATTCATAAAACAAATCAATGGGTAGAAATAACGATTTGTGACAAAGGTGCTGGAATTCCTTTAAGTGAACAAAAAAGAATATTTCTGGATAGAGTTAGACTCCCACAGACTTCTGAGGGAACATCTGGGTTTGGTATTGGCTTATCTGTCTGTAGAAGAATTGTAGAAGTGCATGGAGGAAGAATTTGGGTTGTGTCAGAAGTTGGTGAAGGTTCATGCTTTCATTTTACTGTTCCAGTGTGGCAAGGCCAAAACAAAGATCAACAACACTTGACGAAAGGATAGCTTTACTCCTAATTTTTTATAAGCTAATAAGCTATTTCCTTGGCCCCATCGTCTAGAGGCCTAGGACACCTCCCTTTCACGGAGGCGACAGGGGTTCGAATCCCCTTGGGGCTATCAATTAATTTAAAATTAAATTAATTACTTTAATGAAGATTTGGCTTGCTTATCTACAGCAATCAAATTTTCAGAAAGATCTTTTTTTAACCTTTTTTCTATCATTCCAATAGGCATCCATTGACAACCCTGGACAGTAAGATCATAAATTAATGAATTTTTTGAAGTATCTTTTATAGTTTGAATTTTCCAACTCCCTTCAAATTTCCTGAAATCCCCTTTAATTAGGCTAAATTTTAATAAACCAAGTTCTTTTTCTTCGAATAAATTAATTGTTACTTCAGCTGAAAATTTCATTCCAAGGAAATCTTGAGCCCCAACTTGTTTAAGATGAACATTATTTTTGTTTTTATAAATTTTTTTACTTGATAAAAGATTTGGAATATAAAGATTAAGGCGATCATAATCTGTTAGAACACTCCAAAGGGAGTCGAAAGTGGCAGAGGTTGTTAACTGTGCTGCCAGCCTTCTTGTTCCTCCAGAAAGCTTTTCCATTGTTTGCTCAATTGTCCTGTAATCATCATTTTGAGGATGACTTACTGATCCTTGAGAATCATTCATAGATGAATTTTAAATTCAATAAAATAATATTCCTGTGTAACTATACCGGCAAAATAAAAAAAGAATAGATAAGAAACTAAATTTTATGTATTTATTCCGATCTCAAAACGTAACCATTTTTATAAAACGAGTACAAATTAGGATACAAATTGATAATCTTTTAATATAAATACGTTCAAAAATGTTTTACTCAGAAGCAAAAGTTATCGCAGGCGGATTAGCTCATATCCCAATTGTGATTGGTGTTTTTTATTTTATATTGACCTTTTTTAATAAAAGAGCTTTAGAATTTGATGAATCAAATAAATCTAAAAAGCCTGAGGCAAAGAAAGTGATTGAATCAAAAACTGAATCTAAACCTGTAGTCACAGTTAAATCTGAATCCCCAAAAACTGTTAAGAAAAAGCATGCTGATGTACCAGTTAACATTTATAGACCAAAGACGCCTTTTGAAGGAACTGTAACTGGTAATTACAGTCTTCTTAAGGAAGGAGCTATTGGAAGAGTAAATCACATTACATTTGACCTCAAAGAAAGTGATCCTTTTCTAAATTACGTAGAAGGTCAAAGTATTGGAATTATGCCTGCTGGAGAAGACGCTAATGGTAAACCACATAAACTAAGACTTTATTCAATAGCTAGCACAAGACACGGAGACGATTTCCAGGGTAATACAGTTTCACTTTGCGTAAGGCAACTCCAGTATGAGAAAGATGGGGAAACAGTTAATGGTGTTTGTTCCACATATCTATGCGATATTAAACCAGGAGATAAAGTAAAGATCACCGGACCTGTTGGTAAAGAAATGCTTTTACCTGAAGAAGAAGATTCAAATATAGTAATGCTAGCTACTGGTACTGGGATAGCACCAATGAGAGCTTATCTAAGAAGAATGTTTGAAGCTACTGAAAAAGAAAAAAATAAATGGAATTTTAAAGGAAAGGCATGGTTATTTATGGGGGCTCCTAAGTCAGCTAATTTGCTATATGAAGAAGATCTTCAAAGATATCTTGAAAATTATCCAGATAATTTTAAATATACGAAAGCTATCAGTCGTGAGCAGCAAAATTCTAAAGGAGGAAGAATGTACATTCAAGATCGAGTACTAGAATCTGCCAATGAGCTTTTTAAAATGATAGAAGATGAAAAAACTCATATTTATCTTTGTGGCTTAAAAGGAATGGAACCCGGCATAGATGAAGCTATGACAAAAGCTGCAGAAGAGAAAGGGTTGAATTGGTCAGAGTTAAGACCGCAATTGAAAAAAGCTGGTAGGTGGCATGTAGAGACTTACTAATCTTTCCAATAAAGTTACTTACTAATCTGATAGACTTTTTTGGTTTAGACACAAAATGTAGCTAATTGATTAAAAAAAGACGATTTTATTTATAGAAGACTTATAAAAAATATGCCCTCATCTTTAAGTAACCCCCTGAGATTGGGTTTGCGACAAGAAAGAGTTATTTCCCCACAATGCTTAATTATATTTGGAGCTAGTGGAGATCTTACTCATAGGAAACTTATACCTGCCTTATTTGAACTCCATCTACAAAGAAGGATCCCTAGTGAATTTGCAGTAGTTGGATGTGCAAGAAGACCTTGGACTGACCAAGAGTTTAAAGAAAGAATGAAAGCTAAGTTGGGAGATCAAATATCTGGAAATGAAAAGGAATGGGAACATTTTTCTAATTATCTTTTCTATGAGCCAGTTGATTTGCAACAAAATGACCATGTTGTAAGGCTTTCTAAAAGATTAAATGAAATTGATAAATTACAAGCAACTCATGGAAATAAGACTTTCTATTTATCAGTATCTCCAAACTTCTATGGAAGTGGATGCAAAGCTTTGAAGGCTGCTGGATTGATAGATGATCCCAAGAAGAGTAGAGTTGTTATTGAAAAACCTTTTGGGAGAGATTACTCAAGTGCAAAAAAACTGAACAGGATAGTTCAAAGTTGTGCAGATGAAAGTCAGATATATCGTATAGATCATTACTTAGGTAAAGAGACAGTTCAGAACATACTTGTTATGAGGTTTGCTAACACTATCTTTGAACCTATATGGAACAGAAATTATATTTCAAGTGTTCAAATAACTTCATCTGAAACTGTAGGGGTCGAAGATAGGGCTGGCTATTATGAAAGTTCTGGGGCTTTAAGAGATATGCTCCAAAATCATTTAACTCAAATGCTTGCTGTTATAGCTATGGAGCCACCTGGCAAATTCGAGCCTGAGGCTATAAGGAATGAAAAAGCAAAAGTTTTGCAAGCTTCAAAACTTGCAGATGAGCATGAACCCTGGAATAGTTGTGTCAGAGGACAGTATGCAAAGGGAGGGAATAATCTAAAAAAACTTAAAGGATATAGAGATGAAGATGGGGTGAATTTGAACAGTACAACGGAAACATATATTGCTACAAAAGTTTTTATTGATAATTGGCGATGGCAAGGAGTTCCTTTCTACTTAAGAACGGGTAAAAGGCTACCTAAGAGACTTGGAGAGATTGTATTAACATTTAAAGATGTGCCTGTACACTTGTTTGAATCAACAATAATTAATCCTGCACCAAATCAGCTGATTCTTCGGATTCAGCCTAATGAAGGAGCCACTTTTAAATTCGAAGTTAAATCACCTGGTTCTGGGATGAAATCAAGACCAGTTGAGATGGAATTTTCTTACGATGAATCTTTTGGAGAGCCTTCTGATGAAGGTTATGTAAGATTATTAGCTGATGCTATGCTATCAGACCCCACCTTGTTCACTAGAAGTGATGAGGTAGAAGCCGCTTGGAAACTTTATACACCACTAATAGAATTAATGGAAAATGCCCCTTGGAAGTTACCTATTTACAAATACGAATCAATGACTTGGGGACCTCCTGAATCAGATCAATTACTTTCAAAAGACAATATTTTCTGGCGTAGGCCCTAATTTTATAATGAAACCTCAATTAACACTTCAAACCCCATTAGAACTTCCCCATCAAGAAATATCTAATTACTTAAATCAATTATGGATTTCTGAAGATGAAGATAATTCTGGAGCAAATACTTTTACTTTGATGGTCTGGCAACCTGCATGGCTTGAACAATGTTTAGTTCAATCAGGCTTAATACGTGGGCCAATTACTGGAACTTTAAGTCCAGAAATTATAAGAGTTGCTAAAAAACTTATAATAGATCAAGGATTATCTCATACTACTTCTCTGAATAGTGAAGAGTTATTAAATTTGTTGAAGGAAAATTTATCAAATAACGATTATGAAGACTTGAGAGGACAATTCTTTGAATCTTCTATAAGCACTTTGAATCCCAGAAGATTAATTACCTTAGCACCAACTTTAAACAATAAATCGGAGATAAAAACGTTTGTATCTGCCTATTGCCCATTAAGTGATAGCACTGTAACTCAACCTATCTGTGGAGACTTAGTTGTTATAAGGGGTGACTCTAATTCTATTAATAAAAAAGGATTGAAAATTATTGATAAATTATCTATTAAAGATTTGCCTACATGGTTATGGTGGAACGGCAACCTTGATGAATCACAAGAAATTTTTAATTATTTTACCAACTACGGTGTTAGGTTAATTATTGATACTGCGAATGGTTCGCCCAAAAGGTGCTTGAAAATTCTTGATGATTCAATAAGATTAAAAAAAGCTATTAATGATTTAAATTGGCTAAGGCTGAAAAGTTGGCGTGAATCTTTAGCAATGATTTTTGATCCACCTTCTAGGAGGCCAATATTAGATCATGTCTCTGATATTGATATAGATATTGCAGAAGGTAATTTTCTTCAGGCATTATTTTTAATTTCTTGGATTAGTGACAAACTAGAGTGGCTATTTTCAAAAATAGATATCCATGGAGAATTAATAAAAATAGAATTCAAAAGAAATAATGGTGAGAAAATTTCGTCAGCTATAAATCTTGTACCCTTGGGAAATCCTAGTATTCATTCAGGTCAAGTTATTGGATTAAGGTTAATTTCTAAAATTAGTGAGGTTCAAAAAAATAATACTTGCGTAATTCTTGGTTGTGAATCTGTTGAATGCATGAGACTTGAAGCTGGAGGTATGGCTGATATGCAGTTAATAGAGCAAGTAGTTCCAAATGCTTTTTCTTCGTCAGAATCTGATGTAAGTAAGTTATTGGCTAGCAGTAGAGGAAATACTAGCCCACTTTTTGAAAATACTATTAATGTTGCAGTTCAAATTTTTAATAGTATGAATAAATAAGAAAAATTAAATGCCTTGTGTTATTTCCTCTCCTTCAACTGATAGTGGGAAAACTACTTTATCTTTGTTGATTTCTTGCTGGGCTTTTTCAAAAGGGATAAAAATACAAACTTTTAAAGTCGGGCCAGATTACCTTGATCAGCAACAACTTAGTTCAATTGGCCAACCTATTTGTAGGAATTTGGATATTTTTTTAAGTGGTGAAGAATGGGTTCAAAAAAATTTTTTTAAGTATTCTTTGAAAAATGAATTCTCATTGATTGAAGGAGCAATGGGCCTTTTTGATGGATTAGGTGCAACTTCTTATTCAAGTACTGCAAATGTTGCTAAACTTCTTGAGACTCCAATAATTTTTATTATCAATGCTAGAGGTCAAGTAGCCTCTCTTTTACCAACGGTAAGAGGTTTTAGAGATTTTGATAATGGATTATCAATAAAAGGAATTATATTTAATAACGTAAATTCAGATAGACATAAAAATTTAATTATAGAAGTTTTTAAAAATGAAGATATCGAAATCTTAGGATTCTTACCTTCTGATTCAAAAATAACTGTTAATAAAGCGAATTTAGGTTTAGTTTCTCCATTGGATAGTGATAAGAAAATTGATGTTGGTTATTTTGCAAGTTTTGCTGAAAAAAATCTTGACGTAGTTTCTTTAAGTAAATATCTAAAATCTCCTTCAAAAAAAATATTAAATACTTCTAATAGTATTAATTTTAAAGTAGATAAAAGAAAAGCAGTTGCAATTGCAGAAGATAAAATCTTTCATTTCCACTACCCTGAAACGAAGGAATTTCTCGAAGAAATAGGAATACCTTTAATTTCATGGAGTATTTATAATAACGAAGAAATACCCGAAGAGGCTTCATCTTTAATTATTCCAGGAGGGTTTCCTGAAAAATATGCTAACCACATAAGTGATTCAGACAAAAGCTTAAAGTCATTAAGGGAATTCCGCAAAAAAGGATTTATTTATGCAGAGTGTGGTGGGATGATGGTTTTAGGAGATTTAATAAAAGATGAAAATGGTAATAACCATAAAATGAGCGGAATATTACCTTTTAAATCAAAAAAAAGTAATTTGACAGTAGGTTATAGATATATAAATGGTTTAAAAGATTCTCCAATAATTAAATACAATCAATCAATAAGAGGACATGAATTTCATTATTGGGAAGTTGAAAGATCTTCATCAGAAATTGATTTAAAAAAAAATAAGAATCGGAAACAGATTTTTTCCCCATGGGAAATTAAATCATGGGATAGTGAATTTAAAAATGAGGGATGGTCAGACGAAAAATTACATGCAAGTTGGATACACTTACATTTACCAAGTTGCCCAGAAGCAGCAAAAAACTTTGTTAATGCTATACAATTTAATTATCCTATATATAACTAATTTATTATCAGATTAAATATTGTAAGAGGAGAACCAATAAAAACTATTCCTGGCAATGTAATTAGTGGGCCTAAAAGACTCCCTACAATAACTTCAAATTTAGTATGGCCAAGAGTTTCTTTTAAATTCACTTGAGATTTAGGAAGTAATTCTTTTGATAGTTTGTTAATTTCGGCAGCCTGAATACCAGCTGATTTCCTAACCCCACTAGCGTCATACATAACAATTAGCGAAACAGCAATCGCTAATGCAAATATTGGATTATCAAAGCCCAATTGAAAACCTAACCCTGATGTTGCACCAGTAATTAAAGCAGAATGACTTGAAGGCATCCCACCTGTTTCGAACATAATTCCAAATCTAATTTTTCCTGTTGAAAAGAAATTAAATATAATTTTGAAAAATTGAGCTATTAAACAAGACAATAAACTCCAGAAAAGAACTGAATTATCTAGGAAAGTTGAAAATTCTGACATAAGATTAATACTTTTTAACTATCTCTATTTGTAATGAAATCAGCTAAGGAGATTAAATATCTTGCATTTAAACCCCAGGGCTCAATTGCTTTTTTTGCTTTATCAACTAAATCGAAAGCTCTTTTCTTAGATTCCTGCATTCCTAGCAACTTAGGATAAGTAGTCTTATCTGCCAAAAGATCTTTACCCGCTGTCTTGCCAAGTTTTTCACTACTTGAAGTTAAATCAAGGATATCATCAATTATTTGGAAGGCTAAACCAATTCCCTCTGCATATGTGGTTAGGGCTTTTAATAATTCATCATTTGCCCCTGCAATCATCGCGCCAGTTCTTACGCAAGCTTTTAGTAAAGCACCAGTCTTGTGCAGATGAATATACTCTAGGGTTTCTAGATTTACTTCTTTACCTTCACATTCCAGGTCAACAACTTGTCCTCCGACTAGTCCCGGAGCTCCAGCTACTAGTGAAAGTTCTCCAACAACTTTTAATAATCTCTTGGCATCAACGCCTGGGCTTCTTAATGAGACCATTTCAAAGGCCCTTGTTAGTAATGCATCACCGGCAAGAATAGCTATTGCATCCCCATAAACTTTATGATTGGTAGGTCTACCTCTTCTTAAGTCATCATTATCCATAGCAGGTAAATCATCATGTATTAATGACATTGTATGAATCATTTCAATGGCTACTGCTGTAGGAACGGCTAGGGAGGGTTCGCCACCGGCTAATGAACAAGAGGCTAAACATAAGATTGGACGTATACGTTTACCGCCAGCCAAAAGTGAATATCTCATTGACTCTCTAAGTATTGTTGGCTCCTCTGGACCTAAAGAGAAATCAAGAGCTTCCTCTACGACCTTTTTTGTCTCTTTTAGATATTTATCAAAATCTGAAATATTATCTATAACTTCTTTCATTTTTTACGTTGAGTAAATTTTTTTGCATCTTGTATTTTAAGGTAGAAGGTTTTCAAGAGTTGATGATAAAACAAATTTTTTTTGCCAACTGAAAATAGTATTTACTAGTAACATTGTTACTGTCATTGGTCCAACCCCACCAGGGACTGGTGTGTATGCAAAAACTTTAGTAATTACATCTTCTAATAATACATCCCCACATAATCTGGTTTTACTTTTATCAGAACTTGTTAATCTATGAATTCCAACATCAACAATTACGGCACCCTCCTTAACAAAACTTGAGTCTATGAGATTAGGCTTTCCTGCAGCAGCAATTAATATGTCCGCTTCCTGGCATATTTTATTTAGATTTATTGTCTTTGAATGGGTCATTGTTACGGTCCCATTTAAGTTTAATAACATGAGAGAAAGAGGTTTACCAACCAGTAAACTTCTCCCAATAACAACAATTTTCTTTCCTTCAATTTTAATATTTTGGGATCTTAGTAAATTAACTATCCCCGCAGGCGTACAAGATCGCATTGCAGGTTCATTTTTTACTAGCTTCCCGATATTTTGTTCATTCAACCCATCTACATCTTTATCTGGATTGATTTTACTTATTAATCTTTGCTCATCAAATTTCATTGGTATGGGAAGTTGTAATAACATTCCATCAATATCATCAGCAGTGTTTAATTTATTTATTAGTTGTTCAACTTCTTTTTGCTCCACCGTATCTTTTAGATGATAAATAAAACTTTTTATTCCAACTCTTGAACATGCCCTTTCTTTATTTTTAACATAGACACCACTAGCGGGATCTTCTCCAATTCTTATTACGGCTAAGCCTGGGGGCCTTTTTGTTAAATTTATATTAGATTCAATATCTTTTTTCAATTTTTCTTCAATTTCTAAAGATAATTTTTTACCATCTAGTTTTAATGACATTTAGAAAAACTTCTCCTTTTTACTCCTAGGATGCCTATAATTCTAAAATTAAACAAACAGAAATTCTTATATTCTGTGTATAACATTACAACTATTTTAAAAAAAATAAATTTCTTCTGGAAGAGAAGCCAGGTACCTAATCAGGAACCTATTCAAATTTCAAGAATAGATAAATTAATAATCTTCCTTATATGTATAGTTATTTCCATTATTTCTTCTTATAAATTACTTCTTGTGCCATTTTTGCAAAGTTCAGTTGTTTTTACTTGGAGTGTATCTTTCTTTGAGGTCTTAATTACATGTCTTTTGTTAATACTAATTTCTAGAAAAGAAAATCCAAATATTAATTCAAGACAAATCCTCCTAATTATTTCACTTCTATTAATTGTTCAGGCGGTAAAAAATATATTTGGATCTGGACTAAGCCCTTTATCGATTATCGTACCTCCTGCCTTGATTATTTCTCAAGGAATGGGAACTATAACTGCTCTTTCTTGGGTATCAATAGCAAGTATAAGTTGGCCTGATCAAATATTTAATATTAATAGTAATCTGCTCGTTATAACAATGATTTGCGCATGTATTGTTTCAGTTCTTGGAGGTAAAATAAGAAGTCGAGCTCAGTTACTTCAACTTTCAATATTTGTTCCTATTGGAGCATTTATTTCTCAATTGATATTTGTCCCAAATGTGGAAAATTCCTTACTAGATAAACAAGAATTTTTTTATTCAAATGGACAAATATTCTCCGATTCTTTGCTATTAGCAATTATTATGCTCATAACAATATTATTTATTCCAATTTTTGAGTCAATATTTGGATTGTTAACCAAAGCAAGATTATTGGAGTTGGCAGATAAAGAAAAACCACTTATTAGAAGACTCTCCATTGAAGCTCCAGGTACTTTTGAACATACACTATTGATCTGTGGACTAGCTGAAGAGGCTACAAGAATGATAGGAGGTGATATTGATCTTATAAAAACTGGTTCTCTTTATCATGATGTTGGTAAATTACATGCTCCAAAATGGTTTATTGAGAATCAAGATGGATCAAAAAATCCTCATGATGAAATAGATGATCCTTTGAAAAGCGCGAAGGTTTTACAAGCCCACGTAGATGAGGGCCTTAAATTTGCGAGAAAGAATAGATTGCCGAAACCTATAGCTAATTTCATCCCAGAACATCAAGGAACGCTCAAAATGGGATATTTTCTAAATAAAGCTGAAGAGAAAAATCTTAATTTTAATGAGAATGATTTTAGATATAAAGGTCCTATTCCTCAATCTAAAGAAACCGCTATTTTGATGCTTGCTGATGGCTGTGAAGCCGCATTACGGGCAATGGATATAAATGCTTCTGATTTTGAAGCACAAGAAACGATATCTAAAATAATTATTTCGAGAAAATTAGATGGCCAGTTAGATGATAGTAATCTTACCAAGGGAGAAATTTTCCTTATAAAAAAATCTTTTTTGAATGTTTGGAAAAGAATTAGACATAGACGAATTCAGTATCCAACTACTAAAAACAATACTTTTTCATAAGTTAGTAATTCTTATAATCTGATATTTCTTCGATGTTTTGGATTGCACCAATATATTAATGCCAATATACAAAGTAAAGAAGATAAGAGTGTGAAACCACCAATCCCAAAAATATCATTAAGAGTGACTAATCGAAAAATAGAATATGGCGCCATTCCAGAAATTATCATTGAAAGAGATACTAGAGTTAACGTTACACCCCATTTCTTTTCTGCCAAAAGAGCAGAAGAAGAGACTATTCCAACTATTGCTGAAGGCCAGCCAAGGCTTATAGCTAATGAAATATTAGCCACTTTTAAGGGAGGCCCATAACTTATTATTAAAGCGATTATGGGTAAAGCAATAATATTACTTATCAAACCAACCCATGCAAGAGTCCAATATCCTAATACCCTTTCTCTCATACTTTATTAGTTAAATTTAAACTTAAAGCTTTAATCTACATTATTAAGTTACTGGTTTTTGGGTAAACTTAATAATCCCAAAATTTACTTAATCTTTAGGATTTGATAATACCTCTTTTTTAGAGTTTTCTAAAATATCAAATTGTGGGTGAATAGAATTTTTCTTCTCTGAAAAAATCATTCTGTTTAAAGCGTTTACAAAAGCATGGGCCGCAGCAACAACTACGTCTGTATCTGCAGAATGGCCCGAATATATTTTATTCTTGTTTCTAATTCTTATTGTAACTTCCCCTAATGCATCTATTCCTTCAGTTACAGATTTCACTGAAAATTCTATTAGTTCATTAGGAACTTTAGCTAAAGCATTTAGAGCTTCGCAAACAGCATCTACAGGCCCAGTACCTATTGCAACAGCAGTATCTTCAGTATCATCTTCTGTATTTATAAGAGTTACAGTAGCTGTAGGCTTGGATGTACTGCCACAACTGACTTGAACATGACTTAGTTGAAATTTGGACTCAGGAAGTTGAACTTGCTCACTAACTATGGCTTCTAAATCTCTATCAGTGATTTCTCTTTTTCTATCAGCTAGATCTTTGAAACGAGCAAAAGCATCATTTAAGTCTTCTCTGCTTAAGTCGTATCCCATTTCTTCTAATCTAGCTCTAACAGCACTTCTTCCACTAAGTTTCCCTAATGAAATTTTATTATCTGTCAAACCAACAGTTTTTGCGTCAATAATCTCATATGTAAGTCTGTTTTTTAAAACACCGTCCTGATGGATTCCTGACTCATGAGCGAAAGCATTAGCTCCAACAATAGCCTTATTTGGCTGAACATTCATGCCTGTTAAATTTGAAACTAACCTAGAAGTTTTTGTTATTTCTTCTGTTCTAATCGCCGTTAGTGGAGTAGGTGAATCTGAGTTTCTTCCAAAAAAACTATTAAAAAAACTTTTCCTCACATGTAAAGCCATTACTAATTCTTCTAAAGAGGCATTTCCAGCTCTTTCACCTATTCCGTTTATGGTGCATTCTAATTGCCTTGCTCCATACTTTACTCCTTCAAGGAAATTAGCAACTGCTAAACCTAAATCGTTATGTCCATGAACTGAAATGACGGCCTCATCAATATTTGAAACATTTTTATTAATATCAAAAATAAGGTTTCCAAATTCACTTGGAGTTGTGAACCCAACAGTATCTGGAATATTAATAGTTGTAGCTCCCGATGTAATTGCTAGTTCAATTACCTCATAAAGAAATTCAGGATCACTTCTCGAGGCATCTTCACATGAAAACTCAACATCATCAACTAACGATTTAGCATAACTTACCATTTCTGGAACAATAGAAAGTACGTCTTTTCTCGATTTCCTAAGTTTATGTTTTAGATGGATATCACTGGTAGCTATAAATGTATGTATCCTCTTTTTTGGTGCTGGACTTATTGCTTCATAGCAAGCTTTTATATCATTGGATGATGCCCTCGCTAATCCACAAATTATGGGCCCATTGTCTCCTCCAACTACTTCTGCAATTTTATTTACTGCTTTAAAATCACCAGGACTGGCAAAAGGAAATCCAGCTTCAATAACATCTACTCCTAATCTGGCAAGTTGATGAGCAATTGCAAGTTTTTCCTCAAGATTTAAACTCGCACCAGGAGATTGCTCCCCATCTCTAAGAGTTGTATCAAATATCAATATTCTGCCAGGATCTTTGGACATTAGTTGAATATGATTAACTCTATATTAAGCCAATTGAAAAGAAATTACTAGATGTGGATTAATCAACCTGTATTTAAAGGGAATGTATTCATAATATTATTGGTTACATTTTTATAAATAAAAAGTCTCTATATCCTTTAGATAAAGTATTATTTATGAAAAATAAATAATTAAATATTTACCTGAAGGTGAATTTTGAAACTTTAACTACTTTTATTTGAAATCATAAAAGAATTATGAATGGGCCTTTACCTAATAAAAATTACTTAGGTAAATTGGCAATAGTTTTACATGCTCACCTTCCATACGTTAGGAAAAATGAAAAAAATTCTTTAGAAGAAGATTGGTTATTTCAGGCAATACTTGAGTGTTATATTCCATTACTTCAAGTAATGGAATTTAGTAAAAAACATAATACAAACAATACAAAATTGACTCTTAGTTTATCTCCAACTTTATTATCTCTTCTTAACAATAAACAAATTCAAAAAAAATTTTCATGTTGGATTAAAACTAGACTAGAATTTTTGGGAGATTTATCTCATAGAGAAAAATCTGCGTCCGAATTTCTTATGAGAAATATCAAAAATAATTATTTATATTGGGAAAAATGTTCTGGAGATTTAATAGACAGATTTAAAAATTTAAATAAAACTGGAAACTTGGATATCCTTACTTGTGCTGCTACACATGGATATTTACCTATCCTTAGAGAAAACCCTGAAACAGTATTAGGTCAAATAAAAACTGCAATTAGAAGTCATGAAGCAATTTTTGGAGAAAGACCATTAGGAATTTGGTTACCTGAGTGCGCTTACTATGAAAACTTAGATGAAATATTATTTAATTGTGGAATTAGATATGCTGTTTTAGATGGTCATGGGATTTTAAATGGATCTCCAAGGCCAAGGTATGGAGTCTATGCTCCTATTTGTTCAAACAGAGGGGTTGCTTTTTTCGGGAGAGATAGTGAATCAACTTTGCCAGTTTGGTCCTCAAAAGAAGGATACCCAGGAAATCCTGTTCATAGGGAGTTTCATAAAGATTTGGGATGGGAATTGCCCATTTCAGAATTGCAAAAAAAAGGTATACCAACAAACCGGCCTTTAGGATTGAAATTTCATAGAATTACTAGTAATAAAGATTCATTAGACAAAAAAGAATTTTATATAGAAGATGAAGCTATAAAAAAAGTTGAAGAACAAGCTAATAGCTATCTTTTATCAAGATCTAAACAATTAAGAAAACTTTCTTTATCATCATCGTTCGAGCCATTATTAATTGCTCCGTTTGATGCTGAACTATTTGGACATTGGTGGTATGAGGGCCCAAAATTTATTGAAAATATACTTATTAAGTCCACAAAATATTCAATAAAGCTAACAAATCTAAAAGAAATTCTCCTTCAAAAACCTAATCTTCAAATTTGTGATCCATCTCCTTCAAGCTGGGGACAGGGGGGCTACCATAATTACTGGCTTAATGAAAAAAATGCTTGGATTGTTCCAGAAATAACGAAGGCTGGTTCTGTTTTTGTCGAGTTGGCTACTAAAGA
Organism: Prochlorococcus sp. AG-442-M23; assembly: GCA_003209655.1. Lineage (GTDB taxonomy): Bacteria > Cyanobacteriota > Cyanobacteriia > PCC-6307 > Cyanobiaceae > Prochlorococcus_A. The sequence continues at coordinate 16,488 of QCPW01000008.1, read as the reverse complement.
GTCATATGATGATTGTGAAATGAGATTATTACAGCAAGCGGCAAGAGAATTACTTCTTTCAGAATCTTCTGATTGGAGTTTTATTTTAAGAGCAGGAACTACAACAGAATTAGCTAAAGAGAGAATTGATAGACACTTATTTAGATTCTGGAAATTAATAGATATGATTAAAAAAAACTCTATGATTGACTTTGAATTCCTGAAAAATATTGAAGAAGAAGATAAAATTTTCCCAGATTTAAGAATTGAAGATTGGCAAAAATAAGAGTTTTTTTATTTTATATTCAGCATTCCAAGTTTAATTTTTAAAGGAGAATTAATAAACATTTTACTCATTACAAAAATCAATTTTGGTAATGGGAGAGTATTGGTAAGAAATCCTACCCATTCTTTTGTAGATAATTTGAAGAAATTAGAAAAGAAACTTCTTAATCTACTTTCATCAAAGCTCATCAATCTTTGTAGTCCATATTGATAGAGTTTGTGTCTTTGAGTTAATTCATATGGCCACAAGACATGCCATCCTTTAGTTGCGAGATCTGCTGAGCTGTAGCTTTGGTCTTTTAAAAAGGTTGCTAACTTTTCAGCAAGAAGTGGAGCTCTTCTTAAGAGAGATCCAATCATATATCCAGAAGCAGGATGAACCATACTTGCTGAGCCTCCAAAACCAAGTACTGATTGATTTTTATAAGGGAGTGGTAAATTCATGGGGAATAGGCAATTCTCCTCATGAAAAATCTCCTGTACTTTTATCCCTTTATTATTTAATCTTCTTAAAAGTCTTTTTTTTAGATGATCTTGAGATAAAGCAGGATAACAAGCTAGTGATGTCTCTTCAACAAAATATGTTCCACTCCCAAGATCCATAGCATAAAGAAAAGATGGAGAAGATAATAACTCCTCATTATTTAAATGATCAGAACGAAAGTCCATTAAAACAAATTGATCCTTATTTACAGGAGGAGTAGAAAATTTGCCAACTATGCCATAAGCAGCTTGCTGAGCAATTTCTTTTAGATATGGCCTTTGAACAAATGCACTCTTGTGCCCACTCGCATCAATAACTAACCTTGCATTTAATGTTAATCCTGAAAAACAAATTACTTTAGAAAAATGATTTTCTGATGTAATTTGTTTTGCAGTTTCGTTCAACCACTGAATACCTTTACATTTCTTTAAAAGTTCATTCTGAAATGCTTCTTGGTTGATTAATCCATAATCATAATAATGCTTTGTTGGAGCATTCCCTTTGTCATTTATTCCATCCCCAAAATAGCTAACAGTTTCTGACCATCTATGAGATAACAAAGAATCTAAACCTAATTCCTCTAATTCAGATGCCCAAATTCCATAAGTATTCTCCCATTTTTCATATGGTGATTTTGTTGAAATACCTTTAATACTAAGGTTTTGTTTAGCTAATTCTGCTGCTAAACACAACGCAGCTGGTCCTGATCCTAAAATTAAAATATCAAGTACTTCCATAAGAAATTTCTAATCTTCCAAGTTCTTAAGTTTCTTCTTTGGGAACTAATTGAACTTGTTCCTCAATTTGTTCATGAGGGACCAACACAACTTTCGATAAATGATCACCATCATCTAGTCGCTGTAATCTTACACCTGTAGCAGCTCTTGATTGTTGAGATATCTTATCGGCATTAGTTCTTACAATTACACCTTTCTCTGTAACCAAAAGTAATTCTTCACCTTCTCCAAGAACCCTAAGTCCTATAAGAGAATCTCCTTTGATTCTGAATTTTATTGCTCTTAGACCCATCCCCGCTCTTTTTTGTAATCTGAATTTTGTTACTGGTACTCTTTTCCCAAGACCAAAAGCACTAGCTACTAGCACCCATGGTCCATTTGAAGAATTACTTTCAAGATCATCTTCGCTCTCATTATCTTCTTCATCGATATTTGCCAATTGATCAACTAGGTCTGAAGTTAAAACATCCATTGAAACAAGTTGATCTCCATCTTTTAAGTTCATAGATTTAACACCTCTAGCAGTTCTGCCAAGAGGTCTTAGTTCATTAATATCTAACCTGAAATGAATTGTCATTCCTTTTTTTGATCCAATTAATACACTATCCCCTTCTGTTGATAATCTAACCCAAGTTAAGGCGTCTCCATCTTCTAGGTTAATAGCTATCAAACCGTTTGAACGTATTTTTGAAAAAGCTGATAATGGAGTTCTTTTTATAAATCCAGATTGAGTTAACATTAATAAATAGCACTCATTATCAAAAGAATCTACCGAAATAATAGAAGTGATTTGTTCTTCTCTTGGTATTGGAAGCAGTTGAACAGAAGGTGTCCCTTTAGCAGTTCTGCTGCTCATAGGAACTCTATAAGCTGGAAGTGCATAAGCTACTCCTCTATCACTGAAAAGTAAAAGAGTATCGTGATCATTGCAGCTTATAAATAATTTAACTTCATCATCTTCTTGAGTTTTTGTTCCAGCTTTACCTCTTGAACCTCTACTTGTAGATTCGAATTCACTTACGGGCATCCTTTTTAAATATCCTGCCGAAGTTAGTAAAACAACCGATCTCTCATTAGCTATTAGGTCAATATCATCTAAACCACCTCCTAAATTAAGTATCTCAGTTTTCCTTGGTGATGAAAATCTTTCATTAATTCTACTAAGTTCTTCAAGAATAATATCGTTTATAAGTTCTTTGTCCTGCAATATACTTTTGTAGTCTTTGATTTTTTTAGTAAGTTCATCATGTTCTGATTTTATTTTGTCTGCCTCTAAAGCGGTTAATCTTCTTAATTGCATTTGTAAAATAGCATCTGCTTGAATTAAAGATAATTCATGGTCTTTTTGTAATTGCTCTCTTGCTGAATTTGAATCTTTTGCTGATCTAATTAAATTGATAATATTATCCATTGCCTCAAGCGCTAAAAGAAGTCCTTTTAAGATATGATCTCTTTCCTCTGCTTTTTTTAATAAGAAAGTTGTTCTTCTTTTAATTGTTTCAATTCGAAAATCTAGGAAAACATCCAACATTTTTCTAAGAGACAGAGTTGTTGGTTCTCCGTTAACAAGAGCCAAGATATTCGCACTAAAGTTATTTTGTAGAGGTGTTAACTTGAATAAATTATTTAAAACAACTTGTGGATAGGCATCTCTTTTGAGCTCAATAACAATTCTCATCCCGTCCCTATCGCTTTCATCTCTAATATCAGAAATTCCCTCTAATTTTTTATCATTTACTAGTTCTGCAATTCTTTCTATTAAAGCTGCTTTATTAGTCTGAAAGGGAAGCTCCGTGATAATTACAGCATCTTTTTCTGCTCTTCCAGGAGATTTAATTTGTTCAATATCCGCAACTCCTCTCATAGTAATAGAGCCTCTACCAGACTTGAAAGTCTCTTTAATTCCATCTCTTCCTAAGATTTGTCCTCCTGTTGGAAAATCTGGCCCTTTAATTATTTCAAAGAGTTCTTCATCTTCTATTAGGGGGTTTTTGATTATTGATTTAAGACCATTAATTAATTCTCCTAAATTATGAGGAGGAATATTAGTTGCCATCCCAACCGCAATACCTGATGATCCATTTAAAAGGAGTTGGGGTATTCTTGCTGGCAAAACAGTTGGCTCTTGTTGTGATCCATCAAAATTATCGGAAAAATCAACTGTCTCAGATTCAATATCCTCTAATAGACTTTCATCTGTTAGCGATTGAAGACGTGACTCTGTGTATCTCATCGCGGCAGGGGGATCATTATCTACTGAGCCGAAGTTTCCATGACCATCTATAAGAGGCATTCTCATAGAAAAATCCTGTGCCATCCTTACCAATGCATCATAAACAGCAGTATCTCCATGAGGATGGTATTTGCCCAAAACCTCCCCAACAACCCTTGCACATTTTCTGTATGGTCTCCCGCTAGTCAATCCAAGCTCATACATCGCGTAAAGAATCCTTCTGTGAACTGGTTTAAGTCCATCCCTTGCATCTGGAAGTGCACGACCAACAATGACACTCATCGCATACTCTAGATACGATCTTGACATTTCATTTCTTAAATCAGTCTGAATAATTCGATCGTTATTCTCACTCAAACCAGAATTCTCAGAATCAACAATATCGGACATATAAAAACCCTTTCTTTAATAATAATCCCTGATTGTCAGAATGAATAAAATAATGCTAATAATTAATTTTCAAACACTCACATTCTTACACAAATAATAAAAAAACTCTTTTGTTTTTTAAAAATTATTGGCTTATTACACCTTTAGTTGTTAACTTAATCTGAATAATTAAAAATTTCGTGAATATTCAAATTGGTTTAAACAAAAAAGTTAGAAGAGCTTATGGCATTGATGAGATAGCATTAGTGCCTGGAAAAAGAACTCTAGATTACGATCTAACCAATGCATCTTGGAAAATTGGAAATATTGAAAGAGAAATTCCAATTATTGCAAGTGCAATGGATAGTGTAGTTGATGTTGATACGGCTGTAGAACTCTCTAATTTGGGAGCTATCGGTGTTCTTAATATGGAAGGCATACAAACTAGATACGAAAATCCAAAAGAAATTTTAGGTCAAATCTCATCTGTTGGGAAAAATGAATTCGTTCCTTTAATGCAAAAAATATATAGTCAACCCATCAAGGAAAATCTTATTTTACAGAGAATTAACGAAATTAAAGAAAAAGATGGAATAGCAGCATTAAGTGGAACCCCTTTAGCCGCGATAAAATTTAAAGAAATAATTGCGAAATCAAAAATAGACTTATTTTTTCTTCAAGGAACAGTTGTTTCAACTGAACATCTGGGTATGGATGGTAATGAGACATTAAATATTAAAAGTCTATGTCAATCTTTAAAAGTTCCGGTTATTGCTGGTAATTGTGTAACTTATGAAGTCGCTCAACTTCTTATGAAAGCAGGAGTAGCAGGTCTTATGGTTGGAATAGGTCCTGGAGCAGCCTGCACTTCGAGAGGGGTATTAGGAGTAGGTATACCTCAAGCAACAGCGATATCTGACTGTAGTACAGCAAGAGATGACTATTTTCAAGAAACTGGCCGTTATGTTCCTATAATTGGTGATGGAGGAATTATTACAGGCGGAGATATTTGTAAATGCATAGCTTGTGGTGCCGATGCTGTAATGATTGGTTCTCCAATAGCCAAATCATCAACTGCACCAGGTAACGGATTTCATTGGGGTATGGCAACTCCGAGCCCTATATTACCAAGAGGAACAAGAATCGAAGTAGGTTCTACTGGTTCTTTAGAAAGAATATTAAAAGGACCTGCATTACTTGATGATGGGACACATAACTTACTTGGTGCTATTAGGACATCAATGAGTACTCTTGGAGCAAAAAATATTAAAGAAATGCAAAATGTAGAAATTGTAATTGCACCATCTCTTTTAACAGAGGGTAAGGTTTATCAGAAAGCTCAACAGCTTGGAATGGGAAAATAATATAAAATCTTATTTTTCAAAATGTAAAAAATTTCTCATTAGGAGTTATCATTAAATTATGGGGGAAACCCCATACTCCTCACACACTAAATAGCCCGATTTATCGGGCTTTTTTTAAGATATTTTGTTACTTATATTTCTTTATCTGTAATGAAATCATCACTTAAAAGAATAGCCTGCTAAATTTCTTAAAAGAATATCTAAATTATGTCATCTGCACCCGCCGTAACTGATTCTTCATTTGACAAAGAAGTTTTACAAAGTGATCTGCCAGTCTTAGTCGATTTTTGGGCTCCATGGTGCGGCCCTTGTAGGATGGTGGCACCAGTTGTTGAAGAGATTTCTAAAGATTTTGAAGGTAAAATTAAAGTATTTAAGTTAAATACAGACGAAAATCCAAATGTTGCAAGCCAATACGGAATTAGAAGTATTCCAACTTTAATGATTTTTAAAGCTGGTCAAAAAGTTGACACTGTAGTAGGTGCTGTTCCTAAAGCGACTCTTTCGAACACCTTGTCTAAGCACTTATAAATTAAGCATTGTCTAAAATAGGACTTATAGATTATGGGATGGGCAATATTCATTCCGTAACCAAAGCTTTAGAAAGTCTTGAAGAAGAAATAATTTTAATTAAAAATAAACAACAAACAAAAGAATGTAAGGCGTTAATACTACCAGGTGTTGGTTCATTTGATCCTGCAATAAATAATCTTATCAATACAAATTTAATAATTGATATTAAAAACTGGATAAGTAGTGGAAAATCATTTTTAGGTATTTGTCTTGGACTACAATTACTTTTTGAATCAAGTGAAGAAGGTTCAATTGAAGGACTTGGAATTGTAAAGGGGAAAATAAAACGAATTCCTCAATTATCTGATCAAAGAATTCCGCATGTTGGATGGTGCGAACTTCTTCCAACAAGAGAAAATAGCTTATTAAGAAATGATGAATTAAATAATTGGGTATATTTTGTCCATTCTTATCATGCCGTACCTTCAAATACTAACCTAATAGCTGCAAACGTTAGTTATGGCAATGAGAAATTGACGGCAATAATAGAACAAGATAATTTGTTGGCTTGCCAGTTTCATCCTGAAAAGTCAGGGAAGACAGGAGAAAAACTTTTACGTAGATGGCTAAAAAATATTCAATAATTCCTTTTAATAAATGAAAACTAATTTGAGATTAATTGGAGGAAGAAAGATTGAAAGCCCAAATAATATTGATACTAGACCAACTACTTTAATGGTTAGAGAAGCTATTTTTAATATTTTGAAGAACCAAGTAGAAAACTCTCATTGGTTAGATTTATTTAGTGGAACAGGAGCTATATCTTGTGAGGCATACAATCATGGAGCAAAAAAAATAGTTGCAGTTGAAAAAAATAAAAACAATTCAAAAATAATTTTAAAAAATTTATACTTATTGGAAAATATTAATAATAGAAAAAATGATATTGAAGTAATTTGCAAAGATGTATTGATTTGGACAAAGCCTTATATGGATAGGAATAAATCAAGTATTAATAATTTTGATCAAATAAAATTTGATTTTATCTATTTAGACCCTCCCTATGGAGCTTGCTATCATGAATTAGTTCTCTATCAAATATTTAATTGCAATTTTATAAGGAAAGGTACGATTGTTATCTGCGAGAATTCATTAGATTTGGATATTAAGAAAAATATTTTATGGGACATTTATGATGTTAGAACTTATGGTCAATCAAAATTGACTTTTTTAATCCATATCTAATATTCCTGATCCTCTCCTATATTGATTCCAAGCGCTTATGAATAATCCAAGAAGTGTTATTGGAACTAATCCTAAAACTATTCCACATAAAAGAGGTTCAATCATTTCTGGCATTTTTATTAATTCTCAATCACAATTGTTACATAGAGACAAATTTTTGTGACAACATCTTCATCATCTGCAGCAGAAAGAAACCTTATAAAGAAATTTTGGAAACAGTTTTTAGTGGTTTTTATGATTTTTTTAATATGTTTTTCTTTATTTTATTTAAATCAAAAAGAGAAAAATGCATATATCAATAAAACTTTAGAACTTAAAGGCTCTGTTAAAGAAGGAGATGCCCTCTTTAAAATGAATTGTGTTGGATGTCATGGTATAACAGCTAGAGGATTAGTTGGGCCAGATTTACATTCAATAAATCAGCGTTTGAATGATAGAAAAATAATAAAACAAGTTATTGAGGGACTTACTCCTCCGATGCCAAGTTTTGAAATTGATCCTCAAAACATGTCAAGTTTATTAACATATTTGCATACTTTAAAATAAATTTTGAAGAGAAATTTTCTGAACTTGAAAATTGTGTTAGTAGAACCAATTGGACCTTTAAATGTTGGGAGTATTGCTAGACTGTGTTCTAATTTTGATGTAAGTGAATTGAGGATTGTTTCCCCTCAATGCGATATTTTTTCTTTGGAAGCAAAAAAAATGGCTTTAAAAGGTCAGAAATATATTGATAATTGTTTTATTTTTAGTAATATCGAACAAGCAATATTTGATTGTGATCTAGTTCTTGCTACGTGTGGAAGAATTGATTTAAGTAATGATATTGAGTGTGAGAACCCTGAGGAGATATCTCAATGGATTTCATCTTACAAAAAGATTAATAATTTAGCCATTTTATTTGGAAGAGAGGATAGAGGTTTAACCAATAGTGAATTACTTTTTGCTCATAAGATTTTTAATATAAAAACTTCTCAAAATTATCCCTCTTTAAACTTATCTCATTCAGTTGCAATAATTTTGTATGAATTAAACAAATGTCCAACAAACTTTCAAAGAAAAAATACAAAAGTTTTTAACCTTGCATCATCAAAACAAATTTATGAATCATTTAAAGACTTGGAAGAGATGCTTATAAGGATAGGTTATCTTTTGGAACACAACTCTTTTTCAAAAATAAGCAAGTTTAAAAAATTTGTTTTAAAAGCAAAGACATCTAGCCATGAGATAAATGTATTAAGAGGAATTGTTCACCAAATTAACTGGTTTTTAAATAATTCAAAAGGTAAATAAAATATATAAGGTTAGAACAGTTTTAACCTTATTTATTTTTTAGTATTTTTTTTTTAATTTATTTTTCTTAGATATTATCCTTTAAGAGAAAATTTGATGTAAAAGAATTAGAATTTAAAAAATTTTTGATTATGAAATCATATTAGATATCAAAAAGCTCAAGTATGATCAAAGGTTTAATTTGATTTGGATATTTACTAATAACATTTTCTGAAGTATCATCTATTGATCATTAGAAAAACAAAGCAAAACAAAAGCTGTGAATACTACAAAGAAAAGAAGAGTTTTTCCTTTTACGGCAGTAATAGGTCAAGAAGAAATGAAATTAGCACTTTTGTTAAATGTTATAGATCCAAGAATTGGGGGAGTAATGATAATGGGTGATAGAGGCACTGGTAAGTCAACAACTATTAGAGCTCTTGCAGATTTGCTGCCAGCAATAGATGTAGTTAAAGATGATCCTTATAATAGTTCTCTTATAGATCCAGATTTACAAAGTAAGGAGGTTTTAGACAGACTCATTAAAGGAGAAAGTTTAGAAATAGACAAAAAACAAGTACCAATGGTTGATTTGCCTTTAGGAGCAACGGAAGACAGATTGTGCGGAACTATTGATATCGAAAAGGCTTTAAGCGAAGGTATTAAAGCATTTGAACCAGGCTTATTAGCGAAAGCTAATAGAGGATTGTTATATGTAGATGAAGTGAATTTACTTGACGATCACTTAGTTGATGTTCTTTTAGATTCAGCAGCCTCTGGATGGAATACAGTTGAGAGGGAGGGGGTTTCAGTTAGACATCCTGCAAGATTTGTTCTGATTGGATCAGGTAATCCAGAAGAAGGAGAGCTTAGGCCTCAATTATTGGATAGATTTGGAATGAGCGTTGAGGTAAAGACAGTAAGAGATGCAGAATTAAGGGTTAAAGTTGTTGATCAGAGAACATCTTTTGATGATAATCCTGATGAATTCTTTATAAATGTTGAGACACAGCAAGACATTCTTCAACAAAAAGTTGTTAAAGCACAGGAGATATTAAATTCTGTTCAAATGGATGATGATCTTAGATTAAATATATCTGCTATTTGTGGAGAGTTAGATGTTGATGGATTAAGAGGGGATATCGTCACAAATAGATCTGCGAGGGCAATTGCTGCTTTTGAAGGAAGAACTGAAGTGCAAGAAGAGGATATCGCTAGAGTAATTACTTGTTCTTTGAGGCATAGGTTAAGAAAAGATCCTTTAGAGCAAGTGGATTCGGGGGAAAGGGTCATTCAAGCGTTCTGTAAAGTCTTTGATCTTAATGAAAAAGATAACATTTCCAAATTTCAATTGGCATCAGAAGAATAATTAAGTGAGGATTATTGGGATTGATCCTGGATTAGGAAGAGTTGGATATGGGATTATTGAAGTACAAAACGAAAAGAAAAAATTTCTTGACTGTGGTGTAATTCAAACTAATAAAAACAAAAAAGAGGAGGATAGACTTTTTGAAATTTTTAATGATCTCAATACATTAATAGATCATTGGAATCCTGATTTTGCAGCAGTAGAGAAGTTTTTCTTTTATAGATCCAGTACTACTATTAGCGTTGTTCAGGCTCGAGGTGTAATTATGATGGTATTAGCTTCCAAAAAAATTCGAGTTAGTGAGTTCGCACCTTCTCAGGTCAAGCTTGCGATCGCAGGTTCAGGGAAAGCATCAAAGAAGGAAGTTATTGAAGCAGTTATGTACAACTTAAATTTGAATTATGCCCCAAAACCTGATGACTCTGCAGATGCACTAGCTATAGCTTTAACAAAATTAAATGAAGATGGTATAAATTAAATATTAATTATGTTTATCTCCGAAAAAAAGAAATTTGAGAGGAAAATTTTCAAGAATTTGATGGGGAAAAGTTCCTGTGTTGATAGAAGAAATGTGGAAATCAATGTGAAATTATATGTTGATTCTATTGTTAAAAAAGGGAGGATGATTAGTTACATTGGTATATATTGGCCTCTCGAAAATGAAGTTGATATAAGAAGTCTTAATGATAAATATTCCTTAGCCTTGCCTAGATGTGAAAAAAATAAAGAACTCTCTTTTTGTGCTTGGGATGGAACACAATTAACTAAAGATGTTGAGGGGATACTTTCTCCTAATTCTTCTCAAAAATTAAGTTATAAAAAGATAAGTATGATTTTTATACCTTGTCTAGCAGTAGACAAAAACTTAACAAGATTGGGCTATGGAGGAGGTTATTTTGATAGATTAAGAACAAATAAAAAATGGAGAGCTATCCCATGTATCGGAGTCTTAACCTCACATTGTGTAAGTAATAAATTATTAACTAGGGCCGATTGGGATATCCCTCTATCAGGCTTTATTACGGAAAAAGAAATACTAGTATAGTGTGAAACTAATTCATAAATATTAAAAATAGTATAAAAATGAAAAATAAAGGAACTTATATTAATTTATTTAGGTTAGTTGAAAAGCTAAAAAATTCAGACGATCCTAAAAGAAAATATGAATATATTTTGTGGTTAGGGAAAAAATTGAAAGTTCCAAATAATAATATCTTAATTCCTGAAAATAAAGTACTTGGTTGTGTGTCTGAAGTTTTTGTAAAAGCAAATTTTCAAGAAGGTAAAATTTTTTGGGAAGGCTATTCTGACGCTTTGATAACAAAGGGTTTGCTAGCATTTCTCATTAATGGATTAAACGATCTAACTCCAAAAGAGGTTGTCAATATAGATGTTAAATTTATAGAAGATACTGGTCTAAAAGCAAGCTTAACCCCATCAAGATCTAATGGTTTTTTAAATATACTCCTTAAAATGCAGTCTCAGGCAAATGATTTTTTGTCGGAATAATATTATAAAATTGAATTTATACTCAAAAATAAAAATGCGAAAATGTAAAATTGGTATTATTGGTTTTGGAACTGTAGGTAAAGGTGTTTATAGAATCTTAAAATCAAAAAATGATATCCATCCTATTCTAAAAGATATTGAAATAGTAGGAATAGCTGTAAAAAATATCAATAAAAAAAGGGATATTGAATTAGAAAATAATTTATTGATAAATGATCCTTATAAATTAATTGATGATCCAAATGTTGATGTAATTGTAGAAGTTATTGGTGGTACAGACATAGCTAAGGATATTATTTTAAAATCTCTAAGAGCACGAAAATCTGTAGTTACAGCAAATAAAGCAGTAATCGCACGATATGGGAGTGAAATATATTCTGAAGCAGCTAAATATGGCGTTTTCGTTTTAACTGAAGCAGCAGTATGTGGAGGGATACCAATAATTGAACCTTTAAAAAGATCTCTTAAAAGCAATCAAATAAATAAAATGGTTGGGATAATTAACGGGACAACAAATTTTATCCTTACAAAAATGACAAATGAAAAAGCTGATTATAAGGAAACATTAAAATTAGCTCAAAAACTTGGTTTCGCAGAATTTGACCCAACTGCAGATGTTGAGGGTCATGATACCGCTGATAAAATTTCAATTCTCACTGAACTTGCCTTTGGAGGGGCCGTTAATAGAGATTCAATTACTACAGAAGGGATTGAAAAAATAAATATAAAAGATATTGAATATGCTAATAAACTTGGTTTTGAGATAAAACTTTTAGCCTTTTCTGAAAGAAATCATGTCAATAAAGAAGAATCTCTCTCTTTAAATATTTGGGTAGCTCCATGTTTAATTCCGAAATCTCATCCTTTGTCAAAGGTTGATGGTGTAAATAATGCCATTCTTATAGAGGCCTCTCCGCTAGGAGAAATTATGTTGTATGGACCAGGCGCGGGTAGTGGGCCAACTGCAGCTTCTGTTGTGTCAGATATCTTAAATCTTTATGCTTCATTATCGAAAAATATATCCTCAATAGATCCATTGTTGGCTTTTAATTACTGGAGAGATTGCCATATTATAGACTTCAACCAAATATCAAAAAAGAATTATCTCAGAATCATTTGCTCAGATACCCCAGGTGTTATAGGTAAGATTGGCGATCTTTTTGGAAAGAATGATGTCTCAATAGAATCTATTGTTCAACTAGATGCAAGTAAGAATAAAGCAGAAATAGTTGTGATCACGCATGAAGTTTCAAATGGTAAATTTGAGAAATCAAAGAAGGAAATTAATAGACTCTCTGAAGTTGAATTAATTGCTAGCCAATTAAGTTGTATTTGAAAAAAAGATTTGCAAATATCTCAATAGCTTGTTAAACCGAAGAAAGAGAAGATTTTTAAATGAGTTTTTCAAAAATTTCAGAAATTAAAAGTAACTATAAATTTAACCCTGATGATATTTGTAAAAGCCTTTATAAGGGTGCTTGTGTAAAAATTAAGAACAGTCAAAAAACATTTCAGGTTGTAGGTATCAATCCAAAAAATAAGGTTTGCTGGATAAGAGAATGGCCTTTCGATTTAGAAGCTAAAAAATCATTTTCCTTGCAAATCAATGAAATCACTTTAAAAACCTTTTGTTCTAATTAATTTATTGAATTTAATTAATCGAAATATAAAATAATGATGCAAAATAAATTTTTAATTTCTATATTTATATTCCTGATTTCTTTATCTCAATATTCTTGCGTTTCAAATAACAAATCCAAAAGAATTATAGTAGCAAGTTCGGGGAAAATAGAATCTTTAGATCCTGCAAGAGCAGATACTCTTAAAGAACAACAACTTTTAAGTTCACTTGGTGATACGTTATATGAATTAAATACTAAAGGTGAATTAATTCCTGAATTGGCAACAGGATTACCAATTTTCTCTGAAGATAAATTGCAAATATTAATCAATCTTAAAAAGAATGTGCTTTTTCATGATGGGACTTCATTTGATTCGGAGGCTATTAAATTTTCTTTTGATAGATTTAAAAGAATTGGAACAATGAGTTATATTTTGGGAGATAAAATTAAATCCATAGAAACACCAACTAAATATAAAGTAATAATTAATCTAAACAAACCATCAAGCTCCTTAAATGGTGTACTTACATCTGTGAACTTGACACCTATTTCACCAACTTTTTATAAAGACTATTCTGATAAGTTGTTGAATGATAAATTTGTAGGTACAGGTAAATATGTATTGAAGAGATTTTCTAATGAGATTCAAATACTAGATCCAAATTTGAATTATTGGGGTGATAAACCAAAAAATGAAGGAATTAGTTTTATTGGATTAAATGATTCCACTGCTCTTTTCGGAGCTTTAATAAGTAAACAAATTGATGTTCTTTTATCAAATTCAATAGATGATACTCAAAGAAATAAATTAAAATCTCTAAGCAAACAAAAAAAAATTAAAGAAGGTAAAAGTCCAGCCACAGAAATAAGTTTTATAAGCCTCAGAACAAATTCTTATCCATTTAATAATCGTAATGTAAGGTTAGCCATAGCTAAAAGTTTTAATAGGGAATTTATTAACGATAAAGTAAGCTATGGTTTAAGAAATCCTTCCAGATCTATTGTCCCTCCGATTTATAAAAAAAATAAAGAGGAATTTTGGCCTGAATACGATCCTGTAGAAGCAAAAAAAATACTACAAAAGGAAGGATTCTGCAACGGTAATATTTTAGATATTCCTCTTACTTTTAGATCAAATGTACCTGCTGATAATTTAATTGCACTTTCCTGGCAAGAAGAAATAAAAAATATTTTGAGTGATTGTATTAATATTCAACTCAATGGAGTAGAGTCCACAACAATTTATAAAAATCTGAATTTAGGTACATATACAGCGGTTATCTTTGATTGGACAGGTCCTTATTCTGACCCGGAGGCGTATCTAATGCCTCTTCTAAGTTGCAGTAAAATTGTAGATGATAATTGTTTAAAAGGAGAATCTGTTTACAGTGGTAGTTTTTGGGGATCAAAAAGAGTGCAGAATTTATTTCTCGATAGTGATAATTTAAATGGTAACGAAAGATTAGATAAATTAAGTGAAATAGAAAGAATAGCTTCAGAATCAATACCTTATGTTCCAATTTGGATTTCATCTCAAAAAGCATGGTCTCAAAATGAAGTATCCAAACCTACTTTTAATGGAGCAGGAATTATTTCAATGAGCGAGCTTGAATTTATTAATGAGTAGGGACTTAAATAAACTTTTAAATTACTCTTTATTAAAAATTTCTATCATTCCCTTTATGTTATGGACTATATCGACATTAGTTTTTATTTTGTTGCGAGTTGCTCCGGGAGACCCAGTAGATGCAATTCTCGGATCTGGGGCAAATGAAGCCTCAAGAGAAATTCTGCGAGATAAATTGGGATTAAGTGAGTCCCTTCTAAGTCAATATTTATCTTATATGAATAATATTCTGCACTTAAATTTCGGAGAATCTTTAAGTACTCAAGAATCAGTTCTTAATATTATTCTTAAGTCATTACCAGCAAGTATTGAACTAGGTATTTTCTCAATATTTTTTGCAATTCTAATAGGGTTCCCTCTAGGTTTTTTAGGGATGAAATATAAAGGGACAAAGGGAGATTATATATCTAGAGTAGTTGGAATTTCTTCATATGCAATTCCTCCATTCTGGGGGGCAATGTTATCTCAATTAATATTCTCAGTAAATTTTAGAATTTTCCCAATTGGAGGAAGGTTTCCAATAATTCATAGCCAACCTCAGATAACAGGCTTTTTAATTTTAGATAGTCTTCTTGAAAATAATTTTATTTATTTTAAAGATAGCTTTTATCATCTGGCTCTACCTTCTTTAACACTCGGATTTCTTTTAAGTGGAACTTTTAGTAGGTCTTTAAGGTTAAATTTAGAAAAGACAATAAAAAGCGATTATGTAAATGCGGCTTTATGTAGAGGAATTACACGAAGAAAAATAATTTTAAATCATGCTTTACCTAATGCACTTTTGCCGATTGTCACTATCTCTAGTCTAACAATAGCTTCTTTAGCAGGGGGAGCACTTCTTTTTGAAGTTACTTTTTCATGGCCGGGGATAGCATTAAGATTATATGAAGCCATTTCCCAGCGTGATTATACGGTTGTACAAGGAATAGTAATTATTACTTCCTTGTTAATAGTTTCATTAAATCTTATTGTAGATATTTTTATTGCCTTGTTGGACCCTCGAATAGAGTACTAATTTTTTGTAACTTCTTTTAAGGTTTTCCTATCAAAAATATGAAAATCAAGATTACTCTCTGTTTGATTTTTCATTACATTAATGCTTTTATTATTTTTTAAATTTTCTAGAAATTCTACTATTATTTTTAAAGATAAATTTTGAACTGATTTCGGATTTGATCCTATAAATGCCTTATTAATCTGAAAGATATCATTACTTTCAATATCTTCTGAAAAATTATTATTAATTCTTATTGGGGAGAAATGACTTGCTCCTTCAATTATTAGAAATCTATTTAATGGATTAGAATTCGTAGATAAAAATACTTTGAATTGCTCGCTTATTAATGGAGTAATAAGATCAAAAGTTCCTCCAATAAGTAGAACTGGCATTTCAATCCCGGAATCTTTTTCTTTTGGCCAGATGATGCTGCCGAATGAATTAAATCCTATAATTCCTTTTCCCTTTTTAAAATTACTTATTTCAGGTAAGGGTATTTCGTTTAATTGACATTGGAGCAGTTTTGATAAATTAGTAATCGCAAAATCTTTTAAAGCTAGGTTACATCTTTTTTCGAAGCCTTCTTTAGGCAAATTGCCCTCATATAAAAGGGATATTAAAGACCCTAATGAATGCCCCATTAAAATATAAGAATTGTTTCTTAAACCGAAATTACCATTATTGTGAGCTTTTATTACAGCATCTA
Source organism: Prochlorococcus sp. AG-442-M23 (assembly GCA_003209655.1). Classification (GTDB taxonomy): domain Bacteria; phylum Cyanobacteriota; class Cyanobacteriia; order PCC-6307; family Cyanobiaceae; genus Prochlorococcus_A. The sequence goes on along the minus strand of QCPW01000008.1, from coordinate 177 downwards.
AATCCTTGATGCGATACAAGAAAAAATCAACACTACTTGGAATTGCATTATCACCTTCGAGTACTTCTAAAAGAGCCTTAGAATTACTTCCCTCATGATCTATGAATAGAGTGGGCCATCCTCTTTTACTTAATTCTTGCCCTATCCATTTGAAATTATTAATATCTCCTCCTAGTC
>QCPW01000007.1 GCA_003209655.1 Prochlorococcus sp. AG-442-M23 | reverse complement strand
TAGAGAAAGCGAAAGCAGAAGAAGAAAAGATAGCTTTAGAGAAAGCCAAAGCAGCAAAGCAAGCTAAACAAGGTATAAATTGTTTGAAGTGTGGAACTTCCTTTTCGGATAAAGATAAATTTTGCAAAACATGTGGTGCTAAAAGAATAATAAATGTAATAAGTCAACCGCCAGTTAAGAAAGAAATTCCAACCTCTGAGAATAAAAAATACCCTAAAGAAGAGACCCCAAAAGGCAAAATCTTAAACTTAACAGAAGAGTTAGAAAAGCTAGCTGCACTTAAAGAAAAAGGACTTCTTACTGAAGAAGAATTTATAAATGCAAAAGCTAAACTTCTTAATTAGCTAATTATTCCAATTACATTGATCTGCATATCTTTCATAGATATTCCCATAACCTTTTTTAACGATAAGTTCTTGAACGTTAGTGTCATTTTTAAATAATTCAGCTACTGTTCTCCCATATCTATCTTTAGTAATTCTCCTAATAGAAACCTCTTCATTAGTCACTAAATTATTCAAAAAATCTTTTGCTTTTTTAGCTTGTATAGGTTCAGCTTTTCTACCTTTTAGTTCTGGTGTATCAATACAAGCAAGTCTTATTTTTTCTCCATCAATTGTTGTACAAGTATCGCCGTCATAGCAATTTTTGATGATTGTGATTGGTAGAGCTCCATAAGCTGAAAATGGAATATTTATTAACGAAATTAGTAGGCTAATTATTGCCATTATTTTCAAATTCATTAAGACCTGGATAAATTCCACTTCGAATAGCCGAATTAGGAGTTGGAACAATGCACAAGGAAAGACCAGATATTTTCCCCTTATCTACAGAAGCAAAAGCAACTCCAAGTAGATTAGACTTATCTCCTTGAGCCATGATAAGGCAATCGGTATGTCCATAGGCTGGACAGACACCTAATTCTGCATAAACAGAACTCTTAGTTTTTTTTATTATTTCAAGTTTTGGTCTGATATATTCGATAAACTCATCTTTTGAGTTCATATCGGTTAAGACTTTTTGTGAAGAGTATGAGAAGTCTTCTGACAAAAACGATTCAAACTCAGACGAATCAAGAGTGTGCATCATTCTCGCATAGATACTCAAAGCTTCCTTTTCTGTTAGTTGAGAAGTTTCATCTCTCATTACTTAAATATAAATTAAGGAGTTAATTACCCCATATTTTAGATCGACTGCCAATCAATAAAAAGTTTGGGTAAAGTTTGGGTAAAAGATTATGATACCTTGAGATCGCAGTGATAGCTAGTCGCGCTCACTTTTCATTAGCCATTAGCTAGGTTCCTGTTGTGGCATGGGATCTCGGCGTAATTATAGGGTTTGAATAAAGTGTGAATAACTTTTTCGATATGAATTTATTATCCATCAAAGTTTCTATTTAGGAAAGTGATGGGTTGGATGGGGTCAATTATCCTTGCATGTACGTATATATTTGACCTCATAAATTTCTGTATAAACCCCCGCCATTGATACTGATAATAGGTTTATCGCATGAAATTTGTTTGATGTAGAACAGTTTTAAGAACAGTTTTTAGAACAAATCCTAGGGTTTTTAAATAGTTCCTATCGATACAAATGTTTTAATAAGTTGACATAAGAGTTTTGTATATTGCTAATACACTTCGATTGAGGTTATTTAGATCAGTTACTAAATCTTCGTGGAGACTGCTTTAGTTAATTTCTTCTACTGGTTGCTGATGAGATCAGCCGAATCCCATTACGGTGAATCTTTGGTTCCAGTAAAAGTCCCCTCTAATTCAATTCGATCTTTTTCTAAATAAGTATTTTTTACGTTGTTTAAATTCGAGATCTGAATTTGAATAAATAAAGAATTAGAGATTCTTATGCAGAAATCATTTGTTAATTTCTTGTACTGGTTATTAGTGCGGTCAGCAGAAAGTTATTATGGCGACTCACTAAATTCTAAAGTTCCATATACTCCTTATTTTTAAACTCAACTAGAACGAAGAGTCGTTTTGACTACTTAGAGTGACCTAACCTCACGGCTACTGGTCTATATCTTCTTGCTCCTTATTCAACTGGATTTAGTGAATAACAAATATCTTTATAACCATTTTCTTTATCCCACTCTTTCATCTCTGGAGTACTAGTAGCCGCGGCAAATCCTTCTAAATCCTTGACTTTAAGAATCAAGTGACTTTTATGATCATTTACCTTGATGAGTTCATATTCTTCGACATATTTATGTCCCTCTTTTTCATGGAAATCGGCTACAAATTTATCGAAATATTCAAAAGAACAATCAAAAGTAGAAACAATTAAGGTATTCATAAAAACAGGAGCTAATTGCTCCTTAGTTTAGATCGACTGTCAATCAATTAGTAATTAATTAATTTTCTTTTTCCATCTCTAGTTTCTACTTTATTTATTCTTAACCCTATAAAAGCAGCCCAAATAACTGCAAATAAAATTGGTAAAAAAATGATTGCAAGTTTCATCATTGTTTTAATCCTGTTATTTGCTCAAAAGAATAACCTTTAAATAAATAGGAAAAAATAGGTACTTTATCTAATTAAGCAGCATCATATTCTTTATCATCTTCAAGCTCTCTCATAAATCTTTTATCTAATAAGTAATTGTCTATAATCTCTGCTGCTATTTGTATCTCAGCAGCAGGTTCTTGTATAGCTTTGTCTAATAAGTAATTGTCTATAAGCTCTAGATTGTTATTTTCATTAATTTGTTTATCGCTGTTTAATAGTTCTCTTATGTAGTTATATACAAGCTCTTGATCGTATCCACTTTCTCTAATTTCTTTCAACATTTCGTCTGGAATTTCCATAATCGTCAACCCCCATGTGACAGTTTTTTAGAGCAAATTAGAGCCTATATAAGCATACTTACGAAAAAATAAGGAAAAAGCAAGAAAATTGGTAAAAAATCGAGGTGTATAAATCTAGTATTCGCAATCATTTAATGAAAGAGTTTAAAATTTAATTTAAATCACTAGTTTGAAATTCATAAGCAGTTTCAATATCATCAAGATCTTGTTTTGTTAACTTGTATTCCGATCAAATTATCAGCTACTCACGCTTGAGCTTTTTTTGTAACATAATAAGTTTACATAAAGTAACAATTAAATGAAAAGACTTTTCCCCTATATCGCCTTTGCATGTTTAACTGGTTTTACGGCTACAACCTGTTTACCAGTTATAGCCGGTGGTTGTAGTAGCCACATGAACAAAAAAGCTGAAATTAAATGCGCTGAAGATGATACTGAATGTCAAACTGAAAAAGCTGAAAAGTTTGATTTAAAAGATTCTCTCAAGTCATAAAACTATGACTCAAATCAGTTTATTTATGAACTCTGCTCCAAGAGATTTGATCGAGTTCATATTCTTTGCGACTGTTGGTTTTACTGCAGGATTATTGGGATTAATTTAGTTATTGAAAATGACCCATTCTTTTTTTCTCCTAACCTTTTCAAGTCTTTCTTTCTTTTATGTGATGGCTTGCTTATGGAGAGATTTAATTAATCAAAAGTAAAAAATATTTTATAAATTACCTTTTATGGATAAATTTTTGTATGTCTTCGAATAGATTCGATTTTGATTTAAAAAACCCATTACTTTTTAAATAAGATTTTCCTTTTTCTATATTTTCAATTCTTTTTTCATAAGAATTTTCATCTAAATTTTTTTGCATAAAAAAATAATCGGACTCTTATTCTGAATAATGCTCACAAAAAAGCGGTTACCTTAAATACAAAATTCAGATCTTTTTTGAATTGCTTCTCATTTAAATTAATGAACTAATAAAAAAGTTTCTTTCTTAAATTTCTAATAATCTTTTGATATCTTGTTCTTCATGTCCTCAATATGATGAATTAATTTGTCTAACCATTCTGTATTGTTTTCTGGTTTTAGATATGTAATTTTTGGTTGATTTATTTCAAGAGTCTCAAAATCTCCACTCATAAATTCTCCTTAGTAAATTATTTTTAACTTTCTTTTTTTGTTCTAATTGATTTGAACAAAGCACTGCGTATCTTATGAGTGCGGTTTGATGAACATATAGGTACGGAAAGAGGTATCTTTTTTTAGCCATTTAAATTTTTGGCTGACCTAGATTAAAAGCATGGTTGTCATGAGTCGGTTGTGTTGCTACAACTGAAATCAACCATAATTTTTAAATTTCATTAAGCAAAATGACTTACTACTCTTGCTTCGATCAAAATGGAAACATAATTGCTCGCTGTCAGACTAAAGAAGATATAAATGTTCTTAAGAAAATTGGCAGACCAATAATGAAAATAAAAGAAATGAAAAAGGAGGAATCAGTTGTTTGTTCTTTAACTGGTAGTCCATCCGATTACAACGAAGATTATTAAGAGTATGACTCAAAGAACACTTCAATTAAATCAACATGGAAGATCAGTAGTTATTTTGTTGGTTGCATTGAATAGCATTTGTACTTTCTTTTCTACTTTTGAAAAAGCATTAACTGATCACGAAAGAGCGAGATAAAAATATTTAGTTATTTCTGGATTAACAGTCAATCAATAAAATTTAAGACATAAAAAAGACCCTGTTACAGGTCTTTTTTAATGATGACGACAGAAAGGGGATCTATTTAATAATCAGATTAAGAATTTTCATAAAAATTAGTTTTGAAAGTAAAAGTGATTAATCACTTCTTCATGCTTTACAAACGACTTTATTTTTAAGATAGTTCAGAATTACTCCCGAGAGTTTAATATCTGATCATTTAACTTTTTTTCCCGTAAAGGTTAGAAAAGTTAATTTACCTTGGTGTTGCAGACCATGGATTAGTGAAGATCTAGTTGGTCAACCTTGGTCTAGTCGATCACCAGAACTGTCGTATAATTAAATTAATCGCTCTCAAATATTTTGCATGAATCCTTAAGATTGATTTAATCATGATTAATTAAATCTTAATCCGCGGACCATATCATCTCCTAGGAAGCATTTTATTTAACCAGAACAAGAAAAAGCGCCTGCAAGAATATTTTTAAAAATCGGTGCTTGACCTAATGCGTATAAGAAGAAAGTCGATGATGCCAGAGTAATAGCTATTTTAGAAGCCCTGTTAACTTTCAAATTTGAGACTTTTGTAAATGCAGAATTCATTTGTTCATATATGTGATGGGTTTATATTAGCTGCATAAATAAAATATTCAGCATCAAAATTTACCAAAGATTAATTTTATTGTGGCTGTTGCGGCTCCTGCATTTTTATATGTTCGAATTCTTTTTTAGAAACTATTCTCATTTTGAACTCTGGATACCTTGTCTTCCACCATTTATTTATTGAAATAGCTACAACCGTTAAATCTTGGGTACAAATATGGACCCATAAAATCTTAGTTTGTTCTTCTTTATAGAATTCCCAACTCGAAGGTGAAGCCATTAAATCGTGAACATATCATGAACATATCGTGAACATTTTTTTCATATCTCTATTTCATTATTCTTATTAATCTATTTAATTTTTTAACTTCCTCGTTAGTTTTGCAAAAACTTTCTGCCAGTGATGGCGAACCTACGATTATAGAAAGCACTTTTGCACGTGATATCGCAACATTTAGACGGTTAGGTTCTAATAGAAAATCAAGTCCGCGAGGAGCATCTTCCCCTGAACTAGAAGTGAGTGAGAATATAGAAATTAATGCTTCTTGACCTTGAAAGTTATCAACTGTTCCAATTTTTAAATTTTCGTTTAACTTATGCTTTAAATAGTTAACTTGAACATTAAAGGGAGCAATAATGAGGATATCTTTTTCAGAGATAAATTTTTCTTGATCGGAGGTTAATTTATATTTTGATGATAAAAGTAGTTTTATAAGTTGTTTAATTTTTTCTGCTTCTTCTTCTGATTTTAAAGAGCAATCTTGATGTCTTACAGGGACAAATATGACACCTCGATCAGGATAGATTGATTTATCTTTTTCTATAGAAGATTGCTCCCAAATGATTTTATTTTCACTATTTTTAGTATTTGGTTTAAGCTTCCCTTGGTAAAAAAGTTCCGATACGACATTATTAATAGCAGGCGCCATTCGCCAGCTTATTGGTAGAAAGATACCTTTATTATTTGGAACAACTTCTAATCCGTTCATTAGAAATTGTAAACATGATTGTCCAGAATTATTTGGATGACTCGCCTTAGTAGGCATTGCTAATTGCTGAGTATCTCCTACCAAAAGAATTGATTTAGAGTGTTTTGCGATTGTTAGTAAATTTGCTAAAGCGTATTGACCCGCTTCATCAACCACTAATAGATCAAATTTAGAATCAAAATCTTTACTACAGAATTTATTGGTTGTAGCACCCATGACTGATATATGATTTCCAATTTTTTTAGGGGGAAGTATTAAAACCTTACTGTGCAGAAATATTTCATTTTCTCTCGTATCACATTTAACTATTAATTTTTCGATATTGTGATCTTTAAAATGAGTATCTATTTTTAAAAGTAAATTATCAATTACTTTATGACTATTAGATGTAATTGCAACCCTAAAGCCTTTTTGAACTAAATCAGCAATTACCTTGCTTGATAATGTCGTTTTACCAGTACCAGGAGGTCCCTGAATTGCAAACAATATTTCATCATTATTTAAAATAAAATTTGAAATATATTTCTTGATGTTGGGTAGATCTTTTTGAATTTTTTCGTTAACCGAAACTAGTTCAGGTATCGTATCTCTTTCTAATAATTGAATAATTGTTGGTGAGATTGTACTAACATCACTTACCCATTCTTTCGCTTGAGCTAAAAGACTTGTTTTTACACTTTTAGTAAAGTCAAATTCTACTTTTATAAGACATTCTTCAATTGCTAGACTCTTACCAATATTCCTTTTACTTTCGTTGAATTTTATAGTGCCTTTCTCGCAATCAAGTCCATAAGGTTGTACCTTTAACTTCCTTTCACTTTTCGGAAGAAATAATCTCAAGCCCCATGAATTATTTGCATCTTTTTCTAACTTAATAGGCTGTTCTGGATTAAAGGAATATTCAATATCTTCCGAATTTTCAACTAAACGTGCTTCAGCAATAACTTCATCATCTTTTAAAAGTGAGGATGGATTAACAAAAGATTGCTCTACCCTATCAAAATATCTCCAATAATTAACATCCTGCTCACGAACTAAAAAACCCATTAAAGATGATAAAACTTTTTGTGTTTCCCAACTCCATCCTCTTGGATTGGGGGGAATAACTTTGCTTTTATTTTTGTTTCTATTAAATGCTTGGCTAGGAATTTCATCTAATAAAAGAGAGGCTTCAATATCAATTTCTCTATGCTTTTTTTCTTTTTGCTCTTCTTCCTCAGAAACTGATTCTTGAATATTTAAATCTGATTTTAATTTTAAAAGCCATTGATTAAGTTTATAAGTTGAAACTAAGTCATCTTTGTTGTAAAGCCTTATTTCTTCAAGCATTGGACTTAAACCATCTTCAAGCTTCCCTGGCATCCCTGGTTCATCAGAATTTTTCCAAAGTTCATATGCAACCATTGATTCGACTGCGGATTGCATATCTTCTTCCCTTAACATATATAGTTTTTCAACCTTTTTTAGTGAGTAGCTTTCTTCGCCCAAGATGATTGTGTTTTGAACTATTGGTTGTAGATCTATTAACAAATTATTTGTAAGCCACTCGGTAATCTCAGTTATGCAAGTTAAATATTTTTGTTGGAGATCTCTTACAGCTACTTTTTCATAATTTGCGTAATGATAAATATGAAGATCAGGAAATTCTTTACGTCTTTTCTCAACCCAATCTACAAATTTTTCAAAGCTTAATTTCTCTTCCTCATCTGTATGAGCCCACCAGTAATAGTCAGTTAGTTGATTATTTTTATCTAAATAAACAACACCAAAAAGGTATTCGAGTTTGGTTCCTTTAACGAAATCACGAGATCCCTCTAAATCAAACCATATATCCCCTTGACTGGGTTTTGGTAGGTTAAATAGACCAAAGGAATTATCCTGATCTTTCAAAATAAATTCTGGAACATTTTTATTCTTTCTTGGCTTAATTTGTATCGCTGCTTGCTTTATTAATCTCTCTAGAATCTCTGGATTCATTCCAGGTATTTTTGAATTAGGTTTAATGACTGCAAGTTGATCAATCGATAATATTCCTTTGGCTCTAAGTTTGTTACGTTGGGTCTTTAACATGTTGTGCACCAATATTAAATCTCTTTTTGTCTTAAGCCTTTCAGTTATGAATTCTGTCCAATTTGAATGATCACCTGGAATATCTTCTGGTTCTTTATTTGGGTTGAAATGTCTTAGAAAAGATTTGTATTGATTTTTCTTAAACTGATACCATGCCCAATATTTATCAACATCAAAATACTCAAAAGATCGACCACCAAGATAAAGTTCGAATGTTTTAGGACGATTACCCATAGATTCAATAAGTAATTCACAATAACAAAGAGCTTGAATTATAAATTTGATATTTATTTTTGATGCTAATTTGCATTCAATTGGGATGTAACTAAAAGGACCTAGTCTTGATGGAATATCTACTCTTTTAAGTAAATCAACTGCCCCCCTAATTTCCCCATTATTAAAACTACCTTGATAAATAAAATCATATCCATGATTAATAGCTTTGATACATTCTTCATAGTCTGATTTATCTTGTTTGCCTTTAAGCCTTTGAACTTTAAAATTTTGATTTTCTAATTCTTTGATTAGCTTTTCTTCATGTCTAATTCCATCTTTTTTGAGTATTTCATTTAGTGGATCTTCTTTAAGTTTTTGTCCTTTAAATAGTTTGCGACGATCTAATTCATTCCACCAAGCAGCTAGAGGACTTTGACAAAACAAAGCTAATTCACCTGGTGCAAAAGTTCTCTCACTTGATCGATTAATCATATTCTGCCTCCATAGTTTTCTCGTTTATAAATTTCTCCAATTCATCTTTGAGATTACTTTTGATATTCAATTCGAAATCCCTTTCGATTTGTGTAGTTATAGGAACAATATTGATTGTGATTAACTCTCTTCCATTTTTTTTTGTAAAAGTTTTAACTAGATTTAAACCGAAATCAAGTAGTAATTTTTTGATAATTCTTTCAAAATCTAATTGACTTAATTTAGATTCCATAGAATTTTCAATTAGTTGTTGTTTATCAAGAGTTACAAGAAGATTCACAAGTTCTTTTAATTCCAATTCTATTTTATGTGGCATTGTAGTTATTCGATCCATAATTTAAAAATTTACTTATTCAGATTTAAACGATTTGAATCTTTTTTACTCCTTATCCAGGCATATCAAAATATATAGTGTTCCAAAAAATTATTTTTATTAATCTAAAAAAATTAGTTGTTGAACATTTTTAATGTTGGTTCGTCCTTCACAGAGAAAAAAATTTGAGAATTGGATCAGCAATTCTTCTGTCAAAGAACCTGAAGGAAAAAACTTTTTTAACTGGATAGTAAATAGTCCAGTAGAGATTAATATTCCAAGAATACCTCCAGTAAGATGCTTTATATCAGCAGGCTGGTGTATAGGTGATTACAACGGTTATGTCTTTGACATAACAGTATCTATCGATCATTTTGATTGGATGAGTTATATCTACAAAGAGTACAGATATATTTCTATCGATTCAGAAGTAATCAATTATTTTAATTGGATTCGAGATATTCCAACTGTTCGTTATTCAATAGATAAGAGAACAGGATACTTTGATAAAAAAGTATATAAAAAAATAAGCGTGTATTTAATCAAAGAAGATGAGAAATTTTATGAGATAGAGTCACAAAAGAGTTTTTAAAAAAAACAAAATTAAATTAATGCTTTTATTAGTTACGTAAACATAGTTATTTGTAATGAAAAATTATTTAATTACTGGTTTAGTTGATACTTATAGAATCAAAGTAAATTTGTTTGCTTCATCTCCAAATACTGCAGTAAGTATTTTTAAAGAGAAGTATCCGAGCGCAGAAGAAATTTATGTAATACAAGATTTATTTAAGAGAAAATAATTGATTAATTTCTTTTAAAAGTTCGAATGAGGTTCGAATGAAATTTTTTTAAAAATAAAACCCTTGCTATCACTAGCAAAATGCATCTCGCGCACTTTTCATTATCCAAAACTTTTCTTCAGTCATATCATAGGATCTTATCGATTTTTAAAGCTTTGAGTAGGTGTTACTCAAACTTTTTGTTATAAATTAACTTTAATATAATTAAATACAAATTAAATTTATGCTTAAATATTTCAGTTCTCATTAACTTACAAATGTATTATTCAGAAACTAAAGTGATAATGGGTGGTCTAGCCCATGTTCCAATATTAATTTTCATAGCAAATTTTATTAAAGGAAAGTTCGAATCTATAGAATCAAAATTAGTTGAAGTAAAAGCGGAAGAGCCAAAGGTAAAATTTGTTGAAGTTAAAGAAGAGGAAGTAAAAGCGGAAGAGGTAAATACAATTGAAGTTAAAGAAGAATCAGAATAACAGGAAGAAAAAGTTAAAAAAGAGTTTTATCCCTCCAGTTTAGATCGAATATCAATCAAAGATATTTGAGATAAAAGGGGCTAAAACTAGCCCCTCCTGGTGAAACTCTTCCAAAGAAACACCAAAGAAATTATACTTTAAAAAATTTAGAAAACTTTTTTAAAACTCTTCAAATAAGGATTTTAAAATTTTAATTTAAGTCACTAGTTTGAAATGCATAGGCAGTTTCAATATCTTCAAGATCTTGTTTTGTTAATTTGTAGTCCGATCCATCTCTCTTTAACTTTTCTTCTACCCAAGCAATAAATTCTGCCAGATTGGGATAGTCAGGTTTTCTACTAACTATCCAATCTTGCATTTGGTTAGAAATATACCAACTGAATTTTAATTCCATAAATCCAATCTTTTTCAGAAAACTAATATCTTCATGAGCTAATTTATATGTATCAGAATTAATAATTAAATTCAGATTTTTTGAATTATTAATTTTTGTTGAAATATCTTTTTGTGTTTTGTTCATATCAAGCCAGGGTCTTAATTTTTCGTTCTAGGGGATTAAACCCAACTCTCTTAATTTGATCATTTTCCCAAACCCAATAAACAGGTGGAGTTTTTCTTGCCTTTATTAAACTTGTTTGGCCTAATTTTTGTGGGATAAATTCTTTAGCTGGATCAAAAAATTTATCTCTTGTGGGTTGATTTAAAACAATACTACCTTCTTTACCTGAGATTGATCTGTGATAAGTTCCAATAGGAATTTCTAATGCTCCCATAGATCTATTTAAATAAATCACATGATGAGGTTCATCCCATGCAGGATTTATTAAAACAAATGTTCTTTGCCCAGTAATAACTAAGTTGTGATCAATTTGATGATTGTGAACGTAATATTGTTCAACTTTAAAATCATCTGGAGGAGATATAGCTTCTTCAGAGTGAATTACCACATCGCAACCATTTGATTCCTCGACACCTGCATCAAAGAATGTCACTTTTGGAGTCTCTCTAAAAATAGTTGTTGGCGAGAATTTTAATTTCATGGTTAAACCTCTCCTTAAAAATTTATGAATATTTTTAAAATTTATAAGCTATGAAAACCGATTAATGAATAGTCAGTTGCAAAAAACTAAACAATCTTCTTTAGTTGAGTAATCTTGACATTCTCTCTTAAAAGTTTCTTCTAAAACTTCTACTTTATTGACATAATCAAGATCTCGAAGATCTTTGTTTGGAACTGTGAATTGTGTTTGAAGTTTCATTTTTCTCTCCTAATTAATACTGTTTTTTGAAGCCATCCCAGGTTTTAGAAAATCTTAATACTAGATAAGAAACTAAAATTGCCCAAAATAGAATCTCTATAGTTAAATTAGTCATCAGCTTTCCCTCCTTTCTATCTGACTATGCTTTAGTACGGATGATGTATAAAAATCAAGCGTAAGAATACCTAAAAAGTTCGAGTATTAATCGCAAAAAATTTTGCAATGGTTATTACTAGGACGCTTTTCGCATTCTTTATTCCAGTAAGCTTCAAGTTCTTTTGTTTTAATATCGTATGAAAGATCTTTTGTATCCAAGTCCATCTCTTGGATAGTGAATGTGTCGTTTAGTGCCATAAGACTTACCTCTTGACTACACTTATGTTCTAATTCATTTGAATAGTTAATCTCAAGTTTTATGTGTGCGGTTAGAGGAACAAAATTGTACGGATTAAGGATTAAAAAAAATTCTCAAAGTAAAAATAAAGACCAGAAAAATATCTTCAAAGGTTTTAATTTTTAATTTAAAAAAGTTTGGATAAAGTTTGGATAAAGTTTGGATAACTTTTTCAGATATGCATTGAAATTTATAGGCATTTTCAGCTTTGTCGCGGATCGAATAGACCTAAATGAAAAAATTATAAATATCGTGAGGTGATGGGAAAAATAATCATTTAAGGTTATGTTTATATTAGATAAAGCTATTTTCTTAAGAAGATAACTTTTAATATTTTTGATTACTAGAAGCTTTTTTTATGTGTGGCTTTGTTGGAGTTATATCAAATTACTCTACTTCAGTAGAAAAACTAAAAGAGGCACTTAATATTATTAGCTATAGAGGTCCCGACTCTTCTGGAATACATCAAGATAAAAATGTTAAGTTGGGATTCAATAGGCTATCAATACAAGATATTAGTGATGCTGGAGATCAGCCTATGGAATCTGCTTGCAAGAGATATATTATTGTTTTTAATGGAGAAATATATAATTACAATGAGATCAGAAAAGTATTAGATAAATCTAATCAATCTTTCCAATGGAAATCAACAGGAGATACAGAAGTTCTTTTAGAATGCATAAAATTTAAAGGGTTAGAAGAGACACTTAAAATAATAGAGGGTATGTTTTCTTTTGCTCTCTGGGATAAATTAAAAAATAAGATATATCTATGTCGTGATCATTTTGGACAAAAACCTTTATTTTATACCACTGAAAACTTTGAAGGTGAAAAATCTATACTTTTAGCCTCTGAAGCAAAAGCTTTTATTCCATATAAACAAAAACTTAAAGTAGACCTCAAAAAAGCTTATCCATCATTATTTCTTACTGGCATGCCTTTAGAAGGCTCAATTTTTAAAGGTGTTAAAAGTGTCCCTCCAGGTACATACATAGAAATTAATGTTGATACTATATCAATAGAATATGTTAATGAATACTTTCATCCAAGTTCATTAGTGGATGAAAATAGATATATTTATTACTCTAAAAATTCATTAAATGATCTAACTTATGAGTTAGATCATTTAATGAATTACTCAGTAAAAAAACATTGTATTTCTGATGTAGAATTAGGACTTTTATTTAGTACTGGGGTTGACTCTAATTTAATTACCACCTACTTGAGTAACGATAAACAAAAGAGTTTGTACCATGCATCATCATCTTCTACAAATTTATTGGGATCACCTGAAAAGATAGCATCTTTTAATAATCTAAATTTAGTCTCTTTAAACGTAGATGAGCCTAATCCTATTTATCAGCTGCCAAAACTTTTATGGTCATATGAGGAACCGAATAAAATGGAAGGTCTTATCCTTGCAAAATTATGTAAGTTATCGAGATTAGATGGTATTAAAGTATTGTTATCAGGCTGTGCTGCCGATGAATTATTCGGTGGATATAGTAACTTTAGTGGGATGTGTTGGAACCAAAGAATTAATCAAATTTCTAAATTTATACCAATAAGTTTTATCTTTGATAAATTATTTTCTACTGATGCAATTGCTAATGGTTTCTTAGAACATTACAATCTATATTCACCTACTTCGTTATCAGCAATTACACCTTTATTGGCTTACTCCTTAAAAGGAGATCAATTAAATAATAACTTCAGTAGGGCTATGCAAAGTTATTCATTTATTAGCTCTAACTTAGAGAGGTATTCTAATTCTTTTCTTTTAGATGAGATTTCATCTAGATTACCTAGGTTTTTGTTGCGGAATGATCGTTTTAGCATGATGGAGTCGATCGAATTAAGAGTACCTTATCTAGACCAAAAGATTGTATCTTTCGCTGTTAATATTTCTGCGTTAAGGAGAGGAAATCCATTTAGCCTTAATCACAGAAAGAAAGGGAAAAGATTAATAAGAAAACTTATCAAAGAGAAATATAAGGGGAGATTCTCAATGCAAAATTTTGCTAAGAAAGGACCTTCATTTAATTGTGAGAAGCAATTAGATTTAGCAACTAGATCTTGCGAATTTCATCATTTGAGTAATCTCCTTGGAATCTCTAGAGAATCAATTGCAAAACTCATAGGTATAGATGCATATGAGTCTAGTTTCTCAACCAGAATGAAATATAGTTTTCTTTCTTTTGAGTTAATCATGATGATGTATGAATCATCTATGAGTATAAATGAAGTTGAAAATTATCTTTTTGAGTTAATCTAGTCCGCATATATCTTCAAAAAACATTTAACAGTATAGCTTCAGTTTGTGAGGGAGATAACGCTCCTGATGCAAGATTCCAAGATTACATGAATCAAATCTATACTGAATAACAAATAAAAAAAGACTATACCCTTAAAATATAATTGCAAACTCAAAAGTTTAAAAAGTGTATTAGAACCTTTTTCTTCTGATAGTAATCTTGGTTTACTTCAAAGAGCTGGTTTAAGAGACATAATTTCAGTCTATAAATTTATATGTTTTGAAGTTTTTTTAGCTATAAAATAAAATCTTTATGGGAAATTTGTATTGTGTTTCAAGTAAATTCAAAATCCTCTTTATTAGAAAGTTTATTAAATGGGGAGTTTAACTTTACTAGTGATTCTTATTTTTCAAATATCGAGGCTTCCTATAGAACAAGGATCATTAACCAAAGGAAATTATTAGAAGATAAAAATTTATGCGAACAATTTATATCTAATTTTCGTCATCCCGAAAGTAACTCAATTATTGGTGAAATGCATGCAATTAATGGATATAGAAAATTAAAGAGCAATCGAAAATTAAATAATCTAACTAAATACATTACTATGAAAATTTGTAAATATTTGCATCCTTTCTCTTATGCAGAAAGAGATTTTATTAAGTGGAATTATTCACAGTATGAGCGTTCTAATTTTGGTTACTCAAACTACACTGAGTCAATAAAAGAATTTGGTAATCCCCCAGTTATGAATACAAATGCTCAATTTAAGTGGAACTTAAGGTGGTTAAGATATTTATATTTAAGAGAAAGGTTATTTTCCACCTTTAAGTCAAATAAGTTAGAAAATATTAATTCAATTATTGATATTGGAGGTTGCTATGGTGGTTTTATTTCCCTTTTGGCTGAAAGTCTCCCAAAAAAAAATTATACACTTGTTGATCTCGGAGAAAACATACCTTTAGCTGCATATTATATTTCAAGTGTTTTGAAAGGTAAATCGATAAATATAATTAATAGTTCTTCAGACAAATTATCAATTGTGGGTAATGAAATAAATTTAATTCCTGCTCATTTGTTTAGCGTTGTGTCAAAGAAAAATTTCGATTTGTGTTGTAATTATGTTTCTCTAGGAGAAATGAGTATTGAACACTTTAATCAATATATTTATTCTGATTTGTATAAGAATTCCAAATATAAACATATAGTTAACAGAATTTCTTCTGCACCATATTTTACAAAAGGGAGCTCTCATCATTGGTCTAATATCCAAACAATATTCGATTACGATTTATCTGGAGATATAAAATACTTTGATATTTTTCCTTTTGGTCATTTTTTTCCTTTAATAGAATCAACTGAAAATAAACCAATTATTTGCAGCTTAAAAAAGCTAAAAGCTTTAAGATCATCATGGAAGAGATGTCCAGTCTCTTCTCAGCAATTTGAATGTATTATCGAAAGTTGACTTTGTATAAATAATTCCAAAAAGTTAAAATGAAAAATAAATAAAAAATAAAATTTTAAAAAAAAAGTTTATTTAGGTAGGAAATACTACATCAATTGTCTATTAAAAATAATTATTTTGAAAATATAAATCTATTACACTTAATTATGAAATTCGCAAAAAACATTATGACCGAAAAAGCTGAAAAGCTCAACGGTAAAGCTGCAATGCTTGGAATGTTCGCTCTTGTAGGAGCATACTATTTTACTGGTCAAATTGTTCCAGGTATCTTCTAAAAAAATCTTTTTGATATTTTTGAGGGCTTTTTTTAAGCCCTTTTTTATTTAATTAAAAAATGATCTTTATATAGAACTCCTTAAATCAATACTTTTTATTTTTTCAACGGTTTTAATTTTGCTTATGAAAAGCTTAAAGGATAATCAATATTAGCTGATTCAAGATGCTTTACATAACAAGCAGTTGTACATTCAACTCCTTCACTATTGATACTGCAAGAAGTTATGCATTCGAAAAAACTTTCCAAAGCATCTGAATTTTTAATATTTGATAAAAAATTTTTTTTCATGGTTAATTTTTTAAAATCTAAGGCACATTTAGCAATCTTTTACTAGTAAAGTCAAATTTTAGGTAAAGTACCTATTCTTATGTTGTTGAATTTGGTATTTGTGAAATGAATCGAGAGGCTTTTATTTGGGTAAAGCTAATAAAAAAAGGTTTAATCACAATTTTAGGGACCAATCTACTCTATTAGGGCTTAGTTATTTTAGGAATAATTAACTATTTAATTAAATTATTGAACCTTTTTATTGCTTTAGTTGGTTGATCGAACCAATCTTATAAACTTCTCTGAAGCTATATCAATCATTTTTATCTCTTTTTCTAGCTGCGTTACCCTTAGCTCTTAGTAAAAGAGTTATAGTAAGAGCAGCAATTAGTATTACAGCATCTATTAATAAGTGAGGAGAAATATTCATTAGCCTACAAGTTCAATCGAATAGACCATATCCTTACAATTATTTTTTTTATCCCACTCCTTAACTAATGGATCTTTCATAACTACTCCTAATTGCTCTAAATCAGTACAGTTCATTAATAAATGAGATTTATGGTCATTGACTTTAACAAACTCATATTCAGTGACAAACTCTTTGCACATTTCTTCAAGAAATAAATTACTAACGTCATTTTCAAATTCTTCAAATGTACAGTTAAAAGTTGAAATTATTAGTATGTTCATTAAAAAAAGAAGCTAAATACTTCTTAATTTTAGATCGACTGTCAATTATAAAGAAATGATTTAAAGTTAGATGTTTTTCTTCTGCTTAGGCGATTCTTAAGCTTTAAATATACCCTATCAAATTTATTTGGAATAAGCTTATTATCCATAAAATTATCCATCTAGAAAAGAGATCGGTGTTATGGGAGCATTAAAAATATTGCAATTTCAGTATGAGGGTTCAAAAATTTGATAATAAATATTAGGCGCAAATTTTAAAAATAATTCGTTAGACTGTTCAGATATCAAAATTTTTATGGAAACGATAGTCAAGTCAGTAGATAAATTATTACCTATCGGTAAAAAAACTAAAAAGTTTTTACCTTTTTTTATTGGATTCAAATTACTTACCTTTACTGGCTTTCTAACTTACATAATGAATCGCTGAATGATATTACCTTCACCACAAATTGCAATTGGTTTACTCCTTATTAGTATTGGTATATTTGCTACTTTTGATATTAGATTGAATTTATTAAAAGATAAAAAATAGAATCAATTTAAATTAGATCAAGTGAAAAAGGAAGAGAGAATAAAAAGGTTCAAATCTTTGTCTAGTACTGAAAGGCAAGAATTGATCCTAAAGAAAATGAAAGCAAAAGGAATAGAGGTAGGTAGCGGAGTTCCTAATAAAAAATATGAAAATACAGAGGTTTATGAGTTAATTAATATTGTTAAATGCTTCCCAGAATTAAGACAAAAAAATAATTAATGGAATGATTTAATTTGATAAATGAGGATAGTAGTCCCATAAAAGTATTTAAGCCTTGTAAAAATATTTGTAACCCTTCTTCTACTATTTATCTAATTGAGATTTCTTATAGGAGTTTTATAAAAGGTCAATTAACCTAGTAATGAAAGATTTAAGAGTTGGATCTATTAAAAATTCAATAAAGGAATATAAACAGTTTTTATTTGATGGATGGAAGAAGAATTCTATAATTAATAAGAATTTCTAATTTACTCTTTTTGTTGAAATTTGGTTCTATGCAAATAAAGTTATTTTAATTATGCAAATTTCATTTTTTGCAACAATAGTTTTGTTTTTAACCCTTTATTGTCTATCTGATATGTCTATAAAAAATAAGATTTTGAGAAAAGGATTTGATAGATCTAATTAGTACCAATAGATTCAGTATATTTGCCCATTGATAATAATAGATTCCGGGAGTTATATTCATAATCGAAATTCCCAATAGGTTTAATATTAAATGATTAGATTTTTCAACTTACTCAAAAAAAGAATTGATATCTATAGAGCAGAGACTCAATTGATATTCATTTTAGAAAATAAATAATGGGCTTTCCACATTGCCCTATCTGCATAGGTCTAGCATTTCTATCGATTTGTATAGGAGTTACTCGAAGTTATATGTTCTTTTTTCTTTTTAGGGATTTTTTAAGAGCAAAGCTCCAATTGAATTTGAAGATTATTTACACTTAAAGGTTGACAAATAAGTATAAATACTATATTAATAAATTGTAGTTAATACTACCAAAATCGTCCGATCTAACATTTGATAGACCGCAGTACGACTCAAGCCATAGGACGGGGACTTGAGCAAATTCTGGAGCTGCATCATGGTAAACATGTATTTCAATGGCAAGTCATTTGTATACTGTAAGAGGCAAGAAGAAAAATTAATAAAGCTTACTTATAGGGGATCTAGTTACTTAAGATAAAGATCTAATGTTTATCTCAATAAACAATAGAGGATACTTTAATAGATACTAAGAAATTTATTTGAATCTTTAGACAAGGATTTGTTTTAGAAGAGCTAAATCCTTTTAAATTCTTTTAAAATAACCTCTCATAAGACATATATTTAGAGATTAAGGCAATAAAAAAGAGATTAATCATTTTCTTTTGAAATTAATCTCTTAACTTAGTTATGTGTAGTAGTAAACAATTGGCAGCTTAAACCAATCTAGTGAACTTCTCTGGTGGACTATCGATCATTTGAAAACCCCTCCGATTAATTAATAAAAAATTAGTATGAATAATTTTTTTTGTATATGCGTAGAAATGCCGATTTATTTGAAACCTAGTGGAAAAAACTTATTGAATGATTCTTCTGGAATTTTATTCATAATTAATTGAGGCTGATTTTATAACTTTTTTATTTTCCAAAAAATCTTAAAATCTTAAAATCTTAATATTTTTAATATGATTAAAGAATAAACCGCAGAAATTTTATTTAGCTTTGCTTTAGAGATTTAAAATAAGAACACTTTTTAATTTAGTTCTATTTAATAATGAATTATCCATGGGTGGATCTATATATACAAATCGAATTTTATGAGTTAAAATAGTGTTTATGATAATAGGTATGTAATAGAAGTGACACAAGCAAAACTAGAAGAATTGCTCAATATAGACAACGAGTCATATAACCTTTTAAGAGTTTTACATATGTTTATGAAGTTGGATAATACACAGGATGTTCCTTTACAGTCAATGGCAGTTTTTTGGTATGTAGCCACTTATCAGAATTGTAGTAAAAAGGATATTGAAGATCACTTCAAAATGAGTAAGGCTAGTGCCTCAAGAATGACCGATTATATAAGCAGATATCACAGGCTAGGTAAACCAGGGCTAGGGTTGATTTCTAAAGAACAAGATCCAAAGGATAAAAGAAGAACTCTTTTAAAACTTACTAGAAAAGGTAAAGATTTAATAGAAAAATCCTTTAGCACTCTTTATGAGGACGTAAAAGATTTCCATGAAATTGAATTTGAAGAGTGAGTTCTTGATTTTAAACTCGTGAAAGCTAGATAGAAATTAAATTAATTTCCAAACCAACACCTTGTGAATCAAATATCCTTATTTCTTTTTGCTCATTAATTTCTTTAAATTTGCAGATATTGAAATCTGCATATATTTCAACGAATTAGATTTGACTTTTTAAAGAAATCTATAAAAAGAAAGCCACAAACTGATAGAAAACTTCCTTAAGATAAAAAAAACTATTAATTATGAACGTTTACATATTTTGGATATTATTCCTTCTGTTATGGGCAATTGTTCCTCTGATGATTTTCAAAGGTAGAACAGAAGAAACAAAAAGGGTTAAAGCAATACCAGAAGTTAAAGCCAAGAAAAAAGGCTGGTTTAAATAAATAAGTTTTGAATTTTAAAGCTATATATTTTGATTACTTGAATATTTAAGTTATTTTAAAAATAAAAGGTGCAATTTTATAAATTGTTGAATCTGACTAAATTAAAAAATTTATTGGATGATAAAGAAAAAATAGTTACTGCATTATTTATTTTTTTAGTTTTAATTTCACATTCGATTATCTCCTTATTTCATTTTCATGAATGCGACTCAAGTGATGTTTACAAATACTTAACTGATTCGCCAATATTTTCAAGAGCACATTTTATAGGGCATATATGGAAAACCGGTTTTATTTTTACTCCTCTAAGAATTTTTTTTGCTTTAACTATCTCAATTATTCCTTTTGATTTTATAAGGTCCTTAATATTATTACCTTTAAAGATGACATATCCTCCTTTAGAAGGTTTTCTTTATGGACTATATTTACCCGATCGATTTGGATCTTTTTATGAATATGCTTCATTTATAAATATAGTATTTTTTGTTTCTGCAATGCTGATTTTTTATCAAGCACTTAAATTTGTTGGTATTTCAAAATACATATCATTTCTTTGCTCCTTTGGGCTGCTTAGTTTTTATTCTATAAATTCATATACATATCATTTAGGTAGTACCATTTGGTTTATATCTGGGTCGCTGATATCCATTTCTTCAACAATATTTTTTTGTAATAAGGTCTCAAAATATGGTTTTAGTCTTGCTTTAATGACTAGTTACCCTGCTATGATCCACTTTTTTAGCCATAATATATATTTTTATATAAAGAGAATTTTTACAAAAAATTTAATTTTAAAATATAAGAAAAAAAATATATTAGTTGAAAAATTAGTTTTGGTAATTAGTTCTAATAAGATAGGTTTTCTTACATTTTTATTTATAATTTTGTTTTTTTTCCCTTTTAATAGCGGAAATAGAATTGATTTTGACCCTAGAGGTTTTTTGACTCCATTTGCTTTCTTGCCTCAGAATTCAAAAATTAGTACTTTAACTCTTGTAAACTCAATCACATTATTCATTCTATGTTTCTACACACTATGTAAAAGATTATTAAACGATATAAAGATTTCTATTTCATATAAAAAATCTAAATCATTAAAATTCGCGCTTGATATTTCTATAATAAATTTAATTTTTATATTTATATTAATAAGTATTGGACAGTTGTCTTTTGGATTAACAAGACACTCACTTTTTATAACACCATATTTTATTTTCTTAGTTGCAGTTGCTTTGCAATTAATGTATTTAGATTTGAAAAGTATTTTTTTTAGAGCAATTGTAATTAAAAAAATATGCAGTATTTCATTGCTTACATTTTTAATGATCTTGTCAATTTATTCATCTTACTTTCGTTTTGACCCACTTAAAACTAATGAAATTCCATTAAATATAAGAGAATTTGTTGCTACAAATAATACTAATACAATATCTTTAGTTGATTGTGATACTCATTATTTATACAATGATTTTTCAAACATAAGAGCTACATATAATAAAAAAGATCCTCAAATATATGTTCCAATTTATTTTATTGGCACAAGATTATTAGTTACCCAAAGCATTAAAGAAATAGAAAATTTTTCATTAGATTTAAAGAAAGGTGATGAGCTAATAACTAAATATAAAGATGTTAAGATAACGCTTGCTGAGGAACCTTACTTTAAAGAAAATAATATATTTTTTGACTCTATGAATTTTGACAAAAATTCTTCTAAATATGCAAAAAGGGATAATTCATATAGTAGATCTAATAGCATATATATCTTCCCTATTAAAGTAGTTTCCTCAAGTCGTAAAATATTATCTTGAGAAATTTAAAATTAAATTATCTGATGTCTGCAATCTTAAAAAAAATTCCACTTATAGATAGGTGGATAATATCTAAATTAATACCAATATTATTTTTTGCAATTTCTGCATTTACCATCGTATCTCTTTCTGTAGGAGTAATGTTCGATCTGATAAGAAAAATTGTTGAGTATGGATTACCTATCTTTATAGCTTTAAAAATATTTTTTTTAAGTTTGCCTGGATTCTTGGTTATTGCATTTCCAATGTCAGTTCTTCTTTCGTGTTTACTAACTTATGGAACTCTCTCCTCAAACTCAGAAATATTAGCTCTAAAAAGCTTAGGAATTAATAACTATCGAATAGTTTTACCTTCTTTGCTTTTGGCATTATTTATGACATTTCTTACTTTTACTTTTAGTGATAATTTGGTACCAATTTCAAATCGTGTGGCTTCTGATTTATTGCAGAATAGTCTTGGTAAATCAATAAGAACAGAAAAAGGAAGATACAATATTTCATTTTCGAAATATGGCTCGATAATAGATAGTAAAACTAACAAACCTATAGATGGAGCATCTCATTTAACTCATATTTTTTATGCAAGAAGATTCTTAAATAAAATTATGTATGATGTTACAGTTATTGATTTTTCAAAACAAGGAACAAAAATATTATTAACTGCTAATAATGGTTCCTTTGATGATCAATTAAGTAGTTGGAAATTTAATGATGGAAAAATAATGGCTACTGAGGATGAGGGATCAGTTTCGACCATTTTATTTGATACATATATTTATCCATTAGATAATGGCCCGTCTAAATTAGCTCAAATTCCCCGTGACGCTAATAATATGACAATATCTGAGGCTAAACAAGCTCAAAAAATGTATGAGATGTCTGGAAATATAAAAGAATCTAGAAAGATGAAAGTAAGAATAAATGAAAAGATGACACTACCTATGTCTTGCATAGTTTTTTCATTAATAGGAAGTACTCTTGGAATAAAACAAAATATTAGATCTTCGAAATCTCAAGGCTTTGGAATTAGCATAATACTTATTTTTTTATATTATTTAACTTGTTTTGTATTTAGTTCAATGGGAGTTATAGGCTTATTAACTCCATTTCTTGCAGCTTGGATTCCTGTGCTATTGTTTTTGGGATTTGGAACATTCTTATTATGGAGATCTAGTAGATTTTAGTTAGTTAATATTAGCTACATAATAATATTTTTTTACCTAACTTTTTTTAGGTCTTTTTGCTTATTGGTTAAGATCTTTTAAATTTAATATAAAAACTTTTTTGTACTTTTCTTTATCAGTTAAAAGCTTTTTTATCAATTTTATTGGATCCTTATCTCTTAGGAAGAAAATTTAACCATAAAAATGTGGAGATTTTCGTTTTTATATTATTTTAGGAGTTAAAAAAAATCTCTTCTTGAAAAATCCCTAAGATCAAAATTCTTTTATTGCAATTAACTTAAATATTTGTTTTATTAAATAAAACTGAAGTTATGGTTTCTAAATTATTATTGAAAAATTGTAATTGTACTCATTGCAAAGAAAAATTAGAACAAATTAATCGTTCAAAAGTTTATTGGGATAAGGTAATTATTAATAAATTAAATAATTAAATTTTATTACCTTATTGCATAAATAAGATACGGCTCCCTTCCGAATAAAAATAATATTAGAAAAATTATAGTGTTATAAATATCTAGTATAAATTTGTGGAGAACAATTTAACGCTACCTTACTTTTTTATTATTGTAGTAGATCTTGTTCTCCCTATTAAAAAGCCATAAAATAAAAATAATACAAAAAGGAATAAGAACGAAGTCTAGAGACATTTTTAAACTCAAACTTTATCCTTTTTTTAGCAAATTAATTTTATATTGACAGGTAAATTTCTAAAAAAATAAATTCTAAAATACTAAAATACTAAAATCTAAAATACTAAAATCTAACAATTTTTTTGGATGCAATTAATCTTTTATCAATGATTATTTTTAATAAAAAAGCTTTAACTTATCAAACTAAAATCAGTTCTTTAGTTTGGATAATAAAAAGAGCTTGCTTGTATCCCTACCAGCAAACTCTCATGACGAATAAGTTAAATTCAAACTGACTGAAATTAACCAGCTAAGCACTTCCTAAATGCCTTATATATATAATAGTAAGTAAAATTACTTAGTGTGAGTATAAATGCTTATACTCTTTCATGGAATATGATTTTTGGTTTGTGCAAGCCTCGAATTCCTATTAAGCCCCTTTGTTTTTATTGGTTATGGAGAAGTAGTAACCTAAAATACTTTTATTTGACAGGTGTGGTACATAGTTGTCAAATAATGATAGTTAATCTGATTTTTTTGCAATATACTTTACTTTTTTTAATACTTGTGTTACATTCTTTAACAATTACATAACTAGCAATGGCTAATTCAGAAGTCACAACAGAATCAGGCGGAAGACAGAATATGTTCCCTGCTGAAACTCGTCCATATATTGATGAATCTGTCTCATATGACGGTTACCCTCAAAATGCAGAGAAAGTTAACGGTCGTTGGGCAATGATTGGCCTTGTTGCGTTAATAGGTGCTTATGTAACAACAGGCCAAATTATTCCAGGTATTTTTTAGTAGGTCATCTTGCTTGCTCCTTGAGTTTTGTTTTAACCCTTACACCCCTTCTTGTTGTATGTTTAACAATAAATTTTCAATAGGAAAATATAAATTATTCATTCAATAAACCAATAAATAACTCAAATCCTACAACAATAAAGTTGAGAAATAAAAAGTATTTGCCTAGATTCTTAATGGAAGATTTGGAATGACATTTTTTTTGTTAGCTCTACTTGGTATCTATTTAACAACAGGGCAAATCATTGATGGATTTGTTTAAAACTTCAATTTTCAATTAGAGTGCATCTGTATTTTGCAAAACGATCATATAAGAATATTTTATTTAAAGATAAATATAAATAAATCAACAAATGAATTTCTAACACCAAGAAGAAACATAAGAAATAATAATAATTGATAATATTATTAACTTATAAGAGAAATAATAAGAGTCATTATTTTTTCAGCTATAAATCTTTTATTCATATCTAATTTGATTTTTATAGGATTTACATATAACTCTAAGTATAAGGGGAAAATATATCCCAATATTCAACCGAAATATATTAATAAGTTCTAGTTGATTAACCCTATTTCAGGTTAGAAAAAAAGAAAAACCAAATAAAGGCTATTCCATTAAGCCCAAATATTATTCCCAGGAAAATATATGCAAATTTTTTACCTATAAATGCAGTTTCGGGTTCCAGTTTTACTCTCATTTGGCATCCTAAATTACTTGATAAATCTAGCACCTTTCACAATTAAAAATTCTTCTTTGAATTGATATTTATCCAAAAGAAATTTAAAGCTAGAGCTCAAGTATATACTGTTAGTTAAAGCCACTTGCTGCAAATAATTGTTCAAGGATTAATTAAGAAGCTCCTTATTGGTAAGTTGATTGATAACTTTATCTAACCATTCTGTATTAGTTTCAACTTTTTTTGTCTTGGAATTTTTCCTTCTTGTAGTCATAAATCTTCCTTTGATGAATTAAATTTAATTTAGGATGGATCTATTAAAAATCAATCCGCAAAGTTTACATTTTTAAGTAAAAAAAGTAGATTTTAATTGCAATAGAGAAGGTATTTTTTTAAGAGGAATCCATTGCGCATTTTTCTTTCCAATAATCTTTAATAAGGAAATCTGATATTAAATTGGCCCCCAATGGATTGTCATTTGGTTTTCTTAATTCGATACTAGAAAATAAAAAATAATTAATTAAAGAAATTACTATATTTTTAAATTATATCTTTGTAAGGATTTCCAAATAGTAGGATTGCAAACCCTTATTTAATATTGTTGTTTGTATCCTTTTTTAGTTTGAGTGATTCTCGCTCCAAGATAGGTTAACAAAATTAGCCAGAATACAATTTCCAATCCGAGGTTAGTCATCTTATTCCCCTCCAATTATTTGATTTAACTTTAATATGATTTTTGTTATTCCGAAAGAGTTTTTATACTGATTAAAAATCTAATTTAATAAAGTTTATTTTAATAAAAACGTTAATCATTTTTCTTTTTTGAAGAAAGAAGTGTGATTAGCTAACTAAATTTCTATTATTGAAAAAGTCACTAATCAAATATTACTAAATTAAGAAAAGAAATTACACCAACTGGAAAATTCCATAAGGTTGAACTCTATATAAGAAAAAATTGAGAATTTATTAATTATAAATCTAAAGTTATTTTAAAAAACTAGAGGAAGCTCAAAAAGATTTAGAAAAAAATAGCTTAATATAAATTTCCCTCACATAATTCTATTAGTGGTTTAAAAACCTTTTTTTTTTAATTTTCTGTCCTCGTTCTCTCCGAATGGATTGTATCTGATGTCCCAAATCAAGACTACTGCAGTGAATAAAAGTAGTAAGCCAAAAACAATCTGAGGTGGAGGGTAAATCACTTTATTTATTAATCATGATTTTATAAAGCCTGAGAAATGAGAAACTTAAAATATTAAGACAGAGTAAAAAATTATTAGCTTTTAAGCAAAAAGATAAATGTTTAATGATTAAGAAATTTATTGATAGATAGAAATACTATTAACAAATTTTTTAATTTCTGAAAATAATTTATTTAAGACAATTAAAAACCAGATTGTTTAAACAACCTGGTTAGAAATGTTATTAGTTTAGAAGTTATTAAATAAAGCCAGGTATTATTTGACCTGTTGTTAGATAAGCTCCAACTAAGGCCACAAAGCCCATCATCGCAAACCTACCATTTAACTTCTCAGCTACTATTTTTTCTTTTTCGATTAATTTTTTTTCGTCTTTTTTCATTAGAACCAACCTGGAATAATTTGACCTGTTGTTACATAAGCACCTACAGCTGCTACGAAACCTAACATTGCGGCCCAACCATTAAAACGTTCTGCTTCAGGAGTCATTTTTTTAAAAATAAGTTATGTAAATAAATATAACATATATATTTAAATTTGTAAAGAAAATTCCAAAATTATCTAAAAATAGATCCTTAAAGGTACATTTATGCTACATAAATGCTCGATTAAGTCGATAACTTTCTTTTTTAGATCAAGATTCGGGATCTTATAAGTATTATCTTGATGTATAAGTTGACCTCTTACCTGCGAGGATGTAAAAATAATAGTACAAATGTATTATTAATGTTATGCTCAAAAAAATAACAGTATCCTCTTTATTATGTGAGCAATACCATAAGCTTCACGATGAATGGGAATATATTGAGGATCCAACTTATTCAAGATCGATAGGTAGTCATGTATGTATGACTTGTTCAAAATTTGATTACAAAATCAAAGAAAGTTATGGTTCAATTCTTTGTTGTAACTGGCATCAAAAACTTATTTATCATGGTCAGCATTTAACTCATTCTTGCGATCTGTATAAAAAAATATAAACATTTAATCAATAAATGAACTTACCACTCAACCTAAGTCGCATGAACAACCTAAATTAAACTACAAATAAAATTTTTAACGAAGATATAAAGGTTTCAGTGTTTGATCCATCACAATTATTATAAGAATTTTTAATCGTGTAATTAATCAAGTTGAAAAAGAATATATTCATGAATCATAAAGAATTACTTGATAGAGTTTCCGCAGAAATTCTTAGGAAAAGTTGAAAAATAAAAAGTCGCAATTCATTTCCTTGTAATGCGAAATTATCTGGAACAATTAGATGATCTCCAACTCGAAGTAATTCTCAAAGAGAAATAGTTTATTTTTTTAGTGTCATTTCAAAAATGTATTTACACGAGTTTAATATCTTATTGATAATTTTTATCTTTAAATTTTTTCTTTCAAAATAAGTAATAAATAAGTTTCTTTTAGCTTTCTCAGAAAGTTATTTGTTGTGCGATTTACCTCGCAATGGAATTATTCTTATCTATATCTGAAATTATTCATTTAATCTCTATGCATAATCTCTAAACAAATTTCTGCCGTTTTAGATCGTGGAATTTACTCTTGATAATCCCCGCACAAATTAAAAAATAATTATCCTGAAACTCTCTCAACAGATAAGAAATGAAGCAGAAAAGATTTACCCTAACTTATTATTGAAATTCAATCAAAATCTATTTAAAGCTTAGACTTCTCATCAAATTTGTTTTGGAGCTTTGCAGCTTTTTGTAATAAATTTACTGCTTCTTTTCTTCCAGTTGCTATTGAAGCTTGATGCAGTAAGTCTGCATATTTTTTGTTTAGTTTTTTCATTGAAATGATATTAATTCAGGCCTGATAAAAAATAAAATTTTAATTTAATCTATTTATATAGATTAAAAACTCAAATTATTGAGGATAAATGACTCTTGCAAGTTAGATTCTTAATAGAAATTTATTGGCTTGGTCAATATTAATTAATCTTATCTCTACCTGAGATACCTTTATTATATCATGAACACATTTATTATTGTGATTGAGGTTGGTTTTTATAATTAATAGTTTAAAAATCAATTTTTCTTAGGAATTCATTTTTGTTAAAAAAGTAATCTTTTTCATTTTTTAGTAACTAAATCATTACTTTTTTCCTTATATCAAAAAATTATCCTCTAAGTAATTTTTAAAGACAAGAATCCTCATTTAAAGTAAATTTAAACTAATATCGCTTTAAGAGGCAGCTAGTAGGGATACAGGCTGACTCTTTTTATCTAATATTTAAATAAATTTATATTCTTAGAAATTTTTTTTAAAACTATTTTTATTTTTGTAAATAATTGCTATTAATTAAATAAATAAAATTAAATAGTTATGTCATTTACTACTTATTATATGCACTTAATTTTTGGAAACCTACCATCTTTACTTAGCCCTGATTTAATACTATATATTTTACCAATTTTATCTTTTTCAATATTATTTTTTAGCTTCAAAATTATGTTTTATAAAGCGCCAAAATTGAGAAAAGCTAAATAAAAAAATACTTTGGATAATAGACTTTTTTTTCCTGCGACTGAGAGAAATAGAGAGTCTATAGGGAAAGTACTATCAAAAATTCTTCTTAATAGAGGTTTTGTTTTAGAAATTGGAAGTGGTAGTGGTGAGCATGGAGTTGTATTTCAAAAACGGTTCCCAGAAATAACTTGGCAATCAAGCGATCCTGAACTTTTGCACAGAAAGAGTATTAGTTCTTGGATTGAATATGAGGGATTAAATTTAAAAATGCCTCAACCTTTAGATATTGATGTGGAGAAAACTCCTTGGAAAATTCCATTCAAAATGTTTCTATCTATTCAAGGAATAATATCTATAAATATGATTCATATATCTACTTGGAACTGTACAAAATCACTGTTTAACGAGTCAGGGAAATTATTAAAAAAAGGACAATTTTTGATGTTATATGGACCATTTAAAATTGGTAATAAGCACATAAGTCAAAGCAATTCTTTATTCGATAAATCCTTAAAAATGCAAAATAAATTTTGGGGTGTTAGAGACCTTGGAGAAGTGAGTGAACAAGCTTCCAAGAATGGTTTTAGTAGAGAAGAGCTTATTCGAATGCCAGCCAACAACTTTTCTGTAATTTACAGGAAAGTTGTCTTATAGCAGAGATATAAATAACTTTTTTTTAACATAAATAAACTGAAAATTATAGAAGTAAATATATGCATTTTAAAATTATTTTTAATTACAAAAAAAGCTAAATTTGCACTAGACCCTTTGATTATTTTATTTTTTAAGTACCTTATATATACTTCAAAAAGTAGCTATCTAGATAACTTCCTACTCCATTCCTTATGCTTCTCATCTAAATCTGAAACTTTATCTCCTAAACTTAATTGCTTTTCTAACAATTGCACTTTAGTAAGTGTTATTTCTTCAGAGTAGAATTTAATTGGTTGCTTACCGTGAAGATTGTCTCCGCTCATAACTTAAAAAAGAACCGTACTATCAATATAAATTTTTAATATATAAAAGACATAATTTCTAATTCTTTTATATTTTTTTCAGATTTGTGTAAATTAATGTGATATAAGAATACTTTTTAATAAATTATTTTGCTTATTTTTTGTAAGAGGATTGCCAAATATAATTACCTTCTTTGATATCTGATTTAACGGCGATACAATTGCAAGCAATATTCCATAGAGCCTTGTGTATTGGGTCAGGATTATAAAGGTAGACTTTATTAAATGCTTTTTTTACTTCTAAAGTAGCTTGCCTTGCATGATAGTGAGGAATAGTTGGGCAAACATGATGAACTACGTGACTTGAACCAATGTGATGATGGAGGAAATTAATAATTTTCCCATAAGGCCTATCTATCGAAAGGAAAGCACCTCTCATGAAAGAAAATTCAGAATTAGAGAGGTGTGGCACATCTGAATCTGTATGATGAAGCCAAGTATATAAAACTAACCAACAATTAACGACTAATAAAGGTCCAACATACATACCTATGACCGGAATTACTCCATACTTAATTACTAAAATCATTACTCCAATTATCACTACAGCCACACCAATATCTGAAATCCAGACTTTCTTAGCCCATTCTGCAGGCCATAATTTCTCAGAGAATGGTTTCCTTGGCCAAAAATGATTTGAGGTCCCATATTTTATTCCTCCTGTACTTCCAGTTAATAAATAAGCAGGCCAACCGAAGAAAAGATGTAATACGAGTTGAAGAATTCCGTATTTAGTTTTTCCTAATTTATTTGAGAAAGCCAGTTCGATATCGCCTCCAACTTTTTCGTTAACTCCATTTCCACCAATGACTAAGGGGACGTGAGTTTCTCCTTTAGTTATATGATTTGTGAAACGATGATGTACTGCATGTGAACGTTGCCAAGAGAAATAAGGAACTAATAATAATGAATGCAATATATAGCCAGTAATAGTTTCCAAAACCCTATTTTTCGAGAAGGCTCCATGACCACATTCGTGTGCGATTACCCAAAACCCCATCGCAGTGGTTCCTGATAAAAACGCATAAATAATCCAAATAGGGATCATTCTTTGAGTGAAAGGAATTGCTAATCCTATCGCTATAACAACTGCTTGAATTATGATTGATTGTAAAAGATAGCCTAATGAGGTTATCGTATCTGAAGAAAAGCAATGTTTTGGAATAACACTTTTAAACTCTTTCATGCTTGGGATATCACTTGTCTTTGTCGAAAGAGCTTGACCTTTAAGGCCAGAAAAATTAATATTACTCAATTTATTTTGGTTTAGGATGTGGATTTAAATTAATTTAAACTTATATAATTAATTATCCATCAAAGATTCTGTTTGTGAAAGTAATGTGTACTTTGAATAGCTCAAAAAGTATTAATTAGATAAATTAATCAACTTTAAAAAGTTTAAAGTTCAAAGTTTTTAAGTTATAAATACTTAATCTCTTATTAAAAAAGAAAAATTATTTAAGAACTAGTAAGAGAACTAAATATAGAAAAAGTGTTGAAGTAATTGCCAAGGCAAAAAGAGGCAAAATTAGACCAGTATTTAGCCATCTAAAAAATCTAATCTTTCTGTTAATTCTTTTAGCCATTGATTTCAACAGAATTAATCTAAACCTATTTAAGGTTGGAGGCTGAATCAAATAAACTTAATAAATTTCAATAACAAAAATAATATTAAAAATCTAAAAAAAGCTCTTTTGATCTATAGCTTCTCTATTTATTTCTTCTTTTATCCAGCCGGATAATGACCATCCCATAATAATGTGGATAAAATCTCTCAATTCATTAGTATCCTTAACCTGTTCAGTCCATTGTTCTTCGTATCCATCAGGAACTACAACTGGCATACGATTATGAATAGGCTTAATCAATTCATTTGGCTTAGTTGTTAAAATACAGCAACTTTCTAACTCTGTGCCATCAGGTGCAGCCCATTTACTCCAAATCCCTCCTAACCAAAAAGTCTCATAATTCTCTTTCCTAAGGCGATATTTTTTTTCAAAAAAACCACTTGCTGGTATTAGGCATCTTTTATGTTTCCAACTTACACTAAATAATTTTTTCTCTTCAATAGTTTCTGATCTTGCATTAAATGGTCTTGGTCTTTTCTTCTCAAATGGGTCTTTAGCCCAAGAAGGTATGAACCCCCATCTCATAAAAGTAGTCTGAATTTTCCCTTCATTCTTTACTACCAAAACTGGATCACTGGGTCTAATTAAATTCTGAGTTTGGTATTTCGTATCAAGCCCACTTGGATAGTTTTGTCTTAAAATTTTTGGTAACTTATCAAATTTTGTTTTAAGTTCAAATCTTCCGCACATATTCATTCTTAGGGATTGTGTTACGGGTTTTATTCAAC
Organism: Prochlorococcus sp. AG-442-M23; assembly: GCA_003209655.1. GTDB lineage: Bacteria > Cyanobacteriota > Cyanobacteriia > PCC-6307 > Cyanobiaceae > Prochlorococcus_A. The sequence goes on along the minus strand of QCPW01000007.1, from coordinate 37,344 downwards.
ATTTTATTTTAAATCCTTTCAATAATTTTAAATAATAAATGATTTCTGATAATTAATTTATTTTTTGAATCTTTTCTTGATTAAATTCATTTATTAATCTATTAAGTATTTCAATATCGTTGGGCAAAAATAATAAGTGACATTCCGCTTTTAATCCTAAGATAGACCCTGCGTATGAATCTTCTTTACCATGTTTTTTTGGATTTACATCCAATAATTTTAACGCTTGCAGATAGTCAGCTGGTGAGGGTTTGCCAGCAGAAATAAATTTATCATCTCCAAGAATCTTTGTCTCAAATAAATTTAACAAAGGATTTAAAGAATTTTTTTGCGCAATCTATTTTTCTTCTTCCTTTTAACTCTAATAATTTATCATTTGATAAAATGTGGTTATATTCTTTTGCAGTTTCACTCCAAGCAAAAGCTAGAAAAGAAAGGTTCTGTATCTAAAAGAACACCATCTAAATCAAAAAGAATTGCTTCAGGAAAATCCATATTAATAGAAATATTTTTGTAAATATTTTGAATTAATATAGTTTTAATTTTTATTTTGGCATGTATTTACTGTTTGACTTTAAAGAAAACTCTTTTAAAAATCTGCATTAAATTTATAAACCTCTAACGTATCTTTTTGATGAGACTGCTTGCTTTCGTGGTTTTACTAATATTGGCAAAATAATAACTCCTGCGGTAAAAACACATATTGGAGCCACAACCATCAATATTGATTCTAGAGACATAATTTAATTTCAATTAACTTAACAAATAGCAGTAATTATTTTTTTAGTCATGCGTATTTATATCTAATGAGGCCATATCTTTACAACTTTATATATTGTGAAGGAAAAATGAAAAAAAGATTAAATATAAGAAGTTTTAGAGATTTATATCCTAGATAACATTTATAAATTTTTCATTAGGAAGGTAAATTTGTGACTAAAGATAAAAAATGGATGTTAATGACTTATTACTGCCCAACTCATGGGAATTCATGGAAATCAGAGCCTATACAACTAACAAGGCAAGAAATCTCTAATAACTTATTTGATAAGAAGAAGTATAACAAAGAGATTTAATAGATTAATTTTTTCAAATCATGCAAAAAACAATTTAATAGTAAAAAATATAAATTCAGCAAATATAGTTAAACTTTAACTACAAAAACTCCTATTTGCTTTGTAAGACTGAAATAAGTATTAAATTAAGATTTTTTGTATAACATCATAATTATTTTTTTTGTAGTGGTTTATATTTTTAATCATGGACTCATAAAATATTGGTATGTAGAAAAATTGACCTTTATTACAAGAAACTTAAATAACAGAAATTTAATAAAGTTATTTTTAAATCTATAAATCTAAATCGCAAGATAATTCACATTGATTAAGTTCGGCAGCTGAAATTTTCTCCAAAATTCTCAGCATATCAATCTCAGAAAGTTCTCCATTAGAGTTCCACTTTAAAGTTGTTTTTCTCTGGGGAGAATATTTTTTATTCATTTTTATTTACCCCCTTAAGATGAACTTCTACGCATCGAGTAACACATTCTTGATGACCATCAACAATACTGCATTCACTTATGCATTCAAAATATGAATCAATGGTATCTTTTGCGGTTATTTGATTTGAAGAAAAAGATAAATGATCCATGAGTTTATTACTTAATTTGGAATGATATATAGCATGACTTTAAAAACTAAATTTTGTTTTGTTAAGATAATTCTGAGAAATAAGTAAAAGTTACTAGCTTTTAGTATTTATTTTTTAAGTGCCGCTTTTGGATAATTATATTTATTATTGATCGCTGAATTTAATATATCGATAGAAATGATAATAAGGAGTAAATCAGCATAAAGACTGATTTACTTTTTAAAAATTTTGTTAGATGATATTACTGTACTTTTTAGATTTTCAAATGAGATCAATTATTAATTGGCTTTCTAAAATGTTAGAGAGCATGGCAAATGCTTTTATTCATCCCGTTAAAAATGACTTGCCACCATCTATTGGAGCTCACGCCTATAGTAATGTGCCTCTAAAAAGAAAAATGAGAAGAAGATTTAGCTAAGGTTTAATTAATTGGAATAAGGTTTTCGTTTTTGCTGTCCCAAATAATATATTTAAAACAATTTGGGAAGTCACTTAATTTGAGAACTTTCGATTTTTGTAGCAAATGTAAATTTGCTTTGTGACAATCTCTTAAATTGTAGTTAGGAATTCTTTCAGAGAGATGATGAATGCTATGGAAAGAGATATCGGCTAAAAACCAATTTAACCAGTTTGGGATATCTAAATTGCTGCTCCCAGAAATAGCACCTTCGACAATGTCCCAATTTTTTGTACTTCTTGCATATGCATTTTCATAATTATGTTGCGTGAAAAAAATACATAAGAAAATTGCTGCTGAAAAAGTTAATATTAGTGAGTAAAAAGTTAAGAAAAAAACAGTTCCTAGCCATTTACACATAAGTATCCATCCACTTATCACAAAAAGATTATTTGCTATTAGATCAAATAATTCCTCAAAGTTGTCTCCATAATCAGAGAAGGGAGGTTTAATTCTCGATTTGATATTGAAAAGTTCTATAAAATTTCTTTTTTTAATTTTTTGAAAAGTTTCTTTGACTAGAGATTTGATAAAATTAAAAATAATTAATATCAAACTTAATCTGGCTTTAATAACTAAATAAAAGAAACCACCTGGGAAAAGCATTATCCAATGTCTGCTTATCTTATAAATAAGTTTTTCTCTTTTGTTAAGGCCCTCATAGTCTTCTAGGCTTAAAACATCTACTGGACCTTTATAAATTTCCCAATTTCCATTATTTCTATGATGAAATGCATGGTCGTTAGCCCAAGGTTTATGAGGGATTCCATTTAATAAACCCAGAAAAAATCCAATTACATTGTTTAAAGAACGTTTTTCAAAAAGGGAATTATGTCCACAATCATGCATTAATGAGAATATTCTAGAGGATAAGAGGGTTAGAAGAAAAAGTACGGGAATTAAAAATAACCCTTTTGTAATTTGTAAAAGAGGAGAATATATAATCTTCGATACTATTAACCAGAGAGTTATTATTGGTATGATAGTGATGATTAATTGATAAAAGGCTCTATAATTATTTCTTTTTAGAAATGGTTTTATCAAGAAGTCGGATCGCTTTATTTTATCCATATATTTTCCTGCTAGTAAACTCTAAGGATAGTTTATTTAAAAGTTATCGTGGGAGTGTAATAAATTTGTAAATATATGAAACTGAATTCAAAACTTTTATATTGGTTCATTTTCATATAATTTGTTTTTTTATTCAAGATATTTAATTTTTATGACTTTAAAGTCTAAAGAATAAATTCTTTAGACATTGTTCTTAATTGATCTAAATTTAATCTATTTAAATAATTAATAATTTCATTAGAAGTTTCTCTTGAGTTAAGTGTTTGATTTTCATAAATCAAACTGCTAGAGATTAATTCTACAAGGTGCTGCTTGTCCATATCCTCTTATAATTCAAAAATTAGTATTAAAAACTTAAAGTCTTGAATTCGAAACTTTATTTTTTAAATAACCATTAATTATTTTTACCTATTGGATTTATTTTTCATAAAAAGTAGTTTTTTTGTATCTAAAAATATATTACAAATTTTTTAGGTTATTATTTATCAATTATGAGTAATTTTACAGGTGCCAAATAGAGAATTAACAATAATCATTAATATAGTTATTATCTTTTTATGAAAAAAATAGTTAGAAAAGGAATTAATAATGATTCAGAGTTATGGTTAGATTGGTTAACTAGAAAATTAAATTCTTATGAGGCTTTTAAAGACTTTGCATCAGGCCAGAATCCCGCCGACGTAGCAGAGAAATTTATTGAAGTAAACAGTTTGGGTATATCAGATATTTTTGATAAATTTGATGAAGAGGATAAAGACACTTTAGATCAATTTCAAAAGTTAACTGAATGTGAATGCCATGTATTTAGAATTTTAAAAAAACAATTAGAGTTTCGAAATAAGGTAACTTTTGTAGATTTTAAAAAAAGAGAAAAAGTAAAAAAGTAAGAAAGTAAAAAATTTTTTTTAATAAACTGCTTAAATTTTTACTTTCGAGTTAATGGATAATGATATTGGGTCAAAAAATTAAAATTTTAAATAAATTTTGATTTTCCAACCCCTGACTTCCCAAACCCGAGCCATATAAACCATATTATCCATCCTAATATTGGAATAAAATTGATAAAAATCCATTTCCAGTCCTTTCCAAAATCTCTCAATCTTCTAATATCGATAGCTATTTGAGGGATTATACAGATGATTCCATAGATGTTAAAGCCAAATGTTCTTAAAAATATTGGGATAGTAAAAATAGATATAATAAGATTTGCCAATTGGACCAACCACCAATCGGATCTGGAGGTTTTACTATTAAAGTCAGTAGCTTTTAACCAAAATTCTTGATAGGCTTTAAAAAAATTTTTGTACATAAGCTCTTATTTTTATTATTAACGTTATAAATTTATATTTTAGAAAATATATTTAAAAGTTTTACTTCACATATTTAGTTTCTAAAAATTAAATAGGATCAAATAAATTCACTTTATTATTTTTGGTACTTTGATTTTCATTTTTAATAGGTAATGGACAAAAACCATCCTTACAATTAATATTTTCATCTTCAATTTTCAATGAGTTAGAAAAATACTTTCCTTTTGGATTATTTGAAGACTCTATTTGCATTTATTAAGTAATAGAAACATTATTAAATTAATAACTAAATTTTGTTGTTTCGGCAACAATATTAATAATAATTATATTTCACTTCTATTTTTGATTAGGTAGATCTCTCCAAAAGAGAGCCATGACATAAATAAATAAAGATATAGAAAATACATAAAGTAAAGAATTAAGATGCATTTTGAGTAATCTTCAGAAAAAATTTATTAAAACAAATATTAACTCAATAATAAGTAATTTCTAATAAAATTAAAATATACTTTTAACTACTTAAAGTATCGTTGCAGTTTGTATTTTTTGATTTATTTACATATTTCTGAAGAGAAAAAGATATTTATTTTAAATCTCTCCTCATTTTTTCTAAAGCCTCTTTTCCTTCTTGCATAGTATTAATTACTAGCCAAGACAAAAATATGACAATAAAAATTGCCAAAAAAACTAACGATGTAAGTAATAAACTGTCCAATTTGTACTGGTATAAGCGTTAATTCATTTAGAATTGTAAGCTATCTATTTTGAATATTATTTTAATTATTAGTAGTTGAATATGCAGGTATCATCATTCCTCCGTCTTGGTCATCATTATCATCATCGAATCCACCACCCAAAAATAATTCAACCAACACTAATATTGATAATGGGTAGAAACACCATAATATTGCAGTTAATGGATTTATTGCAGTTGAAGCAGAAGGAAAATCTATCATACCAAAACTATAATAAAAAAAAATTTAAATTGTGGATATTTTGTTCAGTTTTCTAGACTGATGTTTTTATAAAATAGGTTATAAATTTATAGCATTACACCTTAGATATAAAATGTTGAGATCATAAATAAATAAAAATAAACTCTATTTTTTGAAATTTTATTTGTTATTTAACTAAAACTAAAGATTTATTTTGACACATTGAGATACGTTCTTGTAACTTATGTTACTTAACAATAATTGTACAATTTGAATTCAAAAACTATTATTTATTTTGATTTTATAGTTTTTTATGTTCTCTTTCACTTTTGATCCTTTAGCTGCAATTTTCGGTATTTCGGGAATAGTAGGTTTCTTTTTCTTTGTATCAGCGGCAAAGGGAACATCGAGTATAAATACAGTTCCTAAAAAAGATTTTGAAACTTGAGAAAATGATAAATAACTTTAAAAGATTTTAACAATCAAATCATTTAGGAAGATTTATAAATTTTTAATTATTCCATTGTTTAGAGATAAATATTAGAAAATTTTCAATATCTTCTTCTGGACAATTTGTTTGTTTTTGTAAATTAATACATGTTTTTTTTATTTTTTCGAATGCATCTTGGACTTTTTCGTTTTTTTGGATTACTTCAAAGTATTCATTGTCAGTGAAAGTCATAAAATTATATTTTTATGAGTAATTTACCAGCTAATAGTACCTTAATAATCAAAATTGGTTAATTGATAAGAGAAACATTTTAAGACTATTCTAATTATTTAAATTACTTTTTTTATACTTTTAATTATTTGGTAATTGCAAGAAAGTGCCTTGAGAAATTTAACTTAGTCTTTTGATTGAATAAAGTAACTCTCTAATGCCTAAGTCTTAAAATTTGCTTTGCCTTTCATATATTTAGCAAAAATCTTGCTCATCGTAGTTTCATGGGAAATTGCTTAGCCCGTATTCCCAAATGTACTAAGTCAGAATTCCATACTGGATAGTCAATCTTGCCCTGCATGGCGATTTGATAATAACATTCACCATTCCTTAAATCTAATACGTTTTTTATAAATAAGTTGAAAATTCAAACTACATTTGAAGACTATTAATTAATAAACAAGCTTTTCTTTATTTTTCTATTAGTATTTAATAAATTCTTCTTTTGATGGACGAACTCTCAGCCCTTTCTATTTCAATATCAATAGCATCAATAGGGATATATTGCTTGTTTTTCGCCTCAAGCGATGATGATGATCAAGATGGAGGACACTTGATAAAATCGGCTCAAAAAATAAATTAGCCTAGGTAAAAAATGTATTTAATAAGGACTTATAACCTATAAAACCGGCGTAAATACATGATAAAAATATTAAATATACTTCAAAAATACCAAGTCTCTTTTTCTTTAGGATTTTCATATTTTAAAAGTTTCTAAAATAATTTTATTTATAGTTCTTTTTGATAACATGAGTATTTACTACACATAATTACTTTTATAGAATTATTAAACATAAACCTAAAAATAATAACGTGGTAAAGAATATTACGACTTTTGTTATTTGACCTTCTTCTTTTGTTGCGAAAAAAAGAGAAATCACAGGCGATATACTAAGTATGGTCCAACCTATTCCCAGAGGAAGATTCTTGAAAACTATTTGTTGTAGTAATATCCCTAAATTTGTTCCTAAAAATATTGAGAGTAGAAACTTTTTTTGAGAATTATTGTCTAATCTCTTTAAAAAGAAATTAACTTTAAAATTTTTTATTGTTATTAAAAATATTATTGCTCCAAGCAACCTGATTTCTGTTGTTTGGAAAGGAGATAAATCTTTTTCTAAAAAGACAATTCGTGTCAAAAGACCACCTAAAACAGCACATAAGACTGATAAAAGAGGAAATATATAAATTTTAAAATTTTTTTCTTTTTTAGATTTTGTTTGATTATGTATCAAAAGATTAGTTCTTTGCCTGAGTAGAATGAAAAGTGAAAATGATGTAATGATTATCCCTATGTAAGATCTAAGAGATAAATTTTCATTAATAAATGTTTCACCGAATAATGATGCTAAGAGTGGTGATAATGCTTCTATAGATAGAGTTCTTCTTGTCCCAATTACTTGTAATGACTTTATATAAAAAGTATCTCCTAAACCTATACCAACAACTCCGCTAAGCAAAAGAATCAGTAAAGATTTAAAATCAGTTAAAATGTGAAAATTAAAAAATGCAGGTAGAAAAATTAGAAATGCTATTACATTTTTTATTAAGTTAATGTCAATCGATTCATACTTTTTAGTATGAGAACGCCATATAAAGCATGCATAAGTCCAAGATATAGCTGCTCCAAAAGCTGAAATTATTCCAATCAAAGTTAATAATTTTTAAAAATTTTTACTTTATAAATTGTGTTACTCCTAAAAAGAAAACGTATAGAAGAATTAGAAAGCCCGGTAGATATTGTACTAATGACTTAAATCGATTAGTTCCCATGATTACTTAAAGACTTTTTACTATTTTTAAATAATATAAAGTCTCAAAGCGGAAATTAGGTACTAATGAATTAAGAAATTTACATATAAATTTTATACATTTAATGAATATAGAGATTCTTAATTGTATAAATTTATAGGAGAACTTTTAGAAATTAAATGTTTTTATTTTAAAGGTTAATAACACTTTCTAATATGTTGAATTAATCACTAAGTAATTACCTTAATTAAACAGTTATATATTATTAAAATTATAGTTTGTAGTTAGTAATGGAGTTTATTAACAAACATCAAGCTTCATTAGGCCTAGAACCTTACGACGAGTTAGGTTTTAATTCTGAAGAAGAACTTAACCAAGAAATTTCAAAACTTATTGAAGTTAGAAGCGAATTTAAAAGTAAATCTGAAGTGAATTCAATTTAATTCTTTTAAAAGTTAGTTTTTCTAATTGGATATAAACTTTCTAGTTTTTTTTCCCTTTCTTTTTTCGCATTAATTCTTTCTTCCTTCTCCTTTTTCTTGATTTCATCGTTTATTTTATTTTGTCTATAGCCAATCCAAAGAAGTATCCAAATAATTGTAGTTATAAGTAAAAGAGCAGTATATTGACCTGTCATTGGAAAACTAGCTTCTGAATATTTGACGTAGGAGAAGAAATTAGTCATTTAACTAAAATAATGTATAAAAGATAGTTGCGTGTTTATGTAAACCAAAAATTTAAGATGTTTTTATTGTTAACTCTCAATACTCGAGATGATTAAATCTTGTCATAGAAATTTTTTAGTTGAAATCTTTTTTTTTTTGATAAACTGTACTACCATTATCAAAGAAAGGAAAAAATTCGGCGCTTAAATTTTTGGATCCTTTTGATTTAGTAGTGGTTGGTGGTGGTGCAGCAGGTTTTATGACAGCCGTCACTGCAGCTGAAAACGGAGTTAAAAAGATAATAATTCTTGAGAGCTCTACAAAACTTATGGAGAAAGTAAGAATAAGTGGAGGAGGTAGATGCAATTTAACAAATGCATCATGGATACCAAATGAGTTAGCAGAAAATTATCCTCGAGGTGGAGTTAAGCTTTTAGAATCATTTAATCGTTTTGCTGCTGGGGATGTATTTGATTGGTTTGAGAAAAGAGGATTGAAATTAAAGATTGAAGCAGATAATAGAGTTTTCCCGGCATCGGATTCATCTTTAGATGTAATAAATTGCTTAAAAAAAAATGCAATTACCAAAGGTGTAAAGATATCAACTAAATTCTTTGTAAAAGAAATTTTAAAGACTCCTGAAAATCTTTTTACGATTTTAGATAGTGAAAAAAATTTGATAATTACTAAAAATATTATTCTTTCGACTGGTGGCCACCCTAGTGGGTACAGATTAGCTAAAAGCCTTGGGCATAGCATAGTAAGACCTGTTCCATCGCTTTTTACTTTAACGACTAAAGAAACTAAGTTGAATGAATGTAGTGGGGTATCTATTAAAAATATAGATATTGAAATCCAACTAAATAATAAGTCTTTTAAAAATAGGGGAGATTTACTCATTACCCATTGGGGATTTAGCGGTCCTGTTATTTTAAAGCTCTCTTCAATAGCAGCAAGAGAATTATTTGACCAGAAATATAAATGCACTCTTATAGTTAAATGGTCTGATTTAGAATATAAAGATTTAAAAGAAAAAATAAATAACTTTAAATTAAATAATGGCAAATTAAACTTAACTAATTTAAGACCACTCACGTTATTACCTAAAAGATTATGGTTGTTTTTATTAAATAAAATGGAAATTGACAAGGATAAGAAGTGGTCAGATTTACTAGCTAATGAAAGAGAGAAAATGATCAATATTCTCTTAAAGGACAAATATACAATCTCTAGTAAAGGTCCATTTAAGGAGGAATTTGTCACTTCTGGAGGAGTATCAATTAATGAAGTCAATTTTAAAAGTATGGAAAGTTTAAAATGTCCAGGGTTATTTTTTTCTGGGGAGGTTCTTGATGTAGACGGTATTACTGGGGGGTTTAATTTTCAACATTGTTGGACTAGTGGATGGCTCGCTGGTAAAGCAGTCTCAAAGTTATTTAATAAAGTAACAAATCAATAAGTTTATCTTTTTTTTATTAAGTATTAAAGGTGAAAAGGTTTTTAACGAGTGATTAATTTTAAAGTTAAAAAACTAAAAAATAAAGATGCAAAATCTAATTCCTAAACAGGAAGAAGAAGAAAGAAGGTTAAAAGCATTAGCCGAATATAGGATATTGGGGACAAAACCAGAAGCTTGCTATGACGACATTACAAAAATAGCAGCTTCAACATGTGATGTTCCAATATCTTTAATGACTTTAGTTGACAAGGATAAGCAATGGTTTAAGTCAAAAATTGGCCTTGAAATTAATGAAACAAAAAGAGATTGGTCCTTTTGTACTCACGCAATAAAAGAAAATAGTCCATTAATTGTGGAGGATGCTTTTCAGGATGAAAGATTTATAAATAATCCCTTAGTAACTGGCGATCCTAAAATTAGGTTTTATGCTGGGTTCCCTCTAAAAAATCAAGATGGTAATAAACTTGGGACTTTATGCGTTATTGATAGGAAACCTGGTAATCTCTCTCCAAAGCAATACAATGTAATGGAATTATTGTCCAAGCAAATAGTTTCATTCTTGGAATTGAGAAAAAAATCTTTAAATTTATTAGAGGCTTTATCGAACTTACATAAACAGGAAGGTATATTATCCGTCTGTTCTTATTGCAGGGAAGTAAAAAATGATAATGGTGATTGGATGCATCTAGAAAAATACCTCTCAAAAATAAGTGATATCAGATTTAGTCATGGAGTGTGTGATGTTTGTATGGAAAAGCATTTCCCAGATGTAGTTGAGGTATGGAACAAAAAAGACTCCTTTGAAGTTGGACAGAAAAGGTTCTTAGAATCTTAAAATCTAAGATATAATTTTTTTGCGCGAATTTTTTGGACGAATAGCTATTAAAAAAGCTAGTATTGTATAAATTTTGACTCAAAAATGTTAATAGGAACTTTATTTACCGGTGAGATAGCTAAAAGCGCATTTGTGGCTTATATACATTATTTAGGGATAATTCTCTGCTTTGGATCCCTCTTGTTTGAAAGGTTGACTTTAAAGGTTGATCTTAACAGAAACCAAACTATATCAATGATTATTGCAGATGTTATTTATGGTTTAGCAGGAGTGGCAATATTGGTTACAGGCATTCTAAGGGTGAAATATTTTGGCCAAGGAGGCGAATTTTATACAGGTAATCCGGTATTTTGGATTAAAGTATCACTCTATATATTGGTTGGATTATTGTCCTTATATCCAACAACGACTTATATATTATGGGCGATACCATTGAGCAAAAATAAATTACCTGAAATTTCAGAAAATCTTGTTAAAAGATTTAAATTGATTATCACAACTGAATTGATTGGTTTTGCAACTATCCCTTTATTCGCAACTTTAATGGCTAGAGGAGTAGGTCTAGGTTGAAAGAATTTTTTTACGAAAGAAATTGTTCAATAAGTAAAAGTAAAAAATATAGATGGAGTTTAAGTTATGAAATTTCTAAATCAAAACAGGAAATCATATTTATTGGTTTGAACCCTTCATTATCAGATTCCTTTTTTTTGGATAATACAACAAAAAAGATAATCAAAATTTCGAAAAATAATAATTATGGCAAAGTAAAATTAATCAATCTATTTGCTCTAATTTCAAGTAATCCAGAAAGACTTTTTAATCACAAAAACCCTGTTGGGTATTTAAATAATAATCATATTTATAAAAATTTAAAATACTGGTCTGAAAATAAAAATTGTGATTTATGGTTAGGTTGGGGTAACAAAGGGAAATTTCTAAATAGAAATAAAAGAATATCGAAAAAAATAATGCAATATAACTCAATTAGGAAAAGTAATTTTGATAATCCTCTTGGACCGCTTTTAATTAAGAAAACAATCAAGGATAATCCAATACATCCTCTATATTGTTCCGATAATTCTATTCTGAAAACTGTAAAAAGTATTTGATGAAGAGATTTTTGAGGAAATAAATTTAACATTATGTTAAGATGTCTTTAAGAACGAGTTAAATTATGAGTAACACAAAGCAACTGCAAAAACTTAAAAACTTAAATGTTAAAGCAGAAAAATGCCTTACAAGAGATGAAGCAAAAAAAATATTGATAAAAGCTACTAAAGCTCAGAGTAAAATAAATTTTTAAATAATATATTTGCTTTTTAAGAATAATTTATAAAGAAAATTTTACATATTTTTTTTAATTATTTAGAATTTTTTTATTCTATTTAAATTTTGATGGTTTTTAATATCATTAAACTAAGAAAATCCGATGATAGATTTTTATCAAGAAGAGATTGGCTGCATTCAATGCATACATTTTCTTTTGCAGAGCATAGGGATCCAAAATGGGATAATTTTGGGAATATTAGAGTCATAAATGAAGATACTATTTCTCCAAATTCTGGCTTTAATATGCATTCTCATTCCGACATGGAGATAATTACTGTTGTAACAAAAGGCGCAATTACTCATCGGGACTCATTAAATAATGCAGGAAAAATTTATGAAAATGAAGTTCAAGTTATGTCAGCTGGAACTGGGATTACTCACAGTGAGAAAAATGAAGAGAATAAACCCTGTAAGTTATTTCAGATTTGGATTTATCCTAAAAAAAGTAATCTTAAGCCTGATTATAAGCAAACATCATTTAAAAATGGCATAGAAGAGAATCTCATTATTGATTACTTAGATGGGAAAAAGAAACTTTTAATAAATCAAGATATATCTTTATGGCGTTGTAAATATAAACCTATTAAAGAAAAAAAATTGCCATTAAAAATTGATAAATATAATTGGATACAAATAATAGAAGGTAATCTTTTATTAAAAAGTGAAGATCCTAATTTAAATATTTGTCTCTCATCCGGAGATGGCTTAGGATTTGAAGTTAATTATTATGATGATATCTCTATAGATACTGAAAAAGAATTAGATTTCCTCTTATTTTCGATGCCTTCCTTATAATTTATCTTTTCTATTACCCATCAACTCCTTTATTAAATGCATTTAAGGCTTGCAAAGCCATGTTTAGGTGAACTTCCATAGCACCAAGTGCAATTAATGAATTTGGTGATTTATCTTTAAGTAAGTTCTCTTTTCTTTTTGATAATTCATTAACTACTTTCTTAGTTGAAGCTTCCCAATTGTTTATTAACTCTTCAAATTCTCTTTTTTCGGGGCTTTCTATTTCTGTTAATTCATCAGAAAAATGAGAATCTTTTTGTGCCTTAAGCATCAAGTAACTTAATTTTTTATGACTGATTGCTTGAGGTAAATTGTTAGATTCACTCATTGCTAGTAAAATATTTATAATTAAAATCTAACTAATTAAGTGAAAATTTGCTAGTGGTTGACGGTTGTGATGACCGACCTGAAAATTACGAAATGATATTTGAACAAAAAATGTATTAATTAACCTTTAATTTTTCACTTATTAGTTTCTTGAAATAATCTCCACGCTCTTCATAATTTTTAAATTGATCAAAACTAGAGCACGAAGGTGAGAACAATAATGTTCCAACCCTGTTATTTTGTAAATAATTAAAAACAAAATTTAAAAGTTCTTTGAGTTCTGAAAATTCAAAAATATCTTTTTTAAATCCATCATTAATGAGCGCCATTTTTATTACTTTTGAGCTTTCTCCAAAAAGAAAAACACATCTAACTTTTTTCTTTAAAACTTTTATCCATTCAGTGTATTTATTGCCTTTTAATCTGCCCCCAGAAATTATCATTATTTGGCCTTTAATTGAATTTATTCCTGCAATAGATGAATCAAAATTTGTTGCTTTACTATCATTAATTATTTCTAGATCATTATTTTTATAAATTGTTTCCATCCTATGCGGTAATTGTTTGTAATTAGATAAAGAATCTTTAATCTTCTTTCCAGATAATCCAACTTTTCTTGCTGCTGCTATGACTAATAAAAGATTTTGAAGATTATGCATCCCTTTTAAAGAAAAATGTTCAAGTTTGAAAAGTCTCTTTCCTCTCTCAATAATGAATGCTTGATCATCTATCCAATAATCGCATTGAATAAAATTTGATTTCTCGAGACTAGTTGTTATCCAAACCCCTCTTGATAGTGAACTGTAGTTATTTCTTAGATTTTTATCGTCATAATTATAAATTCTAAAATCTGATTTTTCTAGCAAGCTTTTTTTTATGTTGAAATAGTTTTCAAGTGTTTTATGTCTTTCAAGATGATCTTCTGTGAAGGTTGTCCAGATTCCAATATTAGGTTTTACTTCTGGAGATATTTCTATTTGATAACTGCTTAATTCAGCTACAATCCAATCAATTTTTTCACGTTTTTTGGAGTATGCATATTTACATAAAGGTGTGCCAATATTTCCAGCATAAGGAGCATATAATTCAGTCTCGCAGAGTATATGGCTTAGTAGATGAGTAACAGTAGTTTTGCCATTAGTGCCAGTAATACCTATCCAATTTGTGTCTTTTAAAATTTCCCATGCAACATTAATTTCTCCAATAACTTTAATTCCTTTTTTTTTTAATTTAATAATAGTTTTATGGTCATAAGGTATTGATGGACTTACAACAACAGTTTCAATCTCTTTCACAAAAGGATTAATTTCTTCAAATACAAATTCTTTATTCAGAGAAACTAGTATATTAAGTTCTTCCAATTCTGTTTTTCTTTCTAAGAATTCTATCCCATCTTTATTTTCCCAAACAATTACTCTCTTATCGATGCTTCTCAAATACTTGGCAGCCCAAAATCCAGATTTACCTAATCCAATTACAAGATTAATATTTTTTCGTTTACTTGAATGATTATTATCTATCATTAAATTTATAATTGCATTCATATTAATTGGGTTTAAGGGTTAATTCAATCATGAGATCTTTCTTCAGTATTTATAGAATTCGTCTAATAAAAGTTAATTAATGGAAGATAATACTGCAAAATATTGGTTCTCTTGGTTTTATGAAAAGTGGGAGAAAAATGCTCCAGGTGAATTAATAGAACAGGGTTTAACTCCATCTCAGATTGCTGAGCGCTTTGTTAATGAAAACCATGATAGTTTTATTCAATTGTCAAAAAAAATTGATGAAAAAAATTATGATGCCTTAATAGAATTTATGAAACTCTCAGAGAGTGAATTACATATCTTGAAGTATTTTCTAAAGCTAGTAAAAATGAAAAATTTATAAGAAGTTGCTAAGTATTTCAAGGCTTTTTTCCCATAAATTTTTTCTTTCTTTTTTATTAAGAGCAAAAGGAGAAGTAGGGGATAGTTTTGGATGACCTCTGAAATTAAACTTAGGACCATAATGATCACCGCCTCTTGCCTCTGGTGAAGTAGCTGCAAAAAGTTGAGGTAAAGCACCCATCTCAGCAGATTGAAAAATAGGGCTAAATAATTCCATGGAGAATGTTTCTATTGGACTAGGTTTAGGTTTTTGAGCAGTAAAGAGATTTGTTTTTGCAATTCCTGGGTGAGCAGCTAAAGAAATTGTATTTTTGTTTTTTAATTTCTCATTTAGTTCCAAAGCAAACATTACATTTGCCAATTTGCTATTGGAATAAGATTCCCATTTGTTGTAATAGTTCTCGGCTTTCAGATTTTTCCAACCAACTTTGCCAAAAAATTGTGCACCAGAAGTAACCGTCACTATTCTCGATTCTTCTTTTTTTTCAATAATTGGAAGAAGCTTTAGGGTCAAAAGCATGTGAGCTAGATGATTAACTGCAAATTGTATTTCATATCCCTGGGCACTAAGTGTTTTAGGCGGATGCATTATGCCTGCATTATTGATTAGTAAATCCAAATTTTCAAAATCATCAAAAATTTTAGACTGAACTTCTACAACATTTTTTAAATCTGACAAATCTAATTCTACAGGTGTAAATATTCCTTCAGGATTAAGAACTTTAAGTTTTTTGATAGTTTGATTAGCTTTTTCAAGCGATCTACAAGCTATAACTACATGAGCATTTTTTTCGGCTAAGGCTTTTGCTGTGTAGTATCCTAAACCACTATTTGCACCAGTTATTAGTGCTGTTTTGTCTGTAAGGTTTGGAATATTAGACGTTTCCCAGTTAGAGATTTTAGGTCTTGAAATAGTGGCAGTCATTTAGTAATCCTGCAAATTGCTTTGGAATTTAACCAAAAATAATTACCTTTCTACTGTAAATAATTGGACTCAGTATCGTGAGCTCTTTTTAAGGGCATTAGTTAGTATTATTTTTCAATGGCATATTGCCATTCGTTATTTTGAGATAAACTTTTCTCTCTTAGTAACTGTAGTTTCCTACTATTTATTTTAATGACTATCCCATTAGCAGGATATTTCGCAAATATTTTTTTCTCTAACCAATTTTTTTTATATATTTCGATTTCGCTTGTATTATTGGTGAAGTAACTATCCGGGGTGCTAAAGCCACATTTTTTAAGATAGTTAAGGGTTTCATATTGATTAAGTCTTCCATTAAGTATTTGGAAACAGCAAAAGCGGAGACTTTCTCCAATCCCTTTTTTATCATTGAGGTATTTTCTTGCAATTCTTTGGGAAATTCCGGCAATTTGGTTTGAGGCGTATAGTTCACCTCTAATTTGAAAATCTCGTTTGATAGGAATACAATCGGGGACATTTTTAATTTGTTTAATTTTTCTTGAGACATCAAATCCTTTTTTTGTAATAGCTTTATTAAAATTGCCATTTTTATATCTAATTGCAATAGCGCAGCCATCAATTTTTGGTTGAATGCTTAATCTTGTTTTTATTAATAAACTTCTCAAAAATTCTTTATAGTTTTCTTTAGCTAATTTTGGCAAAAGTCTATTAATTTTTTGATTAAAGTAGTCATAATTTGGTTCAACAGGTATAAAGAGTTTCTCAAGTTGCTTAAATGCATCATCGGAAATTATGCCTTCACCTATTCTGTATTGTTCATCAAGATACTTAACATCTCTCACTAAAATATTATTCATAATAATTTTGATAAATATTTAAAAATCTTTTAGAAAAAATCATTTAAATAAAGATTTAAAAATTAAAACTCGATTTAAAAAGTAATTGTCAACTAAATATCTTCCTACGCAGAGAGAGATTTAAGAGTATAAAATGTACTGACGAGGAGTTTATATTAAATACTTCAATCAAACATATTTACATGTAATTGAAATAGAAAATTTCAAGGATTAATTTGCAGGCTAATTTTTTGAAATTTCTATCAATACAAAAAAATTTTTATAGTTATCAGAAAATGTCATTTTTATTAAAAGCTCAAAGTATCTGGGACAATTTTGCGAAATATAAAATTAATGATTATGCAAAATTAAGAAATTTTGATTTTGGGCCAAACAACGAAAGTTCAGTGTCAAAATTATCACCTTTCATTACGCATAGAATTTTGTCGGAATATGATCTGATTCATGATATTAAAAGTAAGTACAAAATCAAAAATTCAACAAAATTTGTTGAAGAAATATTTTGGAGAGTTTACTGGAAAGGGTGGATGGAAAATAGACCTAAAGTTTGGCGAAATTTTATTTCAGAAAAAAATTTTAATTTTGATTATGCGCTATATGAAAGTGCAATTAATGGCAATACAGAAATAGATTTTTTTAATTCTTGGGTCCATGAATTAAAGCAGTATAACTACTTGCATAACCATACAAGAATGTGGTTTGCGAGTACATGGATATTTAATTTAGGCCTCCCATGGCAATTAGGAGCAAAGTTTTTCTTTAAATATCTTTTTGATGGTGATGCTGCATCTAATCTCCTTAGCTGGAGATGGGTCGGAGGATTGCAAACTAAGGGAAAGCAATATCTTTTTTCATCATCAAACCTCAGAAAATTTTCAAATAATAGATTGAATGCAGAAAAAATAATTAATAAACAAATTTTTCTTGAAGAATCTAATCAAATACCATTAGAAGATGAGATTTATAAAAATAATATGGATCCTAAATCAGATAATCTGATTATGTTTGAAAATGATCTGCACCTTGCAACCCTTAAAAACTTACTTCCAAGCTATAAAAAAGTATTTATTATCCTTTTAAAGAATGAACAAAGACAAATTAAATTGTCTGAATCCGTTTTGAATTTTAAACAAGATTTGGTCTCTGAATTTGTAGAGCAATTTGATAATGTTGAACAGATTGATCCATATTCACTGGAAATTTCTTTTAAAGATATTAAGGAAATAGACATTATTTATCCTGGAGTGGGAGAAAATTATGATTTTATAACTGAGTTTAAAAATTATCAAAATAAAAAAATTTTTAATCTTGTAAGAGATGAAGATTTATTTGCGTGGGAATTCGCCAAAAAGGGTTTTTTCAAATTTAAAGAAAATATTCCGAAAATTAATCAGAGAATATACGAAAATTATTCAAAAAATAATTTTTAATTTAGATGAATTCATAATCAGAAAAAGAATTATTTAGATGAGTGAGTATAAATACTTAATTAGGTGCGACTTTTGCTGTTTAATCCACGATGGTTACTGTGACTAGTTATTTTTACTTAAGGACAATTTTTTTATAGTGCTTTCAACAATTCTCACCAAATCGATTAGCAAAGATACTGCTTTATTAATTCTTAGAGTCATAACTGGAACTGTTCTTATTCATCATGGTTATGAGAAATTAGCAAATATAGAAAATTTTGCTGATGCTTTCGTCAGACCATTACATCTTCCATTCCCAATATTTTTATCATACATAGCGGCATTTTCAGAGATCGGTGGGAGTTGGTTATTAATTATCGGCTTAGCTACAAGATTCGGAGCTTTAGCAATTGTTGGAACAATTTCTGTCGCTATATATCATGCACTTATTACTTCAGGTTTTAATATTTTTCTACTAGAACTCTTACTTCTGTATTTTGCTTCAGCTACTTCAATTGCTTTAACAGGTCCTGGTAATTTCTCTTTGGATGAAGTTATTATTAGAATTTTGAAATCTGAAGATGAAGAAGAAATTATATCTTCAACAAAATCAAAATCTTCTAAGGAAGTCGTAATTAAAGAAGAAGCAAGTAAAGGTGGTTTATTCCAATTCCTTCAAGCAAACATACTCTCAGATACTTCAAGCTAATTTTTTAGGATAAAGGCTATTAATTAGCTCTAACCTTTTTCGAGTACTGTTTCTTTTCTCGAGTTTTATCTTAATTGTTGCTTCAGAAAGACTTATAAAAAGTCCTATAACAGTCACCCAAGATAAAAAAATTAAAGGGTTTTCTGGAATTTCTGAGAAATTCATATGCATAATACTTCTTTTTTAAAACTGACCGATCCCTAAATGTTTTTCAACCTAAATATACAATTTAGAAATAATTAAGGATTAATTTCAATTTTTTCCCATCTCTTTATCTTTTCCCATAAATATCTTTTATGAGTAGGCTGTTTTAATTTAAGAAGATCTACTGAATCGATTTCAAAATTTAGAACTACAAAATTTTCTGACTTAGGTAAATTGGATAATAATTCATTATTAGATTGCACTTTTGGGTTTATTTTCTTTCCAGGTGATCCCCAAAACCAAGAAGATTTAGATTTTTCTGATAATGTATTCCAATAATTATTGTTATCAATTAGTTCACTTATTTTACCTTTGAATCTATATTGTGATTTGGTTTTCAAAAACAACCATAATATTTCTGCATTAGGGTTAGATTTTAAATGTTCAATTTTTTCACTCCTTCTATCTGTAAAAATAATCATTGAACTATCTTTATGCCATCCTCTAAAAACTACTGTTCTTAATCTTGGTTCATTTTTTTCGCTAACTGTTGCAAGCTGTATCCATCTATTAGAAGGTGATTTGCCCTCTTTTTTTCTAGAAGATTTTAAATATTGTCTCCAACTTGGTAAGTTGTTATCAAGCATTTAATTTAGGTAAAATAAGACCACTTTTCTTTTTGTATTCTTCGAACGAATCATATTTTGAGAGTGATTTATCTTTTTTTATCATTCTTGGCAGAAAAACTATAGAGAAAAATATTGCTAGAATTAATAATGGAATGAAACTCATTGAAAGGATGACGAAAGATAGATAAATTAGTATTTCGCCTAGATAATTTGTATTCCTTATATGTTCGAAAAATCCTTCTTTAATTAAATCTTTTTTTAGTTTAAGAGAAAAATATTTTTGGGCATCACTAGCAAAGTGTAAAAACACACCAATTATATTTATAGATACAGAAGCAGCTATTACAATATTTGGAACAGATTTCTGAGATGAGATAAGAATGTAGGGAGCTACCCAATAACTTCCAAGGAAAATAAAACCAGTAATTGAAGTTAAAAAATTGATTTTTTCTTTAAAATAAGGATCCGGAAATATTTTTTCTTTTAGAAGCCAAAGTAATCCATAAGTACCATGTAGAGCTAAATAAACGTAGGGAGCGATAGTAAAATTATCAAAAAGAATCATAAGACCTATTACTACAAATGCAGTGAGCCCCTTATGAAGATTAATTATTTGATTAAGTTTCATCTTTTTTAATAATCTAAAAAATGAAATTATTTTCTGTGGATACAACCCTAGGCTGTCAAAACTTTTCATGGGCGATACTGGATTCGAACCAGTGGCCACTACCGTGTCGAGGTAGTGCTCTACCACTGAGCTAATCGCCCAAATTGAAGAATTTTTAATCCCCCTAATAAGAAAATAGCAGGTTGCGTTTCATTTTCTAAGTAATTTAACTTTCCATCGTTCTCTTTTGGTGATTTCTATATTTAGAATTTCGATAAATCCTTTATTTTCAAGTTCTAGTTTGTCGCCAATTTTTAAATTAATAGTAGGCTTATTAACTTTGCTTCCATTTAATCTGAGCATTCCATTTTCTATCCTTGCAATAATTTTGGTTCGTGATATCCTAAAACCTGCTGAAGCTATAGCGTCTAATCTTGTTGAAGCTTCTACTGTATTAACAAGTTTTTTTGATCTTCCAGAAGGTATTTGTAATTCATCTATACCAACTAAATTAATTTTGACTTTTACGTCTCTCAAATAAAAAAAATTTTCATTTAAATATTTAACATCCAAATTATCAATTATTCCTTGAGCCCCCCTATCGCCAATGGTCCATATATCCCCTAATTTTATTTTACTTACCCCATTTTCAATTAATAGGGATCTAAAGTCGTCTTGTGTAGCATTATCAAATAAAAAATTGCCATTAATTTTTATCCCTTGAGCTGGGAAATTACTTTTTAGCACATCCTCTTCAGGAATGTTATCTGCTCTAAAGCAAGCTATCCTAGATCTTTGAGAAGAGGAGAATCCTCCATAAATAAAAAATTTAAAATCACTTAAATTTTCAAAATCTTTTAAAATTTCCTCGCAAACATAAGTTGAATGAAACCCAGTCCAATAAGTTTCCCAGTGTTTGTGAGCTAAATTAGCAATATTTATTAATTCCTCAGTTTCTTTTTTGTAGTTTGAATTTATTAATATTTCTTTTAAGTCAATCATTTAGCCTTCTAAAAAAATTATATCTTTTGCTTCTGATTGTTTTATCAAAGCCCAAGGTAATTCAGTTCCAATTTGATTTTCAAGCAGAACAAGCCATTTACCCTCTTTATTAAAATTGATAATTGATCTCAACTCTTTATTTCTATTGATGTTGATACTTGCAGAAGAAACAACACTACCTAAATATCCTGAACCCATTCCTAAAAAACCTCCAATTAAGGATTCCCCGATGTTATTTAAACCAAGAAAGCTGAAAGTAGATAAATTTGTCATATTAGAAAAAGCTATTCCAGCTATAAAACCAAATGGCATTAGCCATCTACTCATTTCTTTTTGTCTAATCTTTCTATCAAGTTTAGGATTTAAGATTCTTATATCTTCAAAATTTTGAGATTTGAATATGATATTTGCTTTCGCATTTAGCAATTCTGTTTCACCTGATGATATTTTCTCATTCATTGGTGGGATCAAAATAGCTTCAGAGACCATTACTGATTTTTCTTTGAAAACTTCAAAAAGATTGATACATTTATCAATGTCTTCAAATATCACAATACTTTTAGTCAAATTTCAATCCTCAAATGTTTGTGTGTTATTCAAATTAATAAAATAAGATAGATACACTATAGATTAAGTTAAAGTAAAAGATTAAAGAACCAATCTTAAATGACAAAAGTTCTAATTACAGATCCAATTGATCAAACAGGAATTGATATTCTTTCACAAGTTGCTCAGGTTGATCAGAGAATAGGAATCTCCAACTCTGAATTGGCGTCCATCATATTTGATTATGATGCTCTCATGATTCGTTCTGGGACTCAAGTAACAGGAGATATTATTAATTCTTCTAAAAAACTTAGAATAATTGGGAGGGCAGGAGTTGGTGTAGATAATGTAGATGTTAAGGCTGCTACACAAAAGGGTGTTCTCGTCGTTAATTCGCCAGGTGGTAATACTATAGCTGCTGCTGAACACACAATTGCAATGATGTTGGCATTGTCTAGAAATATACCTATTGCCAATAAAAGTACTTTTTTGGGTAAGTGGGAAAGGAAAAAATTTGTCGGTAATGAGCTTTTTAAGAAAAAGCTTGGTGTTGTTGGTTTAGGAAAAATAGGAACTCATGTCGCGAAAGTAGCTAATGCTCTTGGAATGGATGTTTATGGCTATGATCCATTTGTTTCTTCAGAAAGAGCACAACAATTACAGGTTAAATTGTCAGAATTAAAAATATTATTTGAGGAATCTGATTATGTTACTTTGCATTTGCCTAGGACCTTAGAAACAGAAAACTTAGTAGATATGAAGGTCTTAAAAAGTATGAAAAATAATGCAAAATTAATAAACTGTGCGAGAGGTGGGTTAATTGATGAAGAAGCTTTAGCTGAGGCACTTAATAATTCATTAATAGGAGGAGCTGCTATCGATGTCTTCTCTGAAGAGCCTTTAGACTCGAATTCGCCACTACTTAAAGTTGAAAAAAATTTAATTCTTACTCCTCATTTAGGAGCATCAACCAGGGAGGCTCAGGAGAATGTTGCTGTAGATGTTGCAGAGCAAATAAGAGATGTCCTTTTGGGCCTTTCTGCAAGAACAGCCGTAAACATACCCGGTTTGAGTCCGGATATTATGGATAGCCTGAAACCTCATTTACAATTAGCTGAAACAATGGGTCTTTTAATAAGTCAACTTTCTGGAGGGCAAATTCAAAAGTTAGAGGTAAGGCTGCAAGGTGAATTCGTGCAACACCCTTCTCAGCCTTTAATCATAGCTAGTTTAAAAGGTCTGTTAAGTAAGGCTCTTGGTGATCGCATAAATTATGTTAACGCTTCTCTCGAAGCAGAATCTAGGGGGATCTCTGTAGTTGAAAGTAAAGACGAGGTTAGACCTGAGTTTGCTAGTGGTTCACTACAGTTAACTACATTTGGAGATAATGGAGAACACAGCGTTGCAGGGAGCATTTTTGCAGATGGGGAATTAAGAATTATTAGTATTGACCAATATCCAGTTAATGTCTCTCCAAGTAGATTTATGCTTATAACTAGGCATAGAGATATGCCGGGTATAATTGGAAAGTTAGGTTCTCTACTGGGTGATCATAATGTCAATATTGCTTCAATGCAAGTTGGGAGAAAGATTGTCAGAGGTGAGGCTGTTATGGTTTTAAGTATTGATGATCCAATTCCTACAAAGTTGCTTGAATTAATCCTTGAAGTTGAGGGTATTACTAGTTCCGATCCAGTAACCTTATAAGTAATAAGAGTATTGAATGGAAATAAATAATTGGTATAAATTTACTTTTGAAATAGAAACTAATCTAGAAGAAATTATTATTTGGAAATTAAATGAATTAGGTATTTTTAGTTTTGCATTCGAATATTTATTAAATAATAAAAACAATAAAAAAGTAATAATTTGGCTTCCAACTTTAAATTGGCCAAAAAATGTAAGAATACAACTTGAGAGAAATATTAAAGAGCTTTTAGATAAAAACAATTATCAAACTAATTATTTTGAGTGGAATGTTGTTGAGCAGGAAGATTGGGTATCAAGTTGGAAAAAATATTGGGGACCAGAACTTTTTGGGGATAATTTACTTGTATTACCTTGTTGGTTAGAGTTGCCAAAGGAATATAAAAATAGGAAAGTTATAAAAATAGATCCTGGAGCAGCATTCGGGACTGGAAGCCATCCCACGACAACTCTTTGCTTAGAAAAAATAGAAAAAATTGCTTTATCTCGTAATAAAATTTTAGATATAGGCTCAGGGAGTGGAATCTTAAGTGTTGCAGCTAAATGTTTTGGTGCAAGTGAGGTTTATGCTATTGATAATGATTATTTAGCAATAAATTCGACTAAGTCTAATTTTCGTCTAAATTTCGGCAATCTAGATGATTTAAAGACATATCTAGGACCTTTTGATGAGTTGGTTTCAAAATATTCTTTGAAGAATTTTGATTTTATTTTTTGTAATATTCTTGCAGAAGTTATAAAAGGTATAATTCCGGAAATAAGTAACTGCCTAAAAAAAGATGGAGAAGTAATTTTAAGCGGAATTTTGAATTCACAAAAAGTTGAAATTTTTAATTTATTGAATGCTAGTAATTTTCAAATAAATGATGTATCTTCTATGAAAGATTGGGTGTGCATTACAGCACAAAAAATCAGCTAATCTTATAAATAGATAAGTTTTTCTAATCTAACCTTCTTTTTACATTTCATTGTTTCATTTTCTACCATTAATACACACAAATGCTTGCAAACAATGTTAAAAAAGTATTAAAGGTAAATTTTTACCATCAATTTTTTATTTAAATGGCTTCTTACAAAGTTACACTTATCAGCGAAAGTGAAGGTCTCAATTCTACTATTGAAGTGCCTGATGATCAGTACATTCTAGATGCTGCTGAGGAACAGGGTGTTGACCTCCCTTATTCTTGCAGAGCTGGAGCATGTTCTACTTGTGCAGGCAAAATCACATCAGGTACTGTGGATCAATCAGACCAAAGTTTTTTAGATGATGATCAACTTGAAGCTGGATTCGTTCTAACCTGTGTAGCTTATCCATCTTCAGATGTGACAATTACTACCCATGCTGAAGAAGAGCTTTATTAATTATAAAAAATAACGCTAGTTAGTTGTTTTATTAAAATTTTTCTGCCATTCTCATAGGAGGTGGCATTTTTTTTGCGATAAATGAATAAATTTGAATTATTTAAAAGCGGTGCAATTCATTCCAGTTATGGTGGCCAATTCAGCTACAAAGTGATTGGTCCATGTTGCAGGCTATATGACAGGGAAGAGTTACCTTGGCCTTGTTCTAGGATTGCCTGGCGAAGCAAAGAGCCAAGTTGGAGAAGGATAGGAGCTAGATTTGTAGCAGATATGGCCTCAAGGAAAAGTCCATCATATTCGGTTCAAATTTTAGAACCAGGATCAAAACCTGTTGAAACGGTAATCACTCTATTCTCTAAGAAGTTTTCTTCAGAAATCCAAGAATGGTGGTATAGCAAAAAACCAGGATCAAAAGAACCTGGTAATGTTTTGCCAGAAAGTATATAAAGTATTTTTTAAGCTTTTGGTTTTGGAGGCATATAACCTTTTAAACCTGAGCATTCAAGACTGTCAACTGTATCCACGCCAGTTTTTGAATTAGTACCTGTTGCTCTCTCACATAATGATTTCCTCTCAGAAAGATCAAGATTCGCGTCAGTAAAGTCTGTTCCATCTATAGTTGCACCATTAAAAACACTTTTCATTAGCTCTCCATTTGTAAGATTTGCATCTGATAAATCAGCATTATCAAAACGTACAGCATATGCAATAAGATCTTTCATATTGGCGCCTTTGAAACTAGAGTTCTTGGCAGTTGTTACGCTCATATAAGCGCCTTGAAGATTGGCTTCGCCTAAATCTTGATTAGATAAATCATATTTTACAAATTCATTATTTTGAAGATCAGCACCATGAAGATCTTCTTTCAATCCATCTACAGATGAAGGATCACTTGGATAAAGTGCATTCGCAGATATTGGATTAAAAAGTAAACCAATAATCAATGGAAGAAAAATAAGAAGTCTTTTGAAAGACTTGTTCAGTGATGAAAAAATAGAAACCATTTCGATCGACATCAAATTAAAAAAAACCATATGACTATTATTTCATGGGTTGGTCATTTACAACCCTACTGCTCACGAACTGTTGCAGTTTATTTAATTTCTAGGGTTAAAAAATCTTTTGCAAGAAAAGTATTAGGAAAAATTTTTTGAGCTTCTTTCAGCAAATCACTTGGCTTGATTGAACTTTTTTGAGTATATCTAGGACTGAAATGTGTGATAATTAGCTTTTTTGCGTTGGACAAAAGTGCAGTTTTTGCAGCCATAATTGTTGTCGAATGTAATTTTTCGTAAGCCATTTTTTCATCTTCTTTTGAAAATGTAGATTCATGGACCAGTAAATCAGCATTTTTGGATAAGTCAACTGCCGACTCGCTAAAGACTGTATCAGTACAGTAAACGAAACTTTTACCTTTGCGAGGAGGACCACAAAAATCTTTTCCATTAAAAGATCTCCCATCTTTCAATTTAACTGTTTTACCTGCTTGTAATTCTGAATATATGGGTCCTGCTGGAATATTTAAATCTTCTGCTTTTTTGATATCGAATATTCCTGGCTTATCTTTTTCGCTTACACGATAACCGTAAGCTGGTAGTCTATGTTTGAGACAGCCACATTGAACTTCTAATTTTTCGTTTTCAAATAAAATTTTATTAAATGCGGCGAAATCTTCAACTTCTACAAAATGTAAAGGAAATGCCAACTTGCAAAAGCTGTTTTGAAGTGCAGAAGTTACAAAGCTTTTTAACTCTGAAGGACCATATATTTCAATTCCATTGCTATTTCCAGATAATCCTAATGTAGCTAAAAGACCTGGTAAGCCATATATATGATCACCATGCATATGAGTAATAAATATTTTCTTAATTTGTGAGGATTTTATATTACTCTTCATTATTTGATGCTGCGTGCCTTCTCCGCAGTCAAAAAGCCATACTTCAGCAGTTTGAGATAATTTCAGGGCTAAGGAAGAGACATTTCTAGTTAAAGTTGGAACTCCTGAGCTTGTTCCTAAAAAAGTGATGTTCACTTATTATAATATTTTTGTTTTGATATCTAGATTAAATCTAGACTTTTAGTCAAACTAAGGCAAATACAAAATTTGTTTTTAAAACAAAGTGATTCTTAAAATTATAAAAATCTCTCATAAATTATGTTTAATAAGTGTTGTATGTTTCAGCGTTTTTCAGGATCAATCTTTATCCGCCTCTAGAGAGCCAGTAATTAGGGTTTTAATATCAAAAAATAAAAATTTAAGAATCAGATCTGATAGCTCAATTCCACTAGTTATTAAAGGACAAAAATTCTCAAATAAAAAAATTAAAGGTTTGACTTTAAAAAAGGAAAGAAATGGCACCACGTTATTTTTTGATAAAAATAAACAAAATATCTATGAGTTGAAAAATAAAGCAAGAATCATTGTTAAATCCTCTGATGGAAGGGGTATTTGGGTTGGTCAGAAAAGATATTCAGGGATATTAAATCTATTAGTTCTTGATTCTGAGATGTTAGTGATTAATATCCTTGGGATTGAGAAGTATCTAAGTAGTGTGGTTGGCTCAGAGATGCCAACTAAATGGCCTTTAGAGGCATTAAAAGCTCAAGCTATTGCCTCAAGGACTTATGCCTTAAAACAGAAAGGGAATTCATTTTATGACATTGATTCCACTCAGAAAAATCAAGTTTATAATGGTTTGGAATCAAGAACTTATAAAACTACAAGAGCAGTAAGAAGTACGAGGTCATTAGTCTTGACATATAAAGATAAATTGATTAATGCCTTATTTCACAGTAGTTCAGGAGGTATGACAGAAAATAGTAAAGATGTCTGGAAGAATGAATATCCTTACTTATCTAGTGTTAAAGATTTTGATAAAAATAATCCAAAACTGAGATGGCAGAAAAAATTCTCGAACAAAGAATTGGAAAGCTTGTTCCCTAAAATTGGTGGAATAAACAAAATTGAGATTTTAAATATAACTAATACAGGAAGAGTAAAAAATGTAAAACTTTTTGGTAATTACGGTTCTAATCAAATGTCAGGGGTTGATCTTAGAAAAAGACTTAATCTTAAAAGTAATTTTATGCGATTTAAATTTATTGAAGACAAAACAATTATTTCTGATAATATTAATTCCAATATTTCTAAAGAAAGAATTTTAATAGTTTTTGGTAAAGGGTCTGGCCATGGTGTAGGTATGAGTCAATGGGGCGCAAGATATATGGCCTCCAAAGGTATAAAAGCAGAAAGAATCTTAAAACATTTTTATAAGGGCGTAAGAATTAAACCATTTAACAAAAATTTCTTATAAATCTTATTTTGCATTAAGAACTAATTTAGGATGTAAAGTAGCTTCCTCTTCATTAACAAAACCAATTCCTAAAAGTATTTCTTTATTATCAATAATTTTTATTGGTTTTTTGTAATCAAATGAGCAGCTTTTAATAAAGTTTTTTTTATCAAACTTAATTTCTCTTCCAGTTTTCCAAAAGTTAATTTCTTTCTGATCAGTTAAAACAAGTGTTGAAATATGATCAAGAGCAGAAATTGTAGGAATAATAAAGGAATAATTTTTGTCATTAAGATTACTTATCTCAGATATCTTTACAGAATTTTCCTCATGAAATCCACAAGCGGAAATCCTTTTTAGGTTCAATAAGCAACCTTCAGAATCTAAAATTTGACCCAAATCTCTAGCAATAGATCTTATATAAGTTCCTGAGGTACATGAAACTTTTATTTCTAATATTCCACTTACTTGATCCCATTTTTCTAGAACTAATTCTTCTATTTTTACTTCTCTTGGTTGTAATTCAAATTCCTCACCCTTCAATGATTTTTTGTATGCTCTTTCTCCATTAACATGGACGCTTGATACTTTCGGAGGGATTTGTTGAATGATCCCTCTGAAGTTATTTAAATATTTATTTAATTCCTTCTCGCTCAAAATAGGCCACTCTTTTGTATTGAGGATTTCGCCTTGCATATCATCAGTTTTTGTTCTTATACCTAATTGAATTTGTCCAATATAGGTTTTGTCTTGGGGCAAATATTGAATAAATTTGGTAGCACTTCCTATTGCTATAGGTAAAGTGCCTGTTACCTGGGGATCTAAAGTGCCAGTATGACCAACTTTTTTGGTTTTAAATAATTTTCTAATTTGTTTAACGCAGTCATGAGAGGTACATCCTTTCTCTTTATTTATTGCTATGAATCCATCCTTAATTTTCATTTTAATATTAAGATTACTATGAGAACTATTTCTAACTATTTTATTATTTTTAACATGGAATTATTTAAGTAAGAAATTGAAAAAAGATAATTTTATACTAAAAGAATTTATAAATCATGCGTTTGATTTGAAATTTCATTTAATGGAATTTTTGTCAATTGAGGAGTCTGAATTAGATGGGTTTCTCGTGAATGCAAAGATGGATTTAGCTAATCTTCATCCAGGAAATAGTTTAAGTGAGGCTTCAGATTTTTATAAAGAAATTGTTGGAGATAAACATTTGGCTGATTTAGCTGCCTGGCATATCTCAAGTAAGGTTTATATTGCTGATACATTAAAACTTCAGCAGAGATTTGCAAGAAATTTGGTCCTAGATTTTGGTGGAGGTATTGGTACACATGCCTTGGCTAATGCTATGTCACCTGAGGTAGAGCATGTTTTTTTTGTTGACATTAATCAAACTAATAGAGAGTTTGTTGAATATAGGGCTAATAAACTTGGATTGGGTAAAAAACTCACTTTTTGCAAAACAATTCAGGAAACTGCAGTATCAAGTTTTGATACAATCGTATGCCTTGATGTATTAGAGCATTTATCTGATCCAGCTTTTCAGCTTGATGCTTTTCATAAAATTATGGGCCCTGACTCAATTGGTTTGTTTAATTGGTACTTTTATAAAGGTGAAAAAAATGAATATCCCTTCCATATCGACGACTTAGAAACTGTTGAAGAATTTTTTAACACTCTTCAATCAAAATTTCTTGAAGTTTTTCATCCGATCCTAATCACTACAAGATCTTATAAAAAAATTTAAACAACTATATTGACTCTTTTTCTGTTTTTTAAATTCCTTTTGATACTGTCAAAGCTAACAGTACCTTCTTTTAGGGCGAAAAGTGTATCATCCTTACCTATGCCAACGTTGATCCCTGGCAAAAAAGAAGTACCTCTTTGACGAATTATGATAGATCCTGCTGATACTTTTTCTCCTCCGTAGGCTTTAACACCAAGCCTTTTTGAATTTGAATCTCTTCCATTTCTGGTTGATCCTGTACCTTTTTTATGAGCCATTAGTAAAAATTAGTTTTCAGAATTAAGTTTTTTTGGGCTAGCACTCTTTTTTTTAACTTCAGTTTTTGAAGATGTTTTAGGAGTACTGTTGGATATTGATATTGATTTTACCATAACTCTTGTGAGTTCTTGCCTATGCCCCATTTTTTTACGCGTCTTCTTTTTAGGACGCATTTTATATACGATTATTTTCTTATCTCTTCTATGTGAAATGACTTCTAGTTCAATTTTTGCATTTTTTATGTAGGGCTTCCCTATGGAAACATTCTCTTTGTCTTTTATTAATAGAATTTTATCAATCGTTATTTTATCTTTTTCTTTAGCGTTTAATCTATCAA
Organism: Prochlorococcus sp. AG-442-M23; assembly: GCA_003209655.1. GTDB lineage: Bacteria > Cyanobacteriota > Cyanobacteriia > PCC-6307 > Cyanobiaceae > Prochlorococcus_A. Next base: position 6,608 of record QCPW01000007.1, on the reverse strand, counting down.
TATCATAGTATTTATCAATTTCAAACCAGAACTGTTGACCTGAAGTCTCAGCTATTGCGTATAAATTATTACTTTCTAAAGCTTTATCTGAAGGTTTTTTTGAAGAAGTCATATTTCAAAGACGCACCCAGGCTCAAATGTATAAATTTGATTCAGCCCGAGAAGCAGTCATAAAGGTTTTTTTATTTTCTTATTTTATAGTGTAATAAGTCAAGGTTTATTATTAAAATCTTTTATAAAGTTTGAGGTATCAACAAATGGCAGTAAGAAAAACATATATTTTAAAACTTTACGTAGCAGGTAATACTCCTAACTCAATGAGAGCTCTTAATACCCTTAAAGAAATTCTGGAAAACGAATTTAAGGGAGTTTATGCCTTAAAAGTAATAGATGTTCTTAAACAACCACAACTCGCAGAAGAAGATAAGATATTGGCTACGCCAACTCTAGCTAAAATTTTACCTCCGCCTGTCAGAAGAATAATTGGGGATCTCTCTGATAGAGAAAAGGTTCTAATTGGTTTAGATTTGCTTTTTGATGAATTATCAGAGAGTGAATATAGTGGAGGTAAAAATAATAAATAAAACCTTTTATAATTTAAAGTGAATATTAATACTTAAATTTAAGAATAATTACTTTAGAACAAACATCTATGAAAGATAAAAAAATTAGTAATTCAATTAAAATGCAAGTCCAGAAATTACCTACTGGAATAGAAGGTTTCGATGATGTTTGTAGAGGCGGTTTACCAGCTGCTAGAAGCACACTTGTTAGCGGAACATCTGGAACAGGAAAAACTGTTTTTTCTCTTCAATATTTACATCATGGAATTTGCAATTTTGATGAACCAGGAATTTTTATTACCTTTGAAGAATCACCTTTGGATATAATTAGGAATGCAGCGAGCTTTGGATGGGATTTACAGAATCTAATTGATCAAAATAAACTTTTTATCTTGGACGCATCACCTGATCCTGATGGACAGGATGTTGCGGGTAGTTTTGATCTTTCAGGTTTGATTGAAAGGATTAGTTATGCAATAAGAAAATATAAAGCAAAGAGAGTGGCGATAGACTCGATAACCGCTGTTTTCCAGCAATATGATGCTATATATGTTGTCAGAAGAGAGATTTTCAGACTTATCGCAAGATTAAAAGAAATAGGGGTAACTACTGTTATGACTACTGAAAGGGTAGAAGATTATGGACCTATAGCTCGTTATGGAGTTGAGGAGTTCGTATCTGATAATGTCGTTTTATTAAGAAATGTTCTTGAATCGGAGAAGAGAAGAAGAACTTTAGAAGTCTTAAAGCTGAGAGGAACAGTTCATATGAAAGGAGAATTCCCATTCACAATGGGAAATGATGGAATAAGTGTTTTTGCTTTGGGAGCTATGAGATTAACTCAAAGATCCTCAAACATCAGAATAAGTTCAGGAGTAAATGATCTTGATGAAATGTGTGGAGGTGGTTATTTTCAGGATTCAATAATTCTGGCAACTGGTGCCACTGGTACAGGTAAAACAATGCTTGTATCTAAATTTATTGAAGATGCCTACAACCATAATGAAAGAGCAATTCTCTTTGCTTATGAAGAATCTAGAGCTCAACTACTTAGAAATGCAACGAGTTGGGGAATAGATTTTGAAAAAATGGAAAGTGATGGTTTGTTAAAAATTATTTGTGCATACCCTGAATCAACTGGTTTAGAAGATCACTTACAGATTATAAAAACTCAAATAAATCAATTTAAGCCAAAAAGAATGGCGATTGATTCTCTCTCGGCACTTGCAAGAGGTGTAAGTTTGAATGCTTTTAGACAGTTTGTAATTGGAGTTACTGGATATTCAAAACAGGAAGAGATAGCAGGTTTTTTCACTAATACTGCTGAAGAATTTATGGGAAGTCATTCTATTACCGACTCTCATATCTCAACAATAACTGATACCATATTATTACTTCAATACGTCGAAATTAAAGGGGAGATGGCTAGAGCCTTAAATGTATTTAAAATGAGAGGTTCATGGCATGATAAAAGAATAAGAGAATTTATAATCACCAGCCAAGGGCCTGAAATAAAGGATTCATTTTCTAATTTTGAGCAAATATTTAGTGGCGCTCCTCATAGAATTATTCCCGATCAGAATATTCAAAATGTTTTCAAAGGAATTGATAAAAATTAGATTAATTCACTTAATTTGAGAATCAGAAAAGTTTTCCATATTACTAATAGTTTGAGTAAGTAATTCCTCTTTGTCAGACTGTTCTAGCGGTAAATCAAACCAAAAAGTTGTTCCGACACCTATTTCACTAGCCATCCGAATTTCTCCTCCATGTTTATCAATTATTCCTCTTACAATTGACAAACCTAATCCAGTACCTTGTTCAGTGTGAACGGCATTTTCAACTCTATAAAAACGATCAAATATTTTCTCTTGATCAAGCTGGGATATACCTGAACCTGTATCTGCAATTTCAATTCTCACTTTGGGTAAAGGCGAAACTAATTCACAGTGAGGAACTTCTTTATTGTTGATAGGTGGGAAGGCTGGACATGAATCAGGCCAAGTGTAAGCCCTAATTTTTAGAGTGCTGTTTTTGGGACTAAATTTTAAACCGTTACCCAGCAAATTATCAAAAACTTGCAAAAGTAAGTCAAAATTCCCAAGAATTAATGGAATGTTTTCCTCAATATCATGAGCCAATGTAACATTTTTTTCAGTAGCATTAAGTCTGTAATTTCTTAATGTTTGTTCTATCGCAGGCTTTATATCCATTGGCTCTAATTGTACTATTTTACCTGACTCCAATCTTGATAAATCAAGGACATCATTTACTAGTCTTGTTAATCTATCAGTCTCTGAATTTGCAATACCCAAAAATTCAAGTTGTTCTTCATGAGAAAGTTGATCTTTTAAATCATACAAAGTTTCTACGTAACTCTTTATATTAAAAAGTGGAGTTCTTAGTTCATGAGAAACATTACTTATAAATCTATTTTGTGCTGCATTAAGTTCGACTTCTCTTGTTAAATCTTGTATTGTTACCGCTATTCCTTTTAATTCAATTTTATTTGTATCTAAAACAGACTGTAAAACAATTCTGAGCGTCCTTGCTGGCTCTCCTAAACTGCACCTTAAATCATCACTTTCCTTCTCTCTATTTAAAATTGATTCTATATTTGTGTGTAGGTCATTAGATAAAATTTCAGGAATTTCATTTAAAAGATATCTTCCTTCTAAAAACCTTCCCTCCCAACGAAAAATTCTTTTTGCTGTGGGGTTAGTAAGAACGATTTTACCTTGCGAATCCAATAAAATAGCCCCATCAGCCATAGTAGCTATAAGCGACTGTTGCTTTACCTGAGCAGCTTTAAGCTCTTCAATATTTGCTTCATCATAATTCTCTAGTTGAGAAGCCATTCGGTTAAACCCATTAAGTAATTCACCTAAGTCACCAGTCATAGGTAAAGAGATCCTAGATTTAAAATTACCTTTTGAAATTTCTCTAACACCTCTTACTAGTTCTCTGACTGGTCTAGTAATAGTTAGAGCGTTGAATACTGCGCCAAGTATCACTAAAACCCAGATAGAAATGAAAACTGCAATTGTTACCTCTCTGGTCAGAGCAGCACTCGCTAATGCTTTTTTATTAGGTGTAACTCCTAAAGCTAACGTTCCAAGATATTTTCCTTTCCATAACATAGGCACAAATACATCAGTAACTTGTCCTTGGGGAGTATCATGTTGCCTAACTAAGGGAAATTGAGGCCTTTTCTTTAATTCATTGGGTAACTTTAATTTTCTAGTTAATTGAAACTGATTATCTGTACTGGTGGGCGTAGCGCTAATTGGAATACCAAGTTGAACTATATCTTCAGCATCTGTAAAAAATATATAACGTAAATTTCTACTTGATCTCCAAAACTTTTCTGCAACATTTGATATTTCTTTTTTTTGATTATTTGCTACAAGTTCCGTTACATTTCCTGATAGTAAAAGGCCAAGATCTCTCGCATATCTTGTGTCATTCATGCCTGCATCTCTTTGTATACTATTTAGAGCAAAAAAAGTAATGCCAGTCATTAATAGGCTCACAACAAGGGTTGCTATTGCAAGGAGCTTTGTTCTTAAACTAAAACCGCTCCACCAAGTTAAAACTCTATTCAGCAAAAAGTAAGAACTATCATATTCAGTTGTTTGGTTTGAAGAACTAAACTCTATTTTTTTAGAGTCATTACTATTTATCATTCAATTAGACCTATTGTTTAGAGTTTTTATTCTGACTTGATGACCAATATCTCTTCTATAATAAATACCTTCAAAACTTATTTTTTTTAAGTTCTGATAAACCTTTTCAAAAACTATTTCAAAATTTTTATCTTGACAAACAATACTTAGTACTCTGCCGCCATCCGTTATTAATTTCCCTTCTGAATCAAAAGATGTTCCAGAATCGAAAATTTGACAATTTTCATAATCAATATCCCCAATATTTATAGGAAAACCTGTTTGGTAAGAATTAGGATAACCTTGGGAAGTTGCAATAACACATCCACTAAATTTATCAGTCATTTTAATATACTCGTTTCCAACAAGATTACCTAAGGCACATTTTTGTAAGAGGTTTACAAAATTATTATCCATTAAGGGCATAATTGTTTGGCATTCCGGATCGCCAAACCTACAATTATATTCTATAACTTTTGGACCTGATTTTGTGATCATTAGTCCAAAATATAAAACCCCTCTGTAATCAATATTTTTTCTCAACAATGTATCAATTGTTGGCCTAATTATTTCCTTTGTAATCCTTTTAAGAATATTTTTTGTAATCAGTGGGGTAGGTGAATATGCCCCCATACCTCCTGTATTAGGACCTTTATCATTCTCATTAAGTCTTTTGTGATCTTGAGCTGTCGGAAGTAAAACGTATTTTTTCCCATCGCAAAGAGCAAAAACTGAAACTTCTGGACCCTCAATTTTTTCTTCCAAAACAACTATCTCACCAGCGTTGCCAAACTTCCCTTTAAATATTTCTTCTGTAGCTTTAAGAGATGCTTCTTTTGATTCAGGTATAAAAACTCCTTTCCCTGAAGCTAATCCGTCAGCTTTTACCACTAATGGATTTGGAGAGTTTAAAATAATCTTCTTTGCTTCCTCGAATGACTTAACTTTCCAAAAATTTGCAGTAGGAATATTCGCACTTTTCATGAATTCCTTCGCCCAAGATTTACTTGATTCTAATTTGGCTCCATCTGCTCCAGGACCAAATACATTAAAGTTGTTTTCTCTAAGAACATCTCCTAAACCTTGTGCTAGAGGTATCTCTGGTCCTATTACCACTAAATCGATATTTAAATAATTTAATTTTTTGATTAATTCTTTAATATTGCTTAAATTCAAAATTATTCTCTCAGACTTATTTATTTTATTTGAGCCAGCATTCCCTGGAAGGAGATAAATTCTTTTGATTAATTGATTTTTTTGAATCGCCCATGCTAATGCATTTTCTCGCCCACCATTGCCAATTATTAGAATATTTTCTAATTTATAAGAATTATTTGATTTAATACTCATGAATTCGTTTATTAAATAGTCTAAGGTTTGAAATAAAAATCAGTTAAAATTAACTTGTTTAATCAACTAAACATTTCTATTGCTAGCACAAAAGTTAATTATATTCTATTTTTAGTTTTCAAAGGGGATTTCTATGCAAAGAAAAATCGGTCTAATTTATGAAGGCAAAGCAAAAAAAATACATGCTCATGAAGATTTAGATAAAGTAATTATTGAATTTAAAGATGATGCAACAGCTTTTAATGCAAAAAAGAAAGCAAAGTTTGATGGCAAAGGAGAACTCAATTGCCAAATAAGTTCAAAAATATTTGAGTTTCTTGTTGAGAATGATATACCAACTCATTACCTTGGACTCAAAAATAAAAATTCAATGATTGCTCAAAAAATAAAAATTATCCCCATTGAAGTTGTTCTGAGAAATATTGCTTATGGTTCTCTTTGTAAGCAGACTACAATTAAACCAGGAACGGTTTTAAATCCTCCCTTAATTGATATTTATCTAAAAAATGATTCACTAGATGATCCTCTTCTTACAAAAGAAAGAATAAATTTATTAAAAATAATTAATAAAAAAGACTTAGAAACTATAAGTGATATGACATTAAAGATAAACAAACTCCTCAAAACATTTTTCTACAATATCAAACTAAATCTTGTAGATTTTAAACTAGAATTTGGTTATAACTCTGAGGAAAGAATTGTTTTAGGTGATGAGATTAGTCCTGATAATTGCAGATTATGGGATCTTAATCAAAAAAATGGTATAATTGTTAGTCTAGATAAAGATAGATTTAGGAATGATTTAGGTGGCTTTATTGACGCTTATACTGAAATTAACAATAGAATCGATATTTTCATTAATTCTAAACAGAATAAATGCTAATTTAATTTTGATATAATTTATTATGAAAAATCAACTAATAAATATAAAACAATTATTGAGTGGGATAGGATTCTTTTTGTTATTTTTGACATGCACCGGATTTGAGGCGAAGGCTGACTTAATAAATGACTATGATGAAAAAATACT
>QCPW01000006.1 GCA_003209655.1 Prochlorococcus sp. AG-442-M23 | reverse complement strand
TTAGCTAATAAGGAATTAGAAGAAAATAAGGAAAATGTTCTGATTTCTGAAATAATTATTGAAGGCTGGGAAAATCATCCTGAAGGGAGAAAGTTAGAATTAGCTGCCTATGATTCCATGACTATCAAGCCTGGAAGCGTTATTAATAATCAAATTTTAAAAAAAGATTTAAATTCTATATATTCAAGTGGATTTTTCTCTGGTGTAAAGATTAAATCTCAAGATGGCCCATTGGGAGTAAGGCTGATAGTGAGCGTTGTACCCAATCCAATTTTAAAAAAAGTTGAACTTAGTCCCAAGAATTTAAAAATTCCTAATAAAATTGTTGATGATATTTTTAACAACTATTACGGAACCACCTTAAATTTAAATGAGCTACAAAATAGAATAAATGTAATTAAAAAGTGGTACGAAGACAAGGGTTATTCCTTATCAAGAATAAATGGTCCCGAAAGAATATCTGGTGATGGGATTGTCAGTTTAAATGTAAATGAAGGGATAGTATCTGATATAGAATTAAGGTTTTTAGGATCAGATGGAGAACCTTTTGTTGATGGTAAACCAAAAAAAGGCAAAACAAAAGATTGGGTTATAAAAAGGGAATTGAAGACAACCCCAGGTTCAATATTTAATAGGAAAATATTAGAAGCAGATATAAAAAGACTATATGCAACATCTCTCTTTGATGATGTTAGGGTATCCCTTGGCCCAGATAAAAAAAATCCCGGACAAGTCATAATAATCCTGGATTTAAGTGAGCAAAAAACAGGATCCCTTACCGGTGGTATTGGATACAGTAATGCTTCCGGTGTCTTTGCGCAAATTGGACTCCAAGAAACTAATGCTCTTGGAAGAGCTTGGTCATCTAGTATAAATATCAATTTTGGAGAGTACTCAACAACTTATAACTTCTCCTTGTCTGACCCTTGGATTAAAGGAGATAAGCATAAGACTTCTTTTAAAACAAATGTTTTTCTAAGTAGAGATTACCCTCAAGAATTTAGAAGCGAAAGTAATGGAAGAATATATGCCGTTGATGACACAACTACAGAAAGTACTGATACATTGTCATCAGTTGTTTTGGAAAAAACAGGAGGTGGATTTTCATTCTCTAGGCCTCTGAACGGCGGAGATCCTTTCAAAGAATCAAAATGGAGAGTGCTTGCAGGGATGAATTTCAAAAAAGTAGAAATGATTGATAGCTCTGGAAATTTAAAGCCTTATGGAGATACAACTCCAACAACGGGAAGTAATAGTGAAATCTTTTGTATTGGTTATACCCGTGAAGATGGCTCATGCCCAGCTACAAACACATTAGTAAGCGTTGTTGGCTCTACCTCTTGGAATAATTTAAATAATACAGTTAACCCAACTTCAGGAAATAAATTCACCCTTGGTAGTGAACAGTTTTTTTCAGTAGGAGAAAACTCTCCAACTTTTAACAGAATGAGAGCTACATACGCATTTTTTATTCCAACAAAATTGATAAATCTTTCTAAAGGATGTAGGTCCAGTAATGTTGTGAATAGTGATTGTCCTCAAACTATTGGATTCGAATTTAAGGCTGGAACAATTTTTGGAGAATTACCTCCTTATGAAGCATTTTGTATGGGAGGCTCTTCCTCCGTGAGAGGTTGGGGATCGTGTGATCTTTCTGTAAGTAAAAGTTTCATGGAAGCAACCGCTGAATATAGATTCCCCGTTTGGAGAATGATATCTGGAGCTTTATTCGTTGATGTTGGAAGTCATATAGGATCGCAGAATGACGTCCCAGGCAGACCAGGTCAATTATTAAAAAAACCAGGCACTGGTTATTCTCTAGGAGGGGGAGTGGGTGTTAAGACGCCAATTGGGCCATTAAGATTAGATGTAGCAAGTAAAGAATTGAGTGGTGATTGGAGATATACACTTGGAGTTGGATGGAAATTTTAAGTGTTTTCATGGCCTCCTAATTATGATTGCTGTTATACACTCTCTGGTGTTATTACTAAAGAGGGCATAGGACTGCATAGTGGCGAAAAGACACGAGTTAAAATTTTTCCTTATGAAAAAGAGGGATTTTATGTTTCCTTCGCAGATAAACCTGATGAAATTTTTAAGTTAGATCAAAAATTAATTGGTAGTACTATGTTATGTACTGCAGTTAAGTTAGGAGGTAGAAATTTATATACTATTGAGCATTTATTAGCCTCATTAGCAGGTTGTGGATTGAGTTACATACATATTGAAGTCGATGGGAGAGAGATACCCCTGCTAGATGGTTCAGCAATTCAATGGGTTAAAGCATTTGAAGAAGTTGGAATTAAAAAAGTTCATAAACCAATAAACTTCACCCGTGGGATTAGTGAATCAATGATATTTAATAAAGATAGTTCAGTTATTGCTTTAACTCCCTCCAAAAAAATTACGATTATTTCAACAATAAGTTTTACATATAAAGCAATTGGAAATCAAACTTTTGTAATTGATTTGAATCCAAAAAGTTTTGTTGAAAAGATTGCTCCTGCAAGAACATTTGGGTTTAAAGACCAATTTCAACAATTAAGTGAACTTGGATTAATTAAAGGGGGCAGCTTGGAAAACGCACTTGTTTGTGATGGTGATAATTGGGTTAATCCTCCATTAAGATTTAATAATGAACCTATAAGACATAAAATTTTAGACCTTATTGGGGACTTGGCTTTGGTAGGGTTACCTAAAGCGCAAATTTTAGTATACAAAGGATCACATTCTTTAAATGCTTTATTAGCTTCATCATTAAAAAATTAAATTTATCTTTTAAGTTTTGGAAAAGCAATTATTAAGTGAGAATAACCAACTATCCTCAGAGGAAATACTAGGTTTATTGCCTCATAGATTTCCTTTCGCTCTTGTTGACAAAGTCATTCAGCAGGTTCCAGGTAAAAAAGCTGTCGCTTTGAAAAATATAACTATAAATGAGCCTCAATTCCAGGGCCATTTCCCTGGTAGACCTTTGATGCCTGGCGTTCTTATTGTTGAGGCAATGGCTCAAGTTGGAGGAATTATAGTAACTCAAATGCCTGACCTCCCTCGGGGACTTTTTGTTTTTGCAGGAATTAATAATGTCAAATTTAGAAGACCAGTCATCCCTGGTGATCAATTGGTAATTACCTGTGAATTGTTAAGCATAAAGAGACAGAGATTTGGGAAAGTAAAAGGAGAAGTACATGTTGAAGGGAATTTGGTTTGCTCAGGTGAATTAATGTTCTCATTGGTTGATTAAGGATATGGACAATAAGAATGCTGAATTTGACAATAGCTTTAGTGGTGTAAAAGTACACCCAAATGCTTTTGTTGATCCACTTGCCGAATTACATGATGGAGTCATTATCTCTCAAGGAGCAATTGTCGGTCCTAATGTTACCATTGGTGAAGGAACTGAAATAGGACCGAATGCAGTAATTACTGGAAGAACTCAAATTGGTACTAACAATAAAGTTTTTCCAAATGTTTTTATAGGTCTGGATCCCCAAGATCTTAAATATAAAGGTGCCTCTACTGAAGTAATTATTGGAGATAATAATACTTTTAGAGAATGCGTAACTATTAATAAGGCAACTGATGAAGGGGAAAAAACTATTATTGGCAATAATAATTTATTAATGGCTTATAGTCATATTGGACATAATTGTGAACTTGCGAATGGAATAGTTTTATCAAATAGTGTTCAAGTTGCAGGCCATGTAAAGATTGAAGATAAAGCTATTATTGGCGGCTGTTTGGGTATCCATCAATTTGTACATATTGGATATTTAGCAATGATTGGAGGAATGACTAGAGTAGATAGAGATGTACCTCCTTTTTGTCTAGCCGAGGGACATCCTGGAAGATTAAGGGGTTTGAATAGGATTGGAATCAAAAGAAGTGGCTTGATGGAAAATAAGGATTTTGATTTAAAAATTTTGCAAAGTACGTGGAATTTACTTTTTAAGTCCAATAATTTAATTTCTGAAGCATTGGAGATTGCAATAAAAAGAAAGTTAGATATTTCTTCAACAAAATTATGTGATTTTTTAAAAGATTCAATTTTAAAAGAAAGACGCGGTCCAATGCCTTTGATAAATTAATGAATAAAAAGATATTTATCAGTACGGGAGAAGTCTCGGGAGATTTACACGGGAGTTTATTGTCAAAAGCATTATTTGATGAAGCGGGTAAAAAATCTTTAGATTTAGAAATTTGCGGATTAGGTGGGGAAAGGATGAAGAAAGAAGGTGTAAAAATTCTTCAAGACACTACATCAATCAGTGCAATAGGAATTTGGGAGGCGTTACCTCTTCTTCTTCCAACAATAAGAATTCAAAGAAGATTTTATAAATTACTAAAAAAACATCCTCCAGATTGTTTAATTTTGATTGACTATATGGGGCCTAATATTAACATTGGGACTAAATTGAGAAGATCGAGAAATAATATTCCAATTTACTACTACATAGCTCCTCAGGAATGGGCGTGGCGAGTTGGTAATAATAGCACTACAAATTTAATTAATTTTTCAGATAAAATTTTTGCGATTTTTAAGCAGGAAGCAAACTTTTATAAAAGGAGGGGTGGAAATGTTTTTTGGGTTGGACACCCAATGATTGATTTAATAAAAAAATTACCTTCCAAGAAAGTTTCTAGAAAAATTCTAAAACTTAGAGAAAACCAGAATATCTTACTTTTAATGCCTGCATCAAGACCACAAGAGTTGAAATACATATTACCCACCTTCTTGAAAACTGCTAAAAAATTACAATTAAGATATCCAAGTCTTATTGTTTATATCCCATCTTGTAGGAGTGTTTTTGATGAAAAATTTAGAAAGGGTTTAGAAAAATATGAAATTAAAGGTAAGGTTATTTCACAACAAGAAGATTCTGAATTGATGCCTTTCATTTATTCATTAGCAAAACTAGCTTTATGCAAATCAGGCACAGTTAATATGGAGTTGGCTTTATATGGAATACCACAGATTATTGGATATAGAGTAAGCAGAGTTACTGCTTTTATTGCAAAAAGAATTCTCAATTTTAAAGTAAGGTTTATTTCTCCTGTGAATCTTTTAATGAAAAAATCCATCATACCTGAGTTTGTACAGAAAAATTTTAATGAAAAGAAAATTTTTTATAAAGCTTGCAGGCTACTCGATCTGACATCAGAAAAGGCAAAAATCAAAAAAGGTTATACTCTTTTAAAAAAAGATTTAGGAGAGGAAGGAGTAGTTGATAGAGCCGCTAAAGAAATAATTAATTCCATTATTTGATCTTTATAATTAAATGATGAAATATTTTTTACCCTTAATAATTGCTTTTTCAATTTTAATAAACCCTTTAAATACCCTTGCCGAGGAATTGATTCTTGCGGGAGGCTGTTTTTGGTGTTTAGAACATGATTTAGAGTCCTTAAAGGGTATAAATTCTGTACAAAGTGGGTATTCAGGAGGAGATTTACAAAATCCTACTTACGAAAATCATGAAGGGCATCAGGAAGTTGTTTTGGTTAACTATGATTCCGAACTAGTAAGTTTGGCGGAAATACTTAGACTTTATTTGAGAAATATTGATCCGCTGGACGGTAAAGGACAATTTTGTGATCGTGGCGATTCTTACAGGCCAGTGATTTTTGTCAAAGATAAAATCGAGGAAAGTGAAGCAAGCAATGCAATTGTTTCGGCCTCTAATGAATTGAGAGTGCCATTAGAAAAAATATCTGTTGAATTAAAATCAAAAGGTCAATTTTGGTTAGCTGAAGAATATCACCAGAATTTTGCTGAGGAAAATGAATTAAAATATAAGTTTTATAGATTCTCATGTGGGAGAGATCAGAAATTAGATAAATTGTGGGGAGAAAACGCCCGATCTACAAATCTTTGGTCTGAATAAACCAAATGTTTACTTGTTTTTAATCCATTGCACAAGAGTTTTAACTCCAAAACCGGTTGCACCTGATGGATTAATCCCCTTATTTTTATCAGCCCAACAAGTGCCAGCAATATCAATATGAGCCCATTTGATATCTTCATGAAAGAATTCCTCTAAAAACAAAGCAGCGGTAATTGAGCCACCTGCTCTAGGGCCTGTATTTTTCATGTCAGCAATATGAGACTTTAATCCTTCTTTATAGGATTTTTGTAAAGGCATTTGCCATAATTCTTCTCCTGCCTCAACTGATGCAGTTTTTAGATCATTTGCCAAATCATTATTATTGCTCCAGAATCCTGCCACATCATTTCCTAGTGCTACAACAATTGCTCCTGTTAAGGTGGCAAGATCTACAATTGAATCTGGTTTTAAATTTGATGCGTAAGTTAAAGCATCAGCCAATGTAAGTCTACCCTCTGCATCAGTATTATTTATTTCAATTGTCTTACCATTAGATGCTTTAACTACGTCTCCTGGATGAACTGCAGATCCATTTATCATATTTTCGCAGGCTGCAACAATAAAATGGATTTCTAGTCCTTTTGGTTTTATAGCTCCAAGTGCTTTTGCTGCTCCTAAAACTGCCGCGCTACCACCCATATCATATTTCATCATTTCAATTTGAGATGCCCCTACTTTCAGGTTGTATCCTCCAGAATCAAAGGTTAAACCCTTCCCAACAAGTGCAATCTTTTCTTTTATAGGCCCCTCTGACTTCAAAGTAAGATGTATGAATTTAGGTTCTAGATCAGAACCTTTCGCTACAGCTAAATAAGCACCCATTCCTAAATCTTGACACTCTTTTGCCTCTAAAATTTTTACTTCCAAACCATGATCTTTAGCTATTTGAGAAGCTTGCATAGACATTTCCTGGGGGGTAAGACTATTTGGAGGAGCAGCTACAAGTCTTCTTGCTAGTTCTACACCTTCACATATTTTTTCTGTCTCTTCAAAGCTAATATCCTCAAATTTTTTTAAATTCAAAAACTCTATTTCTTTAAGAACTCTCTTTTCATCTTTATTCTTATTAAATCTATTGTCCCTATAAGCAGATAATCTCGCTGACACTGCTAATTGATTTATTTCTAGATGTGAATTTATTAATTCCCAAGGCATCAAGATGCTGATTTTTTCGTTTTTATCAACAATCGTCCTAATTAGATTTCCTAAGGAGTTTTCAATATCATTTTTATCTAGTTCATCTGATTTGCCAAGACCAACAATAATTAAAGTTTCTAATTTTTGATCTAAAAATTCAAAGCTTACAGTTTTACCTTTCTCTCCTTTGAATTTTTTTGTAGTAATTTTTTTTAGTAATAATTTTGGGTCAACAACAAATTTTATGTTTTCTAGCTGGCTTATAATTTCTTCCTCTACAACTCCTAATACTAATGAAGCCCCTTGCCAGTAATCTAGATTTTTTTTGAATGTGGAAAATTGCATTTGTAAAATCGATTTAATTGACTTTTAGTTGTTTGTGAAAGTAGTTGTCCACCTATCTCTAGTTTCTTTATTAAAAGGTGGTAACCATAAATATATCAGTTGCTGTTCTAATTTACGTCTTAATTTTACTTCTTTAGGTACATCTAAGAAGAAACGTATATCTTGGTGACTTGAAATGTTGTTATGAGCTAGGGCTTCTTTATAGTTCATTAGGTAATTTTTACAGTCATGTTCTCCCTTCCATCTTTTATTTGCTGAATTTGTTTCTCCTATGTATAGAATTATTTTAGAACTTACCATATTGTCAATTACAAAATACATTGCTGGACCATTATGTACGTGTTGGTTAGTTCTCCAGAAGTTTAGTGATAAGGGTTGTAGGGAAAATGGATCAATATTTTTTTCATTAAAAAACTTTTTTACAGGGAGAATTTTTTGTTGATAAGTTTTATTGTGACTCTCTTGTGAAATTTTGAGTTGGTGATTATGTATTTTATTTCGCCATTCAGTTAAGGTTTCACGTTTGATTTTTAAATTATTTATGTTTTGAAAATTAATTGATGTATTTGTATTTGAACCAAATAATTCAAATTGTCTATTTTGGGTTGAGATATTATTTAAGTTGTAGTTTTCCAAAGACATAAATCATGTTTTCTAAATTTAATTCTGAATGAATATAAATCAGAGAATTATTTATAAATAAATATTTTTAATATATTAGGAAAAATTTAAATATAAATTTTTCCTGGAAAATATTTTATTGAATGGACAAAATAAAAGATAAAATTAATCCAACCTTCTCATTTTTTTATACCAATTTTCTTTAAATTTAGAATTTAAATGTCTATAAAAAGTAAATAAAAAAATCTTTAGGTTAAATATAAAATTTATCCTATGCTTAATAGGTGACCTGTAGCGATTATAAATTTTTTTATGGGCATGAAAATTTATCCAAAAAAGTTTTTGATCATCAAGAAATTCCTTTTTTGTATTGGAAGTTTTATTTATTAATTTTTCATAAAGTATTTTTGATCCGTAAATCTCACCATGCTTGATAATCCAATTATAAAAACCTATTTGTATCTTAGAATACTTTGATTTAAATTCCTCTTGATTTATAAGTTTATTTTTGACTTGTTTATACAAGTTGTTTGCCTCAATTTGTAATTTTTTAGGATAATTATTTAAACAATACTTTGGAACAAGTTTTAAATCTCTAAAGTAAGGAACAGCTCCAGAGGCTATGATCTCGTAATGTCGAAGAGCTTCTGCACCGCCTCTCATTTCGGTATAAGCAAAATAAGATTCTTTATATTGCTTAAAATAATCTTTTTCTTTTGTGTATATGAAAGTACTTCTATCTCGCGGATCACAGGGAGCTAATAAATATTTTTTGTCAGCAAATTCTTTAGTTTGATTTTTAATATTATCTAGTATAAGTTTAGGTAGGAAACATTGTATTGGATAAATACCGTAGGAGTATGCGATAGAGGAAGTTTCTCTTTTAAAATAAATACAATATTTTGAATGCCAGCTAATACATTCATCATCATTTCCATCTACTGCGATAACATTTTCCCCACCAAATCTTTCTAAACATTTCCAAAAGTATTTATCAAATTTTCTTATTGAAGGATAAATAACATAATCGTAGTCGTCAAAAGTAACCTCATAATCAGAAACACAACAATCAATAAATTCTGATTTCTCTAATTTGCCATATAGTGTGAACCCACTTCCATGGGCATATTTAATATTACTAGAGTAAACACCCTTGGTATTAAATAAAAAAGATGGATAAGAATTAGAAAATAAATTTATTCTTTTATCTATTGCAAGGTTAATCCAAACCATATCAGCAACAAAATCACAATGCCGGCCTTCTCGTAAAACAAGTACTTTAGGCATATTATTTTTCTTTAATTTAATAATTTTATCATCAAATTTTCAAAAATCTATTACTTTTCCTGTTTTGCTAGGAAGGAATTTATTTTTTTTCTAAATCCAAAATCCATTCTAATAAAGACATATCAAATTATTATATTTGATCTTCAGCTATAGTTCTTATGACATATTTTTCTCAAACTAAAAATAATTTTAATTCAGGTCTTGATCCTTATTGAATTTTTTCCATCTCCATTCAAGTGCTTTTTTACTTGGTGGATATTTGAGATGCCTTATATTTGAACGCATTATTTGAAGAGAGTTAAGACTACTTTGATTATTTGGTATTATCTCCAAATATTTTGGATCAATACTCCATTTATTAAGATCAAAAAGTGAATGGTGATTTTTACATAACCATATTCCATTACCAGATTGATCTCCTCCATTATCTTTTACTGGTCTAATATGTGCTGCTTCAATAACTTCTGGTAATGCATCACATACAACACAATGTTTTGGACCGAATCTTTTGATTAATTTTTTGCGAAAAACTTCTTGACTTCTTTTTTTTGATTTTGTTGTTTTTATAGAGGTTTCTCTCTCTTGAAAAGAGTCCTCTTCTTCAATTGGTATTTCATAGTCATCTTTCCCACCTTCAGAAAAAGTTATAACAATAGAGTTATCTTCTGGTGAATCATAAAGGACAAAAACTTTATCTACTTTTCTCCTCTTACCAGAATTTATTAATTCACCTTTCTCATTTGCATTCCTTATCAAAAATATTGGAAGTTTCAATTGCATTGCAGATCTCAGTGATTCAATATCTGCGGAATCTTGACCTCTCATTTCAGTTTTGGGATAGTCATGAGTTCCTGTCTCTTCTCCAAAGTCATCTTCATATTTGCCTCTACTACTGATACCCACACATACACCTTTCCCAGATGGTGTGATGTCGCTTGTATTTTTAATATCTCTCCATATTCCTCTTGCACTCCCATAGCATCCTGTAGACCTTACCTCTTCAGCAGTAAGAGGTCTTATATTTTGAATTTTTTGTATTTCCATCCACATTTTTTCTCTTCTTTCTATTTCAACTTTTAATGCAGTATTGTTGAATGATTTTTCAAAAAATGGAATTTGAAAAGCAGCAACAATTTTCTCGGAACTTTCATTATCAAATGTTGTATAACCTTGGATAAAAAACTTTTCCTTATAACCCATCACTTTTTTTAATACCTCAATTGATACATTTATTTCCTTTATCTCATCAATAAGGAACATATTTTCCCATAATTGACCATCCTCTTTAGATCCCCAAAGATACTCAGAGAATTCCTTATTTTTAAATTTTGCTGTAATCTTTCCGCAACTAAAAAAAGTTTTATTCCTATACATTATGCAAATATCGTCTTTTTGCATTGTCTGCCAATTTTTAAAGTTGGAATTATTTTTAGCATTGGTTACTCCCCAGCATGCATAAGCATCATCTTTCAATGTTGAGGTCAATTGTTTTTCATTTTCAAAAAGAATTATCTCCTCTCTAGGAACTAATTTTTCAATAGTTTTTGCGTGATGCTTTCTAGCATATTTGTCGCCACAAGGAACAATATGAACTCTCATAATTCTGTGTATTTAAGAGATTTCCCTTTTGATTTCTCAATTGGATATTTCCTCGAATTTAGGTCAATTTTTTTAAGCGCAATTTTTTCTAAATCTATATCTAACAAATCGACAAGTTTAACAAGATAGTTAAAAATATCGGCAATTTCTGATTCAATTTCCTCTTTTGAACTTTCAATAACATCTTGACCACCATCGAGAGACCATTGGAATATCTCTAATAATTCTGACACTTCTACTGTTAATGCCATAGCAAGATTTTTTGGTGTATGAAATTTTTCCCAATCTCGTTCTTTTGAGAATTTTATGAGTTTATCTTTAATTTTTTTTAAATTCACTAGTTCTTTCATTTGTAAAAATCTTTTTTATTACTAGAGATAAACTAGTCATTGCTAGATATGAATTCACTTTTAATTTAAATATCTTCAAATAAATCTTTGTATTTAAAAATTTAGGTAGTATTTTCTACCTTTCAATTATTGGTAAAGTATATTAGTTTAGGAAAACAAGAGTGCAACTTCACTTCAAATCCTTTGGTATCAGAAAGTGATAAACAAGAAATGTTGTACCTCACCAACTTTATTATTCAATGATGCAAAATCATCAAGTCAGTCATAATGATGGTTCTCAGAGATTAGAGGGAGGATTATAATCATGGGATTCTTCGAGTCAGATATTGTACAAGAAGAAGCTAAAAAGCTTTTTACAGAATATCAAGAACTTATGAAAATTGGTTCTGAGTATGGAAAATTTGATAGAGAAGGTAAAAAAATGTTTATAAAAAAAATGGAATCCCTTATGGATAGTTATAAAATTTTTATGAAAAGATTTGAATTATCAGAAGATTTTCAAGCAAAAATGACTGTTGAACAATTAAAAACTCAGTTAAGTCAATTTGGAATTACCCCTGACCAAATGTTTGATCAGATGAATAAGACCTTAATAAGAATGAAGGATGAACTTGATAAAAACTCTTAAATATTAAATGTAAAATTTTATGGTTGATACATCAGGGCTGCCAAGATGGCTTTTAAGAGGAATTGAAGAATACTTTCCTATTCAAAATTCAAACCAAACTTTCGCAGATAGAATTAAAAATTCTTATAAAAATAATAAACAACTAAGAGTCAAACTTGGAATAGACCCAACTGGAACGAATATACATCTTGGTCACAGTATTTTATTTAAAAAACTAAGAGCTTTTCAAGATAATGGACATATTGCAGTATTAATTATTGGTGATTTTACTGCACAAATTGGAGATCCAACTGGTAAAAATAAAACAAGGGTACAGTTAACCGAAGAAGAGGTTAAAGAAAATGCAAAAACGTACTTAACTCAGCTTGGAATGGGAAAACCATCCAGTGAGTCAATTTTAGATTTTGAATCAAAGGATAAGTTAGAAATTAGATACAACAGTGAATGGTTAAAAGTATTAAATCTTAACTCGATTATTGAATTAATGGGAAGTACAACTGTTGGACAAATGCTCGCTAAAGAGGAATTTAATAAAAGATATAATTCTCAAATCCCAATTGCATTGCATGAATTTTTATATCCACTTCTTCAAGGTTACGATTCTGTAGCAGTAAATTCAGATATAGAACTTGGAGGTACTGATCAGAAATTTAATATTTCAATAGGAAGAGATCTTCAAAAGCATTTTAAGCAAGAACCTCAATATGGAATATTGCTTCCAATTCTTACAGGTTTAGATGGAGTAAAGAAGATGAGTAAATCTGAATTTAATACAGTAGGTTTAAGTGAGGATTCTCTCTCAATGTATTCGAAATTGGAAAAAGTTCCTGATAATCTTATCCCTTCTTATTTTGAACTGCTCACAGAATTAGATTTAAGTATTCTTAATGAAAAAAGTCCTCGTGATTTGCAGAGGCGGATGGCATTAGAAGTTACTACCTTATTTCATGGATCTGCAGAAGCCCTTAAAGCACAATCAAATTGTGAAAAATTATTTCTTGGGCTTAAAGAAAAAGTTGGCGATATCCCTGAAATTTCTTTAAAGGAAGTAGTGTTTCCTGTAAAATTCTTTTATTTATTAAGCGTATTGAATTTATTTAAATCTAGTAGTGAAGCTAAAAGATCCATTAAAGGTGGGGGAGTAAGAATAGATAGTGAAAAGGTAATAAACCCAGATCTTATTTTTAATTCGAGAAATGATTTAGATGGAAAGATTATACAAATTGGAAAAAAAATAATTAAGAGGTTTGGGAATTAAATAAATATGGAAAGATTTTTTTCAGAAGAAAAAATCATATTAGCAATTGATGGTTTAAATATAAATGAAGCAAAAATATTGTTAGAAAAATGCCCTAATATTAAGTGGGTGAAGGTGGGTTTAGAGCTTTTTACAAGAGAGGGTCCAGGTGTAATTGATGTTTTGAAAAAAATGAATAAAAAAATCTTTTTAGATCTTAAATTTCACGATATTCCAAATACTATGAGTGCTGCTTGTTACGAGGTCTCCAAACTAGGAGTTGATATTATTTCTGTTCATGCCTCAGCAGGTTCTAAAGCTCTAATTGCTTCAAAAAATGCATGTTTAGAAGGAGCAATGTCAGCTAATTTGAATCCTCCTTGTGTTGTAGGAATTACTGTTTTAACGAGCTTTTCTAGTGAAGAATTTCAAACTGATCTCGATAGGAAAAACTCAATCGAAGAAAATGTTATCAGGCTCGCAAAATTATCTTTTAATGCTGGATTAGATGGATGCGTTTGTTCTCCATTGGAGGTAAAAGTATTAAGATCAATTTATAAAAATAATTTCGAATTAATTACTCCTGGTATAAGAGCAAATATTCAATATAAAGATGATCAAAATCGAATAATGACTCCTTATGATGCAATAAATAATGGCGCCTCTAAATTGGTTATTGGAAGAGCTATTTCAAAAGCAGAAGATCCTTATAAGGTTTTTTTAGATATCTGTGATTCTATTTATTAACTTCATTAATCTTTGATTCTTCGCCTTTAATTAGACGTCTAATATTTGTTCTATGCTTCCAAATTACTAAAACTGATACAACTAAACTAATAAGGAAGTAAGGATGATTCGTAGCCCCAATATCTATAAACATTAAAAGTGGCAAAAAAATTGCAGCTGAAATACTTGATAAAGAGACAATCTTGGATTTTGCAATAATTATTAAAAAAATACCTAGTGATGCAAATCCTACTTTCCAAGAAAGAGCAATAAACATTCCTAAACCTGTGGCTACAGCCTTACCGCCTTTTCCTTTTAACCATAATGGCCAAATATGTCCTGAAATAGCAGAAATACCTGCTAGAACTTCAAATAAACTTTGATTTGTATAATACTGAGCAATTCTTACAGCAATAAGACCCTTACCTACATCTATAATAAAAACAAAAAAAGCAGGCCATTTACCCACGTTTCTTAAAACATTTGTTGCCCCTGTTGATCCAGAACCTATCAGTCTTAAATCTATATTTTTCAGATATTTACCAAATAAAAATCCTGTAGGTATTGATCCCAAAAAATAACTGATAAATATAATAAAAATATTCATAGAAGTTAGTTTAGTTCTAAATCATCATATATTTCATCATTAGACCCCGCAAAGGCAAGCCATAATGGAAATTGTAGAATTGGAATTTCTACAGATGTTTCTGCTGCATCAATAATAATAAAGGGCAATTCTTCATTAGCCTCTAATCTATCAGCTCTTTCAATAACACCTTCTGGTCTTTCAAAAAGAACAATACCACTATTAGGTCCAAAATCATCCCTCGTGAGACCTAATGAATCTTGTAAAATTCTTCTCCATTCTCCTAATCTCTCAGGTTGAGAAGCCAAAATTAGAGTTTGAAACTGGTCACCATACAATTCACCAAGAATAGATATTAATCCAGCGGACAACAAAGCATTTTTTTGTCTAGAACCTCTACTTTCTAATGATCCTCTCCCACCCATATTAAAAAACCAATCATCCATGACTTCTATATCTAATACATCAAGGCTTCGTCTTAACTTCCATGGTTCTGAATAAAAATCGGGCTGTTTTGTAAACGTTGATAAACAACCTCGAATAAGTTTTTCATCTGGTTTAAAAGTTTCAGATAATGCCGGAACAGTAAGTAAATTGTTTTTGTTTAAATCATCTTTTTTTTCATCAAGAGGGGAAGGCTTTACAACTATAGTTTGAGAAACTAATTCCAGTTTTTCTACATTTTGTGAGAGGTTTTGTAAAGAGCCCATTAAATATTCTTGGAAGCCTTTTACTCTTTTGGCTATATTATCTGATTGGCCTTTAAAATTAGATTCAATATCTTTATCTAATTCATTTTTTTTGGTTTCTAAATCTTTTATCTCTTTAACTAAAGAATTTTTTTTTGAAACAAGTTCGCTGAAGATTTCATTAGAAATATCATCAACAGATTTATTAGGTTTTTTGTTTACCAAAGTTGTCTTTTTGTTTTGAGTTGTTTTATTTTTGATAATTTCATTATCTTTTGTTTTTGTGGTTGATTTATTAATTATTGGTTCCTTATCAGGATTATTATTAGAAAGTTTAGTATTAGTCATTTAAATTAATTGGTGGTTTATCAAAAATTTAGTTTGAAGGATTTTTAATTTCCAGAGATTCCACTTTCTTCATAAGTTCATTTTTTAATTGCTGTGGATTAAATAAGATAGGCAATAAATGAGGACTAGACTTTTCTCTAAAGTAAAAAATACCAGGAATTATTGGGAAAAAGAATTTCCAAGAGATCCAATTTTTAAATGGGAAGGTCCTGATTTCTCTTCCTAGCTGTAAAACAACAAAATCTTCATTGGTAATTTTTATTCTTAAGGTGAATGATTGCAACAGTAAAAAAAAACTAAAGGAAGCAAATACTATTGTGGGCCAATAACCAATATTCAGGAATAGGAGCATAAAACTTAAAATTATAAGGATTATTGGCAATTGAAAAGATGGGGAAATCGTTATTGGTTCTTGTATCTTTGATTTAGTATTAAACATTTATTTAACCAAATAATATTTGTGTTAGTACTACATCCATTAAAGATACAGTAACAAGAGTCATTACTACGGCACCTGTTGTACTTGTGCCTACTTCCTTCGGCCCTCCTTTTGTAGTTAGGCCATACCCACAAGCAATAATTGATATTAGTAATCCAAACACTACGGATTTAATTACCATAGATGATAAGTCTGAACTAGTTAAGCTTACATTACCAGAACGTACAGAGGTCCAAAAAACTACAGGTGGAACTTTATAAAAAATTGTGCTCCAGATTTGTCCACTCCATAAAGCAACTGATAAAAACAAAACACATTGTATAGGTGACATAATTATCATTGAAAGTAATCTTGGTACTACTAAATATTGAATAGGTTCAGTTCTTAACATCGTTATAGCCTCTATCTGTTCAGTAACCTTCATAGTTCCAAGTTGGGCCGCATAGGCTGTAGCAACTTTACCCGTCATTAAAGTAGCGGTAAGGAGAGGAGCCATTTCTCTTGCCATACCGACTGCAAGTAAGCCCCCTATTTCACTTGAGACACCCATGCTTGTTAGCTGGGAAGCCACTTGAATATTAAAAACTGTACCAGCGGCTACACCTGTTATTAAAACAATTAATAAACTTCCAGGACCTGATTCCATAAGCTGTTCAAAAAGATCATTTTTTGAGATTTTACCTTTGAAGATATAATTAATTGCTTGCCCTCCTATTATTAAGCTGCTTAGAAGTCTTTTAAAAAACTTTGGATGATACATATTTTTATATTAGTTGGTTAATAATTTTTGATCCCACTTTCTCATTATAAATAGGCCAATTATTACTAATAAGCAAGGTATAAAACCAATGCATAACCTAATGGTTAATTGAGCTAAGGAGGATTGTTCAATAATATTTAAACTGGTATTGTCGACAAAGCAAGATTGGTAACCAGACAAGTATAGTAATAAGCCTAATACTTGAACACTTAGTCCAATGCCTATTTTCTGAATAAGTACCATCCATGCAGTATAAAGACCCGCTGGTTTTTCTGGGTCTTCATCTATCGCATCAGGAAGAAGAGACCAAGGGATTAAGTATGCGGTTGAAGCTCCTATTCCAATTAGACAGATTATGATAATTAAAATTACAAATAAAATAAGGTTATTTGAATTAAGTAAAAAACTATCCTCTAGAGATGAAACTTTTGAGAGAGCTGGTAAAAATATTGCTGCTGTGCACGAAATAATCCAAATAATTGCACCATAGTTTAAAGCTGAGATTCTGTTCAATTTATTTGAAACCCTTGCCCATATTTGTAATCCTACTAGTGCACTTATTTGGAAGGGTATTGGAACCCAGTTGGCAATGTTTGAAGGTACATTAAGGACATCCTCTACATAAATTAACGCGACTGTTTGCATTAACTGCAAGGCACACCAAAGCAAAATATAAAGAGAAATTACTTTGAGAAATTTTTTGTTATTAAATATTCTTTTAAATTGAAGTTTAATTGGTTCTGCCTTCCCAGACGGTCTCCTGGCTTTTTTGGCATATGGGGCAAGTCCCCAGCAAGATACTAAAGTTGTTATTACAGCTATAAGGCCGCTAATTTTGCCCATTAAGAAATATTCGTTATTCCTTACCCCTCCTGAGTTTAAAACCACTCCAGCTATTATTAATCCAGTTAAACCAGCGATGATTGAGCCTGTAAATCTCGCAGCATTTAATCTCGTTCTTATTGAAGTTTTTTCTGAGATTTCAGTAGATAGAGCTGCGAAAGGAAGATTGATACTTGTATAAGCAGTCATTACTATTATTGAAATCACAGCATAATAAATTGTTTTGTTTATTATCTGACCTGAGGGGATCCACCATATAGCCGCCAAAGAAAGTCCAAGAGGTACTGCTGAAACGAGCATCCAAGGGATCCTAGGACCCCATCTGGATTCTGTCCTATCACTTAACCATCCTATTAATGGGTCGTTTATTGCATCCCATATTTTTATCAACATTAGTAATGAACCTGCAATTAAAACTGGTAACCCTGCCGAACAAATAAAGAATCGAAAGAGAAAGAAGCCAAATTGTGTGGCAGCTAACCCTGTACCCGCGTCTCCAAGCCCATAAGAAAGCATTAATCTTGTTCTTGATCCATTTATATTTTTTGAGTGTGAATTTTCCAATCTTTTTACTTTGTTGATTGTTTGATAATGTATTATTGCAAAGGTAATTCTATTACTTATTGCGGGCGTGGTTTAGTGGTAAAACCTCAGCCTTCCAAGCTGAAGATGCGGGTTCGATTCCCGCCGCCCGCTTTTAGGATATATTATTTTTTGCTTCAAATACTTTTTCTGAAATAATTAGGACAGAGCTCCTATTCTCTACGTTAATAAAATCATCGTTAATGGGTACTGGAATGTGCGCACCAGACTCATTAGTATCAATAACTTTTAGCCATTTGCTTTTAGACTTTGGTAGGTGGAAATTAATACTTTTTGAATAAGCATTTAAGCCTGTCCAAATCAAAGGATTATTCTTTCCTCTATTAATGCTAAATGCAATTGTATGAGACCAACTACTCCAATCCGGAGTTTCTAACTTTGCACCATGCCAATAATAATTAACTAAATTGACAACATCCTTTTTATTTAGCGAAGAAATAGGATTAAAGAAATTAATAAACTTTTTTCTTATTGTTATGAGATATTTTAGATAATTAAATAACTCTAAATCTTGTTGATTCTCATCCCAATTCATCCAACCCAAAGGATTATTTTGGCACCAAGAATTATTATTGCCGCCTTGCGATCTACCGATTTCATCACCCATAAGTAACATAGGGACTCCTTTTGAGATAAGTAAACTTAGAAGAAAATTTTTTTGTTGCCGCTTTCTTAATTTTTTTATTTGCAAATTTGATGTAGGCCCTTCTACTCCATGATTCCATGAATTATTGTGATTATCTCCATCTCTATTTTGTTCTTTATTTGCAAAATTATGTTTTTTGTTAAAGGTAACTAAATCTTTGAGTGTAAATCCATCATGTGAAGTTATGAAATTTATAGACTTTGGTAAAAAATTATTCTCTTTGTAATGTGATGGACTACCTTTGATTTTGTCACTCATATTCCAAGCTGTATCTTTATCTCCTTTCCAAAATTTTCTTAAGTCATCTCGGAAATGACCATTCCATGTAAATATTTTCTTAGAAGGGAAATCATTTAATTTATATAATCCTCCACAATCCCAAGGCTCGCTAATCAATTTGACATCTGCCAATTCAGGCTCACATTCAATGTCTTCAAAAATTGGTGGATTATCAAGAGGTATTAGATTTTCTCCCCTTGATAGAGCAATTCCTAAATCAAATCTAAAACCATCAACACCTAATTCATTTGCCCAGCACTTTAATGACTCTATGATTAATTTTCTTACTAATCCTCTATTTGCGGCAATTGTATTACCACATCCAGAGATATCCTGATAATTTTTATCTTTGTCGATGAAATAGTATAGATTTTCATCTATGCCTTTCCATGAAATTGCTGGTCCTTGAGAATTTCCTTCAGAGGTATGGTTGTAAACCACATCTAAGATAACTTCGATATCTGCCTTATGGCATTCTTCCACAAATTTTCTAAATTCTTCTAAATTTTGTTTGGCAGAATTATTTGAAAAATATTGAAAATGTGGCGTAAACCAGTTAATAGGACTATACCCCCAGAAATTTTCTAAACCATTAGGAGCATCATTTGGGTCAAAACAAAATACTGGAAGTAATTCAATACTTGTAATTCCGAGATTTTTTAGATAAGGAATTTTACTTAAAACTTTTTTAAAGCAACTTTCTTCTTCATTAATGGATTGAGTGAATGATTTGATATGGAGCTCGTAAATAATTGTTTCTTCCCAAGAATGTTTAGGTCTAGGATAATCTTTAAAATTAAAAAATTTTCTATCACAAACAACACTTTTTAGACAAGAATCGATGTTGTCAGAATTATTTAGAGCATGTTTTCTTTTATAATTACTCCATCCAGTTATACCTCTTGAACAAGGATCAATTAAAACTGTTTTTGAATAATTTTGATTTAGATTATTTTCTTTCTGTTTTATTCTAAATGCATAGATTGATCCCTCTTTGAGATCCTTTATTTCTGCATGCCAGTAAGGCCCAGTCTTGTGATTTTGATCTAATTTGAAAATATTTGTTGGAGAGACTGCATCTTCTTTCTCAAATAATAAAATTTCTATATATTCAGCGTTTGTAGCTATTAGGGAAAAATTGACTCCTTCTGAAGTAATTGAACTTCCGAGAGGTAATGGATTCCCTAAATTTATTTCATTCACTTTTTATGAATCTCTTTGATTTTTAATGAAAGAATTAACTTAATAAAATTATTCAAACATTCAAATCATAAGTGTAAATTTTGAAAAAAAAAATCAAATTTGATGTTTCACTCATCAATTCCTTAAAATATTAAGAATTTAATATTATCAATTGAAGGATTTTTTTCTTAGTTTTAATAGAGAAAAAAAATTAAATGGCTAAATTAAAATATGAAATTTTACAAAATTTTCTTAATTACAAGATAAAAAAAATAATTCCCCATGTGCTGAGAAGGAAATATATCTGAAAGTTAATAAAAAATAATAAATTGTTGAGATTCTCAAATAATTTACTTTGAAAAATAATTTTATGGGTTATTAGAAAATAAACTTTTTATTAAAAACCCAGTTATTGCAACACTTCTTGCCCTTTATTGGGATTGTAATTGCTTTTAGGTCTTATCAAGATTTTAGATCTAAGAATATTTTTGAATAGCTAAAATTGTCATTAAATTTTGTATAAAGCATTGCGCCGCCGGCATTTTCGGTTGCCGTATTTGTGTTTGCTCCATATGATATGCAAGTTCGAGATAATTAGACTTGATTTCAAAACTCTTGTCTTTCAAATCTCTGCTATATAAACAATTCAATGAACAAAGCTGATTTAGTAAATCTTGTTGCTGCTCGTACTGAGCTCACAAAAACAGATGTATCTTTAGTTGTTGATGCAGCTATTGAAACTATTGTTGATTCAGTTGTGGAAGGCAAAAAAGTCTCCATACTAGGATTTGGTTCTTTTGAGCCAAGGGACCGTTCTGCTAGGCAGGGCTTAAACCCTAAAACAGGGGAAAAAATTGCAATCCCCGCTAAAAGAGTTCCTACATTTTCAGCAGGAAAACTTTTTAAGGATAGAGTTCAAGGCTAATACTTTAATAGCTTAATTTGTACTTTATTTATAGGTGCTCATTATGAGCGCCTTTTTTATATAGGAAAAAAAGATTAATGATTTTTTTTATTAAAATAACTTCAAGCGGAGGATTTAACTTTTGACTCTTTTTAGTAAAAAGAAATTCATAAGCTTCTCTTCCATATTTGTTGTTTTATTATTAAGTCCTATTAGTGCCGAACAATTATTAACTAAATCGGATTTTTTAAAAAAATCAAAAGAATGCTTTAAAGGTTTACAAAATAAAGTATGTAATTCGTTATTTGTAGAAATGGAGAAAATACAGTTATTTGAGTCTGAACAAGATAGATATAGATGTCAGGCAAGTATTTTGGGTTTACAGACAGAACTTATTGAGGCATATTACTTTAAAAAACATAACAACCAAAATGGAATTATGATTCCATATGTGATTAAAAATTGTTAACTATTTAGAAAAGTTTTAGATATAGAATATTATTGATTTGTTATTTAAATTTTAATGGTAAAAGGTTTTTCTAAAAGTGAATTTAAAAATAATGAAGCTATTAAAGACTCTAAAAAAGAGAAAAAAGGCTTAGCTTCTTTTCTTAAAGGAAAAAAATTTACTTATACCTTGCCCGGTAAAAAGCAGATAAATATATTTGGCTCCATTGTATTAGTTTTAAATACGGTTTTAGTACTTTTGGTTATTTTGTATTTTAATAATCAAGAATTCCATGATTTTATTTTTAATGTTGGTAGATAGATTTTTTTTTGATCTAAAGATTTTAAGAAGTGATATATTTAAATTTTGAATGGAAACTTAATGAAGATAGTTAATTTATTTTTTCAATTTGTTCTATCAGTAATACTTGTTGGATTTTTAATTTATTTCTTAACTTGTTATGATTCTGCTTTTGAGGCAGATCAGTCGTGTCACTCATATCTGTCCAATTTATCTGAGAAATCAGAAAATTTTGGTTGTGACCATGATACTGAAACTCATAAGTGGATACTCTATGAAACTCAAGATAATTCAGAGCCAGCAAAAATTATAAAAAAATTTAGGTATAAGTTTTTATAGCTTAAATTTTTGATAAAAGAATTTGGCGCTAAAAATTGATATGGTCGCTGTTATTATAAAAGTAAGATATTGATATATGCTCCCTTCTGAGTAGATATTATTTTTATAGAGGGGATAATCTATAAAAGAACCTAATGTTCCCCAAATAATTACCCAAGCTGAAATGTAGAGGAATATTTTAAGTGGACTAGATTTTTTGTCTTCCATTTTTAATTTATACCAAAGATTGAGGAAGTCACAGGTCTTCCTTTTAAAACTAATTCAGTTAATATGAGCATTAGAAAACCAATCATAGCAGCTCTGCCATTAACAAGTTCAGCGCTACTATTAAATCCAAAAACATTTTTTACTTCATCACCTTGATTATCAACCCACTTTGAATATTCTCCAACAGTAGATGTACTATTTGAATTTTCTTTTGGATTTTCTATTGGATTTTCTATTGGGGTATTTTCTTCCTTCATGAAAAATGTATTTTTATTTATAATAGTGATTTAAAACAGATTTAATAGAATTGCAATTAAATATTGAAGAAAATAAAGGTAAAAATTATTATCCATAATAATTGAAGTCTAAAAATTAAATGACAAATAAGATTTATTTTTTCTTTTGTGCAAAAATCACCATTTAAATTAATAATTGGCTTTTTAACTACTTTATCATTGTATTTACTTTCACCCCCTAATTTTATATTGGAGGTGTATGCGAAAATTGCTTCTGAAATGCCAGAATTAGGAGAATCATATTTCCTTCCATCGCAGTAGCTTTTTTTAATGATAGAAGTATATTTTTTAATCTTAGAACTAACCAAAGGCAATGTTAATAAAACTAATCTAGTTGGAAGGAAGGTTGAATAATCTTCAATCTTTGCACTAATAAAGCCTAGATATTTATATTCATTGTATCTGTAACCTATCATTGAATCTAATGTACTTATGGCTTTATATGAAAAACCAAGAGATAAAGGCCCTGGAAGAAAAATAGAAAATTTCATAAAAACAATTCCAATAAATATCCAAAAAAGTGGGCCAAAAATACCATCAACAGAATTTTCGGTCAGACTCTCACTACTTGATCTCAAAAGATGTTCTAATGAAGATGAACTGACATCTCTACTTACAATTTTTTGAACTTTTTCTCTAACTAATTTTTCGGTTTTTTTATCATTGATGCTTTTGCTTATGAGATCAGAAATTTCTTTTACGCTTGAAGTAAGACTTTTTGAGGCTAAACAACTAGATAAACCTAAGAAAATTAATATTCCAAAGACAAAGCTGTTCTTTGATTGAAGGAAAAATAATTCAATGCCTTTACCGATCAAAAAGCTTAATCCTATAGAGGAAAATGCAATTAGTAATCCGCCCCAAAATAATATTCGCTTATTATCGTTGAAGTTATCGATAAAAAAATTACTAGTTTTTTTAATATATGCGCCAATTATTTGAACAGGGTGTATTACAAAACTTGGATCACCAATTAATAGATCAAAACCAATTGAGCCAATAAATATAAAAAATAAATTTATTTCAGCCAACTGAACATAGCTCGAAGACCTTCGCCAACTTTTTCTATCTGATGATGAGAATTTTCTGCCCTTAATTTTGTCATTAAGGGTTTGTTTTTCTCACATTCATTAACAAAATTCTTTGCGAAAGTGCCATCTTGAATATCTTTTAAGATTTTTTGCATTTCTTTCTTTGTATCATTGTTTATAAGTCTTTTGCCGCTTACATAATCACCATATTCTGCAGTATTTGAAATTGAGTCCCTCATTTGTGATAAACCTCCCTTGACCATTAGATCCACAATTAACTTTACTTCGTGTAAACATTCAAAATATGCCAGTTCGGGTTGATATCCTGCCTCTACAAGAGTTTCAAATCCTGATTTAACAAGTTCCGATAAGCCACCGCATAGAACAGCTTGTTCTCCAAAAAGATCTGTTTCAGTTTCTTCTTTAAAATTGGTCTCAAGTATCCCAGCTCTTGTTCCCCCAATACCCTTAGCATAAGCCATGGCTAAAGCTCTTGCATTACCAGAATAATCCTGTTCTACTGCGAATAGAGCAGGAACTCCTTGGCCATTCTGATATTCCCATCGAACAGTATGACCAGGACCTTTTGGTGCGATCATCACAACATCCACAAAATTAGGTGGATTAATAAGGCCGAATCTTATATTAAATCCATGTGCAAAACTTAATACCTTACCCTCTTTTAAGTTTGGTTTAATTTCTTTAAGGTAAACATCTTTTTGGAACTCATCTGGAAGCAGAATCATAATCCAATCTGCTTTTTCACAAGCTTTAGAAACATTAAACACTTCTAGGCCATCATTAATAGCTTTGCTTTCTGATTTACTACCTTCATATAACCCCACAATCACATCCATTCCACTGTCCTTGAGATTTAACGCATGTGCATGACCTTGCGAACCATATCCAATTATTGCGATAGTTTTTTTATTTAAAAGACTTAAGTCAGCATCTTTGTCATAAAAGAGTTGTGTCATTAGTTGTAATTTCTGATCTTTTGATAATTAATATTTTAGACATTAAAGGTGTCAATAAACCATATGGTAAATCATTTAAGAATCAATATTAAAATATTGTTTTTATATGTAAGACCTAATTGGCCTCACTTGGATGGGAAATTACCCTATCAATGAGCCCATAGTTTTTAGCTTCTTCAGCACTAAGGAAATAATCTCTGTCGGTATCTTTTTCTATTTTTTCAAATGACTGGCCAGTCATATCAGCCATAGAGTGGTTCAACATATCTTTAATTCTAAGTATTTCTCTCGCTTCAATCTCAATATCACTGGCCTGTTTTTGAGAAGTACCACCTAGTGGTTGGTGAATCATAATTCGACTATGAGGTAGAGCTACTCTCTTACCTTTAGTCCCAGCCCCTAACAAAAATGCTCCCATTGATGCGGCGAGACCAACGCATATCGTTACCACATCGCTTTTAACGTATTTTATAGTGTCATATATTGCTAAGCCAGCAGTTACAGACCCTCCTGGACTATTTATGTAGAGATAAATAGGTTTTGAGTTGTCATCAGAGTCAAGATAAAGCATTTGAGCTACCAGACTATTAGCAATTCCATCATTTACTTCTTGGCCGAGAAATAAAATCCTCTCAACACCTAATCTTGTATAGATGTCTACCCATCTTTCATATTGACTTCCTGGAAGTCTATAAGGCACGCTTGGAGTTCCTATTGGCATAGTTTTAAAAAGAAATTAGTAAAAAGTAAGATTTAATTTGTATTTGGCAAATCCTTTTGGCTTGTGAGTATTCTATCTATTACTCCATAATCTAAAGCTTCTTGAGGATTAAGATAACTCATCCTGTCGGAATCTTTAGAGAGCTCTTCGATACTTTTGCCAGTATTTCGTGATAAAATTTCGAGCATTGATTTTTTATTTTTTAATACCTCTTCTGCTCTTATTTGAATATCAGTTGCTTGTCCTCTTGCACCGCTAATTGGTTGGTGAAGAACTATAGAAGCATGTGGAAGAGCTGCTCGATGACCTTTGGTACCAGATGACAGGATAACTGCCGCTGTTCCCATCGCTTGTCCAATACATATAGTATGAATAGGAGGCTTGATGTAATTGATGGTATCGCAAATAGCGAAAGCTTCAGTTTCAAAGCCAACTGCATCTCCTGTGTACCAACTCGTACCCGTTGAATTGATATAAAAGTAAATTGGTTTTTCTGGATCATCAAATTCCAGATATAGAAGTTGAGCAATAATTAGCTCAGTGACATCCATTCCTAATTGCCTTTTAGCGTCATCATCTGAAAATAATGGCAAACCTAGATATACAATTCTTTCCTTAAGTAGAAGAGAAGGTAGATCTGGTGGTGGAGTCCTCATAACGGTATTTTCGCCGTAATAAGGAGCAGATACAGTCATATGTTCCACAAAAATAATTCTGCTACAATACTAGCCAGATTTAGCCCTGTGTCGCTGGAGATTTAAGAGATTTGTTTGACTCAGGATTATTTATAAGTTTTCCAAATACCATTCTTCCAGTAGGTGTTTGCAAAGCGCCAGTAATAACTATGTCTAATCTTTGTCCAACAAATTTCTTTGCATCATCAATAACGACCATTGTTCCGTCATCTAAATATCCAATACCTTGCATTTTTTCCTTCCCTTCCCGCACTATTTTTATATTCAATGATTCTCCTGGTTGTACTTCTGGCCTCAAAGCAATAACTAAATCACTCAAATTCATAACTTTTAATTCTTTCACTTCCGCAATCTGAGAAAGATTATAATCTGCGGTAATTAAAGTACCTGCCATATCCTCAGTAATTCTTAGAAGTTTTTCATCTACTCCATTCCCCTCGTATTTTGTTGGGTTTATTACAAGTCTCCTTCCATATAGTTCTCTAAGCTCCTTCAATAATTTAAGACCTCTTCTCCCTTTGGCTCTTTTTTCATTACTACTTGAGTCAGCTAAAGTTTGTAGCTCATCAATAACACTTTGTGCCACAATTAATTGCCCCTCTAGTAAGCCGCAGCTTAATAAACCATTTATTCTCCCATCAATTATTACACTGGTATCAAGAATTTTTGGGCTTGCGGCTGGAAGTATTCCTTCATTAACTAAATATGCATCAGTATTATTTGGGTTAAATAGTCTTAATAATGTTCTACCGTGGGTATCAGCTAATTTATAACCAAGCGCTCCAAAGAAAAAATTACTAAGAATTGCTGCTAAAGGTTTTGCGAAGAATACTTCTCTTGGAAAGGGGATCAACAAAATTGGAGCAAGAAGTAGATTTGCAACAAGTAATCCTAAAATCAAACCTACAGCTCTACTTACCAGTAAGTCTGTCGGCATTGTACGTATTTGATCAAGGAATGTTTTTCTAAGTTGTAAAAATACAAAGCCTGCTGCTAATCCAATAAAAAATCCTATTATTGCTAAAACAATTCTAAATCCTTCCACATTTGAGACTTGTTTAAGTATGTCCACTGGAAGAAGATCAACCCCAAGCCATCCTGATGCTGCACCAGACAATACAAATAAAATTAGTACTAAGATATCTGTCATATATCTAATCTACTAGGATTTATTAATTGAGTAAATAAAGATCTTATTTTTTTTCTCCTCTTTAGATTTTTTTAAGCTTAAAAATTTATTTATATTATGAATAAGTTTCCAAGAAGTGCTTACGTTCACATTCCTTTTTGTCATAGAAGATGCTTTTATTGTGATTTTGCGGTAATACCATTAGGTAACAAAATTGAAAGTTTAGAGGGCAATGGAAGTAAAACCATAAAAGAATATTTGATTTTTTTAAAAAAAGAAATCTTGTCAATCAAACATAAAGCTCCTCTTTCAACTATTTATATAGGAGGAGGAACTCCTTCAATATTAAACCCTATCCAGATTAAAGATTTAATAAATCTTTTTGAACAGAATTACGGAATTGATTATGGCGCTGAAATTACAATGGAGGTCGATCCAGCTAGTTTTACCGAAGATGATCTGTATGGCTTTATAAAGGCTGGAATAAATAGATTTAGTCTTGGTGCTCAAAGTTTTAATAATCAAATACTTGAGAATGCTGGAAGAAGACATTGCAATAAAGATGTTGAAAAATCTTGCTCTTGGTTAAAGAGAGCTCATGACAATGGTCTTATAAAAAGTTGGAGTTTAGATTTAATTCAAAATTTGCCAATTAGCAGTTTTAAAGTTTGGCAAGAAGACTTAGAAAAATCATTAGAGTTCTGCCCTCCTCATATATCAATATATGATTTAAATATTGAGCCTGGAACAGTTTTTAAAAAATTAGTTGATTTAGGTAAATTATCATTACCAAATGATGATGAATCTTTTAGAAATAGTGAGTTGACAAATTTATTATTTAAAGCGTCAGGTTATTCAAGATATGAAATTTCTAATTATTCTCTTCCAGGTCATCAATCAAGACACAATAGAGTTTATTGGTCTGGCCTTGGATGGTGGGGTTTTGGCCAGGGCTCTACTAGTTCTCCATGGGGGGAGAAATTTACAAGACCGAGAATTAGCAAAGACTATAAAAAGTGGGTAACCAAGCAATGCGAAATTAAATTAGATCCTTCATTAGTTAACCAAGAACATATTTATAAAGAATTTGATGAGAAAATTATGTTAGGAATGAGACTTAAAGAGGGTGTTGATATTCATAAATTAATAAATCAACAAAATTGGGATAAACAAAAGTCACAAATAGCTTTAACAGGATTATTAAAAAAATGGGAAAAATTTTTAGAAAGCGGACTTTTGATTAAAAGAGGAAATAGATTTTTTTTTAGTGATCCGCAAGGAATGGAATTAAGCAATCAAATTCTTGTTTCAATGTTTCAATGGTCTGAAAAATTCAACTAAGCCTCTCAGAGGCTACCCATTCTTTTAGTTTCTCTCCAAAAAATTTTTTCCCTTCAATAATTGGGTCACAAAAAGGAGGTTGCTTATCATTCAGCCCTAATAAATCAGCGGTAACTCTTACTTGACCGTCGCAAAATTTTCCAGCACCTATTCCTATTGTTGGTATTGCTAAATCAGTTTGAATTTCTTTAGCAAGTAATTCTGGAATGTGTTCTAAAACTATAGAAAAACATCCTAATCTTTCTAGTGATAATGCATCTCTTTTAATTTTTTCTTGACTTTCTAAATTATTTCCTTGTTTTTTAAATCCGAGATTTAAATAGCTTTGTGGAGTAAGCCCTAAGTGACCCATGACAGGAATTCCCATCCTTATTAATCTCGAAATAACATTTTGTACTTCTGGTTCAGCTCCCTCAACTTTTACGGCCTTTGCATAAGTGTTTTTAATAATTTTTCCTGCATATTCTACTGCTTTATCTTCTCCACATTGATAAGTAAGAAAAGGCATATCACAAACTAATAAGGCCTGTTCTTTCAATCCTTTGCTGAAACCTCTCGAAACTGCATTTGTATGATAAATCATATTATCTAAGGTAACCGGCAATGTAGATTTATATCCTAGACATACCATTCCTAAAGAGTCTCCAACTAGAACAATATCTGCACCTGATTGTTCAGCTAAAGAGCCAGAAATAGAGTCCCATGCAGTTAACGCAATAATTTTTTGAGAATTTTTTTTATATTTGACGAGTTCTGAAGTGAACATAACAGGGATGTATCTTTTTTTAAAAAGAATTGCTAGGATTATAATTGACTCGGCCTTTCGCGGTTTTAACGCCCAAACCTGGTCAGGATCGGAAGGTAGCAGCCACAAGGGATGCTTGAGGCAGGCGAGATAACCGAGTCACTTAAATCTAAGGATTATTATATATCTTTTTTATTCTGCCTTAATCTCAAAAACTCTGGAATATTAGCACCGGTCTCTTTATTTTCAGAAATATTGTAGAGTGGTTGACTTGATAATCTGTTTCTCATGCGTTGCTGTTTGTGTGGTTGATTGGTTTCAAAACCAGTTGCAATAACAGTAACTTGTACTTCACCTTCCATTGATTCGTTCACAGCTTGACCAACAATTATATTTGCATCTTGATCTACGACACCACTAATAACTTCTCCAACTGAGTTCACATCGTCAAGAGTCAAATCTCTCCCCCCTGTAATATTTACGAGGCAACCTTTTGCTCCATCAATTCTTCCTGCTTCTAGTAATGGGCTATTAATTGCAGCTTGAGCAGCCTCTATAGCTCTAGATCGGCCAGATCCAAAACCCATTCCAAGAAGGGCCGTGCCAGCCTCGGTCATAACTGACCTTACGTCAGCAAAGTCAAGATTAACCTCACCTGGGCGGGTTATTACTTCACTAATACCTTTCACTCCCATTCTTAATACATCATCAGCATTCCTGAATGCTTCTTGAATAGAAGCACCCGCAGAAACTTCTTTTAACCGATCATTAGGTATGACTATTAGAGTATCAACATTTTCGGCCAATCTTGCAATTCCTTCCTCAGCTTGGCGCATTCTCCTTTTTCCTTCAAAAGAAAATGGTTTAGTTACTATCCCAACTGTTAATGCACCGCTTTGCTTTGCTACTTCTGCTACAACTGGGGCCGCTCCTGTCCCAGTGCCTCCACCCATCCCTGCTGCTATAAAAACTAAATCAGATCCCTCTAGAGCTTGTTGAAGCTCTTCTCGCGATTCTTCGGCAGCCTTTTGACCTATACTAGGATTGCCTCCAGCCCCAAGACCTCTAGTTAAATTTTGACCTAATTGAACTCTTCTTTCTGCAGAGGATTGCAATAATGCTTGGGCATCAGTATTAAGAACCCTGAAAGAAACACCTTCAAGATCACTATCAATCATTCTGTTCACAGCATTACTTCCACCTCCCCCAACACCAATCACTTCAATTTTGGCATTCTGACTTGGAAGGATGTCTTTTGATTGATCAAAGTTTGGATTGTTTCCGAAGCTCATCTCTAAATAAAAATCAAATACTAGTATTGGGTGCATTATGAACTCACTAAGCGGATATGTAGGATTTTCTTGATGAAAATCCTTAAATATTAACTTGTTAGAAAATTGAGTAAATAGGCAAAACCCCTATAAATACTGTACTAATCAAAAATCCTTTTTAAAAAATTGTTTCCAATTATTAGGGTTTGAACACTTTAATTTTAGGATTATTTGGGTCAGTTAGGTCTATGTTATCTATTTTGGTTAATATGTTATTTTTTACAGTTTGACTTTTAATATTACTAATTATTTGTAATTGAGTATCAATTATTGTTGGGTCAACTCCTAAAAATATTGTTTTTAAGTTTTTTTCTTCAATTGTTAAGAATCCATTTGGTAGAAATTTTATTTTAACGAATTCAACATTATTAATTTTTTGAGATTTCAAAATTTTTGATAATGTCACTCTAAATTTTTCTTCCCATCCAAAAACTCTGCTGGATAATTTTTTTTTGGCGTTTTCTACATCTGAATATTTTTCATTGATAAAAAAACCATCTTCATCTATAAAACCCTTTATCTTTTTTCCTTTTAAAAGTTTCTCTCCGTAAGCTATTGGAATTCTTGTTTTAACTAAGATTTTCAACCCAAAAGGAAATATCTGTCTAGAAACTGAAACATTCTTAAGAGATAAATTTTTTTGTAACTCTTTTTCAGTGAATTTAGTTTTGATAAATATAATTGGGGTTGGGAAATTTAGAGATGAGTTGGCTAATATATCATCTACAGAAAATAATTTACTACCTGTAATTGCAATATCTTTGGGATAAACTTTTTTAAAAGTTTTGGTGGTTATGTATGTTGTTAAGAATAAAAAAGTGATTAATAAAAAAGCACTTCTTTTTTCTTTTTGTTGAATCTTCACAAATCACATCGAGCTTTTTCCATTAATTGATCCATCCACTCTCTAGCTCTCTCTGCATCTGAGAATGGAACGTCCATCTGTTTGCCATCTCCAACAAGTCTAAGCCTACATTTACCTTGTGATTCATTAGTTAAAGGAGCTTCTCCTGAAGTCAGAGCCATTAATTCTACTAATTCAAGTTTTTTTATCATAAAGCTATCTTTTTCTTCAAATGTTCCAGCTTCAAATGCACTCCACTTCAATTCACCATTTTTTAAGAAAGCTGCACCAGAACTATCTAACTTACAAATTTCAGAACCATTTGCCCAATTTCTAAATAAATTTTGTCTTCTTCTTTCTAACCAACCAAGAGCAGTTAATAGAACGAAAATAAAAAGTAATGGTAACCAAAGTAGTCCATGCAACATTTTACTTTAATTTAAAAATCGGAGGATATATCAATCAGTTTAGCCACAAGTTGATTAATATTTAAACCTGAAGCATTCCAAAGCATTGGAAACATACTTTTACTAGTGAAACCTGGGATTGTATTTATTTCATTCAAAAAGATTTTATTTGAAATCTTTTCTAAAAAGAAATCAACCCTAGCAAATCCGAAAATATTTAATCCTCTACAACTTCGAATAGCTAAATCTTTAATTTGTTCAGAAATTTGATAATCAATATCAGCTGGAATAATTATTTGATTATCCTTGGAGTATTTCGAATCATAATCGTACCAGTCTGAAGAATATATTACCTCTCCTATTTTTGATGTGTAAAGTTTTAAATTACCAATTATTCCGCATTCCAGTTCTCTAACATCCAAACCTTCCTCAATAACAATTCTTTTATCTATTCTCCAAGCTTTTTCTAATGCTTTAATTATTTCTGATTTATGCTTCACCTTTGAAATACCAAGTGAAGATCCTGAATTGGCAGGTTTTACAAAAACTGGTAAATTTAATTTCTCAGTAATCTCATCTGATAATTTGTTTTTAACATTATCATCACTTAAATCATGATTTTGGATAGCTAAATAATTTACTTGAGGAATTGCTAGATGTGAAAATATTTTTTTCATCATTATTTTATCCATTCCAAGAGCAGAACCTAAAATTCCACCCCCAATAATAGGTTTTTGGGTAAATTTTAAGAATCCATGAATTGCTCCATCTTCTCCATTTAATCCATGTAATAAGGGGAACCATAAATCAACACTTTGGAACTCAACATTTTGTAGAAAGTTAATTTTCCCATTAAACAGTTCTTGATATTCTTGTGTTTTATCATCACTTCTTTTTTTTCTTAAT
The DNA here is from genome assembly GCA_003209655.1 of Prochlorococcus sp. AG-442-M23. Classification (GTDB taxonomy): domain Bacteria; phylum Cyanobacteriota; class Cyanobacteriia; order PCC-6307; family Cyanobiaceae; genus Prochlorococcus_A. Next base: position 73,156 of record QCPW01000006.1, on the reverse strand, counting down.
ACTTCGAGAGATTTATTATTATCAAACCATACTCCATTTTTATTTATATAGAAGGTTTTAACCCTGAAACGTTCTTTATTTATTTTGGAATTTAATGCTTTAAAAACTGTCTTTGCTGATGAAATTGATACATAATGTTCATTCGAATTCCCCCCAAAAATTATGCCAACACATTTTCTTCCTTCCCTTACCATTTAGAAAATTAATTATATATTTGACCACTCAAAGAAAAAGATCTTGCCTCTGTTATTTTGATATTATGCTCCTCACCAATGAGATAATTAAATTCGTTGTTTTTAGGGATGTCTACAAAAGTAAGTCTGTTTGTTCTTGTCCTACCCATCATTTGCGAGGTGTTTTTGGGATTCAAACCCTCTATCAAAACACTTTCTATATTATTTAAATATCTTTGATTTCTTTTCCTGGCAGTTTTATCAACAAGTTCATTAATTTCTTTTAATCTTTCTTTTTTAACTTCTTCAGGAATTTGATTATCCCATATTGCTGCAGGCGTATTAGGTCTTGGGGAATAAGCTGCTGTCATCACTTGATCAAAACCAATTTCAGTTATTAGTTTTAATGTATCTCGATATTGTTGATCTGTTTCTCCGGGAAAAGCAACGATTGCATCTGCAGTAATTGATGCATTTGGCATTAATAATCTTATGTTTTCAATTATTTTTTTATATTTATTAATTGAATATCCCCTAGCCATTGATCTTAGAATTTCATCATTTCCACTTTGGAATGGAATATGAAAATGCTCACAGACTTTATCTAATTCATAACATGCTTTGATAAGTCTTTTTGAAAAATATCTTGGATGACTAGTCGCAAATCTTATTCTTCTTATTCCCTCTACATCATGGATAAAATAAAGAAGATCAGTAAGGGTATTTTCTTTAGTGCCGTCTTTTTTTAACCCAGGAAGATCTCTACCATACGCATCAATATTTTGACCTAGAAGAGTGACTTCTTTAAAATTATTATGAGCTAAAGTTTTTATTTCATTCTTAATTGCATAAGGATATCTTGATTGTTCTTTTCCTCTTACGGAAGGGACAACACAATAAGAGCATCTTTCATTGCATCCATAAATAACATTAACCCAACCACAAATTGAACTATCTCTTCTTGCATTAGTGATATCTTCAGATATAAAAGTTTCTTCCGTAGCGACAACCTGATTTCCAGAGTCAACTCTGCTTAGCAGATTTTCAAGATTATTGACATGTTGCGGTCCCATTATTAAATCAATTTCAGGAACTCTTCTCAAAAGAGATTCACCCTCTTGTTGGGCAAGGCAACCGGCGACCACTAATTTTAATTTTGGAGAATTATGCTTTCTTTTGACTTGCTTTCCTAAAAAACTATAAACCTTTTGCTGAGCACTATCTCTTATAGTACAGGTGTTGTATAAGACTAAATCCGCTTTAAATTCGTCAACAGCTCTTGAATATCCAATTTTTTCAAGAGTACCAGCCATCCTTTCGGAATCTGCTTTATTCATTTGGCAACCAAAAGTTGTTATCCAGTAACTACCAATAGTTGAATCTTTCTGAGATTGTTTTTCTTCTTCTTGTATGGGTTTTGTTAGCACTTTGCTAAAATTTTTGATGGGATTTTTTAATTCAAAATTATAATTTGTATAATTTTGGAGCCATATTTTAAGGGCGAGCGAGGGGATTCGAACCCCCGAATAGCGGCGCCACAAGCCGCTGCCTTAACCACTTGGCGACGCCCGCCTCATATCTATAAATTTAACAACTTGTGTGTAAAATTTCATGCTCATTTTCATTTTTTAGAAAATTTTGAAGTATTTTCTTAATTTCTAATCTAGTTTTAAGGATGTTTTAAAATAAAACAAAAAGGAAAAAAATCTTGAACAAATCTGGCAAATTAGAGGTTCTCATACCAAGATGTCTTTGTGAAATGGAAAATAGTGATAACCTTCAGATAGATGAAGAAAATTTTGCTTCTGTTTTTGTCGCTTGGGAAAAAGGTTTTGTTTCTGAACTAAAGCCGATAAATATTGAAAATAAAAAACCCAAAAAAATTCTTTTTCCCAGGTTTGTTGAAACGCATTCTCATTTTGATAAATCTTTTACTGTCGGAGAGTTCCCTAATTTAAAGTCAACCTACGAAGAGGCATTATCAGTAAATCTAGAAGAGCATAAAACCAGATCTTCGAGAAAAGTCATAGAAAGAGTTGAAAAATCATTAAATCTGGCTCTTAAAAATGGTTATAGAGCCATTAGGAGTCATGTTGATACTTATGAAACTCAGGATAATAAAATTTGGGATGAGCTTTTTAAGCTTAAAAAAAGATATTCATCTAAATTGAAATTGCAGTTTGTAGCTTTAGCTCCATTGGAATTATGGGATACTCCCCATGGAGAAAAATTAGCAAAAATCCTTTCAAAGGAAAACTGTCTTTTGGGAGGAGTTCTTGTTCCTCCTTTCAGAAATAAAGCAAAATTAAAATACTTAATCTCTAATATTCTCCTACTTGCAGATAAATATAAATTAGGAATCGATCTACACATAGATGAAACAACTGTTGAGCCAGGAGCTGGTATTAAAATTTTATTGGAAACTATTGATAGATTAAATATCAAAGTCCCAATAACATGTAGTCACTTGAGTAATATTTTATCTTTAAATAATAATCAAATATTGAATCTGGGAAGCAAGATTTCTGAGAAAGATATTAAAGTGATTGCATTACCTCTCACAAATTTCTGGTTGCTCAATCGTAAAGATAAAAGTACATCTTTAAATAGACCAGTTGCACCAATCAAGCAATTACAAAAATCATTAGTCGATGTTTCTATTGGGAGCGATAATGTTCAAGATCCATGGTATCCATTTGGTAATTATGACCCCTTTTATTTGATGTCTCTAGCAATACCCATGCTTCAATTAAATCCTTGGGAAAGATTGACTTTATCTGCTATCTTTTTATCACCAAGTAGATTATTAAATTTAAATTGGGATGGGTTGCTTAAAAAAGGATGTCCTATGGATTTTGTACTTTTAGATGCTGAAAAGTGGGCAGATGTTTTTTCAAGCAACCTAAAAAGAGAAGTCTTTATAAACGGCGAATTATATGGTTAATCAATTATTCTAGATTTAATGCGAGAAATTAATTATTAATGTCATTAAGGAATTCAAAATTAATAGAAAAACTAAAAAAAGTTGATAATTTAGAAATTATTGAAAGTTCTTCTGATGTAAAAAGACTTTCAAAAGACTTTTATAACTATTCTCCAATTCTAGAAAAGAGACTTGATGGATGTATCGCTGATTTGGTAGTACGCCCTATTGATCAAAATGCTGTAAAGAAAGTAGCAGAAATTTGTTGGGAATTTAGTACACCACTTACTTTAAGAGGTTCAGGAACAGGTAATTATGGACAGGCTGTTCCTTTGTTTAAAGGCATTGTTATGCAAATGAATCGTTTAAATAAACTAGAACAATTTTATCCAGATACAGGATTTGTAAAGGTGCAATCTGGATGCTTGATGGGAGATTTAAATAAAGAATTAGAAAAATATGGAAGAGAATTAAGGTTACTTCCAAGTACATGGAAAACTGCGACTATAGGAGGTTTTATTGCAGGTGGATCAGGAGGCATTGGATCAATTAGATGGGGATTTTTAAGAGATCCTGGAAATCTTATAGGTTTAGAGGCAGTAACAATAAATGAAGAGCCTAGATTACTAAGATTTGATGCTCAAGAAGCAGAGCCTTTAAATCACGCGTATGGAACTAATGGAATTATTACTTCACTATTGCTTGCAACTGACATTAAACGTAAATGGTACTCCATAGTGATTGACTGTGAAGAGTTAAATAAGACAATCGAAATATTAAAAACATGTACTTGTGCAGCAATTGACTTAAAACTTGGTGCAATTCTTGAGAAGGAAATTGTAGATCAAATGCCTATCTGGTTTAAAGGTAAATCTAATAGTCACAAAATTCTGCTTCAATCAACGCTTGGGGGTATAAAAACTATTGATTTAATTTGCAAAAAATATAAAGTTAATTGTTCTTTACTTGGTGAAGAGGATAAATTAACAAATGGTATCACTGAAGTTGTATGGAATCATACAACCCTTCATATGAGAGCAAAGGAAAAAAATTGGACTTATTTACAGATGCTTTTACCTTTAAATAAGGAATTTGAATTAATTAATTCTTTGAGAGAAAAATGGGATAAGGATATTCTCTGGCATATTGAAGCAGTTGCTCAACAAGGAGTCCCTAGATTAGCTGCTTTGCCTGTTTTAAAGTGGTACGGTTCAGATCAATTAAACCAAATAATTGATAGTTGTAAGAACCTTGGGGCAACTATTTTTAATCCACATGTCTTAACTGTTGAGGGAGGTGGCTTAGGAGTTATTGACTCTGATCAAGTAAAAGCAAAATTAAAGTTTGATCCAAAAGGTTTATTAAATCCTGGAAAATTGGAAGGCTGGGAAATCAAAGATCAGTTTACTATTTAAAACTTTTGATTATTAGTAAATTTAATAAATTCTGCAACTAAAAAAATTGAACCAGTTATCACAGGATTACACTTTGGCCATTTTTCAAGCTCCAATAAATAATTAAAAGCTAGATCAAATCTTTTAAACTCGGTTATGTTTAAATTTTTTAGGTCATAAATACTAGAAAGATCTTTTAATCTCCAACTTGTTTGATTAGGAACTGGAACTAATAATATATGATCATTTTCTTTAATAAGAACTTTTATCATTGAGACAATATCTTTTTGTATTTGGACTCCTAAAATCCAATAAACTCCTTCTTGATTGTTATTCCAAGTTTTCCTTTCCTCAGAGAGGGCTTTTGCTGCAGAGTAATTATGAGCAGAATCTATAAGTATTTTTTTATTTAAATAGTTAATGATTTCAAGCCGCCCGTTCCATTTTGTATTCTTTAGCCCTTTTTTGATCGAGGATTCCTTAATAGTAAAGCCTAAATTATTGAGTGCTTCTATTACTCCAACCGCGACAGCTGCGTTTTGTTTCTGGAAATTTCCTTTTAAACCAAGGACATAATCGTTTAATAATGATTCTTTCCATATAATTTTCGCACCTACTTCTTCTGCTCTTTTTTTAATTATTTCTTCAACTTTAATATTTTGATTACAAGTAATAACAAAAGCATTCTTTTCAATTACAGCTACTTTCTCTTTTGCAATTTTTTCAATTGTCTCTCCAAGATACTCTTGATGGTCTAAATCTATATTCCCAATAGCGATTACTGGTCTTAAATGATGAGCTGTTGTTGCGTCTAATCGTCCTCCTAAACCAGCTTCAAGAATTAATAAATCTACTTTCTTTGAATCAAAAAATTTTAGTGCACAGCAAATAATTAGTTCAAAAGGAGATAAACTGTAGCTTGAAAGATCATGTTCTATTTTTTTTAATAGTCTTTTAAATTCTTTCTTATTAATATTTACTTTATTATGTCTAATTCTTTCACATACATCTAAAAGGTGCGGAGAAGTAGTTACTCCAATATTTTTATTATCAGCGTAAAGAATATTTTCTATAAAGGCTGTAATCGAACCTTTACCATTTGTTCCAACAATTTGAATCCCAGGTATGTTTTTGCATGGGGAATTTAATTCCCGAATGGCTTTTTTTATTCTTGATAAACCTAATTGGATATTTTCTCTTTCGAATTTTGGAGATAGTAAATCAAAATTCTCAATGTTGAATTTTTCCAAAATTACTAAAATTTAAAGCTCTTTAAAAATTAAATCTAACTTCTTTAAGAGGATGTTGATTTCATTTCTTGAAATTATCAATGGGGGGACAAACCTTACCACATTTCCCCTCGCAGGTACTAGAAGCAAGCCTTTCTCAAAAGCTTTTAATGTAATTGTTTTAGCATCAGTGTAAGAATCATTTATTACGAGACCTTGTATTAATCCTAATCCTCTTATGCCATTAATAATATTTGGAAATTTAGCTGAAATTTTAATAAAACCCTCTTTTAATTGATTGCCTCTTTGATAAACGTTATTAAGAATTTTACGTCTTGATATTTCTTCTAAAACTGTTAAAGCAGCACTACAAGCAAAAGGGTTTCCACCAAAAGTACTTGCATGATCTCCAGGGGAAAAAATGTTTGCTTTTTTTTGTACTAACAAAGCACCAATTGGGTGCCCCCCTCCTAAGCCTTTAGCTAATGTGAATCCATCAGGTTCGATTTCTAGATTCTCATAACCCCACATTTTCCCAGTTCTTCCTACACCACTCTGAACTTCATCAAGAATTAAAAGCGAATTACTTTGATTGCAAATTTCTCTTAATTCCTTAAAGAATACTTTATCTCCAGGAATCACCCCTCCTTCTCCTTGTATTGGTTCAATTAAAATCCCGGAAACTTTTTGTTGGTTTTCTTTAAGTTCTTTGAACAATTTTTTTACTGAAGAAATGTCGTTATATTTGAAAAACTTAAAGCCTTTAACCATTGGTTCGAAACCTTCTTGATACTTAGGCTGTCCAGTAGCACTTAAAGTTGCGAGAGTTCTTCCATGAAAGCTTGATTCGGCAGCAAGAATAAAACACTCTTTATCAGGAAATGTTTTATTACCATACTTTTTGATTAATTTTATCGCTGACTCGTTTGCCTCGGCACCACTATTGCAGAAAAAAACACTTTCAGCGCAACTCTGTTTGGTTAAAGATTTGCTTAATTTTTCCTGCTCTTCAATTCTATAGAGATTGGATATGTGTTGAATTTTCTTTAATTGATCAGACAACTTTTTTCGCAATACTCTATCGCTGTGCCCAAGAGTACATGTTGCTATACCAGCGACTGAGTCAAGATATTTTTTACCTTTTTGGTCCCACAGCCAACAGCCTTTGCCTTTTTTGAAAGATATATTAAATCTACTATAAGTATTCATTAAAGTGGGAGCGGTCGGACTTGAACCGACATACCCGAAGGTGCCGCATTTTGAGTGCGGTGCGTCTACCAATTCCACCACGCTCCCAAGGTTTTCTACTAATAAAGAACTTACATTATTATAACTAAAATCCAATCTTTGACTACTTCACTCTGCTTTATCTAAAGCAGTTGGAAAAAATAATACAGGACTAAAAATAGAAATTTAAGATTAAACTAATTTGATGACATAAAAAGTCAAAAATACTATAGTCTATACATTATTGATACATTATTGCTACTTTTAAGGACTTCTCCTCGCCATATCCTGAAGAAGCTTCACAATAATTAATATTGTGTTATATTTCAAAGTAATGAAATAAAACACATGTCTAATATCAAAAAAATTAATAAATCTCAAAAACAGTCATTTAAGTTAGCTCCTTACTTATTCATAGCAATAGCTATTTTCACCGCTCTTGGTTCTAATGGGGGTACATGGGTATGAATGATTGGAGAATTAGCGGATTAAATAAATATTGGTCTTTTCGTTTTTTAGTGTTATCTTTTCTATTTCTTGGTTGTATCTCACTTCTTAATATAGCAAAAGTTTAATTAAAACTTTATGCTGCATTAACTCCAGTAGAAATTTTTTCTTTTATGACAGAGCTTTTATAATTAGAATCACTGTTATTTTTTTCTGTTATTTCCCTTATTATCTCTACACCCATATTAGATAGCTTTACTTCAAAATTTTCATAACCTCTATCTAAATGTTCAAGTCCGTAGATATGACTGGTTGTTTTAGATATTAAAGCTGCGATTATTAGAGCAGCAGCTGATCTTAAGTCTGATCCAACTAATGTTTCCCCTCTTAATTCGTTAACTCCTTCTATATAAGCCACATTATTTTTTACTAATATAGAACTGCCCATTTGATTTAAATGCTCAACATGATTCATTCTGTTTTCAAAAATTGTTTCAGAGATCTTTGATCTTCCTTTGGCAACAGTCATTAGAGCCGTAAATGGAGCCTGTAAGTCTGTAGGAAATCCTGGAAATGGAGCAGTTTCTACATCAACAGCTTTGATCTTTTTACCTTTTATTGAAATAGAATTTCCTTTTATTAGTACTTTACTACCACTTTCTTCTAGCTTATTTAATAATGCCTCTAAGTGACTTGGAATTACTGGAGAAACTGAAATTGAAGAAGAAGTTGCAGCTGCAGCTATTAAAAAAGTCCCTGCTTCTATTCTGTCTGGGATTACCTTATGAGAACAGCCATGAAGTTTTTGCACTCCATCAATAATAATTTTTTCTTTACCAGAATCATAAATTTTTGCTCCCATTTTATTTAACATCTGACATAAATCTTGAATTTCCGGTTCTCTTGCAGCATTTTCTATTACGGTTCTACCTTTTGCTAAGCAAGCTGCCATTATTAAAGTTTCAGTAGCTCCAACGCTTGGGCAATTTAATTTGATATTTGAACCATTTAGTCTGCTTCCCTTTTTAAGTATTCTTGCCTTTACTATCTCTTTTTCAATAAGGATATCGGCACCTAATGCTTTTAGGCCATTTATATGCTCGTTAATGGGTCTTTTACCAATGTTGCACCCACCAGGTAATGGTATAGAGGCCTCTCCAAATCTTGATAATAATGGTCCAATACAAAAGAAACTTGCTCTTAATCCATGAACGAGTTCATATGGAAGTTCTTTTATAGATACATGGGTGGAATCAATTGTTAATTGATGATCATTAGTTGTTAACTTAACCCCTAGGTTTTTCAGTATTTTACACATTTTCTCAATATCTGTAAGCAGAGGAACATTATCTAATATAATTTTTTCGTCAGTGAGTAATGATCCAGCAAGTAATACTAATGCTGAATTCTTTGCGCCACTTATTTTCACTTCTCCTCTTAAAGTACTTCCGCCAATAATCTTTAAATTTTGGGATTTAAGATATGACTTATTATTGCTTTCGCAAACCATTAAGAATAATTTTGTTTGTTTAATAATGACAAACTAAATCTATTAAGTCTACCCTGTGTAAAGTGATGAATGTTAATTAATAGTAAAGGGTTTAAATTTTAAACTGCTAAAATTTAAGATTTAAAAAAAATAATTGATCAGTGTGTTTAAGTAACTAAAATAAAGTTAATATTTAAATTACTTGAATACTATAGAAAATATTTTTCCAAAAATTATTAGTAAAAGTAATACTTTAGTTAAAAGATTTAGATCTTTTAAAAAAGGATTTAATACAAAAGATAAAGATTATTTTTGCATAGAAGGTACTCATTTGATGGAAGAATTGCTGAAGTCTGGTAATCATCCCTCTAAAATTTTAGTAACTGAAAAATGGCTTAATAAAAATAGGAAACTCTTTAACAAGATCAATAAATCATTAATAACGGTAGTTTCTGAAGAGGTTTTAACATCTGCAGTATCAACCAAAAGTTCAAATGGGGTAGCAGCTTTGGTGGAGATTTCATCAATAATTAATCGTGAATTTAATAATGAAGATGACTTTATTCTTGTCCTTGATAGGATTCAGGATCCTGGGAATATGGGAAACCTTTTTAGAACAGCTTTAGCTGCAGGTGTGAACAAAATATTATTGGCGGGAGGGGCTCACCCATTAGGGCAAAAGGTATTAAGAGCTTCGTGTGGATCTGTGTTTCATCTGCCATTTGAAAGATTTGATGGGGGTGAAGATGAAATAATTAATTCTTTACTAACATCATTAAATCAATTTTCAAAGAAAGGGTTTCAAATAATTTCTACAAGTAGTCACAATAGTTGTTCTGATAAATCGCAAAAACCATATTGGGAAATTGATTGGTCTATTCGTACTGCACTCATATTGGGTAATGAAGGACAAGGTATTCATAAAAGAATTCAAGAAACTTTTAATGAAACAATTACTATTCCGCATAGTGAGCTTGTAGAATCATTAAATGTGGCTTGTGTTGCAGTACCGTTATTACTTGAACGAAAAAGAGTCGCATATACTTCTATTTCAAGAATAAAAAAGTGACAGATCCAAATTTTGACTTTGATTTAATAGTGATAGGTGCAGGATACGGAGGCTTTGATGCCGCCAAACATGCTGCAGATAAAGGTCTTAAAGTTGCCATCGTAGAGTCTGGAGATATGGGAGGTACTTGCGTTAATAAGGGGTGCGTGCCTTCTAAAGCTCTTTTGGCAGCAAGTGGAAAAGTTAGAGAAATGGCCGATTATCAACATTTAGCTAAATTTGGTATTCATGCTTCCCCAGTAAGGTTTGAGAGATCAAAAATTGCAGATCATGCGAATAATTTAGTTTTAAATGTTAGAGAAAATTTAACAAAAACTCTCAAAAGGAGTGGAGTTGAAATTATTTTGGGCATTGGCAGAATTGAAGGAAATCAAAGAGTAGGTGTAAGGGATAAAAACGGAATTGATAAAACTTTCACATGTAAGAATATTGTTATAGCGACTGGTTCTTCTCCTTTTGTGCCCCGTGGGATAACTTTGGATAATAGGACTGTATTTACTAGTGATGATGCGGTTAAACTTGAGTGGCTTCCACGATGGATAGCTATTATTGGAAGCGGATATATAGGATTAGAGTTTGCTGATGTTTATACCGCGCTAGGTTGTGAAGTTACAATGATCGAGGCTTTAGAAAATATTATGCCCACATTTGATCCAGATATTACAAAAATTGCTAAGAAGAATCTGATTCAATCAAGAGATATAGATACAAAATCAAACGTCTTTGCGACAAAAATAACACCTGGATGTCCTGTAAAAATAGAACTGACAGATGCAGAGTCTAAAGAAGTTGTAGAAACTTTAGAAGTTGATGCTGTACTAGTTGCAACTGGCAGAAGTCCTAATAGTAATAACTTAAATCTTGAGTCGGTTGGGATCGAAACTGTAAAAGGTTTCATTCCTATAGATGATCAAATGAGGGTTAAGAATGGTGAGGAAATAATACCTAATATTTGGGCTGTTGGAGATGTGACAGGCAAACTAATGCTTGCTCATACAGCTGCAGCGCAAGGTACTATTGCTGTTGATAATATTTGTGGTGGTAACGTCGAAATTAATTATAAAAGTATACCTGCAGCAACCTTTACTCACCCTGAGATAAGTTCAGTTGGACTCTCTGAAGCTGAGGCTAAAGAGATATCGGCAAAAGAAAATTTTACTTTGGGAGTTGTCAAAAGTTTCTTTAAGGCCAATTCAAAAGCATTGGCCGAGTTGGAGAGTGATGGATTGCTGAAGTTGATTTTCAATAAAAATAATGGGGAAGTATTAGGTGCTCATATTTTTGGGTTACATGCAGCTGATTTGATTCAAGAAATTTCGAACGCTATATCAAGGAAACAAGATGTAATTCAATTATCTACAGAAGTTCATACTCATCCCACTCTTAGTGAAGTAGTTGAGGTAGCATATAAACAAGCGGCTTCTCAAATAAAATAATATCTAAAATTAATGGAGATTAGACGCAGGCCACCAAATCCAACAGTGAGGGTAGAAAATTTAGAATATGCTGTTCCTCATAGAGAAGCACAAGCTAAAAATACTCTAGAAGAAATTGTCTGGCACAAGGACATTGAAATTAAGAATTTTAAAAAAACAGTTTCTTTAGAAGATCTAATAAAAAAGATTGATAAACTTCCTGCCCCAAAAGATTTTTATGAAAATATCTTGAATTCAAAAATAAAACCTGGAGTAATTGCTGAAATTAAAAAAGCTAGTCCGAGTAAAGGAGTTATTAGACAAGATTTTAACCCTGAAGATATAGCTATTTGTTATGAAGGATTAGGAGCATCCTGTATCTCAGTACTTACCGATAAAAGGTTTTTTCAAGGGGGTTATGAAATACTTGAAAATGTAAGAAAATCAACCAATCTCCCTCTACTTTGCAAAGATTTTATTATTTCTGCTTATCAGATTTATAAAGCAAGGGTATCTGGTGCTGATGCGATATTGTTAATCGCTGCGATTTTAAGCGATGATGATTTAATTTATTTAAAAAAAATTGCTGATAATTTAAAGATGAGCATTCTTGTTGAAGTCCATAACTCAAATGAATTAGAAAGGATTCTAAAGTTAAAATCTTTTAATTTGATTGGAATAAATAATAGGGACTTAAAGACTTTTAAAACGGATTTAAAAACATCAATAGAATTGATGAATATATATGCAGATATATTAGCAAAACAAAATATTCTTCCCATTAGTGAATCCGGAATTAATTCTGCAGAAGATATAGAATCGCTTAGATCTATTGGAATCAAGGGAGTATTAATTGGTGAAACTTTCATGAGAGAAAGCAATATTGAAAAATCTTTCAAAAAATTATTTAACTCAATTTAATTTTGACTTCAAATCGTGCTATAAAATTAATAAAAAAAGAGTTGTATTGAATATATATGCAGGCTGTAATTTTAACAGGTATAGTTGCAGGATTTGTGCATGTTGTTAGTGGCGCTGATCATCTAATTGCAATGGCACCAGCAGCGATTAATAATCCCCAAAAAGCTCTTAAAAATAGTTTCTCATGGGGCTTAGGACACTCTTCAGGTGTCCTCTTGTTAGCTTTCCTAGCGATTTTTATTAAAGATATTACACCATTAAACAAATTTTCTAATATTGCCGAATTCCTTGTTGGAATTTCTCTTCTAATTGTTGGAGTATTTGCTATAAAAAATTCTTTTCAATTAAGTATCCACTCTCATTCCCATAAGCATGAGAATGGAATTGACCATCGTCACTTTCACTTTCATGTTAAAGAACAAAAAAATAATAATAAGCACTCTCATGCTTTGACAGGTTTAGGCTTGTTACATGGTATAGCTGGAGGGTCACATTTTATTGCAGTTCTTCCTGCTTTAGCACTACCTTTAACTAGAGCATGCTTATATTTGATTTCATATTTGATTGGTTCACTAATAAGTATGAATCTTTTTACTTTTTTAATATCTTTTACCACCTTTAAAGCAAGTCAAAAATTTATTAAAAGATTAATAGCTTTAGCAGGAGGGCTTTCCTTTTCTTTGGGATTATTTTGGATTCAAAGAAGTGCTTCTGTTTTTTTGAATTAAAAAATTTTTTAATTTAGGAATAATTAATTTAGAGGTGACAATCCCAATTATTTTTTCGTTATTGATTAATCCAAATTTATTACTATCTCCGCTAAATTCAATATTGTCGCCAAGAACCTCAATATTATTTTGATTTACTGAATTTATTCTTTTTATTAGGTTTTTATTTTTAAGTGGATGATTAAAAATAACTATTTGACGATTTTTTAGTATTGATTTATTCTTTTTATATTTTTTAAAAAATACAATATCCCCTTCTTTTAGGTAAGGTAACATCGATTCACCACTAATAATGGCAGTTTTTCTTAAACCTAAAAAAAATAAAATAAAATCAAAAAAACTTTTGAAAATAATTGTGATTAACTAGCTTTTATAAAGGCGTCTGATCTTCCTTTTGAAGCCCAGAAAATATTATGAATCTTTTCAACATAACTCATGAGTTCTTCAGCTTGAGCTAAGTCAATATTAACTTTGCATGCACTGCATAATTTGGCCGCCTTCCAAATGGTTTCATGTAAGTCTGGATAAGTTTCTAAGTGAACTGGTTTAAAGTAGTCTGTCCACAAAATTAGAATTTCTTTCTTTGTTTCTTTTGCTTGCTCTTCTTTAACTGCAACATATCTAGAAAATGTATTACTGTATGCAGCCCACTCTGCTGAATCAGTGCTAGAAGGAGCTTCTAATGCAATAAGTTTTTTTGTCATTGATAAAACTGCTTCAGCAGCAACTCTCGTAGATGCTGGGTCGTAAACACCACAAGGACCGTCACAGTGAGCATGGACTGTCATTGGGGATTTTTTATCTAGAAAAGAATTGATGAATTTACTTAACATTTCAAATAGTTGGTGTTGTATACATATTACTTGCAGATTAACTAAATTGAAAAGTCTTAGATGTTTTCTTACTTAATTTGTCTTACTTAATTTAATTGATTTTTAATAATTCAACTTCAAAGATCAAAGTTGCATTAGCAGGAATCACATTTCCTGCGCCCCTTGAGCCATAACCAAGTTCTGGAGGAATTATTAATTTTCTTTTTCCTCCAATCTTCATGCCTGCAACGCCTTCGTCCCAACCTTTTATTACTCTTCCAGCACCCAAGGGGAAGCTAAATGGAGCTCTACCAATACTTGTGTCAAATTGTGTTCCATCTTCAAGAGTTCCTGTGTAATTGACAGAAACTGTTTGCCCCGCAATGGCTTCATCTCCATCACCATTTATGATATCTGTAATAACAAGACCACTTTCCGTAGTCCTTGAATTACTGTCTAATTGTGTTTCTTCTGCCATAGCGAAAAGGATAGGATTTGGATCTGATGGGTCTAGTTCAAATATATTATTATTTGAAACATTTGATGGTTTTGCAACAACTGCTTTTTGAAATGATTGATTTTCTGATTCGGCAGCATTAACAACTTGAGGTGACTTGAATTGACTAAAAAGAGTTAATGAAACACAAAAAACAAAAACTGTAAAACTGATAAAGACTTCTTTCACTTAATATTTGAAAGTTACTAAAACTAATATTACAGAATAAAGGTACAATAAATGAGTGATTTTAAATTTAATTTTAAAATTTTAGATTGTTAATCCCAACACACTTTAAAAGTTTAAGAAAATATTTTTACCCGTGTTTAGGTGGCATATTAGGAGGAATTTCTGTTGCAACTCACTTTTGGCCAATTTTTATGCCGATATCTTTATTTATCCTATGGAAGGAGAGTGAAAGAAGAATAGCAAGTTTTTGGTGGGGGTTTTTCTTTATTTTGATAAGTCATTCTTGGCTTTATGATCTTCATCCATTAACATGGCTAGGTTTTACATGGTTTACAAGTTTAATATCCACAATTTTAATATTATTATTTTGTTCTTTTTTGGGTGGTTTATTAGTTTATTTATGGGGGCTTTTAGTCGAAAAGATTCTCTGGGAAGAAGATATTTTTAAAATGAAATTTTTACCTTTAACCGTAAAAGTGTTTTTTTTATCTTTGACTTGGGGTATTGGTGAATTGATACTTTCTCAAACACCTTATTTTTGGATAGGTTTAGGAGAGAGTCTTGTTCCAGGTGATATTTATCTTGCTGGTTTGGCAAGATGGATTGGCGCCAGTGGTTTATGCGTATTACAAATATTGATTGGATTTTGGATTTTTTTTAGTTACGGCAGATGGAGAAGAAAAAATCACTTTGATAAAACATTTATTTTCGGACTTTTTATTATTTTTTTCTTACATCTATTTGGAGGTTTAACAACTCCAATTAAAAGAAATTATGAATATCCTGTAGCTATTTGGCAAACCAATATACCTACAAGAGAAAAATTAAAAATAGATGATGAATTTATTAAAGAAAAACTATCTATCGCTCAAAAGTATGCCTTAGCCAATCAAGCAAAACTTCTTGTTGCTCCTGAAGGTACTTTATATAATAATTTTTATTTATCTAAAGGCTTTAAGGTTAATACCTTGGCAGGAGGTTTCAGAAATTCTAATAATGAGTTAAGAAGTTCTTTACTCGGATTTCAAATTGGAGATAAATCTTTTACCTCATATATAGATAAAAATAGACTGGTTCCATTAGGTGAAAAAATACCTATATTTCTAGATAGTTTTTCAAGAGGATTATCTGCAGTAGGAGGAATTCAACCAGGCTTTGATTCAAGATTTTTTGATCCTAAATTTACACAACCTCTAGCAGTGGCTATCTGTTATGAAATTAGTGATGGTTTGAAAATAAGAAAGGCTATTAATAGCGGTGCACAATTAATAATAACTGCAGCAAATTTAGATCCCTATCCAACTAAGCTTTATAATCAATTCCTGTCTTTGGCAAGGTTGAGAAGTATTGAAAACAAAAAAGATAATCTACTTGTATCAAACACCGGACCTTCAGGTTTAGTTAAAGATGATGGAAAAATAATTCAACTTCTAGATTTAAATGTAGAGCAAAATAAAATATTGTTCCCTAATTTTTCATCCGACAAGACTTTCTATACAAAATTTGGAGATAAACCTATTTTGTTATTGTTTATATTTTTTATGGGATTAAATTTCTTTTGGGAAATTAATTAATCCGCCACCTAATAAAATTTCTCCTTTATAAAAAACTGCAGCTTGTCCAGGTGTTACCGAAATTTGACTTTCTTCAAAAATTAATTTAAATGTTGTAGTTGGATTATCTACCTTTTTAAATGGTATTAAAGTTCCTTTTACTGGATGACTTCTATATCTGATTTGTGCTTCAACTTCTATCTCTTGCTTAGGTTCTTCGATTGAAACCCAGTTAACCTTACTAATTATTGCTTCTCTATTAAATAGATCCCTTTTATCTGCTACATAAACTATGTTTTTTACCCTGTCTAAACTTTTTACATATAATGGTTCCGGCCAAGCAATGCCCAATCCTTTTCTTTGACCTACCGTAAAGTGCTGAATACCACTGTGCTTTCCTAGGACTTTCCCATTTACATGCACAATTTCTCCTTCTTTAGGTTCAATGTGTTTGTCGATAAATATCTGCATTGATCCATAATGCTCAACTAAACATAAATCTTGACTTTCTGGTTTTTGAGCAGTTCTAAGTCCTAATCTCAGGGCTTCCTTTCTTGTTTCTTCTTTTTTCATTTCACCAAGAGGAAATTCTAATCTGCTTAGTACTTCTTGTGAAAGAGAATAAAGAAAATAACTTTGGTCTTTGTTTTTGTCAGCACCTCTAAGAAGAAGGAAGTCCTTAAATACAAAACTCTTGCACTGAAGTGTTTCAGCATTAGAGGATTTTTTTATCCTTGCGTAATGTCCGGTTGCAATATGAGTAAAGTCTTTTTTGTTTATTGCGTAATTAAGCATCTCTTCAAACTTCACATTCTTATTGCACATCGAACACGGAAGTGGAGTGAATCCTTTCTCGTAGCTTTCAGTAGTTTTTTTAATTACCTCTCTTTCGAAAATTTCTCTTGAGTCTATTATTTTATGATTAATTCCCAAATCTTCACAAAGGCCAGCAGCATCTACTAATCCTTCAGAACAACAGGAGCCTTGTCCTTTCATTAGCCAAAGAGTTAGTCCCTCAACATTCCAACCTCTTTCTACAAGAAGAGCAGCTGAAAGGGAACTATCTACGCCACCAGAAAGACCTACAATAATATTTTTCTTCTTTTTAGTTTTATTATTAGAAGAAAAAAAGTTCTCTAATTTTTTATCCTTTTGTGTCTTTAACATGGAAGTTTAAATTTTTGAACAGTACTTCAATTGCTTTGTACTCATTATGAACGAAATTCTATGGCCAACAATTGACTCTGAACATTTAATTGTTGATTCAAAGCAAATGTTGATATTAGAGAAAGAAATGTTTTCTGATGGAATGCCACAAGAAGCATTGATGGAAAAAGCTAGTATTCAAATTAGTAGATGGCTCTTAAATAAGAAACCTCTTCTCAAGCATGGAATAACTGTTTTTATAGGTCCTGGGAATAATGGTGGTGATGGTGCCGTAATAGCTAGAGAGCTTTTTTTGAAAGGTTTTTATGTTCAGGTATGGTGTCCATTCCCGATAAAAAAAACATTAACAAAAAACCACCTTAATTATCTTACATCTATTGGTGTCACAAAATTAGTAGAGACCCCTGACGCAAACGGGAAAGATCTTTGGATTGATGCAGTTTTTGGTAATAATCAAACAAGAAAAGTTGATAATAAATTAATTAAACTATTTAATCAAAAATTTCACAACAAATATGGCAAGGTAATAAGTATTGATATTCCAACGGGATTATGTCCTAATAAAGGAGTGCCTTTTTTAGATGATGCAGTAAAGGCAGACTACACTTTAGCCATTGGTCTTAATAAGATTGGGGTAGTGCAAGATTCTGCTTTGCCTTTTATTGGAGAATTGCACCATATCGATATTGGGTTACCGGTTAATAAATTATCTAAGGTTGAAAAAAAATTTTTTAAGGTTACTTATAAAGACATAAAAAATATTAATTTACCTTCTTTACCAAAAAATTCCAACAAATATAAAAGAGGAAGAACATTATTAATCGCAGGAAGTGAAAAATATCCAGGGGCTGCACACTTAGCATTAAAAGGAGCCATATCAAGTGGAGCTGGTTTCATCTCGGCTATCCTGCCTGAGTTAGTTGCGGAATCTTTTTGGCAAGTTTCCCCAGAAATAGTTTTAAAAGGCACTATGCAATCTAATCAAAATGGTCATGCATCTTTATTTAGTGCATTGAAGAATATTGATCTAAGTAATTATGATTCATTAGCCGTAGGCCCAGGAATAGGAATTGATAATGATGATTGGCAAAAATCAAAAGACTACCTTATTGGTTTTGAAGGATTATTGATCTTGGATGCAGATGCACTTAATAGAATTTCGGAATCTAAATTAGGATCAAAATTCTTTTTAGAGAGAAAATTTAAAACATGGATTACACCTCATAGTAAAGAATTTTCAAGATTATTCCCTAATATAAAAAGTGACACTAATGTTGGACTAGCTCTTAAAGCGGCAAGAGAATTTAATATTAGTGTTTTGTTAAAGGGAGCCAACAGCATAGTTGCTGATAATAAAAAAGCATGGCAACTTTATGGCACCGACTCTCAGACAGCTAGAGCAGGATTAGGTGATCTTTTATCTGGATTTGTTGCTGGGAGTTCTTCAGTTGATTTAACAATTTATAGAAATATACCAACTGATTTTTTTGCTAAATATGTACTTTTACATTCATTTGCTGCAGCAAAGTGTAAAAAAGGATCAAGTGCAACAATAATAGGAGATCAATTGTCTAAGTTAATGAGAAAAATAAAAACGAGACAAATGTCATGAAAGAAACAATTATGAGCAGTTTTTTATAGTTTTAAACACATAACTATACAATTTGCGCCTGAAATCTGAAGCAGGTATTAAGTAATTGCGCATTTCTTAAAAAGTGTAGGAGAGTATTTACTACCTCAATATTAGGTAAAAAATGTCTTCATCAGTATCTGCATCGACTGAACCTCAAAAAAGAAGAGGAAATGATCCAATTAGTTGGTATCTTTCTAATATTGGTCGTGTCCCTTTATTAACACCTGCTGAAGAAATTGAATTAGGTAACCAAGTTCAAAAAATGATGATTCTTACTGAAGATGGTCAACTAAACGAAAAAATAAAAGAATTTACTCCTCCACAAAAAAGAACAATAAAAATTGGTAAAAGAGCAAAAGAGAGGATGATGAAAGCTAATTTGAGACTAGTTGTTAGCGTTGCAAAAAAATATCAAGGAAAAGGATTAGAACTTTTGGATCTAGTTCAGGAGGGTTCTTTAGGTTTAGAGAGAGCCGTTGAAAAATTTGATCCTACAAGAGGATATAAGTTTTCAACATATGCCTTTTGGTGGATTCGTCAAAGTATGACAAGAGCGATTGCTTGTCAATCCAGAACTATTCGTTTACCTGTTCATCTAAGTGAGAGACTTGCCACTATTAGAAAAGTAAGTAGGGAACTGGCTCACAAACTTGGAGCCATGCCTAGTAGAATTGAAATAGCGGAGGCAATGGAAGTAGATGTAGAGGAACTTGATTCTGTATTGAGACAAGCTTTATCTACTAGTAGTTTGGATGCACCTGTAAATGGAGATGATGGGAGAAGTTTCTTAGGTGATCTTATCGCAGATAGTAATACCGAAGAGCCTTTAGACCAAGTAGAGCAGAAAATGCATCAAGAGCAGTTAGGGAAATGGCTAACTCATTTAAGTGAACAAGAACAGCATGTTCTGAAGTTGAGATTCGGATTAGATGGTAACGAGCGACATACTTTAGCTGAGATAGGAAGGCTGTTAGAGGTCTCTAGAGAAAGGGTAAGACAAGTTGAATTAAAGGCTCTTAGGAAATTAAGAAATTTAACTAGAAAATTACCTAGTGGAATTTGATTTAATCCTCTGCCCAAATATATTTAGTTAATTCGTTAGAGGGGGGTTCAGGTGCATTAAGAGCATTTTTAACGGATTCAGAGATTTCTAAATCTATTTTCTTCTCTATGCTTTTCAATTCTTCTTCTTTAGCAAAATCTCCCTCTATTAATAGCTTCGCTAATTTCTTAATTGGATCTCTTTTCGCCCAGAATTCTTTTTCTTCTTCAGCTCTTAATTCATCTGGATCTGCCAAAGAATGACCTCTAAATCTGTAAGTTAAGCATTCGAGTAAAGTAGGCCCCTCTCCTGCCCTTGCTCTTTCAACAGCTCTTTGAGCCGCCCCCCTCACAGCTAATACATCCATTCCATCAACTTCTTCACCATGCATACCAAAAGCTGACGCTTTTCTCCATATTTCTGGATTGCTTGTAGCTCTGTCATGAGCCATACCAATCGCCCATTTATTATTTTCAACTACAAAAATTATTGGTAATTTCCATAACTGTGCCATATTTAAACATTCAAAAAATTGTCCATTATTACAAGTTCCATCTCCAAAGAAAGCAGCTGTTACAGAGTCGCTTTGGTCGTTACCTGCTACTTCTTTTTGATATTTACTTGAAAAAGCTGATCCCAAAGCAACTGGAATACCCTCTCCAATAAAGGCATATCCACCTAGTAAATGATGCTCTTTCGAGAACAAATGCATAGAACCACCTCTGCCTTTACTACATCCTGTTGCCTTGCCGAATAATTCGCTCATTACTTCAAAAGATGGGACACCCGCACTTAATGCATGAACATGATCGCGGTAAGTACTACAAAACCAGTCGTGCTTCCTTTTCATTGCACCTATGACACCAGTGCTAATGGCTTCTTGTCCGTTATAAAGATGAACGAATCCAAACATTTTACCTCTGTAGTACATTTCAGCACATTTATCTTCAAATCTTCTTCCTAACGTCATATCTTCATAGAGAAACAATCCAGTTTCACGATCTAACGTAGCTTTTTTTAAGTCCTGAAGATTTGAAATTCTCTCTACGTGTTTTTCCAAGAAAATACCTTAATGAAGTTTTGATTTGTTGACATTCTAAGGTGCAATGGACAATTTTTCCCTTTTTTTTTAATAACTCTCCAAGACCTTATGAAAAAAAAATATTAATTGATAAAATTCAGCTAGAGAATTTTCAATAGGATAATTGCTTGGAACTTCCATTAGACCACTTTCGTTTAATAGGCGTAAGCCCCTCAGCAACATCTGAGGAAATATTAAGGGCTTTTCAATTGCGTTTAGATAAAACCCCTGAGGTAGGTTTTACATACGAGGTTTTAACTCAAAGATCAGAATTACTGCGTCTTACTGCAGATTTGCTTACTGATCCAGAGAGTAGAAGAGAATACGAAAATTTATTATTAGATGGAGCATCAGGTTTAGATTTGTCTTCAAATAGGGAGGTCGCAGGATTAATTCTTCTTTGGGAATCAGGTTCTCCTAAAGAAGCCTTCAAATTAACAAGAAAAGCATTGCAGCCACCTCAAACCCCTGCCTTAGGAAGTAGTAGGGAAGCTGACCTTACATTATTAGCCGCATTGTCAGCTAGAGATGCTGCAATTCAAGAACAAGAACAACGATTATATTCAAATGCAGCAGATTTTTTACAAGAGGGCATACAGCTTCTTCAAAGGATGGGAAAGCTAGGGGAATTACGTAAAAATCTTGAGGAGGACTTGGGTTCACTTCTGCCTTATCGAATTCTTGATTTGTTAAGTAGAGATTTAAACGAAAATCAGTCTCATAAAAAGGGATTAGGTATGCTGGAAAATTTAATTATTAAAAGAGGAGGTTTGGAAGGGAAAAATAAATCTGAATATAATAATTATCTTAATCAGCAAGATTTTGAATCTTTTTTTCAACAAATAAAACCATTCTTGACTGTTAAAGAGCAGATAGATTTATTTTTAGAATTACAAAAAAAGGGTTCAAGTGAAGCAGGATTTTTAGCTTTTTTATCGTTAACAGCAATGGGTTTTGCGAAAAGAAAACCTGAAAAATTATTAGAAGCAAGAAAAATACTAAAAAAACTAAATTTATCAGGACTCGATTCAATGCCTCTAATAGGCTGCTTAGATTTACTTTTAGCAGATATTGATCAATCCTTAGCAAGGTTTTTAAGTAGTTCTGATGATAATTTAAGAGCATGGTTAAATAATTATCCTGGAGAGAAATTAGAGGCCATCTGTATTTTTTGCAAAAATTGGTTAGAGAATGATGTTTTGGTTGGTTATAGAGATATTGATTTAAAAGAAATCGATTTAGATTCTTGGTTTCAAGATATAGAAATCCAAGAATTTATAGAACAATTAGAAAAGAACTCGAACAGAACTTTATTAAAATCAAAACTACAAAATCAATTAAATTATAAAACTCAAGAATTTCAAAAAGATTTAGATTTGAATTCTGCTTCTGAATCAAATAATTTTGAAGAGGGGCGATTACCTTTGCCCGGGGGATTAAGAGAAGATCAAGAACAAAAACAACTAATAGACGGAAATAACCAAACAGAGGAAACTATGAAAAATAAATTAATAGAATTTTATAAGTACATAATAGAAAAATTTGCCGAATTAAAATTTAATTTTGGAGAAACCATACAGAACAATAGATTATTTAATAAATCTCCTTATTTAATATACCTTTATGCTTTTTTGATTTTGTTTACTTTTGGCTTAGGAATAGGATTCTTAAGAAATAATTTCAAAAACTCTCCGCAGGAGAAGGAAATAGTTGATGATTCATTTTTAATAGATAAAAAAAAGAAATTTTTAAATGAAGATTTAAATCAAAATGATAAAGAAAAATCTTTTAAAAAATCCAAAATTAACCCATCAGAAAAAATCAGTAAAAAAACTTTTTCAGTTGAAGAATTAAAAAATGCTTCTCCTTCTCTAGAACAAATTAAATATTTAATTAATACTTGGCTTTTTAACAAAAGTAATTTTCTAGCAGGAACTAGCGAAATTAATTTATCAAAAATAGTTCAAAATGATTTAATTAATAGATTAATTAAGGAAAGACAACTTGATATTCAAAAAGGTATCTATAAAAATATCAACACTAATATTGAAAAAATTGTACTTTTAACTCAAACAGCATCTAGGATATCAGTAGCTGTTGATCTAAAATACTCAGAAAAAATATTAAACAAAGATGGAGACTTGATAAATGAAACAACTTTTACTCCTTTTTTGAAAGTGAAATACATTTTAGGTTTCTCTAATAACTCCTGGAAATTAGTTGATTTTATAAGCGGTGTTTAGGATAACTTTTTAGTATCATTTATAATAAATATAAATTTATCATAAATAATGTTTGATGAACTCTCCTCACGATTTGAAAACGCAGTAAAGGGTTTAAGAGGTGAAGCGAAAATTAGTGAAAATAATATTAATAATGCTTTAAAGGAAGTTAAAAAAGCTTTATTAGATGCAGATGTTAGTTTATCTGTAGTTAAAGATTTTGTTTCAGATGTCAAAGATAAAGCTATTGGTGAGGAGGTAGTAAGAGGTATTAATCCAAGACAGAAATTTATAGATGTAGTTAATAAAGAGCTAATAAATATTATGGGAAAAGAGAATTCCCCATTAAACGAAAAAGAAGTTGCACCTACAGTTATTTTGATGGCAGGTTTGCAAGGTGCTGGGAAAACAACAGCTACGGGTAAATTAGGTCTTTATCTGAAGGAAAAAGAAAAAAAGGTTTTACTTGTGGCAGCTGATACTTATAGACCTGCAGCTGTTGAACAACTTAAGACAATAGGTAGCGAGTACGATTTAGAAGTTTTTTCAGCGAAAGAAAAAAATAGTAGACCTGAAGAAATAGCCAAGGATGCTTTGAATTACGCTAATGAGAATAACGTAGATACACTAATTGTTGATACTGCAGGAAGATTGCAAATCGATGAATCAATGATGAGTGAAATGGTTCGGATAAAAGAAGTTACAAAACCTGATGAGGTTTTATTGGTTGTGGATTCTATGATTGGACAAGAGGCAGCTGATTTGACGAAGTCATTTCATGAAAAAGTGGGAATATCTGGAGCAATCTTAACTAAATTGGATGGTGACTCAAGAGGTGGAGCTGCACTTTCAATTAGAAAAATAAGTGGAAAACCAATAAAATTTATAGGAACTGGTGAAAAGATAGAAGCATTGCAGCCATTCCATCCAGAGAGAATGGCAAGCAGAATTCTCGGAATGGGAGATGTATTAACACTCGTTGAAAAGGCTCAAAAAGAAGTTGAGCTTGCTGATGCAGAAGTTATGCAAAAGAAGCTTCAAGAGGCAACTTTTGACTTTAATGACTTTCTTAAGCAAATGAGATTAATGAAGAGGATGGGATCTCTGGGAGGCTTAATTAAATTAATACCGGGGATGAATAAAATTGATGATGGAATGATAAAAAATGGCGAAGAACAACTAAAAAAAATTGAATCAATGATTTCTTCAATGACTTCAGAAGAGAAGCAAAAGCCAGAGATTCTTGCTGCTCAACCATCCAGAAGACGAAGGATTGCTCAAGGGAGCGGATATCAAATGAAAGATGTGGATAAAGTACTTGCTGATTTTCAAAGAATGAGAGGTTTTATGAAACAAATGTCAAATGGTGGAATGCCTGGAATGGGTGGAATGCCTGGAATGGGTGGAATGCCTGGAATGGGTGGAATGCCTGGAATGGGTGGAATGCCTGGAATGGGTGGAATGCCTGGAATGGGTGGAATGCCTGGAATGGGTGGAATGCCTGGAATGGGTGGAATGCCTGGAATGGGTGGAATGCCTGGAATGGGTGGAATGCCTGGAATGGGTGGAATGCCTGGAATGGGTGGAATGCCTGGAATGGGGGGAGGAAATTTTAATAAAACATTTAAAAAACAAAAATCTAATAAAAAGAAAAAAGGTTTTGGGGACTTGTAGTTTTTTAATAGCCACCTTCAAATGATATTATTAAATTAAATTGAATTAATTTAAGATGATTAAATTGCGCCTTAAGCGCTTTGGAAAGAAAAAAGAAGCAAGTTTCAGGATCGTTGCATGTAATAGTACATCTAGAAGAGACGGAAGACCTCTTCAAGAGTTAGGCTTTTACAACCCAAGAACTAAAGAAACAAGGTTGGATACAGAAGCATTAAGAAAACGACTTACTCAGGGAGCACAACCTACTGATGTAGTTAGGACTTTATTAGAAAAGGGTGGCTTGTTAGAAAAAAAAGTAAGACCTGCTATTGCCATTGGTAAAGCTAAGCTGGAAAAAGAAAAGATCGCAAAGGCTAAGAATAAAAAAGATGAAAGCGACAATAAAGAAGCTGAAAGCTAAATAGTTGTTAAATTTAATTTTACATATATTAACCAGATGAAAGAAGTTTCCAAAAATGGTCACTTCATTATAGATTTGCCAAACACAGATGCTGCTACTGCGCTATCTGGTCCTGGAAATTCTTTTTTAAAAAAATTTGAATCCCTAACAGGTGTTTCTTTAACTATTAGAGGTTTACAACTTGAAATGAATGGAGTGATACCTAATCTCGAGAGAGCATCAGCATTGGTTGAACTAACAAGACCTATTTGGGAACAAGGATTAGAAGTTCCGGAAGTTGATCTTAAGGCTGCTCTTAGCTCGCTGAATATGGGAGAATCTTCATCTCATGCTGAACTAGGTAAAAAGATTCTTGCTCGTTCAAAACAGGGTATATATCTAAGGCCTAGAACTATACGACAAAAAGAATATGTTGAATCTATCGAGAACTTTGATTTAACTTTTGCTATTGGTCCAGCAGGTACTGGTAAAACATTTTTGGCAACTGTTTGTGCCTGTAGATTATTAAGTGAGAAAAAAATTGAGAAAATTGTTTTAACTAGACCAGCAGTAGAAGCTGGTGAAAATTTAGGATTTTTGCCTGGAGATTTGCAACAAAAAGTTGATCCATACTTACGACCGTTGTTTGATTCTTTACATAGTATTTTTGGATATGACAAAACAATTTCATTAATTGATAAAGGCATTATTGAAATCGCGCCATTAGCATTTATGAGAGGGAGAACATTAGATAATTCTTTCATTATTCTAGATGAAGCTCAAAATACTACCACTTCTCAAATGCGAATGTTTTTAACAAGATTAGGGGAAAGATCAAAGATGGTTGTAAATGGAGATATTACCCAAGTTGATTTAATCAACGATCAGTTAAGTGGTCTCGTAGAAGCATCAAAAATTTTTTGTAATACTGAAGGAATAAATTTTTGTTACTTCACTGTTGCTGATGTAGTTCGCCACCCATTAGTACAAAAAATTATAGAGGCTTATAAATAAAGTATTATTTGGGTGATCCGTACACTGAAATTTAAAAATTCAGGTAGAATGTAAATAATTAAAAGGTAAAAAAATGCCAGCAAGTAGTAATTTTAATCAGGCTATTCGCGAAGCTCAAACAAGTTCAGTTGTAGGACCAAATGTTGTACAGAAAGCTCTTCCATACGTTGGAGGGGGTATGGTTTTGACATCTTTAGGTGTTTTGGCAGGAGTTTCACTTATTGCAACAAATCCTGCACTATTTCAACCTCTTTCCATCGTTGCTCTAATAGCTGAATTGATTTTGTTCTTTGTTGCAACCAGTGCAGCCAATAATGCGAATAATGCAAAAGCTCTTCCATTATTAACCGGATTTAGTTTGTTGACAGGATTTACTTTGAGTGGAATAGTAGCTTTGGCAATTGGAACAATTGGAATTGGATCTGTTGGTACTGCTGCACTGGCAACAGGAATCACTTTCGTAATAGCTTCATATACAGGTCAAAGGATGAGTGATAGCGTCGGACAGGCTCTTAGTGGTGTTGTAGGACTTGGCTTGATTGGTTTATTGATAGCAATGTTTGTTCAATTAATCGGGGGTTTCTTTGCTCCAGCAGTTTTTGGGGGTTCAGGTTTTGAACTCATGATCGCAGGATTTGGAACTGTTCTATTTGTTGCAATGTCTTTTTTAGACTTTTACACAATGCCTAGAAGATATAGTGATGAACAATATCTGGCTGGAGCATTAGGTATGTATTTAACTTACATAAATTTGTTTGTCTTTATTTTGAGATTAATGATTGCTCTCCAGGGAGGTGGGAGAAGAAACTAATAATTTAATTTAATAAATTAGATCATTCTGAAAGCGTAGATTTCAACTACGCTTTTTTATTGTGCAATATCGAAAATTTGACTCTTTATAAATTCCTTTTGCTTGTTATCGTATTTTTTTGAATTATCAAAGCTATTTCCAAGATTATCTAAATCTTTTATTATTTGATTAATATTTTTTGTAACTAATTTAGTATCTAATACCCTCAGTATACTTTTACATCTCTCTGATATATTTTCAGAATAAGATTGATATTCAAGATTGTTTTCTCTTTCATGTACAACTATTTGTGCAGAACTCATAATTAAATTTTTTATTACTATTTCGACTACATCATTTCCACCTTCTTGAAGTTTGAATAAAAAAGAAAAAGGAAGTTTATCTAGTAAGTAACAATTTTGATCAGACAATGCATATGCAAAAAACCCTCTCAATCCATTCTTTGTTTTAATTAGTTCTGCGACTCTATCGGATAAAACTTCATCGCTTAAAAGATCTTCACCCCATTCTTTACACCATTGAGCTGAGATATTTATTGCTTGGGTAAAAGAAGTTTCTTTTACTTTTATAGCTTTTTTTTTCATTTTTGATCAGAATTTTATTATTGATAATTTAAAAGTCTTTTGAATAATTATAAATCTGGTTTTGTAACTTTACTTGGGAGACCAAACGTAGGGAAATCTACTTTAATAAATAAGTTAATTGGAGAGAAAATAACAATTACTTCTCCCGTAGCTCAGACTACAAGAAAAAAATTAAAAGGAATACTTACTACAAAAGTTGGACAAATAATTTTTGTAGATACCCCAGGAGTACATAAACCTCATCATCTTCTTGGTGAAATACTTGTAAAGAATGCCAAATCGGCGATAAAAGGAGTTGATATAGTTGTTTTGGTTCTTGATTCAAGTGTTGAACCTGGTAGAGGAGATGAATACATAAAAGATTTTTTAGTTGCAAATAAAACTGAATTTATTGTTGTGTTAAATAAATGGGATTTAGTGAATAAGGAACTTAAGAATCTGCGCTTAGATCAATATAAAAAACTTATTGGAGCTAGTAAAAATTTTCAAATTGTAAGCGCATCAGAGGGAGATGGATGTTCTGAATTGATTGATATGATATTAAATCTTCTCCCAAAAGGCCCAATGCTCTATGAGGAAGATAAAATATGTGATCAATCATTAGATAATTTATTATCAGATTTTGTCAGAGAACAAGTATTAATAAATACAAGGGAAGAAGTACCTCATAGTGTTGCGGTAAAAATAGAAAAAATCCAGGAAATCAAAAAAGACAATGGTAAAAAGTTTACTGCTATTATGGCTACTATTATTGTTGAAAGAACAAGTCAAAAGGGGATTTTAATTGGTAAAAAAGGTTTGATGTTAAAGACTATTGGTCAGACAGCAAGATCTAATATGAAAAGACTAATAAATGGTCCTGTTCATCTAGAGTTATTTGTCAAAGTTATACCTAATTGGAGGAAAAAAGAATCTAAATTAATGGAGTTTGGCTATGAGGTTGATTATTAAATGAGTGCAATTAAATTTGAGGTAATTACTTTATTTCCCAAAGCTTTTGAATTAATAAATAACTTAGGTGTTATATCAAGATCCTTAGAGAAAAACCTGATAAATCTTAATTTATATGATTTAAGAGAATATGGAGAAGGCTCGTATAGAAAAGTAGATGATAAGCCTTATGGAGGAGGTTCAGGAATGGTTTTAAAACCAGAACCAATTTATAAAGCTCATGATTCAATAAATAAATTAACAAATAGTAAAACTTTGTTAATGACTCCACAAGGTAAAGTTTTAAAGCAGCAAGATCTTTTAAGGTGGACTTCTTTGGATCAATTAATTATTATCTGCGGACAATACGAAGGTTTTGATGAAAGAGTTAGATGCTTGGCTGATGAAGAAGTTTCTATCGGTGATTATGTACTTTCAGGAGGAGAAATCCCTGCGATATCAATAATTAATGGGTTGACAAGATTATTGCCAGGAACTCTTGGAGATCCAGGATCTTTGAAAGATGAGAGTCACAATTCCTCTCTATTAGAATATCCTCATTATACGAGGCCCTTAATTTTTAAAGAAATGAAAGTACCAGATATTCTGGTAAGTGGAAATCATGAAGAGATTAAATTATGGCGCAAACAAAAAATGTTTGAAAGAACGCTAGATAGAAGAAATGACTTGTTTTCTAATGAAGACTATAAAGAATTACTAAAAGATAAAAGTAAAAATAATTACTCAAAAGAAAAGGTGCAATTTAACATAGGAAATGAAAACGAAATTTACCCTGATTGGTAGTTATAACTAGGATTTTGTAATAAAATTTAAATAATAGGTAGTTTTCAAACCAAGTTCAACCAAATTTCAAAGAAATTGGAAATCACAAACCAGATAAAGATAATTATTTATTATTAAATGCTTATGATTTATTATTAAATTCAGAAGATCTTAACAAAGATGGGGTTAGGATTATTTGAGAGTTTTCTGAATTGCATACTTAATATTTAAACTTAATATATTCTTAAGAACCTCCACAACCTATAAAATTTGGATAATTAGTTTTTTTATTAAATTTTCTAAACTTATTTAGTATTACTAATTTTTGAAAACATTCCATCATTACTTATGAAACATTAAACAAGTTAGAAAATAGAACTAAATATTTTAAAAATTTTTATAAAAATTAAAAATATTTATTTTTAAGAAACTTCTGTATGCGCAAATGATTTGACTCGGAAGATTGATATTCTTTTTTCCTATATAGCTGAGACTCCTTGTATAAATCAATAGATAAATTGATGATTTCTTTTTTACGATACAGATTAATATTTTTAAGAAATCTAGTCATAAGTATATTTGTATTTAATATAAATTCTTCAGAATATGTTACGTCCTCTATCTGATCAAGATGAGAAGGGAATTCATTGATTCTTGAAAGTTTTGATAATTCAAAATTCTTTGTTTCGTAAATTAAAGTCGTACCTTGCGAGGAATGATCAATTGAAGAATGATCGTAAGAAACATAATCATCACTGTGAATAAGTTTAAAATCTAATATTTGGAAAAATTTATCTATTTCTTTAGGATCAAATAAGTTGAGTATTGGCACAAAAAAGTTATCATGAAGATCAGCCTCTAGCTGCTTACTATAATCATTAATTTCAAACTTTTCTGAAAAAGTTTTATGTACTTCACTTTGAGTATCGTAAGTTATGAATTTTCTTATAAAATCTGTAATATAAAATCCAAAACTTCCTGATTTATAAATCCTAAAAAATAGTTTAGATTCTGGAGAAATACAAGCAAGTATATTTTTTATAGCTTGGCAAGGATCATGTAAATGATGAAGAACACCTGCTAAATAAACATAATCAATTTTCTTTTCTGTTTTTAGTGCCCCTGGAGCACAAGCGTCAACTAAATTTGAATGAATATTTGAAAAAATTGGATCAGATTCTTTTAATTTAGTTAATGCATTGACTGCTGTTTTTGAAATATCAAAATGAAATACATTTTTCGCCCCTAGTTCAGAAAACACCCTAGCCTCTCTTGCAGGCCCAATATTAAGAACATTGAGATTTTTAATATTTTCTAAACTTATATTTGATTCAGTTAAATTTTTAAGAATTATCCTTCTTGTATAATTTAAGGCCTCTTCACTAAATATATAAAAATCTTTGTATATCTTGGCGTACACATCATGCATCTCCTTATCATGATTTTTAGACTTCATTATTAAGTTGGATTAATTTTAAATCTTAATAAATTTTTTTTAAAAAAGCTAATTCACAAAGAAATGAAACATTCTCAAGAACTTTATTTAATTTTATTCGCAATTTCTTTTGAAAGTATAACTATTTCATATACAAATACTTCCTTTATGTAAATTACACACCATACTTTTTACGAACCATTTTTAATTTAATGGTTCTTTTTATTGGTAAAATATTAAATAAGGAGGTATAAAGCATCATTAAATGATAAGTGAAATATCCAGTTGGAATTCCAGATTAGTTATGGGTCTATTTATGATGCTGCAAATCTTTTGGTATGAATAGTAAATCTCCAAAGTTACGCATCGGTAATGGATATGATATTCATAGACTAGTAGAGAATAGGAACTTAATAATAGGAGGAGTAAAATTACAGCATCCTGAAAATTTAGGTCTTGATGGTCACAGCGACGCTGATGTTCTTAGTCATTCAATAATGGATGCATTATTAGGAGCTTTATCTCTTGGAGATATTGGGAAATATTTTCCTCCCTCCGATCAAAAATGGAAAAATGCTGATAGTTTATTTTTGTTATCCAAAGTTATTGAATTAATTAGAAAACAAGGTTGGGAAGTAAATAATATTGATAGTGTTATTGTGGCTGAAAGGCCAAAAATTCAACCATACGTAGAATCAATGCAAAAGAATATTTCTAATACCTTACAAATCGATTATAGATTTATAGGAATAAAAGCAACCACAAATGAAAAATTAGGACCTGAGGGAAGAGAAGAAGGTATAAGTTGCCACTCTGTAGTGTTGCTTGAGAAAAAAGAATGAAATTTAATTTTAATGTTAATAATAAATTAAAAAGCTTTTGGTCCTTCTTAATTTGCTTATTTGTATTTTTTTTTCAAAGCAATTCTTCAATTCTTAAATCTTTACCCATGGATAATTATCAAAGTGGAATTGTTATAGAAGAATTAAGACTTAAAGTTCCCTCTAAATTTAAAGATGTATGGCTTAAGGCTGAAAAAAAAGTTTGGGAGCCATGGCTATCTATTCAAGAGGGTTTTTTAGGAAGACAAATCTTTTGGGATAAAGAAAAAGAGGAGGCTCTAATTTTGGTTAATTGGAAAAATAAAAAACTATGGAAAAGTATATCAATGCAGGAGGTGATTTTGATACAAGAAAAATTCGAAGAAAATGTTAAAACATCTTTGAATGTAAAAGTAAATCCTTTTGAATTAATTTATGAGGGAGAACTAGAAAAACAAGTATGAATTTAGATATCAGGTTTGATTTTCAAAGAAGAGACAGAATTGGACTCATTGAAGCAATTTGGGGGGCTGATAAAAGTATCGATCAATTAAAAAGAATATCTGAAGAAGTTTTAAACAAAAAAGAAGTTGTCTTTATTACTCGAATTAATCAAGAAAAAGCTATCAGTTTATTAAATTTATATGGAGATGCAATCTTCTATGAAGAAGCAAATTGCCTCATAATTGGTGAAAATGTTAACAAATTATCAACAGCCAAAAAAGTAGCAATAATTTCAGGAGGATCTAGTGATTTAGCTGCGACTCTTGAAGCGAAAATAGCTCTTGAACTCTATGGAATTAATTGTAAGACATTTATAGATGTGGGAGTAGCAGGCCTACATCGTTTATTCAGTGAGATAAAGGAAATTAATAAATATGATGTACTTATAGTTTGTGCTGGAATGGAAGGAGCTCTAGCAACTGTTGTTGGAGGATTACTACCTCAACCAATCATTGCAGTACCTGTATCAGTAGGATATGGAGTTAGTAAGAATGGAGAAACTGCTTTAAATAGTATGTTATCAAGTTGTGCACCTGGTATAGCCGTTATGAATATAGATAATGGTTATGGTGCGGCAATGGCTGCGATAAGAATCATAAAAAGGATTTCCTGAAAGATTAATTATTTTTTTCAATTTCTAATAGATTTTCTATCCATAAATTAAGTTGTTTGGGAAGAATACCCTCTTCACGCATTTTGATAGCTTTAATAATTACTTCAGTATTTACCCATTCAGGGAATCTTCTTGGCATTTAATTTATTACCGAGTAATTATAATTTGATATAAAATTTTCTAAAAACAAGCGCTAAGTAACAAAATTAATTTATTTTGTTCGATTTAGTACCTAATCTAGTTAATTCTGAAGAGGTGTCTTCACTTTCAACATTTTTTAATCTTTCGATTAATTCGGATAAATCCTTCTGGGCTAATTCTCCATTCGACTCCCATTTCAAAGACCTTGAATTGTGGTTAGGATTTTTTTGCATTTTTGAAATTAAGTACTAAGAATATAAAATGAAAAAATTCAAATTTGGGTTATTGTTTCAAGCTTTAAGTTAAAAAATTATGAAGATTTTTAGATTTTTATCTTTTAACCAATCATCCGCCTCCAACTATCGAAACAATTTCTAACCTGTCCCCCTCTTTTAAGGTTAGATTATCCCATTTTTTTGAGTTAACAATTAGGTCATTTACTTCAACAACAACAGTATTTTGCTTATATCCTAAAAGATGTAATGTATTTGATAGAAGCGCTCTTTTATTCCCCATTTCTACACGTCTCTCTTCACCATTAACTTTAATTTTCATAAGATAATTCTTTTAACATAATAATAGCTTCTTCTTTGGGATCTTCAGAATCTAGCAGCCCAGAAACTACTGCAACTTTATTAATTCCTACATTCTTTAAAGAGGAGATATTTGTTTTATTAATACCACCTATAGCGAACCATGGAATATTTATATCTTTTGTTAAAGCCTTAATCTTCTCTATCCCAAGAGGTTCTTTATTTTTTTTTGTTAAAGTTTTAAAGACTGGTCCGACTCCAATGTAATCGCATCCATTTTTTATAGCTTCAGAAATGTCAGTTGAATTATTTGCCGTTACTCCAATGATTTTTGAGCTGCCCAATAATTTTCTTGCCATTAAAATATCAATATCATTTTGTCCAATATGAACTCCATCTGCATTTGATGCTAGTGCAATATCGACTCTGTCATTAACAATGAACAAAGAATTATATTTTTTACATAAGTTCTTTATTTTATTGGCTTCTTCTAAATGGTTTTTATCATTTCCCTCTTTAAATCTGTGTTGAATCATTTTTACTCCTCCTAACAATATTTTTTCTATTATTTCAAATAAGTTGACTCTATAATCTGTTATCGCATATAGGTTGTTTTCAATTATTATTAATTGTGCTTCCTTACGAGTATTGAAATTTAATAATTCAATTTCTAAAGTATAAATTTCATATCTAATATCTGAAGTTAGCTTAGATAGTTCATTATTATGATTCCTGGAAAATTCTTCAACAACTCTTAGAGCTTCTTGTACTCTTGCAGAATTTGAAGATATTATTTCATGAGGATTTTTTCTATTATTTTGTTCATCATGAGATAGTCCTTTGCATTGATCTTCGATATGATTTCTTGATAATTTATAAATTTCTAAATGATGTTTACCTAATATTTGTCTGAAGTTTTTTATTCTTATAACCAAATCTTCTTTACCAAGACCAAATCTGGCCCAGTCTTCCAGGACTCTCAGACCTTCTCTTGCTCTATCCAAATTAGCGTCAATAATTTGAAATATTCGAGAATCTCCTGGTTGAATAATGTTTGATTTTTCCATATTAAATTATTAATTTAGGTAATTAAGAATTTTTAAGGCATTTTCTCTATCTTGTGTAATTTGATGTGATAATTGGTTAATATTCTGAAACTTGATTTGAGATCTTATTTTTCTAATAGGTTCCACTGATAAATGCAAACCATATAAATTGATATCTTGATTAATTAAATGCACTTCAACAGCTGATGGCAAAAGAGGATCAATAGTTGGTTGAGAACCAAGGTTCATGATAGAAGGAATTTTGTTCGGAGAACTATTTATAGTTGTCCAAGCTGCATAAACCCCTTCACCAGGTAGAAATTTTCTCCCGTCTATCTCAAGATTTGCAGTGGGAAATCCTAGACTCTTTCCAATTCCTTTACCTTTAACAACTTTACCCGTAAAACTATATGGCCTTTTAAGTATTTTAAAAGCATTCTTTAAATCACTTTTTTGTAATAAATCTCTAATTCTGCTGCTACTAATTCTTCCTTCATTATCCTCTAAAATTGAAATAATTTTTAGTTTTATATCCATATCTTTTGTAAGAAGTTTTATTGTATCAATATCTCCACTTCTTTTAAAACCAAATCTAAAATTAGAACCCACAGAAATACTTTTTGCTTGTAATTGATTAATTAATATGTCTTTAATAAATTTTTCGGCACTTAATTTAGAAAGTTTCTTATCAAAGGGAATTAAAACTAATTGTTGAATACCAAGTTCTTCAAGGATAGGAAGTTTTTCTTCTGGGAGATCAAGCCTAAGACGTGTTTCTTTATATAGAATTTCCCGTGGGTGTGGCCAAAAGCTTGCGATTGTAGGTGTATATTCATTTTCTTTAACAACACTATCTATTAATTTTCTATGACCAGCATGTAGACCATCAAAACTTCCAATAGCAATTGAAGTAGGATTCTTAACTTCAGATGGTGATATTAAAGAGATCACAAGATAACGTGCAATTTTATGATTTAGATGGCAAATTTGAATAGATTATAATTTATCCAATCAAATGAATGTCTGATAAAATAGATTTTCAGTCGCTTTCATTTGGAATGCGTCGTATCGGCTGGATACGCTTTTGGATTCAATCCATTTTAGGCGTTGTAGTAACAGCTGTTTTGCTTTTTTCAAATGTTGTAAACAATAGCGAAGGGCAGTTAAGTCTTACACCAGGACTATCACTGACAACAATTTCTTTAATTTTACTACTTTTTAGTCTCTGGCAAGGTTGGTTAATAGTAAGAACTGGTAGAGCTCTTTCAAGTAATGCTAGACCCTCCAGAGGACAAACAAGCAAATTAATAAAAAGAGGCTTAATAAATGATTTGTTGGGGATATTATTTGGATTAATCGGATATCAGGCACTCATGGGTGCACTCTTTATACAGGCATCTTCTCAAACAACTGGTCAACTTATTACGGCTTCATCTGATATTCCTATCACTGGTCTAGAAATTTTATCTGTACTGAGTAATACCCAAGTTATTGCCGCTCATTTCTTTGGACTTTGCTTTTCTTTATGGTTGTTAAGGAGCATCTATAAATGAAGTATTGATTTTTGGTAAAGCTTCTAAACTTCCTCTCCAAAATAAATCTGGTTCAACAGGGGTAAGAGAAATTTTATTTTCTTGTATTTGAGATACGTCACTAGGCCAGTTCTTTGGACCATAACCCTTTGATTTTAAATCTAAAACAGCCTCTCCAGCCAACCAATAATAGTCATCACCCCTTGGATCTTCCCTTTTAGAAAACTGGTTTTTATATTTTCTTATTGATAATCTTGTCCAAGATAATTTTTTTATTTTATTCTTCTCACATGGAGGAATATTTAAGTTCAAAAGAAGTGCTTTTGGCCAACTATCCTTTATTGATTGCTCTGCAATATTCATTGCAATTTCACTAGCAAATTCAAAGTTTTTCCATTTAAAACTCGCAACACTAATTGCCATAGATGGAACATTTTCTAAAGTCCCTTCCATTGCTGCAGCGACTGTTCCTGAACAAAAGATGTCTGTACCTAAATTTGGTCCATGATTTACTCCAGAAAGAACCAAGTCAGGTTTTTTATCTAACAATTCCGATAAGGCTAACTTTACACAATCCGCAGGAGTGCCTGAACATCCCCAAGCTTTAATACCAGGTTCAAATAATTCATCTGCTCTTTCAACTCTCAAAGGTGATTGCAAAGTAAGTCCATGACCAGTGGCCGATCTCTCTTGGTCTGGACATACTACAGTGACTTTATGCCCTTTTTTTAAAGCGGATTTTGCTAATGCTCTTATTCCTTCAGCAAAAACTCCATCATCATTACTTATTAAAATATTTAATGATTCCATTTAATAATAGATTTTATTTATGGACGATATTTAAGTAAGATGAATCTATACTTATTTTAACTATATCAGTGAGTCAAATTGAATCATTAAGCCAAATAGAGAAAAAATTAAATAACCTTTCTTTCTTGGCGAATGAAAATATCAAAAAAGCTAATAGTGATGAAGAATTAAATCAATTAAGAGTCTCTTTACTAGGCAAAAAAGGGGAATTGTCAATGATATTAAAAAACATGAATAAATTATCCTCGGTTGATAGACCTACTGTTGGGCAGAAGGCAAACTTGATAAAGATAAATTTGCAAGAGTTAATAACTGAAAGGAAAGATCAAATTATTAGTGAAGCATTAGATCAACAGATTGAAGATGAAAAAATTGATGTAACTATTCCCTCTACAGGAACACTCTCAGGTAATAAACACCCACTAGTTTCAACTCAGGATGAGATCATAGATATTTTTTGTGGACTAGGATACTCTGTTGAAAATGGCCCCGAAATAGAGAGCGATTTTTATAATTTTGAATCTCTTAATATACCTAAAAACCATCCTGCAAGAGATATGCAGGATACTTTTTATTTAGATGACAATCGTTTGCTTAGAACTCATACATCCCCTGTTCAGATTAGATATCTTGAGAATAATCCTCCTCCAGTAAGAATTATTGCACCAGGAAGAGTTTATAGGAGAGATGCTGTTGATGCTACACACTCTCCTGTTTTCAATCAAGTAGAGGTTTTATGTATTGATCAAGATATAAATTTTAGTCATTTAAGAGGTACTGTACTTACTTTCTTAAAAACTTTTTTTGGAGATATTCCTGTAAGATTTAGAGCTAGTTATTTCCCTTTCACTGAACCCTCAGCAGAAGTTGATGTTCAATGGCAAGGTAAATGGTTAGAAGTAATGGGTTGTGGAATGGTAGATCCAAAGGTGTTAGAAAAATTAGGAATTGATTCTGAAAAATGGACTGGATTTGCAGCTGGATTAGGGGTAGAGAGATTTTGTATGGTAAGACATCAGATTGATGATATAAGAAGGTTCTATACTAATGATCTTAGATTCTTAGAACAGTTTTAGTATGATTAATATTTTAAATTAGGTTTCTTTGTCGATTTAGTTTAAAATATTAATAGTTTTTAATTTATCGATTGGTACGTAAAGCTGGACTAATCGTCAATGATGGTAAGGAACTAGCTGTTCAAACCGCAATTTCTGTTCAAAAAAAATTGGAAAAGTCCAATTACGAAGTTGTTAGAGTGAGTAGTTCTGGAGGTATGGTTGGCTTTGCAAATCCTGATCAACACGTTCGTCCCTTGGGATATACGAATTGTGTGCCGGAAGGGTTCGATTCGTCTTTAGAATTTGCGATTGTGCTTGGAGGAGATGGGACAGTCCTTTCTGCGGCACGACAGACAGCTCCCGCTAAAATTCCAATCCTTACAATAAATACTGGACATTTAGGTTTTCTTGCAGAAGCATATCTTTCTAATCTAGAAGAAGCAATTGTTAAACTTATTAACGGTAATTGGGAGATAGAAGAAAGAAAAAGTTTAATTATTAGTGTAATGAGAGATGAGCAAAGAAGATGGGAGTCACTTTGTTTGAACGAAATGGCCCTACATAGGGAACCCTTAACTAGCATGTGCCATTTTGAGATTTCTATAGGTAGACATGCCCCAGTAGATATATCTGCTGATGGGGTTATCCTCTCCACTCCAACTGGCTCAACAGCTTATTCTTTAAGTGCTGGTGGTCCTGTCATCACACCTGACTGCCCAGTAGTTCAATTAACTCCAATTGCTCCTCATTCCTTAGCTTCAAGGGCTTTAGTTTTTTCTGATTCAGAACCCGTAACAGTTTTCCCAGCAACTCCCGAAAGGTTGGTTATGGTAGTTGATGGAAATGCAGGTTGTTATGTTTGGCCTGAAGATAGAGTCCTAATTAGAAAAAGTAAACATTCGGTAAAGTTTATAAGACTTGAGGATCATGAGTTTTTTCAAGTCTTAAGAAATAAATTAGGTTGGGGTTTACCTCATGTTGGTAAACCAGATAAGTAACCTTAAAATTAAGTAAATTTTTTCCCTTTAATTAAAAACACTGGATTGTTCGGTTCCAATCTTAACCCCTGAGAAATACTTAAACTTTTGTAAGTTTGTATTAGATTTATACTTACCAAGAAATTATTTTCTGTTAATGCCTCTTTTAAATCTTTAATAATTTGAATATCAATTAATGGAATAGAAATAATGTCTCCAGAATTCATATTTTTAGATAATTTATTAATAATTAGAAGCTTAGTATTCTTATCACAGCCACCTATTATTACTCTTTTTATATTTTTTGCAGTATTTATGTAATTTGAAATCAATAAAGAATTAATATCCTCTTCAAGAATATCTAAAGGACTAACCGCTAATCTTTTAGCGTTTTCAGCTATTAATTCTTTAGATCCAATTCTTTTATCAATACTTATCAAATTTAATTTAGGCCTTAGTTTTAATGCCTCCAAACCAATAGAACCACAACCAGCTCCAATATCAAAAATTATGCCATTCTCCGGCAACTCTAAATCAGCTAAGATTTGAATTCTAATTTCCCTTTTTGTTAATAAATTTGGTCTATCCTCAAAAGTTTTAAACGTATCATCTCTTAATCCAAATAGAGCTAAATTACTATCTAAATTGTCCTTTTGTTTTCTAAGAAGAACAGCGATATTTAGCTTAGAAATATTAGAGGGCAATTTCTCTTTAATATTTAATTTTCTTATCTTTTCATTCTCAAAACCTAATTCCTCACAAAGCCAAAAATCATAAAAATCATCAAGATTTAATTCTAATAAGTTACGTTGGATTATTTCTAGACCATTGTTTTTTGAATCTGTAATTATTGCTAAACTTGCTGGTCGAGATTTAAAGGCCTCGATCAGCTTAGTTGAATCTCTACCGTGAATACTTACAAAACAGGCTTCTTGCCATGGTACTTTTAATTTATTAAATGCTAATTGAGCGCAAGTATTTGAAGGGTAAAAATTCAACTCATTTCTTGAAAAATTCTGTAGAAGAGTTCTTCCGATGCCGAACCATAGTGGATCTCCTCTAGAAATCAATATGACGTCTTTTTTTTGAGAGTGAAGCCAATTAATCAGTATTTTGTTACTTTTACTAGCAAATAATAGTTTTTTCTGTTTTGTATGCTTTTCAGCCCATAGTTGAATATGTTTAAAGTATGAATCTGGGATTGCAATATTAACTGTTTCAATAAATAAATTCTGTAAATTCGAAGGTAATTCTTGAAATTCAAAAGAATTAATTCCAATCACATGTATTTTTCTTTTTATTTCAGACATAAATTTTGGGAGGAATTTAATAATTTATTTGTATCTTTTATTGAATTATCTTATTATTATTTAACTCATAATAATTAATTACTTGTCTGAAAGGAGAAAAAGATTACACGAAATATTGTTAACTCTAATTAATAAGGAAAGTAATTTTGAGTTAGTAGAGGATGACTCTGATAATTTAACATCGAATTATTCTGAAAAAGATACAGCAAATTTATCTCGAGTTATTGAAAAAAATCGTAAAATCATAAAAAGATATCAAGCTATTGTAAGAACAGCTGTTACTCTGGACGCCCTTATGGATTCTGAAAATGAAGAAAATTACAAAATTAAATAAAAATATTTTTTTCAAAAGTTTATTTTCTTTTGTAATTTTAATCTCTATGGCATTTACCCCATCCAAAGTTCATGCTGAAATATCAGAAACGGAAATTAATGGAGATTTAATTAATGCTAGCAGCGAGTTTTTAAGAGATTTAGATTTTGAAACATGGCAATTAGTTGCATATAAATCACCACTTTTTGAAGATAAATTAATCTTAAGGGTAATCGGATATCCCGGTAATCTTAGGATTGATCATCCAACAAATTTACAAGTAGAATCTGGAAGAAAACAGTGGATTTTAAGTGATAAAACTTTATTAAATACTGAATTAGTTAAAGATGAAAGACAAGCTGCTGCAGAATTTGATTTGAATGAACTCATTACTAATATCGATAAAAATAGACCACTAAGGTTATCTTTATCAGGAGTTTTTTCAGATTTGCCCGTTCCTCCTTTCGTAGTTAAGGAATGGAGATCATTAATTTGATTAATTTTTTTTGAGATGACTGATAGTAATATTAATGATATAAAATGGATGAAAAGAGCTATATATTTAGCTTCATTAGGTAAAGGTTTCACAAGCCCCAACCCTATGGTAGGTGCAGTAATTTTAGATAAAGACGGAAATCTTATTTCAGAGGGTTTTCATTACAAATCAGGAATGCCTCATGCGGAGGCGATGGCTTTCAATAACTTAAAAAAAGATGCAAGAGGTGGGACAATTTATGTAAATCTTGAACCTTGTTGCCATCATGGTAAAACCCCTCCATGTGTTGATAAAATAATTTCTTTTGGGATTAAGAAAGCCTTTATATCTATTGAAGATCCAGATGATAGAGTTTCAGGTAAAGGTATTAAATTACTTAAAAATGCAGGGATTCAAGTTCATAAAGGATTATGTAGGGAAGAATCTCTAAAGTTAAACAAATTTTTTATACATAGGAATATTACCGAAAATTCGTTTGGAGTACTTAAATGGGCAATGAGTATAGATGGAAGAGTTGGACTGAAAAATGGTGAAAGTAAATGGATTACCAATAAATTTTCAAGATCTTTGGTCCATACTTATAGGGCAGGTTTTGACGCAATAATTATTGGTGGCAATACATTAAGAAAAGATAATCCGCTACTGACTACGCGAGGTGTAAGAAAGCTTGAGCCACTAAGAGTAGTCTTCACAAAAACTTTAGACCTCCCTGAAAAAGCAAATTTGTGGGATTGTAATGTAGCTAGGACTCTTGTTGTTTATGACTCTTCTACAGCAAATAAGAAACTTCTTAATAGAATTCCAGAATGCGTGGAGATTGAAGAATTGCCCTCTGATAATCCTAAATTGCTTTCCAATTTACTAGCTCAAAAAGGTTGTAATAGTGTTTTTTGGGAATGTGGACCTAAGTTGGCAACCGCTGCTATGAAAGCAGGATGTATTCAAGAATTAATGACATTTATTGCTCCGAAAATATTGGGTGGCGATAATAGTATGAATG
Organism: Prochlorococcus sp. AG-442-M23; assembly: GCA_003209655.1. Taxonomy (GTDB): domain Bacteria; phylum Cyanobacteriota; class Cyanobacteriia; order PCC-6307; family Cyanobiaceae; genus Prochlorococcus_A. The sequence continues at coordinate 31,182 of QCPW01000006.1, read as the reverse complement.
CCTTTTCAGATTTTGAATTTACAGATATGAAAGAAGTTTTTAATTTAAATGCTACTGAAATTAATTTAATTGACGATGATATTTTTGTAAGGAGTGCTATTAATTAAAACTGAAAGTAGTCTTTAATAATGACACCGTACGGTTCTTACCCAAAAATATTTATACAGGTACGGAACTCTTTCATTTAGTTTATAATGTAACAACAACAGACAATAATCATGCCCATAAGACAAGACGATAACCAACCTAATAGAAGATTTGGAATAGTAAATATTATTTTAATTGGAGTAGGAGCTTTACTACTGTTCAGCAGTTTATTCCCTAATCAAAATATGCAAATACCAAGAGTTCCTTACTCTTTATTTATTGATCAAGTCAATGATGGTGAAGTTAAGAGAGCTTACATTACTCAAGAACAAATTAGATACGAATTAAATGGAGCAGAAGAAGGAGCTCCCTCAGTCTTAGCAACCACTCCTATTTTTGATATGGATTTGCCTCAAAGATTAGAGAGTAAAGGTGTAGAGTTTGCAGCAGCTCCACCCAAAAAACCAAATTTCTTTTCAACTATTTTAAGTTGGGTTGTACCACCATTAATTTTTATTCTGGTATTGCAATTCTTCGCCAGAAGAAGCATGGGTGGAGGTGGCGCTCAAGGAGCACTAAGTTTTACCAAAAGTAAAGCTAAAGTTTATGTACCTGATGATGAGTCAAAAATAACATTTGATGATGTTGCGGGCGTTGATGAAGCCAAAGATGAATTAACTGAAATAGTAGATTTTTTAAAGAGACCAGAAAGATATACAGATATTGGAGCAAGAATTCCAAAAGGTGTTTTATTGGTAGGTCCTCCTGGGACAGGAAAGACTTTACTTTCTAAAGCCGTTGCTGGAGAAGCAGAAGTTCCGTTCTTTATAATCTCAGGATCAGAATTCGTTGAACTTTTCGTAGGAGCTGGTGCGGCTAGAGTAAGGGATTTATTTGAACAAGCTAAGAAAAAGGCTCCTTGCATAATTTTCATTGATGAATTAGATGCTATTGGTAAAAGTCGTTCTGGATCAATGGGGGTTGTTGGAGGTAATGATGAAAGAGAGCAAACACTAAATCAATTGCTTACAGAAATGGATGGCTTCGCTTCAACTGATAAGCCAGTCATTGTTCTTGCGGCAACAAACCAACCAGAGGTTTTAGATGCAGCTTTGTTGAGGCCAGGTAGATTTGATAGACAAGTTTTAGTTGATAGACCAGATTTGTCTGGTAGAAAAACAATCCTCGAAATTTATACCAAAAAAGTAAAATTAGCAGAATCAATTGATTTAGATTCAATAGCCCAAGCTACAAGTGGTTTTGCAGGGGCAGACCTGGCAAACATGGTAAATGAGGCTGCTTTATTAGCGGCTAGAGCAAAAAGAAAAAGTGTTGAGCAACAGGATTTAAGTGAAGCAATAGAGAGGGTAGTAGCAGGTTTAGAGAAAAAAAGTAGAGTTCTCCAAGATGATGAAAAGAAAGTTGTCGCTTACCATGAAGTAGGACATGCCATAGTTGGCCATCTCATGCCAGGAGGATCAAAAGTTGCAAAAATTTCAATCGTTCCAAGAGGCATGAGTGCACTAGGATATACACTCCAACTCCCAACCGAGGAAAGATTTCTTAATTCTAAGGATGAATTAAAAGGCCAAATAGCTACTCTATTAGGAGGTCGTTCAGCAGAAGAGGTAGTTTTTGGAAAAATTACTACGGGTGCTTCTAATGATCTTCAAAGAGCCACAGATATCGCTGAACAAATGGTGGGTACTTTTGGGATGAGCGATATTCTTGGACCTCTTGCTTATGATAAGCAAGGTGGGGGACAATTTTTAGGGAACGGTAATAACCCTAGAAGATCTGTTAGTGATGCAACAGCTCAAGCTATAGATAAAGAGGTAAGGGATTTGGTAGATGATGCTCATGAAACTGCATTAAATATTTTAAGGAATAACTTACCTTTGCTTGAATCTATTTCTCAAAAAATTCTCCAAGAAGAAGTTATAGAAGGAGAAGATCTAAAAAAATTGCTTGCTGAAACAAAAATGCCTACATAGTAGAATCTAAATCTTATTAGAAATATTTATGCTTAAATCTAACAAGCTTAGTAATAAAAACTTTTTATCAAGCTTGGACATATCAACTGAAGAATTTTTTTATATTTTAGACCTGGCAAAAAAATTAAAAAATAAAGAACTTTATATTGATCTAACAAATAAAGTATTAGGTTTAATTTTTAATAAGTCATCAACTCGTACACGAGTAAGTTTTCAGGTAGCCATGTCAAGACTTGGGGGTACCACGATTGATCTAAATCCAACGACCTCGCAAATAGGGAGAGGGGAGCCAATTAAAGATACAGCGAGAGTCCTAAGCAGATATTGTGATGTCATTGCAATTAGAACTTTTAATCATTCGGATTTGGAAGAATATTCAAAGTGGTCCTCAAAACCAGTTATTAATGCTCTTACAGATTTAGAGCATCCATGTCAGGCATTAGCTGATTTTTTAACTATAAAGGAGGAGTTTCTCGATTTTAAAAATGTAGTTTTGACTTTTATAGGTGATGGTAATAATGTCGCGAATTCCCTTATTCTATGCGGCGCACTATTTGGTGTGGAAGTTAGGATTGCTTGCCCTAAAGGTTATGAACCTAATTCATCTGTAATCAAAAAGGCACTTGAAATATATCAAGATAAGAATCTATTGAAAATTACTAATGATCCATATAGTGCTGTTAAAGGTGCAAATGTTTTGTATACAGATGTATGGTCCTCTATGGGGGAAGAAAATGTTAAAGAAAATAAAGATAAAAATTTTATAGGATTTACTATTGATAGAAATTTAGTAAACAAAGCTAATAAAGATGCAATAATTCTTCATTGCCTTCCTGCTTATAGATCAAAAGAGATAACTGATGAAGTGATTAATAGTAGTAAAAGTAGAATTTTTGATCAAGCAGAAAATAGAATGCATGCCCAACAAGCTCTTTTGGCATGTTTACTTTCCTAAATGGCACTTGCAACAGCCACTAAAAAGAGGTACAAATGTATTAGCGAACATTTGTATTGTGGTTAATTCTTCCGAAAATCTCACAGAAGCTCAAAATGAGCTTTATGGATGGATTAAAAATTATATGAAAAACTTTCAACATAGTCCATCAATAAGGCAGATGATGCAGGCGATGGGATTGAAATCTCCTGCTCCAATACAAAGCCGTTTAAAACATTTGCAAGAAAAAGGTTATATTTCATGGCAAGAAGGTAAAGCTAGAACTCTTCAATTAATTGATGAAGTTATTGAAGGTATTCCAGTTATGGGATCAGTAGCAGCAGGAGGTTTAATTGAAACTTATTCTGATGTTAATGAAAAATTAGATATTTCAGATGTTTTAAAAAAGAAAAATATTTTTGCTCTTACAGTTAATGGAGATTCAATGATAGACGCCTGTATTGCAGATGGAGATATGGTTTTGATGGAACCTATTACTGATTCATACCTATTGAGAAATGGAACAATTGTCAGCGCGATGGTACCGGGATTAGGAACAACCTTAAAATATTTTTTTAAAAGAGGTGGAAAAATATTTCTTGAGGCAGCAAATCCAGCATATGAACCGATTGAGTTGAATTTGGATAATGTGGTTTTTCAGGGTAAACTTTTAGCTGTTTGGAGAAAGATTTAGATTATAAATCAAATTCATTAACAAATTTTTCATAAATTACTTTTAAACCATTGAATGGTTTTTATAAGCCCCTCTTTTAATTCAATTGTTGGTTCCCAATTCAAAACTTCCTTAGCTAATGCAATAGAAGGTTTTCTCTGTTTGGGATCATCTTGCGGTAAGTCTTTATATTCAAATTCCAAATTTGGGTTTATTAAACCTCTTACTAAATAAGCTAATTCCTTGATTGAAAACTCATTTGGATTACCAATATTCATTGGATCCTGATAATTACTTTCCATAAGAAGAATCATACCCTCAATTAAATCATCAACATAACAAAATGATCTTGTTTGTTCTCCTTCCCCATAAAGTGTAATTTTTTCATTTTTTAAAGCTTGAATTATAAAGTTGCTTACTACTCTTCCATCGTCAAATCTCATATTTGGACCATAGGTATTAAATATTCTCATAATTCTCGTATCAACCCCATTTATTCTTTTGTAATCTGAGCAAAGCGTTTCTGCGATTCTTTTCCCTTCGTCATAACAACTTCTTATCCCAGTTGTATTAACAGCCCCCTTATAAAACTCTGTTTGAGGATGTTCTTCAGGATCTCCATAAACTTCACTTGTACTTGCTAATAAAAACTTTGCCCCAATTCTTTTTGCTAATCCCAACATGTTATAAGTTCCTAAAAAAATTGTTTTAGTAGTTTTAATTGGATTGAATTGATAATGAATAGGTGAAGCAGGGCAAGCTAAATGCCAAATTTTATCAACTTCAATTTTTATTGGTTCTGTGACATCATGTCTTATAAGTTCAAAATTGGGATGATTCATCATTTGCTCAATATTTTTCTTTGTCCCTGTAAAAAAATTGTCTAAACAAATTACTTCTTCTCCTTTCTCTAATAATTTCTTTGACAAATGAGATCCTAAAAATCCACTACCACCAGTAACTAAATTTCTTTTCATTAACTTGTAATGTAACTTCTTTTGACTTAAAACTATAGTAAATTATTTAGGTGAATATTAAATGTTTAATTTGTTTTAAAGACTTAGATATGAAATATTTTTCTTTGAAGATTAAATCTAAAGAATTATCGAAAAACATAATAATATTAACTTCAAATGGAAAACAATCTAAATAAAATTATTTGTTGCATAGGTGCTGGTTATGTTGGAGGACCAACGATGTCAGTGATAGCAATGAATTGTCCTGACTGCGAAGTTAACGTAGTTGATTTAAATGCTGAGAGAATTAATGCATGGAATAATAAAGATTTATCTAAGTTACCAGTATTTGAACCTGGTTTAGAAAAAATTATTAAAAAGTGTAGAGGAAAAAATCTCTTCTTTTCAACCAAAATAGAAGAAAATATTGCCAAGGCGGATATTATTTTTATTTCTGTAAACACACCAACAAAGAAAAACGGTGTAGGGGCTGGTTACGCTAGTGACTTGAAATGGATAGAGTCTTCAGCAAGACAAATAGCCAAATTTTCTAAAAACCACACTATTGTTATTGAAAAAAGTACTTTACCTGTAAAGACTGCTGAAACAATAAAAACAATTTTAACTTCATCTGAACAAAATAATATTTCAGCTATAGATCATAAAGGCCAGACTTTTTCAATAATATCTAACCCTGAATTTCTTGCGGAAGGCTCTGCTATTAATGATCTTCAAAATCCTGATAGAGTTTTAATTGGAGGAGATGATGATGATTCAATTAATTTAATCTCTGATATCTATAAAAGTTGGGTTAATCCAGAAAAAATAATAACGACAAATTTATGGAGTTCAGAGTTATCAAAATTAGTTGCTAATGCTTTTCTAGCGCAAAGAATTTCATCTATTAATTCTATTTCAGCACTTTGTGAAGCTACAGGGGCTAATATTAATGAAGTAGCAAAAGCAATAGGAACTGATTCGAGAATAGGGAGAAAATTTTTAAAATCAGGACCTGGGTTTGGAGGAAGTTGCTTTAAAAAAGATATTTTAAATCTTGTATATTTATGTAGATATTATGGATTGAATGAAGTCGCAGATTACTGGGAACAAGTAGTTGATATTAATACATGGCAACAAAAAAGAATATCATCTTTGGTAATTAGAAATTTATTTGGAACTTTATCAAATAAAAAATTAGCAATATTCGGATTTTCTTTTAAGGCCAATACAAATGATACCAGAGAATCTCCGAGTATAAATATTTCTAAGAATTTACTGCAAGAAGGTGCAAAATTAAATTTTTATGATCCTAAAGTTTGTGAAAAGGATATACTCATAGAATTTAATGAGAAAATATATCGAAATAATGTTCTAGTTAGTGATTCGGCTTTAAAAGCTGCTCAGGGAGCTGATGCTATCCTTGTTTTAACAGAATGGGAGGAATTTGTAGACTTAGATTGGAAACATATTTTTGAGGTAATGAGAAAACCTGCGTGGGTTTTTGACTCAAGAAATTGTTTAGACAAACAAAGATTAAAAGATATTGGTTTCAAGATTTGGACTTTGGGAACCACTTAATAGCGTAAAGAATTTATTAATAAATTTTTCCCCTTTCAGATAAATTGATGATTTTTTGAATAATAAAATTCGATATTTTTTCATATAGAACGTTATTAATATATTATTTACTCATAACTCCTAAATTTAATAGAAGCTTTTTGCGAGTTTATTATTTAAATAATTTTTTTAAAAATTCTTCCTCACTAAATCTCTTCCGAAACCAACGCTTTCGCTAATGCCTCTATCTTCGGGGTAATAAAAAGTTGTATCTACTGTGAATAATCTTTTAAATGGTTCTTTTGATGGCAAAGTTTTTTTGTATTCTTTGCCAATAACTGGTTGTGCATATCTATACCGATTACAACATGAACTAATTAAGTCTTTATCTTCTAAATTAGGGTTTATTTTTTTAATGCAATCCCATGCCTCATTAATAAGGTTTGCATTAGATTTTAAATAGTTTGGATGATCTTCTGGCATATAAAATGGAACGTAAGTAATATAAGAATCTAATTCTCTCAAATTACTCATTTCTACTATTCCAGGTATTGAATATCTATTATCATTTATATTTGTCCAGAAATTATCTGTAATTTTTTTACTTGTTTTTAAAATCACACATGCGCATGCAATAGATATAGTTTTTTCATAATTCTTAATTACGTCCTTATCTATTCCACTTGCTATAAATATTTTTGTTAGCAGTGGAATTGGAATTGTTGTTACTACACTATCGTAGATATCTGTTTTATTAACTGATTTTATTATTGCGCCTCCATTTTTTATTGGATTGATGCATAAAACTGGATTGGATAGGTGAATAACACCCCCATTTTTTATTATTATTTTTTCTAATTTATTTATAAGTTCTAGGGATCCATTTTTTAGATAACCAAGATTTTCAACCAAATATTTTCTTGATTTTCCTAATCTCTTTATTCTACTCCAAATCCATGCGGCAGAAATTGTACTAGAAAAATTATAAAATTTATATTCAAAAAGTTTTTCCCATAAAATATAATATCCCTTTAGTCCAAGCCAATTTTTTAACCAATCAACTGCTGAAATTTTATCTAAATAGCTATAGTCTTTTATTGTTAAGCATCTTAAAGCATGTAAAAGATATCTAATTCTTATAAATATTGAAGCTTTATTAAAAAATAATACTGAATTTAAAGACCCCCATTTATATAATTTATTTTGATAAAAAAAACCCATTTTTGTTTTTTTCCATTTTAATTCTTTCTTTAAGCCAATTTCATCAAGTAAATCAAAAAATGCATGGTCGTTAAGACAATGAAAATGATAATATCTTTCGATTTCCAAGCCATCAAAATTAAATGATGCGGCCATACCCCCTAATCTATTATCTGCTTCAAAAATCTCTGGCTTATATCCTTTTAAAGTTAGTTCATAAGCTACTGCAAGCCCCATCGGCCCTGCTCCAACTACGGCAACTTTAGGTGATTTATTTTTCATGTTTATAAGCAATTTTAAGTATCTTTATTTTAATATGTAGTCTTACTGTTTCTTTAGATCTGATCGCTTTTTAGTTATTTTAAAACCTTCTTCATAGAGCTTTGAGTTTATGATAAATAATAGACTGTTTATGATGTTAAATTAATCACCAGTTAGAAGTTTAGAAAATTGTAGAATAGAAAAATATTGGAATATTAAAACATAAAAAAAACAAATTTTTTCTAAACGAGATTTATTATATATTTCCTGAAATAAACAAGTCAAAAATAAAATGATAATTAATTAATAAACAATTGCTGGCTCAAAGTTATTGTTTTAAAAGACTCGTTCACCAAGTAATTGCTCCATTTGGGGAAGTAAACCATTTCCATAAATTTACTGGAAGAGGTAGTGCAGGGGTTACCCACTCAAGAGGACTAACTGCCCACCAATCTGGAGGAATGCCATACACTTTTAATGCAGGTGTTAAAACATTTAGACCAATAATCCAACAAATCCATAATTTTAATTTTGATTCGGGCCAATTAGATTCATCTTTAAGAATTGTTATTGCCACAGGAATAATAGGAAAAAAGAATGCACATGACCTACTAATATCTGCAACACTGAAAGTTGCTATTATTGCACTTAAAGATGAAATAATAAATATAAATGATCGAATAGATAACTTATCCTTTAAGAGAAAAATTAGAGCTGAAAAAGGTAAAATCCAAAACCATCTAAAGCCAAGGAAAACCATAAAAGTTAACCCAAACCAATTGGATGGATCTAGTATACGAACATAATTGTTAATAGTTTCTACTTGATAAGGTTCGTAGATGCCTGGACCAATCAAGCCGTGTTTTAAAGATATTTTGATGAAAATAGCTATAGCTATTCCAAAAAAGGAAGAAAAAATTATTGGAGAAAGGTTTTGAAGGCTTTCATTCCATGTTTGTTTTTTGGGCCACCACCACAGCAATATAAAGGGTAATGATAGGATAAATCTCTCATCATTAAGAAATCCAATTGAAGCTGCAACAATTGTAAGTATTGGCCTACGAGACATCATTAATAGACTTATCGGTAAAAAGGTTAAGGAATCAGGATGTCCCCAATGAGTATTAACCCATTGGGTTAAATGAGTCGTAGCCAATCCGAAAGTAGCTAAAAGGGATAAATTATTACTGAATCTCTTTTTTAAAGAAAAATGAAAAATTATCAGAGTCAAGATTAGTGCAATATAGGCAATTCCAGGAGATCCCATTAACGCTAAAACTTCACGGCGTTCACCACACCACCCTAAAGCCTTTGCTATTGATGGCTGAATAATACGATAAGCTAGTATTGGCTCTTTAAGATTTTTTGTAAAAGGATCAATACACTGAGCCAAAAGTTCATCTCGACGAGTAGTTCCAGACTCTTCCCCTAGAAATAGAGTTAATCTAGGTGAAAAAAGGAAAATACTAAATAGCCAACTAAAAAAACCAATAATTATTGAATTCATCTTTAGCGATCTTTGCATTAAGTTATTTATAAAATTTTTCAATATAATTTAACTCTTCATTTATAAATTATCGCAATCATAAAAAAATTAATAGGGTTATTTATAAAAATTACTTAAAGGTATCTATTTTAAAAGTAAAAAATTTATGATATTAATCATGCTATTTACTAAAGTAAAACTATTTAAATTAAATTTAAGCATAAAAATTTAACTCATAAAATAAACAGAAAATAGTATGAGTATAGACGGATGAAAATTAAAGAGTTTTAATATAGAAATTTATTAAGTTAAATTTAGTCGCATTGATAAATCAGAAGAGAAAATTCTTTTTGGATCCATTGATCTTTGTATTGCTTTCCATTCATTTAATCTAGGATAAGTTAAGGAAAAAATATCTGAAGTTTGTCTAGAATCTTTTGCTAGGTAAATTCTTCCACCAGCTTCAGCTATTTTGATATCTAATTCAAATAATGTTCTATCAAGTTTAGGAATAGATATTGGGATATCAACAGCTAAAGTCCATCCTTTTTTAGGGAATGATAGAAAAGCAGAATTTTCTTCACCAAATTTTTTTAATACAGAAAGAAAACTAGGTATCCCAATTGTTCTAAATATCTCTAAAGATTCTTTAATTAGATGTGCTGAGCTATCAGGAACGACAAATTGGTATTGAAGAAATCCTTTTGGGCCATATACCCTATTCCATTCTTGAATCCCATCAAGAGGATGAAAAAAACTGGATATATCTTGTAATTCTTGTTCCCTTGATTTTGGGGCTTTTCTAAAATATGTTTCATTGAAAGCTTTCACTGTGAGTCTATTCAATATCCCATTAGGAATGAAAGAAGGGGCAGTAGCTAATGATTTTGGGCGATAGTCTAAGAGATTATCTATATTGACTTCATTTTTTAGTTGTTCAGGGCTTGCGTGATTACCACAAGTAAGAATTCCTCTTCCACTTTTATTGAGTGTGTCCAACCACGCAACACTATATTGATATTTGTTATCACAAACAATCATCTCTTCCATAAGGGAATCAATATCTTTATGTCTTGAAGTGTCTACGCTAATTTTTGAAGTTTTAATAGGGATAAGAGAGAATGTCGCTTCAATAATTACTCCAGTTAAACCCATACCCCCTATGGTTGCCCAAAATTCATCTCTTTCAGATTGCTTTGCATCTTTACTAGGACTTAGATATTTGATTTGACCTAAACCATCTACTATTAACAAATTAATTACATGATTTCCAAAGCTACCATTTACATGGTGATTCTTACCATGGACATCTGCAGCAATAGCTCCTCCAATTGTCACATTTCTTGTCCCAGGAGAAACTGGTAAGAAAAATCCTTCAGGAATTATTTTTTTTAATAAGTTATCAAAGCTAACGCCACCTCCAGCACTTAATATCCCCTTTGCCTTATCTAAATAAATATGTTGAAAATAATCAAGATTAATAACGCATCCATTATTTAATTGGGCAGCATCACCATAAGATCTCCCAAGACCTCTTGCAATAAGTGAATTTTTTTTTGAATTCAAAACAATATCTTGTAATTCTTCTTTGTCTTTTGGATTTAGAATCTTTACTACTGCTTTTGAATTACGACCCCATCCTGAAAGAGTTTTAGAAATATTTTTTAAATTTTCCGTCATAATCTTGCTGCTAAAAAGGAAGGTAATCTCCTGACTGCGATCATAATTAAATTCCACCACCATGGAAGATATTCAATTCCTCTTTTATAAGGATCCTTCATAAGTATAGAAGCAACTTTAGTTGGAGATGTACAAAGAAACTTAGGTGCACCAACAGTCATAGGAGTAGAGATATAACCTGCTTTTATAATTCTTACTGAAAAAGGTTTATCAACACAGCGAAGCAGAAGTCCTTCAGAGAAAATAGATAATGCTGCCTTAGAAGCACCATAATGATAATTTGAGGGCCTACCCCTATCTGAGGCTACAGAACTTAAGATCCATAAACTTCCTTTATGTTTAATTCTTTTTTCTGTCATTATTTCTATGAGCCATGGAATAATTCCTGCATAATTTACGGAATTAATTTTTAGTGCCTCTTCTGAATTTGAATTAGCGAGATTATTGTTTCCAATAAATCCTGAAGCTATTAAATAAATGTCATAGAAGTCGACTTTTGGGTTGAACTTTTTTACTAACGAAGTATTTAATAGTAAATCATTCCTTTCTTCAGTAACCTTTGCTTTATAAAAAATTCTTAACTTCTCAATTAATTGATTGTTAACGCCTGTCTCTCGACTAACAAGATGAAATTTTTTACAGCCATTTTCAGCTAATTTTATACATATCTTTTTAGCAATAGTACTTGTTCCTCCCAGTATAAACGCGCTCTTGAAACAATCATTCTTCATTTGAAGTTATATCTGATTTCCTAAAATAAAATATTTCAATATTCTAGTACATAACTTACTTAAATAAATTCCCCTCTCATCTAGATTTTTCACTAAAGGTTATGTATTTATGACCAAAATAACTTGAAAAAGTTGGAATTCCAACTCCAAAACAATGAGCGATAAACTCAACAAGAGGAACTGATGAAATAAAATTAACCAACCAAAATTTAATTAATAAACTCACAATCCATACTTGTACTAATGCAAAAAGATTTACTAGAGAGAATGCTGCAAAGGATTTCTTATAAGATTTTTTAGTACTTTTAAAAACATATTTACGTTGAAGTAAAAATGAAGTGACCATGCCTATTAAATAGGAAATAAAAACAGAAATTTCAAAATTTAAAAATATTGTTAGTAGAATTCTACAAATTACGTTAGTCAATGCAGCAATAGATCCTGCCAAAATAAATAAGGGAAATTCTTTTCTTTTACTTTCATTTTTTATACTAGAAAGTTTTTTTCTAGAAAAAAGCATCTTTTTTATTTGATATCTGAGTATTTTAAAAGAGAAACAAATGATTAATATCTTCTTAAAAAAAAATCCTTTTGTTCTAAATTGTTTTTTAATTCTCTAAATTTTATTATAGTATTTTTTGCATTTTTTTAGTATTTGCTATATAAAATTAGACTTAATTTAATACTCTCGCATATCCCAAATCTTCATGATGAATGTAATTTATATAATAAAAAAATTCATTTAAATGTTTCTCATAATTAAAAAAGAAATTTAATTAAAAAGGTATATTTATTTTGCTAAATTTTTTATGATTATGAGTTATTTTTAATGCTTCTATAAACGGTGTCGATTTTACATTAAAAATATTTGGCCAGTCTATAATTTCAAATTGATCTCCAGCAATTAGTGAATAAAGTTGAGAAGTTGTAAAGGCAGGATTTTTTGAAATTATAGCCCAAAGTTTTAAAAAAAAAGCAAATATTGGTATTGGTAAATGGATAAACAAAATTCGTGATGCTTTAATCTCCTTTATTATTCTCATTAGTCTTAAATATCTAATTTTTTCTAAACCAGATATATTATATTTGCCCGAAATTGACGAATCTATAATACAACTAATAATTATTGAAGCAAAATCACCAACGAAAAGCGGCTGTCTTGTAAAGTCTCCTTTCCCAGGGATTGGGAAAACCGGTACTTTGACCATGAAATTGGCTAACCATCCTAAATGTTTTCTATCAAACCATCCAAACATTAAGGTAGGTCTCAAAACAACGCATTTAGGGAAACTTTCTGCTACGAGTAATTCTTGTTTCCTTTTAGTTAAAGTATATAGATCATCACTTTTTGAATTAACTACTGAACTGCTTACGTGAATTACTCTTTTAATACCAGCTATCTTCAGTTGCTTTAATATTATTTTTGTAGACACAACATTATTTAATTCAAATAAATTTGATTGCTTTGAGCCAATTTCTGCTTGAAGCATTATACAAATATCGCATTCTTGAATTTCTATAGGCCATTTTTGATTAATATCTTTAGTTAAATCCTCACAAATAAATTTAACTTTAGGAAAGATTTTTTCTGCAACTTTTATTGATTGATATTTTTTATCAACAACTATTAATTCCCAATTTGGATACCTTTCTTTAATCGCTGCTATTAAATTTATACCTACCAATCCAGCGCCGCCAGGAATAAAAATTTTCATTAATAAAGCATTTCTTAGTTTGTAACTAATTTAATATGTATCAAACACATTTAAAAGAAAAATTATTGTTAAGTGAGAAATAATCCTACACAAATTATTGTTAGTAGCCATCCAATAATTGAAAATCGAATACCTCTATCATAAAGCAAAATTAATTCTGGATTTTCTGTTGAAATATATTTCCCTTTAGCTTTCCGAATGATTGAAATTTGATTATCACTTATGAATTGATATCTAAAAATGCCAATCAAAACAAAAGGGATAGATAACAACATCCATGAAGATTGTGCCCCATTTAAGGATGGTCCTGCTGCCCACAAGCTATAACTCATAAAAGTACTTGTGGCTAATAAATTTTCATATCGTTGAAGAAGAGGCAAAGTATATTTATTTAATATTTCTCTGGTTAATATAGATTCCTTCATATAGAAGTTTAATTCAGCTTTTCTCTTCTCAACAGCAAGAAATAATGCTAGTAGACCAATAGTTAAAATAAACCAAGGGGAAAATCCTATTTCAGAGGCCGCCACGCCAGAAAGAGCTCTTAACATAAAACCTGATGCTATGCATAAAACATCTAGAATTGGGAATTTTTTAAGCCTTAAACAATATGCGATTTGAATAATTCCATAAATAATAATTATTAATAAGAATTTAAATGATATTAAATAACCAAAAATAAGACTTATAAATGCAAATAATATAGAGCATTTGATTGCTATATCTATGGGCAAGTCTCCATTAGCAATAGGCCTAAACTTCTTCTGAGGATGTATTTTGTCTTTTGATATATCTTTAATGTCGTTAAATAAATAAATCGAAGATGAAATAAAACAAAAACTTATAAAGCCTAATAAACAATTAATAAATACTAATTTATTAAAGATGAAAGAAAACAAAATAACTGCAAAAATCAGGATATTTTTTGTCCATTGTTTTGGCCTGCAAGATTTTAATAATGCAACAGTAATATTTTTAGTTCTTAAATTAGGTTTTATTCTTTCCAACTTTAGAAATAAATTATGCTTACTTAAGAAACTATATTAAAATATTGTGGAATTAATTTCCAGTTTGTAGTTTAGTTAAAGAAACTAAAATATAATTACCTTTTCATAAATATTACTGATAAATTTTGCTAAAGAAAAAATTTAACATTTTAATTATATTATTTATTAAAATTAGGCTCTGATAAATTTTCTAATTCTATTAATTTGATTTTAAGCTTTAAAGATTATTCTAATTAAATAGGTATAATAAGACTATATGGAAAATATAAGTAAAAAGTATTTAATATGCAATGGAGATGCTAATTCATATATCACACATGGCGGTTTGCCATATAATTTATTTAAAAATGCAAAAAAATATGGATTAATAGATAAAGCTATTAGCCTTGATTATAAAAAATTAAAATATTGGAAATCAATATGGAACCTTTTTCAATTATTGAAGTATGGGAAACCCAAGGGATTTCAATGGAGTCAATTATATGCAAAAAAGTTAATTAAGCAAATAAATTATTTAAATGATCAAGAATTAAGTATATTAAGTATCTATCCTCTTTTACCAAGTTATCCATGGCCTGATAAATGGGATGTAGATTTTTATATTGACGCTACAATTTCACAAATACTTGATGAATACAATTTTTCAAATCTAATAAGTAAGTCTTATAAAGTAGAGATAATTAGTAGAGAGAAATTAAATTATCTAAGAGCTAATAAAATTATTTGCCGTTCAAATTGGGCTATTAAATCTTTAATTAACGATTATCAGATTGAGGAATCTAAGATTTCTCTAATACCTGGAGGTGCAAATTTAGATTTAAAAGAAGTTGATAGAAGTAAATTGCTTTTTTTCCCTCCAAAACCTTCTATTAACAATCCTATAATTGTTGGATTTATAGGCCTGGATTGGGAAAGAAAAGGTGGAAATTTCTTATTAAAATTGGCGGATATTTTTATTGAAAATAATATACCTTTTGAAATAAGAGTAGTTGGTCCTAAAAAAAATACTTTACCTAACCATAAGTCTTTAAAGTATGTTGGATTTATTGATAAGTTTTTAAACTTAGATCTTTTTATAAAAGAATTAAAATCTTGGCACTTCGGAACTTTATTCTCAAAAGCTGAGGCTTTTGGAATATCTAATAGAGAATGTTTAATACTCGGAGTGCCAGTAATTTGCCATGACATTGGAGGTATTTCTTCAACTTTACCAGAATCTAATTTCGGGAAGATGTTCGATGCCAACCCAAGCCCTTTAATTGTTTATTCTTGGCTTATGGATATTTTTAATCCCTATGATAAGTATATTGGTCTAAGGAAAAAGCTTTTAAAACAATATAAAAGTTTTGCCTGGGATAGTACAATAATTAATTTAATAAAAGTCTTAAACAAATAGTAAGTATTTAAATATCTTTTTCTTTTGATAAAAAAATTGTTTTTGTAATATCAATTAATCTCAAAGGATCGATTTAACTGCTTTAGTTGATGAGAATAGAGTAATATTATTATTATGTTTTAATAACATAATGCTATCCATAGTTCATTTAAGCAATAACGATATAGTTGGAGGAGCTTCAAGAGCTGCTTATAGAATCCATAGATGTCTTGAAGATAATAAAAATGACTATTTATTAAATTCTTCAATGAAGGTTATTACAAAGTATGGTTCCGATCCAACAGTTACTTGTTTAAATAATAATTCATATTTGTGGAAAAGATTACAACCAAGAATATCAAAATTTATAAAAAGATTTTATGAAACAAATAATCAGTCAGCGCATAATATTGCTTATCCTAATACTGGAATATTAAAAGAAATAAATAATAATAATGCATTAAATAAAATAACTCATCTCCACTGGTTAGGCGATAATACAATTTCAATTGAGGAAGTAGGAAAATTAAAAGGTCCAATTTTTTGGACACTACATGACCAATGGCCTTTTTGCGGGGCTGAACATTACACTCACCCGCCTATTAATAAAGACGGCCTACAAATTCATGATTTTAGATATAGAAAAAATTATTCGTCCAAAAGTAGGATTTTTCAAGAAAGAGGTTTTGATATAAATAAGTGGACATGGGAGAGAAAGAAAAGATCATGGACAAAGCCAATGAATATCGTAGCCACCTCTAATTGGTTATATGATTGTGTAAAAAAAAGCTCATTAATGAAAAATTGGCCAATACACTTAATTCCATATCCAATCAATACTAAAAGTTGGAAACCTATTAATAAACTACATGCAAAAAATATACTTGGTATTGATAAAACTAAGAAAGTTATTTTATTTGGAGCAATTGGTGGGACTAAAGATGCCAGAAAAGGATCTCATCTACTAGAAAAAGCATTAAAGGTTTTGACAGAATCTTATTCTGAAAATATTGAAAATAGCATGCAAATTTTAGTTTTTGGAGAAGCAAGTAATAAAAAATTTATTAATAATTTGCCAGTTGATTTTTTGGGTTCTTTTCAAGATGATTTATCTTTAAGAGTTATTTATTCAGCTGCGGATGTAATGGTGGTTCCATCAATTCAAGAAGCTTTTGGACAAACAGCATCTGAAGCGCATGCATGCGCAACTCCTGTTGTGGGATTCAAAGTTGGAGGTTTGATTGATATAGTAAGTCATAAAGAAACAGGATTTTTGGCTGATCCATACAACCCCCAATCCTTGGCATATGGTATAAATTGGACTTTAGATAATCAAGAGAGAAATAAAAAGCTTTCAGCACAAGCGAGATTAAAAGCTAAAAAACATTGGGATTCCAAAATTATTGCTAAAAAATATTTTGATGCTTATAATTCTGCATTAAGTATTTATTGAGAGTAAAAGATTTTTCTTTCTATAATTTTTTAAATTTTACTCAAGCTATATTTAGAAGAAATTTTTTATCCTTTTATAAAATTTAAGAAATATTTTCTAAGTATAAAAATGATATGGTGATTACTATTTTTGCCATTGAGTATTGGAGAACCAATCAATATTCCAACCTGACTTTTTGATTAATTTATATTTACTATTTTTTATTTTTTTAAATTTAAGAATTTTTCTTAAACCAATTCTATAGTCAATTGAATTTCTGATTCTTTGAATAACTGTAGATTTTTTATCAAATGGAATTTTATGAAATTTTTTAAATTTAGCAATTTCTTGAGAATTTACAGGTAATTCTAGATTTTCATCCAGTATATCAATTACATCAAAATCCTGGAAAATATTTCTCTTAAATTTGCTCTCTTTAGAATCATAAAATTTCATATGAAAATCAAATCTTGATCCAAATGTTGAACCTTGATGCATCAAGAAAGGATCAAAAAATAATACATGGCCAACTTTACCCTCAATTTCATAATAAGATTCACTTGGAGGATTAAGTGGATATTGAAATGAATTTACAGTATCTTCCACATATTCATTTTTAATAATCGTTTTTATACCATTAAAGTCATAATCCTTTTTTAGAATTCTAAATCCTTTTTGATTAGTAAGATAAATTCCTGCTAAAAGAACACTCCTTTCTGAAGAACTATTTTGAATTGTAGTTAAATCACCCTTGTAATCTCTATGCCAATTACCTCTATACTTAAAATCACCCATGCAAAAAAGTCTGGATAGATCACAACAAGGACTTTGCCAGTTCATTAAAGATTTAATTAAGGAACCTATTTTTGCTTTTATAAATAAATTATGAATATCTTTATTACAAATACTTTTATTAAATGGCAGTTCTATTGCTGAAAGATTATTACTAATTAAATGATCATAATAAATTCTTCTTGGTTTATAATTTTTTTTTATGGCATCTTTCCTTATATTTTCTAATCCTCTTAGGGTGTTATTTATAATATTTTGAGATAATTTTAAGTCTATTAATGTCCATCCTCTAGAATTAAATTCTTCTATATTTTTCTTTTTTAATCTTTTATCTTTAGTTAAAAAACTCATTAATATATGTGCTTTTTTATAAAAAAATATTACATGAATTTATTTTCCTTTTCAAGTAAGAGAAGATTAATTAATACTCTTTTTTTGCAACCTAAAAAAATTCCTATAATTTTTTAACTCTAAATATCAGTATAATTTAGTTTTAATCATATAGCTCAATAAGGAATAAAAACTTCCATGATGATTTTTTAATATGTTTAATTTTTAAAATATATAAAAATTTAAATTAGTTTTAGTTAGTGGATAAATTCTATTATGTATTTTTTATTGAGTAAATCATTTTGGCATTTGAATCATTTAAAAAACGATAAATCTAGGGTAAATATTATAAGTTAACCTTATTAAAAAATATTTACGCGTGTAATTAATTGATTTGAATCATTCAATAATCAAATTATATGAGGTATTATAGAAATTGCAGACGTTAAGAAAGAAATCTTTAAAAGATTGATATAACTGACGTTTTTCGAATTGGGGCCATAGCTCAGTTGGTAGAGCACCTGCATGGCATGCAGGGGGTCAGCGGTTCGAGTCCGCTTGGCTCCACTTAATTTTTCATTTTATATCAAGGGTTTTTAGAGATGGTTTCGTAGACACATTACTTTTTTCACTGCTTGTCAACGCTTGTTTTGTCAATTCTGCTCTCTAAAATGCTCTCAGAAGTGTTTTTAATTTTTGCAGGAATTCCAATTTGCTGGATTGCCTATAAAAATGACACTTTAAACTTTAATATTATTTGAATTTATGGCAAAAGATATTAAAAATAAAGATCGCAATTATTTCTTATTTAAATCTAATTGAGGATTATGAAAAAGATAAATTCCAATGATATTATTTATTGGTATTGAATAATTTTCTAAATAATAATTCAAATATTTTTTATTATCAGGGGTAATTAATATAAATTTGTCTTTAATTGAATAAATACGGCCTACTAATATATCTAATTTGTATCTACAGATGATTATTTTTCCAATATCTAAATTAGAAAGATTTTTATTAAATAATTTATAAACTATAATATCATCTTCACAAATTGTAGGTTCCATAGAATCTCCACCCAAAATTATAGTTCTATGTTTTAAGAGTCTATTAATTATTAATCTATAGATAGGATCTAAAAAATTCAAAGGTGATAAGTAGTAATTTTTTAAAGTAAAAAACAATAGTTCTTTAAAATCTTTGAAATCTGTCTTTTTTTGCAGATAAGACCAGTTTTTAAATAACTTCTTAAGAGGATAAATAACTAAATAACTTAAAAATAACGACGGAGGAGTAATTGAAATTAGCATCAAATTAAACCAAGATGGTATAAATAAAAAACCTAGCAAGAATAAAAAAGAGTTACTATCAAACAAATAAAACATAATTTCTTGTACTAAAAGAAAGGAAATTATTACTAAAAGATATAATCCAATATATTTAATATTTTTATTTATGTTTTTAGACAATTTATAAACCATATAATTTTAATTTTATTATTGTAAATTACAATTACCTTTGTACACTTTTTCAAAATTTTTGTTATTTGGTTCTAATTTCGAAGCAGTTTCAAAATCTTGGCAAGCAGCACTTATTTTATTGAGATTTTTTTTAGAGTATCCTCTAAAAAAATAATTAGAAGAATTATCTATATCTTGATCAGTTTTTTTTATTGCTAAATCATAATAGAAAATACTTTGCTTATAGTCTTTTATATCAAAATAAAATGCGGCAATTATCCTATAAACGAGAGAATTTTTCATACCTAAATTAATAGTCTTTAAAAAATCATCCTCAGCAAGATCATATTCTTTAATTTTCTTATAAGCTCTACCTCTCCCAAGATACCCAATGGGATTTTTAATATCTAATTTAATTCCTTTAGTATATGCTTCGATTGATGCTGAATAATCCTCTTGCATATAAAGACTATCACCAAGTAATATGTTCGCCTTCATTTTCTCAAAGGGATCAAATTGTTCTCCTGAAATAATTTTTCTTAGATAAAAATCAGATTCGGAATAGTTTTTAGAAAGGTAAAAAGCAAGTCCCAAATTATAAATAGCTTGATAATAATTTGGATCAATATCTAAGGCTTTTTTATAATATTCTATTGCATCTTTATAATTTTTATTATCAAAAAGTCTATTACCTGATAATAAAAGATCTGATTTATTGTTTATAAAATTATTTTCTTTTTTCGAACTATTTTGATTAATATCATCAAAAATTGTGGGGGCTAAATATACAATAAAAGAAATCAAACCGAAATATAAAAAAGATCTTAAAAATGAATTAAGAGATCCAAAAAAACTTTTTTTGAAGGATTTTTTCGTAGTTTTCTTTTCATTTCTGACCTCACTAAAATTTTTATATTTTACTTCTGATGATTTTGATTGGTTTTTTGATTTAGATTTTGATTGGGTTTTTGATTTAAATTTTGATTCAGTTTTTGACTTGATTTTTGCTCCAGCTAAAGTTAAGGATTGAATATCTTGACTAATTAAATTATTTATTTCTGATATCTCAATAAATTGTTTTTTGAGTTCAATTGAAATTTCTAGAGAAAGGTTTATATCAAGATCAGATATATTCCCCACAAGTGTTCTAAGAACAACTGCTAAATTCCTACTTTGTAAATGAACTAGACCTCTTCGTTCAAAATTTATTTGGATAGGCTTTACAAGTTTTACCCATTCGCTTATTGATTTAATTAACTTATCTGTCATTAAACCAAGTGAAATATTACCTTTATAAAACTTTGGTGAAATATACTTTTCTATAGCTTCAATTTGCATTGATATTTTAACTTCTCCTTCATCAATAATTTGTTTTGCAGTTAATTCATATCTATCTACTAATTCTGGTAGTAAGGTGTATTCTTCTTTCCCGTCAGAGTATAAATCGTAAATTATATTTGAAAATAAATTAGAATACTCATTAATAGTTAATTTATCAAAATATTTATGTATTGTTGATATGTAAAATCTCCTCAAATTATTAAACTCTTCATTTAAGTCTTTAGCTTCATTAACAAGTTTTATATTGCTTATTTTTCTATCCTGATTAATTGCTTCAAGTACTTTTTTAGTATCAATAAAATCGAAAAAAATAATAAGATTTTTTATTAAAAATAAACCATCTTCATTTAAATCTGAATTTAGAATTGAATAAGCAAAAAAGTTAGCCGAAGATAAATTAGTTAAATCAAAATCAATTTTTTTTATATTTATATTTTTAATAGATTCTAAAATCCTATCTAGGTTCTTATTATCTTCGCCTAAAAACCAAGAACATTCTGCAAAAATTCTTCTCTTAGGACTACTTAACACAAGTCTAGCTGAGTTAATTTTTGATGAATCATTATCTAGAAGAGCTTCTTCAGAAAGTTTTAATAACTTTCTTTTGTCGTCAGTAGTTTTTGCTTTTAATAAATAAAAAGGATTATCATTTAAATCCATTTTTAGTTTTAACCCCTCAAAATATTTGCATCATCCAACCTATTCTCGTCATCATCATATATAACTAAACCCCAGAGGGAATTGAGAATTTTTCTTAAATTCATAATATTTTCTTTAAATATCATTTCATTACCCTCAGCTATTAGTTTTCTATAATTTTCTTTATCTAAAAATAGATAAGGTGAATTTTCAAATTCCTTAAATTTTCTAATAATAAATTCATCTTGACGCCAAAGAATTTTATAATTTATTTGATGCATTTGATTTAAAGATAACTCAAAATTATTATTATCTAGCTCTATAGTTTTACTCGCTGAATTATAAAGAGTTTCAATTTTCTCCGATTCAGATGTAGTTGAATATTCTTTTGAATAATTATTAAAGGTATTCATAGCTTTTTTTAAATCTAATTTACGAATATCTTTTAGATGTTCTTGCCTCACTTCAGCAAGTAATTTTTTGCTCTCTTGAACATTTTCTAAAGATTTTTGAACATCCTCGGGATCATTTACATTGACTTTATTTTTACTTATATAATCAACTTTCTGTTTAGCTTTCTGAATTTTCTCATCTGTTATTACTGTTTCAAGCTGTTCTAAGCGCACCATAAGATTATCTACTTGATCTTGAGCTAAGTCATACATTGTTTCGGAGGTGTACTTACCATCTTGAATAGAATAAAAATTTTTATTATTAAATATTTCGCCAATTGAAGGTATTTTTAACCCAATTACTATATTCCCAGAATCTAAGACTTCAAATTCACATTCTAAATCTGCACCTACGGGGATGAATCCTTCATAAAAATCATTTCCAGTTATTTCCAAATTACCAATATATCTATTGTCATAAATTGGTGATTTTATCTCTCCTTCCCAAAGCTTTATTTTTATAAATCCAGTTTTACCTGCCTGAAGAGATTGGCTGGTTTTGAAAATCTTTTTTACTTTTTTAGGGAGAAGATCACCTTCTTTGACAATAAAATCAAGAGTAGAGTTTCCGCCTAATCTATCAAGAACTTCGACACCAATTGAGTGAGATGCTGGAATTCCATCAATTGATGCTGCTGTTTTAGTAATAGAAATCTCATTATTCTTTATTTTGATTTCAGTTCCATTCTCATCGAAAACTGAAGCCAAAAATCTATTTATACCACTTTTATAAAGTTGCAACTCTAATGAAGTCCCATCTTCAACTTTTATCCTTCCTGATGACCATCCAGTATCTTTACTTTTAATTTCCAATTCAATATTATTCGGGGCATCTTTCTCTAAGGAAATTCTAAGCCTTGATTGTTTAGATGGGGTTCTGGCAAGGTAATTAAATTTTAAGCTCAATTCGCCAATATCATTAATCTCTGCAGAACTTCGTTTTCGTTCTCTATTTATAGAATCCCAATCAATAGATTCAGCAAATATTGATGCCCCTTCTGATACTGCAGTCATAGGATTTAATTCTGTACTTCCTTCAATATTTAGGGATGATGTAATTCTTTCCCTGAGCGGTTTATAGTTTGTCGGTCCCCCAATAAATACAATCTTTTCTATATCCTCCTCTGCTAAACCAACTTTTTTTAATGTTTGTCTAATTGAATCAATTGCTTGCTCCAAATATTCCTCAATAATTGAATTAAAAATTTTTCTATCAATTGGGATATCTAGATATAGAGGCTCTCCATCAAGATCATTCAATCTTATTTCATTTTCTGAAAGTGTAATTAAAGAATTATGTTTTGAAGAAAGTTCAATTTTTGCTTTTTCAGCGGCCCAATTACATAACTTAATTAGAGTTGCATAATCCTTCATATTAGAAAAATCTTTGGGTAGCAAAAAGTTCTCCTCTAGCCATGGTTTTATAACTTCTTTAACTAGTAATCTATCGAAATCTCTCCCTCCACACATCGCAATACCTCCATGTGAAAGGAGAGATACAGATCCATCTATACTCTCAGCAATAGCAATATCTAAAGTACCTCCACCAAGATCAAATATTAAAAAAATACCATCCGAGTTATCTGACCTCATCACACTCATTACAGCTGCAATAGGTTCTTGCATGAGAGCAACTTTTCCTATACCTGCCATAGAAGCAGCCTTTAATGTAGCTGTTTTTTGTATTTGATTAAAAGCCGCTGGGACTGTTATTACGGAAAATGTATCATCTGAATTTCTCATTTCTTCTGGTAGATAACCATATAAAACACTTAAGATTTCTGAAGAACATTCTTCTGGAGTTTTGCTCAATTCCAATGCTGGAAATTCTATTTTTGTACTTGTACCCATAAAACGCTTAAAAAGTTTTGCAGTATTTTCGGAGTTAAAAGGTTCATTATCATAAGCTCTTTGTCCATAATATTTTGTTCTTTTATTCATAAAAATTACTGAAGGAGTTATATCGTTTTGTTCTGGACTTTTCCAAATCTTTACTTTATCTCCATCAAAAGAAGAGATAGAACTATTAGTGGTGCCTAAATCAATTCCAATGAAATTTTTCATAATTAATTCAGTCCAATCAAAACAGTACCTGTTCTTTCAAGCAAATCATCACACATAACAACTGGTTCTAACATTTTTGTAATTACAAGCTCTTCACAGCCTTTAAACTCCTCAATATTAATTGCTTTAACAGGCATGCCAATATCAAATTTACTATCTTCTAAGTTAACAAGTTTAATATTTAAAGTTTCAAGAATTTTTTCTAATTTATCGTTAAACCATAAGACCTTTCTATTAAATTTTTCTTGTTCAGTTATATCTCTATCTTCTATTAATTCCTGAGTGAATTTTGATAATCGCCAAGACTCTATAGCAAGATCAATTATTTGGTTCTTCAATTGAAAATTTTTTTTTATAATAATATAGTTTATTAATTTAATAGTGAATTATAAAAAAAAAGTTTAAATTTTGTATATATTCCTCTAGTTAACCTTTGATAAGACTTAGTTCTCAAAACAAATTTTTGTTTTTAGTATTTTAAAAGCATTGGTATTAATGATATATATCAATAAATAGGGGTCTAGTAAATGCCCCTTTTTAAATGAAAATTTACTATAAAGTATAATTAAATATACAACTAAAATCTAGTAATATCAATGTATTTAATAACTTCTTATCGTTTGGACAATTCTGCTCTTATGTCTGCTCTCAGCTATGTTAAAATACTGTCATAAACCCTGTAATTGCCAATATTTGCAAGGCTTTTGGCTACTGTATGGCATGCAGGGGGTCAGGGGTTCAAATCCCCTTGGCTCCATTCTATTTTCTTTTTAATAGTAATAGATTCGAGCGATTCTCAAATATCTAATGATTAGACTTATATAGGTTGACAGTTGTACATATAGCTAAATTCTGCAATAGGATTATTGCTGAAAGTTCATTAATTATACCAACTCTCGATTGATTTAAAAGTTTAAGAGCCTATGTGCAGAAAAAGACGGATCTAAGAGTATGAGAACTCGGTGGCAAAATGTTTATGCAAATTGAATTTATTAAGACTTTATTTATAGTAAAATATTTTTGTAGTGTTATTTTTTAAATGGTAAAAGAAAAATATTTTTAGATTATGAATAATTTATTATTTTTGAGGAAAAGAATTTTACTTTTATCATTATTTTCTATTTTATTAGGTCTGCCATTTTTTTATGTTGCCAAAGATGTTTTTAGATATGATAAAGAGTCTAAAGTTTTAAACTTTCTAAAAGAATTAAGAGACGATAGTAAATTCCCTTGTTATGATCAAAATAAAGTAACAAGCACCGCATGGCATTGTGTAGTTAAAGAAGTTGTTGAGGCTAATGATTTTCTTTATAACTATAATGAAGGTGAGACATATGGCCTTCCAGGTGGATATATAGATTACTTTGGTGATGGGAAAATAATTGGTACTAATGGAAAAGGTGAGATGTTTATATACATCATTAAGGATAAAACTTTAATTAAGCAGAGAAGCAATTTAAATGATATTTTCAATAATCAAAAATTCAGGGAATTATTGCCATCAACATATTTTGGTAGATTTGGAATTAAAGATATTTTCTTAGATAAAGAAAATAAGAAAATTTACGCTTCTTTAACTGCAGATGTAACAAATGAGGGTTGTTATGGAATTGCTGTATATCAGTCAAATTTCAATTATGATAAAAAATCTAAGATTCTAGGTGATTTAAATTTTACAGAGTTTTTTAAAACAAATGCTTGCAATGAGAATTTTAATGGGCATGCAGCGGGAGGAAGAATTCAGAAATTAAATGAAAAAATTATACTTACCGTGGGATCCTTAGATTTTGAAGCATACTATATGAAAAAATCTGAATATATTATTCCTCAATCATTAAATAATGCACTTGGCAAAATAATAGAGATAGATTCTTCAGGCAAATATAAAATTTTGTCAATGGGTCATAGAAATCAACAAGGGTTAATGGTCTATAAAAATAAATTAATTAGTACTGAGCATGGTCCAAAAGGTGGTGATGAGATTAATGTAATTGAGGAAAAGGCACATTATGGCTGGCCATTTTATTCTTATGGTGGTGATTATAATAATAATTTAAAGTATAGATTTCCTCATGAAGCACCATATAAAAAGCCTATTTATTACTTCACACCTTCTATAGGAATTAGTGAAATTATTTTTTATAAAGGGAATGAATTTCCATATTGGAATAACAAATTATTAGTTACAAGTTTAAAGGAAAAGTCTTTATTTTTAATGGATTTTGACTTTGCTGAAAATAGAGTTCTTTCATCTGAAAAAATATATATAGGACATAGAATAAGAGATATTGAATTAGGAACTAATGGTAAAATTATTTTAATTACTGATGATCAAAAATTAATTCAATTAAGTAGACATAGTAAGGATTTTTACTACATATCAAAAGAAGATAAAAAATATCCAATCCCATAATTTATTTTAAATACTTATATTCTCTATCTATCCTTATTTATCAAAGTAAACTTTTCCATAAAATTATTATATTTACTGATTCATATCGAAGATTCCTACTAGTTCTGAAAATTATTAGTTATTTGATGACCGTATAGCTTTGAAGGAACACAAATCTTATGATCTATTTATATATTAAATTAATGTTTGCTAAGCTAATTAATTGAAAAAAAATATGAAATCAGTTAAAAAAGGTATTAGCGAGCTAGATTTTTAAACCAAAATAAATATTTAAGATTACTTGGCTATACCTGAAGCCAAGTTTGATAAAGAGTATTCAGAAGAGAGACACAAAATTAGACATTATATTCGCAAAGATGATTTAGCCATTATAAAAAGGGTGTTGTTATTTATTGGGGTTATCTTTTAGAAGGTGCTGGCGGATTTTAAAACGATTTAAATTTTTTCTTTTCCATTAGGAATATCTAAAATATGCCCTGAATAATTTTTAATTAGTCTTTCTTATAAATTTTTAATTCAAATAATATTTTTTCAAAAGAGGTTTTAAAAGTTCATTTTTATTAAAATTTATTTTAGTGATAAAAATCAAATTATATTCCTTAATAGAATATCTGGAGGTATTTTCTTTTAAATGAATAGGCATGTATTCTCAACTTTCTGGTCTGGCAAAATAAGTTTAAGAGAATATGTATGTATAAATTCTTTTTTAGATAAATCCCATGATTTTTGTGTTTATAGTTATGAAGAACTAAAGGGCCTTCCTAAAGGGGCAGAGTTAAAAGATGCAGCTGAGATAGTTTCTAAAGAAGAATATTTACTATATAAAGAAAAACTGCCTAATAGGTGGGATCTATTTAGTGATAAGTTTAGATATAATTTACTTTATAAAAAAGGAGGTTGGTGGGTAGATACAGATATTATTTGCTTAAAAAAAGAAATAGATATTAAATCTGAAGATACGTTCATGTGTTTTTACGATAATAAAGCGATTAATAATGCCTGCTTAAAATTTCCTAAAGGTGATGCGGTAATGAAGTATTGTGTTGACTACATAAAGGATTGGGAAATTGCAAATAATTTTGAATATAAGAAATTAAGTTGGGGCGTTTTTGCGCCACCGCTAATAACTAAAGCAGTAAAAAGTTTAAATAGATTAAATGAAGTTTATTTTTACGAATACGCATATCCCATAGAAATGAAGCATAGTCTCGATATTTTTAAAAAAAATAAAAATAAATTCATCTTAGAGAAATTAAAAAATTCATATTTTTCCCATCTTTGGAACGAAATTTTATCAAGAGAAAGGATTCCAAAAAATTATTTAGGAAGAGAGGGAAGTTTTTGGTATGAAGAGTGCTTATCTGCAATAAAAAAATCTTCTAATTTAAATCTAAGTAAGGTAAAAAGAAAATCATCTAAAGAATTTCAACAATATATATGGGTAAACCTACCAAAATTATATATTTTGAGAACTAAGAAATTTATTCGAAGAATTTTTCTTAATTTAAAAAAATTATTAAATACTTAATAAAATTTATAAAAGGTAAAATTATTTTAACCCAACTTTTTTATTGCTATTTGATATCCTCTATGGATAACTTGATGCTCGCCTTTTAAAGATTCTAAAGTTTTATCGAATGTATTCTTTAATTTACCATGATCACCGAGATAATCATCCATCCAAATTATCCCGTCTTTTGAAAGTGATTCCCATGAGTTAATAATATCCTTTGGAATTTGTTCTTTAGTATGCATTCCATCTATGTAAATAAAATTATATTTATTTTTATTAAAATCAAAAAATTGATCGGATGTTAATCCTAGATATTGAACTTTATTAGGATAGGCAGATTTTGAAATATTAAAGAAAAAATTTCTAATTTGGATCTTATCCAGAATGGTTATATGGTCATTTTCAGAATGTAAAAGAAAAGGGTCAACTACAGTTATTTTTGAATTTGGTTTACTTAAAAAATTATCTATAAAGTAAGTTGTTGATAATCCTTCAAAACTACCAATTTCAAGAATTTCTAATTTATTTTTATGATCCAACAAGTACTTAACGTTCTGATATATTTCTGATTTATAAAACCAGTCCATGCCAAAGGTATATTTATATTTACCAAAATAATTATTGAACAAATATCTGCTTTTATTTAAGAAATGATAATAATATCTTTTAATTAAAATTTTCATCTAAAAATCTAAATTTAAAATACTTAATTTAATATTACATACATAAGCTTGTAATGTACTTATAAAAAATTTTATTTGTTCCAAAAATACAAAATTAGTTTGAGTTGATAAAAATAGAAAAGTAAGAAAAATTTGGAGAAAGTTGAAGAATTGATTGGAATTATTTTCTAAAAAACTTCGATGTTTTTTAATAAGTCATGCTTCAAATATTAAACGAATTGTTATAAAATTCTAGAAGGAAAAGATTGATAAAATTACATTAGAAAAAAAATCTTAGATTTTATTTATTAAAATGATTTAAATTATATAAACAGATTTTAGACACTAATCAAATTTCTCTTAAACTATATTTGAGAAATCTCA
Organism: Prochlorococcus sp. AG-442-M23; assembly: GCA_003209655.1. Classification (GTDB taxonomy): domain Bacteria; phylum Cyanobacteriota; class Cyanobacteriia; order PCC-6307; family Cyanobiaceae; genus Prochlorococcus_A. The sequence goes on along the minus strand of QCPW01000006.1, from coordinate 2,041 downwards.
TTATCCAAGATAAGATTTTACATAATTTCAAACTCCGCTCATCATTTTGACTGATTTAAGTCTAAAAATATCATAAAAGTATATATTCTGAACCAAAAAGAAGCGTTATTATTTTCTGAAGACTGCATATCATGGCAAAAATAGTTTCTTGCTTTATCACTATCAAAATATTTGTTATCTCTTTTTAATAGACCAATCATATCTTTAAAACAAAAATTTTTCATAACCTCATATGTAGCTGAGGGTCTTTGTTTTTTATTTTTTCTCCAACGAATATCTTCAGGTAATATTTTAGCTGCATCTCTTAAAATGAATTTATTGAATCCATTTTTAAAATGATATTTACTATCTAGACTAAATACATAAGAAATTAAATCCAAATCAAGATAAGGTACTCTTAATTCAATACTATTATCCATAGAAATTGAGTCTAAAATTTCTAAGGTTGAAGGGATATCAGATCTTGAAAGATATCTCAATAACATATTTTTATAATAAATATTTTGTTCACCTAAATAGGAGCTTTTTGGCATATATCTTTCATAAGAAGTCATTGGATTTTTTTCAATAGATATCCTGTCAAAATTTTGGCATTCATAATCAGTTTCTTTATTTAAGTTGAATCTAAATTTACTATAATTTTCAAGAATTTTGTTTTCATTTATTCCCATAAAAGAAATATAATTTGCTGATAATTTTTTTACATGCTCTAAACCAAATTCACTTTCAATTCTTAGTAAATAAGGATATAACATCCGCCTGTAACCAGAATATATTTCATCTGCGCCCTCACCAACTAATAAAACTTTACAGTCATTTATAGACTTAATTTTTTCAAATAATTGAAATTGAAAAATCCAACTTGAATTAGCAAATGGTGATTTAATTAAATTTACAATTTTTCTTATAATTAATGGTATATTTTCATTATTTGTTTTTATTTTTGATATTGTTAAATTTTTAAAATTTTTAATCGAAGATAATTCATCTGATTCAGATTTAAATAAATCAGAATCTAAAGTAAATGATTTGGTATCTGATTCATTAGCTGCAAAGCAACTTAAAAAAGAAGAGTCAATACCTCCAGAAATTGTTGTAGAAACAGGTATATCAGCAATTAAGTGTTCTTTAAATATTTTATAAATCTTTTCTCTATGCTCTTCCTCATAGTATTTATTATTCAAATTTTTATTTATTTTGCTTAAGTTGGTTTTTAAATTTTTATTAACTAATTCTCCCTTATAATTTACTACTAATTTAGTACCAGGCTCAAGTCTGTGCATTCCTTTAAAAAAAGTATTTTGTTTATCGCAGCTTATACCCATTTTTAAGTACCTAAAGATTTGTTTATCGTCTAGCTGGAATTTCATAAAATCCGTAATTGCTCTTTGAGTTGAAGAAAATATAAATAATTTTGATCCATTAACTATTAAATCCGCGTAGAACAAAGGTTTTATTCCTAAGCTGTCTCTTGTTATTGTTACTTTTTTATTTTTAATATCATAAAGGCATATTGCAAACATGCCTCTTATTTTTTCAAAACTATCTTCTCCATATTTATCTATGAGGTTTGCAAGTTGTATAGTATCGGATGAATATAAATTTTGTTTACTTTTGTTATCATTAAACGAATATATTTCTCCATTAAAAGAAATAATATAATTTTTAGATTTAGAAACAAAAGGTTGTCTTGATTTATTCGTCAAATCCCTAATGGCTAGTCTATAAAAAAAAGAAGCATAATTATCATCTATATATTCAAAATCATCATCTGGACCTCTCGCAAACATTGATTTACTTGATTCGCGAGCCTTGTTTATTATTATTGAATCTATTTTATTTGGACTATAGATAGAAAAGAAACCACACATAAATATAGATTTTAATATATTTGATTATTTTAATTAAGTTTGGATAATTTTATTAAAATTTTTTGTTTTTTATCAACAAATTTTTTTTCAATCATCTTTTAAATATGCTCTAGAAATTAACAAAGTTTTTTTTAATATTTGGAAGAATTTTTTTAAAGTTCATTTATTAT
>QCPW01000005.1 GCA_003209655.1 Prochlorococcus sp. AG-442-M23 | reverse complement strand
CTAAAAGGAGTGCTAGGGTTATGTACTTTGTATATACTTCTGCCTTAATTTTCTCCTATATATAATAAAGAAGAAATAATCTAAATATCAATAATTCCAGAGTTATCTCCTTCTAATAGGTGCAAGTAGTAAGCATCTCTATTGAGAGATTAGGTTATGCACATCAAAATTTTTTGACTATATCAAAATAACTTGATATGTTCTTATTCTTTATTTTCCTTCCTTAGTTAGATGATATAAATGATATATATATTCCTACTTACTTCATGAGCATTTTTAAGAAAGTTCTCATTGGATCTTCTCTGTTCGGTTTAACAGCTTGTGGTTCACCCGCCGTTAGATTAAGTGGTGCAGGAGCCACATTTCCTTCAAAAGTCTATACAAGATGGTTTTCTGATTATGCCAAATCTGGAGGGACTAAAGTTAATTATCAGGCAGTAGGATCAGGTTCCGGAAGAAAGGCTTTTATTGATGAAACTGTAAATTTTGGAGCTTCAGATGATCCCATGAAAGATTCTGATATAAAAAAAGTTACTAGAGGACTTGTTCAAATACCTATGGTGGGTGGAACTATTGCTTTTGGATATAACTATGATTGCGATCTGAAATTAACTCAAGAGCAGGCTGTTCAAGTTGCAATGGGAATGATTAAAAATTGGAAGGAATTAGGATGTAAGTCAGGTAAATTAACTTGGGCACATCGTTCCGACGGTTCAGGTACCACTAAAGCTTTTACGAATTCTATGGAGGCTTTTTCTAAAACTTGGAATTTAGGTACTGGTAAATCTGTTAAATGGCCTTCGGGAGTTGGAGCAAAAGGTAATTCTGGGGTAGCGGGTGTTATACAAAATACTCCCGGAGCAATTGGTTATGTTAATCAATCATATATAAAAGGAAATGTTAGAGCAGCAGCTTTACAAAATCGTTCAGGTCAGTTCATTGTCCCAAGTTCAGAATCTGGTGCAATAGCTTTAAACGGAATTAGGCTTGATGAAAACTTAGCTGGTATAAATCCTAACCCTAAAGCTAAAGGCGCCTATCCAATAGCAACCTTAACTTGGATACTTGCTTATGAAACAGGTAATGAGAGGAATACTGAGGCAATTAAAAATACATTCTATACATTGCTCAGCGATGAATATCAATCCAAAGCTCCTGCGCTAGGTTTTGTTCCTTTGAAAGGGGAAATTCTCAAAAAATCAATTGATGCTGTGGGAAGAATAGGTAGGTAATTTAGAACCTTAGAAGATTTATCCTTGTATTTATTATATTCTTACAATTGTAAATATTATTATTACTGAGATGAAGAAAAAATTTCTTTTTATTGCTTCATTTCTCTCTTTCTTCCCAATAGGAGAAACATTAAAAATCAGTAATGGTATTTCACTTACTACAGCAGCAATAATATTCCATTCTCCTAAAATTCATGCAGAGACAATTTCCTCTATTATTACTCGTGGAATTATGGCTGCAAAGTCTGGTAATTATTATAAGGCGATAAAACTATACAACAAAGCTTTAGAAATGGATCCAAACATTGCTTTGGCGTATTTAAGTCGTGGGGTTTCCAAGATGAAATTAGAAGATTTTTCTGGAGCCATGTCTGATTACAATAAAGCTTTAGAAATCAATCCAAAATATGTCCAGGCTTATCTCAATCGTGCCAATTTAAAAGTCATCTTAGATGAATATTCTAAAGCAATTAGAGATTACAATAAAGCTTTAGAAATTAATCCAAAACTTGGAGAAGCTTATACGGGTATTGGTATTGCAAGAATTATGTTAGGTAGCAATACAGTAGCTTGTTTAGATTTTGAAAAAGCAATCGATTTAGGTGATAAAGCCAAAGATCTTTTAAGAAAATATTGTTCGGATATAAAAAAAGAAGGTGGGTATTTTTATATGCGTGGCAATAGGAAACAAAATGAGGGTAATTACAATGGGGCTCTTGAGGACTTCAATAAAGCTATAGAAATAATTCCAACTTATACTGTTGCTTACTATAGTCGGGCTTATCTAAAAGAGATTTTAAAAGACTATAAAGGAGCAATATCCGATCTTAGTAAAATAATAGAAAGTCACGAAGATGGTAGCGAACTTGCCTATCTTCGACGAGGAGTGATTAAGTTAACAATGAAAAAAAATAAAGAGGCTATAGAAGATTTTAATAAATCATTAGAAAAAAAACCTAACTATATATATCCTTTTCTTTATAGAGGAATTGCTCTATTAAATATAGGAGAAAGAGATAAAGCTTGTAGTGATTTTAAAGAAATAATTTCAACTTTCGAATCACATCAATATCTATACTCAAGTGTTCCCGAAGTAGAAGATAACGCTAATAATCTCTTTAAACAATATTGCAAATAAATGTTTTCAGATAACTTTCAAAACTACAGTAATAAAAAAAGATATTAACAAAGAGGGTTGTATACCTCCAATTTTAGATCGACTGTCAATCAATATATTTTCAAATCCTATGATCTAGTGCTCATAGAGCACTAGGTTACTTATGAGCGAGATTTGAGCGAGATTTTGCTTATTTATGCACCACCTTGCTATATCTGGCTAGTTTTTAAGACTCATCAATTTTTCTTTTATTAGCAACTAATAAGCTATAGCCTCACTTGTTTATTTAGCCTACTGTCGCAAATTGCGTAACGGGTGCTTTGGGAGCACTAGGTCGCAGGTTCGAATCCTGTCGCCCCGACTCATAAAAACCAAGTCATACTAGAGAGTTACCCAAACTCTCTTTTTTTATTTTTACTTAAAATAATGAGACAGGAGCGCTAAAAGGAGCGCTAGCATCTTTGAAGATTCTGAAAAAGGTGCTTATTTTATTCCAAAGATATTTCTTAGTTAATTTTTTTGCACTGCATAGTTCATTAGAAAGTACAGTTTGTGCATCGTTTATCTAATTCAGATTCATTATTTTTTATCTGTAGATTTTTGTACCATATGCGCTGCAAGTCTCTTAAGGCTCTATCTTCATGTTCTTGACTCATGGTACCCATCCTATAATCAGAGTACAATAATCTTGTAGCACCAGAAGTATTATCCTTAACTATCTCACTCTTATTATTGACCCAGACAAACTTATCTGTTCCTTCTTTTACTGACTTTGGGATATCATCTGCTAGGACTATTTGAAGTTTTTCAAGCTTAATCTGTAATAGTTCTGGTTGAAAAAAATTGGTAAAAATTTTATAAAATATTATTCCAATAAGAGCTTCCATAATTAAATCACCAACGCTTTAGTATCTCTGCTCATAAAAAATCACTTCTTATATAAGTAGAGTAATTATTTTCTATTTAAAAATATATAGCTTGTGCATGAGAGCACTAGGTCGTATAAGGGAGCGCTAGGGGGAGCGCTAGGGGGAGCGCTAAACTATATAAACATATTGGATGATGTTGGAAGATTATGCAATACTGAGACTCAAACTCATTACAATAGCTAATATTACTCTAGGCTATAACTAAAGTCTCAAGGTTTTCTCAAAATGTAATCCCTGTGCTTTGGGAGCACTAGGTCGCAGGTTCGAATCCTGTCGCCCCGACTCTTAGAATCCAAGTTATAGAAAGGTTTCCCAGTCTGTCTTTTTTATTGGGTAAATATTGACATCACTCTCTTGATGTCAGATTGATGTCAACCAATCAAATATGATTAAGAATGATAATCTTAAGGGAAAAATTCTTATCTATGAAAAGATTTATTCTTTTGACAGTTATATTATTTTTTTCTGGAGGCACCATTTGGGCAGGAAATTCAAATAAATTAACTATCTTAGAGAAAGAAGGAAAAATTAAAATAAATTGCTTATCATCAGAAGTTAAAAGTGAAACGCCTGGTAATGTCTTCGAATGGGCTCCAGATCCAACTCAAGAAGAATACAAAATTACTTTAAATGTATATAGCTTAAACAAAGAAATTAATACAGGTACACTTTATCTTCGCTGGTTACCAAATAAATTAAAGGAGGTTGAATTACGTGATGTCTTCATAAACTCCAAGTTTATAAAATTAAAATATAGAGCTGTCTTCCCTTACTTTGCGAAATTAGGATCAATCTCAATTGATAGAATTAATGGAAAATTTGAAATCGGCACTCTATGGGAAACCCATGGCAAAATAAGTGAATCGAGATTTTTTTATAGAGGTTTTTGCAAGAATCTAATCAACTAGATTTCTAACTCTTCATAAAGATAGGAATTTTAAAAATAAAACCAACATAACTCTTTCAATTCAGTAAAAATTTATAACCTATTGTTCAATTGCCAAATTTTGATCAAGGTCTAATTTTTCTTTGTAACTTTTATAGTTCGGCATAAGTATAAGTACGTATAAAGTTTCATTCATCCACTGCAAATAAATAATTGAGAGAAACGAATATATTAATTGATTAAAAAAAATAAAAACAACAATGGGCAAAGCAGCTAATAAGCCTGAAATCCAAATGGCATTAAAAGACTGCCATCCCTTTTTTAAACTTAGCTTTCTACTTAATCTAAGAGTCTCGATAGGACCTAATTCAAGATCTTCTGATATAAAAATTACATACTGATATCTCTTCAAAAGAACAATCCCTGGCCAAATAAAACAGATCAATCCCAATATCGAAAAAAAACCTGCCACAAATACGTTTCTAAACATTAACCAAGATTTTAAGAATAACTTCTTCTTATTTTTTTCAACAACAGGTGATTTTTCATAATTACCTAAACGAATATTACTAATGAAAATTACCTTATAAATATAAGAGGCTACTGTGCCAATTATGATTGTGAAAATAAATAAAATTGGAACTGATTTTGTTATTTCTGTGAGAAACGAAAATCCTACAATTAATATCAAGTAATAAAGGCCATAAGCCTTTATAAGACGTAAGTTAATCGCCTGCGAAATAATTCTTATACAAAAACCGAGCATAGATTTTCGAAAATTAATCCCATTATAGTTGTTTATGAAATTCAAAAAATTTATTAGAAATCAGAGACAAATGAAAAAAACATAAATATTATGTTTTAAATGAACGCGAGAATATTTTGATGTCAATTTAAGTAGTTTTTAACAGGACAAACTGAGAAATACTACGCAAGATATTATTTATAGCTAAAACGTAGTGCTGCTAATAGGGTGTCGAGTGCTTTGGGAGCACTAGGTCGCAGGTTCGAATCCTGTCGCCCCGACTCTTTAAATCCAAGTCATACTAGCGAGTTACCCAGACTCGCTTTTTTAATGGGAAAATTGACATCACTCTCTTGATGTCAGTTTGATGTCATAAGTTAAATATTTTCTGTACCAAGCGATCATATTCATCATCGTCAATTAAAGAGTTGTCATATGCTGTTCTTATCTCTATCAACTCTTCCTTAGTTTCAAAATTTAATTTTTCAAGAAATTTCTTTTTGATTTCCTCTGAATTATCTAGTTGATCACTTAAAGAAAGAATAGCTAACCTTAACTTCTTATAATCATTTTCACCAATAAGGTCTTCAATAAATAATTCTTTTAAAAATTCAAGTTTTTCAAATGGGATATTTTTTCCCTCAAATTCTGTAGTTTTATTTTCTATAAATCTGCTTTCTGAGCCATAGATTTCATTTAGATCATTATTTGAATCTTCTTCTATGAAATCTTGACTGATACCTGGACTTGTCCAGCTATCAGAACTATCTACAATTAATGAATTTTTAGGATATAGGATTTCATCAGGAATTATCCATTTCCTATAATTTTTTATTTTTTTAGAAGTGAATATATATAATTCATTGCCGTGAATAAGAAACTCAAGATTTGCAAAAACTGGTTCAAAAAAATTATAAGACCTTAATTGAATTGAATTTAATATTTTCTGACCGCCCTTTCTTTTCAATAACAATTTTTCAAACTCTCGATAAACATTTTTTGGGCTGGCATCAAGTGATGTTATAAATTCAAATTCATTACAGTCCAACTCAACTTGTTTTTTAATGGATACATTATCCCTTCTAATTTTAGATGCTAAAGACCCTTTCTTAATCCCATTATCCAAGTCAGAATCAAGAGAAGGTTTACAAAGAAGATATACAAAATAAAGATTTCCTATAATTAAAACAAAATTTATAAATATCCATTGCCAAGCTTTCCCCGAATCTCTAAGCCTTCTTACTGACATTGACCATGATGGGATCTGCATTGCGAAGCTATATAAAAAATAAATAGAAGACAACAAGAGGTAAAAAAATTCATTTATTAATCTGGAAGGTAAAAGGATAAAGAAGGAATAAATTAAAAGAACCAAAAAGTTGGCTAATATCGCAAACCAATAATCCTTTCTTGATGTTCTACCTTTGAAATCAAATGCTTTTGTCCAATATTTTTTATATGCTTCTATCACTTTATAAGTTTATTTTTTAATATATTAAATTCCTCTACTTAATAAACAACACCTATTATCTTTTTTTTAAATAATTTTGATGTCAATTTGATGTCAATTTAAGTATAGATTGACATGACAAATAACGAAATACTATGAAAGAAATTAGTTATAGCTCGAAACCGTAGTGCTCGCTTTGGGGTGTCGAGTGCTTTGGGAGCACTAGGTCGCAGGTTCGAATCCTGTCGCCCCGATCAGTTATAGCAGTAAGTCTTAGCTAATAATATATTTAACCTAAAAAATAGAGTGCCCAAAAAGTGTCCAAAACATATTTCTAAGTATCCCCTTAATAGAAAAAAAAGTAATTCAATAAGGTTACGGATTTTTTTGTCAATTTCAATCAATAACTTAATTTAGTATTGATTGAAAAACCTAATTCAGGGTTTACCTGATTGGTTTCTCTAACAAAAAAAACTGGAATGATTTTTAATTTATCTGAAATATTTATCTCACTCCAACCCTCGTAACCGATTTTTTCCTCTGAATTATATGTACCAACTGCAATACCAATTTTTTTGTTCTGTAGACCTTGTTGTAATGCAAAAACCCAATTCTTTATTATTTTACCTGAATCCATATCCTTATATTCAATAGATGCACTTATTGAAGGAAAGTTCTTTGGTTTATAGAAAGTTGCTATACCATAAGCTTCAAAATCATTATTCAGATTAGTTGTGATAGTTCCCCCAAAATCTTTCTTTGTTAATCCAATTTGATTAATAAAGTGTATTGATTCATTGTCAATTTGAGAGCTATCTGAAGCAATTTTAAAAGAGGCATTTAATCCGTTCTTTTTCCTTTTAGATATCCCAATACCTGGACCAATCCCAGATGATGTTGTGTAATTACTTCCATCTAAGATTGCAATCCTTTCATTATAAGCAGTAGATTTCCCTGCTAAACCGTGGTAACCAAACATCTTAGGTCCAATTATTGCTTCATATTCATCATCCAACTGAAATTTATACAAAAGAGTTGAGATTTTCAGGGTATCCCCTTTTTTACTTTGTAAATCAAGCATCAAGGGACTATCTAATGCATTCCCTGATTCAAAAATCGTCAATAAATTATCTTTTCCTTTGAAACTAGTATTTAATCTAATTTTATTCTCATATGTAAAGTGTAAAGACTCACTTGAAGTGGACTCCGATAGTGCTCCTAATGTAAAAAATAAACTACCTTTAACATTTGTAGTGGGAAAATATTTTTTTTCTAATTTATATTTCGAATTTATTTTTTCAACAACTTTTTTCGATGATCCGTAGGCATCTAAAAAGAAAACCTGTAAGACAAAAAATATAGATACTGATAAAGTCTTCTTTTTAATCACTGGTAAAATCCATAACGAAAAAGGGGTTGCAAAAGTCAATATTTCCTAGCTTAAAAAATGACAGGTTAATTAGCTTTATTTTTTTGTTCAAGAAACTTAAAAGATTCTAAATTTTAATCAAAATAGAAAGATCCCAGTGTCTAAATGGTGTCCAAAAAGCGTCCGAGTGCTCCTCTTTTATTCTACGCAAATCCGTAGAAATATAACCTTACTTAGGCAAAAGTGTGCAGTCTTTTGCAGTCTTATACAGATTATGATTGAATTTATAGCTGAGATAACAGAGTCTCACTAATTGCGTGTTAGTGCTTTGGGGGTACTAGGTCGCGGGTTCGAATCCTGTCGCCCGACTCTAATAATCCAAGTCATAGAAAGGTTTCCCAGCCTTTCTTTTTTATTGCTTAAATCCTTTCCTCAATGTATGCGGACAAATTGCGGACAAAAGATGCTTAATTGAAAGGGAAAGTACTCTTAGTGGGAGATATAAAAAGCACTTCAAAAACAATTCCAGTTAAAGCAATAGGCAATACCCAAATAGCGATAAACCTATGATCAAAAAATCTTAAATGGTCTTCTCCTTTAAAAACACCTTTTAAAGAGGTGTACAAAGTTTCTGGTCTTTTATAAGAAGGTCCATTACTAGTTGGAGAATATGGTTTTATAAAAGCAGAGGAAGCTACGAATTTTGCAATTTTTCCAAATAAATAAATAGGTAATACCCAAAGGGCTACATATCTTCCACCTAACCACTGTCTCGCATTAGGTAGAGCATAGTCTTTAATAGATTTATTCTCTGGCATGCCAGATTCCAAATTGTTGTAGATATTTTCTAATGAGGATACTTTTTGTGATTTATTGATCATTTGTTTTTAAGAAAAAATTAACCTTAAAATAAAAATATTCCTAACTACTAAAATAACTAAAACGTAGTTAAGAATATTTTCGTTGGCTAGGTTCATAAAGACGGAATCTATACCGTTGCAGATTCGCCAAATATCTACATATTCTTTATAAATAAAAAACTCTTTTTTAAAAAGTAAATAATATACATAATCATGAATAAAATTTAATGACTGGATTTATATAAAAAATTAACTTTAATATTCTTGAATATTAAAAATTATTTAAACCTCATTTTCTAAGATTGCGAAAAAGAAAATGAGGTCAAAGGGAGGTTCTCATTACGAACCGCTTTATCAAAGCTAGCGGTTAGTAGATTGCCCTAATATCTACTTGTATATTTATATAATGAGTTTTGAGATAAAGGAAGATTAATTTTATACAAATAAGTGTTTAATATTTTATGTAATTATTGCTAAGTAAAAACTAATTAATGTACTTACTATAGTTATTGAAAGATAAAAAAATGCATAAAGAGAAACTGCAAAAAACAAATACTGTTCTATTGGAATCATGACAAGGTATTAATTTAAGGGTAAAAAAAATTTGATTAATTTTTTGTTAAAAAGATATTCTCCAAAATATAACTTTGTTCTATTGATTCATTTTTAAGAGAAATATTTTTTGGCAAATTATTATTCATAGAATTAAAAGCACCCCATTTATTCAGCCAAAACAAGGTATAAAAAAATGCGATTAAAAATGGTGCTCCAACAATTAAAAATCTAAAGTCCATCAAAATTTCCTATTAATAAGATTTAAATTGCATTGCCAATATTGCTCCAAGGAAGAAAACGGTTGGAATCCCTAGGGCATTAACTGCTGCGGTTCTTACAGTAAATACTGGATAACCTTCTGCTGGTCTGCCAGTATCAGGAATTAATGCTGAATCTTCCCATACTTGATAATTTTTAAAAGGAGCTACTCCCCTCTTTGGTAATCCTAGTGGTGTCAATCTAAATACATCCCACCTACCTAACCAAAAGACTGTAAATATCCATGAGAATATTATTGGTGTAATAACAAGTAAAATCCTGAAATCCATTTCTAAAAAGTAATAAATAAATTTGATTATTATTTTGTCTTTTTAAGTTAAATAAATGATTTGATCATTAACTTATATTTAAAGAAAAAGCTCTAATAACATTGTTTCTAATCATTAGTAACATCATGAAATGATTAATTGATTTATTTAAAGTATATTTTTTTGGATTGCGATATTTAGATATTTTTTTGATATAGATTTTAGTTAATTAAAAAAACAAATATGGAAACTTTTAGATTCTTACTTTTTGGTTTTGCAGGAGTTAGTGTAGTTTTTTGGGTGGCAATAATAGCTTTATGGCATGCATACATGTTTCCAAGATTCTTCAATGAAGATAAAGGTTTAAATTCTGTTATCAATCAAGAAATAAAAGTTTCTACAGATCCAATTTTAGGCGGTTTGGTTAACAGCAATAATTTCAGAAATAGAGATAAATATTCAATGAAAAGTTTTGTTATTGCAGACTTTTCATCTGCAAACAATAATTTCAAACTAAATAAACTTTATACAATAGTAATGATAGGAGTTACTTTTGCAAGTTTTATTTTTCTCACTTATGGATTAAGCAGTTCAATAACAACAGTAAGTTAAATGGAATCTATATATGTAATTGTTTTTATTACTTGCTTTGTTTATTTAATTTTTGACGCATTTAAAAATATAAATATTAAATAAATTGCTAATTTTTAATTAACTTACCCAACCATCTTTGGTACAAATTCCATATCCATAATCTAGAGCAACATATCGAAGATAAGTAGGTTTAGGGTTAGCTTTATCTACTGCTTGTATATGCTCTTTTGAACAGAACTATCTTTCTAAACCATATACCCACCCACCAGATTTACATTTACCTGGACCTTTGATTTCATAACTATCGCACCAAAATCTATTTCCAGCAAAAATAACATTACTCTTAATTCTTTTAGCACCACCATTTATTGGCATGAAATAAATACCCTCTTTTGAATTTAATTCTTCTGAACAAAAGAAATGAGGACCGCACATTCCATAAGCGACATCATTTTCATTTACGTAAAGAATTGACCCAGTCCCAGAATTGCTCAAATAAGGTATGCCTGGTAATCCAATTTCATTTGCTTTTTGATGGTGGCGAGCAACCCGTGCTTTATTAGATTCCAAGATATATTTCCATTCAACTTTCGGGTAATTAAGAAAAAGAATCCAAAAAATAATCGGGCCATATAGTGCTCCTACCCAAGCCCATATTCCATACTTTTTATTTTTTTTAATCATCCGCATTTTTTATCCTCTCCCGATAAACAAAATCTTTTAACTTCGGTATTTAATCTCATTTCACAACTTAGAGTCATAAGTGGTTTAATTGTTCCTTGACCAAAATGTTTGTTTTTATAGTGGTAACAAACTTTTCCTCTGATATTCCTCCATTCTTTCCATAATTTATCATCATTCAATTCTTTTCTTAATTCCCAATCATATTTATTGAGTTTTTCTGCATAACACCTTGTATATTCTCCAGTTACGCCATCTTCAACACATTCGAAAGGATAATTTTCAAATTGTTTTTTATTCCAACTTTCAAAACTATGATCATCAGCATGAACTGTACCTGAGATTAAGAAAAAAAAAGAGAATAAAACTTTTTTCATTTTAAATAACCTTTAGATCTATAGGCTTGCATCAAACTACTTTCTCCTCCATATCTTTAAACTTTTATTACCCATTTAATAAAAGCTTGAACTTCATAATAACTTTCATTTTTTAATCTATCGCAAATATCATTTTTTGTTAGGGCAACCCAACACGTGATTATGAAATGAAAAATAATGAAAAATAATGAAAAATAATGAAAAATAAATATATTAATAATCAATTAATTATCTAAAGTTCAATATCAGATTGAACTTTTATTTCTTTGAAGGATTTAAATAAATTTATTGCCTCTTCAATATTAAGTTCCCTTTTCATTGCATCTCTTAAAATTAAATCCTCAGTTAAAAGCCATGACCACTTACCTTTAGGAAAATTGAATTTTGATTCATTAGAGACTATTAAATTAAATATTTGATCAAAACAACTTTCCATTCCTAATTTATTTGCAAATTCGGAGGTTTGAAGAAGAGACGAATAATTAGATTTAATTGTTAATTCCGTCCTTTGCGGATGTTCTCCTGAAGCAATCTCAATTAAAAGGCTAGCAGCGTTAATTGTTCTTGTCCCAACCCATGGGAACCAAGTTACTTGTCCTTCTAAATCTCCTATTATCTCAAATTTATTTAGCTGCAAATTTAAATAAGCAGTTCTTGCTTGAAGTAAAAGATCTTTAGCTTTATTATCTAAAAAAGGGGGAATCTCATTAGCTTCATATATTTTCTTCATTTCTTTTAGAACTTTTTCATGCCTTGAAAAAGATCCGGTCGATGTAGGGACAGAACCTTTTATAGATGTTGGTAAAACTGAGATAACTTTTGATTCTTCATCTATACTGATAATCTTCCAATTTTTACCAGCCAAAGCTAATACATCATCTTCAGCAAGCATACCGTTTAAAGGAATTATTCCTAATTTTCGCCCAGAGGAATATACTCTATATTCTTCTTCAGTAATAAAGGAGGAATAAAAGTCATAATTATTAGATAAATTCTCTCCTTTATCTGACAAAAAAATTATTTTAGATTCTGTTTGAATAATTAAGTCCATTTCTCCTAAGTTAAGAAGAATTTTTTTAAAATTTTCTCTGCTTATTTGATACTTTGAATTGTCAGAAAAGTAAGTCCAGATTTTTGCAGGAGATGCTCCTCCTAGTTGAGATATTAATGAAATAATTTGATGAGAAATTGTACATAATGAAATCCCCTCTCTCTCTGGTGTTTCATACCAACCTTCTTTAATCAAATTTATTAATGCTAATGTATGGACTAATTTATCTCTTAGAATATTTTCTTTGATATCATGTTCTTGATTTGAATCCTCTGCAATAAAAACCCTTAAAATTGGGCTTTGTCCTCTTCTACCTGATCTTCCTAATCTTTGCCTTAATGTTGAAACAGTAAAAGGAGAACCGATTTGAAATACATTATCTACGCTTCCAATATCAATACCCATTTCTAGTGTAGATGTACATATTATTGTCATTGGACTAATCCCTTTTCTTGCTTTTTTTTCAATATTTATCCTGATGTCATTTGCTAATAAACCATGATGAGCATGATAAATTTCTTTTTGATTATTATTTCTTGATAATGAATTTCCCAAAAAGGTAAAATCTTCAACTGAATTCCTTGAGTTTGGAAATACAAGATTAGTATTATCTCTAAATCTATTAATATCTTTAATTATTGCGATTGGAGGTTCATTTTTCCCAAAATCAATTTTTGATCCCTTTTTATCATTTTCGCTTAAAATTTCTTCTAATTTTAATTTATTATTTTCATACTCATAACCTTTAAGACTCATTTTAATAGAATAATTACTACCTAGTGAACTATCAATATTCTTTGGAAAACCATATATATCCGACTCAAGCACTTTTGAAACTTTTTTAAAATCTCCAATAGTAGCTGATAAACCAATTTTTCGAGGGATATGATCACTAAACTTTTCTAATCTATAAATTAAGGAGAATAGTTGCTCGCCCCTATCATTTCCAATAAAGGAATGGTATTCATCAATAACTATTGCTTTAGTATTTTTGAAAATTTTCCTTACTTTTTGTGGATTATTTATTAACATCGCTTCAATAGATTCAGGTGTAATTAGTAAAACGCATTTTGAAGATTTAAAAGCTTTATTTTTAATCCCAGATGGAATATCTCCGTGCCAAGGAATAATATCTATATACATACTTTCAGAAATACTTTTTAATCTTTCTGTTTGGTCATTAATCAGTGCTTTTAATGGAGAAATATAAAATAAAAAACATTTTTCATTTTTTGATTCAATTAAATCTGATAACAAAGGTAAAAATGCAGCTTCAGTTTTACCTGATGCCGTTGGAGCACTAATGATTAAATTATTTTTAGTTTTTCTTATTAATTTTATTGCTTCTACTTGAGCAGGTCTTAGTTCATTCCATTTCTGCTGGTAAATCCATCTTTGTATATCAGGATGAAGTAAAGAAAAAGAATTTATAGTTTCATCCATTAAGGGTTGATTACAAAGTCACTTAATTCCCTATCTTCATCACTTAGTTCTAAATCTTTTATTGAAGGATCTATATCAGGTTTTATATCAGTTATTTTCAATAATTCTTTTACATCTTTTTCTGTCTCAATTTCTAAAGCTTCTCTTAAGTTTAAATATGTTCTTATCACCTCTCGTGGCGAACTATATAAATCTTGTCCTAAACGTTCAACACAAAACTGTAAATAAGTCTCAATTAATTCTTCATTAGTTTTTCTTTTGACATTTTCATGACTATCATAAATTTCACTTACATGACTTACTAAATTAAATATTTCCTCTTTACTGAGAGGCTTGATTCTTATTACTGGATGATTCTTATCGAATTGATTAGTTGTTAAGAAAGAGTTTTCTTCAAGTCTTGATTTCAATGCCTCGTAAGAATAAAGGCCTCTCCTTGTATCAGTGAGGAATTCAGGAGTACCTGATAAATAAATCCCAAAATTTTCAAGATTCGACTGCATTACATCATTAATTATTTTAAGAACCATCTCATAATTATTTTTTCTTGTTTGTGTATGAGAAATCCTTAGAAGATTTACCATCTCATCAATATGAATGAGGAGTCCATCAAATCCTGCAATTTTTGTTATCTCTGAAATCACCTTAAGAGCATCATAGAAATTATTATCAGAGATTATATTTCTAACATGTATGTCTTTATATGCTTCTAATTTTGTTGAATACTCTCCTTTCATCCATCTTAAGGCAGAGTTTTGTTTAAAAATATCTCCATTTATTAATGCTTTCTTATAAGTTATTAGTACATTATAAAAATCAAACCCTAGAGAATTATTATTTAAGTTTTTAAACTTCTCCTCTAATTCACTTATTGAAGATTTGGTTAAAATCTTTTCGACTAGAGATTGTAAACCATCTCCTTGAGGCTTTAATTTATTAGATAATTGTCGAATTAATTCTGCATATAATGTCCTAGCATGTCCGCTGGTACTATAAAGTCTTTTTTCTGGAGCCAAATCTGCTCTACATACGCACAAATTCTTTTGATGTGCTATTTCTTTTGCTAAAGACAATAAAAATGTTTTACCTGAACCATAATTACCAATAAAAACCCTAAAACAATTTACCCCTTCATTTAATAGTTTTAAATCCTCAATTATCGCAGAAACCTCATCGCTCCTTCCAACCTGTAAATAGTGAATCCCTTGAGTTGGAACTACTCCAACCTTAAGACACTTTAATATCCTACTTCTCTCCCTTGGTTTAATTTCAATCATTTTTTATCTCATCTTTTAGTAAGGATAAACATTGTTCATCTATATAGGCAATATCATCCTCAATTTCTATTAATAGAGCATCATATTTTTCATATAAATATTCGTTTATTTCATCAATAAATACATTAAATGTAACTTTATATTTACTTGCTAATTCATTAAACAAATATTTATTAATCTCAAAATCTAGTGATATATTCTTATCAATTAAATCAACGATAGATTTAAGTTTTAAATCTACAGAATCAATTACCATTGAAGAATTTGAATCAATTTCAGTTTCTTCAGTTATTTGTTCCTTAAATATTTCGGCCAATTCGGATCTTATTTGTTGATCTTTCTCTCTTTCTTCTGATGCAATTTTTTTACTATAAGTAAACTTTTCTTCGCTTTGTTTTATAACTTCAAAGGATGAAATTAGATTATTTCCTAATCCTTTAGAACTTTTATTTTTAATATTTATACTTGTTAATTCATTATCAAAATCATTAGCAGGCAAAACTAATTTAATTCTAAGTTTTTGTTGAAAGGTTTTAATAATCTGCCTTACTCTTTCCCTGGAAAGCTTATCAAAAAGAGCATTCCCAATTTTCGAATAAGAAAATCTTTTAAAATAAAAAATAATTATTATCCATTTTTTATCCAATGGAAGAACTAATGATCGACTAAGGTTAAATAACCAACTATTACTAAAAAAGGATTCAATATACGAAGATAAAATTGATTTTTTTAATTTATCCACAAATATATCTATGTCCTCAAGATAATCGATATATGCGTGTTGATTGTAATTATTAACATTATCAAGGGGTTCTATTGTAGTTACAAATTTATTTAAATTACTCAAAAAATCCTTAGTTAAATTTAATTCAGATATTTTATTTACTTCAGTATTAATCTCATTTATTAATTCATTAAAATTTTTATTATCTGCATTTTTTATCAGTTCCCATAATTTTATCTCATTATATATTTTTAAGAATTTCTTGTGATTATGCTTTTCATCTGAATTTGCTTTAACAACATTTATTATTTGAGTTTTCTTACTATTTGAAACATTAATATTATCTCCTTTATTTTCATTAAATAAAACATGAGATGAACTTTCATATCTCCTAAGAGTGGTTCTTATTTCCATCAATCCAGACTCTCCCATATTTCTCATGCCTAATATTTCCCAATCAGTAAGATTTTTAATATCACTAAGTCGCCTACAACCGTTTCTCATTAATGAGTGATAAACTCTTATACTGAAATTCAATTCACCGATTTCAATATCATTATCTATTTGAATTTGTTTATATTTATTTTTTTCTTCTTGAGGAGATAATTTTTGCTTAATCTCCAAAACATCATTTAAAGATTTAAAAATTATAAATTTTCTAAATCCTGCACTATACATATTATTTCCTTTCTTATCTTTTTCAAGATTTTCACTAAGCCAAATATCAAGTAATTTTTCTAGATTTTGTTGATTGTTGTTCTTACTATTAAAAATATCTATATTTCTCATTCTTATTAAATCTAATCTAATATTGCTTACTGAATTTACGTATTTATTTACTGAACTTTCAGTAAGGCTAGTTTTCGTTTTCATCCATTCCTCAAAATTATATATTTCAGAAAATGTTTCATTAGAACTTATGTTTTCAATATTTGGGACGTTAATCAATTTTTTATTTATCTCTTTTTCTTTTGAAATTAATTTATTATTCAGATCCTGATTTTCACTAAGCAAATCATTATTTACCAGCTTTAGATTTTTAATTTCTTTGTTTAAAATAATAAGTTCATTTAAATTTTGTTTTTCATTTTTAATTTTTTCTTGATTTAATTTATCAAGATCATCCTTTAATTGATAAAATTCCTTTTCTTTTTGATTAAGTTTTTCAATTAAGTTAGTTTCGCTAACTCTATTTTTGGAATTTTCATATTTTATTTTTATGTTTTTTATTTCTTCTTCATATTGAATTAATTTATTTAATAAAGATTTATTTTTTTCATTTATCAATTTATTGTTGTCATTAGTTGCTTTATTCGAAGAACCTAAAAACTTTATCTTTGAATTAAGTATTTTATTTTCTTTTCTTAGTTCTTGAATGATATTTTTTTGTTCTTCGTCTTTATAATTTCTATCTTTTTCAAGTTTTTTATGAGTATTATCTAGAAGATCAATTTTCTGTTTATTTTCTCCAATTAAATCATTTTCTTTTTTTATATTTTTAACTTCATTTTGAAGAAGGTTAATTTTTTTTTGATATTCTTCATTTGATTTATTAAATTTCTCTTTTATTTCAGAAACAGACCTTTCAGATAAAATTTTCAAGGTATTTATCTTATCTTCAAATTCATCATCAACTTTCTTTTTATATATTTCAAATTGATTTTCTTTTTCTTGAAGGACTGCTTCGAATTCAAGTTTTAAATCAATAATGTTTGTTGAGTAATTTTTATTATTCTTCTTCAAAGACCAATTGAGTTTTTCTATCCAAGAAATTTTTTTAGTCTTATCAGTAGG
Organism: Prochlorococcus sp. AG-442-M23; assembly: GCA_003209655.1. Classification (GTDB taxonomy): domain Bacteria; phylum Cyanobacteriota; class Cyanobacteriia; order PCC-6307; family Cyanobiaceae; genus Prochlorococcus_A. The sequence goes on along the minus strand of QCPW01000005.1, from coordinate 127,506 downwards.
ATTATTATTTTTTTGATATGCATACCATTCTTGCGTAATTAAAACTGGGAGATCGTTGGGATCTCCAGATTTATATGCCTTTAAATAAGTATCAGGAGCATTTTTAACTGTGTATCCATATTTTCCCATTCTTTCTTCTACCCAAGCCAAAAAATCTTCTTTTTTATAATCATATGGATTCATAAAAAAAGAGTGCGTTTCTTTATATTTTAGATCGATTGTCAATCATGATAACCAACTTTAGAAACAATATTTCCTGAAACAGGATCAGTAACTCCAAGTTCAGGAGACAACTCTTCCATGAATCCTCTAACCTCATTAAGGTGAGCAATCATAACTGGTCTTTGAGCTGCAATAGCTTCTGCACTTTTCCAGATCCCAACAAAACAGTAATCATAATCTCCAGTTTTCGCGATATATCTTTGAGTCATCCCCTCAAAACTTGTTTTATCTATTACTTCAAAATACTTATCTACACAATCTGACTTTAATTTAAATCGAACAACATTCATAAATTTTTGGGCAGTCATAAAAAAAAGAGGGATTTAATTCCCTCTAATATAGATCGGCTTTCAATAACTAACTATTAGCGTTGCCAATAGTAAGAGTTTCATTTGTTAATCACAGCAACTTTCTTTTGTTAATGAAGGAGTCCAAGACGATTCTTCCATTGTTGATAAGTCAACTCTATGAGTTGCCATCCAGTCACCATTTGCCTCCACAAACTTTTGAACATTGCCTTCTGGCGCTTGATGAATAACAATAATTTTTTGAGGATCTTCTTTGCTTACTCCTCTGAAAAGAGGCTTAATATCAAATTCTGAATGCCTTTTATCTGCTTCTGCACTATCAAATATTGCAGCCCATTCATCGAAAGTGCTTTCAATTTTAAACGTAAACACGGAAGTAACTGAACAAGACATAAAAAAAGAGCAAGTTGTCTTTAATTTTAGATCGGCTGTCAATAAAATAAATAATAAATAAAATCTTTCTAAATATATTGATTATCGACAAATCGCCAACAAATAATGATTAATTTGTCAGGAGGAACTACGTAAAACTATGCAAAAAAACATTCATAGATTGAAAAGCTAGTGCTGCACTAGAGCTTTTAAGTGCTTTGGGAGCAATAGGTCGCAGGTTCGGATCCTGTCGCACCGATCATTTAAACCAAAGTTATACTAGCGAGTTTCCCAACTAGTTTTTTATTGCTAATAGTCTCAAATTGAGAAAAGGGCAATCTAGGGGGTATTCAATTGATGTATTCTGATGTAATTGATGCTCACTTTTTTTAAATAAGAAAAAAATATTTTTTAAAAACCAAAATCTACTAATGCGTTCTCAAATTTCCTACTTGATCTTTTGTTAGAAAAAATAATTTTTCCAGTAGAGACTTTAAAATTTTCGTCTTTATAAACGATATTAAAAATATAAGAACCTTTATTAACCTCTCTGTAAATTTCTAAAACTTGACTTTTATTTATGGACCTACCATTACCAATTTGGATTGTTTTGACATCTTCAGGATAAGTTCTGAGAGTGATGATGGAATCATTATATTTATCTTCCCACCAAATATTAAATGAAACTTTTTGTATTAAATTTTTATCCTCCAAAATTTCTTTAGAAATTAAAGGTTCAAAAATTAATGCATTTGATGCGATTATTAGGGTGAATATTAAAAATTTTTTCATTTAATACATAACTTCTATTCTAAAAAATTATCAATATTAATCCCACTTGTGCCAGTTTCCTCTAATCCGATTAGTTTAGGATCTTTTTCGATATCAGATATAACAAGACTATCTGATTCTTTATCATAACTCCAATCTCTCATAGTGTTTTTTAATTTATTTTTCTTTCCAGTTGCTCTAAATTTATTAAATAGCTCTTTATTTTTTATGTGCTCACTTATAGATTTAGCTCTCCTCTCATCACTTGGATGAGTACTAAGTATTTCTAAAGTCTGTTCACTTATTTGCTTTTTATCTTTAGCTTTTCTTTTTTTAGAAATTAATTTACATTTTTGCTTAAGACCTTTGTCCTTTCTTACTTTTATCTTATTTTTACAATCTATATCCTCTAATACTTCAGATTTTTTTTTATTTATGAATATTTCAGGTTTCTTTTTACCTGGATCTGGAACTCCTTGTGGCAACAATCTTGCTACTATTTTATCAGTGTCATGGGGCATGGTTTCTGTCCATAATTTTAAGCAAGCTTTTTCATCGAAACCTGCGGTTGCTGCATATTGTGTTCCTAATAAATCTGCCTCATATTCAAGACCTCTTCCAAAAGCGGTGAGCGAAAGTGCCGCATCTCTAAGATAGTTATCAATATAGCTAAATCCTTGCTTAATATACTGTGGACTTAATCCTTGTATTTCATTAATTGATTCAGCTATTACTGGAGAGTATTCCATTGCTTTTTCACTTATCTGTGGAGCGAGCATTTGAGATGCAAGATTATTGAAAGCGATTTGATTTGATAATTGATTAAGCGAAGTATTAGTCCCTGAGTAACTATCTGAAAGCCCTCCTATCATAGCTGCCATGAAATAACCCCTTCCTTGTGCATTTTTTAATTTAACTATTCTTTCAGAGATTCTTGATGCAGCTATTGAATCATATTTCATTCTTGCTTTTCTTTTTTCGTCATTATGGTTTTGAGTAATATGAGCTAACTCATGAGAAATCACACAAGCTAGTTGTTCAGGTCGGCCCATAAGTTCTTTTAATAACGGTTTATTAACTAATAAAACGCCACTATCGCTACTTGCAAAAGCATTAGCTTGACCAGACATAGTGTTAATTACCTGAGAAGCCCAAATATCAAAGTTTGTTGATTTATCTATATCAGGCAACAACTGGGCAGCTTGACACTTACTACTTGATGGATCAAGTCCAAGTGCTCCAGAACAATCTACTCCTTTCCTTACCGCTATTCTTATTGGTCTTTTTATATTGTTGGCCTCTACAATCCTTTCTGTAATCCTATAAGTCAAATAAAGATCAGGATTCATTATTTTTTTAGCTCTTTTATAAGCAGCGGATTTGGCATTGCCAATAGTTCCAGTTAAAAAAAGAGCACTTGGTACAGAAATGATTGCTGCAAGTAATCCAAATATTAATATTAACTTCTTGCTGATTTTCAATTTTTAATAAAACATTTTTACAAACTTAACTTATATTTTTTTTGTTGGGAAAAATTTTTATGATTCAAAAATAAAATGAAATGTTTTAGTAGATATACTATTGAAAATTTAAATAATTAATTTTGTTTGACCTACCCCACCCTTAGCACTAAGTCGCAGGTTCGAATCCTGTCGCCCCGACTCTTAAAAGCCAAGAAAGTTAAGACCTCTTTATTTGGTTAATGCAAAAGGAGAAGCAATGGACTATAACTTGCAAACTAGAATTGAATTAGGTGAAGAACTTCCAGCTTTAGGAGAATATGCTTCTATGACTCTTAGAACAAAACTAAGAAGAAATAAGCTTTGGAACTTATACAGAGTAGAAACCAAAGATATTGGAGAAGTTTCAGTTCCATATAGCTTTAGACTTAGATATTCGAAAGCTTCTCATGCAGAAGGGTTCCCAATGGCTAATATCTGCAAAGCAATGGGTCATTCCCAAGGAGTTCACTTGCAGAAATACTCTAAATTTATTCCAAATGGAACTTCTGAGATATACAACAATACAAATAAGGCAAAATTATGAGTAAATATTTAGAAGAAAGAATTGAATGGTATGACCATAATTACAGAATGGGGACTTCATTAATTACTGATGACCAATTCGACCAATTAGAAGCCAATTTATTTAGAGTAAATCCAAAAGCAAATTATTTTACTAATAAAAAATTATTGCCATTACCTTCTCTACCAAAAGATCAAATAGAGGAATTTATTGAAGGATTATTGCCCGATACAAGAATAATTATTGAACCAAAAATTGATGGTTGTGCTATCGCTATTCAATATATTGATGGAGAGTTAGTAAAAGCAATTTCTCGAAAAGGAAAAGATTGCACCGAAAAGATTAAAGCTGTTCTAGATATTCCAAACAAGATTAATATTCAAGGTTTATTCCAAGTTAGAGGAGAGCTATTCGCACCATCAGAATATGAAAGACCTACTTACTCTCAAAGTCAAGCGGGAGGTTATCTAAGGTCAGCTTGTAGTGAAAGCGATCATATTAGTTTTTGTTCTTTCCAGATAATTAATGGCAGATTAAATCAACATGATTCTTTGGTGTATTTAAAGAAATTAGGTTTTACTATTCCAGAATATAAAAGCTGTAATTTTACAAGCCAGATTCAAGTCTACAGAAAACAATGGACAGACAAAAAACTTTTTAATAACTACCCAACAGACGGAATCGTAGCCAAAATAAATTCTAGAAAATTTCAATTAATTAGAGAAAAATCTGTCGGGCAATATCCTTTTTGGCAGATTGCTATTAAGTATTAAATGAGAAAGTGTGATTTATGCAATAAGGAAGATATAATTCATTACCGAGTAAAATCTATAAACTATAAAAGTTGGATTTTTTGTTGTAAACAATGTTGGGATATAGTTTCTAAAGAAAGTCAATATACTTATGGCGGAACAAGAAAAGCAAAATAAAATGACAGAAAAAGAGCAAAAAGGAGCTAATTGCCTCTTATTTTAGATTGACTGTCAATATAAAAGATTTGAAATTTTACTTATTTATAGTTGAAGGAAGTCCAACAGCAGATGACTCAAATACATAAAGTACTGCTGGTTCATTTCCTATATTTTCAACAAAATGTTCATCGTCATTATTACTCTCTATTAATGATTGCTTTGATGAAAAGTAATTAATAACATCTTCTCTCGTATGCTTCAATTCTCCTTGAGCAAGATAAACAACCATTGATGCTGGGTGCGTGTGAATTGGAGTCCTCCCACCAACAGGGATAACTACCTTGAAAAATCTAAGCTCAGCTTGCTTCCACCTAGGGTAAGAAATCTTTTTTCATTATCTAGTTACACCTTCTACTAATTCTTCTTTTTAATTATTGCCAGAGTCTTTAACTAAACTTAAATCATACATTTTGGAAACCTCCTCAATATCTTTATCTTTTTTCCATATTATAAACTTTTCCTTTTGCAGCCCATTTATCACAACATTTATCACAAGCTTACTTAGCTTCAAAACTTGATTGGGAGGAGCAACTAACTAAAGAAATTAAAAGCGATGCAAATAGTAAATGTTTCATTTAGAAGGTAATATTTTCTTCTTCAAGTTTTTTCTTAAGCTCTATAGGCATATAAGCAATATCTTTCTTAATTGCATCAATGGCATCTTTATACTTTTCAGGTTCAGCTAAAAGCCTTTTGATCAAATTGTATTGTCTTTCTATTTCTTGTGAAGAAAATTTTCCCATGAAACAAAGGGTTTATCCCTCTATGTTAGATCGACTGTCAATCTTTAATTAAATATGGGTCGATAATAAAGACAAGAAACCCCTCCAGAAATTCCAACTACTGAAAGGGTTATTAAATCGATTCGCAACTATATAGAATCAATCTATGTCTTGCAGCAAACTTAGAGCTTGCTGACGAGGTTTGGCCTCAATTAATTCATAGCAAAAAAATTTAAAAATAACTTTTAAAGATTAATAACTAATTTTCTATAACACCCGCTACTTTTCGTTCAACTAGTCTTTTTTTTAGAATTGAATAATTTTGTGAAGCCCATTTTCGAGAAATATCAAATTCAGCATCTAAATCTTTTTGAAGTGATTTGATTATTTTAAATACTTCTTCAACTCCTAGATAAATTATTAACAGCACCTTAGTTATGTTTATTACAACAGCTGTTATCTTTTCAATTCTTTGATCTTGCATTTGTACTTAAATCCTAGTCCACTAAAATTAACAGAGGTAAAAAATTATGCAATAAGCCTTCTCAAACTCGTTCCACTATTTATGATTTATCTAAGCTATAACAAAAGCCTCAGCATATTCTTAAAAATAAAGCCCAGTGCTTTGGGAGAACTAGGTCGCAGCTTCTAATACTTTCGCCCCGACTCTAATAATCCAAGTTAAAGAAAGGTTTCCCAGCCTGTCTTTTTATTTGGTAAAAACTGACATAACTCTCTTGATGTCAGTTTGATATCAATTCTAAATTTTCTGAAGATTTAGTTCTTCAAAATTTATTTTTGATTGACAGTCGATCTAAAATAAGGGGCAATTAGTTTATTTTATTCATGTCAATTGAAACAACTGTATTAGATTTCAAATTAAGCAATACTTTTGAGGAATATGAGGCTCACATGAATACTCCTGAGCAACAAGCCATGTTTAAAGAGATGGGAGTTAAAACCTTCTATATTGGTAAATCATTAGAAGACCCTAAAAGAGCAACAGTAATGTTTCAAGGACCATTAAATACTTGTTACGACATCTTTATTAACCCACAAACAAAACCAATTGTTGAAGCATCAGGTCATATTTATGAAGGGACAATAATTAATCGCTGGATTTCTGAATAATTTTTAAAAGCTTACTACTCCCACCGCTAATAGTTAATAATTTACATCCAACTTATAGAGATTCGTTTATCATTTATAAAAATCAAGTTTTAAATGAAAAAAACTATTTTAATTGGTTTAATTGCTGGCATTGCTGGGCTTGCAATTGGTTATAAAGTTCCAAAAGACAAGAATGCTGGTTATGTAATGATTTCTGGCAGGATTACAAATCCAGAACAAGCAGGTAAATACTTTGCAGCAGTAAATGATGTGGTTGTTAAAGGTTGCGGAGCAAAAACATTAACAGTTGATTATGAAACAGATGTAAAGGAAGGATATGACGGACCGTTTACTGTACTCGCACAATTCCCAAGCAAAAAAGCAGCTCAAGATTGCTATGAAGGGGATTATCAAGAAATTATTCCATTAAGAAAAGGAGCTATAGATATGAATTTTAGAATAGTTGAGAGAAATAGATAAAAAGAGAGGGCTTGGTCTGAAAATTTAACTTCTGAACATTAAAAAATTCAAGATATCAATTTGATATCTATCTGATTTAAATTCTTATTCGATAGCAAATTTATAAAAAATGAATTAACTTATTTTTAGGATAATAGTTTCTTAAACAATGGAATTTAGTAAATCAATTTTTAAAAGGAATTTGCTTAACTCTCTTTTATTTTCTGGTATTCTCATCGTAAATACATTTAATGCTCAAGAAAGTACTGCTAAAAATCAAGAAAATATAGATATCCCTAAAGTCCTTTCTTATAGATCAGAATCATGCGGTTGTTGCAAGAAATGGGTAAATCATTTACGAGATAATGGATTAGAAGTTGTTGATTATATAGTTAAAGATGTCTCAGTAATAAAAAACCAATATCAAATTCCCAATAATTTAAGATCATGTCACTCCGCTCAAATAGCTAACTATACGATTGAAGGACATGTCCCAATTGAATCAATCAACAAACTTTTTAGAGAAAAAACGAGCATCAAAGGAATAGCTGTACCAGGTATGCCACTTGGCTCTCCCGGCATGGAAATGAATTTTCATGACTCGCACTCTCATGATCACGAGAACTACAAAGTAGTTTCATTCAGTAAAACTGGCGAGACAAAAATATTCGAACAAATTTCACCCTAAAAATTATTGATCAATAAATTATGAATTTTGTTTTTAAAAAAATAAAAACACTCACTTTTTTATTTTTCATATTTATAAATTTAAATTTTTCTTCTTATGCCCATATGAAGGGTACATTTTCTTCGAGAAAAGAAGCCGAAAAAAAATCATTAGCACTTGGTTGCGTTGGGATACATAAGAATCAAAATAAATGGCTTCCTTGCAAAAATGAAAAAGAATTACATAAACACCTAAGAAAGTAAATGCAAAAATCTAAAATTAACAAAAGAAAAATACATAGAAAAGTTGCTGCACTTTCTGCAATCCCTTTACTAATTACTCTTATATCTGGGACTGCATACAGTATTCTTCAGCCCTTAGGGGTAGACGCTTTTTGGTTAATCAAATGGCATACGGGTAATTTTGGTATTTTTAATTTACAGCCCTTTTATTCGATATTTCTTGGTATATCATCAATAATCTCTCTCATATCTGGAGTTAAATTATTACAAAAAAATGCTTAAAATCACCTTAAAAGCCTTCAATTTGCCGTCGAATATAACTCATATTTTCATGTCTAATAAGCAATACCACGCAATATAATCACTCATAGTCTGTAGAAATTGTGCCCTATTGAAGTTGTTAAGCGCTTTTGGATTACTAGGTGGCAGGTATCCTGTCACCCCGACTAAATCAAAACTATTTCATACTGGAGAGTTACCCAGACTCTTTTTTTATTGGGAAAATTTTTCCAAATCTAAATTGGAAAGATAGTAGACAAATTTGTTGACATTGTATTTATAAAAAGGCAATTAACCATTTTCATTTTCAGGAATTATTTTTCTTGCTACTAATAGGAAGCAAATTAAAAAAAAAAACATGCTTTTTGTTCAACATTGGTCATTTAAAACTGGATATCATCAAAAGGGTGCAGAAAAATTTCTTAGTGGTGGGGGAGATTATCCAGGAGTTGAAATGATAGGAAGATATCACGCACCTGGTTCTTTAGAGGGGTGGATAGTTTTAAAGACTGATGATCCAAAAGCAATATATCAACATGCCGCTGAATGGGGTGAATTTCTAAATTGGGAAACCACACCTGTATTTACTGATGAAGAAGCTGGTCCAATAGTTGCCAAAGTCTACTCATAGAAAGAGGTTGACAGTAAATTTTCAATAAGGGGCAATAAGCTCCTTTTTTTAATGCCTAATACATTAGTTATCTCAACATTTGATTGTTCTTTTTCAGAATTTAAAGCCATTGGCAAAAAAGTAGCTAAAGAACAAGGATATGTTTTTTGTTCTGAGCTGGAGATCGTCAAAGTATACGAATATAAAGCAATGATCCTGATGAATTGTTCTGACTTAAAAAAGTTTGGAGCCATGCTCGAACAACCAGAATTAAAACAATGGGATAAGGATAACAACTGTTTTGACGTGGTTTATAATCTTAAACTTATTGAATGAATGAAACGCTATCTACTTATATATGTCGAGTAATTTCATATAAATTCCTAACAATACTAATATTGCAAAACCTATGCCAATAACTGTACTTTGTTGATGATGCCAAAGCTCCTGAAAATAATCTATAAAAAATTTATTCATAAATTAATAATAGAGAAAAAGAGGGTTAAAGGTACACCTAATTTTGAACAATGGACAGATAGTGGACAAATTTTTGTTTAAATTTTTAGGACAACCCACACAGAACTAAGCCAAAAATTAACTATAACTTAAAAACCTACTAATGCTAATGGGGTTTGTGGTTTTTTGGAACACTTAGTCGAAGTTTCGAATCCTGTCGCCCCGACTCAATCAAAACCAATTAATACTAGAAAGTTACCCAGACTCTCTTTTTTATTGCCTAAATCTGTCCCTAAGCAAGATGGATAAATTATTTACAACTGCTCAGTTACTAGGCTTCTTTGGGCTGCCTAGAATATGACTCAGCATTTTTTAAAATACTGAAAGAAATAAAGCGTCACTTGGAGGTTTAGTTCCTCATAAATGACCTAAAGAATAAGCGACTTTTTAACCTATTTAACCTTTTTAGTTTTTAAGATATATAAAGTTCAAATTTTTAATAAAATGATTGAAAAAAAAGAAGAGAATATTCGAAGCGAAAGCTATTACCCAGATAGTAATTATTATCTTGATCAGGACAATACTCCTAAAAAGTCTCCAGTTTCAAAAGATCAAATATCCAATATGGAGGGTATTTTTGAATGGCCAAATAGCTATTGGTTTATTGCGGAAAGAACAAATGGAAGGTTGGCAATGATAGGTTTCATGGCTGTCATTATAAACTACACCTTATTTGGATGGATAGCATATCCAATCCTTTAAATTAGTAATTCTAATTTTGATAACAATAATATAGATAACTCCGGAATGCATTGGCTTCAACATGCTGCGTTTGTTTTAACTGCATTTTCTATTTCTTTTGGTTGGGCATTTTTCCATGATTCTAGTTTTCACCATTTCGCTGTAAAAACATTCAAATTCTGGAATTGCAATGGATATAACCTTCTTATTAATTGCATAATGCGTTATAAAGTTCACTTTTATCCTTAAAAAAAAATGGCTAGATCTTACTGGTTGGTTAATTCAAATAGATCAAGGGTAAAAAGGTTTATTGAGAATACAAATAATAAGGACCAATTTTTTAATTATATGTTTATTGATTCTGGAAAGGTAACATCTACATGGGGTAAAGAACCACCTCTTATGACGACTAGAGAAGAATTAAAGAGAGAAGAAGCTAGAGAAGAATGGGAAAAATTAATTGCTCAGGGTTGGAGAAGAACTGAGGAAATTTGGATAAAAAAAAAGGGGTAAAGCTGCACTTGATTTTGAAATTTGTCTTTCGTTACTTATAGTAAGTTGGAGCTATTGAAATTAGTAAAGTTATCTTTCCGCCTTTACATATTCGAGTTTAAATAAATACTTTTCGCCATCATTACCACTGTCATCGTCATCATCATTGAAGGAGGTAATCAATACAAAAACTCCTCCCAGCCCAAGAATCATTGATAAGTAGAGAATAGGATCTGTCATGTATTAATTATGGTCAATCCAATACAAATCTGAGGCAGATTTTCTATATCTAAATGATCTTTTTACTATTAAGTTCAACGTAAAATATAATTTCATTTTGTTACGTATATGTATCAATACTGCTTATTAAATGCTGGAATTAGCATAATTATCTTCTTTTTCTTTACATTTATTAATAATAATGTTACGATAGTTAATAATTAAATTTAACTAATGACTAATTCTTCATACATAACTACAGAATCAGGAGGAAGGCAAAATATCTTTCCAACTGAACCTCGCCCTTATGTTGATCAATCTGTTTCTTACGATGGATATCCCCAAAACGCAGAAAAAATTAATGGTCGTTGGGCCATGATTGGTTTAGTTGCACTAATGGGAGCTTATGCAACTACAGGCCATATAATTCCTGGTGTTTTTTAATGAGTCCTCTTTTAGTATTTCTAGTTGTAATTGTGTTTTTTACGGCCATACTAGTTGCTTATTTAACCAAACAATTTCAAAAAGAAAATTCAATCTATTCATCTTCTTATCAAATGAAAAGCTTAAACAAAAAAGTTAAAACAATCGAAAAAGAAAAAGTCTTAGCTGAAACTCTTAATGGCAGATTCGCAATGCTTGGGTTAATTGCAGCTTTTGGTGCATATCTAACAACAGGACAAATAATTCCTGGTTTCGTTTAAAAATTATCAAAAATTATCCCCGAACAAAAAAATGGAAAATTCAAAACTAACTTATTGGCAAAACGCCGAAAGAACTAACGGAAGAATGGCAATGATGGGTTTATTTGTATTAGTTGTAAATTATGGCTTATTTGGCTGGATAGTTCCAGGTATTTTTTAAATGTTTTTACTCTCTGTACCATTTTATGATTTTCCATCTTCGCCTATTCTTATTATTGGGGCGATAGGAATTGTTGTAGCCTTGGCCGTATTTTTTCTCGCTTACCAAAAGTACTTTAATTCCCCATTTAACAAAGAACTTAGATTAAAGAAAAAAGTTTTATTGAAGGAAAAAACAGAACTTAATAATAAACTCAAGAAAATAGAGCAAGATTTAAAAAATCTATAAATAAATTCATTTATATAGACATTTTCTTAAAATCTTTCTTTCCAACCTTTTATTAAGGATAGTAATAAATGCTTTGTCAGAAAGCAACAAAATAAAAAGGATTTAGATTCCCAAAATAAGAATTAAAACTCAAAAAAAAAACTTTTAAAGATTAATAATGCTCAATAGGGTAAAAAGGACTTTTTAAAAGAAGTTTGAAAATGTTTCATCCCTAATCAAATCAATTTGTAGAATTTAACCACATAAACTAAGCCTCCAACGAAGATTAATATTACCGCCCCATAAAAAAGAATTGGGATAATTGGATATTTATATAATGCAGCCCTTACTTTTTTTTGTACAGACTCTTTATCAAATTTTGGTAACTCAATAGGTTTTTCTCTGGGCGAAAAACCTAACTCTTTTCTTCTTTTGGCTTCTCCCATAATTCATATAAAGAAGATTTAATTACTCTAATTCTAGATCGACTTTCAATAATAAAAGTATTGAGGTTTTATTTATTAATAGTTTTAGGGAGTCCTAAAGCAGATGCCTCAAATACATAAGGGTAGCAAATTTATTTCCTTTGTTTTTAAAGAAATGTTCATCGATTTTTACTTAAAAAAATATTAAAAAGTTTATTATGAACATTGTGAGATAAATAAATAATATTTTTTTTATAAATAAAGTATATGGTGGGTAAGGCAAAAATTAAAAAATAATTTTTCATCATATAGTAGCAAGTCAATTTCTCAAAGTTAAAAAGAATAAAGAACAAACTATTAATCTAAATTATTCCAAAAACTTAATGCATTTTATCAATTTTCAGATTTAGTTGTTGGTCCTCTATCCGTATATGTTTATACCTCAAACCGTACATTTTTATAAGTCAATTGCTCAATTTATTTGGTTAGAACGTAGTGGTAATGGTCAAGTTTTCAAATGTCTTCAACACCAATTAAATCTTGTAATAAATATGTATTGAGTTACAAAGATTCATCCAATAATACACATCAAGTTGGCTTCTATGCTCGCGATGCCTACGATTGCCTGTTGCTTGCAAGAGAATTCAACTCTTATGTGCATGATCATCCCAGCTCAGTAATCAAAATCCAACAAAAATTTTGAGGTAATTATTTATGAACTTGAAAAGGTCCCCATTCGCTATTCAGGATAAAAATGCAAAAGATCTTGATAATTGCAAAGATTATCCAACTATTTCTGATTTAATGAAAGAACAGAAAGTCTCAAACAATGATGTAAAAACAGTCCATCACAGAAGAGATTTAGATTCTCTTAGTTAATCTGTGACAACTAGTTAGTTATGAATTTAAAAAATATCACTATTCTCAACAAAGAGAAGTGCCAAATGGAGTATATCAGAGAAATTTATAAGAGAAGAGTTCAAGCTGAAATTGAATCTTATAAAGATCCAGAAGATTAAAATAAAAAAAATACAATTCAAGCTTAAGATATTTTAATACTTGATGAAATCTCAATCTAGTAATCAATAGATTTTTATTAATTTTAAGATTTTTTGAAAATTTGATAATTTAAAGATTCAAAGTTAACCTTTTAATGATAGAAGTTATTAAAAAAACAATTTTAAAAATATGAAAGCTTTAGATGAAGAAGGTTATTTTATAACTAAAGAATTTTCTAAATCAAATATTGATCTTATTAACAATGAATTTGATTATCTTCTAAGTTTAAAAAATTTCAGCCCAAGAACAGGTTATACAGATAATAATTCCAAAAGAAATTATGCGAAATTTATAGGAGATCCTGGTTCCTCCTTTTTGACTGTAAATTTTTACGAGATGGCTTTAGAAATAATAAACAAAATTGCTGAGAACTCTTCAATTAACTCTGAAGATCTTCAGTTAAGTGAAATTTGGGCTGAATCATTTTTGATAAACTCTAAGCTAAATGAACATAATGACTGTATTAATTATTCAGCTAAGCACTATAGAGCAATTTTATATTGCAACGAGGTGAACATAAAAAATGGCCCTTTATTCGTTTTCCCGAAATCTCACATTTGGGCAAACGAAGAAAACGTACCGCATTTTATAAATCCAAATATTGAGAGAAAATTGGCTAATAACAAAAAATATTGTGAGGTAAAAAAAGGAGATTTACTTGTATTTGATAGCAGGTTAATTCATGGTAGATCACCTAACATCACAAGTAAAATCAACAGAGATATTACTTTTGAGTTTTATTCCAAGAATCATGAAAAAAGAATATATTCTTATTCAATTCCATCAATCCATCTATCAAAAAAGGTTCGAGAAAGAATTAATGTATTTTCTACACCTTTGAAAATTACATCCCCAAATCCTATTGACCCAGTAGCAGAAAAAATGTTTTCTCCTCTTTACATTTCTAGGAATGGTATATTTGCAATGAGCTTTACATTTTCTAATTTTATTTATTTCTCAAAAATTTATCTAAAGTGGCTTATACGAGGAATTAAAGTTATTACAAAAAAAAGATTAAAAGACTTCAAAATATTTTAAATATTTCATAAATAGAGGTAAGTTTTTTGAGAATTACTAGAAGCTTAATTATTTCTCTAGATCATATTCCATTAAATTTCTACTTATTAAGCCATATTTAAATTCTTATGGTTTTCTTTAAAGTTTGGACTATTACATTTAAGCATTAGGTAGAAGGTTATAACTAATAGCCCCGACTCAAATAATCCTTATCAAAGAGGTTATCTAGCTTATATTTTTTTATTGGCTAAATTATTTTCGCCGCGAAAGCGATCAAAATTAAACTTATGTAAGCTGGAAAATAGATTTTTATTAATCAAATGTTTTTGAGGAATTTTCTAGTAATCCATTTAACTTTAAGAGTTCTTCTTTGGTAAATTCGCGATATTTTCCTGTTGGCACGTCTAATTTAATATTCATAATTCTTACACGCTTTAATGATTGTACTTTGTAGCCTAAAAACTCACACATTCTTCTAATCTGACGGTTAAGTCCTTGAGTGAGTACGATTTTAAATTTTTTTGGCCCCAATTGTTTTACGAAACAATTCTTAGTTATGGTATCTAATATTTGAACTCCATTACTCATGTTTTGAATAAAGTCTCTATTAATTAGACGATTAACGCTTACGATGTATTCTTTTTCATGATTATTTCTTGCTCTTAGTATTTTATTTACGATATCTCCATCATTAGTTAAAAATATTAATCCCTCACTGAGCTTATCCAATCTTCCAATAGGAAAAATTCTTGTAGGATATTTAATGAAATCTATGATATTGTTTGGATCTGCTCTTCTATCTGTTGTACAAACAATTCCAACAGGTTTATTAAAGACTAGATAGATGTCTTTTTGTTTGGTTGATTTTTTTATTCTTTTACCTCCAACTTCTACCTGATCACCCTTCTCTACCTTGGTACCCTTTTCTGTGATTTTTCCATTAATAGTTACCTTCCCTTCTTCAATTAATTTATCTGCTACTCTCCTAGAACAGTAACCCAGTTCACTTAAATATTTATTTATTCTTGTAGCCATTTTGTCAAAGTTGCCTTTTGTTTATTTTAAATATGCAAACAAATATTGCTTTATTTGTTATGAAATACTGGGCAAAATTAAAAAAATAATAACTATAACTTAAAAAAGTTATACTTCATTAAGTTTATTTAGTTTTTCCAGGATCACTTGATTAAAGGTTATTATCTACTTGGTAAATTTGAATTATAGCGATCAGTCTCCTCTAATAAAATAAAACACCCAAAAAAGTAAAAATAAATTTTAGAAAACTTATTTTTCCCTGTAATTAATTATTTAGCTTTCTTTAAATAAAGATTCTTTTTATTTGCCTGATCTGATGTAAACAACAGAGCTAATATAATTCCAAATAGAACTGTAAACATTGATGTAACCTCTAAAACTGTGACCATCTCACTAGGAAGATAATTTGTAAACATAATGAATACCAACTCTTATTTAAAAGCTAGCAAATATTCAAAGTTTGACCATGGTTAATAACTTTTAACACTAGAACTATTAATGATCAGAGTAAAAAATAGGAATTTTAAAAATGCCTAATCCATCTTAATTATTTTTACTATCATTATCCTTAAATTAAATTAATTTAATTCAAAACTTTCTAATATTTTCCAAAGATTTATATCCTCATCTACCTCAACCAATACAATTTTTGACATTTTGATTGGTTTATTTATTTTAGGTAATTTTGACAGCAATATTTTTTTTTCTTTTATTTTATGATTTCCATAACACAAACTAATATGGGGCGAATAATTATTTTCCAAATCAAATTTATTTAACTCGTATATATTTTTTCTTAGTTCTTTTAGATGTCTTGAATTTTTAATTGAAATATAAAATGATTTGAACATTTCTTGATTAAAATCATATTTATCAACGTACAACATAACTTCGGAACTAGTTTCTACAAAAGTTTTTAATTTACTTAAAAAAGTTTCACTAATATTTGAGTAAGGACCTGTAAGAGTTATATGAGTTTCAAAAAAAGGACTTTTTAATTTACTTTGAACTTTAGCTTTTATTTCATTTAAAATTTTTGTCTCCCCAGAAGGGAATAGTCCCCAAACCCAATAACCTTTACTTATTCTCATTTCATCAGTTTTAGTTAATTTTTAGCCTTATACTTTTATAATTATAATTTTTCTTAAGTATAACTTATATTTTCAAGTGTCTTTGTTGCATTAGATCTTAAAGTTAGAAAAAAAGAAAATTAGAAAATAGAACCCCTCCAAACACACAAACTTCTGAATGATTTTTTATTGAAAAAAATAAAATAAGAGTAATTAATATATTTCTCTTGAAGTTTGACCTCAATTAATTTTTAAAAAATTAATTAAAAATAAACCTACTTGTTTACTACTTTTCCTCCATACTTTCGAACTACTTTGTCTAACAAAATACGTATATCTTTATTTTTAAGTTTCTCTGCTTGCTGCAAAGACTTAAGAAGATTATAAATTTGATACTGTATGTCTCTATTAAGTTCTGAAACTGCCATAACTAATCTCTTTCTATTAGCTCTATCTTATAGCCATCAGGATCTTCAACAAAAGCCAAAATAGTTGTGCTATTTTTCATAGTTTTTGGTTTAGTCGTAACATTACAGCCGTTATCTTCAAGCTCCTGACAAATGTCATGAATATCTTTTACACCAATAGCAATATGACCATATTTATCTCCAAGCTGATAGTCATTTGATTTTTTACTCCAATTATGGGTTAACTCAATTACTGTATTTTCTTTCTCTGAACCATACCCTACAAAAGCTAAAGTGAATTCTCCATGAGGATAATCTTTTCTTCTAATTAAATTCATTCCTAACCTATTTACATAAAAATCTATAGATTTATCCAAATCCCCTACTCTCAACATTGTATGAAGAATACGCATATCAAAATATGAATCTAAATTAATTATCTAATATTTAATTAACATTTGCCAAAACAAAAAGAACTTTCATAATTTGTATTTGAATATATAAAAAATACATTTTTTAAAATTGATTATTATTAATTGAAATAGATTTTTATAGATAAAAAGTTGAATACATATTTACTAAGTAAAGTGCTTCCTTTAATTTTTTCTCCATTAGGAATTATCCTGCTCCTTTTGCTTGCTTTTGTTATTAGAAAAAAAATAAAGTTTATTTATTCAGCAATTATTTTTTTATTTGTTTTTAGTAATGGGTTTGTATCTGATACCTTATGGCATTTATTAGAATACCCATGGAAAAGGTTGAATTATTCCACCCTTAATTCTGCAGAGGCCATCGTGGTATTAAGTGGTGGGAGACATTTACCCCCAGGTAAAACAAAAATAATTGAATGGGGAGATCCAGATAGATTTTTTGCTGGGATAAAACTTTATAAAGAAAAGAAATCGAACAAATTGGTATTTACTGGAGGAGTAAATCCTTTTAAATCAAATTTACCTCCTGAAGGAAATGTTTATATTGAAGAAGCAATTTCAATGGGTATCCCTAGAAAAGATCTTTTTACTACTTATCCTGTTTATAATACATTTGAAGAAGCTAAAGCTATAAAAAAATTACTATTTAATGATAGAAATGCAAATCAAAAGAGAATAATTTTGGTAACTAGTGCGTTCCATATGAAAAGAGCAAAAAAAGTTTTTGAGAGAGAAGGAATGAAAGTTTTAACTTATCCTGTAGATTTTAAAAGTAATGGAAATATGATTTCATCACTACGTAATCCACTTAAATGGATACCTAGTGCCACTAGTCTAAATAAAAGCTCAGCAGCGATTAGAGAAATTATTGGAAGAATTATATATTATTAATATAGATAGATGTTTCTCTTCATAACGAGTTAACTTGGCGATTGTTTTTTTGCTTGTAATCTATATTTAAATTCTTTTTTTACTTTTTTAAAGATCCTAAAGTTAACTTAGAGAAAAATAATAAGCTTAAGCCACACTTCTTTATTTCACGATCAATTACATCAGTAGTACTTTGCATTTGAAACTAACCAAAACGAAGGTTCGAAGCCTTTGGCACTTTCTCAAAAAATCCAAGGCGTAATTTTTTCTCAGTCTCTTTCTTCAGTTGTCTAACTATTCTTATTTTTTAAATGAACATATACTGCAGATTTTTTTTAAATAACGATCTAAATTTAAAAAATAAAAAAATCTCTTTTATCTATGACTTATAAATTTTATGAATGGTGGAAAAATCATAGAAGATTAATAACTTTTGGCGGATTTTTAATCTTATTTGGTTTTTTCGTTTCTCCAGTTATTAAAGAAGCAAAATATAAAAACGACTGCATTAAGCTCTCTGAAAAAGGTGCTTTTAAAAAATTTAATGTGGATAATATAGGAGAAAAACTTCTTAAAGAAACTGGCTTAACTATTTCGCAATTAGCAAAAATAGAAGGTTATAAAAATTGCTTAAAATGATATTTAAAACTTGATTCCTAAATATTCCTAATTTCTATAAAAAATAATTTAACTTTGTATAATCTTGATTTTGAAAAATCCTAAAAATCATTTGATTTAGATTGTATATCTAATTAAAAATATCTTAAAAATTTAAATTAATAATTCTTTAAAAATTTTTAAAAATTACTTATAGCTAATCCAATATTATCTAATATTTTAAAATATAATTGCAAATTTATATAGTCCCTTTTGAGGACTCAACTATTCGTTTAACAATAACTTAAACTTGTTTTCTTAAGCTGGCTTCATAAAGATTTATGGTATTACTAACCTGTAATAAAAAACTTATAAAAATAGAGACTTTAAAAACTTATCAAGAATTAGAACCCTCTCAACATTAGTAGAAAAAACTTTTTAATATAAAAGAAAAATTAAAAAAATTGAATAATTCTAATTCTAAAAACAAGGGAATAGATAGCACAGGAACGCATTGGCTACAATATGTTGCTTTTGCTTTTTCTGCTTTTGCAATCTTTACAACTTGGGCATTCTTCTTTGATTATAAATTTCATAATTTCATAGTAAATATTCTAAGAATTTTAGAATGCAGTGGCTTCAACTGTAATGGTGTTTACTAAATCTCATCGCAATTCTGTAAAATAAGACAATTTTAATAGAGCATGTTTCATAATATATAAATTAAATTTATTAACAATTATAAGGTGATTCTTGATTCTCCAATTCAGTAGTTTTAGATCTTTTAAATTAATTAGCAAACTTTTGGGGGAAAGAAAAAATAACAAATTCAGGTTTTGAATAATACAAGGTTTTTTGACTTATTGCCAACCTTTATGTAGATTGCTGAATTAACAATTCTGCAAGAAATTTATAAGAATAATGTTTTCTAAGAAAAAACATAAACTTATTGCAAAAAAAAACAATCCCATTTACTATTTTTGTACTTTTAAATTTGAACCATATTTAATCTTTACTAAATAAGTAGCTAATAAAGATAGCACCAAAAAAAATAATAAACTTTCCAAAGTAGATTGAGGCATTAGCATAAATTTAGTAGAAGAAAATTAATATATATCTATGTAAACGAACTTTATAAAAAAATCAAACAGATTTATTTTTATTATTATAAGTATTTTTCTGACCTCCTCAATGCTCGAATGGCTACTTTGAAATCTCCTTTAAGATATTTATCATTACTTTTTATTCTAATAACTCAACAATCTTCTTTTTTTGATGCATCAATTCTCAACTTGTGATCATTAATTAAATCAAATTTAGACTTATAAAATTTAAATAATTCTTCTTACAATTTTAAATCTATTGTCAAAGAAATATTATTAAAAAATATTTTTATTCAAAAAAATTATAAATTATTTTTACAGATCGGTTATAAAACAAATATAGAAATAGATTTTTTATTTTGGACTCAAAAATTTCTCAAAGGGAACAATGGACAAGTAAGCTAGGATTTATTCTTGCCGCAGCTGGTAGTGCTGTTGGACTTGGCAATTTATGGGGCTTCGCTTACAGAGCATCACAAGGAGGAGGAGCTTCTTTTGTGGTTTTATACATATTGATTGTATTGATAGTTTGTCTTCCAGTTTTTGTAGCTGAAATGGCTTTAGGAAGAAGTGCAATGGCAAGTTCATTACTTGCTCCAGTCAAGCTAGGAGGAAAGAATTGGTACCCACTAGGCATACTTTTCTTCATTGCACCTTTAGGTATAGCCTCGTATTATTCAGTGATAATGGGGTGGACGGCAGATACTTTATTTCACTCTTTATTTTTTGGATTACCCAAAAATCTAGGGGAAGCTGAGAGTTTTTTTGGTTCTATAAGTAGTGGGAGCAGTGTTTTATTAGGACATTTACTAAGTCTTGTCCTTACTGCTCTCATAGTTTCATCGGGAATAAAAAAAGGTATTGAAAAAGTTACGAGATTCTTTATGCCCATACTTTTCATAATTCTTGTGGTTCTCGCAATTTGGGCCTCTACCCTTTCAGGGGCATGGGATGGATACAAGACATTCTTATTGAAGTTTGACTTTGCAGAATTTAGAAACCCTCAAACAATAAGAAACGCATTTACTCAAGCATTCTTTTCTTTGAGTTTAGGGATTGGAATAATGGTGACATACGCTTCCTACTTAAATAAAAAAAGTAATTTACCTAAATTAAGTATTGGAGTTGCTTCATTAGATACCCTAGTTGGACTAATGGCAGGCTTTATTACTTTTCCTATAGTTCTAACCTTTGGATTGAGCGACGCTATTTCCGAATCAACAGTTGGCGCATTATTTATTTCTATTCCAACAGGATTAGGTTCCTATGGCACTGCAGGGAGGATAGTGGCTGTTGCTTTCTTTTCTTTAGCTTATATAGCTGCTATTACATCTTCAGTTTCTTTATTGGAAGTACCAGTTTCCTCGTTAATGGATAAATTTGGATTTCAAAGAAATAAATCTGTCTGGATTATCACTTTATTTCTATTTTTAGCAGGAATTCCTTCAGCATTGAATTTGAATATACTTGGAACAGTGGATTCAATTTTTGGAGGAGTACTGCTTATATTTGGAGGATTCCTCGCTTCATTCTTTATGGGATGGGTAATTCCTGGTAAGTTTGATAAAGAACTTAATACTTCTAAAGTAGGGGTTAAAACGACTAGATATTTAAAATTTATGATGAGATGGGTTTCTCCTCCAATTATTGCTTTTGGATTAATCATAAGTATTTTTGACTTAGTTAAAGGCTGGGCATCTTAGTATCAATAGGGTGTTTATCGTAACTTTATATAAATTAATCGGTGAAATATAATGATGAAATAAGGTGTTATAAAAAGAATTTATTATATTTCCTGATTTTTCTGCAGAACTTTTCTTCGCATCTGGCAATTATCATACAAAAGTAAATCGCTTTAAATTCAAATCGAAAAAATTCGATATAAAATGATTATTATTGTTTACTTTCAGGCAATTAAAGCTTACCCAAAGAATGAAGGCTGAAATTAATGTTACGAAAATCTGAATCATTAAAATATAAAGAAACAAAAAATTTTTCTGAGCTTTTACAATTAGCAGATTTTTCTTTAATAAATTCTCTAAAAGCTGATCCCCAGTCAACAAATGATGGCAATGATCACAAGCCTAGACCAGTATATTCAGGCCATTATGTTCCTGTAACTCCAACACCAATTCCCGAACCAAAATATATTGCGCATAGCTCAACATTATTTGAAGAATTAGGATTAAGTTCTGACCTCACAAAAGATCCAAATTTTTCAAGTTTTTTTTCAGGGGATATCGAAGTGGCTGATTCCGTAATAAAACCATTTGGCTGGGCCACAGGGTATGCATTGTCTATTTATGGAACTGAATATACACAGCAGTGTCCTTTTGGTACAGGTGATGGATATGGAGATGGTAGAGCAATTTCTATATTTGAAGGTTTATTTAATGGGAAAAGAATGGAGATGCAACTTAAGGGAGGAGGACCTACACCTTATTGTCGTGGTGCGGATGGTCGAGCTGTCCTACGATCAAGCGTTCGTGAATTTCTCGCACAAGAATTGATGCATGCCTTAGGAATTCCCACATCAAGATCTCTGACACTATATGTATCGGGAACAGAAATAGTTAGAAGGCCATGGTACAAGAAGGGCTCTAAGTATTTTGAACCTGATGTTATGGTTGATAATCATGCCGCAATTACTACGCGTGTAGCACCATCATTTTTGCGAGTAGGTCAGCTCGAACTATTTGCTCGTAGAGTTCGAAGTAATTCACATAATGATGCTTTTAATGAACTCAAAATCATTGTGCAACATCTTATATATAGAAACTATAAAGGGCAAATTGATCATAGTAACTCATTTAGTCAAAAGGTTATTAAGTTAGCTTATTTATTTCGAGAAAGACTCATATCACTAGTAGTTAACTGGATGAGAGTTGGTTATTGCCAAGGTAATTTCAACAGCGATAACTGTGCTGCAGGAGGATTTACTCTGGACTATGGTCCTTTTGGTTTTTGTGAATTATTTGACCCAAGATTTCAACCCTGGACAGGAGGTGGAGAACATTTTTCATTTTTCAATCAACCCTTTGCAGCCGAAATAAATTTTAAGATGTTTTGTAAATCACTCCGACCATTACTTTTAGACAATAAGGAAAATATAGAGAAACTTGAAAAAATCAAAAATGATTTTTCTAAATTAATGGAAAAAGAAATGCAATTAATGTGGGCAAAGAAGCTTGGCACAGAAAAATACAATGACACTCTTACTAACGAGCTTTTCAATCTTATGATTATTTCTAAGACTGACTTCACTATTTTCTTCAGAAAGCTTTCTAATATTCCTGATGATATATCTCTTTTAAAAGAAAGCTTCTACTTACCTCTTAATGAAGAGCTTGATGAAAAGTGGAATATTTGGCTCAAGAAATGGCAAGGTTGTATAAAGACACATAATGATCCGAAAAAAATATCTCAATCAATGAAAAAGGTAAACCCAAAATATACTTGGCGTGAATGGATGATAGTTCCTGCATATGAAGAGGCTGAGGAGGGTAATTACAACTTAATTCATGAATTACAATCAATCTTAAGTAATCCATATGAAGAGCAATCTATTGAAATATCTCAAAAATACAATCAACTTAAACCGAGAGAATTCTTTAATAATGGAGGAATATCACATTATAGCTGTTCTTCTTAAACGCTGAATTCATTTTTTGTATAGTTTTTCTAGCTGCTTAATTTCTTCTTTTAATTCTTCACCTCTTTTATTGATCATATTATTCTTTTTAATTATTGGAATAATCCACCAAGCTTGTAGACCCACAAAAAACAATATAAGAAGTATCAAATCAGTTGTTCCAGGCGACATTAAGATCGATCATGATTTATTTAATTAAATGATAATAGCAATCCTTTATTGCTTTTAGCTATCAAAAATAAAATAGATAATTTTATGCTGCCTCTAATTCAATACGAAGTTCCCTTCCCTTGCAGATTATTGCTTCTTTGAAATTAATTAGTGTTTTTATTCTTTCTTGCCTTTCCTCATCAGTAATGTAGACATCCTCAATAACTTCTTGTATTGCCAGAGTAACTTTCTGAAGCTCAAACTCTAAGTCTTCTCTATGGTTCATTGATAAATATAAATATTTCCTTAATTAAAGTAGAAATTTTTAATTAGTAAATAAGTATTTAATCCAATAAAACTATTGACAAATAGGTTAATAGAATATATCAATAAATAGTACACGTGTACTGTATATTAAATGGCACTTGGAGGGGCTAATATTTGGTCTAACTATTCTTACGGCAGTAGTATTGATACACCCAGCGGCTGCCTTCTTAACGCTGAGGGTAGCAGACTAATTTTCTTCGTAATATGCACAAAATCACAAAAGAACAATATCATGATTTACACTCATCTGTTTTACACAGATCACCTAGGAGAGCCAGCAGGGCTAAAATCCTCTAGCAAAATCCCGCTAGACACAGCTTGGGAAAAATGGAACGAGCTGCAACAATATGGCTGGACAGAAGTATCCCATAATTTTGGCTAGCCAGAACGATCCTAAAAATATGCGATTTAATCTTACTAGGAGATAAAACATAACCTATCAACCACTAATGCATTAAACCGAAAGATTCATCAAGAAATAATTAACATTAAAAAAGGATCACCTAAAAAATATCCAAATATTTTTAAGTATCAAAACAAAATCTATAAGTTTATCTAAGATTGTGACAATTATGTATCTTAAATGAAACACATAACACTTAATTTAGAATATTCTCACACTTTTCTTTACATTGATTAATACTTGTGTTACATTTATTAACAATTACACAACTAGCAATGGCTAATTCACAAGTAACAACAGAATCAGGTGGAAGGCAGAATATGTTCCCTTCTGAAACTCGTCCATATATCGATGAGTCTGTCTCATATGACGGTTATCCTCAAAATGCCGAGAAGGTTAACGGTCGTTGGGCAATGATCGGTTTTGTTGCATTGCTAGGCGCATATGTAACAACAGGTCAGATCATTCCTGGAATCTTCTAGAAATGGAACCACTCTCTCTTGAACTCTATAAAAAGCTGGTCAAAGCTTATGAGTCCACTAGATGAATTTCTATTTTTTGTAATTTCTTTCACTGTAATAATTATCTTATATAGCTATAAGCAATTACAAGACTTCAAAAACTAAATCAATTTACCAAAAAAATGACTGAAACAAACACTAAAACAAAAACAATCGAAAAAGAAAAAGTTGTTGCAGAAACACTTAACGGAAGGTTTGCAATGATTGGTCTCATAGCTGCAATTGGTGCATATCTAACAACTGGACAAATAATTCCAGGTTTCGTTTAAAACTTACTTCAAAAAATGACTACAAATACAATGGAAAACTCAAAACCAACCTACTGGCAAAATGCTGAAAGAACTAATGGAAGAATGGCAATGATGGGTTTATTTGCATTAGTTGTAAATTATGGCTTATTTGGCTGGATAATACCAGGAATTTTTTAAGATGAACTTAGATTTTTTCCTCATTTCTTTCTTCGCATATCTACTGGTTCCAGTAGTAATGATTGCGAAAGGTAAAAAAGCAGTTAACTAGAAAAATGAATTTAGGCTTACTCTTTCTTAAAGTTAATACAATTGGAGTAATAACTTTATCAGAATTAGATTGGATTACTGAAAATCAATCAGAATTCTCGAGATTAGACATGTCATTAGTTATAAAGATTGGTCGTCTAATGGATTCAGGTGTCGTAGAAATAGATAGTAGATTACCTGTTTAATATTTCTTAAATTTAATTTCAATTGTCATGAGTGTTTACCAATAGGGATACTGATAAACACTTTTTAAGTTTGATTAAAAGTTATTAATAAAAAAAGAGATCGTTTTTTAGCTGAAAACGATCTCTAATTACCTAATTCTCACAAGAATAAATTCAAGTAAGCTTACAAAGCTTAAGTTATTCTGATTAAGTGTAAACCCGTAAATATGCCGATTTATTTCTACCTTTTTAATCCACCTCTCTTAATCCATAGAAACCAAATCACCCAAATGGGAGGAAGAAACTTTATTAAAAATCCAATCTTATATATGTAAAAAGGTGCATCATCAACAATAAAAAAATTAATAGCAAATGATGATAAAGATACCCAAATCACAATAATTAAAATATTTGCTCCCAATAAAGCGAACTTATTTTCCTTAAATATTTTTGGCATAAGATAAATAACTATAATTCTAATTTTAAGTAGAAATTAAAAATATAAAATATTTTTTCAAAAAAACTTCAAATTTAAAATCCATATCCAAAGAAAAAATATACTAAATCTTATTCCTTCGCCTGATAAAATTCCAAAAACAAAAGGTGGGAAAAAGTAAATAAAAAAAATTGAAAGCAAACTAAAAAGAGCAAAAGAGAATCTAAGAAAAATATTTTTTCTTCGCTTCCTCTTTAAATGTTTTAAAAAATTCCACTCCAATTCAATTAAACTATAGAACTTTTCAGAAAATACAAATAAATATTTCATAACTACTTATTTAGATTTGTAATTAAGTCTTTAAACTAAATTTTCCTAGCAAGTCAAAACAAACAAAACTAATTTTAACTCTTTTTTGAACACCTTTTATAATTTCTTACTTGCCTATAGATGTTAATTTATATTTCTTTAATAATTTTCCGAGGTTAATTATTTATAGAAATAAAACTATTCACTTATTATTCCTCGTTTTTTAATATTTAATAATTTAATTTCTAATATTTAGCAATAAATTTTAGTTCCTGTATCAGAAAGGTAGTAAATCCTATCTTCTGAACTTAAGAAAAAAGTTAAACCTTTATATTGTGATCTGCCAAATTTTAATAATCTATTCTTATGTAAATCCCAATCATTAGTATTAATATCAGGATTATATTCAAGTTCCTTTAGAGAGGGTTTTAAACATGGAAGACTTCTTGTTTTTTTTGATCGATTATATTTTTTCCTGCAAATCAATAGGAGAAAAATCGGTATGAGAAATAAAAGTATATAGAGAAGAACTAATAATAATCTTGACATTAAAAACTACCGATGAACTTTATTAGCAAATTACTTAATCATTACAAAAATAAAAAAAGATACTAAATTTATCTTGAAACTAATATCTTTACTAATACTCAAAAATTTTAGGCTAATGTACTATATTTCTTAAAAAAGATTCTTAGATTGTATAAATTAATAAAGAACTATTTTGTGATAAATAAATTAATTTCTTTTTAAATTTTTATATTATAAGCTTAATACATAAATAAATTTATATTTTATTCATTAAAATTTTTAACTTCTTAAATGATAAAACTTTCAATAATTATACCTGCCTATAATGAAGAAAATACCATAATAAAAATCTTAGAAAAAGTTGCTGATGTTGAAATTGAAGGAGTAAATAAAGAGGTCATAGTAATAGATGATTGTTCAACTGATAAAACATTAAATTTATTAGAAAAAAATAAAGATTTATTCGACAAACTGATTAAACTCCCCCAAAATAGCGGAAAAGGGGAAGCAGTAAAAAAAGGTCTTATAAAAGCCTCGGGGAAATATATATTATTTCAAGATGCAGACCTTGAATATGACCCTAAAGATTATAAGAAACTCCTTGAACCAGTTTTGCTTTTCGATGCTGATTTAGTAATAGGGAGTAGATTATCGGCCTCCCAATTAACTAGAGTTTATTATTTTTGGCATAAAGTAGGAAATAAATTTATAACTCTTTTATTTAACATAATGAACAATACTACTTTTACTGATATTTATAGTTGTTACGTAGTTTTCAAAAGAGATTTAGTAAATCCAAATAGCTTATTGACAAGAGGGTGGGAACAGCACGCGGAAATCCTTTCAACAGTAGTATCAAAAAGTAGTTCTTATTATGAAGTTCCAATTAATTATTATGGAAGAACATATGAAGAAGGAAAGAAAATAAGACCTCATAATGCTATAACTGTTTTATTGACAATAATCTTAAAAAGAATTTTTCGTTAATTAAAAATATTTTATGAACCCCTCCAAAATCCCACCTTTAACAGAAGAAGAAATGAAGGGTTGGCCAAAAAATCCATTAGTCAATTTAGAAAAACCTTTTGTGGATTTAAGAGGATCAATTCAGCCTTTGGTTGATTCAATAATGAAAAGCGCTGTTATGATTCATTCAAAAGCAGGTTCTTTAAGAGCTAACCATTACCACAAAACTGACTGGCATTACTGTTATGTAATCTCAGGAAAGATAGAATATTACCATAAAGATTTAAATTCAGATAAAACACCAGAACTACTTATCGTAGAAAAAGGTAATATGGTCTTCACTCCTCCTTTAGTTGAACATTGTATGAAGTTTCCTGAAGACACATTATTTTTAACTCTTTCAAGAAATCCTCGAGATCAAGAAACATATGAATTAGATGTTATTAGAACAAACTTAATAGACCCTAGCAATTCAATTTCTTGGAAGCCAGGCGATTAAAATGAAAATAAAAAATAAGGCAGTTTGTAGATTATGTGGATCTTCAAAACTTGCTTCCATACTCAAATTAGCTTCAACTCCTCCTGCTAATGCTTTTGTATCAAAAGAAAATACGAAATATGAACAACCAAAATACCCATTAGAGTTGTTTTTCTGTGAAAATTGCACTCATGTTCAACTTGTAGAAGTGGTTAATCCAGTAGAGCTTTTCGAAAATTATGTTTATGTTTCAGGTACTTCTCCAGTTTTTGTTGAACATTTTTCAAATTATGCCAAATCCATAATAGAAACATATAGACCTTCAATTAAAAGTTACATACTAGATATTGGTTCAAATGATGGAACTTTTCTTAAATTTTTTCAGAAAATGGGTTACTCAACGATTGGAGTTGATCCTGCAATTGATATTTCGAAAAAAGCACAAGAAGATGGAATACATACAATTAATGAATTTTTTAACTTAAATACATCAATCAAAATCAAGGAACAATATTCAACTGCTTCCTTAATAACTGCAAATAATGTCTTTGCACATTCTGATGATTTAATAGGTATAACGAAAGCAGTAAAAAATTTACTATCTAAAGAAGGTTTATTTATTTTTGAAGTTTCATATTTAGTAGATGTTTATCAAAAAACCTTATTCGATACTATTTATCACGAGCATCTATCGTATCATTCTGTATTACCCTTAGTTAAATTTTTTCAAAGAAATAATATGGAATTAATTGATGCTTCAAGAGTAAATACCCATGGTGGATCAATTAGATGCGTAGTTAAGAATAGTGGAGATAAAAGACCAATTAATAGTTCGGTTAAAAATCTCTTAGATTTGGAAAAATCACTTGCCTTACATGACAAAAAGACATTTATGAATTTTGCAAATAATATCAGGGAAAGAAAAAAAGAACTCAGAAATTTTATCAAAAAGATAAAAGCTCAAAATAAATCAATCGCTGGATTTGGAGCTCCAGCTAAGGCAACAACATTAATGTATGAGTTTGAGCTTGAAGAAAATGTTTTGGATTTTATCGTTGATGATAGTCCATTAAAGCAGGGGCTTTATAGCCCTGGATTGAATATACCAATTCTTGCATCCTCTTCAATAAATGAACTAAAGCCTGACTATTTATTAATTCTTGCTTGGAACTTCGCAGATTCTATTATCAAAAAGAATCGCGAATTTGCTGAGTCAGGAGGTAAATTTATTGTTCCCCTTCCAAATTTACAAATTATTTAAAATGAGTGAATTCTTACTGTTAAATGATATTGAACAAATTGTAGCTAATTTAAGCGATGTTTCAAATCAATTCGCAGGTAAAACTGTATTACTCACTGGTGGGAGAGGTTTCCTAGGAAGATATTTTATGGAAATTTTTAATTTTTTAAATGAAAAAGTTCTTAAAGATAAAGTTAAAGTAATAGTCTTAGATAATTTAATTACCGCAGGGAGAGAGGGTGCTGAAATACCTGTTTATAAAAATATAGAATTTATAAACCATAATGTTATTAAAAAATTTACATTGAATAAACCAGTTGATTTTATAATTCATGCTGCTGGAATTGCAAGTCCATACTATTATCGTGCCTATCCATTAGAAACCTTAGAAGTTGCTATAAAAGGAACACAAAATATGCTCGAATTAGCTGAAGCAAACGCTGCAAGATTAACATTTTTTTCATCTTCAGAGATTTACGGAGACCCCGATCCAAAAAACATTCCTACAAAAGAAAGCTACAGAGGTAATGTATCTTGTAATGGTCCAAGAGCATGTTACGACGAGAGTAAAAGAGTAGGTGAAACACTATGCAATATTTATCACAATTTAAAAGGTATATGTACTAATACTATACGTCCATTTAACGTTTTTGGTCCTGGGATGCAAGAAACTGACTATAGAGTTTTGCCGAATTTCACTAGTAGAATTAAAGGGAATATACCACTGCAAATATATGGTACAGGGAATCAAACAAGAACTTTCTGTTATATCACTGATGCTATGGAGGGATTCATTCGCGTAATTTTAAATGGAGTCCCTGGTGAAGCATATAATATCGGAAATCCTGAACCAGAACTTTCTGTTACCGAGTTAATTGAAAAAATTGAACTTATTTTAGGTAAGAAAGTTCAATGTAATAAAGTTGCTTATCCAGATAGTTATCCTGCAGATGAACCGAACAGAAGATGTCCCGACATACTAAAAGCAAAAATCCAAGTTAAATATAGTCCTAAGATTGATATTAATGATGGTCTTAAAAGATTTATCCAATGGTCTGACAGAGTATATACGGGAAAACAATAAGGTGTCCAATGAGATAAGAATTGGACTTATAGGAGCTGGGAAATGGGGTAAGAATTACATAAATACCCTAAAGAAAAAAAAGGGAGTTTCTTTAAAAAAAATTGCATGCCAAAATTTAAAAGATAAGAGAAATTTGTTAAAAGATTATGAAGTCACTGATAATTGGCATGACATAACACTTTCGTCTGAGATTGATGGAATAATTATCGCTACGCCTCCTAAAACGCATTTTGAAATTGCATCAGAAGCAATTAAAAATGGTAAACCAGTGATTATAGAGAAACCAATTACATTAAATTTAGAAGATGCTAGATCATTTTTGGAACTTTCAAAAAAACATAAAGTCAACGTAAAAGTTAATCATGTATATCTTTATCATCCTTTATACAGATTATTAAAAAAACAAATCCTTAATGAAACGAACTTAAAATCAATTTTTTCTACAGGGGGAAATTATGGACCATTTAGGGAAGATGTATCTTCTCTATGGGATTGGGGACCACATGATTTATCTATGTGTCTTGATATTATTGGTGAATATCCAACAAATATAAAAGCACAAATTATTAAAAAAGAATTGATAAATGGAATAGAAGCTTCAAACCTTGGGATAACTCTTAATTTTAAAAACCAAAAGTATGCAGAAATTAATATTGGTAATCTAATGGAAAATAAAAAAAGAATTCTTAGATTAAATTATGAAAATCATTCATATATTTTTGATCCAATAAAATACAAAAATCTTCAAGAAAATAAAACCTTTCAAAGAAAGGAAATTAACAAAAATAAAACAATCTATGATAGAAATTACGGCAATAATGCACTGGACATTTTAATTGATGAATTTGTAGAGGACATATATTCTAAAAATTTAAATTTAAGAGATTTAAATTTAGGATTAAATGTAGTTAGCTTACTTGAAAAAATTGAAAATCTTTTGCAAGAAGAATAAGTTTTTAATCATAGTTTTTATTAAAAAGTTTTGTACTATATTTTTTGTTTGTCCAATTGAAAATCACTTTAAATTAAATATTAATTAAAATAATAAAAACATCAAAATTGAAAGACAAACTAAACATTAAACAAAAACTCCATAACATCACCCTCATTTACAACATATTCCTTACCTTCACTTCTTAGTAAACCTTTATTCTTTGCATTAAGAATCGATCCTGAATCTATTAGGTTTTGATATGAAATCGTCTGAGCTCTAATAAATCCTTTTTCAAAATCTGTGTGTATGACTCCTGCAGCTTGGGGCGCAGTCATCCCATCTTTTATCGTCCAAGCTTTAGTCTCTTTTTCTCCAGTTGTAAAATAAGTTTTTAGTCCTAACAATTTATAGGTAGATTTTATTAAAGACTTCAATCCGCCTTCCTCTACACCTAAACCAATAAGATAATCTTTTTTATCCTCAGGTTCTAACTCAATTAATTCTGATTCAACTTGTGCTGAAATTTTAATACATTCCGTATTTTCATTTTTTGCAAAACACTGAACTTTTGAAGAGAAATCATTACCTTCAGCTAAATCATTTTCATTTAAATTCGTCGCATATACAATTGGTTTTGCAGTGAGGAATCCTAATTGTTTAATCATTAAATTTTCTTCATCGCTCAAAGGTATTGATCTAACTGAAAGACCTTTCTGTAACTCATCCTCAATTTTTTCTAATAAAGAATCTTCTTGAGATGCCTCTTTACTGGTTTTAACTTGTTTTTTTATTCTTTCTCTTCTTTTTTGTAACTGAGATAAATCAGCCAAATTTAGCTCCAAATTAATAATTTCAATATCATCTAAAGGATCAATCTTCCCTGAAACATGAATTACTTCAGTATCCTCAAAACATCTTACGACGTGCACAATTGCATCAACTTCTCTAATATTAGATAGGAACTTATTTCCTAAACCTTCTCCTTTACTTGCACCTTTTACAAGGCCTGCAATATCGACAAATTCAATCTTCGTGGGGATAATATTTTCACTATCACTTAAAGTTGCCAATTCTTCAAGCCTTGGATCAGGGACTGAAACAATACCTTTATTAGGCTCAATTGTACAAAAGGGAAAGTTTGCAGCTTGAGCTTTTGCATTTTCAACAAGTGCATTAAATAAAGTTGATTTACCAACATTTGGTAATCCAATAATACCGGCTTTTAACATTTGAAAAAATTTATAGATAAATTAGTCAAAGAATCATCCTCTAGTAATATATAGTTTACTTAACCATTCATGGATAAGTTAATCATAATCGTTTCGATTATTCACTATAGTTTTTAAGTATCCTTAATAGCTTGCTTACTAAAAAAATATGCTTAATTTGATAAAAAAATTTTTAAATATAAAAAGTGGAATTTTATTAATTGTACTTGCGACATTTTTTGTTTTTTTAAGTAATTCCTTTAAGAAAAGTAAATCAAAAGACATCTCCAATTTTGTCGTTTCCGTTGAGAAGGGAATTCTTTCTGAATCAATAAATACTAGTGGAGAAGTTAAAGCCTCTAGAACAAGTAATATTGGTCCAAGGAAACAAGGAATAATAGAAGAAATCAAAGTGATAGAAGGAGATCTCGTAGAAAAAGGTCAAATTTTGGCTACTCTCGATGATGAGGATTTCATCTATAAGCTTGAAGAACTTGAGTTAAATTTCAAAAAACAAAAATCTGAATATTTAAGAAGAGAATTTTTATTTAAAGAGGGAGCAGTTAGTAAAGAAGATTATGAAAGCTACAAAACCAAATACAATACAAGCGAAGCAAAATTTAGTGATGCGAAAGCTGAAAAAAATTTTTATTTAATAAAAGCTCCATATCCAGGGAAAATAACAGCTGTATATGCAGAAATAGGCTCATACGTTACTCCTAGTTCAAATTTAAGTTCAGACTCTAAAGCCAAAAACTTTATTTTTGAATTATCAGAGGGTATTGAAATTATTGCTAAAGTTCCAGAGAGCGATATTGGAAGAATAAAAATAGGTCAAAAAGCATCTGTAAGAATAGAAGCTTATCCCTCAAATAAATACAGTGCAACTGTAAAAAAAATAGCTGAAAGAGCAGTTAAAGATAATAATGTCACCTCATTTGAAGTGACTTTAAAATTTAAAGACATTTCTGAAGAAATTAAAATTGGAATGACTGCTGATCTTGAATTTAAAGTTAAAAGTAATGAAGAAAAAATCTTGGTACCAACAGTTTCGATTGTTACTGAAAAAGGTGAAAAAGGTGTCTTAAAAGTAGATAAAAATAACTCTCCCAAATTTGAAAAAATCGAAATTGGTATCAGTAGTGGAAATAAAACTTCAGTAATTGATGGACTAGAACCTGGAGAGCAAATCTTTATTGATATTCCACCTTGGTCTAAGAAAAGAAAATGAGTTTAAAATCTGAAAACTCTAAAAAACCAATTTTACTTTTAGTAGATGGTCATTCACTTGCTTTTAGAAGTTTCTATGCATTTAGCAAAGGTATTGATGGAGGTTTAACTACCAAAGAGGGATTTCCAACAAGTGTTACCTATGGTTTTCTAAAAAGCCTTTTGGATAATTGCAAAAATATTAGTCCTGAGGGGGTTTGTATTACATTTGATACAGAAAAACCTACTTTCAGGCATGTTGAGGACTTTAGTTATAAAGCTAATAGAGGAGTTGCACCTGATGAGTTTTTTAAAGATGTTGAACAATTAGAACTAATCTTGAAAGATAGCCTTAACCTTCCAATTCTTAAATCTCCAGGAGGAATTGTATCTTCAAATATTAATGGGAAAGTAGAATTTAGTCCTGAAGCCAAAACCAAATTTTATAAAGTTCCCTTTGCACCTGTAGTAACTCAAGCTGAAAATGATTTTTTCTTAAAGATAATTCCTAATACCAATAGTTCAGATCAAGTACAAACTATTAAAGTTACGGAGAAGTCTATTTTATTTGTCGAAGATGGGCAAGTTGTTAATAGTGATTTTGAAATTGCTCAAATTACTGCATTTGAAGCTGATGATCTATTGGGCACAATTGCAAATGATGCATCTTCTAAAGGTTGGTGTGTAAATATTCTTTCTGGTGATCGCGATTTATTTCAATTAGTTGATGATCAAAAAGATATTTATGTCCTTTACATGGGTGGTGGTCCATATGCGAAAAGTGGTAATCCAACCCTAATGAATGAAAATGGAGTAAAAGAAAAATTAGGTGTTACTCCAGAAAGAGTCGTTGATTTAAAAGCTTTAACAGGAGATAGTTCTGATAATATTCCTGGGATTAAAGGGGTAGGTCCAAAAACTGCGATTAATCTACTAAAAGAAAACGATACGCTTGATGGGATCTATCAGTCCTTGGAAAAGATTCAGCAAGACAAAGATAAAAAATATAAAGGATACATAAAAGGTTCAGTTATAGAAAAGCTTAAAAATGATAAGCATAATGCTTATCTATCAAGGGATTTAGCAAAAATCAACACTGAAGTACCTTTGACATTAAGTGAAGGTTATGAATTAAAAGATATAAATAGAGAACTTCTTTCAGAGTCTCTGCAAAAACTAGAACTATCAACTCTAGTAAGGCAAATTGATATTTTCAATTCAACTTTTAGTAAAGGTGGTTTTGACAAAAATAACGTCGCTAAAGAGGAGGAGAAAGATCCAAAGGTTTCTAGTAAAAGTGAATTAAAAAATAGTGAAAATAAAATCCCTAAAATTATAGTAACTGTTGTAAATGATTTTGAATTACTTGATAAATTAATTCAAAGATTAGAAAAGACCAATGAGATAGTTTCTTTAGATACAGAGACTAATAGTTTAAATCCAATCGATGCGGAACTTGTCGGGATAGGACTATGTCTTGGAGAAGAAAGTGATGATTTATTTTATATACCTCTTGGTCATCAAACAAAAAAAGAGACCCCCAATCAATTATCGATTGATAATGTTTTCTCAAAACTAAGAACTTGGATAGAGGATCCAAAAAAAGAAAAGGCACTCCAAAATTCTAAATTTGACAGGCAAATATTTTTTAATCACGGACTGGATCTTAAAGGAGTAACCTTTGACACCTTGTTAGCAGACTATCTTCTAAATAATCAGGAGAAGCATGGGTTAAGTGAAATTAGTTTTAGATTATTTGGATTTAAGCCTCCTTCATTTAAGGAAACAGTTGGGAAAAATAAAGACTTTTCATTTGTTGATATTGATGAAGCTAGTATTTACTGCGGTTATGATGTATTTCTAACTTTTAAGATTGTCAAAATTTTAAAAGAAAGATTTTCAACAGAAAAAAATGAATTAATCAAATTGTTCGAAGAAATCGAGCTACCCTTAGAGCCAGTATTGTCTCAAATGGAAATGAATGGAATAACCATTGACATCCCTTATTTAGATAAACTCTCAAAAGAACTAAAAAGCACCTTAGAAAATATTGAAAGTAAAGTTTATGGATTAGCAGAGGAGACTTTTAATCTATCTTCACCAAAACAACTTGGTGAGATCTTGTTTGAAAAATTAAATTTGGATAAGAAAAAATCACGGAAAACAAAAACAGGATGGAGTACAGATGCAGTTGTTCTTGAAAGATTAGTTGACGAACATGAAATAATCCAACATTTGATAAAACACAGAACTCTTAGCAAATTGCTTAGCACCTATATTGATGCTCTTCCAAATCTTATTAACGAAAAGACAGGTAGAGTTCATACAAACTTTAATCAAGCTGCTACAGCGACTGGGAGACTAAGTAGTAGCAATCCCAATCTTCAAAATATCCCAGTTAGGACTGAATTTAGTAGGAGAATCAGAAAAGCATTCTTGCCTGAAAAAAATTGGAAACTTTTATCAGCTGATTATTCTCAGATCGAATTAAGAATACTTGCTCACTTAGCGGATGAAGAAATACTAATTAATGCGTTTCATAAAAATGATGACATTCATTCTTTGACTGCAAGATTAATTTTCGAGAAAGAAGAAATATCATCCGACGAAAGGAGAGTTGGGAAAACAATAAACTTTGGAGTTATCTATGGTATGGGTATAAAAAAGTTTGCCCGTTCAACAGGAGTAAGTACTCCAGAGGCAAAAGAATTCCTAATAAAATACAAAGAAAGATATTCAAAAATTTTCAAATTTCTAGAACTTCAAGAAAGGCTTGCCTTATCAAAAGGTTATGTAAAAACAATTTTTGGTCGAAAAAGAGAATTTAAGTTTGACAAAAATGGACTTGGAAGATTAATAGGGAAAGATCCTTACGAAATTGACCTGCAATCTGCAAGAAGAGCTGGCATGGAAGCACAGTCATTAAGAGCCGCAGCTAATGCACCAATTCAGGGCTCAAGTGCAGACATTATTAAAATTGCAATGGTTCAACTTAATAAGAAATTCATAGAAACGAATGTCCCCGCAAAAATGCTTTTACAAGTACATGATGAATTATTGTTTGAAGTTGAACCAGATTCTCTGGAAATTACGACGAAATTAGTGAAGAAGACTATGGAAGATTGTGTAAAATTGAATGTGCCTCTTTTAGTTGATATTGGTATTGGAGATAATTGGATGGAGACAAAATAAACCTCATGAAATACTTAATTTAAGATGATCAAACTTTTTAATACTTTAAGCAAAAGAGTTGAGGTTTTTAAACCTATTGATGATGTAGTAAAAATTTATTGTTGTGGAGTAACTGTTTATGATTTATGTCATCTTGGTCATGCCAGAAGTTATATAGCTTGGGATATCTTGAGAAGATTTTTAATTTATAGTGATTTCAAAGTAAAGTATGTTCAAAATTTTACAGATATTGATGACAAGATCTTAAAAAGAGCTAAAGAAAAAAGCAGTTCAATGAAGGAAGTATCTGAAAAGAATATTATTGAATTTCATAAAGATATGGATTCTTTAGGGATACTGCGTCCGGATAGTATGCCAAGAGCAACGAATCATATATGCAATATCTGCTCCTTCATTACAATCCTTGAGGATAAAGGTTATGCCTACTCTAGGGATGGAGATGTTTATTACTCTGTTTTTAAAAATAAAAATTATGGAAAGCTAAGTAATCAAAATATACAAGAACAAAATATCAATCAACAAGGAAGAATGGCTAATGAGGAAAATAGTAAAAAACTAAATCCGCAAGATTTTGCTCTATGGAAAAAAGCTAAAGATGATGAACCATTTTTTGATTCGCCATGGGGTAAAGGTAGGCCAGGATGGCATATTGAATGTTCGGCGATGGTTAAAGATGAATTAGGAGATACTATTGATATCCATTTAGGTGGTTCTGATTTGATTTTTCCACATCATGAAAATGAAATCGCCCAATCGGAAGCAGCCAATGGCAAAAAGCTAGCGAACTATTGGTTACACAATGGGATGGTCAATGTAAATGGACAAAAGATGAGTAAATCCCTGAAAAATTTTAAAACTATCAGAGAGCTAATTCAGTCAGGTATAAGTCCTATGACTTTGCGATATTTTGTTATGACTGTGAATTATAGAAAACCACTTGATTTTACTGAAGAAGCTTTAAGTAGTGCTTCAGAAGCTTGGAAAAACATTAATATAGCCCTTTCCTTTATGGATCTTACAAAAGGTGCTTTTAGATCTATTGATAAAAATGAATCTATCGAAGAAGAATATAAAGAGAAAATAAGTATTGAATTATCTCAAAAAAAGCTTAAATTTTCTGAAGCTCTGGGAAATGACCTTAATACAGCGGGTGCTATTGCAATTATTTACGATTTAGCAAAACCATTAAAAAACTTTTTAAACCAATTCCAAAGGATCGAAGGTTTCAAAATAGACCTAAATGAAAAGTTCTTTCTACTTGAGAATTTTAAAACTCTTGAAAAGTTAACAGAGGTACTTGGTCTTAAAAAAGAGGTTTTAGTAAAAGAAAGTGAAATAACAGAAGAAGAAATATCATCATTTATTAATGAAAGATTGAAAGCAAAAAAGGAAAGGAATTATGCAAAGGCCGATGAAATTAGGAATTTGTTAAAAGAAAAAGGTATTGAACTTATTGATCAATCAAAGGAAATAACAACGTGGATAAGGGTCTAAATTTTAAGAAAAAAACCAATTTGAAATTTTTGTTTTTTAAATACACCTTTAAATGGGAAGATATTAGAAATATCAGAGAAAATTGAAATACATTACTGTGCTCGGTTCTACTGGTTCAATTGGGACTCAAACTCTCGAAATAGCTAGTGAGCGGCCTGATAAGTTTAAAGCCGTAGCTCTTTCGGCAGGAAGAAATATTAATTTATTAACCGAACAAGTTAAAACACATAAACCAGAAGTAGTTGCTATTGAGGATGAAAATCTTATAGAAGATCTAAAAGATAATATTAATAACTTAGATTTGGATAGTGCTCCCTTGGTTTTGAGTGGAAAGGACGGGATTAACGCAGTTGCAGCATGGGATAAGGCAGATACTGTGGTTACAGGGATAGTAGGATGTGCAGGCTTAATTCCAACAATGTCAGCAATTAATGCGGGGAAAAATATTGCACTTGCTAACAAAGAAACTTTAATTGCGGCAGGGCCAATTGTTATTCCTGCATTAAAGAAAAATAATAGTAGGCTTTTACCTGCTGATTCAGAACACTCCGCTATCTTTCAATGTTTACAAGGATTACCCAATTATGAAAATGCAGATTTTTCAACAGGAGAGATACCTAAAGGTTTAAAAGCCATACATTTAACAGCTTCTGGTGGTGCTTTCAGAGATTGGGCCGTTGAGGATTTAAAACATGTCACAGTGGAAGATGCAACTTCACATCCTAATTGGGATATGGGGAAAAAAATAACTGTAGATTCTGCAACTCTTATGAATAAAGGATTAGAAGTTATAGAAGCGCATTATTTATTTGGGACCTCTTACGAAAATATCGAAATAGTTATCCACCCTCAAAGTATTATTCATTCAATGATTGAGATGGAAGATTCTTCAGTATTAGCTCAATTAGGTTGGCCAGATATGAAACTACCCATTTTATATGCGATGAGTTGGCCTGAAAGATTTAAAACAAATTGGAAAAGATTAAACCTAAGTGAAATTGGGAAATTAACTTTTAAAGAGCCAGACGAGTTTAAATATCCATGCATGGGACTTGCCTATGCCGCAGGAAAATCTTCTGGGACTATGCCTGCAGTCTTAAATGCTGCTAATGAAATGGCTGTTGAACAATTCCTTAAAGAAAAAATTTCTTTTCAAGAAATTCCAACATTTATAAGTAAAGCTTGTGAATCACATATGGAGAATTTGAATTTGAGTCCCGAATTGGAGGACATTCTTGAAGTAGATAATTGGGCCAGACTTTTTGTCAATCAAGAAATTAAAAAGGGTAAAAAATACATAAGTATTGGATAAAAGTGAATATTAAAAAACACCTTCTACTATGCGCAACACCCACAAAACAGAAATGCTTTAAAGGCAATGAAGGTCAAAAAACATGGGAATGTCTGAAAAAGACTTTAAAAAAATTCGAGAATGATCCCTCCACAAAAAACGTTCATATACTGAGATCAAAAGCTGACTGTCTAAGGATATGCAAGAACGGTCCAATTCTTCTTGTTTGGCCTGATGGTATTTGGTACGAGAAAGTTTCTCCAGAAAAAATTTCAGAAATTTTTACCTCACATATTATTAACGACAAGCCAATAGAAAAATGGATTTTTAAAAAAACACCATTTTTAGATAGTCCTAGATACTTATAAGCCAGTTCTTTACGACTTCGTCTGACCAACAGCCATTAATCGAGTGAAAACCATTATGACCTCCTTTTTCAGTTATAAGAATAGTAAATTTATCAAAAAGTTCTTTTCTTAAATTCAAAGTATCCTTATATGGAACCCAAGGATCATCCTTGGCATGAATAAAAAGCATTTTAGGTAATTTTTTTATTGAGTTTTTGACTCTAAATATTGGGGAAGCTTTAATATAATAATCTTCTAAAGAATTAAATCCCCAACTTGGAGCTGTAAATTTCTGATCAAATTCCCTTATACTTTTCAAAGCTCTAATTTTTTTTCTTAATTTCTCATTATTAAGAATTTTGCCTTCATCATTAAATCCGTCCCATAACTGATTTTTTAAGCGGTGAAGTAACCATTTTTGGTAGATATAATTTCTAGATTTTTCAATACAGAGACTGCATGATGATAAATCTAAAGGGCTACTCACACAGGCTAGGCCGTCTAAAAGTTTTTCTCCTTTGTTTTCATCGTAATCTAAGCAGGCATTTAAAAGAATTGTTCCGCCTAAAGATAATCCAACTCCGTAAATTGGAAGATTATTCATCTTAATGAGATCTTTAAACTCTAAATTAATGAATTTTTTAAAATAATTAATTGCTGAAATAACATCACTGGAGCATCTAGCACAATAATTTCCTTTAGCTAAATATCTCGCAGATCCAGATCCTCTTAGATTTAATTTAAGAACTCCAAAACCATTATTTGCTAATTTCCAAGAGATTCTTCTTAAACCAAACCGTTTAGTTGAGCCCCCTAAACCATGTGTAACGACTACAAAACCCCTAAGCGAGTCTAAGTTTTCAGGTAATTCTAAAAACCCTAGAAGATAATCACATTCAAATTTTTTAGAAAGAATTTTATTAATCGGAAAGAATATTTTTTTATTTTTTTTTGATTTGCCAAAATCAATAACAAAAGTATCTCTCAAAGTTTGTAAGTCGCCACCTATCCAAGGTAAAACTTCTCGAAATGGCTTATTTTTTATATAATCTGAAAACCTAGAAGATATACTTTTATTTCTCCCCAACTCCAAGATCCTTTAATTCTCCAATCAAATCATTAAGTACCTTTTTGGCATCACCAAATACCATTGAGGTATTTGGCAAATCAAATAAATCATTTTTTATTCCGGAGTAACCTGCACTCATACCACGTTTAATTACAAATACTGTTCTTGCTTCCTGCACATCAAGAACTGGCATGCCATATAAAGGAGAAGAGCTATCATTTTTAGCTTGAGGATTAACAACATCATTTGCTCCTAAAACTAAAACAACATCCGTTGCTGGAAAATCAGGATTTACAATGTCCATCTCTTTAAGTTGTTCGTAAGGAACATCTGCTTCTGCTAAAAGTACATTCATATGTCCAGGCATCCTCCCTGCTACAGGATGAATTGCGTAAACAACTTCAATACCATTTTGCTCTAGTTTTTTTGTTACTTCTCTTAAAGTATGTTGAGCTTGAGCTACCGCTAGACCATAACCAGGAACAATAATTACCTTGTTGGCTGCCTCTAAAGTCAATGCACATTCTTCAACACTGCAAGAAGTTATATTTGTATATTCTCCTGAGCTAGAAGAGGCCGTACTTTGAGCAGATAAAGATCCTCCAAAAAGAACTGAAACCAATGATCTATTCATGCCCTTGCACATTACTTGAGTAAGTATTAGACCTGCCGCTCCAACCATTGCTCCTGCTATTATCAAAAGCTGACTATTTACAACGAAACCTGCCGCTGCTGCTGCAATCCCTGAATAACTATTTAATAAAGAAATAACAACTGGCATATCAGCTCCACCAATTGGCAAAGTAACTCCAATACCTAATAAAGAAGAAACTATAACTAAAAGCCAAATAGAACTGATATTACCGTTTATCAAATCAAAAAAGGCTATCAAGGAAGCAACTGCAAAAACAATATTTACAAAATGTCTAACTTTGCTCTGCGTCCATCCTGGAGTTGACAACCAACCCTGTAACTTTGCCATTGCTACAATTGAACCCGTGAAAGTTATGGCTCCAACAAATATTGAAACAGATATAGAAACTTGATTAATAAGTGAACTACTGGATATAGGGAAAATAGCTACTCCCAAGGCCACCAAAAGTGATGACATTCCTCCACAACCATTGAACAATGCCACTGTTTCAGGCATAGAGGTCATAGGTACTTTTTTTGCAAGTATTGCTCCGAATAAACTTCCTATGATTGATCCGATTATTATCCAAATCCAAGACTGAATAGCGATTCCAGATGTTCCCAAGTAATAAGAAAGTAATCCTACTACTGATAGGGACATTGCAAATGCAGCTAATCTATTGGCATCCCTAGCTGA
This sequence comes from Prochlorococcus sp. AG-442-M23, assembly GCA_003209655.1. GTDB lineage: Bacteria > Cyanobacteriota > Cyanobacteriia > PCC-6307 > Cyanobiaceae > Prochlorococcus_A. Next base: position 84,905 of record QCPW01000005.1, on the reverse strand, counting down.
TTTTACTTTTGACAATCCTTTTATTCCCAAAGCCAGCAAAAGTACAGCTAGAAGATCAATTACGAATTGAATGATTTCAGGTAGAGTCATGTTAAAAATTACTTCTTATTTGATGGTTTACGACTAAACATTGCGAGCATTCGATCAGTCACAAAGAAACCGCCTACAACGTTGAAAAGAGCAAATCCAAGAGAAACTGAACCAATGATTAAAAGTGGGAGGTTACCTTCTGCTTTTACGATACAAGTTAATGCTGCCAGCATTGTTATTCCTGAAATTGCATTTGCTCCACTCATTAGGGGTGTGTGAAGAGTAGGAGGAACTTTTCCAATTAACTCGAGGCCTAATAAACTACCAAGTAGAAGAACCCAAAGAAGATTTATAAAAGTCATAATTTTAAAACCTCAATTTTCAAAAACTTTATTTTGAAGAACAACTCCTTCATCACTTAATAAACATCCAGCAATGAGTTCATCTTCTTTATCTAATTTAATTAGACCATCTTTTATAAATGGTGTAATCAAAGATGTTAAGTTCTTAGCATAAAGTGAACTTGCATCATAAGGAACTGATGAGGGTAATTCGCCCGCTCCTATAAGTTTTACCCCATCTTTGATAATAGTTTCATTTGATTTTGTTCCCTCGCAGTTTCCTCCCTGAGAAACTGCTAAGTCAATAACTACCGCGCCAGGTCTCATTTTTTCAATCATGGGAGAGTCAATTAAAACAGGGGCCTTTTTACCTAGAACTTGCGCAGTACATATAGCAACATCAGCTTCAGATAAATATTTAGTTAAAGTAGCCTTCTGTTTTGAAAGGAATTCGGGTGTTACAGCTTTTGCATAACCTCCAGCTTCTCCTGGTTTTTCCTCTACTTCAGGAAGTTCTATAAATCTTGCTCCGAGGGACTCTACTTGTTCTTTAACAGCAGGTCTAATATCAGATACAAATACTATTGCACCAAGTCTTTTTGCTGTAGCAACTGCCTGCAATCCTGCAACGCCTCCACCAAGAACCACTACTTTGGCAGGTTGGACTGTGCCTGCTGCAGTCATAAGCATTGGGAAATATCTATCTAATTCACTTGCCGCCAAAAGAACTGCTTTATATCCAGCGATATTGGCCTGTGAAGAAAGAACATCAGAAGATTGAGCTCTACTAATTCTTGGAAGCAACTCTAGTGATAAAGCTGAAATCTTATTACTATTTATAATCTTAAGAAGCTCCTTATTACCATATGGGTTAAGAAGACCAAGTAGCACAGCGCCTTTCTTTAATTTAGTTAAATTATCCTCTGATGGAGTTTGAACACAAAATATTAAATCAGCTTCACTCCAAATTTTTTGATCTACGTTGTTTATTATTGTTCCGCCCGATTCTTCATATGATAAGTCACTAAATCCTGATAATTTTCCTGCTGAACTTTCAATATAAACATCACATCCAAGGTTTTTTAATTTCTTTACCGCTTCTGGCGTAGCTGAAACTCTCCTTTCACCAGAGCTTGTTTCGGAAGGAATAAGTATCTTTGTCAATTTATTTATTTTTTTAACATACTAAATATAAATTGAAGAAAGTCAAAAGTCTTGGATTTTTGTTAAAAATATATTTTCTTTTCTATAAAAAATAGCTATCTAGAATATATAAGTACTAAATAATCCAATGAGTTTAAAAGCAATCGAATGTCCGGATGGAGTGTGCCACAGTCATCATGGTGGTCATGCTGTTCCAAGGCAAGCTATGCAGAAAAATCTAGAAAAGCATGGCAAAGACTGGTGCGAGAAATTAGCAGAGAGAATTTATGAAATGTCTGTTGATACTTATTCACAGACAGTCATGCCCAGTCTCCACTCGGCAGGTTGGCAAAGAAGACATTTAGATTGGGAATTTAAGCTGGCAGAAAATGATTCTGAACCTGATGAAGCTCTTGTTGAAGGAATTATTAATGCCACAGAAAGTTTTCTAAGGAGTAGTGAGGTTCATCGATTATTTATTCAAGAATTAGTTCAGGGCACATTCGAGGAAGCAAATGACAAAAAAATAATTTCTAAAGCAATAAAATCCATCATTGAAGAAGAAATTGTTAGTTCACTAAGAGAAAAGAAAGAAACTCTTTTAAAGAAAATATCCACAAAATTAATATCAGAAGAAAAAGTTAGCGAGGAACTTGCAATAAATTCAGCCAAAGAGGGTTTTGAGGAAGTTGAAAGGCTACTTGCAAATCACAGCGAGGCGGTCTAACTCTATTTCTTTATATTTTCTTTATAATTTATCCAAAAATTGGCTCAAATATAAATTAAAGATTAAATTATTGTTTGGAAGTACAAAGTTGTAACTTTTTAGACAATACATACGTTCTCTGATGTGTTTATCTATATACAACTTAAAAGTTTAAATGGACAACTTCATCAGAAAAAGGATAGACATAGCGACCTGTTGGGCTACCAACAGAATTTCTGCAATGGACACTTTAGAAAAGTATGAAGACAGTTACGCAATCGCAGAAGAATTTAGAGAGTGGATATTACATATTGGAGAAAAGAACGAAAATTTAAAAGATTCTGTTTTAAACTTCCCTAAGGAATTAAAAGATTTATTAGACCAAAAGTCAACGATTGAGTAATAAATCTATCGAGTGAAATCCGCCCTACATTATTTGGGTTTGTTTATTATTATAAGTAGTGAAATTAGAAAATAAATGGAAAATAAAGAGAAGATTTCAAACGTAGAAAATGTTGTAATTATAGGCTCTGGACCTGCAGGTTACACTGCTGCAATATATGCCGCACGAGCAAATCTTCAACCATTACTTGTAACAGGATTTAATTCTGGTGGAATTCCTGGTGGGCAATTAATGACTACAACATTTGTCGAAAACTATCCAGGTTTCCCAGATGGAGTACTAGGTCCTGAATTAATGGATCTAATGAAGGCTCAAGCAGAAAGATGGGGCACTAATTTATACGAAAGTGATGTAGTCTCAATTAATACTGATTCACATCCCTTTGAATTAAAAACTTTAGAAGGAACCATAAAATCTAACTCAATTATTATTGCAACTGGAGCAAGTGCAAATAGATTAGGAGTGATAAATGAAGATAAATTCTGGAGTAAAGGAATAAGTGCTTGTGCGATATGTGATGGAGCCACCCCACAATTCAGAGATGAAGAATTAGCTGTTATTGGAGGGGGCGACTCTGCATGTGAAGAAGCAGCATATCTCACAAAGTATGGAAGCAAAGTGCATTTGATTGTTCGATCAGAAAAATTAAGGGCTAGCGCAGCAATGGTTGATAGAGTAAAAGCTAATCCAAAGATAGAAATCCATTGGAACACAAAAGTTGATAAAGCGGATGGTTCTGAATGGCTTGAGAGAATAGAAACTATTCACTCTCAAAAAGGTAAAGGGGAAATCAATATAAAAGGTCTTTTTTACGCAATAGGACACACACCTAATACGAAGTTCTTAGGCAATAAAATTGATTTAGATAATAAAGGCTATATCGCTTGCAAATCAGGAAGGCCAGAAACATCAATTGAAGGCATATTTGCAGCAGGTGATGTTGTTGATTCTGAGTGGAGACAAGGAGTTACCGCTGCAGGAACTGGATGCATGGCAGCATTAGCTACTGAGAGATGGTTGGCCGAGAAAAACTTAGCAAAAACTATAGTCAGAGAAACTCCCGAACCAGAAAAAAAACTTAATTCATCAGATTTTAATGAAGAAGAAGTTAATGAAGATACTTTCGATTCAAATTCTGAATGGCAAAAAGGCAGCTATGCATTGAGGAAACTTTATCACGAGAGTAAAAAACCTATCTTAGTAATTTTTAGTTCCCCAAGCTGCGGCCCATGTCATGTTTTAAAACCACAACTTAAAAGAGTGATCAATGAACTAGATGGGGCCGTACAAGGCATAGAAATTGATATTGATAAAGATCAAGAAATCGCAAAACAAGCAGGAATAAATGGCACTCCTACAGTGCAATTATTTAAAGACAAATTGCTAAAAAAACAGTGGCAAGGAGTGAAACAACGTAGTGAATTTAAAGAAGCAATACAAAATATTATCTAAATAAATATTTACTAATTTATTTATTTATTTATTTCTTACATTATTTTTCTGGTTACCAGATTTGGGTCCTCCCCCTACATTTCTCTCACGATAAGTAATCCTCCCTCTCGTTAAATCATAAGGGCTTATTTCTACTAGTACTTTGTCTCCAGCTAACAACTTAATTCTAAATTTAGTTAATTTACCGGCTGCTCTACATAAACATTGATGGCCTTCCGGTTGCTCTAAAGTAACCAAGTAAAAACCGTTCCCCTGTTCTTTTTCAATTACACCAGATGTTTCAATCATTAAATAATATGTTTTCTGAATTCATATTATCAGAAAAGAATAAACTAAATTTACCTTAAGATAAAATCAATCATGTGAATAGAAAACTTCAAAAGTTAGGATTTATATAAAAAATTTAATTTCATTAATTATTTGTAGCTGACCATAATAAAAATTAGCCTTTGCAATTTTTTCAGGATCCTTAAGTTGGTCAAAGATCATAAATCCTAAACTCTCCCAAAGAGTAGTTCCACAAACATTATTTAGTTGATCAGTAGCCTCTTTAGAAATGTTATTCAACTTACGTTCCAGATTTTTTGATTTAGAGATAGACATTAAAAATTTAAATAGATAGTACAAATATACTATAAATAGATTTTTCTGCAATATTAAAATGGGAGTCTCTTTTTTTCTTCAATATTTAGATCAGCTTCCATCTCTTTTAGTCTTTTTAAAATCTGCTGGTAATATTCTTTTATATAGTTTTCCAGAGAAGTCATATTCTCTTCCTTAAGATCAAACAAGTCATAGGTATCGCTCATATCAGAATCTAAAGCGATACCACTACTAGTAACTTCAGCAAAGGATAACCTCTCAGAGACATTTAATGCATCTTGGAAAAAAGAGACTAAACTCTGAGTGACTTTTATCAAAAAAGGTGAGACTCTAAAAATCTTTGCTTTCTTGTTACTATATTTTTCACATATAGAAATAACTTCATTAGAATCCCAAGCTTTTGGTCCAACTAAAGGTAGTGAAAGCTTGTAAGATTTTGGATTATTTATTGAGGAAACAATAATTTTTGCCATATCTTGAGTATTCATGTAAGCGATTTTAGTTGGAGTACCGCTCATCCAAACAGCTTGACTATCTAATACAGGAATAGCAAATTGACTAATTACTCCTTGCATAAAAGCAGCGCACTTAAAAATTGTATAATCAAAATTAGATTTTTCTAAAAGTTTTTCAGTACAGTATTTAATATCCATCAATGGTACGTTTCTAAACTTTTCCGTTAGTAAAATAGACAGAAAAATAACCCTTTTTATTTTTTTAGATTCACAAGCATTAAAAAGGTTAAGTTTTCCATCCCAATCGGTTTCATATACACTTTTTGAATCTTCAGGTCTACCAGTAGCACTGTCAATAACAACTTCAATATCTTGTAAAGCATAATCTATATCCCCAGGTATTAATAAATTTCCCTTTGTTAGTTCACAACCCCATTCTTGTAGGAATGATGCTTTTCTTGGATTTCTAACAAAACATCTTACTTCATGACCTTTTTCAATAGCATTTTTTGCTATCTGTCTTCCAAGAGTTCCGGTTGCACCTATTAAGAGAATCTTCATACCTAAGGACGTACTTAACTTTTCGAGATTAACTCACTTTATATAGTATTCGTGAGAATCAATCTCCTTGGAATTTTAATAACAATGCTCCACCAATCAAACCTATTGGTATCAATATCCAAAAAACAGCTGCGATACTAAAAATTTCTTTAGCCATAGGAATCGTAATCAATTATTATAATTTAACGTTAAAGTGCATTTTTTTGTTAAAAAAACAAGTAATGCAAATATCTTTAAATTTTAAATAGGGAGTTAAAAATAATTCACATGAACTCGAATTACAAATCAGAAGATAAAGACGATTCTAATTACTGGAATTGGAAGGGATTCAAAATCTTTTGGAGTTTAAAAGGAAAAGAGAATAAACATCCTATGATCTTGCTTCACGGGTTCGGAGCAAGTAGTAAACATTGGAGAAAGAACTCTAACTATTTTGCCCAAAGAGGATATTGTGTTTACTCTTTAGATTTAATTGGTTTTGGCAATTCAGCTCAACCAGGAATAAGAGAGATTGGTAAATTAGATAATGGAGTTTGGTGTAATCAGGTCAATGATTTTATTCAACAACTTATAAGACCTAAGACTTCAAAAAAAATAATTTTAATAGGAAATTCTTTAGGTTCCTTAGTAGCATTAACATGTGCAGTTTACTTTAAAAAAGAAATATTATCAGTTATTGCATCACCTCTGCCAGATCAAGTCGTATTAAAAAAAAAGAATTCAAATCTCAACTCTAATCTAGAAAGTTTCAAAAAAAAAATCATATATATTTTTTTTAAAATTTCCCCCTTAGAAATAATTCTATTTTTAATTAATAAATTAGGAATCATAAAATTGGGACTTAATTCCGCATATTTCAAAAGAGATAATGTAGATAAAGAATTAATTGATATTGTAAGAAAGCCAGTTTTAAGAAAGACTGCGGCAAGATCATTAAGAGCTATGTGTATTGGCATGACAACAAGGGGAGAAAAGTTAAAAGCTTCTTATCTTTTAGAACAGCTTAGTAATTCAAAAAAAGTCCCTTTTTTATTGTTATGGGGCGAAAAAGATAATTTTATTCCTTTATTTGTTGGTAAAAAGATTGCAAATTTCTACAGATGGGTAGAATTGAAAATAATACCTAATTCAGGCCATTGTGTACATGATGAAGATCCTTCATTATTTAATAAAATTTCTGATGAATGGATTAGAGACTTAAAAACCTTTTAAAAATATGAAACACACTTTATCAGTACTTGTTGAAGACGAATCAGGCGCGTTGAGTAGAATCTCAGGACTTTTTGCCAGAAGAGGTTTTAATATTGATAGTCTTGCTGTAGGACCCGCAGAATCTAAAGGAATCTCCAGATTAACAATGGTGGTTGAAGGAGATCATGAAACTCTTCAACAAATGACAAAACAACTTAATAAATTATTTAACGTTCTTGGAGTTGTTGACTTCACTAATCTTGCTGCTGTTGAGAGAGAATTAATGCTTCTTAAAGTCTCTTCTAAAGAAGATACAAGAAGTAATATTTTAGATATCGTTCAAATTTTTAGAGCAAAAGTTGTAGATGTCTCTGACATTGCATTAACTCTCGAAGTAGTAGGAGATCCTGGAAAATTAGTTGCTTTGGAAAAGCTTCTTGAACCATATGGAATTCTTGAGATCGCAAGAACAGGAAAAGTTGCTCTAAAGCGATCCTCGGGAGTAAATACCGAAATGTTAAAAATAAACAAATATTCTTTAGAAATTTAATTAGAAATTATGATTTCATAGATTAAATCTTCTTTCTCTAATTTTTCTAAAATTTCAATTCCTTTAACAACCTTTCCAAATATTGAATACCTTCCATCTAACTCTGGAAATTTATTAGTTACAAAAAAAAACTCAGTAGAGGATGAATCCCTACTTCCACTTTTTACCATTGCTAGTGAGCCCTTTTCAAAATTATTTGCTAGCTTAAAAGTCTCAGAGGTATCTATGATTTGGTATCTATATTTTGGTTCTATTTCTTTTTTAAACTTTATTTCCAGAGGGATACTTCTTCTAAATTTATTTAGATTTTGATTTTCTTTTTTGTGATAATTATTTACTGAGTAAATACCTGAATAAATGATTTGGACTTGAGGAAAATTAATAATTTTATAAAACCTTTTATTTTTATAAATATTTTTTTTAATATTTTTGATGAAATTATTAGTTGTTACTGGATTATTCTCACCATATAGTTCTACGTCAAAATCACCTTTTGAGGTCTTGAAAGATACTTCTCTATTCTTTTTTAAACAATTAAGATTAAGCTTTTCACAATAATAATTTGAATCTATAACATTTTTGTAACTACAACCTGTAATCAAAAACAAAAATACTTCAAAAAGTAAAAATGTTTTTGAAAAATAAAATCTCTTTATTTTAGACCCTCCAAATTTACATTAAGAAATTTAGCTAGTTTTGCACCTTCCTCTTCAACTTGAAGTAATGGTTTGAGTTCACCTGCCCCACTAAGAGGAAGTGCTTTTTTTCTACCTTTAAGGACTAACGCTATTCTCCTTCTTGGGTTAAATCCCTCACTTATATCCAATTTTACAGATTTAATTTCATCGAAACTTAATTTTACTTCAACGTCTTTGAATAGCCCTTTTCGTATAATTTCTACTGATTTGGAATTTTTATCAAAATAATTGTAACCTGAACCGAAATTGATGAATACCAAATACCACAGATAAATATTTAATAAATTGGCTATTACACCATAAGCTCCCATTATTATTCCTTGAGGAATAAAAAGTAAGGATGAAGGATTCCCTAGAGGGAGTAAATCTTTTCCTGTATAACTTGATATGGCAGCTAATATAAATCCTAAACCACCAATAGTTAGCATTCCTCCAATGAGATAGTTTGATATTTTTCTTGATCCATTGATCTTTTGTTCAATTTTATCAAAGGAGGATAGATTAGATTCCATAATATTTTTATTTTAAAGGCCTATTCAAACCAATTTAACAAATTATGTAGAGTATTATTACCTATTTTTTAACCAAAAAGTCAGGAAAGCTTTACAAGGCATTTCATATATACATATATTTCCCCACTTTACTCTCAATCTTTGTTACAGTCACTGCGTATCCCGAAGCTAAAAACGATTTCTCATGACGATCGCCGTTGGAAGCGCCCCACAGAGAGGATGGTTTGATGTCCTTGATGATTGGTTAAAGCGCGACCGGTTTGTATTTATTGGTTGGTCTGGACTTCTCCTTCTACCTTGTGCATATCTTGCAATAGGTGGATGGTTTGTCGGAACAACTTTTGTGACCTCTTGGTATACACATGGAGTAGCAAGCTCCTACCTCGAAGGTTGTAACTTTTTAACAGCAGCTGTAAGTACCCCTGGAGATGCCATGGGACACAGTCTTCTATTTTTATGGGGCCCTGAAGCCCAGGGAAGTTTCGTAAGATGGCTACAACTTGGTGGTCTTTGGAACTTCGTTGCATTACATGGAGTATTTGGCCTTATTGGTTTTATGCTTCGTCAGTTTGAAATTGCTGGCCTTGTTGGAATTAGACCATACAATGCTTTAGCTTTCTCAGCAGTAATTGCAGTTTTCACAAGTATTTTCCTTATTTATCCTTTAGGACAGCATAGTTGGTTTTTCGCTCCTTCATTTGGAGTCGCAGCGATTTTCCGTTATATCCTGTTCATCCAAGGTTTTCATAATATTACTTTAAATCCATTCCATATGATGGGTGTAGCTGGAATACTTGGTGGTGCTCTTCTTTGCGCTATCCATGGAGCTACAGTTCAAAATACTTTGTACGAAGATACAAGTATTTACACAGATGGTAAGGTTCAAAGTTCAACATTTAGAGCTTTTGACCCTACACAAGAAGAAGAAACTTATTCAATGATTACAGCGAATAGATTCTGGAGTCAAATCTTCGGTATTGCTTTCTCAAACAAGCGTTTCTTACACTTCTTGATGTTATTTGTACCTGTCATGGGTATGTGGACATCTTCAATTGGTATTGTCGGCTTAGCACTAAACTTAAGAGCTTATGATTTCGTAAGCCAAGAGATACGTGCAGCAGAAGATCCAGAATTTGAAACTTTCTATACAAAAAATATACTTTTGAACGAAGGTATGCGAGCATGGATGTCTTCTGTGGATCAACCACACGAAAACTTTGTATTCCCTGAGGAGGTTCTTCCACGTGGAAACGCCCTTTAATAATTTATTAAGAGCTCCAAACCAAAGTATTGAGGAAACTGGTTATGCCTGGTATGTAGGCAACGCTAGACTAATCAATTTATCTGGACGTTTATTAGGAGCTCACATTGCTCACTCTGGACTTATAGTCTTTTGGGCGGGAGCAATGATGCTCTTTGAGGTTAATCATTTTACATTTGATAAACCAATGTGGGAGCAAGGTTTAATCTGTATGCCACACGTTGCTATGTTTGGTTACGGTATAGGCCCAGGTGGTGAAGTTACTGATATCATGCCTTTCTTCCAAGCAGGTGTGGTTCATTTGATAGCTTCTGCTGTTCTTGGTTTTGGTGGTATTTACCATTCATTAGCAGGTCCAGAAAAACTCGAAGAAGATTTCCCATTCTTCTCTACTGACTGGAGAGATAAGAATCAAATGACAAACATTCTTGGATATCATTTGATTGTTCTTGGTGTTGGTGCTTTAGCATGGTCAGTTAACTGGTGTTTTATTGGCGGTGCATATGACACCTGGGCACCTGGTGGTGGTGAAGTCAGACTTGTTAATCCAACATTAGATCCAAGAGTTATTCTTGGCTATTTATTTAGATCTCCATGGGGAGGAGCCGGTTCAATTATCGGTGTTAACTCCATTGAAGATATTGTTGGTGGACACGTCTATGTGGGTATAACTGCAATAATTGGAGGAATATTCCATATCTTCACTAAACCATTTGGATGGGCAAGAAGAGCTTTCATCTGGAATGGAGAAGGACTTTTAAGTTATGCTCTCGGTGGAATTTGTGTAGCAAGTTTTATTGCTTCAACTTTCATCTGGTTTAACAATACTGCTTACCCTTCAGAGTTTTATGGTCCAACAAATGCTGAAGCTTCACAGGCTCAAAGCTTTACTTTCCTTGTGAGAGACCAAAGAATTGGAGCTAACGTAGGTTCAACAATGGGGCCAACAGGTCTTGGTAAGTATCTCATGAGATCTCCTACAGGTGAAATTATATTTGGTGGAGAAACAATGAGATTTTGGGACTTTAGAGGACCATGGTTAGAACCACTTAGAGGACCTAACGGATTGAGTCTTGAAAAAATCCAAAATGATATTCAGCCATGGCAAGTAAGAAGAGCTGCTGAATATATGACTCATGCTCCTAATGCTTCTATCAACTCTGTTGGTGGAATTATTACTGAGCCTAATGCTGTTAACTTTGTAAATTTGAGACAATGGTTAGCTGCAGCACAATTCTTCCTAGGATGGTTTACATTCATTGGTCACCTTTGGCATGCAGGTCGTGCTAGAGCTGCCGCTGCTGGTTTCGAAAAAGGAATCGACAGAAAGAGTGAGCCAGCTCTAGAAATGTCAGATTTAGATTAATTCTAAATCAAGCTTTTAAAGTCCTACTTCGGTAGGGCTTTTTTTTATGTTAAATTCCTTCATTAATTAAACTTTTTCTAAGCCATGGCAAACTTAAACCCATCACATTACTAAAACAACCCTCTATCTTTTCGACATATTTACCTCCTCTACCCTCTAATGCAAACCCCCCAGCACAGTATAAAGGTTCAAGAGAATCTACATAATTTTTTATTTCTTCATCTTGTAATTTGGAAAAATATACTTTAGAACTTATTGTCTTTTTAATTTGCTTAGAAACTCTAATTACTTTTTCAGATTCATCCAAATTTCCTAATAGAAGCGTATGCCCCGTATGTAAAAAACCAAATTCTCCTGACATCTTTTTCCATCTTGAGAAGGCTTCTTCTTTGTTTGATGGTTTTCCAAAAGCAATTCCATTAAATTCAAATATTGAATCACATCCAAGGATTTCCAAAGAACGGCAATTAAACTCTTTTGGGAGAGTTATTTCTTTGATGTTATGCGTTATACTTTTAGCCTTTTGATATGACAATTCGAGAGCTCTATTAGTTATATCTCTCTCTTTTACAGATTCTTCATCAAAATTACTTGGTATTTGAAAAAATTCTATTTGGGAATTTTCTAGTAATTTCTTTCTAGATTGAGAAGCAGAGGCTAGAATTAACACTAAATTTTTAAATAAATTATAGTTTAACTTGCAGATTATTAAATTAAAAATTTAATATCAATAACTAATGGAATTCAAAGAAAATTATAATCCTAAAAATAAACCAATTATGGTTTTGGGAACATCTAGTGGTGCAGGAAAATCATTAACAGTTACAGCAATTTGCAGATTACTTAAAAATCTTGGCGAAAACCCAATCCCTTTTAAGGGACAAAATATGAGTAATAATGCATGGGTTGATTGGAATGGTGGAGAGATGGCATATTCGCAAGCCTTGCAAGCATTTGCTTGCGGGATTGTCCCTTCTTCAGAGATGAATCCAATTCTGTTAAAGCCACAGGGGAATTCAAAAAGTGAAGTCATTCATTTAGGGAAAAGTGTAGGTATTACAACAGCCAAAGATTATTACCAAGATTGGTTTATTCCAGGATGGGAAGTTATTAAAAAAAGTTTAAATTGTATTTATTCACAAAGCCCAAATTGTCGTTTAATTATCGAAGGAGCCGGGAGTCCAGTTGAGATGAACTTGATTCATAGGGACCTTACCAATTTAAGAATTGCAAAGTATTTAGAAGCGAATTGTATTTTGGTTACTGATATTGAAAGAGGAGGTGTATTTGCTCAAATAATAGGTACTCTAGAATTACTTAAACCTGAAGAAAAAAAACTTATTAAAGGTATCTTAATAAATAGGTTTAGGGGGGATCTTTCATTATTTGAAGAAGGGAAAAAATGGATAGAAAATAAAACTCAAATTCCTATTTTAGGCATAATTCCTTGGTTAGATGATAAATTCCCTCCGGAAGATTCTTTAGATTTATTAGAAAGAAAATCGTATACAACCAAGCCAGAAATAAAGGTAGGAATTATAAAATTGCCATCTATAAGTAACTTTTCAGATTTTGATCCCTTAGAGAATGAAGAATCTATATTGATAGAGTGGATAATGAAATCCCAAAAATTAAGTCAATTTGATTTTCTAATTATTCCTGGTAGCAAACAAACCATTAAAGATCAACTCTTTCTTAAAAAGTCTGGTTTATTAAAAGATATAAAAGATTATTCAAATAATCATGGCAATATTTTTGGCATTTGTGGAGGTCTACAAATGTTAGGAACAAATCTTGAAGACCCTTTTTTCAAAGAAGGTTCAAATGCTAATTTAGATCAATCTATTGAGGGGATTGGATTACTACCCTTAAAAACAACTTTTCTTGAAAAAAAGGTAACAAGACAAATTAACTGTGAATCAATTTGGCCAAATTCAACAAAAATCAAAGGGTTTGAAATTCATAATGGTTTAACTAAATTAGATATTAGTCAAAACACCTTATGTGTAAAACCTATTTTTAAAGATTTAGATCTTGGGTGGTTTAAAGATAATGGTGAAGGAGGCACTATTGCAGGAACATATATTCATGGAATCTTCGAAAATGATGAATGGAGAGATAGCTACATAAATTTAATTAGAAAAAGTAAAAATTTACCATTGTCAGACAAAAAAACAAGATCTTATAAAATGAAAAGAGAATCTATTATTAATAATCTTTCAAATGAATTTAATAAACACATTAATATTTCATCACTATTAAATTGATGAAATCAAAAATTAAAATTATCTGGCAAAATAATATTGAGATATGTGCCTACGAAGGAGATGATTGGTTTTCAATTGCTAAAAAAGTAGGTATAGATATTCCAACTGGATGCCTAACAGGAAGTTGTGGAGCATGTGAAATAGATGTTAATGGAGAAACGGTAAGAGCTTGTATAAATAATATTAAAAATGGGGAAAAAGGCGAATTAAAAGTTTCACTTACTACAGACCCTTTTTGGTAAAACTAGATTATTTAATTTTTTAATATAAAAAATTTAACCTAATACCAAATCGATATTTTTTATCTTCAAGAAGTTGTCCAATATCTTGAACGCCTGCCGAATTAGAATAATATAAATCAATTGATTTACCAGGTTGAAAAGAATATCTTAATCCTAATGAAGAGGCGAAATCTGAATCACTATTAAGTGAAATATTCATTTCAGGGATAAGCTGTAGATTATCTAATAAATTTATATAACTTGAAACTCCGACCCCCCCAAAACTTTTTGTCTCACTATAAAAGTATTTAGGACTAAGATTAAAAACAAATTTATTATTAAATCTAAAAGTATTTATCAATTCGGTGATTAGATAACCTTGATTAATTTGATCATTACTACCTAAGGATGTTCTAATTGCCATCCAAAAAAGGTCATTATTTTTAGGATTAGTAATTAACAATTTACCTCCTATTTTATAGTTCAAATTGTTCTTACTTAAATATGCTCTTTGAAAACTTGAATATTTATTATCTACTAAATTCACATCATTAAAAGATCCAGTACTAAGTTCTAATTGAAATAAATCTGAGAAAGAATAACCATAAAAACCAAACAAATTTCCTTTAGAATCATAGTCTAAATTTATTTGTGAAGTCCCTGCCTGAGGTATTAAAGCATTGCTTACAGTGATACCGCCATAATCAAGTAACCTATTTATTTTATTGTGAGTTAATTGATATATGTCTGTATCCTTATTTTTATTTTTATTTCTATAATCATTAAGTTTGTTTATCTCAGGTCTTATGTCAATTTCATTTTGAAAATAACTTTCATCATTCTTATAAGATTTCCAGATAATCTTTTTTAGATTATTTGAATTTTTCTGTTGAACTCTCTCCCATTTAATTGTATTGAATTCACGCAAGTCTTTTTTAACTTTCTCCGCAAAAACATTTAGAGAGTTTAACAATTGACTAAATACAAATATAAAAAAAAATAACCTCATTTAGAAAAAATCTTCGATTAGCCAAACTAACTCTTTAATAATACTCCCCAAAAACTATATCTATCAATTTAAAAATATTAACTCCACTTTCTAATAATTACAGAGAGGTAACATTTCTTTCCTTAAGTAAAATTGTTATTAAAAATTTATTTTTGATAGAAATAGTTAGAAAAACATCAATAATTAATATCTGAATTTTATATTGATGATTTAATCTATCATCATATTCATGAATTAAAGTAAGTTTATAATCAAGATACTTTTATAGAAGGAGTGAAATTCGAGGGTCATTTAAAGAAATGGTGTTGACCAATAAATGATTGAATTGTAAAAAAAATATCTCTTATTAAATTTGCATCTAGGAATGTAAATTGATTTGAATGTTCACATGAATTTAATAAAAATATTTTGGCGAAATAATTCTTATTAATTAAAACTATTTAGTTGCAATAATCTTTTAATTTTATTCTTAATTCTGGCTGGAATATTGCGTTTAGCGCGTATGGCCGATCCTCCAAACTTGTAATCAAATTGATATTGATCAGCAACAACATGTCTAATCATAAAAGAAGGATGAATAATATCTCCTATACCTTCATTTATTAGCATGGGTTCTTCCTTCCATTTTGTATGTGCTGCATCAGGTCCAAATCCTATATTACTTATCAAATTTTTATTTGGAGTAGCAATAAGCGCATTATTAATTACACATTTCATACACCATTGATAGCACCATGTATCAGGTTCACCTTTAGAAAATAACTTTTCCCATATATCACTCCAATATTCTTTTTCAAGAGGATCATTAAAAATAAAATCGAGCATTCCAGAATCTTTTAAAACAGGCCATTCTTTTAGTTCAAAATCATACTTTTCCCAAATATTTCTCCACCCTGCCCAACCCCAAAGCAAGGGAAATCTCCCAAAATAATAACTTCCATCTCCTCTCCAGTTTCCATTCTGAAAATTACTTCCGCTAATACACCAAACTCGATCATCTGTTCTATATTTCTGTAATAACTCTTGGCAATAACGAAAAAAATCAGGATGAGGTATGGTGTCATCTTCAAGAATTATTCCCTCCTCTACATTTTCAAAAAACCAATTAATTGCAGTTGTACATCCTAGCTTGCAGCCCAAATTGACCTCTTGTCGCAACCACTGGATATTACACTTCCAATTAATATCTCTTTCTATTATTGCTCTAGTTTCCTCAACTTTTTGAATCTCTATTGGATTACCAGCTATAGGGCCATCACTAGAAATAAAAAGATTTTCTGGCTTAATCAAACTTAAAACTCTAATGACTTTTGAAGTTTCTAAAGGCCTTCGCCAAGTCATTAAAAGTATTGGAACTGTAAACTTCATCCTAAACAGTCTGTCATATCATTATTTTGTAAATTGTAATTGAATTTAATACCAAAAGAAAATTATATTAAACCCAATAGAAAAGCTTTTGGTAATATCATTCTAACAATCTTTTAAAATAAGATAAATTTAGATTTGATCTTTAAATTTAAAATCAACTCCAGTAGAGAAATATAGTGGATATTGTAATAATCTACATCGCGTCTTATTTTCTTCTAAAGGAAAGATTTGAAAAATATTTCAAAATCAGTTATGAAATCAAGTATCACAACAACTTAAATCTTGAAAATTGAATTATTAATTGAAGATAAATTAACAAAGAAAAAGAATTTAAAACATCATTTAATTCTGCTAAAAAAAGAACTATTTAGAAATATACACTTGTGAATACCCACCCTTAGGCATACAATTTTCTTCAGAATAATATCTACCAAATAAATCCTCATTCATAATACTATTTTTGAAAATAAGATTCATTTGTGAATCACTAATAAAATAATTATTTATACCTAACATTGCCAAACCATCTGATTTTAAAAACTTGGAATAATCATTTACAAATCTAAGTATTAGATTATTTTTACTCTCATGATAAATTCCACTTTTTTTTGCATAGATTGAGAAACTATCAGAACACTTCAGACACTGTCGGACTCTAAAAATAATCCGGAGAGGGTGTTCATGGGGACTTCTCCAATTGTCCAGTAATGTCCTGATTTGTCCTGATAAAAATCAAAAATATACCGAAAACCCTAATACCAAAATAATAAATTTTTTGAACCAGAAAAAAAATTTGATTACGAATTAATTAAAATAAATTAACTCTCAAAAGACATATTTTGAAGTCCCTTCGCATTACTGCAATTACTACAGCACTTTCCCTTTTGCCGATAGGACAACCCCTGCTGATGAGGAATTTGATTTCATCGACTGCAGGAATGGTACTTTCAATACCTAAAGCAAATGCAGATACTGAAAATATATATATCAAACGTGCTGCTAAAAAGTATGAAAAGAACAAACTCCAAAAAGCAATTCTAGACTTAGATAAAGCAATCAAGATAAATAAAAATAATGACATTTCACATGCACTTAGAGGAATCATAAATAGAGAATTGAAAAATTTTGAAGGAGCAATATTAGATTTCACAATCGCAATAAGAATTAATCCTAATGTTGCTGATTATTATTTTTCCCGAGGAGAAGCAAAACTATATAGTATTGATCAGATAAATATCATCGCTATAAATGATCAATCTCGTGTAGTAAAAACCAGAAAAAGTGCTGTTTCTGATTTTAATAAGGCAATATCAATAACTCCAAATAGAGTTGAATATTATGCACAAAGGGGTATAGCAAATTTCCTCTTAGAAAATTATAAATTGGCGCTAAATGACATGAATAAAGGAATTGAACTGGATGATAGTAACTATGCGATGTATAGATTTAGAGGGATTATTAAAAACATATATGGTGATACACAAGGTGCATGTAAAGATTTAAACATAGCAGCAGACGCCGGGGATCAAGTTGCTATTGAGATGTCAAAAGAAAACTGCACTAGTAAAAAATCTACTTCAAAAATAAAGGGAGAAGAAAATGTTACACTCTCAATGTCTTTCTGGATGAAAGGTGTTAGAAATTCTAAGTCTGGTAATTATGAGGAAGCAATTAATAATTTAAATAGAGCGATAGAACTAGATCCTCAAAATAAATATGCTTATAACAGTAGAGCAGTTGTAAAAAGTGAACTTGGTGATAATCAAGGAGCAATAGAAGACTATACAAAAGGTCTTGAAATAGACCCTTCTGATCCTCTTATGTATAGGAATCGTGGAGCAAGGAAAGCAGAATCAAATAATCACAAAGGAGCAATATCTGATTTCGATAAAACAATACAAATTACACCTGATGATTACCTGGCATATAACTTAAGAGGAAGTTCTAAACGAGAATTAGGAGATTACTCTGGTTCAATTGCTGATCTCACAAAGTCTATAGAATTAAAAGAAGATTCTTTTCTAGTCTATTTTGAACGTGCTTTTGCAAAAATTGCAATACAGGATTTCAGAGGAGGAGTTTCTGATCTCACAAAGGCGATAGAAATCAACCCAAACTTTCCTGAAGCATATAGTATGCGTGGATTTATTAAAAAAGAAAGTTTAAATGACTCAGAAGGTGCTTGCACTGACTTTAAGAAATCAGCATCTTTAGGCAATGAATATCAGATTAATTGGTTACTGGAAGAAGAAGGTGCCTGGTGCAGAAATATGCCTGATTAAAAATTAATAAGGTAAAAAAAATTAGTTAAGAACCCTAACACATTTATAAAATTACCCTAACAAAAACCCTAACACCACCAGATTATTTGTGATAAGATTTGGATGTGTTTGACTTCAGTAATTCACGATTTTTCTCAGTCATACCAGTCATCTTGGACGATTTGACTATCCCTGACTACACTCTGTCTATATGAAAATACGGAGAGGGTGGGATTCGAACCCACGAATAGTTACCTATTAAACGATTTCGAGTCGTTCGCTTTCGACCACTCAGCCACCTCTCCATTAATTAAAATCTATATGTATCAAAATATAGACTTAATTTATATTTTAATCTCTAATCCCAGCCAGCTTCCTTCATCATTCTTATCGCAAGTGAATTATTATCTCCAAGCGCATTTACACTTACATCATCTGGAATTAATTCTCCAAAGTTTTTTACAATCTGATTTTGATTAACCTCTTTTAATGGATGCTCAAACGTAGGAGCTGCTAATCCCTTACTGCCCTCAGAAGAAGCAAGAAACTCAAGAAGTTTAATAGCTTCAGCTTTATTTGTGGCATATTTAGCCACTCCTCCCGCACTAATATTTACATGTGCTGGTTTAGGGGTAACAACTGATGTTCTTCTGGCATATAGAGTATCTCTTCTCCCATTGACACCCGCAAGCATTCTCGCTACATAGTAATGATTAACTATACCAACTCCACATTTACGTTTCGAAACTGCTCTAACTATAGAAATATCACCAGGGAAATAAGGTTGAGAAACATTGGAAATCATTCCTTTTAACCATACTTTAGTAGCCTGTTGCCCCTTATTAACAATTTGATTCGCTACTAAAGATTGATTATATGGACTCTTTCTATTCCTTAAACATACTTTACCTTTTAAGGCTGGATCAGCTAGATCTGTATATTCTTTAATTTTACTAACGTCTACAACTTTTGGATTAACTACCATAACCCTGACTCTTCTTGTCAATGCATACCACTCTTTCCCAGGATCCTTTAATCCAACAGGTACATCATTTTCTAGACTTGACGATTCTATTTTTTGAAGCAAATCTGCCTTAGCAGCATTAGTTATTCTTGCAGCATCAACAAGAAGAATTAAATCTGCCTGTGAATTTTTCCCTTCTCTTCTTAATCTCTCTATAAGAGATATTCCTGCAGCTTCAATAAGCCTAACTTTAATGCCCGTTTGTTCTGCAAATTTTTTATAAACTCCTCTATCAGTATTGTAATGTCTTCCAGAATAAACTCTTACTTCTTTTTCGGTGGAATTCGCAGACAAATTCAGATTAAAAAGTAATGAACAAGTCAATACTGTGTGGAATAATTTTTTAAATTTCTGCACTTTTCCTTAAAAGTATCTATGGTTACTTTATATATATACGAGGCATAAGGATTCTGAAAGATATTTTCTTTACACAGTCTTGTATCATTTTTTATATTCGAAATGAATTTTCTTACTTACAAGTTACTTCTTGAAGAAGAATTAAGCGTTTTAAAAGGTAATTTAAATAAACAAAATGAACTTTGGGAAAATGGGAAAAAGACAGCCGGTAGTCATGCTTCAAAAGTTAAAGAAAATTTGCAATTAAATAGAAATTCAGAAATTTCAAAAAAATATTCTCAATTAATCAGAAAAAAGATCATCTCTAACCCATTAATTAAAAGCTTTGCATTACCAAAATTAATACATGGAATAATGTTTACAAAATCATTAAAAAATATGCATTATGGAAGACATATTGACAATCCATTTATGTCTTCAGGAAGGTCAGATTTATCTTTTACAGTTTCGTTAACTAACAAAGACGATTATCAGGGAGGTGAGTTATCTATTGAAACAATGAATTCAGAGAAAGAGTTTAAGCTAGATGCAGGAGAGATAATAATCTATCCAAGTACATATTTGCATTCAGTTAAACAAGTTAAAGATGGAGAAAGATTAGTATGCGTAGGATGGATCGAAAGTTATGTTAAATCTCATGCGGAAAGGGAATATTTATTTGATCTTGATGCAGGTGCTAAAGGTTTATTAGCTCAACATGGGAGGTCTGATGAACTTGATCTTATCTTTAAATCTTATTCAAATTTGCTTAGATTACTTGGTAACTAAAGAAACATTTTATACACAACATAGAAAAGTGTTTTTCAAAGAACTAACATGTAAATAGTAAATTTTATATTTAAATGCCAAGAAGGAGTTCGATAGCATTATTTATTGCTGCTTCAAGTTTATTAGCCATTTCTCCCACAGAATCTAATTCGGTTAAAGCTGGAGAAAACGATCTAGGCGGATTAAAAGAATGGAATACTGATATGAGCATTGACGCTGATTTTATTCTAGATAAAAATGCTCAAGATCTAGCAGATGAAGCTGCAAAATCTAGCACATGTATACCTATAGGGGAAGGAGAAAATTGTTGGTAAAATTAAAAAATTTTAAAGACAAAAAAACCGCTAATTAAAGCGGTTTTGTAATATAAAAAACACCTGTAATGATGTTTTTTATCTTTTGTTTAGAACTTAAAGGTAGTTTCAATAACTGCACCTAACATTTCTTCAGCTTTATCAGGGTCATCAGTTCTACCATTTCTATCTGTTGCTCCAAATATAGCAGGAGTAATAGTCATAGAATCGTTCAATTTATATGAGTAGTAAATTTCCCAAGCAAATGGATCAACTGATTCATCTGATCTGGTTTGAGGCTGACCAAAAGCGACACCAATTCTATCGTCAAGAGTAAAGGTATCTTGCCATGTTAGACCAACGAAATAAGCAGATGTGTCCGCAGCTTGTCCGTCCACCTCAGAAGTGTCATAACCTAGAGATATTGAGGGAACTGCGGTACCTGTATCATCAGGTCTCCACCAACCTCTCAAACCAATATTTGTACTATTAGCATTGTTATCTCTAGCTTTTCCTAATGGAGTTGTGTAATAAGAATCAGTCCAGCCATTATACTTCATGTTTAGGATAACTGAAGCAGAGTAATTAGGCTTTGTATAACCTATTTGACTTGCCCAACTGGTCTTAGATTCATTTGTTCCCCAACCACCAGTAGCATCACCTTCTTGACTGACAGCATTTGAACTTATTGCGAAGCCGTTCTCAGCTTTGTAAGCCCAACCAATTCCAGGATTAGTACTTGCGCCAAAAGCAGCTCCATTACCTCCTAAAGTGAATTGCTTAAGAACAGGTTTGTATATTGATGGAGAAGTGCCATGCATATAGTAGTTTTCAATTTTTGGCCCAATCCAAAATGTGTTATTGCCAACTGGGAAGGAGTACCAAATTTTATCTACTTTAACTTGGTCACCGTTCCCTTTAGATGAAGACAAATATGTTCCATACTTGTATTCTTTTTGCCAGTCAGTTGCGTTACCAGTTTTCAACCTTATGTAAAGATTATCATCACCAGTAAAGCTTGTATTAAGGTTACTTTGCATCATATAAGTTGCTTTAGTAGCCTCGCTTACCCGATTGACCCCATTTCCATCAACTGGAGTACTAAGAGCCCCAACTGTAAAAATAACTTTACTATCAAGAGTTGTTGTATCTGAGAAAGAACCAGCTTCAAAACTAGTTTGAGATGCTTCTATTCCCTTCACACTATTATTAGATGTTGCAAAATCATCATTAACGAATGATTTACTATCAAAATATCTTTTAGAAGATGAATTTGAAATACGTTTGTATTCATTCATGCCTCCAAGATTTAATGAGTCAGAAGCTTGTGCGGCTACAGGAGCTAACAATCCTATAGAAGCACTAGCAACCAACATTTGTTGGAAGAGTTTCATTTTACCTCACACGAAAATTACCCATACGGATGGGTACTAATATTGTATTCAGGGTAACTTTTTTGGGAAGGATTAATAGATTCATTCCTATGTAACAAATTTTACAAAGTCTTCCTATTTTTTTATTTTCACTAAATATCCTTTTTCAATAGTGGGAAATTCAAAGACTCCCGTTCTTGCATCCAGGAGAATGCAACTTCTCTTGCTAATTTTCTAATTTTTTCGATATATTGTGCACGATCAGTCACGGAAATTACTCCTCTAGCATCAAGCAAATTAAAACAGTGACTACACTTTAATACAAAATCTAAAGCAGGAAAAGTAAGTTTTTTATCCACAAGAGATTTGGCTTCTTCCTGGTATAAAGCAAATAGTTTTCTAATAATATCTGGATTTGATTCTCTAAAGTTAAATTCACATTGATTTTTTTCAAATTGAAGCCAAATATCACTGTAATTAAAATATTTATTCCAAGCTAAATCCCAAATACTTTCTTTATCTTGCAAAAACGTCGCTATTCTCTCAATTCCATAAGTTATTTCAATAGGAATTGGGTTACAGTCAAGACCTCCACATTGTTGAAAATAAGTAAATTGTGTTACCTCCATTCCATCCAACCAGACTTCCCAGCCTACTCCCCATGCCCCAAGAGTTGGAGACTCCCAATTATCTTCTACAAATCTAATGTCATGTTCTTTAGGATTAATTCCTAAAAATTCTAAAGAAGATAAATATTTCTCTTGAATTCCATCAGGAGATGGTTTGATAATTACTTGATATTGGAAATAGTGTTGAGCCCTATTTGGGTTATCTCCAAATCTTCCATCAGTAGGTCTCCTACATGGCTCTGCATAAGCGACACTCCAAGGTTCTGGACCAATTGCTCTTAGAAAAGTATGAGGATTCATTGTTCCTGCACCTTTTTCAGTGTCATAAGGTTGCATAATCAAACAACCTTCTTCAGACCAGAATTTATTTAAGTTTTGAATTATATCCTGAAAAAACATTGAGTTAAAAAGTTATTAAATAATAAAGAGCAATGCCATTGATAATAATAACAAAGCTTCTTTAAAAGAAAATTAAAACAAATTCTTGAAAATTTTTTATTCCCTTCTCTGAAAATATTTTTATTCTTTGCTTTCATATTTATATATTTAAGAATCCTTTTGATATTCTGATTAGAGTTTTCAAGGTTAATTAGAGGATGAAGTTCCTCTGTCAGAAAATTTTCGAACTGCATACTTGGTAATAAAGACATAAATCAGAATTTAAATTAAGAAAAAATTCAATGGAAATGGTCCAAAAGTACTAGATTCTGCAGAATCTTGATCGTACTGACAAGTTATTAAAATGCCTTCTCCCAGACCATTTTCAGATCTAACAAAAACATTACCAGTTTTTTGGTTACCTTTTAAAAAAACACATCCATCAGCATGAAGCGAATCTAAATTACCAAATTTTATTAAGGAATATTTATTAGAAATTGATTGCAATGCTTCAATAGCTTTGGTATCAGAAGGTGCCATTATTCCTATTGTTATCCAATCGGCATTATAAATATTAGTTTCTAGTTCTTCTAATAGTTTTTTTTCTTGCCTACTGCTCAAAAGAGGAGCAGTTCTAAGACTGTTTAAATCAGCTAATTTATTTATTTCCATTTAATTATTACTTAAATTATTGACCAAAGGTTCTTCCATTCCAAGCCCACAATGAGGCAGGCACATCCGCGAAAGAAATATAAATTTTATCTATAGGAATTCCAGTTTTTTCATAAACAAAATTAGATATTGGCTTCGCCATTTCTGAAGGTTTTAAAGAGCCTATTGACTTAATTTCTAAAAAGCAACAAGGGCTATCATCATCAAAATACATATCTAAATTATCATTTAATTTAGCCATAACAAATCTTTTTGATTTATTTGTTAAAGACGAAACTAATATTGAGATTTCTTCAAGTAATTTTTTCTTATCCTCTATTTTTGCTGAAGTAGAAACATTTATATAAGGCATATTTATGCAGCTAAATTATCTTTATGAAAATCATATTGTAGATTAAGATTTTTATTTTTTAAAACTTTTTTTGATGAAAGATATGCCATATCGTATTGACTTATTCCGTTTTTATAGGGATTGAAAAGGGAATTTTTAGATCTACTTTTTTTTCCCCTTTTGAAATCAATCATTTTAACAAGATTTTTAATTATTAATTTAACTTTTTTTTAATAGATGTCTAGCTTTTTTAAAAATATTTAATTAATCAAATGCAAAATAAATTTCTAAATCACAATATGAAAATCTTTTTACTAAATTTGAATTACATCACTTAGAAATAGTTTTGGAAGTTTTAAATAATTATCAAAGAAAAAAGCTTGATGAGACCAACGATCAAGAATTTTATTCTGACCCAAAATTTGTTTATCATTTAGATGCAAACTTCAGGCAATATCTCTCGAATATTTATAAAAAAGAAATTTCAGAATATTCAACAGTCCTCGATTTGATGTCCAGTTGGGATAGCTATTTACCTGAGGAGAAAAAATATAAAAAGGTCATTGGGCATGGATTAAACAAACAAGAACTTGAGAAAAACAAAATTTTTGATACTTATTGGATACAGAATTTCAATTTAAATCAAGAAATTCCCTTAGAAAATGAAAGTGTTGATTATTGTTTAATGGTCGCAGCTTGGCAATATTTACAATATCCAGAAAATTTAACTAGAGAAATAGTAAGAATTTTGAGTAATCAAGGCAAGTTTATAATAGCTTTTTCAAATAGAGCATTTTGGCATAAGGCTCCCAACATATGGACTTCATCTACTGAAGAAGAGAGAGTCATATATGTAAGAAAAGTATTAATATCAAATGGATTTAATGAGCCAAAAATAATCAAAAAGTTTAATGAACCAGCTCTAAATATTTTCAATTTTTTAAGAAAAGACCCATTTTATTGTTTAATTGCAACTAAAAAGTAACTACACATTTTACTCTAACTACTAATTTAAGGGTAAGAATTAAATTCATAGCCTAACTTTTAAAAAATGTTTAATATTGGGTAGTTAAAAAAATTCAATGGGATCTAAAAGAGAAAAATATCCGGAGAAATGCCCATGGGATCTTGGGCCTAACCAACATTTGGCAAAAAAAGATAATTGGACCTTGAGATTAGGAGAGGCCAATGTATGTTTCAGCAAAAACAAATTAGATAATAATTACTTTCATGTAATTAGCAATGAAAACGAAGAACAAATTCTAGCTTTCAGAGCTAGGCTTCTTTATCAGAAATTACTTGATAAAGGATTTAGACTAGTAGATAATTAACCTAGCAAGACAAGATCCTCGAAAACAAATTTTTGTATTTCTTCTTCTTGATTTTTATTTAAATATTTTATAAATCTTGAATTAAGTAACCAAATATTTTTAGAACTTATATTTATAAAGCGATCCTCATACTCCAACTTCAAATTACTGGGTTTAAAAGTATTTGGATCAATTTGTTGACTTGTATATCTTTTACTAAGAACGCCACTTCCTGTATCAAAGAATTCTTCAACAAAAATTTCAATAATAACTCCATGAATTTTTCTATAAACCATATTAATACAATTATCTTTCACTCTATATTTATCACCCTCACATTTACCAGAAACTATTATTTCAACTCCGCTATCTGAATCTTTGATTAATTTAAAATTATTTTTTGAGTGAATTTCTGTAAATTTTCTTTTTACCCTATGAATAGATACCTCAAATAATTGAGAGGAAATACTTTTGACTATTTCTTGATCATAAATATTCTGAATTTCCGTCTTAAAATCTTTCCATAAAACAAATTTACCTTCATGGATATCATTATTTTTTGAAAAAATGCATTTCCCTTTATAACCAGTAAAGTCATTATTCCAGGTATATCTATTTTCGTAGGCTTTTTGAAAAAGCTCTTTGCAGTTTGTTTCTGTTAAGATCATTCATAAATGAGAAATTTTACTTAATAATTTTACAAAAAAAAATCTTCTCTATTTAGAAATAGAAAAGATTTTTTTAATTAGTTAATCTAATTTTGTGTAATTTTTGTATTTTCAATATTGTCAAAGGCTTGACCAATCTTTTTGAAATCAAATCCCATGGCTCTAAGCGCGTGCCATAAATGACCTTGTAAGAAAAAGAATCCCAAATAGAAATGAGTATTTGCAAGCCATGCCCTTGAACTATATTCTCCAGATCCTAAATCAACTGAGTCAGTAAAATAAGGAGCAAATTCAAATTGAAGTTTTAAAGGTTCACCATAAAGTTCAACTGGATAAATGGTAGTATTTGAGGAACACCAGAATGCTGCCACAAAAGCCATATAAGAAACACCAACTATGGAGTATGAAAGAATCGCTTCAGCACCTAGTAATCCTTTGCCTTTAAATTCTGTATATTCTCCAAATTGTTTTGTACAAATATGGAAAACCCCTCCAATAATTTCTAAGAAGGCTAAGAATGCATGACCACCCATAATATCTTCTAAGCTATTAATTTTTAGGAAATCAAATTGATGATTCCAAATAGCAGCAAGATCTAAATTGTAAATCACCTGTCTTGTAGAACCTAAAGCAGGATCATAAATACCATGAATTCGAGCCCATTCAACAAACATTATTGATCCAAGGCCTAAAAAAATTAGATGATGACCAAGTATAAAAGTCAATTTATCAGGATCATCCCATTCGAAATCGAATTTTTGTGGTTTACTATTTTCCGGATAGTCTCCTAAATCCCCTGCAAATTTATTGGAATGTAATAATCCACCAGCTCCTAATACCGCCGAAAAAATTAGATGTAACGTACAAATTACAACAATTGCATATGGCTCTGTAATTACTCCATTTTCAATTCCACCAATTCCAATACCCGCTAAATGAGGTAAAACAATTGCTTTCTGAGCACCCATAGGGATGTTGGCGTCATAACGAGCTAATTCAAATAATCCAAAAGCCCCTGCCCAGAACATCATTAATCCTGCATGAGCAGCATGAGCAGCTATGAATTTACCTGAACGGCCAACAACGCCAGAATTACCTGCATACCAGTCATAGGTAACATCAGATTTTCCGTAGTTTTGTAACACTTGATTTAAATAAACAGCAAATTGAGCTTATTGCTAATCAGACAAATTTTTAAAAGATCTTTACAGGTTTTAAATACTTATGTAAAAAAAACATGTCTTGGAATAACAAATGTTACCAAAAAAAACGAAATATCTTAAAAACTTAAGCCAATGAGGGGATTTCGCTTTTTAGTTGAGACGCCCATGCTTCTAAACGAGAATCAGTTAAATCAGATTCACTATCTTCATCAAGAGGCAATCCACAAAAGCTTTCACCCATGACACTCTTTGATTCATCAAATGTATATGCAGACTTATCAACATAGCCAACCATATCTGCCCCTGCTTTTGCGAAATAGCTGTGTAATTCTTCCATTGCATCGCAATAATTTTCTGTATAGGTAGATGAATCGCCTAAACCAAAAATAGCTACCTTTTTACCTGACAAACTAAGCTCTCCAATGTCTTCTAAAATTGAGTCCCATGCAGTACCAGATCTTTCCTCATCTGCTCCAGTATTCCAAGTAGGAATGCCACAAATAATTCCATCAAGGCCTTCAAACTCAGATAGATCATCAACGTCGGATACATCCTTAGGTGATTCTGCAGAAGAAATAAAGTTGTGAAGACGATCTGCCACGTCTTCAGTTTTTCCAGTTGTAGTTGCGTAATAAATTCCTACAGTCATAACTTCAAATTGTTTACCTTAAAATAATAAAATTAAAATAAGATAAAAAAATTTTCATAAAAACTTTTTCATGTAAATTTTTATACAAATTAACGTAAGAAAAAGCTTTTCTTGAAAATTTGATTTCATAAAAATATAACTATGCTAACTAACAATCAAACAAATAACCTCGATAAATTGATTAAAGACTTTAATTTTTCGGGTTCAAAAGAATATAAGTTAATAGTTGTTTTTGGACTGTTGGGTGATTTTGATAGTTTTGAATATGCAACAAATTTAAAAAAGTTTATTAATAATAATCAAAATAAAAAAATAGATATTTTTGCAATAGCAATTGGGAATGAAATTGGTAAGGATAAATTTTGTAATTTTACAGGATTTCCAAAAAAGAATTTAAAAGTTGTTTATGACAATAAAATTCATCAAGACCTTAAGGTTTCACAAGGAGTTGATGTAGGTTTAGGAGGTTGGATCAATTTGTTGATAATGTTATCAGGGATAAACTCATTCAAAACAATTAAGGAAGTTTTTAGAGGCTATACAGGTGATAGAAATTCAAAGCAAATTTTTTATGATGATGATCACATAAACCTTTTTGATTTAATTAAATTTCCCGGTGTTTTCTTCAAGAACACATGTGGAGATGGTTATTTAAGACCCTTTGAATTAGCAACTTATAGACTTATTAATATGTTAGAAATTCTTCAAAACTGGAAAGATTATATTATTAATAATAAATATTTACCTCAAAGAGGGGCTTCATTTATTTTAAACAATAAAAACCAAATTATTTATAAATATTTTTCCAATGATATCTTAGGTTATTCTTCTACAATGGAAGACCCTCTGGCTTTTTTATCAGAGAAGTGTAAATAATGCATTCCTCCAATATTGAGTTTTTCGGATATTTTGCAGCAATTCTAACTACAGCTGCTTTTTTACCTCAACTTATAAAGACATTAAAAACTAAAAAAGCTGAAGATGTCTCTTTGGTGACTTTAATAATGTTTTTATGTGGTGTGTTTTTTTGGATTATCTATGGGTACAAAATATCATCTTTGCCAATTCTAATTGCAAATATAATTACTTTTACATTAAATTTTTTAATACTATTTTCAAAAATTTATTATGCAAGAAAATAATTTAGTGATAATTAATTTTTCTATAAGTATAAATTATTTGGAATAATTTTTGAATAACGATTAAGATAAGTCAAATCACAAATTAGTTTTGAAAACCTCAAAATGCTGGGTTTGGTTTAAAGGAAGTCTTAATGAAAGTGGATACTGGAAAGAGGGTTTTAGTTGCACTTTTGATGAAAAACCCGGAATTTTAATAGAAAGCCCCTCATATGTAAGTTGTAGAGTACCCAACTGGCGTGTTCTAACTAGTGAACCTGAAGACTTAACGAAAGCTCCCTTGATTCCAGAAAATGCCGTATGGAAAATTATTTAAATTAGATTTCCATTAAATTAAGAGCATAACAATACTCCAAAAAGGTAGGATTATTAAAAATAATTTAATACTATTTACGATCTTTTTATAAATATCATTCCATTCTTAATTTTTGGTTTTTTTATCGGGAAAAGAAAACCAAAACTTTCAGAATCTATTTCAAGACCTCTTATTGAGTTTGGAATTCCTCTGAGTGTGATGGGCCTATTATTAAAGGAAGGAATTGATCTAGATTTAATTAAAACAGCTTTCATTGCTTTTTTATCAATTGGATTTTTGATAGTTCTAATTAATTATTTAACTTTTTTTAAAACAAGGCTACCGAATTATTCTTTACAGTTAGCTGGTTTAATTGGGAATACTTCATTTCTTGGAATACCAATTGCTATAGCCCTTCTCCCAACGAACACTATTAATTTTACAATTGGCTTTGATTTAGGAACAACTCTCTTTGCCTGGATCTTTGGACCTTTCTTTCTTAAAACAAAAGAAGAATCAAATAATAATTTAAATTTAAAAGAATTTTTAAAAGCAATACTGAATAGCCCTGCCTCCAGAGGAATTATAGGTGTGTTGGTTGTATATCTTTTAGGATTGGAAGTCGTTTTGGGACGTTATCTATGGATCCCAGCAAGAATAGTAATACTTCTTGCAATAGTTGTCGTTGGTACAAGGCTTGGGATAATCACAAATAGCAAAACTAAATTTTTTAATTTTAATAAAGGGATAAAATATTCAATAATATTAAAGTTATTCATTTTGCCTTTGATTATATTTTTTGTTAGCAAATTTTTAAATTTCGATCTTAATGAGACATCAGCAGTTGTTCTTCAGGCAGGAACTCCATCTGCAGTTTCAACGATCTTAATGGCTGAGGCATATAAAACCAATCAAGAGATTGCAGCTACAATCCTTTTTACAACGACTTTAATTTCAATAGTTACAGTTCCTATAATGGCTTTCCTACTAAATGTAACCAATTAAAAATATTGTTTTAGCTGCATGAAATAGGTAGTTTTATTTATTGCCAAATACATGTTTAATGCATATTGTAAATAATATATTCGGATATTTACATAATGTCTTAAGATTTAGAGTATGAAGTCAGTAAACCCTAAAAATGAATATATTCCTATAGATCTTAAAATCTCTGTAAGAAGAGATACCTTAAGGCTCATTTCAGAAATGGCTAGAGATATGGGTATTAGCATTAATGAGGTTTTCAGTTTTCTAGCAGAGGACTCGGTTATTGACCTGGAGTTACTTGAAAATTTAGATGATATAGAAATCCCTAATAAATGTAGCCTAGATGATCTTAATAATGAAATGCTTAAAAAAAGGCTTAGTTAAAATTTTTCTACTTGCTTACTTCTCCAATTAGCTTTGAAACCATTATTTAATAAATTTTTAGCTTGAGCATTTAAATCACTTTTTTTGATTCTCCATAAATTATAAATTCCATGCACACCTAATTTTTGATGCTTAACTTTTGCCCAATGATTCTCCCTTGATGAATATTTATCTATGACAACCAAAAAGTATTCATTATCGTAATTAGGTTTATCTTGAAAATTATTCCTCCTATCAAAGTTAAATCTTTCAAATAAATTAACTACTCCTTCTTCTTTACTAGATTCATAAAAAACAATCTGCTTGGTGTAATAATGCAATGAAGGTTTCCTTATTCCAATCATTGCTAAAGTTTCACCTCCCTTACGAACATTTAATATTTGCTTAGAGATATTACGTAAAGGTAATTGTCTGGTGGTATCTCCTATTCTCCTGATTGATGGCATCAAAATAGATTGTCCAATCAACAATAATATTTGAAGATAGAGGAAAGTTTTTTGGGATCTAAAGATAAACAGAATAATCCCAAAAAATGCAACCGCAAAGAAAAACAATCTTGCCTTAAAAATTATTCCAGAACTTAATAGGTCTGAAGCAAGATTTGGCATCTCAGGATCCTTTATTAAACCCAACCAAATATTTGATAAAAAGAAAGCTATTGAAAAACCAATCAAGATTAAAAGAGTAAAAATCCAAAAATACGAAAATTCTTTTTTTTGATTTTGAAGCTTAGTAAAACTATTACTTATTAAAATTGCTGCGGCTGGAATTGCAGGTAGCCAGTAGCTCGGAAGTTTTGTTGCAGAAATACTAAAAAATACAAGAACAGAGACCAACCAACATAAAGAATAGATAAATAAAGTTTCTGAGGGACTACAACCTTTTTTAAAACTAATTCTTGCATCTTTAAAAGCCTCATACATTCCATGGAACAAAAAAGGGGTAAATGGTAATGATCCTATGACCATAATGTAAAAGAAAAACCATATAGGTTCTGCATGATTATTAACTACTGATGTATACCTCTGAAAATTATGATAACCAAAAAAACTATCCCAAAATGGTTTCCCTTCCTTTATCAATTCTAGAACATACCAAGGCAAGCTTATTAGACCAGTAATCAAAAAACCTCTTTTAGGATTTATTTTTTCGAGCAAATTCTTCCAATTTTTTTGACTGAGCAAAAAAGATGAAATAGTCAAAGTTGCAATGACAAGAGCAACTGGTCCTTTAGTTAAAATAGCAAGCCCCAAAAAAATCCATGGTGAAATACATTTATCCTTTCTTTCACAAGCCATCCTTCTCCAAAACATAAGAAGACTTATCCCTAACATTCCGCATAAAAGAGCATCACTCACAGCAGTTCTGCTCCACACAATAATTAATGGAGACAAAGCAAAACTCAAGGATGCAACAATAGTAGCGTCTGATTTTTTCCCTTCATTTTGAGGCCAACAATAAATCGTATCTCCAATAAATATCATCAAAAAAAATGAAGCCAATGCTGAAGGAAGTCTTGCTGAAATCGTCCCAAGGCTGTCCCATATTTCATTATTTGGGAGTGAATAAAGCAAACCCATTAACCAATATATGAGAGGTGGTTTATCAAAACGAAAAATTCCATTTACTTTAGGAGTTAACCAATCTCCAGATTCACTCATCGCTCTCCCTGCAGCCGCAAATAATGGAGGAGTTTCATCTACCAATCCAGTAGAGCCTATACCTATTAAAAAAATTATTATTCCAAAGATCAAAATAACTAAAAAAGTAAGCAACCTGTTTTTAGACTTTAAAACTATCATTTAAGGTAAATCTTGAGATTGTTTTTCTTTAATAACCGTTTTAAGCCAGTTCAAAACTTTACTAGCAAATATATTTGAAGAAGCATTATTCTCTACCCATTTTCTGCAATCCTTTCGGTCAATTTTATTGATAATTTTCAAATACCTTAAGAGGCTTTCTTTATTATTAGGTTCAGAGAGGAAACCTGTTTTGCCATGCTGAATGATTTCACTCGGTCCTCCTCTCTTATAGGCAACAACAGGTACTCCGCAGGCCAGAGCTTCAACCACTACATTTCCATAAGCTTCGTTCCATTTTGGTGTATTTAATAAAGCTCTACATGTTCCAAGTTCTTTTTGCAACTTATGAGTTTCTAAAAAGCCCTTCCACTCTAATATCCCTGGAGAGAACAATTTTTCAATTTTTAAGGCATATGACTTATCTTGAATAATGCCCCAAACATTAAGTTTTTCACCTAGCTCATTAGCCACATATGCAGCATCTTCTAAACCTTTCTCAGGTGCTACTCTTCCTACCCAGCCAAGAGGGCCATTCTTACAATCTTGGAAGATATAGTTATCTAAGTTAAATCCATTTCCAACTATTATTGGATTAACGATAAAAGGATAATCGTAAGCTTGTGTCTTTGAATGAAAGGCAAAATTATTTGGGAATTTGGAGTAAACATTTGCAATTAAATTACTTATCACAAAACTTTCAGAACCCATGCTAATAATATGCGCTATTGGAATATTAATATTTAGTGTCATCCAAATCGGCAGCCAATCGTAAGAAAAATTTAAAATTATATCTGCTTTTTCCCCAATAGCTATAGCCTTTTCAATCATTCCAGACAAAAGAGAATTATTAGGAATATTTACAGAAGAATAATAATCTATATGTTGCCAACTTTTTTGTTCATTTCCTTCTACAAAATGTAGTTTTACTTTTTTACTAGCATCTAATAATTTTGAATTTTTTGGAGCTACTACATCTACTTCATGTCCTTTAGCCAACAACCCAGTAACTAAAGAATTTAGAGTAAGCTCAACTCCGCCTCCCTTTCCACTGCCTAGGAAACCAATAGGTGTACTAATTAAAACTATATGCATTCTTAAGACTATTTTCCAATGCTACTTTCTAAATCTTAGTGCTAGTATCTGAAAATTCCCATAAAGACTTTCTCTGGCTGACAAAGAAAACCGAGATAAGTACAAAAACTACTCCTATCCATTGAATAATTGTTAATCTCTCATTTAGGTAAATTCCACCGGTAAGGAGAGCAAATATTGGAGTTAAGAATGCGAGAGTGCTAAATCCTGTTATCTCTTTATTATTTGCAAAATAGAAAAACAATCCATATGCCAAAGCACCTCCAAAGATACTTGCGAATGACAT
The DNA here is from genome assembly GCA_003209655.1 of Prochlorococcus sp. AG-442-M23. Classification (GTDB taxonomy): domain Bacteria; phylum Cyanobacteriota; class Cyanobacteriia; order PCC-6307; family Cyanobiaceae; genus Prochlorococcus_A. Next base: position 50,907 of record QCPW01000005.1, on the reverse strand, counting down.
CAGACTCCATTCAAATATTGACCAATTCGGGAGCAATTGAAAATTTGTTTGTAAGCAATGTTTGATTACAAGAGGAACGCTACCTAAAACCATGTGCCATCCTGTTACTGCAACTGGATCACTTTTAGTACATGTAAATCTTATCAAAATTGTTCCCAATGCCATCGCAAGTGATGCTCCAAGCATCCAAATTTCGCCAATGTTAAATGTAATATCACTAATACTTTTATTAGACATTAACCACCAATTCTGTAAAAGTTCTTCTGGAACTCCTAGAAAAATTATTCCTCCTAAGCCGAAGAGTAATCCCAGCCATCCAATTGGATTTATTAAATTACCAAAAACGACTCTTGCCAAGAGTGCGACCAGCAAGGGTTGAGAATCTATCAATACAGATCCCAGCCCAGCACCTGTTTTTGAGATCCCATATGTTAAAAAAAGTTGAAAAAAGGTCGCGTCTACAATTGTAAATACTATGAACCATTTCAAATCGCACTTATAAATTTTTAAATCTCTTTTAAGTAAATATGTTGTTATAAGAACAATAATTCCTGCTGGGAGTAATCTTAAAGACGCAACCAAATCAGGGCCAGCACTAGATACTAGCGGGGTCATAGCTGCCATAGAACTCCCCCAGAGAGCAAAAGGGAGTATCATTAAAAACCAATTTAAGATTGAATTCATTAAGTCTGCTGATAGTCTTTCTAAAGTAGATTTATGATTTGTACCTTAAAAAAATGATTTGGCCTTTTAGACGAAAGTCAAAAAAAAGATTAGCTCGCATAAAAATTGATGAGCCAATTACAAGTTCAACAAGAGTTTCTGTCATCAAAGCTTTAAAACAAATTGAAGATAGAGAATTTCCAGCATTAATTTTAAGAATAGACTCTCCTGGAGGTACCGTTGGTGATAGCCAAGAAATATATTCTGCTATTAAACGACTAAAAGAGAAAGGATGTAAAGTAATTGCTAGTTTTGGAAACATATCTGCTTCTGGAGGAGTTTACATCGGTGTAGCATCAGATAAAATTGTAGCTAATCCAGGAACAATTACGGGTTCAATTGGTGTAATAATAAGAGGAAATAACTTATCTGAACTTTTGAATAAAATAGGTATAAAATTTGAGACTGTAAAAAGTGGGATTTACAAAGATATTCTCTCACCGGATAAACCCTTAAGTGATGGAGGGAGAGAACTTTTGCAAGGATTAATAGATGAAAGCTACAAACAATTTACAGAGGCTGTAGCCGAAGGAAGAAATTTAGCCGTAGAAGATGTAAAGAAGTTTGCTGATGGAAGAATATTTACTGGGACTCAAGCTAAAGAACTTGGTTTGGTTGATGAAATTGGTGATGAATTTTTCGCGAGAAAGCTTGCAGCAGAAATGGTAGAAATCGATCCAAAAATACAACCTGTAACGTTTGGTAAGAAAAAAAAGAAAATACTAGGGCTTATACCTGGTAGTAAAATTATTGAGAAAATTTTTCAAAATATATTTTTTGAAGTAAATTCAATTAATAAAATTCTTTGGTTATATAAACCTTAAATTTAGATATGAGTAAAGATTATCTTGATAATAAAAATTTTATTGCAATAAGAGGAGCTACAACTGCAAGTGGAAATACATCAAAGGAAATTGAGAATTCAGTTGTAGAACTTATTGATGAATTAATTTTGAGAAATAGTATAGATCCACAAAAAATTTTATCCATAACTTTTACTGTGACTAAAGACCTTGACGCCTGTTTCCCAGCCTCTATTGCAAGGAAACATTTTGGACTTGATTCAGTTGCATTTTTAGATTGCCAACAAATGTATATTGCTAACGATGTTGATTTTTGTATTAGGTTAATGGCATTAGTAGTTTTGCCAACCAATTCCTCAATTAATCATCCTTATCTGAGAGGCGCCTCAAATTTAAGGACCGATAGATGTTAATCTTCAAAAAAAATGTTTTAATGTAAACTAAAAGCCAGGATAAAAACTATCATCTAACCCAAATTAAATGAATAATAAAACCCAAATTTTCTTCAAAGAATCTAAATTTCTAAAATTATTATTACTTTCCCCATTCTTACTTTCTATTCCATTATTAAATAATAATGAAGTCAAAGCAGGTCTTGAGTTCCAATGGGACCAAAATTCAGGATATAGAAGATTAAAATGGTTTCAAAAAGATAGTGAAAAAAGAGCTAGGAATACAATTTTTTTCTTTTTAAGACCCTCTGATAGAAAAGCAGACCTTTTAAAGATAAATTTGAAAATCCCTAAAACTTTCAAATCAACTCTTAAAGAAGAAAAAATAAGTTTTTGTCAAGCAAAAATAGGAGGTTTTGAATCTCGTACAAAATGTATTAAAGATATACCTGCAGATATTGAACTCAACGAAGATAATACTTCACTAGATATTTTCCCTTTTAAACCAATTCCTAGTAATAAGGATACTTACGCAATAGTTTTTAAAGTATTTAATCCAAAAAGGACTGGCCTCTATCAATTTCATTCTTATGGACAGTATTTTGGAAAGAATACCGTTTCGAGTTATTTAGGGAGCGCAACTATTTTGATCGATTAAATGATAAATTGTTTAAGGAGTATAAAAAACAATGACTAAAAGAACATTCGGCGGAACATCAAGAAAAAGGAAACGTGTATCAGGTTTTAGAGTAAGAATGCGTTCTCACACAGGAAGAAGAGTCATTAAAAGCAGAAGAAAAAGAGGTAGGGAAAGAATAGCTGTTTAATAATATTCAATATTATGGCCTTGCCCAAAGCTATGCGACTAAAAGGTCACAGGACTTTTGACTATATTCATAAAAACTCTATAAAGTATTATGGAAAATTAATGACTATAAAAATAGCAAGGTCAAATCCAAAAATTCTTATCTCTCACAAAAATTTTGATAATTTAAATAATTTTAAAATTGCAATAGCCATAAGCAAGAAAGTTTCTAAAAAAGCAGTTGAAAGGAATAAAATAAGAAGAATATTACAGGATTACTTATCTAAAAATTTTAGCCAAGAGAACCACAAACCTTATTGGTTACTTGTTAACCTAAAGTATGTTGAATCTTGCAATTATGAATCCAAATTATTGGAGGAATTTCAACACCTAATTTTTATATCTGGTCTTTTAAAATGATTAACATAAATGAGGAAACTTTCTATGAAGGTGGTCCTGCCCAAAGCGATATAATAATAAATCTATTTGCTGGCTTAACTCTTTTAGGCCTTCCATTTACTTTTGCAGCATTAGTTAGAGCTTTATGGTTAAGATATAAAATTACTAACAAAAGAATCACAATTAATGGTGGCTGGTTTGGCAAAAACAAAACACAATTATCTTTAAACAATATTGAAGAGATAAGATCTATCCCTAGAGGGTTTGGATCATACGGAGATATGGTTTTAATACTTAACGATGGTTCAAAGGTTGAGATGAAATCCTTACCTTTATTTAGAGAAAAACAAAATTTTATTGAGGAAAACATGCTTAAAAGATCACAAACATTAAATCCTAATGAGGTTAAGGGATTTGCTACAAAATCTTGAATGAGTTAATTACAAAAGTGTCTTTATCCTGTAAAATAAAGTGTCTAATAAAACCAAAATCTTTTTAATATTGTGATCGGGTTCATTTCAGAAAAACTACTAATCCCGATTCTAGATTTTTTCTACGGATTAGTTCCAAGTTATGGTTTGGCAATTGTTGCACTAACTGTCGTAATCAGAATTGCTCTTTTCCCTCTTAGTGCAGGATCTATAAGAAGTGCTAGAAGAATGAAAATTGCTCAACCTGTAATGCAAAAAAGGCAAGCAGAGATAAAATCTAAGTTTTCAGGTGATCCAAAGAGACAGCAAGAAGAACTAGGTAAATTAATGAATGAATTTGGTAGTCCTCTTGCGGGATGTTTACCTTTAATAGTTCAGATGCCCGTTTTATTTGCTTTATTTGCAACCCTAAGAGGTTCACCATTCGCAGATGTCCCTTACAATATCAATTTAAAAGTTTTACCTCAAGAACAAATAGCAGCTATTGATCCAAAACCTTATAAGTCACCAAGACATTCTATTTTTATTACTGAAAAGTCACATTTCCCGGTCGTTGCAACATTACCTAATGGTAACAAAATAGGGACTGAAGAATCAGTAAAAATAAGTTTACAGACAACTAATGGCAACAACTATTCAGAAGTTCTTTCAAAATATGATAATGGTTCAAAATTTCTTCCTACCTGGACAGTTTCTAAGGGTTCAGAAAACATTAAGGTTTCGCAAGATGGTTTAGTTACAGCTATCAAACCAGGAGACGCAACAATTGAAGCCAAAATTCCAGGCCTAGCTGCAAAAAGTGGATTTTTGTTTATAAAAGCTCTTGGACAAGTTGGATTTTACGTGGATGGTTCTGTAAACTGGGATATTGCTACTTTAGTTGGAGCTTTTGGCTTAACGTTATTACTTTCTCAAGTTTTATCTAGTCAAGGTATGCCTTCAAATGCTCAACAATCTACTGCAAACAAAATAACTCCGGTAATGATTACTGGTATGTTCTTATTTTTTCCTTTACCTGCAGGTGTACTACTGTATATGGTTGTAGCGAACATTTTTCAAGCGTTTCAAACTTTTCTTTTAAACAAAGAGGCTCTACCAGCAAACTTACAAAAAATTCTTGATGATCAATTAACAAATAATAATAAGGTAATTCCATCTACTGCCAATATTTCAGATAAAAGATTACCATTTGAACCTAATAACAAAAAATAATCTATTCTCCTACTAAATATAATGGATGATTGGAGTAAAAATTTAGAATTACTTATAAAATCAAGAACTACTTTAATTTGGATAAAAACTAAGGAAGAAGAAAGACTATATAAAATTCTTAGTCAATCTTGTAAAAGACTAAATATCAAAAGATTCGTATCATGGGATTGTGTTAACGGACTCAAAGGTGTACTTAACGAAGAAGGGAAATTTTCTAATAATCCACTAGGGGCTCTTAATTGGATAAAGGAACAAACTTCAGAATTAAAAACAATATTATTGGTTAAAGACTTTCATAAATTTTATGATGATCCATCTATTAATAGAACAATCAAAGAATTATCTTTTTCACTTAAAGAAACAAGCAATAACTTAATTCTTAGTTCTCATATATTGCCCTTATCCGAAGAGCTTGATGACTTAATTACAATAATAAATTTACCTTTGCCTGATCAAAGTGAATTGACCAATCTTATAAAAAAAATTGCTTTCAATACTGATTCAGATTTAAGCCCACAAGAGCTGAACGAACTTGCAATCGCATCAAGTGGTTTAAGTGAAACAAAACTTAAGCAAGTAATGGCTAAATCTCTTACTCAAAGAGGGAAAATAAGTAAAGATGATATTAATGACATTATTGAAGAAAAAAAACAAGTTATTGCCAGAAGTGAAATCTTAGAATTTTTTGAAAGTAATTCAACTCAGAATGAGATTGGAGGATTAAAAGTATTAAAGGTCTGGCTCAAACAAAGATATAGAGCTTTTTCAAAAGAAGCTAGAGAATACGGGCTTCCTATTCCCAAAGGTGTCTTACTAGTTGGACCACAAGGCACTGGGAAATCATTAACTGCCAAATCTATTTCTCAAAGTTGGTCAATGCCTCTTCTTAGACTTGATGTAGGAAGATTATTTTCAAGTCTTGTAGGATCAAGTGAGGCAAGAACAAGAGAGACTATTTCAAGAGCAGAAGCCATGTCACCTTGTATTCTATGGATTGATGAAATAGACAAAGGATTTGGAGGAGATGCCAGAAGTGATGGAGGAACTAGTCAAAGAGTTTTAGCTAGTTTGTTAACATGGATGGCCGAGAAAGAATCGGCTGTATTTGTAATTGCCACCGCGAATGCCATTGATAAACTCCCAGCAGAGTTATTAAGGAAAGGTAGATTTGATGAAATATTTTTTCTTGATTTGCCGAATTCTGAAGAGAGATTGAGCATCCTTGATTTGCACTTAAAAAAAAGAAGACCAAATTATAACTTTCCCCTTTCAACAATAATTGATCGTACGGATGGTTATTCTGGAGCAGAACTTGAACAAGCAGTAATTGAGGGTATGCACTTTTCCTTCGATGAGAAAAGAGAACTAATGGAAAAAGATTTAATTAAGGCTGTTTCTGAATTGGTCCCGCTATCAAGGACAGCTAAAGAGCAAATTGATTCTTTAAAACAATGGTCTTCAACAGGCAGAGCACGCTCTGCCTCATGATTTATTTTTAACTTAAGAAATATAATCAAAGTTAGTAATTCCTTATTTAATTAATTTTTCAGTAAAAAGCTCTGATAATGATTTGATATAAACTATCTTATTAGGATATGAAAAAATTAAAAAAAGAGTGTTAGATCAAAAATTAATAAGAGAAAATCCATCTTTTGTGGAAAAAAATTTATCCTTAAGAGGAAAAATTTTTGATATATCTTCCTTGCATAAACTTTCAGTACAGAGAAAAGAAATTGACATAGAAATATCAACTCTACAATCAGAAAGTAAAAAATTAAGCAAAATAATTGGACAAGAGATAAGAAAATCAAATAATGCTAATTCGCAAGAACTTAATGAATTAAAAGAAAAGGGAAATAAATACAGAATAAAAGTTTCCGAATTTGAAGAAAAAAAAAGAAAATTAGATCAACAACTTCAAGATGAAATATCAAAATTACCGAATTTCCCAAGTAAAGATGCACCTATTGGAGAAAATGAAAATAATAATATTCAAATTAAAGAATGGGGCGATCCTCTTAAAAAAGATAATCTCAAAACCCACTGGGAAATTGGTGAAAATTTAAATCTATTTGATTCTATAAAATCAACAAAAATTGCAAAAAGTCGTTTTATTACTCTTACGGGCAATGGGGCAAGGTTGGAGAGGGCTTTAATTAATTTCATGTTAGATGTTCATTCAAATAATGGATATTTAGAGTTAATGCCTCCAGCATTAGTTAATTCAGAAAGTCTTCAAGGATCTGGTCAACTACCAAAATTTTCAAATGAAAGTTTTAAGTGTTTTAATGATGATTTATGGCTCTCTCCAACCGCAGAAGTACCTCTTACTGCTTTTCATAAAAATGAGATTATTGATTCAAAAATTTTACCTTTGAAATATGTAGCCTACAGTCCTTGTTTTAGGAGAGAAGCTGGTAGTTACGGAAGAGATACAAAAGGTTTAATAAGACTTCATCAATTTAACAAAGTTGAATTATATTGGTTTAGTGATCCAAATAGATCTTTAGAGGCTCATAAGGAGATAACTACTGACGCAGAAAGCATTTTAAAAAAACTAAATTTACCTTATAGGTTAGTAGATATTTGTACTGGAGATTTAGGTTTTTCTTCTAGCAGAACTTTTGATCTTGAGGTTTGGCTACCTAGTAGTAAATGTTATAGAGAAATATCTAGTTGTAGTAATTGCCTAGACTTTCAGGCTCGTAGATCTTCCATAAGGACAAAAATTGACAATAAAACTTCATATCTCCACACCCTAAATGGAAGTGGCTTAGCAATAGGTAGAACAATGGCAGCAATACTCGAAAATGGTCAACAATCTGATGGAAGTGTAAAAATTCCTGATGCTTTAGTTCCATACTTTGGATCATCTTTGATAAAAACTAACTAATATAAAAAAATGAATGTTTTAACCTCAATACTAGTATTAGGATTTCTTATTTTTTTTCACGAACTAGGTCATTTTCTTGCAGCAATATTCCAAGGAATATACGTTGATGGTTTTTCTATTGGATTTGGCCCTTCAATAATACAAAAAAAATTTAGGGGCATTACTTACTCTTTTAGAGCCTTTCCTTTAGGAGGATTTGTATCCTTCCCAGATGATGAAATCAATAATATTGATCCTAAAGATCCAAATCTTTTAAAAAATAGACCAATAATACAAAGAGTAATTGTGATATCGGCTGGAGTATTCGCTAACTTACTTCTTGCTTATTCAATCCTTATAATAAACGTAACTTCTATTGGCATTCCCTTTGACCCAGATCCAGGAATTTTAGTTCTAGCAACGCAACCAGAAAAAGCTGCTTTTAAAGCAGGCTTGAAACCAGGAGATAAAATTTTAAAAATGAATGGGAATGTATTGGGTGTTGGTGATCAAGCTGTTTCTACTTTAGTGAAGAAAATCCAAAGTTCATCTGAAGAATCATTATCAATAGAAATTGAAAGAGAAAACTCTTATCAAAGCTTAATTCTTATTCCTCAAATCATCGATGGTAAAGGTACAATTGGAGCTCAGTTACAGCCAAATATTAAAAAAGAGACACAAAAAACAAAAAATATCAATGAACTTTTTCAATATACAAATCGGGAGTTTTTATCACTACTTATAAAAACAATCCAAGGTTACAAGGGGTTAATAACGAATTTCTCGTCAACAGCTCAACAATTAAGTGGCCCGGTCAAAATTGTCGAAATTGGAGCTCAGCTATCTGAACAAGGTGGTACTGGAATTTTATTATTTGCTGCCTTGATCTCTATTAATTTAGCAGTTCTGAATTCTCTCCCTTTACCACTTCTTGATGGAGGTCAGCTAGTTTTCACTCTTATCGAAGCATTTAGAGGTAAACCTGTTCCAGTTAAAATACAAATCGCTGTAACTCAATCAAGTTTTTTTCTTTTAGTAGGGTTAAGCGTTTTATTAATAATTAGGGATACGAGTCAATTACTAATAGTACAGAGACTATTTAATCAATAAAAAAATTTTTAATTTTGTTAGTTTAGCTGTTAGGATAGTGAGACAAATTAATTTGAATTTTTTATGGCAAAAAAATCAATGATTGCTAGAGAAGTTAAACGTAAAAAACTAGTACAAAAATATTCCACCAAAAGAAAGTCATTATTGGATGAATTTAATTCTGCTAAAGATCCTATGGAAAGATTAAAAATACATAGAAAAATACAAGGTCTTCCAAGGAACTCGGCTCCAACAAGAATTAGAAATAGATGTTGGGCTACAGGTAAACCAAGAGGAGTTTATAGAGATTTTGGGTTATGCAGAAACCAACTGAGGCTAAGAGTTCATAACGGAGAACTTCCAGGGGTTGTAAAATCTAGTTGGTAATTAAAAAAATTTTTAATATTTAAAAAAGTTTTTTAATTTCAATTTTCGCTATAAAACAAGTGTTACCAACTGATTAAGTTTATTCCATAAACTATTTTGATAATTATTTTTAAACCTTATCTAAATGATTTACTCAATATGTCCCTACAAAATGTAAGAATGAATTATGTATAGATTTATAATTTAAAAAGTGGAAGGAAAAAATACGTCGATCACGTTTGACGGACGAGAGATACGACTAACTACAGGACTATATGCTCCTCAAGCAAATGGAGCCGTAATGATCGAATGTGGTGACACATCTTTATTAGTTACTGCAACAAAAACAATTAAACAAGAAGTAGGAGACTTTCTGCCTCTAATATGTGATTACGAGGAGAAATTATATGCTGCAGGAAGAATTCCTGGCGGTTTCATGAGAAGAGAAGGTAGACCCCCTGAAAGGGCTACATTAATTTCAAGATTAATAGATAGGCCAATGAGGCCTTTATTTCCATCATGGATGAGGGATGAGATACAAATAGTCGCTTCTTGCCTTTCACTTGATGAGAGAGTACCTGCTGATGTATTAGCAGTAACTGGGGCTTCTGTAGCAACGTTATTAGGAGATATCCCATTTTACGGACCAATGGCTGCTGTAAGGGTAGGCTTATTAGGAGATGATTTCATCTTAAACCCAAGTTATAGAGAAATTGAAAAAGGTGATCTGGATATTGTTATTGCTGGTTCCCCTGAAGGAATTGTAATGATTGAAGCTGGTGCAAATCAACTCTCAGAACAGGACACTATTGAAGCAATAGATTTTGGATACGAGGCAGTTACAGAACTTATCAAAGCACAAGAAAATCTCCTAAAGGACTTAGGAATTAAACAAGTTAAACCTTTAGAACAAGAAGCAGATGATACTTTAGCTACCTATTTAGAAAAAAACTGCACAAAACCGATTGATTTAGTTTTAAAGAAATTTGATCAATCTAAAGAAGAAAGAGACTCCGAATTAGATAAGATCGAACTTGAAGTACAAAGTAAAATCAACTCTCTTAAAGATGATAATCAAGTAAAGGTTATAACTTCAGAAAATGAAAAATTAATTCATTCGGACTTTAAAGCATTAACCAAAAAGTTAATGAGGTCTCAAATTATTAATGACGGGAAAAGAGTAGATGGTAGAGATCTAGACGAAGTAAGAAAGATATCTGCAAAAGCGGGAATTCTCCCTAAGAGAGTTCATGGATCTGCCTTATTCCAAAGGGGGCTGACTCAAGTTTTATCAACTACTACTCTTGGAACTCCCAGTGACGCACAGGAAATGGATGATTTAAATCCAAGCACTGAGAAAACTTATCTACATCACTACAATTTTCCTCCTTACTCTGTTGGAGAAACTAGGCCTATGAGAACCCCGGGGAGAAGAGAGATTGGGCATGGAGCATTAGCAGAAAGAGCAATAATACCAGTTCTTCCTGGCAAGGAAACATTTCCATACGTTTTAAGAGTAGTAAGTGAAGTATTAAGCTCTAATGGTTCCACCTCAATGGGATCTGTTTGCGGAAGTACACTTTCGTTATTAGATGCTGGTGTTCCATTGAAAGCTCCAGTGAGTGGTACTGCTATGGGGTTAATTAAAGAAGGTAAAGAGGTTCGAATACTTACTGACATTCAGGGCATCGAAGATTTCCTAGGAGATATGGATTTCAAGGTTGCTGGAACTGAAAAAGGAATAACTGCATTACAAATGGATATGAAAATTGCAGGATTACCAGTTTCTATAATTTCTGATGCGATAAAAAAAGCTCGTCCAGCAAGATTACATATTTTAGAAAAAATGCAAGAAGCGATTGATAAACCTCAAGAATCATTATCACCTCATGCTCCAAGACTTTTAAGCTTCAGGATTGATCCAGAGCTTATAGGAACTGTTATCGGACCAGGGGGGAGAACTATCAAAGGTATTACTGAGAGGACTAATACTAAAATAGATATAGAAGATGGAGGAATTGTAACTATTGCCTCTCATGATGGAGCTGCTGCTGAAGAAGCTCAAAAAATAATTGAAGGCTTAACTCGAAAAGTTCATGAAGGCGAGATCTTCTCTGGGGTTGTTACAAGAATTATCCCTATCGGAGCATTTGTAGAAATCCTCCCTGGGAAAGAGGGCATGGTCCATATTTCTCAGTTGTCTGAAGCCAGAGTTGAGAGAGTTGAAGATGTTGTAAGACAAGGAGATGAAGTAACTGTAAGAGTAAGGGAAATTGATAGCAGAGGCAGAATTAATCTTACTTTGAGAGGTGTTGGCCAAAATGGGGGGATGTCTTACCCAGCACCGACCCCAACTCCTGTTGCTCCACTTAATTAAGAGATAAAAGGATAAATATCATATTTTTTAATTATTTCTTTTATCTGAGAACATATTTCTGCATGCATTTTTTTATTATTTGATGCAATTATTATTCCTCCCTGATCTAAATTCGGTTTTTGATAACAAAGTTCCTGATTTTCTAAATTCGTAACAGCTCCACCAGCTGTTTTTAAAATAGCTTCTGGAGCCGCGAAATCCCAATCCCTTGGCGAACTTTTATCTGGCAAGCTTAAACAGATATAAATATCACTTTCACCCCTAATTATTGAGGCGATTTTACAACCAATGCTTCCCATAATTACAACATTCTTAAAACAAATTTTATCAATTAAATTCATCAAGGTTGGATTACTATGATTTTTACTTGTCACCAAAGTCATTTCACAAAGACTTTTATTAGAAAATGTCTTTAATTTTCGATTTATATGATCTCTTCTGTCGCACCAAACATTATCACCATTTGCCATCCATAATTCGTCTCTATCTGGAATAAGTACAACTCCAAGAATAGGTTTCTTCTTATAGTTAAGGGCAAAATGCATTGCATAATCACCTGTCCCTTGAATAAAGTCTTTTGTACCATCTAGGGGATCAAGTATCCAAACCCATTCAGAATTGATATCGCAATTATTAAGATCAACCTTTGCATTTTCTTCACTTAAATATTTCCAACCGATATTTGGATATTTAGATTGCATTCTTTTGATAATTAAATCATTGACCTCTAGATCAGCTATTGTAACGGGATCTTTTTCATTATTATTTTTAATAATATGAGTTCTATCAGCTGATTTATTAAGAATTTGCGAGTATTGGAGCAAAATATCTGCAGCCTCCCAACTGAAAATTCTCAGATCATCGATAAGATTATTAATATCAACCCCATCTGGTAATTTAACCACGTAATGAATAATAAACTCTTATTATCGCACAGAAATCAAGAACCAGAAAATGGTGTTTTGTATTTAGTGGGAACTCCAATTGGAAATTTAAACGATCTCTCATCAAGAGCTATAAATATTCTTGAAAATGTTTTTTTAATTGCCTGTGAAGATACTAGACAAACAAAAAAAATCATGACTAAATTTGGAATCAAAAAAAATCTTATTAGCTTTAATAAAAATAATTCTTTTAAAAAAATACCCTCTTTAATAAATAATCTGCTTGAAGGTAAATCTATTGCTTTAGTAAGTGATGCTGGGATGCCAAGCATTTGTGACCCTGGAGAAGATTTAGTTAATAAGGCGAGATCATTAGGGATAGATATTATTTGCATTCCTGGTCCTTGTGCCGCTATAGTTGCACTTGTTTCAAGTGGAATGCCATCATCTAAATTTATTTTTGAAGGTTTTCTTCCAAGGAAAAAAAGTGATAGAAATAGAATTCTTTTAGAAATTAGCAAAAATGAAAAGACAACTATATTATTTGAATCTCCTCAAAGACTTAAAAAACTTTTAAGAGATTTAAAAGAGTATTGTGGGGGTGAAAGAGAGATTCAAGTTTCAAGAGAATTAACTAAGAAATTTGAAGAGAATATAGGAAATAATATAGATATGGTTTTAGAGTTTTTTGAAGGAAAAACAATAATCGGGGAAATAACCGTTGTGATAAAAGGTATTAATAAAAATAAAAAACTTGATTTTGATGAATCACATATAAAAACAGAACTTAATGCATTAATTGATGCAGGTCTAAGCTTACCAGCCGCTTCAAAATACTTAGCAAAAAAAGAGCATCTTTCTCGAAAAATAATTTATAATTTATATTAATACCATAAGATTAAATAAGCATATCCAGATGCCTTATCTAGTAAAAAAGATATTTTTTGTAATTACTTTCAATTCTTGTCTTTTAATTGTTTTAGTTACAGGAATACAAAATAGTAATCATAGAAGCAAGGTTGATTTATTAATAAATAAAACTGTTTCATTGCCTATAGGGTTTATAACTGGAACAAGCTTTATAACTGGTTCACTTTTTGGAAACCTCCTTACACTTAATTTTTATAAGAAGAAGGAATAATTATTTATTTTATAATGCTATCAATTGATCAGAAGTAACAATTCTTGAAATCCCTCTAGATATCAAAAGCGGTGCAACAATTTTAAATACATCAGTATTGGGGACTTTAATAACTTTTTGTTCTTTAGAACAAAAGCGTTTTGCAATTTTCAAATCATAAAAAATTTCTATTGTATTTCTTTCTAATTCCTCTTTAGAAAGGAATTGCCACTCAGGATACTCATTAAGAAGTTTAGTTTTTAATTCAATTTTATTATCAACAATCATGAAAACAACTTTTGGGAAATCTATATCTGAGATAGGAATTGAGGATAAGTCTTTTTGGGATATCTCATCAATTTCATAATTAAGAGGTGCGACTTCCACAAAATCATTTAAAGCATAATGTGATTCTTCTTGTTTAAATTTAGAGTTATCAGCCTCTTTATGTAAAACTTTATTTTTTACTACTTTTTTATTAAGTAGATTTTCATCATCGATTGAAGATGGTTTTTCTTCATTAATTAACAATCCCTTAGAGATTTTACTCTTTTCTATAAAAGTTTTGTAAGTTTTTTCTCCTAGATTTTTTTTTAAATATCTAGTAATCGTTAATTTAGTGTAACCAAATTCTTTCACTAATTCATTAATATTTCTTCCATCAATAAATTCTTGGGTTATTTTTTCCTTTTGTTTATCTGAAAGCCTTTTAGCCAAAATACATAAATTATTTTTTTTATTCTATATTATAATTCCTGTTAGATTTATTTTTTTCAAAAATTTCTTGTCATAGTCAAATTTTTATTATCAATAAAAATGAGTTTGCTTTTTTAATATACATCTCATATAGCTTCTCTTATGTATTAGTTCAATTTATTAATTTTCTGATTTGACAAAATAACTCGATAAACTTGACCCTTTTTGATTTGCATTAATTTCCTTCGTCAAAAAAGGATTTAGATTCAATATAGAAATAGTTAATTAATTAAATATTTAACTTGGAATTTAATATTAATAACAAGAATTTAGTCTATGAGAATTTACATTTGAAGAATTACTGGTTGCAAGTGCAAAGCTGTATTAAGATAATAAGGTTATAAACAAAGTTAATTTGTTTCTTTTTTTTCAAGTTTTGTTTACTAAGTGAAAAGCTGCGTAATCAAAAGATGAGAAACATTAGCTTCCTTAGCTCAGCTGGATAGAGCAACTGCCTTCTAAGCAGTGGGTCAATGGTTCGAATCCATTAGGAAGCGTATAAAAGTCAAGAACATGCACAGGATATTTAATCTTTTCATAGTGAGTAATAAACTTAGTAGGAATTATTTTGAATGAATATACAAACAGATTGCTATTTGATTTAAGTAAAAAAATTTTATTTATGAATTTGTATTTAATTTTCTCTGAAGAAAATGTGATTAATTATAAGGAGAATAGTATCAATGAAATAGTTGCTTTTTTTAGGATAAGAATGGTATTAATTTAAATCTTTTCAGCTAAAAATGATAACAAATTTTATGACTGAGTATTTCAGAGGGGGGCTTTTTTATATAAGTAATAAAAGATTGATAAATAATCTTCAAAAGAAGCATATTTATAGGAAATGTTTTGGGGCATACTTTTTGGGGTCTTAGTAGTATTATTTGAACATTTTTAAAAGAAAAAAAAGGAAGTAAAAAGATTGAACCAGAAATTAACTTTTTATTTAGATGAATAGAAATCACTTTTATCAAGTTATATAATTGAACTTATATTAAAATTCACAATGAGATATGCATTTTGAAAAAGGAATAATAAAAAAATAACATTATGAATAAAAAAGCTTTAATTACTGGAGTAACTGGACAAGATGGAAGTTATCTAGTTGAATTTCTTTTAAATAAAAACTATGAAGTACATGGAATCAAGCGTAGAAGTAGCAGCTTAAATACACAAAGAGTAGACCATTTATATCAAGATCCACATGAAAATAATCCAAGATTTTACATGCATTATGGCGACCTTACTGACAGTACAAACTTAATAAGACTTATACAAGATATCTCACCTGATGAAATTTACAATTTAGGAGCTCAAAGTCATGTAGCAGTTAGTTTTGAAACTCCAGAATATACTGCTAATTGTGATGCCTTAGGTACCTTAAGAATATTAGAGGCTGTTAGAATATTAGGCCTATCAAAAAAAACAAAAATATATCAAGCAAGTACTAGTGAATTGTATGGTCTGGTTCAAGAAACGCCTCAAAATGAAAATACACCTTTCTATCCCAGAAGTCCATATGGTGTCGCAAAATTATATGCATATTGGATCACAGTTAATTATAGAGAAGCATATGATATGTACGCATGTAATGGTATTTTATTTAACCATGAAAGCCCAAGACGAGGAGAAACTTTTATAACAAGAAAAATAACCAGAGGGCTTGCGAGAATAGATGCGGGTCTAGAAAAAAATCTTTTCTTGGGAAATCTAAATTCAAAAAGGGATTGGGGACATGCAAAAGACTATGTAGAAATGCAATGGCTAATGCTTCAACAAGATAAGCCAAAAGATTATGTCATCTCAACAGGAAGAGCTGAAAGTATTAGAAAATTTGCTGAGATAAGTGCCTACTATCTCGGATGGAGTGAGAAAGGTAAAGCTGGGATAATTTGGGAAGGTGATGGTTTAAATGAAGTTGGAAGAAGAGCTGATACTATGGAAATAGTAATTAGGGTTGACCCTAGATACTTTAGACCTACTGAAGTTGAGTTTCTTCTAGGTGAATCAAAAAAAGCAAATCTAGAATTAGGTTGGGCTCCAAAAACTTCACTAGAAGAATTAATAAAAGAAATGGTAGAGTCCGATAAAGAAGAAGCAAGGAAAGACTTTATATTAAAAAAATCAGGATTTCAAATAAACAGTTCCCAAGAATAAAAAGAACCTATATTAGATGACACTTTTAAATAAAGAAGAAAAAATTTTTATAGCTGGTGGAAGTGGCATGGTTGGAAGTGCCATAATAAGAAAGTTAAATAATTTAGGATTTAAAAACCTTATTTATCCTAATAGTTCTGAACTTAATCTTAAAAATTCTGATTTAGTTTTTAGTTGGTTTAAGAAAAATAAACCTAATATAGTAATTTTCGCTGCTGCTAAAGTGGGTGGAATTTTTGCAAATGATAAATACCCAGTTGACTTTTTATTAGATAACTTAAAAATTCAAAATAATGTAATCGAAAGTGCATGGAAAAATAAAGTAAGAAGGTTGCTTTTTCTTGGCAGCAGTTGTGTTTATCCAAAGAATTCAAGTCAACCAATAAAAGAAGATGAATTGCTAAAAAGCTCTCTTGAGGAGACTAATCAATGGTATGCATTAGCTAAGATTAGCGGAATTAAATTATGTCAGGCATTAAGAAAACAATATGGATTCGATGCTATATCCCTTATGCCAACAAATCTCTATGGTAAAGGTGACAACTATCATTCATCCAATAGTCATGTTCTACCAGCTTTGCTTGATAGATTCCATTCACACAAATTAGATCAAAAAGATCAAATAGAGTGTTGGGGTTCAGGAAATCCTAGGAGAGAATTTATGCATGTTGATGATCTAGCGGATGCTTCAGTTTTTGCCTTAGAGAACTGGCATCCAAATAAAAATGATGTGCCTTTAGATCAATCAGGAGAGCCTTTAAATTGGCTCAATGTTGGAACAGGAATTGATTTAAGCATAAAAGAGCTTGCAGAGATGATTGCTAATATTACTGAATTCAAAGGTGAAATTATTTGGAACAAGGATAAACCTGATGGGACATTCAGGAAACTGTTGAATGTTTCAAAATTAGAAAAATTAGGGTGGAAATCAAAAATATCTCTGGAGGAAGGACTAACAATTACCTATAAAGACTACAAAAAAGAACTTAAAGAGAATAAATTGAGAAACAAATAGCTCTAATGATTTAAAAAGTATTACGATCATTAATTAAAAATTTTTATCTAATCTTTTCGAATTGATTGTAGATGTAAATTTTATAGGATAAAAAAGAACAATTTAAAACTGAAATATATCTTTTAAGAATTTTAAAAGGTGTGATTTATGTAATTTAAAATTTTCAAAAATTCAGATTTAATATTTTTTATTTCTCAATTTAATTCATTTAAATTTTTTATCTTTTAATAAATTTAAAAAAAGATTTCTAATTTAAGTTGACTAAAAATTTACACATTTTTAATAGGATTTTTCTCTAAATTTTAGACATGAACTAAACAAGATTTGAATACTTTTTCAATAGAAATATTTATGTAAATTGATCCTTATAAATCCTTTATATCCAGTTACTAATATTTAGTGCGTAAGGCAAATAATTAACTATGCAATAAAATTTTTAAATATTAGCTTTTTATTAATTGAGTTAATTAAAAGCTTTATAGTAATATTTTATTAATGTAGTTGAATATTGATGGAACGAAAAATAATTCCTATAATCTTATGCGGAGGAAAAGGTACTAGATTATGGCCACTTTCAAGACAGAGCTATCCCAAACAATTTTTAGCTCTTTACGGAAATAATAACAAGTCGCTTTTACAACAAACTCAAGAGCGAATATCTTTTTTAAGTGGAATTACAGAACCAATAATTATTTGTAATGAAGAACATAGATTTTTAGTGGCTGAACAAATGAGAGATATAAATGTAAAGCCAAAAGCAATAATACTTGAAAATGAAGGTAAAAATACTGCACCAGCAATTGCTCTTGGAGCTATCAAAGCTTTAGAAGAAGAGTACGAAGATCCTCTTCTATTAATATTGTCTGCTGATCATATAATTAGAGATCTCAATGTTTTCTTAAAAGTTTTGCAATTAGGATGCGAGTCAGCATTAGAAAATAATTTAGTTACATTTGGAATAGTTCCTAATCATCCTGAGACAGGTTATGGATATATAGAGAGTCAATTTGTTCTAGATAAAAATAATATTAAAGGTAGTCGTATTAAAAGATTCATAGAAAAACCAAATAAAGAATTAGCTCAAAAACTTATTAAGTCAAAGAAATATACTTGGAATAGTGGAATGTTCGTATTCAAAAATAGCTTAATTATTAAAGAACTTGATAAACATGCACCCTTAGTTTTAGAAAATTGTAAAAAAGCACTAGGTAATAGCGTTAGAGACCTAGATTTCATAAGAATTGAAGGAGATTCTTTTTCTAAATCGCCAAATATACCAATAGATATTGCCGTTATGGAAAAAACTAATCTAGGTTTAGTCCTTCCTTTAGATGCAGGATGGAGTGATATTGGTAATTGGGAATCATTATGGGATAACGAAAATAAGGATTCTTTAGGTAATGTTATTAAAGGTAAAGTTTTTAATGAAGGCTCAAGTAATTGCTATATCAAAAGTGAAAATAGTCTTTTAGTTACTCTGGGATTAAAAGATTTAATACTTGTTGAGACATCTGATGCAATACTTGCTGCTAACAAAAATGAATTACACAACATAAAAAGTGTTTTAAATAAACTTGATAAAAAAGGATATAAAGAGGTCAATACTCACAAAAAGATATATCGACCATGGGGTTCATATACTTCTTTAATAGAGAATCAAAAGTGGCTTGTTAAAAGCATTGAAGTAAACCCTGGATCAAAACTCTCCTTACAAATGCATAATCATAGAACTGAGCATTGGATAGTAGTTAAAGGAACAGCAAAAGTTCAACTAGAAGAAAAGAGTTTCGTTTTAAAGGAAAATCAGAGTACTTTTATTCCTTTAGGTTCAAAGCATCGATTAAGTAATCCAGGAAAAATTAATTTAACTCTAATTGAAATTCAGAGTGGAGACTATATTGGAGAGGATGATATCGTAAGGTTCACAGACGATTACGGTAGACTAAATTATTAGATTAAGATTTTTATGAAAGAAAAAATATTAGTCACTGGTTGTGCAGGTTTTATAGGATTTCATGTATGTAGAAAATTACTTAGTAAAGGATTTTTTGTTATTGGATTAGACAATCTAAATAAATACTACGATGTGAATTTAAAGAAAAATAGATTAAAAGAACTAGACAAGTTTTCAAAAAGTAAAGGACAATTCTTATTTTTCAAATCAGATTTGAAGGATGAAAATTCTTTAAAAAATATTTCTAAAGTGCATTTACCTAAAAAAGTTATCCACCTTGCAGCCCAAGCAGGAGTTAGATATTCAATAGAAAATCCCAGTACTTATATTAATTCTAATTTGGTTGGGTTTGGGAATATTCTTGAATTCTGCAAAGAAATCCAGGTTCAACACTTGATATATGCAAGTAGCAGTTCAATTTATGGAGGGAATAAAAAAATTCCCTTCTCTGAAAAGGATTTTGTTGACTATCCAGTAAGTCTTTACGCTGCGACAAAAAAGTCAAATGAACTTATGGCACACTCTTATAGTCATCTTTTTAAACTACCCTCTACTGGAGTAAGACTTTTTACAGTTTATGGTCCTTGGGGTAGACCAGATATGGCTCCAATGATCTTTACAAAATCAATTCTCTCTGGCAAGCCAATAAAAATTTTTAATAATGGCAATATGTATAGAGATTTTACATACATTGATGATGTTAGTGAAGCAATTCTTAAACTACTTTATATACCCCCAAAATATTTAAATGATAATAAAATTTTAAACTCATTAGAATTACCTGAATTAACTCCACATAGGATTATCAATATTGGGAATAGTAATCCAATAAATATATTAGAATTTATTGAAATTTTAGAGCATGAGATTGATAAAAAAGCGATAAGGGTATTTGAAAAAATGCAATTAGGAGACGTTAAAAAAACATATGCTGATACTACTTATATAGAAGATTTAATTAATTACAAACCTCATACTTCATTAGAAAATGGGATAAAAGAATTTGTGAAATGGTATAAGAATTATTATAAAATTTTTTGATTATGTAATTACACAGATAATAAAAAATTCAAATGTACTATGATTTCCCACTTGCTAAATAAAGGTAAATTTTATTATATCTTGTAATTTTTTTAGGAACCAATCAATTAATTCTTCTTAATTATTATTTTTAACTAATCTAGTGCCTGAAGTTACTAAAATATTTGCATAAACTCTTTCATACTTCATATAGAATAATTTTAAAAAATTATTTTAATAAACTATTCTCTCAACCATTCAGGAATAATTTCTCGAAGTGTTTCAATTGTTTTATTTATTTCGTTATTATCTAGATGTATATATAAAATATCAAGTTTCTCTTTTAATTCATTAAAATCTAAAGATTTCTCGATTGCTTTAAAAATTAATGGGTGATCTGTCTTTAGTGATTTACCATCTATTAATAATTCTTCGTAAAGTTTTTCACCTGACCCTAAACCTCTATATACAATTTCAATATCTCCATCGGGATTTGCTTCATTTTTAATTTTAAGACCATTTAAAAGTATCATTTGTTCTGCAAGTCTTTTTATTTGCATAGGTTTTCCCATATCTAATAAAAAAACTTCACCCTCACCTTTTGCCAAGACAGATGATTGAATTACTAAAGAAGCTGCTTCTTCAAGGGTCATAAAGTATCTTGTGACGCTAGGATCAGTTACAGTTACTGGCCCACCATTCTCTATTTGTTTTTGAAAAATGGGGACTACAGATCCTGACGAACCCAAAACATTCCCAAAACGTACCATAGAAAATACTAATTTTTCTTTATTTACTGTATCTTTAGATTTATGTGCATAGCTACTTACGATTAGTTCTGAAATCCTTTTTGTAACCCCCATAAGACTTGTCGGTCTAACAGCCTTGTCAGAAGAAATTAAAATAAGTTTACTCGTATTAAATTCATAAGCAAGTTCACAAATATTAAGAGTAGATTTTATATTATTCTTAACAGCCTCTATTTGATTCTCTTCTAATAGAGTGACATGTTTGTAAGCAGAAGCATGAAACAAAATATCAGGATTATGCTTTTTGAAAATATTCTCCATAAATTTATAATCTGCAGTATTGCCTAATTCGCAATATATTTTTTGATTTTGAAGATTATTTTTAATTAACATATTTTTTAGCTCAAAAAGATTAGGTTCACTAAAATCAACAACAACCAATTTTGAGGGTTCCAAGGAAAGTATTTGCCGACTTAACTCTTTACCTATAGAACCAGCCGCACCAGTTACTAATGCAACTCTATCTTTAATTCCTGGACCAATTAAATTTTCCTTTGGAGGGACAATTTTACGAAATAATAGATCTTCTAAAGATATAGGTTTTAGAGCATCTATTTTTTCTTTTCCCTCTTCAATGCTATTAATTGAGGGAATTTTTAAGATCCTAATTCTAGGCTTTATTATTTTTATTTGTTTTAATATATTGAACCATTTATTTGAATTAATTGATGAAGTTGAAACAAGTAATTGATCAAAATCTAAATTAGATATTTGCTTTAAAGATTTAACTTTAATTCCATTTATATCTCTGTTTTTCAAATCTGGATTGTCATCAATAAATGCAATAATATTATGAGATCCTGTCAAAAGAATCTGCTGACTAAGAAGTACTTCACTTTGACCAGTTCCATAAATTGCAACTTTACTTACATTATTTCTAGGGGATATATTAAAAAAAGTTATTAGATCCCTCACGAACACTCTCAATGCAATTGTAAAAGAGGAGCTTAAAAAACATAAAAGCAACCAAAACTTAAAAGGATAAGAATAAAAACCAAAAAATAATTTAAATACTATTTGTATAGAAATAATCAACAGAGTATTTTTAATTGCTAATTTATAAAACCCTACACTCGAAGAATATCTAGTTAAATGTTTATAGTAATTACCAAAAACCAAATAAAGTGAAGTAAAAAAAAGAAAAAACAAAAAATATTTATATTTAATATTATATCCTAAATTTAATAACCATAATGAGGATACATACGAAAAAGTCAAAAGTAATAGATCACTAAATATGAAGTAAAATTTTCTATGCTTAATTTTTAAATTCAGTAAATACCTTAACAGGTGGCTTATTTTTAAGAATAAAAAACTATTCATTTTAAAATAAAAATTCTCAAATTAATTTTTTATTAATTGCCTCCTCAAAAGACACGGCATATTTTATTTCTAGTAAATACATTATAAATAGAGAAACAAAGATAGTTCCTATTTCGTAAATAAAATTTAATTTTACGTAAACAACTCCTATAACAAAACTTTGCAAAATATATATTATGGCTACCTGTTGTTTTGATAATTTTCCTAAATATAGCCTTTGATAGAGATGTTGTCTATGAGCTTTAAATAAGTTCTGCCTTTTTAAAAAGCGCCTAAAAACAGTAATTAAAGCGTCTCCGAAAAAGGGACTTGCAATTAATAATAAGCCTATAATTTCATTAATATTATTAAACTGAAGTATATTAGCAATAAAATATACACCTAAAAAAGTACTACCTATATCTCCCATAAAGATTTTTGCTGGACTCCAATTCCAAAAAATAAAAGTGGCTAAGGAACCTAAAAGGATAATTATAGATATGTTCGAATTCAATTTATAATTTATTATAAGAAAGAAAATAAACATACACCCGGCTACTAATCCATCCGAACCATCCATAAAGTTTGTAAAATTTATAATTGCAGTAATAAAAATAATTAGAAAAATAAAAATCAAGATATTAAGAATAGGGCCAAATAAAAATAAATTAATTTTACTAAATCCTAAAATCAGAAAGGAAGTCAATAATTGCAAAAGATATCTATATTTGGGAGATACCTTTATTAAATCATCCAAAAAACTTATAAATATTAAAGGTATACACAAAAAAGATAACGAAATACTTCCTTCAAAATTATTAAAATAAGAGAATATTAAATCATAAATTAATATAGGTATGATAAAAGATATACCACCCGCACTAGGAACAGGTTTGAGATGTAAGCTTCTATTATTTGGATTATCTAAAAAAAATCTTTCAAAAAATCTAATTCCATTATTCAAAATTATTAAAGAAGAAGATACACCTAAAAAAAAATACCCAATATAGAGAATATTTGACATATTAATTGAAATCTTTGGAGAAAGGGAAACTTCTAGGGTTTCTACCTATTATTTCGCAGGCTTTTTCGAATCCTGATAAATTAGAACAGATTCTTGATAATGCTGCAAAAGATTTCGGAGAAAAAATCATAACTGGGAGTATAGAAATTAAGAATAATCTATTTGGTATTTTTAATATAAGGCATTTTCTTGCATCATCATTTTTACCTAATGAATTCTTCAAAGATTCTATAATTTCGTTATAACTTAAAATAATATCGCCACCCAAATTAATTAAATTATTGCTACAGCTATTTTTTTCTTTTAGTGATTTTAACATTAAAAAATAAACTACTTCTGCTAGTTGATGCGCATGGATAGGTTGTCTCAAGCCTGAAAAAGATGGGAGAAAAACCACTTTTAAATGTCTCATAATAGATAAAATTTTTGAAATATTATTATCTCGAATTTCTTTAAAAGAACCATAAATCATAGTTGGTCGAATTATCTGGCAATTTATATTAAGTTTTTCAGATAATGATGTTAGCTTTCTTTCAGATACTAATAATTTTTTTGATAAATTCTTATCATAATTATTGAATTCAAATCTTTTAGTTATCGCAGAAGTAGAGGAACAAGCAATAATTCCTTTAAGTTTTTTTAAACTAAAATTTTTTTGATAAAACAAATAATTTAAAAAATCAGCGAAATGCCAGATAGGAGCAAAACTAATTAATATAAATTCTTCCTTATTTATAAGAGAAAAAGAATCAGGATTTTTTAGATCAATTTTATACCCTTTTTTTTCGTCTCTAGAAAAATAATGAATTTTATATTTTATTTTTTTTAACTTAAGGTATCTATAAAAAACCTCTCCAGATAGAGAGGTCTTACCAAATAAATAAATATTCATCTTACATTAAAAACTTTTGTTAAAATTCTTCGGACATATCTTAAAGTATAGGGCACAAAAAAAAGTATCCCAAAAATATTTTTATAAGAATAAAATACTTCTTTAAATCTTAATATATTTCTTTGAGAACTAATACCATTGTTAGTCATATTAACTAGATTATTATTAAGTACCAATATAGAAATGTTATCTATACAGCTAAACCTAAGAAAATAATCCAAATCTGAAGCAAGTTTAAAATTTTCTGAAAAGCTTGATAATTTTTCATAAGCCTTTTTGTTAAAAAAAGTAGCTTGGTGAGGAGGTGTCAGTCCAAAAAAAAGACTTTTCTTGAAATTTTTGCTATTAAGATAAATTAAAAATTTATTTTTTAAAAATATTGCATTTCTTATAATTTTTTGTGATTTAAAATCTATATATTTTCCTCTACAAATTATAAGATCATATTTATTTTTATAAGAATTTACTCTTAAAATAACATCTTCAAATGCACTTGGATATATCGCCCAATCATCTGAACCCCAAAAAAGGACTAATTCATTATCTTTTATTGTTTTAAAACCCTGATTCATTGCTCCATATATTCCTTTAAAGTTTTCTTTTTGTTTTATAACATTTAATCGAGGGTCAGATAAACATGCAGTCTTTATCCAATCGAAATGTTTTTTAGTTGAATCTCCATCAACAAATAATAAATTCCAATCTTTCCAAGTTTGAATTTTTAATGAATTTATCAACTTAGGTAGAATTAAATATGTATTTAAAGTTGGGACAATTATTTTAATTGATGTAATCATTTTTTGATTTTAAAAGCTTTGCTGGATTACCTTTATAAATTCCATCTTCTTGAAGTATACCTGAGATTACAGACCCTAAAGTGGATACAGATCCTCTTTTTAATGTAGATCCAGGTGCAATAATTGACTTTGCAGCGATCCAACAATCATCTTCAATAAGGATTTTTTCCAAAATTAAATTAAATAATTCTTTTTTATAGTTATGATTACCAGTACATATATATACTCCTTGAGAGATACAAACTCTATTACCAATTTTAACTAAAGCCAAATTATCTATCCATACGTTTTCGCCAATCCAGCAATGATCTCCTATTGATAAATTCCATGGTTCTGAAATTTTTATATTTGTTTTAATTTTTCCTCCCTTTCCAATTTCTGCCCCAAAAATTCTTAAAATTAATTTTCTCCAACATGTTCCAGGAAGGTAACTAGAAAAAAGGGGTTTTCCAAAAAAATCCCAAATTAATTTAACTAATATATTTGAAATTCTATTTTTTTTCTTCACATATAAATTTAATTTTTGAAGTCTCATTATCAATATTTTTCTTATTTAAATTTATATTAAACATCTTTGAATAATTAAAATATATTCATTTTCATAAGATATCTTCACAAATTGATCTGTATAAATCATTTAATTTGGATGTTATATTTGACCAATTATGATTAAGAGAAACATAATTATAAGCAAGTTTAGAAATCTTTTTTTTCTCTTTATCGTTCATTTTAATTAAATGTTTTAAAGATTTAATTATTTCATCAACTGATGGATTAGTTTTTATGGCAGCACCAATATTAAGAGTTTCAGGAAGATTGCAGTTTTCACTTATTAAACATGGAATACCATATGACATAGCTTCTAAAACTGCCATGGGTAATCCTTCTGAAAAAGAACTCAGAATAAAAGCAGAAGAATTTCGAAATACTTTTTCTTTTTCTAAATCAAAAACTGGTTTTGAAACTAAAATTCTTTTATTTTCTGATAAAGCGTCGTAATTTTTAAATAGATTTAGATTTCCAGAACCAGCAAAACAAATCCACCAATTTTTGCTACATGAATATTGTGATACAACCGCCCATGCTTTTATCAATTCATTTATACCTTTTTTTTCATGAAATCTCCCTAAAAAAAGCAAAACATTTGAATTTCGAGGAATTTTATTTTCCCAAGTTTTTGGATATGTGTTTAACTTCAATTCTTTCTTTTCAGGCAAAAATATCCCATTTGAAACTAAATTACATTTCCAGGTTGAATTTATCTTTTTTATAGCTTCAAGTTCCCCAGAAGAAAGAACTTGAATAAAAGAACTATTATGCAATGCTTTTTTTTCCCATAAATACCAAGATATAATTTTTTTTACTTTTGATTGATTTAAAGCCCATTTATCCAACATTCCGTGAGGAGTAATTACATATGGAATTCCAGCTTTTAATAAATCATTAGTAATTCTGGTATGAACTCTCCATAGACCATGTAAATGAACAATTGTTGGATTGATTTTTAAAATTTCTTTAATTAATTTTCTACGTTTAAAAGGCCTTAAAAAAAGATTACTTGCTAACCATTCAACTTTAATTTTCGTTTTTTTTTGTTCTCTTATTAACTGTTCAACGACGGTTGTTATGCCACCATCCTTAAAGTCATAAGAATAAGATATGTGTAAAATTTTCATTATGTATATCTTTTATTCCAAATATTAGAGAAATAAATGAAAGGAATAAAAATTGTAAAATATAAAAATGTTACTTGAAGTAAATATCCTCTAGTAAAAACTATAAATAAAAAACTTAAATATAAACTATATTTAATTTGAGCTATTGGATCATTAAAATTAATCAAAAACTCGGACCATAATTTCTTAAAAAAAAGTCCAATAAAGAAGTTAACCGTAATTAATGCAATCCATCCACCGACTAAATAATATTCTGCGAAACCAAGATGTGCTGCACCAACCTCCTCTAAGTAACCTTCATAAATACGTTTATAAGCATCAAAAATATATTCTCCCTTTGGTTTATTTTTCCACAATATTCTTGGGATAGGTAGAGTAATGGTATTTATAATTGGTTTAAGTCCAGCATAATTAATTTCATTAGGCGTCTTATAAATAAGACCAGCAGAAGTATTAAAAATATTAGTGTCGCCGGTTGCTGATTTTAATACGAATTCAAAAAATGATTTATCTGTTTTTGAAATATTTCTTGAAAAAAGATCATAATCCAAGCCCCTTCCGTAGTCTCTAGAAACTTGAATAAATCCAAAAATAAGCAGTGCCGAAAAAATGAAGCTCAGTAAAAAAATAATACTAGGTTTTATTTTTTTATAAAAAAAATAAATTAAGGCTAAAGGTAAAAATAATAACAATAATCTATATCTAAAGCCTAAGCTCACATATAACCCAACTGTTATTGCAAGGTAAAAAATAAATTTAGTTCTTTCCTTAATACCGTTTAATAAGCATATATATAATAAAGCTATGGCAACTATCAGGAAATTAGTTGTATATGAAATGCTACCAGAGGCAAGACCTATGTATCCTGCATTTTTCAAAATATCTACCCCAGTATACAAACTAACAACTCTAGAAATTAAGCTTGGTCCATAATTAATAAATTGCATTAATAATACAAATAAAATAATTCTTTCGCCCCATTTCTGAATGAATAAATAATCTTTAATTTGAAGTCGATAATTTTTTAATTTATTAATACCGAATTTATTTATCTTAAAATATTTTTTATAGTTAAAACCCAATTGAAAAGATAAATAAGAAAAGAGAGCTGCTAACAAACCAATTTCATAAAACTCCCTATGATCGACAGATCTATGCAAAAGTGATCCATCTTGCTGACCAGATGTGATAATGGGTCCAACCAAACAATAAAAAATTACTAATACGCCGAATAATGTAGTTGGCTTAAAAAAATTAAACCAATTTTTATCTTGATAGTTTTTTAATATATCCCATAAACAAATTGTAAAAAGGATTATAAAAAAAAATATTTCTGAAAATTTTAAACTAAATAGAAAATCTATGAACATATACTAGAAACTAATCTAAGTAGTAATGATGAAGTAAGTGATTTCCTCTGATTTTTTATTGAAAAAACTATAGCTTTTTTTAAGTTCTTTGAGAAAATATCTAAATCATAATTATTTAAATTAGATCTTGCAAGTGAAACCATTTTTAATTGTTCATATTTTGTAAGATTGTCTACTTTTTTCATACATATTTTCAATTCGTCATTTTTGTTTGGATTAAATAAAAAACCAGTTTGATTATTTTTTATTAAATCTACTGCACATCCACAATTTTTGCTAACAATGCAAGGTAAGCCAGAAGCAATAGCTTCGTTTACAACTAATCCCCAATTATCAAAATAGCTTGGAAGTATAAATCCTGAAGCGTTTTTATAATATTGTACTAAATCATTTATCTGTAACCAATTTATTATTTCAACTTTTTCTTTATTTATAATTGTATCTACATATTTTTTTAGTTTTACATATAGATCGCCAGACCCTATAATTTTTAATCCCCAACTTCCTCCTTCTTTTTGATAGTTTGAAAAGCTTTTTATAAGATTAAAAAGATTTTTTCGTTCTAAAAAACGGCTTACACATAAAAAATATTTGTATTCAGATTTCTTTGATTTTATAGTATAGTTTTCAAAAAATTTATTATCAATTACATTCCAGGGATGAAAGATCCTTTCATCTTTAAAACCTAGCTTTAATAAATAATCTTTACTTTCCTTTCCTGCTACAAAAGCTGAACTATAACCTTTTAAAATAATTTTTTTTAAAATCTCTTTTAAAAAAAATCTTTTTTTATTATTTTCTTTTTTTATTATTGAATCACTTACAACTACACAGGGTATATTTTTTGAGTTAGCATATATTAGTAATCTTTGATAGCTGCGATCAGCCCATCCAACTGAAACAATAGCATCTGGTTTAATTAAAGATATATTTTTTTTATAAAAACAATCTATCTCTCTGTTTGAAATATCTTTTTCTCGAGAAATAGATATTGGGAATTTAATTACCTGATATTTAAGACTATTTGATAACCCCCATAAATATTCTTTAGATTCAGGTCTTGTCTCAAATGCATATACTTTTAAATTTGCATTTACTAATGATTCAAATCTAGATTGGTGATAAGGACCAATATTTCTTAAAACTATTATTATTTTCATTATTTAAAAAGTTTAAGCCATTTATTTTTTATATTCTTTACATCATATTTTTTTATGTTTTGAATAGATTTTTCAATATAGTAATCTCGTTTAGTAGAAGAACTAATTATTTGATTAAGTGACTTAATCCATAAGTCGACTCTTCCGACTGGAATAAGTATTCCAGCTTTACCATTGTCCAAAACTTCTCTGCAAGCTGGAACATCAGTAGCAATAATAGGTAGTTTAGCTGCCATTGCCTCAATTAAAGCTATACCAAAACCCTCTGATAAAGTTGTAGAAAATGCAAAAATATCTGCCTCAGCTAACATAGCCGGGATATCTAACTTTGAACCTACAAAAATTTTTTTAATATTAAGTCCAAGTTGAGAGGCTATATCTTCAAGGTATAATCTTTTATTACCATCCCCTACTAAAACCAACTTACATTTTTGATTGATCTTTGAATAGGCTTTTAACAAAGTTTCTTGATCCTTTATCTCATCTAACCTTGCTACCATCATTATGGTAATGGGTGAATTTATTTTTTTAAATTTTTTATTTCTCTGAACTTGATTTTGAAAACTTTTTACATTTATACAGTTCTGAATAACCTTGGCAAATTTAATATTCTTATTAAAATTTAAAAAAGCATTTTTTATAGCACTAGAACAAGGTACAAGTTTAACATTTAAAATATTAAAAATTCGCATTAAAAAAATTAATTTTAAATTTTTATTAGATAAGCTTTTAATTGAATTTTGAACACAAATAGCTAAATTATTTATTCCTGAAATTTTTGCTCCTAAAACAACCCAAAGAGAAGTAATATTATTAAAGTAAATAATTACATTTTGAGGTTTATTTTTAGAAAATAATTTTATTAGCAATGGTATAATTAATATACCTCGTTTCCTCTCCAAAGAAATTATTTTTAAATTTTTATATTTTTTATTTTTAGAAATATAATTTAAATGATCATTAATATTTTTATTCAAATTAATCAAATAATTTTTTTCTTTATGCACTCTTTCGCTCGACAATGTCAAGGCAAGGTTTTCTATCCCCCCAATTTTTAAACCATCTAGAAAATGAAAATTTACTGTCATAAAATTAGATAATCAAAATAAGATTCAGCCATTTTTTCTATAGAAAAATTATTAATAGCATATTTTCTCGCTTTTAAACTTTTTTCATAAATATTTTTTGAATCATAAGTCATTTCTAACACTTTTAATGCTAAATCTTTAGGATCACCCTTTTTAAAAAAACTTCCATATATACCATTACCTAAGATCTCAAGACATGAACCCACATTTGAGGCCAATATTGGAATACCTGCTGCCATAGCCTCAGCCAAAGCTATACCAAAGCCCTCATCTTCTTTAGCTGAGAAAACAAAAATATCTAATTGAGATATTATTTCAGGTATATCTCTCCTGGCTCCCAAAAAATTAATCACAGATTCTAATCCAAGATCTTTTGAGAGTTTTTCTAATTCTTTTCTTTTTGATCCGTCGCCAATAATATTTAAAATTACTTTTAATCCGTTCTTATTCATTTCAGTTATGGATTTTATTAATGTTATGTGATCTTTATGTTTCTCTAATCTAGCTACCATTCCTAGATTTAAAATTTTTTCATGATTAATCTCATTTTTATTTTTTGAATTATTAAACCTATTTAAATCACAGCAGTTATAAACTCTACAAAGGGCTTTATTTGGTAAATAAAAATAATCTTTACTAGCTTTCATAATATAGTCTGAACAACAAATACATTTTTTAGTGAATAATCTTCCTAAATGAACGAGAAATCTAAATTTTTGAATTGATTTTTCATGTATTGGTGGATAATTGCCTATGTGTGTGCATATATTCTTAACACCTGAAAACTTTGCACCTATAGCTATAAATGTATGCCATCCAAATGGGAAGCAAAGAACAGCCTTAGGTTTTAATTTAAGACAAACTTTATATGTATAGTATGTTAGGAAAAAATATCTAAAGAATTTTTTTTTAAAATTTTTATAAAAATGAACATCAATGCTTATTGCTTTAAATTCTTCAATTATTTCTAATGGATATTTATCAAAACAAATTATTTCAATTTTTTTTCCTTTTGAGGACCAATAATCTGCTAAATTCAAAGCAAGTTGTGGGCAACCCTCTGCCACAAGAGAATTAAGAACTATTAAAATATCGCAACTTTTTACTTTCTTTTTATTCATTTAAAATTATAAAAGTAATTCATTTTTTTAAATAATTATAAATCTTTATAATTTTATAAATCTAATTACTTATATCTTATTTATATCTTAAAAAACCAATTTATCTTTCTTAAGATATTTTTTTAAATATTTTTTAAAATTAACTTATCAAGATCGCTTTCAACATCATAAAAAGTTCTTATTCTTGGAGATTTAAATTTAGATAAAATTATTTTATTTTTCAGAATATTTAAAAATAAATTTTTCCAAGCTAATTTATCTGGAGGTAAAAGAAAGCATCCTTCTTTATCATTTAATAATTCCTTTATTCCCCCTAAATTTGTTCCGGCCACAGGAAGTCCAGCAGCAAAAGCCTCAAGAACAGTCAAAGGTCCTGTTTCAAACCATATTGATGGAATAACTGCCAAATCATAATGTTGTAATTTCTTTAAAAGTTTTTTTTGATTTAAATTACCTAAATAATTAATTCTAGAATCAAACTTGATTTTTTCGATTAAATTTTTTGAATAATCGTCATCTCCCCAGTAAGGTCCATATATATCTAATTTAATTGGCAAATCTTTACTAAGAGTTAATATTGCATCTATTACAATATGAAGTCCTTTCTCAGGGTTACATCTTCCCCAGAATACTAATTTCAAGAAATCGTCCTCCATGGGAAGATTTTTTTTAATAGATAATTTTTGAGGGCCAGCAGTCCTAATAAGATGAATTTTTTTACAACTTATTTTTTGTTTGATAAGCATTTCTTTGCCCCAATCTGATAAAACATGAATATTATCAGCTTGATTGATTAAATTTATCCAGGAAATATGCATTTTTGAAGTTAATTTTCTTGATGTTAATAAACGAGAAAATAAATCTTTTTTATTAGGAGATAATGGCCAACCATTTTGAGATGCAATTATTTTTGCAAAAACATATGGAATACCTTTTGATCTTAATCTGAAAAAGGTACATTTTGTATCATTTAAATCGCCTTTACAAATTTGATGAGATGCATTTAATAAATTACCCATACAACTACATGGAGGGGTATGTAATGTAAATATTAATTGTGCTCCAAAATTTTTTATTGCTTCTACATGATTTATTGTAGTCCTACTTCCAAAAGAATGAATATGAACAATATCAGGTTTAAATCTTTTTAGCAACTCATAGAAACCTGGGATTTCTTTAACAATAAAAGAAAAAGTATTTAATCTATTATTTTGTAACACGGGCTCTAAGAAAATCTTATAATTTTCTAAATTTTTGATTTTTATTTGATCTGAATTATTTGATTTATGACATGCCCACTTAACGTCATATTTGTCACCAAGACTAATTTGAACATTAATTAATTGTTGGATAAATATTTCAGTCCCTCCTGTCATAAGAGGATAAAAATTATCTGACAAATGAAGATACTTAATTCTTTTTTTCATAAAAATAATTACTTTATAAAGGAAATTATTGATTTTTTTAAATAGCCAAAGAAAAATAGATCTCTTAGTTTAAAAGGAGATTTAATAAATATAATTACCATTTCGAGAAACAACTTTATTTTTCTCAGTAGTTTTTTGCAAGATAAGATATCAGAATATTTCTCATTCATTTTTATTTTTGATTCTAACCTCTTAATTTCTAATATTATTTTACTTTTTTGATATTTATTTTCTGAAAGATCTGCATATTCAAATCCAATTTTTTTTCTCTCATTAAACAAAACTTTTTCAAATTTAGAGGTTTTTGAATTTTCATGAATTCTAAAAAATGCTGCAGTAGTATTTAAATATTTTGGTTTTCCAAAATTCTTATATAAGTTAATAAAAAACTTATGGTCCATCACGTACAACAATTTATCATCAAACCAAGGTTTTTTAAAAATGTTATTTTGCCAAAATACTCCTTGCTGAGCGATAGTTTGTATGGCACAAAACTCTTCGAATGATGAAATTCTTCCCTCAAAATATTGGCTATTTTCAATAGTCTTCCCAAATAAAACATCAGTATAAATCCATTTAAATTGATTTTTTTTGTATTGATATGCAATCTTCCAGAGAATATTATCAATATAAATATCATCACTATTTAGATATGAACATATTTCCCCAGAAGCAATTTGAAAACCCTTATTTAAAGCATGAGCTTGGCCATTATCTTTTTCACTAACAAAGTAATTTATTGAATCAAAGTATTTTTTTACTATTTCTAAAGTATTATCTGTACTTAATCCATCAATGATGATTAATTCTAAGTTTGGATATTTTTGATTAATAATAGATAAAATTGTTTCTTCTATAAAAGAGCCTTGATTAAAGGATGGTATTACTACTGAAATTTTAGGATATTTTTTTTTCATTAAGAAAAATATTAAATATATAAAAAAATGTTCAGACTTAATTTACATCTACTAATCACTTTTACATATTAAAATTTTAATCTATTATTTTAAACAAGGAATATACTGTTACTACACTTGAAAGTGGTCTTGCAACTGTATCAAGAGAATCCGAAGCTTTAGTTATTAAATTTCTTCTAACTCTTACTACATCTCCATCTTTCAATAATGGATTATTTGGAGATATTCCAGATTTAAAGTCTAGTTTGAACTTTTCGTGAGAAGCAGTACCATCTCTATTAATTCTATACAAATCTACATTTGATTTTGAGGATCTACTATTTATTGGCCCCCCAGCTTCTAAAATTGATTGAAGTAATGGAGTATTAGAATCTATTAAGAATCTTCCAGGTTTTACAACCTCTCCAATAACGCTTATCTGAATCTTATTTGGAGTTAAATTATTATAAGTAATAGTTTCAATTCTCTTTGAAGGCAATTCTGTTGATTTTTTTAACTTAATAATATCTCCATCAAAAAGGTAAGGATTATTATTCCTTGCCCCATTAAAAATTAAATCTATAAGATTAAGTTTTGAAATCTTATACTCATCTTTATTTCCAGGCAACAATCTTATTAATTCAACCTCTTTGAGATCTGCTGATTGAGTTATTCCTCCTGCTTTTTGAATTGCCTTTATTAAAGTAGGCATTCCTGGAATACTCTCTCCTGAAGTATCAATAGATGATTTAATTCCAGACATATTTAAAGTATATATGCCTGGCTTATCAACCTCTCCAAGAACAAAAACTGTCATGGGTCTGGGTTTAATAATTTGAATAGAAACTATTGGCTCTATAAGTTGTTTTTTTAGATTATTTTGAATTTCAGTAATTGCTTCTTTTAAAGTTCTGCCATTCAAATTTACATCCCCTGCTAAAGGAATGTTTATATTCCCATCATTAAGGATAGTATATTCTCCTGATGAAATCTCTGAATCCAAAACTTCTATGTTCAATTCGTCACCAGGACCTAAAATATATGGATCAATTTGTAAATTAATATCACTATATATATTATTATCTTGAAAAGAATTATTTATTGTTTCACCATACGAATTTTGTATAGGGTTAAAAGGCAATATAGTTGTAATTAGACCTAGTTTTAAAAAAAATAATTTTTTAATAAATTTATTCATTAATAAAGATTTTAAACAATTTATCTTAGTAACCAACCCTATTATATGACATAATAAGCTAATAAAAATCTTTTTTAGTTTTGAATAACAAACCCCAAAATAATTCTAATGAAGAAATTAATCATTCACAATTATTTATAAATTCAGATTCTGAAGAAAAAACTTCTATTGATTTTTTACTTAGCCTTATTTTAAGGAGAAAGAGATTTTTTATATTAGCTTTAATAATATCTACATCTTTTAGTTTATTACGAACAACAAAGGAAAAAATTTATAATCCTATTTTTAAAGGGGAGTTTTCAATACTAGTAATAGATCCTATTAAACAAATATCTGGGACAAGTACTATTTCTGGAAATATTCTTTCAGCAGCTCAAAATTTTATAGGATCTACTAGTCCGGATTATGAACAAGATATCCCAACCCTAAGAGAAGTGTTATTAAGTGATTTGGTTTTAAAAGATATTTCTGCTAAATATAATCTTAAACCAAAATCTTTATCAGACAGAATAAATATTAAAAAAGACAAGTCTGCTAAAGGGATTTTAGAATTTAGCTTGCAAAGTAAAAACCCAAAAAATGATCAAGAATTGCTGGAGGAACTTAGTATTTTTTATGTAAACTATGCTTCACAAAGAATGCAAAAGAAATTATCTGATGGTTTAACTTTTCTAAGTGCTCAAGAACCTGCGATAAGGAAAAAAAACAGTCAATTATTAGAAAAACTAGAAAACTTTAGAAGAGAAAATAATTTTGTTAACCCTTCAGATGAAGGATTAAAATTAAAAAAAGACATCGATGAAATTAAGAGTGAAATTTCGAGATTAGAAATAAGTATAGAAAGATTAAAAAATATCAAAAAAGATATCTTATTAGGAAAGTTAAATTCTGCTAAATTTATAGAATTAGTAGGGGAGGCAGGTGCAGGTTCTGTCGAAGTAACAAATCCTGAAGAAAAATTAAATGCACAAGTGACAGAATTAAATGAACAGCTTGCAGATGCACTGCTGGTTTATACTCCAAATTCATACATTGTTAGAAATATAAAGGCTAGATTAAAAGAATTAAAACCTAAAGTCAAAGAAAAGCAGTTAAAGGGAATTGATATTGCTATTAAATCTTCTGAAGATAATATTAAACTTAAAAAATTAAATTTATCTAATTTAGCAAAGAAATTTGATGATTTACTAGTTGAAATTAATAAATATGGTGCAATAGTTTTTGAATTACAAAGTTCCACAAATAATCTTGCAGGGATAAGCTCTGCCAAAGAGCAACTTCAGTTAGAACTCGCACAAGATAGTTCGCCTTGGACTGTAATAAAAGCTCCACGTTTTTTGGCTTCTCGAATATACCCCAGTTATGCAAATGAATTAACTAAAGCCTCTATAATTTCATTTTTTATTGCTTTAGCTTTGGCTCTTTTAAGAGATAAATTTGACAATGTTTTTCACTCGGCTGAGGAAGTGAGAAATGAATTGAAGTATCCATTTTTAGGTCATGTCCCTTACGTGGAATACTTTAGAGATTTAAGAGAGGAAAAAAAATCAATAGTTGATGATATATCACTAATTAACAAAAATGAAAACATAGATTCTTATGATAAATTTTTTTATCAAGAGTCCCTTAGGAACATATATACTTCTCTAAGATTTCTCAATAGTGATAATCCAATAAAAGTTATTACTATGACAAGTTCTGTTCCTAAAGAGGGAAAGTCTTTAATTAATATTTTATTATCAAAAACTTTGAGTGAGATGGATTTAAAAATATTGCAAATTGATGCTGATTTAAGAAAACCTCAAATTCATTTACGCTTAGGTTTGAATAACCTTACTGGTCTATCAAATTTACTTACAAATTCAGATTTGACAATTCCAGACGTAATTCAATCAGTTCCAGGTTTTAAAAACTGGGATGTTATAACTTCAGGAACTAAGCCACCTGATCCTACAAGACTTTTAAATTCTGAAAAAATGAGAACTTTTATCAAAGAAATTAAAGAAAGTGAAAAATATGATTTAATAGTTTTTGATACACCTCCAGTAATTGGTCTCGCCGACTCATTATTAGTCTCTGAAAAATCTGATGGCCTTATTCTATTAGTAAGTACTAATTCAGTAAATAAAAATCTACCAAAAGAATCTATTAATAGATCAATAAGAAGTGGTACTAATTTTTTAGGAATTATTTCAAATGCAGTTAAAAAGGAGTCTAAAAATATTTTGAGCAATGGTTATGAGGATTATGCTTATGCTGCATATAGTACTTATGGAGATAGTTCTAATGAAGATTCAGAAGAAAAGGATGCTGGTGCTATCGCTGCAAAGAAGATGAGAGAAAAAAATAATCAATTAAATAGAGTAAAAGATTTATTTTTTGAGAAACTAAAAATTATTTTTGATAAAAGCATTAAATGGCTAGATGATTAAAAATGAAAAAAAAATTTAAACTGGACTGGGTACTAAATAACGAATTAGCAGTTGGTCCTGCTCCATTAAAGAAATCTCACTTTGAATATTTAGTTACTAAGAATATAAAATCTATTTTAAATCTATGTAATGAGAAAGAAGCTCCAATTGACGAAAATTATAAATCAATGTTTAATTTTAAAAGATTTACATTGCCTGATCACAAAGTAAAAAAAGAAATTAAAATTTGTGAAATAAAAGAAATTATTAAAATAATTGAATCATTAAAGTCTTCTGGTGCAATTTACATACATTGTTACGCTGGTGTTGAGAGATCTCCCCTTATATGTATGGCTTGGCTTATATCAAAGCACAAATTATCCCCACAAAGATCATTAGATTATTTAATGGAAGTTCATAAAGGTAGTAATCCATTGCCATCACAATACAAATTACTAAGTCATATTTGATTTTTAAAATCTTATTTAAATTAAAGTCTTATAATTGATTATCCAAAGAAGGGATTTTTACCAATCTAATTATTGATTGCGAATAATAAAATTTAATAATTAAATATAGCTTTATATTATTTCTGATAAATTATTAAAATGAAATATTAGTGTTAATATGATGTAATTAAAATAAAAAAGCATTTAATCTCATAATTGAAAATTTTATTTTTGACAGAATCATTAAGTACTAAAATGGGTGGTCTTGCTACAGGCACCATTCATTTAGCTATAGGTTTAGCAAAGCACTTTAATTTAGATGAGCATCAAATAATAACTCAAGAAGATAATGAAAATATTAGTTATGAAGAAGAATACGATTTACCCAAAAATTTATCAATAATTAAAATTCCAAAAATTGGTCCTAAAATATACCCTATTTCATTTTCAATGAGAAAAAAAATAAAAAGTTTTAATGCTGATGTTTTATATTTAAAAGGTCTTTGGAGACAAACTAGTCAAGAAGCATATATTTGGAAGAAAACAAACCCTAATAAAATTTTAATTGTATGCCCGGCTGGGATGTTACAACCTATACCATTTAAAAATAAGAAGATTTTAAAATTAATAAGTATTTTTTTAATTGAAAAAAAACTTTTTAAAAAATGCGATATTCTTCATGCTGTTTCAGAATTAGAAAGAAAATGCATAAAGGAATTAAAATATAAATTTAAAAAAATTGTTTATATTCCGGAAGGAATTCCACTTAATAAGCTTAAAATAAATAAAGAAAATAAATTTTCAAAAAAATTAGTCTCTATTTCTAGGATTGCACCAATCAAAGGATTAGAAATTTTATTAGACGCATGCAAAAATATAGATTTTAATGGTTGGGAAATATTAATATATGGGAATGGATCTGAAGAATATATAAATAAACTCCAAAAAATAATACTTCAAAATAAATTAAATGGAAAAGTTAAATTAAATGAAGCAGTTTTTAATGAAGAGAAATGCAAAGTTTTAAGCGAAGCGTCCGCTTTTATTTTGCCTTCATATTCAGAATCATTTGGAATAGCAATCGCCGAAGCAATGTTTTTTGGATTGCCGATAATTACCACAACAAAAACACCATGGAGCATAATAAAAAGAGAAAAATTAGGTTGGTTTGTAAATCCTGAAAAGGAATCAATATTAAGAGCACTTCAAAAATTGTTTAATTCTTCAGAAAATAATCTTGTAAGAACAGGAAATAGAGCAAAGTTACATATCTTAAAAAAGTATGATTTAATGTTTACATCTAAGCAAATGAAAGAAGTAATAATATCTTCATTTCAAAGTATCTAGTAATTATTTTTTTATCAAAATTTTTTTTAAAATTTTAATATGCATAATTTAAATATTATTATTTTGATCCAAGTAGATTAATCCTAATTTCAGTAAAAGAAACAACTTCAATATATTATCTTTATTTATATTTTTTTCGAATGAATAAAATGATATTTTAAAATTTATATATTCTAAAAAATTAATAAGTTAGAATATAATATAAAATTAAAAATATATTAATTTTTAAATTGGAAATATCAAAATCTTTTATTAATATAACTGAAAAAATAGGTAGAGATATAAATCTTGTACAAGGACCAGGAGGTAATATTTCTTTTAAAAGTAATGGCTTTATGTACATAAAAGCTTCTGGTCAAAAAATGTCAGATGCTAAAAATAAAAATATTTTTGTTAAAACTGATCACAATAAAATTATTTCTTCCATAAAAAAAAATGAACCAGACCCAATTAAAAATAGTTGGGACAATAATTCTCCTTTGCGTCCATCAATTGAGACAACTATGCATGCATTAATGCCTCATAAATACGTACTTCATGTACACTGCGTTAATACTCTCAGCTGGGTAATACAGGAAAATTACCAAGAAAAAATTAATATTTTTTTGAAGGGAATTAATTGGAAATCAGTTCCTTATAAAAAACCTGGTATTGATTTATCTAATCAAATTAAAAAAATAATTAGAGAACCAATTGTAGATGTAATTCTGTTAGGCAATCATGGGATAGTTGCAGGTGCAGAATCTGCTGAGAGGGTTTTTGAAATTATTAAAAGTATTTCAGAAAAACTATATTTTTCTGAGTTAACTAAAAATAGTCTTGACTTAGAAAAATTTAATAAATATCTATCATGCAAAGAATACAAATTACCAAAAAATGATTACATTCATCAAATAGCTTTCTCAAAGATACATTCTTTAATAGCAACAAAAGGTAATTTATTCCCAGATCAAGTTGTTTTTCTAGAAAATGGATTAAAAATAATTAATTCACTTGAGAAACTTATTCAATTATCAAAATTACAAGCTAATAAATTACCTGTTGTATTAATTCCAAATGTAGGGATACTAATTCCAAGAACATTTAAGGAAGTTAATGAAGATACTTTGTTAGGTTTATCAATGGTAATTTCAAGATTACCGAAAGATGCCTCAATAAATTATTTAACTAAGAAAGAAAAAAATGAATTAATTAATTGGGATTTAGAGATTCATAGAAAAATAATTAATAATTAGAAATTATGAGAATACAGCTAGTTGTGCCAATGTCAGGAATTGGAAAAAGATTTAAAGATGCTGGATATAAGACTCCAAAACCCTTAATTAAAGTAAGAGGTAAAGAGATAATAAATCATGTAGTAAAAATGTTTGAAAAAATTGAAAGAGTTATTTTCATTTGTAATGAAGATCATCTAAATGATCAGAATTTAAATCTTCGCAAAATTTTAAAAAATCTACATCCAAAAACTACAATTATTTCTATAAAGCCACATAAAGAAGGACCTATTCATGCTGTTTTAGAGGCCGAATCAGTCTTGGACTCTTCTACTCCTACTATAGTTAACTATTGCGATTTTAATTCTTGTTTTAATTTCCCCAATTTTATTAATCATTTAAAAAAAGATAAGCCTGATGGATGTGTTTTCACTTATACAGGTTTCCATCCACATATGTTAAAAAACACTAATTATGCTTATGTTAAAAAATATAAAAATTCTGTCATTGATATTCAAGAGAAAAAGCCTTTTACTGACAAACCAATGATGGAAGAGGTCTCAAGCGGGACCTATTACTTTAAATCAGGTCAATTGATGTTGAAATATTTTAAAAGTGCAGTTTTATTGGATCTTAGAGTTAACAGCGAATTTTATGTTTCTATGGCATATAAACCTATGATAAAAGATGATCTAAAAATAACAACTTTTTTAATTGATTATTTTATGCAATGGGGGACTCCTTCAGATTTAGAAGATTTCAACTGGTATTCAGATATTTTTAAAAAAATAGTTAATAAAAATTATAAGGATAAAAAAATATATGAAGGTTGTTTGTTGATTACTATGGCTGGAGAAGGTTCAAGATTTAGGGACAAAGGATATAAACTTCCAAAGCCATTTATTAAAATTTCAGGTTCTGAAATGTATGCAAGAGCAATTAATGATCTTCCTAGAATGGAAACTATAAAAATAGTTACTAGAAAAGAATTAATTAAAAATAAAAAACCATCGCTCATTATTAATGATAAAAAACAAGATATGATTATAAAAACCTTAAAAAATAATACTGATGGTCAAGCTCGTACTGCTTTAAAAGCTATGGGAGATAATGATATCAAATTTGAAAAGCCTTTAATAATAAGTGCTTGTGATATGGGAGTCATTTTTGATGAAAAAAAATATCAAAAACTTTTATCTACAAAAGAGATTGATATTTTAGTATGGGGATGTAAAAGATACCCAGGTGCCCAACAAAAACCAAAAATGTATAGTTGGATATATGAAAGTGAAAATTATATATCTAACATTTCAGTGAAGAAAAACCTTAACAATCCAAGAGAAGATCATGTTTTAATAGGTACCTTTACATTTAAAAAAGCAAAGGATTTTTTAAGTTCTTCAGAACTTACTATTGCTAGTGGGGAAAAAGTAAATGGGGAATATTATGTAGATAGCGTAATTAATAAATCTATAGAAATTGGATTAAAAGTAGCATTATTTGAAGTTGATTACTTTATTTGTTGGGGAACCCCTGATGAATTAGAAACTTATAATTATTGGGAATCATGCTTTAACAGGTGGGAGAATCATCCATATAAAAGACATCAATAAGTAAGGTGATAATTTTTTATATTTAATATAAAAGATAATAAATGAATTTTTTTGAAATATCCAAATCATAACTTTTTAATAAAATTTTCTATCAATCTTTTCTATATAATTAATTAAAAATATATTTTGTTTTTTATTACTAAAACTTTGCTATATTCTAAACCTTATATAAATAGATTATTAGTTTCTAAAAGATTAAAAATGAAATACTCTATAGTAATTCCTTGCTTTAATGAAGAAGGAACAATTAAATTAATACTTGAAAGAACAAAAAATCTTTTTGTAGATAATAAGATTGAATTAATCCTTGTAAATAATGGCTCAACAGATAATACCAAAAACATAATTTCTGAACTTATAATTAAATATCCCCATGCAAAATATATTAATTTAGAAAAAAACCTTGGATATGGTGGGGGTATTTTAAAAGGCTTAAGTCTTTGTAAAGGTAAAATAATAGGCTGGACACATGCAGATCTTCAAACAGATCCACTTGATTGTATTAAAGCTTTTAAAGAATATGAAAATATATCTGAAGGACAAAATATCTTTATTAAAGGTAATAGAAAGAACAGACCTATTTATGATCAAATTTTCACGTTTGGAATGAGTTTATTTGAAACATTTTTACTAGGAAAATTAATTTACGATGTTAATGCACAACCAACAATTTTTCCTAAAAAATTTTTTAATTCCTGGATTAACCCACCTAGGGATTTTTCTTTAGATTTATATTCCTATTACTTAGCAAAAAAAAATAATTATAAAATAAAAAGGATAAATGTTGATTTTCTGCCAAGGATATCAGGGCATTCTAAATGGAATATAAATTGTGTTTCAAGGATTAAATTCATATTGCAGACAATCAAATATAGCTTTAAATTAAAGTTTAATAATTAAATTTAATGTAATTGGAAATAATTGCCCATAGAATAAATTCTATTAATAAACTAAAAAATTTAGATAAAAGAATAGGAGTTGAAGTTGATATTAGATCTAATGATAAAAATTTAATTATCGGCCATGATCCATTTTCAGATTACGTTGACTTTAATGAATGGTTATCCTTTTATATGCATGGAACTTTAGTATTGAATGTAAAAGAAGATGGTT
Source organism: Prochlorococcus sp. AG-442-M23 (assembly GCA_003209655.1). Lineage (GTDB taxonomy): Bacteria > Cyanobacteriota > Cyanobacteriia > PCC-6307 > Cyanobiaceae > Prochlorococcus_A. Next base: position 7,625 of record QCPW01000005.1, on the reverse strand, counting down.
TAGAGGAAGAATTGATTAAAACAATGAATAATTTCAAAAAAGATAATTTTTTCATTCTTGATCAATCATTTCCATACATTGTAAAAACAATAAAAACTGGAGAGAAGAGATGTGCCGTAAGGTTATCAGAATATGAATCTATTAATACAGTTTTATCTTTAAAAGATAAATTAAGTTGGGTTTGGATTGATTTTTTTACAAAATTTCCAATAGATTTTGAAATTTATAAAATCCTAAAAAAAAATAAATTTAAATTGTGTTTTGTTTCTCCAGAATTACAGGGTCATCCACATACAACATGTTTAGATTTAAAAAATTATATAAAAACTAATAAAATGTACTTCGATGCAGTTTGTACTAAGAAAGTTAAATTTTGGGAAGAAGAATAATTTCAGATCCCAACTATAACTTAATTTCTTAATAATAAAGAAAGTTTTTGATTTTATAAGTAACTTCTATTAAGGATTTATCAACCAATAAAAATTTCATTGTAGCTTAATATTAACATTTACAATAACTGACAAATAATTTCCTTTCTATTTTGCTTAAGTCATATTAATGTAAGTTTAATACCGGTATATCAAAACGATTAAAGGTAAATGCATTTATATTTCATTAAAAATTGAAATCTATGAGAAGTTTTTCTACTTGCCCTTTATGCTTTTGCAATACCGCTACTCAAATATGGAAAGCTTCGTGTTCTGAACAAGCTTCTCATTTTTTAAATCCATTAGTAAATAGAGATAAGTATGAAAAGCTTAAAGAACATATTTATTCTTTGCAAAAATCATCTAATGTTTATATAAATAAATGCGAAGAGTGTAATTTTGTATATAGTTTTCCCTACATTGCTGGTGACAAAAAGTTTTATGATCTTATTTTTTCAAATACGAACAAATATCCTCAAAATAGATGGGAATTTTTTAAAAGTATTGAAATTATTAAAAATTCAAAGTTTAGAAACCCAAAGATTCTTGAAATAGGTTCTGGAGATGGTGCATTTGTTCGGAAATTAGTTAACAAAAGAATAACTACTAAAAGTTTAATAACTGCAATAGAGTATTCTAAATTTGGTAAATCAAAAATTGAGGGTTTTGGCATAAAGTGTTTATCGATAGATATTAAAGATGAGCAAAATAAAATGCCTTATAATAAGTATGATTTTATATGTTTATTTCAAGTACTAGAACATTTAGATAATGTCCATAAATTAATAGGTAGATTAAAAAAACTATTAAGTAAAAATGGGGAACTTTTAATAGCTGTTCCTAATGAAAAAATAATCGAATTTAATGAAATCAATGGAGCATTACTTGATATGCCACCTAATCATATTGGTAGATGGTCTAAGAAAACCTTTATTAAATTTTGTGGACTTAACAATCTAAAAATTATAGAACATAAAGTTGAACCATTTTCTCTCAAAAATTTTCTTTTTATGTTTTTTTCTTATAGGTTTTTAAGAAAAGCACAAAATCCTAAATCAATTGAGGCATTTATAAAGTACAAATTAAATAAAAATCTAGTCCCAATTTTTACAATTATTTTGGTTATGGCAGACTTCTTATTTTCACCAAAAATATTTTTAAAAATAATTTTCTCTACTGCTAAATTAGGAGGTGAGACTCAATTGGCACGGATAACTAATGAGAAATATAAAATTAAAAAATAAATATGATTTTAAAGATATTAAGAAAGCTTTTAAGATTTTTTTTAAAACCATTTATTAGAAAAAACTTATATGACTATTCAAAAAATATAAAATTACTTTCAATAACAAATAATTCTTTATCAAATAAAAAAACATCAACTTATATTTTTGAAAAATTAAAAAATAAAAATCCCTTCATGATTTCAAGATTTGGATATACAGAATTAAATACGCTATTTAGATATGAAAATATTATAAAAATGAATAAATTAGAAAAAATTTATCAATGGGCAGAAACATCTGCATACCCTTATTCAGAAAATTGTCGTTTGAATAATATCCATAAACTTTCTGGTTTTTTCCCTGTTTCTGAAGAAAGCATTGATCTTTTTAAAAAAGAAATGATTAGATCTATGAAAGAAATTGATTTACTCGGTTCATGGGTAGAGGGAGAAAATAAATATAAAAGATATTTATCTAAAGCAAAAGTCTGCGATTTAATTATGCTCGAACCATACTTCTCATCTAAACCTTGGACTCTCGCTCTTGAAGGTAAAAAAGTCTTGGTTATTCATCCTTTTTCTTCAATAATAGAGAGTCAATTTAATAACAAAAGAAAACTACTTTTTAAAAATAAAAATATTTTGCCTGAATTTGAATTAAAGACTTTAAGAACACCAATTACATATCCAGGAAGTTGCTATCAGTCTCAAAATTGGTTTGAGATATTAAGTAGAATGACTAACCAAGCACTTGAAATAGATTTCGAAGTAGCAATAATTGGTTGCGGAGCTTATGGCATGCCATTAGCTGCTCGTCTAAAAAAAGGTGGTAAGAAATCTATTCATCTTGGGGGAGCAGTGCAAATACTTTTTGGCATAAAAGGGAGAAGATGGGACGAAATTGAAGATTTCAGAAAAATGTATAATAAATACTGGGTTTATCCTTCTAATGAAAAGGTATACAAAAACGTTGAAGATGGTTGTTATTGGTAAATATTAATATAGATTTAATTACTCATGCATAGGCGGTAGGAAATCAAAAGAGTCAATACCATGTATTTTTATTCTTACTAATAAAGAATAATAAATATATGAAAACAATTTAAATATTCTTTCTTTTATATTAAAATTTTTCTTATTATTATTTCTTTTTAATGTAATTGCTTGATCAAATTGTAAATCTACATTAGCTATAATTGCATCGAGCACTAATTTTTGTTCAGAGATTAATCTCAGTCTATGATTATCATTTTTTTCTAAAAATTTTATCTTTTCTACTAATTCATTGAGATTGGAATAATAACAAAATCTAGGAAGATTAAGCTTACCATAACAATCTGAAAAGCTTAAAAAACAAACACATTCTGAGGCGATCGCCTCAATAAAACTATTTCCTCTTAATGATCTGCCCTTATACTTAACAAAATATTTTGAAGAAATTAATTTTTCAATATGTGATTTCATATCTCCATCATGGAATCTTAATGGAATGTTTAAATGCCTAAATGAATTAGGCAATCTATTTATATTAGATTTAGGCGCAATATTATTAAAACTATTTACTTCAAAATATAAACCATTTTTCTTCTCTCCTTTATTAAAATTCTTAATTAAAAAATTTGATGAAATTAATGTATATGGCATATCTATTATTGAGCCATTTAAGCATGGAGATGAAGGACAATTATGAGAAATTAAATAATCCCAGTAATTTAGACCAACAGGATATTTACCCTCTCCTGTAAGACATATCCATACTAAATTTTTGTACTTTTTTCTAATTTTTATTGGTACTGCAAAATTAATACTTATAACAATATCGTATTTTTGCCAATCAATTTCATCTGGACTTTTAGCTGTTTCTCTAGGAGTTTGTTCAAAGATTTTAGATTTGGTATTTTCAATTTCTATATAATCTTTTTCTGACAAATGATGTACTTGCCTCCTTCTTAAGTTTTTCGCAGGTTTTGATCTATTAGTCTCCAAAATAAAAAAATCACCCTTAAAAACATCTAGAAGTGCAATTGGACCTGTTCTTAAAAGAGTTGAATATAATAATTTTTTTAACCCCTTAGATTTGTCGCAAACCCAAAGGTCTTGATAACAAGCTTCTTTAACTAGGGCAAGTTTATACATAAATTAAATTGAAATAAAACATTAATTTTTTTATTAAACTATTTAAAGAAAACAAATAATGGCTCTGATCTATTTTAAACCCTTATCCCTTTAATGCCTAATAGGATAGAAAGTAAATAAATTCTTTAGCCTTCTTGATGACCTTATCTCAGGTCTCAAATTTTTCTTATATTCAGAAACCCCAATAAAGTCTCTATATATTTATGTTTGATAATTAATTTTGATTTGAAATTTTTTTCAAGAATTAAGGAAATATCTTCAAATAAAGATTCTAAAAGTTCAGATTACTTTATAATAAGTTTTAAAAATATTGAATATGTTTTTCTGGAGAAAATTATTCCCATACTTGCAAAAGTCTATCCCAAGGAATAGAAATAATAAATTACTTAAAATACTAGATAAATTTGCAATAACTTATCACTCCATATATGAAAATCTTAATTATGATTGCAAAAATAATGGAGAATTATTTTTATTAAATACTTTAAATCAAAGTAATAATCTGAATTCTATATTCGATGTGGGGGCAAATATTGGGACCTACTCATTATTAGCTAGAGATATAAATAAAAAATGCTTAATTTTTGCATTTGAACCAGTCCCTGAGACATTTATCGATTTACAAAAAAGAGTATCAAATAAGGACATTAAAACCTTTAATTTTGCTCTAGGAAGTGATGTTAGCGAAGAAAAGATGCTCGTCCCAAAAGATAATAAACTCTCTACATTATTATTAGATAATAGTCATTTAACAAATAAAGAAAATCGTAATTATGTCTCAGTCAAAATAATAACCGGTCATGAATTTTTAAAAAATAATTATGACCTTAGTGAAATTTCATTATTAAAAATAGACACAGAGGGATATGAATCAGAAGTTTTAAAAGGATTTAAGAGAGTAATTTCCCGAATCAATGTAATACAATTTGAGTATGGGAAAGCAAACTTATTTGCTAAATATTTTTTAAAAGATTATTTCAATGATTACTCTAACGATTACTATATTGGCAAGCTTTATCCAAATGGGGTTAATTTTCATGAAAAATATAAATGGGATCTAGATGATTTAATTGGTCCAAATTTTATTATGGTCAAAAAATCTCGTAAGGACTTATATGATTTACTTTCGATAAAATATTAATTTAATAACACTAGAAAATCAAGAAAAGACAAAATTAATAATTAAGCCAAAAATATAAACTTGGTTTTAAAACATTAATAAGATTATTTTTGAATCAAAATAAGAATTAATCTAAATTTTACAACTATTTTTATATATTTATTTATTAATATATAAAAATACTAATTTTGCCATAAATATATTAATGAAACCTTTCTGTCCTATTTGTAAAAAAAGTAATTTTATTAAATTAGTTTCTAATTGTAAAGAAAATATTCGTTTAACTGAAAAATCTTATTCTTATGGTGAATGTTTGGATTGCAAAGTTATAAGCCTATTTCCTACTCCAGACATTAAAACTATTTCAAATCATTATAATTTTTTAAATAAAGAAAAAGAAAAAAATATTTCTAATAAAAAAATAGTAAATCTTCTTTTTAAGATTAAAGATCACTATCAGAACAAAAAAAATTTTAAAAACACTTTAAGAAATATTTTAAAATTTGGCGAAGAAGACTTTCCTTATTTAAATATGATTCGCGGAAGAAAAATACTTGATTTAGGAGCTGGTAACGGGTTTTTTTCATTAGCTGCAAAAGAAAAAGGATTTGATGTTATTTCTATTGAACAAAATAAAAGTTCAATAAATTTTGCAAAACGAATTGGTGTAAAAATGATAGAAAGTGATATAAATTCTAAATTATCTATGCAATATGCTTCAGAAGTTGATTATGTGACACTAAATCATGTTTTCGAACATATTCTTAATCCATATAATTTCTTGTCTATTTTACATAAAAACATATCAAATAATACTAAAGTTATTATTTTTATTCCAAATGTAAATTCCATATGGAGATATGTTTTTAAGGAAAAATGGTATGGATGGGATCCTCCAATACATGTGCACTTATACAATAAGCAGGCACTAGAAATTATTATAAATAATGCAGGTTTTAAAGTTGAATATTTATCCTCTATAAATCGTATTGATTCTTTATATGCAGCTATATTACATTCAGGCAAAAATATAGTGAATTTAAAATTGATTTTAAGATTTATTATCTACCCAATTCAACCGTTTTTAAAATTATTTAATCTGGCTCCTGAACTAGTATGTATCATTTCGAAGAAATAGAGGTCAATTTCCTTTTAACATCAAAGATAATTTGATAAAAATTTGAAGAAATTATTAACTCTTAAAAAAATATTTCTTTTCTACCCTCCTGTTAAATGGTCTACAGCTAATGCAGAGATCTTCTTTGAATTTAAATCATAATTTGAATGCATTAAATAAGAATTTAAATTTGCCTCTTCACTTTCAAGCTGACAAATTAAAAACCCTTCTATATCTTTATAAAGATTTTTATCCAAAATTTTATTTAAATCAATATGATGAACACATCTTTTTTTTATTTTCTTTTGATGAATTAATTCAAAGTTTTTTGAGGTTTTTGAAAAAACTCTTATTCTGACGTTTATATCTTTATTCTCATCACCAATAATACATAAGAATGAAATCTTTCTTTCTTTCTTTTTAGAGGTAGTTTTATGATTCAAAAGAAAAGGTGCAAATTTTAATGTTCTTAATTTCTTTTTATTTATTTTTGCTACATAAGGGTTAGAGCTAAAATAGGCTGAATGAACACAATCAAATAAGATTTTATATTTCTCATCCAAATAAAATAAAGATATAAAAAAGTAATCATGAAGTCCAGATTTAGGTTTAAGTTCAATCCATCTCTCGTGATTATTAGAAACCTCGTTGATGAATATTTCACTAGCTTTAATAGATTTGATTTGTTTAAGATCTAATATTGTTTTTTCTATACAAGTTTTAGTATCACTAGAATAATCATATTCTAATAATTTAGCCTCGAATAAAGATTCTTTGGAAGAACATTCACCAAAAAACATTTCTATATCAATGCCATTTAAAGGTGGGATAGGCACAATATGTTCAATAAGTTCAATATTTCTACTTAAAAGTCTTTTGTTCCTATTGAATTCACTATTATGAAAACAAGAGGTAATTTTTTTATTTTTATCAACTAGTACAGTATAGCCATACTGAACTTTTCTAATACCTGATAAATCTCCTCGTTCTTTTATACATAACTTTTCTGAAAAAGGACCAAAATGTAATGCAGTGAATGAATTTATAGGATAAATCATTCTCTCATGATATTGATTTTTAAGTCTATTTAATTTACTTCTTGCAAAAGATATTGGAGAAGGTAAAGGCATTGAATGTGAGAATGATGAAAAGTTTTCCCAAACACCCCAAAATCGGAGATGTCCTCCATGGCCAGCATGATTAATTGGGATTTTTTCATTCAAAACAAAAGCAATACAATATTGGCCATTTATATTTTTAAATTCATTGGCAAATTTTTCTTGGTCTAGTACAAATATATCTCTTATTGAAAAGTTATAAGTTTTGCTGCTTAAGACTTGAAATTTTGAATCGAGGATAGCTATTGCAATTTTTAAATCACCTCTTAAACCATAATTTGCAGCAAGAAAGTTATAAATAATGATGCTCGTTTTATGGGGAATAAAGGGTATATATCCAGAAATTACATGACCTTTTTCTATCATTTTAAAATAATTTCTTTCAAAACATTCAGATTTTTTAAGTATTTTTATCTGAAGATTTTTTATTGTTATTCTCTGTAAAAAATGCGTTGTAATTTTATAAATTATACTTTTTAAT
>QCPW01000004.1 GCA_003209655.1 Prochlorococcus sp. AG-442-M23 | reverse complement strand
TAAAATCTCAATCATCCATTAGATGGACACCTTCTCCAATATCTGCAGCAAAATTACAATATTTCTCAAATACAATTCCAACTCCTCTCATCTTCTCTCCTAGCTCATCGTTAAAATCATTCCATTTTTTTGAATCTTTTTCAGGTAATGTCCACCCTTGTGACTCAACCATGCTTGTAATAACAGTATAATCCCATTCAATGTAAGCCATTTAATCACTATAAATTACTAATTAATTATAAACTACATATTCAATGAAATAGTACCCAGATTGAATTAATAGAAAATTAATTAATAGAATCTAAAAGATTTATATTTTGAATAATATTTTATGAAATGCATATAATTAAATAAATTATTTCAGCATTTCAAATGTCAATTTTGCCAAGAAGGTTTGAGAGAATTAAGAATGTTTTAAATTGTCGAATGAAGAACTTAACAGTTTTAGTTGAAGCAGTAAATAAACCTCACAACTTATCTGCAATATTGAGAACATGCGATGCAGCAGGAGTTTTTGAAGCAAATTTCATTTGTGAAAAAGATAAAGTTAAAAACTTTTAACAGTACAGCTCAAGGTAGTCAAAAATGGGTCAAGTTAAATAATCACGAAACAACAATTTTAGCTGTATCTGAGCTGAAGAAGAAGGGATTTAAATTATATGGAACTACGCTCAGTGAGAAATCTATCGATTATAGAAATTTTGACTATTCAGAAAATACATGTTTTGTTTTAGGAGCAGAAAAATGGGGATTAAGTGATGAACTAATCTCAAAGGTTGATGAATCAATCTTTATCCCTATGACAGGAATGGTTCAATCTTTAAATGTTTCTGTGGCAGCCTCTATTTTACTTTTTGAAGCTGTTCGCCAAAGAAAAATTAAGCGTCAACTTCCTTTTAATGGAGAAGGTTTAACTCTTAATGAATACCAAAAAACTTTATTTGAATGGAGTTATCCCGAGTTAGCTTCTTCTTACAGAAAGTCTGGGATTAAATATCCAACCCTTAATCAGTATGGTGAAATTAATGAGGTTGTTAATACTTAAAAAAGTAAAGTTTGCTATGACTTCTCAAATATATCTTCTATCTCTTCTCCTATAAAAGAAAGACCTAAAACTAAAAAAAAACATTGCTAATCCAGGGAATAAAGCGGTCCACCAAATACCAGTAGGTAGAGCCGCAAGCGCAAGATTAAGATCACCGCCCCATTCTGGTACATCTGCAGGAACTCCTAAACCTAAGAAACCTAAACTTCCCAATACCAATACAGCATCAGCAGCATTTAAAGTAAGAAGAATAGGCAAAGGGGTAATAACATTTGGGAATATATATTTTAAAATAATAGTTTTAACATCAGCTCCCGAAACTCTTGCAGCTTCAACATATGCCTCTGATTTTATTAATAGTGTTTGATTTCTAATTAACCTATAATATTGAGGAGAGTAAACTATGCACAAGGCTAAAGAAGCATTAATAATACCTTTACCAATAACAAAAGCGATCACTACTGAAAGTAAAATAACAGGTATCGAAAAAATAGTATCCATTATAAGAGTTAAGCATTTATCAAAGAAACCTCCAAAATATCCACTCAATAAACCTAACGGTAAGCCTAAAATTAAAGCAAATAGAATAGCAAGAAATACAACTTCAATAGCTATAGATGAACCTTGTAAAGTTCTTAAACAAACATCTCTTCCTAACCTATCCGTGCCGCATAAATGTTTTAGTGAAGGTGGTGCGAAAATTTCACTACTAAAAGTTGAAAAAGAATAACCAAAAAAGTTATTAGCCTCTAATACTTTCATGATCAACACTATTAAAAGATATGAAAGTAGGATTACATAACCAGTCCTTCTAATATTCTGAGCAACTTGACTTGATGAACCTGTATTCACAAAATTTATTATTATTCGAATCAATTAAAATATAACTATTATTTGAGAAATAAAATAGCTTTTGGTTTTTAATTTGAAATTAATTACTGATTTAATTTGAGAACTGCCATAAAAGCTTCTTGAGGGACATCAACTTTACCCATTGCCTTCATCCTCTTTTTCCCTTTAGCTTGCTTCTTTAATAGTTTCTTTTTTCTAGAAATATCTCCTCCATAGCATTTAGAGAGTACATCTTTTCTTAATGCACTTATACTTTCGCTTGCAATAATCCGGCTACCAATTGATGCTTGAATAGGTATTTTAAATTGTTGTTTTGGAATAAGTTCTTTTAATTTCTCAACTAAACTTCTGCCAATTCCATAAGCCTTTTCTTTATGAACAATAGAAGTTAATGGATCTGCTCTTTCTGAATTTATTAAAACATCTAATCTAACAAGGTCATTCTTTCTATAGCCAATTAAATGATATTCCATTGATGCATAACCTTGAGTCCTACTTTTCATTTGATCAAAGAAATCTGTAACTACTTCTGCTAATGGAATTTCATAAATCAAAGTAACTCGATCTGTTGTTATATATTTCATATCTATAAATACTCCTCTTCTTTCCTGACATAAGCCCATTAATGTTCCATTAAATTCATTAGGGGCATAAATTTCCATTTTCACATAAGGCTCTTCTATTGATTCTCTAAGTTGTGGATCAGGAATTGTAGAAGGATTATCAATAAATATATGTTCATTCTGATTCAAATTAACCTTATAGATAACTGATGGTGCCGTTACTATTAGATCTAAATCATATTCTCTTTCTAATCTTTCTTGAACAATCTCCATATGAAGAAGTCCTAGGAACCCACACCTAAATCCAAAGCCCATTGCACTGCTGGTTTCGGGCTCATATTTTAAAGCTGCATCAGATAATTGTAATTTTTCAAGAGATACTCTTAAATCAGGGAATTGATCAGCATCAGTCGGGAATAAACCACAAAAAACCATAGGATTTGCTGTCTTATAACCAGGCAAAGGATCATTTGCAGGATAATTTAAAAGAGTAATCGTATCTCCCACTCTTGCATCTGCAACTGATTTTATAGAAGCAGCTAAATAACCAACTTCTCCTGCATGTAATTCATCAACTTGCTGTTGATCAGGTGCCATTATTCCTATTTCATCCAGTTCATAATTTTTTTTACTTGCCATTAATAATATCTTTTCTCTTTTATTAAGAGAACCAGATATCACTCTGAAATAAACAATAACTCCTCTGTAGGGATCATAATAAGAGTCAAAAATGAGTGCCTTCGTAGGTAATTTTGTTTCATCTTGAGGAGGAGGTACTCTTCTTACAATTGCTTCCAAAATATCTTTAATACCAACTCCAGTTTTTGCTGAACAATTTATTGCATTAGATGTATCCAGTCCAATAATTTCCTCTATTTCTTGTTTTATTTTTTCAGCATCAGCTCCTGGCAAATCAACTTTATTTAAAACAGGAATTATTTCAAGATTATTTTCTAAGGCAAGATAAACATTAGCTAAGGTTTGAGCTTCAACTCCTTGACTTGCATCAACAACTAGTAAAGCACCTTCGCAAGCCTGAAGAGATCTACTAACCTCATAAGAAAAATCAACATGTCCTGGGGTATCTATTAAGTTCAAAACGTATTCTTGAGAATCATCAGCTTTATATTTCATCCTAGCGGCCTGTAACTTGATAGTAATTCCTCTCTCTCTTTCAAGATCCATACTATCTAAAAATTGTTCTTGCATATCCCTTTGCTGCACAGTCCCAGTATCTTGGAGCAACCTATCTGCAAGGGTAGATTTACCATGGTCAATATGAGCGATTATGCAGAAATTTCTTATTTTTGAAACAGATATATCAGTCATTTAGAAAAAAAAATCTCCTCTTATTACATCTTGAATAATATTAGCTAATTAGAATTATGGATGGAAACCAAAAATCGAATTATTTCTTTTTTTGATGTCTTTTATGATAATACTTTCATTTTCATAGGCCGATAGTTCTGGATAAATTAAGTCATTTATTTTTTTCTGAAGATTATGCTTATCGTTTAAAAATAAAACTGATTTTTCTAGAACCTCAACCATAATTGAAACCGCAGTACTTGCTCCAGGAGAAGCTCCTAGCAAAGCAGATAATGATCCATCAGATGAATTCACAATCTCCGTTCCAAATTTCAAAGAACCACCACCTTCAGTTTTCTTAATTATTTGGACTCTTTGACCAGCATTTTTTAAATACCAATCAGAGGGATTAGCTGATGGCATCATATTTTTTAAATTCTCAACCCTTGAGCTATGGTTCTTTAATGACTGTGATATTAGGTAATTAATTAAATCGTTGTTCTTGAAACCAACGTCTAACATCGAAAAAATATTATTCTTTTTAATTGAACTAAATAAGTCAAAGTATGAACTTTGCTTTAGAAATTTAGTTGTAAATCCAGCAAAAGGTCCATATAAAAGAAGTTTTTTATTGTCAATCCATCTAGTATCTAAATGAGGCACAGACATTGGTGGCGATCCAATATCAGCCTTGCCATAAACTTTCGAGTTATGTTTTTCTGTTAGATCTTTTTTCTCGCAAATAAGCCATTTCCCACTAACAGGAAATCCACCATAACTCTTTGCTTCTGGAATTTTCGATTTTTGCAAATAATTAATTGTTTTTCCACCAGCACCAAGAAAAACATAGCCAGTTCTAATTGATATTTTTCTACCTTCTGAACTAATTTCTAGTTCCCATGTTTTTTTATCAATTTTCTTTAAATCTACTAATTCTGTCTTGTATCTAATTTCACTATTTTTGTTTAAAGAAACTAATGACAAATACTCCTTAGTCAAAGCCTCAAAATTAATATCTGTTCCTCTACCTATTCTGGTAGCAGCAATTTTAGTAAATGGATTCCTATCTTTTGTTATTAGAGGCGCCCATGATGAAATTTCATCAAAAGATGTAGAAAATTCCATATCGCTAAACTCAGGATTTTCGGTCATTTTATGAAATCTTTTTTTTAAAAAAGAAATATTATCCTGACCAGACACAAAGCTAATATGAGGAATAAATTTTAAAAAATTTTTAATATCAATTTTTCCCGCTTCATACAATGAGGCCCATAGAGACATGGATCTTTCAAAAGAACGGTTTATAGAAAGCGCTTTATCTATTTTTAAATTTCCTTTTTTATCTAAAGTGGTATAGTTTAATTCGCAATTAGCAGCATGTCCTGTCCCTGCATTATTGAAAGCGCCAGTACTTTCACTTCCAGGAGTATTTAATTTCTCAATAATTAGAATCTTTAAGTCTGGTAAAACTTCTGAAATCAGGAGAGCTAAAGTACTGCTCATTATTCCTGCACCCACTAAGACTGCATCAAAGTTGCTATTTAAATTCTTGGAATTTTTAAATGAAGTCACAACAGAAAATTATCTTTTTTGCAATAATTCAAATTTCTTTCTAGGCTTATTATAAAGATAATTTAAAATTATGAGTACTGAAACACTCTCACTTACAAATGAAAATGTAGAGAAAGTCCTTGACGAGCTAAGACCTTTTTTAATATCTGATGGAGGTAATGTAGAAATCGCAGAAATAGATGGTCCAATTGTCAAAGTTAGACTTCAAGGGGCATGTGGTAGTTGCCCAAGTAGTACGATGACCCTAAAAATGGGGATTGAGAGAAAGTTAAAAGAAATGATTCCTGAAATAAGCGAAGTTGTTCAGGTTTTATAAAAATTTAATCTAAAAATTATATTACTTACTCTTTAATTCCTTTAGCAAAGATGATTCCATATCAAGGCAATCTATTGGGAGACCTTGTCCAATAGCTATTAAAAGTGGAGCAAGAATCCCAATAGTAAAAACCAAATTAGATTGGCTTACACCATATTTGTTCAGAATAAAAGATATCAAATAAATTATTGAAAAATACAAATGTAAGGAAAAAAACTCTTTTGGTTTTAAAACTGGCCATCTTAAGGTATTGCCCAAGAAATATAAAAAACCGGTCATAAAAAATTTGCTAAATGAAGATTAAACCAAATATAAACATAATCCTTTTTTTAGAATATTAATAAAAAAATTTACCTTAGATAATAATTAAAAAAACATTAAGTCTTCGTTTCTATTTGTAAAAGCTAGACATCCCCAGAGAAATTCGCTTATAATAATTTTGTAGCAATTGCTACTTTTCGTTCACCCTTCTCGGAGGGCGCAGTTCGAGTCATACCATGGAACGGGGGATGGCCGTGTTGTCACATCGAAACATGACTACTTTAACTTACAGAGGTAAAAACTACGTTCAAAACAAAGAAGTTGCTAAAAAGCAACTTATTGAACTTACCTATAGAAGAAACGTATACACCAACAGAATGGATGACGCTTCTTCAAGTAATGAAAAAGCAGAATTAAATTACAGAGGTGTAAATTACACTAAATAATTTAATTTAACAAAATAAAAGCCCCTCAATCAGGGGCTTTTTTTTTGGCTATATTTATCGAGAAACATTTAATCACATGTCAGAAAATTGCTGTAATACAAATCCATCTAATGAAGCATCTAATAATTTCGATCATAAAGATGCGATTCAAGAAAGATATGGGTCAGCTGCATTAGAAAAAGAGAGTTGTCTTTGTACACCAGTTAGGTTTAATCCCGTCTTACTTGAAGCAATTCCTCAAGAGGTAATAGAAAGAGATTATGGATGTGGTGATCCAACAAAATATGTTCAAAAAAATGATATAGTCTTAGATCTTGGAAGTGGTAGCGGCAAAAATGCTTTTATATGTGCCCAAATTGTAGGGAAAGAAGGAAAAGTTATTGGAGTTGATCAGAATCCTGACATGCTTTCGTTATCTAGATCAGCCTCAAAAGAAGTTGCAAAGAAAATAGGTTTCAAAAATACAGAATTTCTAGAGGGATCAATTGAAAAGCTCAATGAATTAGATAAAGATTTAAATCCATTAATCGCCGACAAATCAGTCGATATTATTTTAAGTAATTGTGTACTAAACTTGGTAAGTCCAGAATCTAGAAATAACCTTTTAAGAAATATAAAAAGAGTTTTAAACGACAATGGAAGAATTGCAATTAGCGATATTGTCTCTAACAAAAAAGTTCCATTAAGATTGCAAAATGATCATGATCTATGGACAGGATGTATTAGCGGAGCATGGTATGAGCCAGAATTTATTAGTGATTTTAAAGAACTAGGTTTTAAAAATTTAGAATTTGCAGAAAGGAGTGCTGAACCTTGGAAAGTTATTGAAGGTATTGAATTTAGAACAATAACTTTAGTAGGTAATATTTAAAAAATTCAATAGTTAAATAATCTAGTTTAAATTTTCCATGAGAAATAATCTAAGAGATCAAATACCCGCATTAAAAAATAAGTATTACTTCAACTATGGGGGTCAAGGACCTTTACCAAAATCTTCTCTAGAAGCAATAGTTAAAACTTGGGAAATTATCCAAGATTTAGGGCCATTTACCAATGATATGTGGCCTTTTATTTACAAAGAAATATTGACCACAAAGAGAATTATTGCGCAAAAATTAGGTGTTAATTCAAAGAATGTAGCTTTAACTGAAAATATCTCTTCTGGTATGATTTTGCCTTTTTGGGGAATAAAAGTAGAAGAGGGAGAAGAGTTATTAATAAGTGACTGTGAACATCCTGGAGTAGTGGCTGCAAGTCGAGAATTTTGCAGAAGAAATAATTTAATATTCAAAATTTTGCCAATTCAGAAAATTAAAAATCTAAATGACGAAAATATAATTTTAGAGATTTTAAAAAATCTAAATAGTAAGACTAAGATCCTAATTATTTCACATATTTTATGGAACTTTGGATATAAAATGCCTTTAAAACAAATTTCTATCGAATTAAAAAATAATCGAGAGAATTCTTATCTTCTTGTTGATGGTGCTCAAACTTTTGGGCACATAAAAATCGAAGAAGAAGTTTTTTATTCTGATTTATATTCCATAACTTCTCATAAATGGGCATGTGGTCCAGAAGGTCTTGGAGCTATTTATGTCTCAGATAGATTTATTCATGAAACAGATCCAACAATAATCGGGTGGAAGTCATTAAAAAAAGAACAAGGAATTTATGAGCCTTCAGATAATCTTTTTCATGATGATGCAAGGAAATTTGAAGTAGCAACCTCTTGTATTCCTTTGCTTGCTGGGCTCCGGAATTCTTTAGATCTTTTGGATAAGGACTGCCCTGAAAAAGATAAAACCAAAAATATAAAAAAATTAAGTGGAAAACTTTGGGATAAATTAAATCAATTAAGAGGAGTTGAATTAGTTTTAGATAAAAAATACTTAAATGGGATAGTTAGTTTTAATATCGAAAATATTGAAGATAAAGATAATTTTGTGAAGAAACTTGGAGAAAAGAAAATTTGGATTAGAGTTTTAGAAGATCCAAAATGGTTTAGAGCTTGTGTACACCAAATAACTACAGAAGCTGAGATTGATTTACTTTCTAAAGAAATAAAAAAAATACTGACTTAAAGCTTATAGTTAGTATTGATTTTTTTAATTATCGTTTTTTAGGATCTTTATTTGGGTAACAATTAAAAACTCTATATTTGCGCCCTTTCCTATCAGTTTCAACAACGAAATTAAAATACATTTTTTGTTCAAATTTAAGCCAACCTTGTTTCTATTTTTTTTTAAATATTTAAATAAACATTCCTATTGAAAAGAGTTATTCTTATGGGTAATAATGTTTAAAACTTTTTCAAAATATGGAGCTAAATACTTTCTTGCTTATCCTTTTAGTTATGGCAAATTTTACAAATTTATATCTGACTCATTTTAGAAAAAAGAAAAAGTAGCTCTTATTAAAATTTAAATAAATTTTTTAATTCGCTTAACCTTTTATTAATTAACAGATCTATATAGTATGGAGAAAAAATTCATTTTACCAGGGTATTTCTGAGCTATCCCATGCAATAAATTTTCCAGTAGATTCTGGAGATTGGTTTTTAATAATATTGACCAAAAATTTAGATGATTTTTCTTTACTAAATAATTTATGTTCTGGGACAAATTTATGAAAAGGTCTAGATAAATCAGTATCCACTGTTCCTGGATGAAGCAATGTAATAGTAGCCTTTGGGAAACGTCTAGCCCATTCAATACTTAAAGATTTTAAAAACTGATTTTGCGCAGATTTTGCAGCTCTATATGAATACCAACCTCCAGTTTTATTATCTCCAATGCTGCCCACTCTTGCACTTATACTTGCAAAATTAAAATCAAGATCCTTTGGGATAAATTCTTCAATTGTTTTAGCTAACAAAATAGGAGAAAAAGCATTTATTGAAAAACTTTCCATCATATTTTTTTTATCAAGATGTTGTAATCTTTTTTCTGGTTGAAGAGAATCACTATGAAGTCTCCCTGTAGCATTAACAACTAACCTTAATTTTGAAGGATGATTTGCTACTTTATTTTTCAAATGCAAAAGTGATTGAGAATCCTCTATATCCAATTCCCAAAAAGAATTAAATAAATTTTTCCTTCCACACAAAACAACATCTAAATCTCTTTCACTTTCACTCAGATCTTTAGCTAGTTGGGTTCCAATTCCACCTGAACCCACAACTAAAGCTAACCCTTTCATATCATAAAAATAATTTCATTTATTTTAAGAAACTTTTCTTATAATTTGCGAAGAGATCTTTCTAATTTGAGTAATAAATTTTATTTAGATTTGCTTTTTTCTTGTAATAATTTTTGAGCTATTTTTCTATCATCAAAATCAATTACTTTATCATTGAGAATTTGATAGTCTTCATGTCCTTTTCCTGCAATTAAAACAATATCTTCTTTATTAGCAAATTTGATGGATTTATTTATTGCTTTAAATCTATCAATATCAATTATTATTTTTTCTCTTTTTTCTATACCCATCAAAATATCATTTACTATCTTTTGCGGTTCTTCTGATCTTGGATTATCTGATGTTATAAAAACGTGATCAGAAAACTCTTCAGCTATTGATCCCATTAAAGGCCTTTTACTACGATCTCGATCTCCTCCACAGCCAAAAACAGTAATTAGTTTCCCTTTACAAAGTTTTTTAATTGATTGCAAAACCTTTTTTAATCCATCAGGTGTGTGGGCATAATCAATAATTACTGTTGGAAGTGTTCTTAAGACGTCATCATTATCAATTTGTATTTTCTCCATTCTCCCAGGAGCTCCAGGGAAAGATTGTATTAACTTTGATAAATCTTTTAAAGAAAAATTAAATTTATACAAAATTGTTATTGCTTGAATCGCATTCATTAAATTAAATTCACCAACAAGTGGAACAAAAAGTTGAATTTTTTCCCTAGGTGTATGAAAAATACAGGTGGAACCAATTTCAGTAAATTTTTTATCTGTTACGAAAAAAAAATCATCATTTTCAAATTCACTGTCAGTAATTTTTGTTGAGACTATTGAAGATCTTTTTTCAAGTTCAGATGATAATTTAGATATCCAAGGGTCATCATGATTTAATACAGAAATTCCATCTTTTTCTATTAAGTAAGGTGGGAAAAATAATTTTCTTTTTGTTTGAAAATAAGATTCCATATCTGAGTGATAATCAAGATGATCTTGAGTTAAATTAGTAAAAATAGCCGCTTCAAATTCGCAGCCTGATATCCTGCTTTGAGCAATAGAATGAGAACTTACTTCTATTATCGCGAATTCAGATTCTGCCTCAACGGCAGCATTTAATTTTTTTTGAAGTTTATCAGCGAAATCAGTTGTATGTGATGAAACCTCCGAGAAGCCTGGCCATCTATTGAACAAAGTTCCGAATAATGCAGTCTTTTTTCCTAATTTTTTTAAAAGATATTCTAATAAAAAAGTAATTGTAGTTTTTCCATTTGTTCCCGTAACACCAATAAGTTTTAGTTTTCTTGAAGGCCTATTCCAAAACTCAGCGACTATTTGACCAAAAATATAATCTAAATTATCCTCTATAACCAAAATCCTTTCTTGATCAATAGATCCAATTTTCTGTTTTGCAGCAGATCCAATAATGGCAGCCACTGCGCCATTTTCAATTGCCTCAATACAATATTTTCCTCCATCAACATTTAAACCAGGCATACCTAAAAACAAAGTGCCTTGCTGTACTTCTTTAGAGTTAAAAGAAATATTATTGATTTCTTGATCGATTAGATCTAATGAAGGGATAATTCCTACTAAATCTAAAAGTTTATGTAATTTTACAGATCTCATATAAAAAAAATTATTTCTTAAGAATGTTATTAATATGTTTTTGAAACCAATTCTTTAATTGATCATCTTTTAATCTTGGAGAAATACGAGGCAATTCTATTATTTCCTTGGACCTAATTCCTTCAACAGCAATAACAGGTACTTCATAATCATATTTTTTATATTTATGTTTGTATAAATCGACCCTATCAATATCAATTTCTTTAAGCTCCTCTAGATTAGGGAATAACTCCTTAAGATTTATTTTTGCCAGTTTGTTTTTTAATGAATCACAAAGGCAACATCCCTGCCTAACAAAAATAAATATTTTCATTCATTTAATCAGGCACAGGGTCGCATCCACAGGGAGTTAAAGGATGACATCTGCTTAATCTTCTTAAAGTTAACCACCCTCCCTTCCAAGGACCATGTCTAGTAATTGCCTCGAATCCATAAGAGCTGCAACTTGGAATAAATCTACATCTTGGTCCGAAAAAAGGTGAAAACCACTTTTGATAAAACGAAATCAAAAAAAGAAGTATAGAAGTAATTAATTTATTAATAGTTTTGAACACTTTAATGATGTAAAATAATCTTTTAGTAGTACTTAGTTTAATTGAATTTAATCAATTATCCAATTTATTGCAAATTTCTATTTAACTTAAAATTATGTCAAGATACCGCGGCCCCAGATTAAGGGTTACGCGTCGCTTGGGAGAACTACCAGGTCTCACTAGGAAAGCTTCAAAGAAGTCTAATCCTCCAGGTCAGCACGGCCAAGCCCGTCGCAAGCGATCAGAATATGCAATTCGTCTAGAAGAAAAGCAGAAGCTTAGGTTTAATTATGGAGTTTCTGAAAGACAACTAGTACGTTATGTAAAAAAAGCCAGAGCTCAAGAAGGATCTACAGGAACAAACCTACTAAGACTTTTAGAAAACAGGCTAGATAATATTTGTTTTAGATTAGGTTTTGGAGGTACAATTCCAGGCTCAAGACAATTAGTAAATCATGGCCATGTAACTGTTAATGGAAAGGTTCTTGATATTGCTGGTTATCAATGCAAATCAGGAGATATAATCGGAATTAAAGAAAGCAAAGCAAGCAAAAAACTTGTTGAAAGTAATATAGAATTTCCTGGTTTAGCGAATGTTCCACCACATCTTGATTTAGATAAACCTAAATTAACAGGAAAAATAAATGGGAAATGCGATAGAGAGTGGGTGGCTCTTGAAATAAACGAACTACTAGTTGTTGAATATTATTCAAGAAAAGTTTAATACTACTTTTCTTTGGATTATTAAATCTCTCTTTTAAAAAATGAGAGATTTAATTTAATTGTTATTTTTAAAAATAATGGGAAATAAGGAAAATAATATTAAAAAGCCAGGTTTCAAGACCTTATCTATTCACCATGGGGAAACATTTGCAGAAGAAACTGGATGCGTTATGCCTCCTATTTTTTCTACATCTACTTTCAAACATGGAAATAAAGATAATTTCGACTACACCAGATCAGGTAATCCAAACTTTAGAATTCTAGAAAACATCCTTAAATCAATAGAAGATTCAAAATACTGTACAGTTTTTGGATCTGGAATTAGCGCGGTAACTGCAATTTCATCAACATTAAAATCAGGTGACAAGATACTCTGCGAGTCAAATCTCTATGGTTGTACAGTGAGGATGTTCGAAAAAGTTTTCAAGAAATTTGGACTAGAAGTTTTATACACAGATTTTACAAACGAAAATAATATAAAAAAGATTTCAAACTTCGAGCCAACCTTGATATGGCTAGAAAGTCCAACTAATCCACTTTTGAAGGTACTTGATATTAAGGCGATTTGTAATGAGGCGAATAAACTACAAATCCCAGTAGTTGTGGACAACACCTTTTCTACGGCACTTATTCAGAAACCATTGGACCTTGGTGCAACACTATCACTCGTAAGCACAACGAAATTCATTAATGGACATAGTGATGCACTTGGTGGAGCAGTACTGACAAATAATGAGGTATGGAATAGTAAGATGCTTTTCTCTCAAAAAGCTCTAGGGCTTCAACCATCTCCTTTTGATAGTTGGCTCATTACGAGAGGAGTAAAAACTCTTCCTTTAAGAATCGAACAACAAACGCAAAGTGCAAAATTAATTTCTGAAGAATTAGAGAATCATAAAATAATTAGTAAAGTAATTTATCCTTTTAATCAAAAACATCCGCAATTTAATTTAGCAAAATCGCAAATGAGATCTGGAGGTTCGATGATCACCATAAAATTAAATCTTAAAAAAGAGGATACTTTTAAATTTTGCAAATCTCTCAAATATTTCTCGCTAGCAGAAAGCCTTGGAGGAGTTGAAAGTTTAATTTGTCACCCCGCAACAATGACTCATGCTTCTGTTGATGATGAAACAAAAAATCTTTTAGGGATAGATGATTCTCTTGTCAGATTATCGATTGGATGTGAAGAAACAAACGATTTAATCTCAGACATATTATTTGCTTTAAATAAATTCTGAAAATTGAGAGATTTACTTAAAAACCCTATATGGAAAAATTTAGAGTTGGGATATTCTATTCCTGATAGTATTCATGCTGTTTCTGTAGCATTGCCAACTTGGAATGATGTAATAAATTACGAGGAAAAAAATCAAGAATGTATGAATTTATTGAAGTCCATTTACCCAAGATTCGGGCTAAACCCCATAGTGAAAAGATTATGCGAAAAAGTAAAAAAGGAAAATTACTACAACAATAAAAGTATCTGGCCATATCCGAATGAAAGCATAGCTTTTAAAGCCAAAAAATATGTTGATAGAAATACTTCTGAACAATTCTCATTAATAGAAAAAAGAGATAATTTAGCTTTCTTAATAACTGAACAAGAAGAAAGTATTTATGCAAAATCTTTTTGGCAACATACTGGTCTTGGTATATCTTCAAGGGCTGCTGCTATAGAACTAGGTCTTGAAGATTGCCCTCCAAAATCCTACGTAAATGAATGTTCTCAAAGAATAAAAAATAGAATTTCTAAATCTACAAAAATTAACTCTAATGATATTCACTTAACTTCATCTGGAATGTCTGCATTGCATACATCATTAGAAATCATATATAAATTATTTCCAGCTAAACCAACACTCCAAATTGGTTTTCCATATGTAGATGTACTTAAATTACCAATGAAGATCTTTCATGGAGCCAAATTAATTACAGAAGAAAATTGCGAGGATATTGAATTAGAAATTAAAAGAATAAATCCATCAACATTAATTATTGAACTACCGAGTAATCCTATGCTCAAATGTGTAAATATTAAAAAAATTTCAAAAATAGCAAAAAAGTTAAATATTCCCTTAATTGTTGACGATACAATTGGTTCAAATTTAAATATAAATTCCTTAGAACATGCAGATATAGTTTTTACTTCACTTACAAAAATTTTTTCAGGTAGTGGAGATATTCTCGCCGGATCATTATTACTAAATCCAAAAAGCAAATGGATTAATCAATTTAGAAATGCATTAAATGATATTAATCTTCCAACACTTTCCGATGGAGATACAGTTTATCTAGAGAAAGTTAGTAGAGATGTAAATCAAAGAGTTTTTGAACAAAATAAAGCATGTTTAGAATTAAAAAAAAGATTAGAGACCCATAGTGAGATTAAAAATATTTTCCATCCTGAAAATTGTCCAAATTTTAATTCTTTACTTACTTCTGATGGAGGATACGGCTGCTTATTATCGTTTGAATTAAATGGAGGACTGAACAAAGCTAAAAAATTTTACGATTCTCTACAAGTATCTAAAGGACCTAGTTTAGGTACAAAATTTACTCTAGTTTGTCCTTATGTTTTACTAGCTCATTATGACGAATTGGATTGGGCTGAAAGTTTTGGTATACCCTCGCACCTTATTAGAGTATCAGTTGGATTAGAAGACCAAGATCAATTATGGGAAAGCTTTTCTGAAGCACTAAATAATTTCTAAATTCCTAGTATTTACCGTATAGAAACTTATATACTCTTTTTCTGAATAATAGTTAGTATTAATATATATTTCTCAATATATAAATGGCAAAAATTTATGAGGACAACAGTTTTGCTATTGGAAACACTCCATTAGTAAAATTAAAATCAGTTACTAAAAACGCGAAAGCTACAGTACTTGCAAAAATTGAAGGTAGAAACCCCGCTTATAGTGTCAAATGTAGGATTGGCGCAAACATGATCTGGGATGCAGAGAAAAGTGGGAAGCTTACAAAAGACAAAACTATTGTTGAGCCAACTTCTGGAAATACAGGAATTGCTCTAGCTTTTACTGCTTCAGCAAGAGGTTATAAACTGATCCTTACAATGCCAGAATCCATGTCAATTGAAAGAAGAAGGGTTATGGCAGTGTTAGGTGCTGAAATTGTTTTAACAGAGGCATCTAAAGGTATGCCTGGAGCAATAGCTAAGGCTAAAGAAATTGCAGAAAGTAATCCTTCTCAATATTTCATGCCAGGTCAATTTGATAATCCAGCAAACCCTGAAATTCATTTCAAAACTACTGGACCAGAAATCTGGGATGATTGTGATGGTGAAATTGATGTTTTAGTTGCAGGGGTTGGTACTGGCGGCACAATCACAGGAGTTTCAAGATACATTAAGCAAGAAAAGGGTAAGAATATTACTTCTGTAGCTGTAGAACCCTCACATAGTCCTGTTATTACACAGACAATGAATGGAGAAGAGGTTAAATCTGGACCACATAAAATTCAAGGAATTGGAGCAGGATTTATTCCTAAGAACCTTGACTTGTCAATTGTTGATAAGGTTGAACAGGTAACAAATGACGAGTCGATCGAGATGGCTCTTAGATTAGCAAAAGAAGAAGGTCTATTAGTTGGAATATCTTGTGGAGCTGCTGCTGCTGCTGCTGTTAGATTAGCTGAACAAGATGAATATGCGGGGAAAACTATCGTAGTTGTTCTACCTGATTTAGCAGAGAGATATTTATCATCAATTATGTTTACTGAAGTTCCAAGCGGGATCATTCAAGAACCGGTCAAAGCCTAAATCTATTTTTTCTCCAGTATTGAATCTGGTGAAATATACATAGCATCGCCATAAGAGAAAAATCTATATTTTTCTCTTATGGCTTTTTTATACAAATCTAATAATCTTTCTCTACCAATCATTGCACTTACTAATAGTAATAATGAACTTTTAGGAAGATGAAAATTAGTTAATAATCCATCAACTACCTTAAATTTATAACCTGGCTTAATTACTAAATCCACGTATTTCGCTATGGGAATAAAGTCATTAATTTCCTGAGAATAACAACTTTCAAGTGCTCTTACGCTAGTTGTCCCAATAGCAATTATTCTTCTATCTGTTTTCTTTATTTTTTTTATTTCCTCCACTACTTCCTTATTTACACTTACCCATTCTTTATGAAGTTTTAAGTCACTTAGATCTTCTTGATCAATTGGTTTGAATGTTCCATAGCCCACGTGCAAAGTTATTGGTAAAATTATTACTCCTTTTTTATTTAGATTAGAAATAAGACTTTTGCTTAAGTGTAAACCAGCAGTTGGTGCTGCAACGGCCCCTGGAATTGTTGCATACTCAGTTTGATAACTATTCTCATGAAAAGATTCTTCTTCGGAATTTTTTATATAAGGCGGGAGAGGGATTTCCCCGTATTTATCAAGAAGGTCATTCATTGAATTGAGATCAGTTATATTTTTAGGAAATTTAATAAATCTCCCTCCAGTTTCTTCATCAACCCCATCAACCATCAAATTAATATCTTGTGCAGAAGGAGATTTTAATATTATTTTTCTATTTATTTTTAACTTTTTCGCTGGCTTTGCCAAACATAACCAAACACATTCATAGGATCTTTCTAAGACTAATAATTCGACTAACGTCCTATTTTCTAATTCAACCTTTAACCTTGCCTTCATTACTTTAGTATTATTTACAACCACAAGATCGCCTTTTCTAAATTCATCTAAAAGATTCTTGGTAAATTTATTAGTTAAGCAATTCTCTTCTAAAAGACTATTTCTAACTATCATCAATCTTGATTCATGCCTTATTGCAGAAGGTTTATTAGCAATTAATGAAGGATCTAGAAAGTAATCATAAGCTTCAAGCTTATAATCTCTTCCTTCATTATTAATTTTAGAAATCAATTAAATTTAAGATACAAGTGTCTCTGGCTCATTTTCAATCAGGTAAGCCAAGTCTTTCAAGAATAAAGCACCATCAGCTCCATAGATCACTCTATGATCAGCTGTAAGATTTACTTGCATTATTTTTTTAACAGATATTGAGCCATCACTATTAGCTACAACAGTTGGTTTCGATGATGCTATCGCTAAGATCGCACCGGTACCTGGGGGTAGTATCGCGTCAAATCTATCTACACCAAACATACCAAGGTTAGATAAGGTAAAAGTTCCCGTTGAGTATTCATCTGGTTCTAATTGTTTTGATCTCGATCTTTTTACGAGATCTTTCCATTCCCTAGATAATTCAAATAAATCAGTATTGCATGGTTCTTTTAATACTGGAGTTATTAGTCCCCCATCTTCCATCGCAACAGCAACAGCAATATTTATATTTTCTGGATAAGAAATTCCATTTTCTGAAAAGCTTGAGTTAACTTGAGGATGTTTCTTTAATGCCTTTGCAACTGCCTTTACAAGTAAAGCAGTCATAGTCACTCCGTTCTGTTTTACCTTCTTGTAGAAATCATCTAATTTATCTGTATTGATTGAGTAACCCACCCTAAAACATGGAACATCTAAACTAGATTCCATATTTTTATTTACTGCTTTTTGAAGAGTATTAAATTGAACTGTTTCTCCAGGATTACCAAAACTATTTCCTGAAGTTTCTGGTTTACTTTCAACTCCCAAATTTGCACCAGGAATACTTGCAGGAGAATCACCTTCTCCTATCCATGGTACAGAGACAGGTTGGCCATTAGCTTTTAAAATATCATCGGCTTGAATTCTTCCGTGAGGCCCAGATCCATGAACCTTTGCTAAATCAACACCCATTTGAGAGGCTAGTTTTTTAGCTCTTGGAGATGCAATTATTCTCGAAGAAAAATTACTTGTAGCGGCATTAATTTGATCGGTATTAAAAGATGGTGCAGGCTTTTCACTCTTTAAAACGAATTCTTCAGCCTCTTTATTGGTATTTTCATTCTGGACTAATGGTTTTTCTTCAGCTTTATTGCTTACCAATTCAAGTTGGTCTGAAGCAGAGACTTCGGGTTGATTTCCTTTATTTTGTTGTTGAACTGAAGCTATCTCATCCTCATTTTCTACAATGAGACCAATAGTTTCTCCAACAGGTGCAGTGCTACCGGCAGGCATTAAAACTGCTGCAAGATATCCATCTTGAAAAGATTCAACATCCATATCTGCCTTGTCAGATTCAACAACCAAGACAGATTCGCCTCTTTCAACCTTATCTCCCGGATTTTTCAACCATTCCACAATCTTGCCCTCCGTCATAGTAGAACTCAAGGCAGGCATGAATATTTCGTGAGACATAAGAAAATTGTTATTGCATAAGTTTTGAGGGATTTTTACCAAACTTTCAAAAGTTTTTTATGATTAAAACCCTTTTAACTATTAATCTAATTATACGAAATCATGTTCACAGTGGGAACTCTTAAAACTTAAGAAAGTAATAATTTAGATCGATTAGAATTTAAAACTTTTCGCAATTAAGATTTACTTATTTTTATCAAAAATACTAAATCTTTTTATTTAATTATTATCTATAGATTGAATAACTCCATCTTTAACAGTAATTGAGACTTGCATTTTTTCAATAAGATTGTCGCCCACAGTGACTTCACAGAAACTATCTAATTGTCCTTGATCAACAATTTCGTCCATTTTTAATTCGCGAACTTGACTCTGTTGTTGAAGTAGATTTCTTTTTTGTTCTTCAATTTCATTTCGTTTTGCTGCAACTTGTTGTTGCACCTGACTAACCTGTTCTTGAACTCTTGGATCTAGAGGATTAACTGATTGGGATCTAATATTATTTACTATTTGCTGCCCCTCCTGCTCAAGTTGAGATAATTGCTGATCAATGTTTGAAATTCCTTTACTTAATTCTTTTTCAGCATCTTCCTTCCAAGTTGGTGTAACTACAGCTTTAATAGCTATTGAGCGCTTTATAGATATTGAGTTTTTTGTTTCCATAAAAAATTAAATTACCTTTTTAATATAGGTAGAACAAATCAAATTTTCTTACTAAATTTGTTTTCATACATATTTTTTATTTGTAATGAATACTTTTTTTCTATTTCTTTTCTTTTTTGTTTAAGAGTTTGTGTTAACAAACCATTTTCTAAAGTAAAGGCATCAACAAAATAACAATCTAATATTTGTTCTTCTGATCTCGCTCCTAATCTACTTTTAAGCAAATTATTAATTTGTGATTTAAAAAATGTACCAATATTTTTATTCAGGTTTAATTGCGAAACGTCTTCTTCCAAAAACTTGTTTTTAACCAATTCGACATTAGGCACTACAAGGGCTGTTAAACATTTCTTATCTTGTCCTACTAGTTGAATCTGATTAATAAATTCAGAACTAAGGATTTCGGTCTCAAGCGGATTCGGTTCTATATTTTCACCACTTGATAGCACTATTGTATCCTTGGCTCTTCCTGTTATAAAAAGAGAACCATTAGGTATTAGGAAACCTAAATCACCAGTATCAAACCAACCATCCTTGGATAAAACATCTTTTGTAGCTAATTCATTATTAAGATAACCTTTCATTACTTGTGGTCCCTTAACAAGAATTTTCCCGACTTCTCTGAACTTCAGAATCTTTTTTTTATCATCATTGACTATTTTGATTTCAGTAAATGCTAGAGGCTGACCGGATGATCCTCTAACATTTAATTCTCTTCTCCTACAAGTTAATACTGGACTAGTTTCTGTGAGGCCATATCCCACCAAAACATCTACACCTAAAGATTCAAAAAAAAGATCCACATGTTCTGGCAATGCCCCTCCGCCGTTAATAGGAAATTTCAGTTTTTCTCCGCATAGTTGTCTAAGAATATTCGGCCATAAAAAAATAGTAGACAATTTATGTAAAGGATATCGACCAATAAGAGAACCCAGTAAGGGGATTTTTGATTTAAAAGTTATTTGATTGATATCTAAATTTCTTATCTTTCTTAGACTTCTTTTGAAAGCTGAACTATTACTTATCAAAAACTTAATAAGTTTTTCCTTTTTGGAAGGCATTTTTTTTAACGCCTGAAAAAAACCATCATGTATTGCCTCCCATAGTCTTGGTACCGTAGCCATGACAACAGGTTTAATTTGTGTAATATCATCTTTTAGAAATTTTGGAATTGTATAATATTGAGAACAACCACATGAAAAAAAGAAGTATTCAGCACTCCTCTCATAAGAATGCCAGATAGGCAATACGCTTAATACAGAGGTCCCTGGTTCTGGATCAGCGATATAGGCCAAATTGATTATTTGATGTAAAAAATTTGCATGAGTCAAGGGGACACCTTTAGGTTTTCCTGTTGTCCCGGAAGTGTAAAGAATAGTAGCTACGTCATCAATTTCTGGATTATTTTTTTCAAAATTATTATTTTGTGAATTTTCTTTTTCTACTGAACTTATAAATTTACTCCAACTTATTAAATTCTCAAATTGTTCATCTTCCAAATTGATTATAAATTTCAGTCTTTTTTTTAATTCCTCTTTGTTGTTTAACTTTAGCCAAATCTGCTTAGATTGAACTACTAGACCTACTGAATTAGAGTGCTCAATAATATACTCTAATTCTACTGAAGGAGAATTAATACCTCTCACTGCATTTATAGCTCCTAAACGCATTAAGCCTTGATCTACTACTAGCCATCTTGGAGAATTTTCAGATATTACAGTAACTACATCTCCCTTTACTAAGCCATAATTTTTAAATGAAAAAGAGACTTTTGTTATTAAATCAGCCAGCTCAGAATAAGAAAATCTTTCTTGGTATTTTCCTCTTAAATCGCAAACAGCTAAAGTATCACCACATTTAAATTTTAATTTTTCCCAAATTTGATCTATATGATGAAGCTTCTCAATAAAATCTCTATTTTTAGCAAATTTATCTTTTTTAGAAAGAGTTTTAGCTGAAGGCCAATAAGCTATATCACCCATATTAAATCAATTTTGAAATTTTAATTTCTATTTTGATACAAAATCAAAATTAAATTCTTCCTGAATGATTTTTTTAACAATTCTCTTGACTTCTTGAATATTTAAATTTTTGTTGTAATCAATCATATTTGCCATAAAACAATCCTTTATTCCGCAAGGATTAATTCTATTAAAGTTTTCTAGTTCGCAGTCAACATTGATTGAAAATCCGTTTATCGTTATCCATCTTTTACAACCAATTCCAATTGAAGCAATTTTCTTATTTCCTATCCAAACACCAGTAAAACCTTTTCTAGATTTACAATCTATATTAAAAGTTCCAATAATTTTTATAATGATTTCTTCAATTTTTCTTAAATACCAATTTAAATCTTTATTAAAATTTTTCAAATCTAACACCAAGTAAGTTACTAATTGTCCAGGCATATGACAAGTAACCTCACCACCTCTATTAATCTTAAAAACATCATATTTATCATCATCCAAAGAAAATAGTAAATTATCGTAATTAGATCCTCTACCTAACGTATAACAGAGTTGATGCTCCCCTATCCAAATAAAATCAGGGTTAGAATTATCTAAAATCAATGCTTCCTGATATTCTTTTTGTAATTTGTAAACATCATTAAAAGAAGAAATATTATCAGGTTGTTTAATTATTGCTGTTCTATTATCCATATTTAAGTAGATTTAGAAAGTAAGTAAATATTTTTAGATTTGTTATGAAAATTTTAATCCATGGAAAGAATCTTGAGCTCACTGGAGCATTAAAAGAATATACTGAGGCAAAGATAGAAAAAGCAACGCATCACTATAAGGATATCGTTAAAGAAGCTGACATACACCTTTCAATTGAAAAGAACCCAAGAGTCTCTTTCCAAACTGCAGAAGTTACTATTTTTGCAAATGGTACCATAATTAGAGCTGAAGAAAAAACTGAAAATCTATACTCAAGCATAGATTTAGTTTCAAATAAACTTTGTAGAAAATTACGTAAATACAAAGAAAGAAACAATAAAACAATTCATAATAAATATTTTAAAAATAAAGATTCTTTACCAAATGAAAGTATGGAATCAAGTTTTTTAGAAAAAGCTTTATTTAAAGAAGGAACTGAAGCAAGTCTGCCTGAGCCATCTATTAAAAATAAATACTTTGAAATGACTCCAATTTCATCAGACGAAGCAAGAAAACAATTAGATCTAATTGATCATGATTTTTATGTTTTTCGAAACAAGAAAAATAATGAGCTTCAAGTTATATATAAAAGGAATCATGGAGGTTATGGACTGATTCAATCTAAATAAGTTTTAAATGCCTAATATTGAATATGAATTAAACGAGAAAATTCATGCGATTATTATTAACCCTTATCTATCCTGGGAAGATTTCTGTGTGAATTGCGATTTAATAAGAAAATACAATATCAAAAATATTTCTACTTCACTAAATTATTTAACTGATCTTAAAAACTGTTTGGGTAATTACAGTGCGGATATAAACGCACTTATTTCTTACCCTTTAGCAGATTTACCAGTTTCATTTATTGAGGAATTAGTTTGTTTTGCAAAAGATAAGGGTGCTAAAGGAATTGAATATATCCCAAACTTTATCAATTTATCCAAAAGAAATTTAGAAACTTTCGCTGCTGAAATTGAGCAAGTTAAATCATCTGGATTACCAGTTTCAATAATCATAAATAAATCAAAACTACAAGAAGAAGTTTTTATTAATGCGATAGAAATATGTTTGGAATTAGGAATAAAAAATTTTCAATTCGGGGACGGGTTTGGGTCTCCTCTTACATCCAATGATATTCCCAAAATACTAAAAATAATAGGCTCACAAAATCAAATCAAAATTGTAGGTGGCATAAAAAAACTGACTCAAGTAATTGATTTGTTTGATAATGGAATTAGTTGCGTGGGGACTTCCAATTTTTGTGAAATTTTTGAAGAAGTAAACGTTATTTAAATGTCTGGTTCTGGTGAGTGCAGACTAAAAGGTCTCTGTATTAAAGCTTCCCCATTAGGCGAGAATGATAGATTAATAACTGTCCTTACCGATGAGCAAGGGATTGTTAGATTAGCGGTACCTGGTGCTAGGCGTCCCAAAAGTAGTCTTGCCGCAGCTACTCCTTTAACATATTTAAGTCTACAGATTTTTGGGAAAAGAAATCTTAAATCTGTACGTCAAATTAAAATTTTAAAAAGCTATTCTGGTCTAGGGAAAAATATTGAATGTCTTGCAGCCGCACAAGCTATAACTGAATTAACATTTTTATTAGTAGGTAATAATGACAAGCAACAAGACTATTTATCTTGTGTTCTTGCACATCTTGATAGGATTTATCTATATAAAGAGACTCAAGAAGAAGATATTAAAATGCTCTCAATGAGTATTCAATCTTTAATCCATCTTTTAGCCATCGGGGGTATTAATTTACCAATTCATCATTGCTGTAAAACTGGAGAACCTATTATTCCACCTTTAGGAAATTGGGAATGGAGTTGTCATTATTTGCCAAGTGAAGGGTTTTCACCCATAGAAGATCCTCAAAGTAATCTAAAAATAAATGCATCTGAAGTTGCTCTATTACAGAGACTTCTTTTCCCAGAATTACCAATAAAATCTAATGGAGAGTTGTTGGGTCCAAAAAAAGTCTGGCTTAAAATATTATTCATTATTGAGACATGGATCTCTACTCAATTAGAGAAGGATCTATCTTCACTAAAAATGTTGAGAGAAATATATAATTAGCATTTTCATGAAGCATTTAAAATCTTAAAAATATGATCATGACACCTTTGCCTGTTAACTTAATAAATAGTTAATTCAATTATTGTGGTTCATGTTGCCTGGTTGGGAAAAAAATCCCCTTTTTGTGGAAATGTAACTTACGGTAATTCAACTACTAAGGAATTAAAGGCCAGAGGGCATAAAATTAGTTTTATTCATTTCGACAATCCCTCTAGTTCAAATTCATCAAACCCATTATTTCTTGCAAATGATCCTGATGTAAGTCTCCCATATTTAATTAAATCTCAAGTTTATACAATACCCTCGCCAAGGGCAGAAAAAGAGCTAAGGCTATCATTGGAAAGACTAAAACCTGACATAGTACATGCAAGCCTAACTCTATCTCCTTTAGACTTTAGACTTCCAGAGCTTTGTAATGAAATTAATGTTCCTCTTATAGGAACATTTCATCCACCATTTGATGCAAAAAATAGAAATCTAACTGCGAGCACTCAACAATTAACCTATCAACTTTATGCTCCCTCTTTAGCAAAGTTCGATAAAATAATTATTTTTTCTGAACCTCAAAAAAATGTTCTTGAGAAATTAGGAGTACCTAAAGAAAAACAAATAATTATTCCAAACGGCGTTGATGAAAATATTTGGAAACCTTTTTGCGAAAAAAGTAAAAAATATGATCAGGTAAAAAACAAACTTGGAAATGAAAGAATCTTTTTATATATGGGAAGGATTGCAAATGAAAAAAATATTGAAGCACTTTTAAAATCTTGGCGTCAAACAAAAACTAATAACTGCAAACTTGTAATTGTTGGAGACGGTCCAATGAAGCCAACTCTTGAAAATAGTTTTTCTAACCTAGGCAAAGATAAATTAATTTGGTGGGGATCAGAAATAGATTTAGAAACTAGAGTAGCAATTATGCAAATCGCAGAGGTATTTTTTCTACCAAGTTTAGTAGAGGGACTTTCTTTATCTCTTTTAGAGGCGATGTCTACGGGAACGGCATGTGTTGCAACTGATGCTGGAGCTGATCGTGAAGTTATAGAAAATGGAGCTGGAATTGTAATATCTACTGATAATGTTGTAACTCAATTAAAAACTATAATTCCAATTTTGATAGATCATCCCTCATTTACAAAGGCTCTAGGAGCAAAAGGACGTGCAAGAGTATTAAAAAGATATACAATCAAAAAAAACATTGAAGCTTTGGAAGAACTTTATTTAGATGTTTTAAAGAGTATTTAATATTTAATGAAATTCTTTACTACGAATACTTGCAGAAACTACTGCTTCAATTAAAGCAGATCTTAAACTCTTGTTTTCTAAAACCCTTAGCGCGGATATTGTTGTACCCCCAGGGGAAGTTACCATATTCTTAAGCTCAGCAGTTGTTATATTAGTATCTTTTATTAAACTAATAGTACCTGAAATCATCTCCATTACGAGTTCTTCCGAAAGTTTTTTTTGCAATCCACCAGTCAAACCACCGTCACTTAAAGCTTCAATAATCAATGCAATTATCGCTGGGCCTGAAGACGTTAATGCTAAAAAAATATCAAGCAAATCCTCAGAAAATTCATAAATTTTACTAGAACTTTCAAAAAATCTTTTTGTAAATTGTTTCTGATCTGCTGTTGTTTCATCTCCCCAGGCAATTCCAGTTAAACCTTTTCCAATTGTTATGGGAATATTAGTAACGACCCTTACGCATTTATGATTTGGGAATGTTCTGATAAGTTTCTCTAAAGAAACACCAGCCAAAATAGAAACCAATAAATTTCTATTATTATTAGAATTTTTTTCTATTACAGTTATATTTTTTAGTTGCTGAGGTTTAACAGATAGAAGCTTAACTTCGCAATCCCAGATAATCCCTGAATCTTTGCAGTTTGACTGAAAAATATTAATATCATATTTATAGTTTTTTCTAATGCTCTCCAAACTTTTTTTTGTATTTACTAAGCAATAAACATCCCTGGGATCTAATAACTTTTTATCAAATAAGGGTGTGATAATAGCTTTTGCAATATTTCCAAAACCAATGACTGCGATTTTTCTAGGCACAGATTAATTAAGAATAAGCGGATAATTTAGATTCGCCCCAAGCTGGTTCTGGAGTTGTATTAGTTTCTAGATTATATGGATATTTCTTTTTGCTAGAAACATTAGAAGGAGAAGCTTCTTCTGGCAAAGAACTAGTTACGTTTACGCAACTAGGAGCAAAAAGAAAAATGCTTTCTCCAACTCTCTCTTGATGACCATCTATTGCATATGTACCTCCTGCAACAAAATCAACAGCTCTTTGTGCTTGATCAGGATCCATCATTGTTAAATTAAGAATTACAGTCTTTCTTTCTCTTAATGCCTGTATGGCCTGAGGCATTTCATCAAAGCTTCTGGGTTCCATCAAATTTACCTCAGAAGATAAATTAGAGATGCCAGGCATTCCGACCACATTTGATGATCTATTTTTATTCATAAATTCAAATGGATTTGAGTTTGAAAGGGCATTAGAATTTTTTTGATTTTGTTTTAAATCATTTAGACCATTTAATTCATCCTCTGATGCATAATCTAACTCATCGAAGTCATCATCCAAATAATCATCACCAGCAACAACTGCCTTTAATCTAGAAATAAGTGACACCTTTTAAATCCTCTTGAAATTGATAACTAAGGCCAAAGAAACCTTAAGTAATAAACCCATCTTTATGAATGAATAAACTACCTATACTTAAATAACGTTAGTTATAGTTTACCGCAAGTTTAAAAACAAGTTTTTTATAAAAAATAATTAATTACTTACTAATATGATCTTTTTCCAAAGATTATTGATCCTAATCTTAACCAAGTAGAACCTGCCTCTACAGCTTCCTTCCAATCTCCCGACATTCCCATTGAACAATCAGGAAGTTTTAATGAATCTGCAAGGTTTCGGCATTTTTGAAATAGTTTGATATTTTGGGATGAACTCAAACCTTTTGGGTTAATAGTCATTAGACCTTTTATTTTGATACTTTTAAATTCCTTGATTTGATCCCATTGTTCTATCAATATTTTAGGATCAAAACCTCCTTTACTGGGATCATCACTAAATTTGACTTGCAACATTATTAATGGATGTTTCCTCTCTTGAAAGGAAACATTAGAAATTTTTAATAACTTTTCATATGAATCTACAGAATGTATATATTCAAAATTTTGCACTATTTTGCGTATTTTATTACTCTGAATTCTGCCAATAAAGTGCCATTTTATATTTTTAAAATCTTTTAGTAAGAATTTCTTTTCAATAGCTTCTTGAAATCTACTTTCGCCAAAATCGTTTTGACCTTCATTATTAATAATTTTGATTTCTTGACTACCGAAACCCTTACTCACGGCAAGTAAATTTACGTTAATTGGTAATTTCTTTTTTATTTGCAAGTAATTAGAAATTTCCAAATTTTATAAAAAAGTTTGTCTAAATAAATTCTCCCATTTTGGAAAATCCTCTGATCCTTGTCTTTTAGCTCTTTGTAAGTTTAATTCAGACTGATTTCGAGCATCTAAATAGGGTATAACTTCAAAAAAAACTTCTCGTTGTTTAATTTCGACTAAAAAAAACATTTTTTGTGCATACAAAGTAGCATAAATATCCTTTCCCTCAACCCCTAGAGAAACTTGATATAGCATCCCAAATGTTGGATGGTTTAAATAACGCTCTGAACTCAAACTTAAATACTATGTTATTTACAATGCACCATACTGTTTTCTGAGAAAAATTGCTATGAAAATAAAACATATCGATAATGAATTGCAAATAAAAGTTAGATAATTTTTCTTCTCAAAAGTTTTAAATCTATCAGTTCTTATAGGGATATTTTTTTTAGAAAGTAATGAATCAGCCCCTTGATCGATTCTTAAGAAAATATTTAAAAATAATCTTTCAATAATCGTTAAAAAAACATTAATAGATTTTTTAAATCCTAAACTTCTAAGATTTATTGACCTTACTGATACTGATTTCAGTAAATTCTGGAATTCTTCTTGAACTAGAGGAATAAATCGCAAAGCTAATAATAATTGAAAAAGCCATTTATCAACAGGTAATCCAACTTTTCGCAAAGGATTCATAAACCAACTTAATGCCCAAACTATATCTTCTTGTAGTGTTGTTAGGAGCATCAAATTCACACTATGAATCACAGTAAAAATTAAGGTAGATGTTTTTATACCTAGTTCAAAAGCTTTTCTTGAAATGTTAAAAGGACCAAGCGTTAAAAATCCTATTTTTTTAGATGAAATTTCTAAAATATTCCATTTTTCCTGACTTTGTAAAATTAAATTCAATTCATTCGGATCTCTTATAGGACCATCAAGAGATTGCATATCAGAAAAGGCTATTAATGATAAAAATCCAATTATTAATGATAAACCTAATAGAAAAACTAGCGATCGCCACCAAACCCTTGAGGGTAACAAACTTATAAAAGTAAGGAATATCAAAAAAATAACTAAACTTAATCTCCACAATGGCCCTGCCCAGATTGGAGTAATCAGAAAAATTAATACTACAATTATCTTTAATCTACTGTCGATAATTCTTAACCAACTTCTATTCCCATCAACATATTGTCCAATGGAAAATTTAGTAAGAATATTCATTAATCCTTTTGAATAATATTAATATTCTTTTTTGATGTCTCCTTTTCTAAGTCTCTTTGCTGCTTTCCTCTCCAAATTAAAGATATTGGAGAGCCTTCAAACCCAAGATTCACCCTAATCTGTTTTTCAATATATCTTCTATATGTGATTCCAAATAATTTGGGGTCATTTACAAAAAGAGTAAAGGTTGGAGGCTGATTTTTTACTTGAGTACCATAGTAAAGTCTTCCTTGTTTCCCACTCCTCTTAGTTGGTGGACTTTTCCATCCAATCGCCTCCTTGAGGACCTCATTAAAAACTGATGTCGCGACTCTCATTCTGTGTTGAGTTACAGCACTAAGAGCATGCTCAAATATATTTTCAACTCTTTGACCAGTCAAAGCTGATATAAAAATCATTTTTGACCAATTCAAAAAATATAATTTTGATCTAAGTTCCTTCTCTACTTGGTAAATTGTAGAACTATTTTTCTCTACAAGGTCCCATTTATTCACAACAATAACACATGCTCTTCCTTGCTCTTCTATGCGCCCTGCCAATTTCTGATCTTGATCAGTCACACCATCTATAGCATCTATAACTAAGACACAAACATCACTTCTATCAATAGATTTAAAGGCTCTATTAATCCCAAAAAATTCAGTTCCATACTTTACATTTTTTTTTCTTCTTATTCCAGCAGTATCAACTATTTTCCAAAGATGATGATCTTTTTTAATAAGAGTATCGATTGAATCAGTTGTAGTTCCACTTATATCACTAACTATTGCTCTTTTTTCACCGCAAATAGCATTTAGCAAACTAGATTTACCGACATTTGGTCTCCCAATAATCGACATCATTATTTTATCTTCATTATCCTCAATATTAAAATCATCAGGAAGGCCATCAATAACAAGGTCTAAAAGATCTCCAGTGCCTGAACCATGAATAGCAGAAACAGGATAAGGTTCGCCCAATCCTAGTTTCCAGAACTCAGAAGCTAAAGCGATTCCAAGAGTAGTAGATTCACATTTATTAACAGCAACAATTGTTTTACAGCTTGAATTTCTTAGCCATTTTGCTATTGATAAATCACCATCTGTAACACCTTGGTTGCCATCTACTACAAGTAAAGCGAGTGAAGCTTCTTCTAAAGCTAAGAAAACTTGTGTTCTTATCTCTGGGAGAAATTCACTATCATCATCAAAAACTAAACCTCCAGTATCAACTATTTGAAATTCCTTACCTCCCCATGACGCATTTTGATAAGTTCTATCTCTTGTAACACCAGGTCTATCAAAAACTATTGCATCATTACTTTGGCAAAGACGATTCACCAAGGTAGATTTCCCAACATTTGGTCTTCCGATAATTGCTATTGTAGGAAGAATCAATTCTTCTCTCCAATGAAAGTAGTATCCATTACAACTATACCTTTAATAGAATCATTTACCTTATTCAAAAAAATTATTTAATTTCTGGATCACCAAAATGTCCTTTTGCTGGATTAACAGGCGGTGAACTTGGAATTGGGATTATCTCATTATCATTTGAGAAACAATTATTTTCTATAGCCCAATAAATCAACCAATTTACTGAGGTCGCTCTTCTAGTTCTTCTTGGGTACAATTCATTAATCTTATAACCTTTAAAATTAAGAAAATTTTTCAATCCCTGCTTATGTTCTTTTGGTATTGATCGGGTTAAATGTACTGATGCTTTTCGATCTGAAATGATTTGAGGAGCCTTTACAAATTTTTTTGACCAATAAGAAGGAGTTATTAAACTGGCAACCCAATCATTTATAGTTCTTCCTCTAGTATAAAAAAGTCTTTCCCAAACCAATTCGCAAACAAAAACATCACTAACCTTATCTTCGAGGATGAGATATAATAGTTTCCGAGATATTGGCCATGTAAGTTGTTTTCCTTCGAAATTTTCCTTTTTATTCATTAGTCAAACCTTATCAAAATCAAAGAGAAATAAGGCATGAAGTCCTTTTTATATTGAGATGCATATTGAATAATTTGATTAGGCATACCAACACTTAAAGCTATAAGTGATTTATTGATAATGTCTTCTTTTTTTAAGATTTCTCTTACTAAATTCCATCTTTTACCAACTTTCATAATTGCCAAAACAGTTTTTTTTCCTCCACTTTCCCTGATAAGGGATGTTAATTCTGAATTTGAAGAGGGGCATTCTTTGATTATCAAGGTCTCTCCTTTTTTTACTAAATCAAAATCATTCAAGGCTGCTGCTGCTGAGAGAGAAGAAATGCCGGGTATAGTTTTGGTAATGATTTCAGGATAAGTATTTTTTATTTTTCTCAAAATATTTGAAGAGCTTGCAAATAGCGAAGTATCTCCAAGACAAAGTAAAACGACTGATTCACCATTTTTTATAAATTTCACAATTTTCTCTACAGCATTAGACCATATTTCATCAGGATCATAATCCCTCCTAGCCATTGGGAAAATAATAGATATATTTTTTTTAAATTTGGTGTATTTTTTGACTATTTCTGCAGCAAAACTCTTTTTATTATCATCTGAAACTGGGGAAACTATAACTTTTGCTTTTTTGATTGCATCTACAGCCGCAATTGTTAAGAGAGATGGATCTCCTGGGCCAACCCCAACGATGGTAAATGATGGAGAATCACTTTTATAATCTCTGAATACTTTGAAATTTTTTTTTATTAACATTATTAATTTGATTATTTCTAACTATGGACCCTTGGCATAAAAAAAGTCTCAGCGAGTATTTCTGACTCAAATTCAGACAATTCCTCTAACCTTTTGAAAGTTTGATCTTTAGAAAATTTAGTTTGCGCAAGTTTCCAATAAATTCCAAAATGTCTTGCCTCACTCTCAAGCAAAGAACTATAAAGCACTTTAAAAGATTTGTCTTCAGAATTCAGAGCAAGCAATCCTAATCTTTCATGACTTCTTGCTTCAATCAGCCCTGAAATCAAGAAACTATCAAGCATTCTATTAGGCTCTTCCTTTCTTATTTTCTTAGCCAATTCAGCACCATATGGAGGAGGTTTTAAAGCCTTGAGAGAATGGCCAAGATCCTTCAAAAAATAAAGTATTTTTTCAAAATGTTCTAATTCCTCTCGCGCGATTGGACTTAAAACTTCTGCTAAATTTGGTTCAGAAGGATATCTAAACATTAATTGAACGGCTACACCTGCAGCTTTTCGCTCGCAGTGAGCATGGTCAATAAGAATCTCTATTGGATTAGATAACGCGAGTTTGATCCACTCATCTGAGGTCGACGAGGATAAGTATTTTATTTGAGAAGAAGGCCTTTTAAAATCAACTAGCATTTAACCTTTACTTCTTAAATATCCAATTATTCCATCAAGAGCCAAAGAATAACTGGATATCCCGAATCCACTAACTATACCTATAGCTTTATCAGTTAGAAAAGATTCTTTACGAAAATCTTCCCTACTAAAAATATTTGAAATATGTAATTCTACAAATGGAATTTTTGATCCAATTAAAGCATCTCGAATAGAAATGGAGGTATGAGTAAAAGCGCCAGCATTAATAAGAATACCTTGGATACTTTTTACAGATTCCTGAATTTTATCTACTATTTCTCCCTCATGATTACTTTGAAAACATCCAAGATTAACACTTTTTTCTTGAGCAACTTTAGTTAAATCTTTTTCTATATCACTCAATGTTTTATTACCATATATTTCAGGTTCTCTTGTACCTAAAAGATTTAGATTTGGTCCGTTTATCAATAAAATATCCATCTGTCCATCCTCAAAAAGTCTTTTCTTTACAAATGCTATCTATAAAGAAACAAAAAAACCAAAACATTTTCACAAAAAGTGTCCATTAACTGATAAGTTCAAATAGTGGGGGTCGGTGCCCGAGTGGTTAAAGGGGGCGGACTGTAAATCCGCTGGCTCTGCCTACGTTGGTTCAAATCCAACCCGGCCCACTTTTAAATTGCCCTTGTAGCTCAGCGGTAGAGCACTCCCTTGGTAAGGGAGAGGTCTCGGGTTCAAGTCCCGACGAGGGCACTTGAAAAAGCAAATCATAAACCATCACTAGCATTCATAAGGACTCATAGGGGTCTCTTTTTTATGCTTAAGTAGCTTGAATACTGATTTAATGCCAAAAAACATCTTTCAGAAGGCTTCAGTATAAGCCAATTTCAAAAACATAAAAATTCCCGAAAAGTTCCCGATAAATATTATTTAAAGTCAGAAATAACCACTAATAGAAGTCTTAGGGGTGTCATAACCTTTCATCCTTTATACCGACGAGGGCATGACCAAAAACACTGCTGCTAAAAGATTTATATGAGCAAAGGTAAGATTGAACAACACCTTTATGTATCTAAAGAATTATTTAATCTAAATTATTAATTATTGATCAACAGTTTCACTTTTTATATTCTTTTTCTAAGCTTTAAGTATTAATAGAACACAGTTTTTTGGGTTTCACTAAAAAAATTTTAAACAATTATCAATTAGCTTCAGATATATTAAGAAAGATTATCCCTTTATAATGCCACTATCGTCATACCGGATGCACAGAATTTATCTTGCAGCGACCATGAATTATGGTCTGGGTTCTGATGATCCAGAAGAGTTGGCCTACTACCACAAAATCAAAAAAGAGATGGCTGATATAAAAAAAGGTCTTGTTAAAAAAGGGATACCCCTAAATTGGAATACCCCAGAAAAAACAGATAAATGAACCTAAATACTTTCTTATTAATTGATGGGATTCTGATGCTTATTGGATTACCTTTGCTGATGATCCTTAAAGGCAAAAAGAACACTCCTTAAGTCATCACTTAACTGCAAAAGTTACTCCCATAACAGCGGTGATATCTTTCTTAATTGTAGTCGTGTCATAAGAACCCCAGCTACTTACTCTCGTTGAATTAGGAACTGTGATCTGGAAAACACCTGTGTTTACTTTCTTAAGACCACCAACTTCAGATCCTGCCTGAAGGGCGATAGCCTCAGCTCTGATTCGTGCATCTTTTGCAGCCTTTGCGAGCATATCAACTCTTTTATCAGCAAGCTTTGAATAAGTGAATTCAGGAGAGCTTGGTCTTACTAAAACACCATCACCAAGAAGTTCAGTTATCTTGCTGTGGGTCTTCTGAATACGATGAACATCATTACTCTGGATTTCAATACTCTGATATGTAATCCATTCAGTTCTTATTATTTCATTGGTCTTGGGATGCTTGGTTTCATATTCTTTGATGCTGGCGGGACCAAGATAGACTTCCTGTTTAATGCCATCCTTGATTCCATTAGCTTTGAGGAAATTCATAGTCTTTTTCATTGACTCCTTATGCTTGTTGAATGAGTCGATCTGAGTCTTTCCCCTTGCCCTCACCTGAACGGACCATTTAGCAATATCACTCTCAAAACTTTCAGTACTTGCACCTGTAACAGTAATGGAATTCTCAACCATCCTGAACCCTCTCACAAGGACCGTGGAGGCACCTATAAATCCGCCGAGAGATAATACAGCCATTGCGAAGACAAGTGGCGGGGTGCGACGTATAACGCTCAGAGAATCGCCTGGTAGCGACCTGAGTTTCTTGATAATTTTCATTGTTTAGTAAGTATGTGTGTAGGAGCTTTTTAACAGCTGAACTGAAGTAAAATATTAGAAAATCCCTGACTTTTTTTCTTCAGTTCTTTCTGGCCATTAATGGAAACACCTTAATTAGATGTGCCAATTTTGGAGTCGGTTACTTATATTGCCAAATAAAATAACAATCAGCAAGAAGTATCTTTGTATCTTGCACTTACTCAAATCTACGCAACCATAACCATATTAAAATTCAATTGTTGATCCTTGATCCGTATATAGAAGTACCTTAAACCGTACATATTTATTAGTCGGGCAGCTTATCTAACTAGTTAGAACATAAGAGTAGTCGTCATGAGTAAATGTCTACCAAACCCATATTAAAAGAAGATCATAAATCTGAGATTGAAGAAAGATCAGAAGAAGAGCTTCTTGAGGAAGAAATTAGGAATCAGCAAACATTGGATAGCTTTGTTGAATCTGATAAAAATTGGAGTTAATCAAAACTTATCTTTAGGATATTGTTATGAACTTAAAAAATCACCCACTATTCTCAATCTTGAATAAAGAGAAAAGAGAAATTGATTATATTAAGGGAGTTTATAAGAGAAAAATTCAAGCTGAAATTGAATCTTATAAAGATCCCGAAGATGAAGATAAAAGAGATACAATCCAAGCTCAAGATGTATTGATGCTTGATAAAATCTCAATATAATTTACATTTCCTGATTCGTAGATCAATAATTTTGCTACAAATTAAATAGAGACTTTTTTATTAAATGCAATTAGACGTATTTTTAATGAATATGTGTGTTGTAGTTATAGCGTTGCTTATCAGAAGAGAAATCAAACTTAAGAAAGCGAGATAACTTATGAAAACACAAATTTTAAAAGAGCATTACATTCCAAATATCCATGCTATTACTCTTTTACTAATGCTTCTTCTATGTCTGTGGTTACCGCTTGCGCTCAGATTCTTATTAATTATTTAGTCGAACTAATTTAGTTAATAACTCTTATCCTTAAACTCTGCTATATCCTAATTTTGTTTTAAAGATCTTATATGGAACTCCTCTTCCGTTCATGGCTTCAGAAACTTTATCTCACACGGTTCTGTAAAATTCAACAGAAAAATCAGTCCCCAGTTCAGGATGAACCTAAAGATAAACGCCTAATGCTGGATTAGCTAAAGGAGCTAGTAAAGCATCATCATTTTTATAAACTTCTGAACATACAAAACGAAGAGCTTCATCAGGATCTTGATCAAAAGTATGATGGAGCATTCCTGGTTCGTCAGCTTCAACAGCTTTATATTTCTTATCTGCAATTTCTAAGTATTCTGGAACCTTATCTTTCTTAACTTTAAGTTTTGCAAGAAGCATAAATGGAGTATCTGATCCAAAACTAAACATAAAAAAAGACTCTTACGAGCCTAGGTGATGGGGATTTCCATCATGACAAATTAATTAGAAACGAACAACTCCATCAATAGTTAATTTTTGTAGCTTACAAACACCATATGTAGTGCTAGTATTTTATAAAAGGCTGGGTGATGGGGATTATCCCGCTTTTTGACTGGGGCGAAGCTAACGCCCTTTTTTTATGGATATAACTTTTTAATAGCTTCTTGTTGTTCTTGTTTTTTTATTTCTTCAGTATCATAAACAGGACAAGTATTATGATTAAGCGATGAGAAAAAAGTACTCTTTTTAAAACGTTTGAATATAGGCGTCAGTAGTAAAAGTTTCACTTTTTAGACTTGCTTAATTGCTCAAACATACTTAAATATTGCAGAGGAAAAACGCATGTTAAATTTTATATTCTCTCTACATCCAATACAACATCCTCTGGTAGTTTCTTTAATAACTTTGGAATAGCTTTTTTTTCTTCTCTGCAGAAGTTAATTCTAAAAGCGGCTTCTTTTTTTATATTTTTTTAATTAATTCATCTTTTTCAAGCATTGATTTTAAATCAAGATTATTTCCTTTCAGAAGCGCAATTAAAACAACATCTGCAATTTTTAAAGCTTCGCCAGGTTCTTTATCTTTATTTATTCCAAATATACAAGTACAAGCACCTACTTCTAGTGCTCTTGTAATACAATCATCATTTCCAATTTCATAACAGGGTAATTTAAAAGACTCTTCAATTTTTTTGAGATCATAACCATCCTCACCTTATTGGGAAACGGCATTTGCTGGAATAGAAAAAAAAATAATACTATGACAAAAAGCAGGCGTTTAAAAAAAATACAGAAAACAAAATAATTTTTTTTAAAATTATAATAAAATTTTAGGGAGAATTAAATGTCTATCATTACCGATAACACAGTACTCGTTCACATTTATAGCGGTTTAGAATCCCAAAATAAAGTAACTTTAGGTTTATTAGTTGCCCTCACTGCAGAAAAAAACGATCATAAAGTGACTCTTTTTCTCGCAGGAGACGGAGTACACATATTAAACTGCAAAAAACCTGGTGAAATAGTTGGTCAAGGGACTGGAGATTTATACGAACATCTTCAAAATTTAAAACATTCAAAAGTCACCATATATGTCTCGGGAAAGTCTGCTAAATCTAGGGGATACGATGAGAAGCTTTTAGATGGATATAAAGCAGAGTTTGTGATGCCAGATGTTCTAGTTGAAGAATCAATTAAAGCAGATAGCGTACTTTGCTATTAAAAAAATAGCTAATTGCTCCTATCTTTTTATCAACGAATATTTATTAATTAGCAAAAAATATACATCCAAATACAAAAAAATCGAAATTTTATC
This sequence comes from Prochlorococcus sp. AG-442-M23, assembly GCA_003209655.1. Taxonomy (GTDB): domain Bacteria; phylum Cyanobacteriota; class Cyanobacteriia; order PCC-6307; family Cyanobiaceae; genus Prochlorococcus_A. The sequence goes on along the minus strand of QCPW01000004.1, from coordinate 130,908 downwards.
TTGAAGATCTCATTCATGCTGAATATGTGCCATCACTTTCTCTTCTTTTTTTAGCTGAAATAATTTCATCTAAAACATTTTCTATCATATATGTACTTTTTACCCCATAGCATTGTTGATTAGAGATATCTTTTCTTTCAATTTGATTAAAATCAATAGCTTCACAACATTCACATTTAATATCTATTTTCGTCCCACGATAAACATCCATAGCTCTTGAAAAAATCCACTGTTGGGCTGTTATATTCTCCCAGCAATCAAAATCAGACCATTCTGAAAAATCCTTATCAAGAGTTTCAATTAATCCTTCAACTTCATTTACTACAAATAAAAGAGCACCTTCTCTTGAAGTCTGCTTTTTACCGATGGCCTTAATATCAATCTTATTCATTAAATAAGTTCCTCCAAAGCTTTATTTGGTCTTAAAGAAGGATTTAAATTTCTTAGCATTTCGAAATCCGAGAAATCAAATCCAGGGCCTACGCAACAACTAGCCAGAGTAAATGCTCCACAACTCTTAGCGGCCTGCCAATATCCAGATGGAATTAATTGAATAGGATTATTGGAATCTATCCTTATTTTTCTTAACTCTTTATTACCATCATCAAGACACCATAAATTAAGAGGTGCGCCTTTAAGATAAATCCATATTTCATCAGCAAAATTAACTCTGTGCCAAGTACTTATTTCATTCTTTCGGAGCATATAGTATATACCTGTTATATTATTTCTTTTTTTACCATCTTTCCTTGTAATATAACTTTCACTTCTCAATATTTCTCTAAACCATCCTCCTTCAGGATGAGGTATTAATTTGAATTTCTTAATAACTTCAAAACTTTTCTTATCCAAATTTAATTTTTTTAAAAATTTTTAAATAGTTCTAAATGATATTTAAAGCTGTCAATAGAATTAAATTTTCCGATTATCAACCCGATATCAAGAGCCAAAAAATTAAAGAAAATATTTTTCATTTTTTAGAAGCTTTAACTAATTTCTTGTAAAGTTCTTCTGAAATTGGTTTCATAATTAAAGAATTTTTATCAAGTTAGTTATTTTTATCCATATTTTTTGTTATGAACTATACGAATAAATACTTAAAAAATAGTAAATTCAAATGACTTTCATAAGTTTTTCTAATAAAAAAGGAAAAACTAAAAAAAAACCAAAAATTGAAATATTTAAAATTAAATTAAGCACACAAAACAGATAAATCAACAAAATTCTTACTTTCGTCCGCCAATTCCTTCATTATTCTATTAAGCCATTCAGAAGTACTTTCGCAATAACCTACATTAACAACAGTTTTAGTTGTAGTTTTGTTTTCATTTCTCATAGAAATTTAGGTACATTATTTTTTAAATTAACTCGAAATATATTTTATGGGAATAAGTCTTAATTACTATCAACTCTAAATAGTCGCATTTAATACTGATTTAAGTTTCTTAATTATTAAAACTAAATAATTTCATTGACATTAAAAAACTTTCAAGTTTTTCTAGATAAAAATTATTTACTTAAATTATGAATAACATCAAAATTGAAGAATTAATGAAAGTAAGATTTGATGGGATTGCAAACAGATTAGGTCATTTAACAAAAAGAGAAAGTGAGTCTTTATTATTAGAACATCTTGAGTGGCTAGAGGGTGGATGGGAAACAGAAGAAATTTTATTTTTAAAAAAACCAACTAGAAAATGGTGGTTTTAAAAATATTTTATCTTAAATAATCTTTTCAGGTTTTTGGTAATGCCCAAGAGGTCCAGGACCAGATCCAATTTTATATGATTTCTCTAAAGATCTTTCAATAAATACTTTTGACCTTTTAATTGACTCTATCAAATCAAATCCTAGGGCTTGATAACCACAAATTCCAGCACTAAAGGTACAGCCACTTCCATGCGTATTGTGAGTATTCACAAATTTATTAGCAAACCATTTTCTTTTTCCAGTCCTATCTAAATAAAAATCTTTACCTCGCATTTCTTTAAGTCCACCTCCTTTTATTAAAACTGCTTTAGCTCCAAGTTCAATAATATGTTTTGCAGAGAGCTCTATATCTTCCTTATTTTTGATCTCCAAGCTTGATAAAAGATTTGCTTCAAAAATATTAGGAGTTACTATATCAGCAATTGGTAAAAGTAATTTTTTATAAGCAGAAATTGCAGAATCCTCAAGTAATTTTGAACCTGTTCTAGTTACCATTACTGGATCAATAACCTTAGGTATAGAATATGATTTTAATTTTGAAGCCGTATCAATAATAATACGCTCGTTTAGCAGCATTCCAGTTTTTAAAGCATTAATTTCGAAATCTGCAAATAAAGTATCAATCTGACTTATTAAAGTATCACTTTCTACCGCTTCAACCCTTTTTACCTCAAAACTATTTTGAGCTGTTATACATGTAATTGCAATGCATCCATGAACATTTAGTGCCATAAAAGTTCTTAAATCTGCTTGAATACCTGCACCTCCGCCAGAGTCACTCCCACCAATAGAAAGGGCGATTTTTGAGTACATAATTATTTTTAAAGTTTTGAATTTACTTTTTTTTTAGTAATTAGAGTAAGCATTAAAAAACTCTAATTCCAATTCCATAGCCCTCTTATATAGATAATTTGCTAAATTGATATCATATGGCTCTTTAGAGGAATTAATAAGGTTTTCAAGTGATTTTGCTAGATTATTAAAGGTTTCATCTGAATATGTAATAATCCATTCTTTATATGGATTATTTAAAACATTGTTTGATAATGACTTACCTAACCAAGAATATAAACGCATACAGGGCGTCATTGCAAACATTATCTCAACGGCAGTTTGTTTTTTAGAAACTTCATCTAAGAATTTAGTATAATTTTCAGTCGCTGGTTTTATATGATTATTTGTTAGATCAATATCCCATTCTTTTGCATATGTCTCATGAAGTATTAACTCCTCTGATACCCCAACTAAAAGTTGACTTAAAACCTTTATTGAATTTTTATTTTTAGATTTAGAAACTGCTAAGCCATATGCTCGAGCAAAACTTTCTAAGAAGAAATAATCTTGGGCTACATATTCTTGAAATATATTTTTTGGCAAGCTTCCAGTTTTTATACCTTGAACAAAATTTGTTTCAAGGCTTAATAACGCAAGATCAAAATGACTTTCCCATAAAGTATTAGATATAGGCATTAGTTTTATAATTAAATATATCAATAATTTGTTTGATTATTATATTAATTAGGAAAAGATTAAATCAAAAGTCATAGGTAATAAAAAGTTTTTTTATAATTAAAGAAAATTCAATTAGATGCAAGAAATAAATATTTTATGGTTTAAAAAAGATTTAAGAATAGACGATAATGAAGCTCTTTTGGAATCTTTAAAAGATAGAGATATAATTCCTATTTATATTATTGAGAAAGAACTTTGGATGCAAAAAACCCATTCAGATAGGCAATGGCAATTTTGTAAGGAAAGCTTATTAGATTTACGAAATTCACTAAAAAATATTGGTCAGCCTTTAATAATAAGAACAGGAGAAGTCATTGAAATTTTTGAAGAAATTTCTAAAAAATTTTATATAAAAGCTATTTACAGTCATCAAGAAACTGGAGACTATTTTTCTTACAAAAGAGATCAAGAAGTTAGGAAATGGGCTTCAAGTAAAGAAATAATTTGGAAAGAATATTTGCAATTTTCTGTATTCAGAGGAAATTTAGATAGAAATTATTGGTCAAAAAAGTGGCAGAAAAATATGGAGAAAAAATTATTTATAAAACCAACAAAAATTAATCCTGTAGAGATAGAAAAAGGTGAAATACCTCCAGATGATTACTTTTTTTTTAAAAAAGACTTATGTAATGGCCGATTAAAGGGTGGTAGAGAAAATGGTCTCAAAAGAATGGAATATTTTTTTAGTAGCAAATTAAATTCTTACTCGAAAGATATTTCAAGCCCAGAGAAATCATTCGATAGCTGTTCAAGACTATCGCCCTTTATAAGTTGGGGATGTATTTCCTTAAAAGAGATTTTTTATAAAGCAAATTTATATCAGAATAATAATTCTAAAATGTTAAAAAGTAGATTAACTTGGCATTGTCATTTTATCCAAAAACTTGAAAGTGAACCTGAATTAGAATTTAAAGAATTTCATCCCTATTTCCACAAAATTAGAAAAAAAGATAACAATTTACTTCAATTATGGAGTGAGGGTAAAACTGGTTTTCCCTTCTTAGATGCTTGTATGAGATCTTTAAATTTTAATGGATGGCTTAATTTTAGAATGCGTGCAATGTTGATGTCTTTTGCAAGCTATAATTTATGGATACCATGGCAAGAATCAGGTAAAGAATTAGCAAGCAAATTTATTGACTATGAGCCTGGAATTCACTGGAACCAATGCCAAATGCAATCTGGTACAACATCTATCAATATAAATAGAATTTATAATCCTATTAAGCAAGGGAAGGATCATGATCCTAAAGGAACTTTTATTAGAAAATGGGTTCCAGAAATCAAAGATTATCCTGAAAATTTCATACATGAACCTTGGTTGATGGAAAGATTTAATTTAAGCAAGTATTCAAATTCTAAATATACAAAACCAATAATTGACATCATACAAACTACTAAAATTGCTAGAAAAAAGATACAAGAAATAACTCAAAAAGAGGGTTATTGGGATATTTCAAAAGAAGTTTATTTAAGACATGGCTCTAGAAAAAAATCGCCCAAAAATAGACCACATAATCAAAAAAAAATAAATTTGAAAGAGAAAGAACTCCAATATGAATTAACATTAGATTTATAGTATTTTATTGATTTAGATCATGTCTGATAGATTCGAATGGGACGATACCAATAGTTCTGGTATTTGGTGGAGTACTAATGTGAGTATAAGAGATGAGTGTATTTTGCTTAAAAAAGATACTAAATGTGATGACGCAGATATAGTTGAATTACTTAGAAGTATTGCTAAAAATATTGAAGATAATGGACTCTGATTTGTAAATTATATTTCCTTTGATCTTTATACTAATTTTTTAAAGCTTTTTTACGGACTCTAATAATTTTAAAGTTATCCCTTTTTCGCTCATAGAATGACCAGCATCATTTACAATTATTAACTCTGAATTTATTAAATGTCTATTAAGATCCCAAGCACTTCTTACAGGACAAACTATATCGTATCTTCCTTGGATTATCTTAGTTGGTATAGATTCTATAATCTTTATATTTTTCAAAATGAAATCATCTTCTAAGAAGATATTATTTATAAAATAATGACACTCTATTCTTGCAAAAGCATCAGAAAAAGAATTATTTTTACCAAGATTGATATCTCTTTTAACCAGATGACTTGTAGAGAGTTCCCAATTTGTCCAAGCAGCAGCAGCTCTTGATCTAAGTTCAATATCTGAAGATGTTAGATATTTATAAAAAGAAGCTATTAAATTCTGCCTTTCATTGAGAGGTATTACAGAGATATATTTTTCAAATTCATCGGGGAATATCTCACTTGCACCATATTGATAAAACCATAATAGTTCGAATTTTCTGCATAAAAATATTCCTCTTAAGGTCATACTTTTAACTTTTGATGGATTTTTTATTGCATAAATCAAAGCTAAAGTAGAACCCCATGAACCCCCAAATAAGTGCCAAGAATCTATATTCAAATTTAATCTTAATTTCTCAATATCATTTACTAAATCTAATGTTGTATTTTCTCTTAATTCTGAAAATGGTCTTGAGTTACCACAACCTCTTTGATCAAATTGAACAATATCAAATTTTTCTGGATTGAAATATCTTCTATATCGTGGTTGACTCCCACCTCCAGGACCACCATGTATTACTAATATCTTCTTACCATTAGGATTACCAGATCTTTCCCAATAGATAGAATGGATTTTACTTACTTGTAAAAAACCTTTTTCTCTTGGTTCTATTGAGGGAAATAAATTTTTTTCTTTCATATTTTAAATATAATTTATTCCCCTTAGAAAATTAAAATTGTCTAACAAAAGACATTATTAAATATAAAAAAAAGAGGTCTGCAATAACAGTCCTCTTTAAAGATTCTTATTTATACTTTCAACATTTTTAAAATACATATATAAAGTTTATTTACTCATAAGCTTAATATATGTAGGAAAGGGGATCGTTTTCGCAAAGTTTAGTCCCTTTTGTCGCTGGTAATTATAGAGCGAAGTCTTATCAGACTTATTGATTGAACTTTACTTTTCGAATAATCCCTTTGTCAGGAATACGCTTCCTATATTTGTAAATTTGCTAAATTTCAGGCGGACTATCAATCATTTAGATTGCCTCCAACTCAACATTTTTAAATTACTACTATTTAGTTTTTTAGTAAATCGGTAAATATGCTGATTTACTTTTTTATCTATTCATAAGAGGATCTTAATGATTTGTCTCCCTTAGATATATATAGTTTTAAATGTAATTTGGATTTTTAAAAATTATTTGAAAAATTAGATTGATAAAAGTTTTAGCTTACTTCAGTTTCATAAATAAAGAGTATATAAAAAATTCTATTTAATTCAAAATGGGTTAAATAGTTAAAAAAGATTCAATATCGCTTTTAAGATAAAAACTGAAAAATATCAACAGTTTCAAAATTGAAATTTAAATTAGATATTATTTATATATTCAATTAATTCAATTAAAGAATAAATTTCCCCCCCATACATTTGATGAAAAAGATATTGATATCCATTTTTATAGTGTAAATAATGACAATTAGAGTTGAAAGCACAACACATATCTGATTCCATATCTCCAACAAAAACAATTTCATTAGTTTTTAATTTTAAATTTTTCGCGGCAAATAAAATTGGCTCAGATGATGGTTTGCCAAATTTAGTCAACTCAGGGGTTACTATTATTTCGAAATTTAATTGAAAATATTGAACTAACTCCAAAGTTCTTATTTTATCTTTTGATGTAACAATACCAGTTTTAATAAAGTTACCTTTTAACCAATCCAAAGTGGAATTTACATATGGATTTAGTTTAATTAATTTTTTATTTATTCTAGTTATTTTACTGTAATGATCATTAATTTCTTCGTGATATTTTTTATCGATATTTAATTGCTTTAAAATTTCTTTAAAAGGTAATCCAATATATTTTTTGTAATCTAAAAAGGTATTTAAAATTCCATATTTATTTTGGACTGATTTCCATGCGATTTCCATAGCAGGCAGTGAATCTATTAAGACTCCATCAAAATCAAACAAAATGCAATTTATAACTCGATTTTCCACGTATTAATTAATTATTTTTGATTAATTTTACTTAATACCTTAACAAGATCATTAGGCGTATCTACTGAAATTGTTTCTTTATACACTCTACAAGGAATTAATTCCTTTCCATTCTCTAACCATCTTAAAAGCTCTATTCTTTCAGCTTTCTCTAATTCCCCTTTAGGCATATTTGCAAATTTTTGAAGATTATTTACAGACATTGCATATAAACCTAATTGTTTAAAATAATTTGGTTTTTCACTTCCTTCTTCAGAATTTAGAAGTGGTTTTCTTGATAAGTACTGGATAATAGAGAAATTTTCTAAAACTGCACATTTAACATTATTAGGGTCAAATGCTTCCTCAGAGTTGATATCTTTAATTGCATTAATAATTGCATTTTCTTTTTTATCTAAAATTGGAAGCATTGAAATAACTAAATTAATTGAGTCAGAATCTATTAATGGTTCATCTCCTTGCAGGTTTATTACATGACTCAAACTCATGTTTTTTGCTGCTATTGCAATTCTGTCAGTACCTGTTTCACAATCAGGTGTCATTATAGCTTTTATTTTATAAAGAGAGCAAACAGCCTTTATTTCTTCTGAATCAGTACATACATAAACTTCTAATCCAGTCTTTATAGCATTTCTAGCACAATATACAATCATGGGTATTCCATCAATTGGGGCTAATGGTTTACCAGGGAATCTTGTGCTACCCATCCTAGCTGGTATAAAAATCGCTGTTTTATTCATAAAAGCTAATGAAATAAAGTTTTAAACAAGCTGATCATCTATCTTAAATGAAATAAATCCAAAAGTTCTATAAAAATTACTTAAATTTGATAGTTTTTGATATGAATTAAATAAATATTTATTCTATATTAAAGCCTAATACAGAAAAGATAATAAATCTACAATATCCCTTTTTCTTACTTCAAGACCTTTCCCATTATTTTGATTTAAGTATAATTCAGTATAAGTTTTTCCTACCAATTTTTTTTGTATTTTAATTAATAATTAAAAATTTAAAATATAGAAAACGAAAATTATTTAATATTTACTTTAATTGCTAAGAAACATTAATTCAATTATTGAAATTTAAAAAAGGATTATTTATTATTTTTGATCTAATTTTATTCATAACAGCTATTAAGATTCTTCCTCATTTGGAAAGGAATCATTTTAAAATTCAATAAAAAATTAATTTAATATAAGTTCACTTCCAAAGAAAGGGACAGATTTGATGAATTTTTCTCTGGAGAAAAATATATACCGTGATTTAAATCTTTTATAAATATTGAGATTAGAATCTAAATATTTTTTTTCTAAATCAATTTCTATAAAAAGAACAAAAAAATAAGATGAAATAAAGCTACAAAAAAATTCAAAATTTTCAACTATGTATTTTGATTGTGTTGAAGGTACAATATATAAAACTGGATAACTTATTTCCAATCCAAATATTTTCTTTTTACGAAAAAGTCTTATAGATTTAAAAATAATCTCATTATTACTCAAATTAACTTTATGAGTGAGGATACCTCCCTTACAATTTTCTTTAAATTCAGAATATCTTAAAGAGGAAGATATTTTTTTTAAATCATATTTTTTAAATAAAAAAGATAAAAAATATTTATAACCCTCAAAACAAAAATATCTTGCGGTTAAAGTTTCCATATGCTGAAAACCAAAATTAATAAAAACTTTTTTTGCAACTTTGTTAGGAGTATAGTTAGTAATTGAAAAATTTCTAGAATCTAAATATTTAATTGCAAATTTTACCAATCTAAGAGATTCTATCCCTCTATATTTTGGGAGAACATACCAAGCCATAAGATTAATTACTTTAAATTCTTTTTGCTCAGAATAATATTTACCTTGCAGTGGAGACAAAATTGCACCAAAGATTTGATTATTAGAGTTAGATAAATAAAAACCAAAGAAATCTATATTTTTCTTATTTGCATCTTTTAAGAACTTTTCAATCTGATTAGATCTATTATTTGATAAAGAAAATCCCTTAGCGAGGAATTTTATAACAACCCTTAAATTATCCTCTTTTATTAAATTTATTTTCATCACTATTTTAAGTTAAGTTCAAGAAGAATAAAATTCCTAAAGTTTTTACATATTTGAACATAAAAAATCAATTTTTCAATAAGGTATAGAGATAATTATTTTAAAACTAATTTTCCGAGAGTTTTAGGATATCTCTTATTGTCTTACACTTATTAAGTTTTTCTACATCAAGAGTTTTTCCATAAACTTCATCAAAAATAGCTATAGCAGTAATTACTGATAAGGAATCCCAACCCAATTCATCTAAACTAGAATCTAATGTAATTGAAGATTCAAGACCTAATTCATCTAGAAACTTTATTAAAAAAAGGTTTTCTTCATCTTGTGACATAGTTTAAAGTCTCACGGAAGTTATACCCCATGATAGTCCAACTCCGAAACCTACTAAAAGAATGTTTACTTCATTTTGATTATTTCTATTAGTAAATTCTTCCATAGCTAAAGGAATAGAACTTGATACTGTATTCCCACAGTTCTCGAGGTGTATTATGCCCTTTTCTGGTATGCCAAGTTTTTTATAAAGTCTCTCCAATATAAACTTATTAGCTTGATGGAAAATAACATATTCATAATCTTTTAACTCTGAATTTGTTTTTTCTAAATAAGAATAAATGGCTTTTGGGATTGCACTTAAAGTAAAAGTCATTACATTTGCCCCATCCATATATAAATGTCCCCAGTTATCAATAGACTTTCTAAAACCTGCAAAATCGCATTTTATAAGTCCAGATTTACTCCCATCAGTACCAAATTCAAAACTACCTATTGATGAATTAGTATCCTCTTGAACAATTATTGTAGCTGATGCACCATCTCCAAATAATGTAGAAACACTTGCATTATCTGGGTCTAATAATTTTGTATATGTATCTCCTGTTAACAGTAAAACTTTTTTAATAGATTTATTATTTATTAGACTATTTGCTAAAAACAAACCATAAATATATCCTGTACAACCTTGGTTGATATCAAATGCGCCACATTCAGTTTTTAATCCTAAAGAATTATGTATCTCACAAGCACTTGTAGGCAAACATTGATTCTGAGTTTGTGTGACAAATATAAGCATATCTATTTCTTCTTTTGATATATCTGAAATTTTAAAAACTTTTTCTGCTGCTAAGATTGCAAGATCAGCGGCAGTTTCATTTTCTTTTGATTTTGATCTTTTTTTTATACCTGTTTTTTCATAAATTTTATCAGCTGACCAATTTTTTAAATTGAAAGATAATTTTTCATTAGTTATTTTTTCCTCAGGAAGATGGGATGCTATTTTTATAATCTTCGCCATTGATTAAATTCTATAAATTTATTGTGTTAAGTTAAATGATAAATTAGATATAAGTTAAATAAAACAATATAGAGAAATAATTTTTATTATTTTCAGGAAATTTTAATATAAATATGACAAATGTTCTTCAATTATGGATATTACCAATCAAAAATCAACCAAAATTAGTGAGTGATTATGAGAAAGATTTGTCTAAACAGTTATCTCCAAAAAGATCCAAAGAATTTATTTATTCAAGAGGATGTGTAAGAGAAGTTCTGGCTGATTTCTTCAATATCAAACCATTAAATGTACCTTTAGAGGCTCCCCCTGGCAAACCACCTAAATTAAAAAATAGTTTAGGAAATATATCATTTAGTCATTGTAAAGATGCATTATTTATTGGGTGGTCAGATATAAAAGTTGGAGTTGATATTGAGAGAAAAGATAGAAATATAAAATACGCTTCTCTTATTAAACGCTTTTATTGCGAAGAAGAAAAAAAAGTACTAGAGAAACTTAGTAAAAGTGATCAACAGCAGAAAGCTCTTAAGTACTGGATAATAAAAGAAGCAGCTATTAAGTGGCAAGAAGGAACTATTACCAGAGATTTACCTTATTGGTTGATTAGAGAAAAACAAAACAAAATTTATCATGAGAAAATGGATATTTTATTGAATACTCTTTATAGAAAACATAGTTTCTGGTCTTTAGGTATAGCGCATAATTCAAATAATCTTGAAATTAAACCAATAATTAAATTAAACTAAAAATTTATAAAATTTAATCTAATATTTGGTTATTAATTAATTTCAAATAGTATGTGAAGGAAACTTGGGAAAAATGCAGAATAATAAATATATCGTAGTAGTTGCTCATCCTGATGATGAAATCCTTTGGGCTTCTTCAATTTGTGAAAAAGCTTCAAAAGTAATAATTTGCTTTTCAGATGATGAAGACTCTGAAAAAACCTCTAAAGGAAGAAAAATTTTTTCAAAAAATGCACCCGATAATTTCTATTTTCTAAACATTAAAGAGCCAGCTCAAAAGGGTTTTAACTTAATAAATAAAAAATCCCATATACGCAATTGCATATCTGATCTTAGCTTCAAAAAAATCAAAAAGGATCTTGCAAGATTAATAGATTGTCAAAATGTTTATTCACACAACTATTGGGGTGAATATGGACATCCCCAACATATATTAATTCACTTAGCTGTAAGATCTGTTTGTAAAGAAAAAACAATTAAATTTAAAATGTTTTCTTATTTTAATTTAAGAACTTTTTTGGTAAGAAATTATTATTTAAGAAAAAATCATGTAATCGTAGAAAGAAAAAAAGTATCTAAAAAACTTTTTTATTTTTTAAAAAATAAGTATATCAAAAGCAATTGCTGGACTTTCCCAGAATCTTATTCACCTCCCAATTATGAATATTTTTATTTAATTAATCAGAAGAAAAGATCTAATTGTTCATCAAAAAATAAAATTACTGGGATTTATATTTTTTGGGGACAACTACACTACAATTTAAATTTAAAACAAATCTCAGTGAAAAAGTTTAGATTTTTATTTTTAATATTATTTATAGATCTAGCACTCATGCCATTTTATTTTCTTAAATATATATTTAAGAAAAAATTTTTTATTAAAAAAAATGTAATGTGTAAAAAAATTATTGATAATCAACCTAAATAGTATTAACTTCTAAAAAACACTAGTTATTAACTATATATCTAATATGGATTTCATCAAAAAGAATAAGATTCTCACAGCAATGGCAATAATAGCAATATTATCATTTGTGTTAGAAAAAGCAGAAATTATTCACCCTTAAAAATATTTAAAATAAAAATTCGGGATAATAAAATGAAAATCAATGAAATAAATAAACCACAATAATAGCTGCAATAATAAGTATTGGGGATAATGCTGTAAACATTAAAGTCTTAAAATTAAGTTCCATCATTTTTAAATAAATATATAAATTAAGTAAACAGTAATATTAAGTCTTGGCAATAAGTAAAATTTTTATTGTTTACAAAGATAAAAGATAAAAATGATAGTAAAGATAAAATTTATGAATATTTATCTTATATTTTAAGTTATGGATAGATAAAATATCTAATAAAAAGTTCTTTTCTTGTATATTTTTTTTTGTCTTATCTCTCTTCCTGCTGATATTTGTTCTTTTCTTCTAATTATATGATCACTTATTGGGTTACTGTCATTATATGCGTATAATATTTCATCAATAAATTCTTGCCGATCACCTGCCATTTCAAGCATTGGTAACATAATTGCCAAATCCCAAGCTACAGAGAAATACTTTTTGTTTTTATTAAGTAAGTCTTGAGAATCAAGAGCTAACCACAAATCATGTCTAAATGTTCTCAAATGCGATGCATACCAGAAATATTTTCTAAATAAGTTAAATTTTCTAATTAATCGAGGGTATTTTTTCCCTTGAACGCCTTTGGAAGATATGTGACTTCCATAAGTAATTAAGCAATTTGTTTGATCATACTTTGCTTTAAGAATATTTAAGACATCTCCACTATATAAATAGTCATCGCCATCTATAATAAGATCTACCGTATTTGTAGGATCTTTTATCTTAGTATTCAATAAATTATAAATATTATTCAATGCTCCGATCCTTCTAGAATTCTTATAAACTTTTATATTTTTATAATCTTTACAAATTGAGGATGCAATTTCATAAGAAGAATCACCTGAACAATCATCGACTACTTGTAATTGAAATCTCTTATATGATTGATTAATTATAGAGTTGAGACATTTTTCTATATATTTTTCTGCATTAAAAACTGGTACTACTATATTAAATAAAAGTTCTTTTTCTATAACAGGTTTAAGATCTTTTTTCAATTTTTTTTAGATTACATATAATTATTTTATAATAATTAGAATATGGAAAAGCAAAAAATTAAGTTTTTACATCAAGAAATTAAATTAGTAACAGTTTATTGAAAATGATTTTTTCAAGAATGGTCGGTGGATTAGGCAATCAACTATTTCAAACCGCTGCATGTTTAAAATATAGAAAATCAAGAGAAAAAGTTATTATTTCCTTTCTAGGAGATATTCATATACCCAAAAGATTAAATTGTTTAAATTATATTTTTGAAAAACCTGCTTGGCTATATTACGATAATTCTAATGATTTAAATGTAGTAAAAAAATTTGTAGCCTCTACTTCTGCCTCTTTAAGATTTGGAAGTTATTTACCTTTTATAGGTATAAATGATAGAAATTTCAGTTCAAAAGATTATCTTTACTCCAAAAAAAAAATATTGTTTTTCGATGGATATTTCAATCATCAATGGACTTATTTAAGTCTAAAAAATGCTTTTAGCCAATTAAAATTAAGACCAATTGAATTAAATAAAGAATGTATTGAAATTTGCAATAATGATGTAGTGATTCACTTAAGAGGGAGTGATTTTCTCAACATAACAGACTTAAATATCTGTAAAATAGAATACTATAAAAAATCAATTCGATATGCAATTTCAAAAGGATATAAATCCTTCAAATTAATTTCTGAAGATCAAAAATATGGAATAGAATTTTTAGAAGAAATAAAAAAATGCTTTGTTGATTTAAAAATATCAATGTTAAATTCAGATACAATTAAAAATGATTTTAATCTCATAAGATCTGCAAAATTAGCAATATTAAGTAATAGTACTTTTTCATGGTGGGCGTCTTTTCTATCAATTTCAAAAGAAGAGTTTATAGTCCCAGAAAATTTCTCATTAAGAGAAAAACGTATATTGCTGCCACACGAAACTATAGTGAATTAATTCTTTTATTATTTTCTAATACTTAAATTAAAAATTTTTATAAATTTAAATATACTATTTCCTTTTAAAACTTTGTGAAAGGTATAATCTTAAGATGTATATTCTTTTTAAACCAATAAAAAATTTAAGTAAAAAAATATTAACTGTTAGACCTAAAATATTACCAACGATTTTATTAATGCCCTTTCTTTATATATTGGGTTGGATTCTTGCAAACCCATTGTTAATTTTTGGTGTAGGGAAAGAAAATCTATCCTTAATTGGCACTATTTTTACATTTTTATTATTTGTTATTTCAATGCCAAAATGGTTTGAAATACGTTGGGGAATAAATAATCCATGGATACTTCTAGGTATAAACAAAATTGAAAAAAAAGAAATTAGATTCTTTTATTTTCTCAAAGGTATATCATGTTCAATCATTTTATTGTCTCTGATTTTAATTCCAGTTATTTGCAATAAATGGGGAAATTGGTTAGGTATATTATCACCTGGAATATTATGGAATGCTCTGGTGTTAATAATTGGGATAGGTTTTGCTGAAGAGCTTATCTTTAGAGGTTGGCTTTTAGAAGAATTAAGAAATCAATATGGATTTAAAAAGGCCTTAATTTTTCAAGCATTTATTTTTAGTATTGCTCATGTTGGATTTAATATACCTTTTTGGCAAATGATAAGTATACTTTTTGGGCTATTTTTGCTTGGTATTTTGTTATCACTAATAAGAATAAAAGATAATAATTCCTTGTGGGGTTGTGCTGGTCTTCATGGAGGTCTTGTAGGAATTTGGTTCCTTATGAATAATGGTTTAGTAGAAATCTCACAAGATGCTCCTATTTGGCTAGTAGGACCAGGAAATATAAATACAAATCCTTTAGGTGGAATTTATGGAATAACATTATTAATAATTTTGATACTTTTCAATTTTCTTAGGTATAAGAATAAGTTTTTTGAATTTAATAAGAAAAATTTTTGAAAAATATAATTACAATAAAAAAGCGCAAACATATCTACTTTTAAAAATATTAAGAATTAAATTAATTAGATATAAATACGGATGATTTTTAATTAAAAATTTGTCAGTTTTAATGAATATAAAATATTACAATATGAACTTTTTAGCAGGGTTTAAATTCATTATTTTTATGATATTTTTTGGATTTGCAAATTATTTGATGATGTTAAGGAGATATGAAAATGACTCAATAAAAAAACAGCTTAGACAAAGAAATAAAATTTCAAATTTATATCCAAGAGGAACTTTTATAAAGTTATAGATTTATCAATTAAAATTGATCGGTTAATACTGGCCGGTTTAGTAAGGTAAACCGAAATTCGGTGTATTTGCCGTATATATTTTTTCGGTTTATGTCCTTACAATATTCAAATATTTATAAGATATTTAATTTGTACTTAATTTAAAGGTCACTATGTATTCAATGTTTGATCTTCTTTTTGAAAACCCTTCATATCGTCCAGTATATGTTATTTCTGATAGCGAGATGAAAAAACTAAAAAAGAATCACCATCAAGAAGAACTTGATGAAATTACAAACCAAAGAAAGAGACTTGAAGATGCTTTTAAGTCACAATTAAAACATCTTGAAGAAAGAGAAAAAGAAGTCAAGAATGAACTTAAATTACTTTCTGCCTCTAAGGTAAAATAATAGTTTTTTCAAAAAACTATAAGTTATAGGACGATTATTTTTAATCGTCTTTTTTTTTAATAAATTTTTTAACCACGAATTCATAAAAACTTATCCATAATACAGATATGAATAACAAGAAAGAACAAATAAGAATGTTTTTACCTTTTAGCTGGATAATTTGTGCTGCCATATCTTTTGCCTACATAAATGTTCATTTAATAAATGCTTAATTTTAATGGATAAATTATCAAAAGAAAAAATATTATCATCTTCAAGCGGATGGGTAGCTTCTTTATTAAATTTCTTGCCGGGAGTTGGAGCTGGTTATCTTTATCAGAGAAGATGGTTGCCATATTTCTATACTATTGCTGCAGTAGCTACATGGTTTATTATCGGAATAATTATCCAAGGAGATAAAGAACTAGGTCAAACAGAACAATTAATAGGTATAGCAGGCTTATTTGTTATATCAATAGTAACGATAGTAGAAGCTAATTTAGCTTTTAACAAAGCTGTAAAACTAACTTTTATTAAAAAAGAGGAATCAAAAAATCCGACTAAAAAAGGTTGGTTTAAATAAATTAAATAATTTTCAAAAATTTCTCTAAAAATAGTATAGGTAATAATTATTTTATCTTTATTGGAGAATCTCGATGATGAAAATTCACCTAAATAAAGTTCCTTTTCAATAATGAATGTTGCTCTAAAAAGACTTAAGATTAATAATCATTAAAATTAATATCAAACCTACAATAGATATATTTCGGTATTGACTATCATTTCATTTTTGAAAATATTTTTTCAAAATGACCTTTTTATAATCTTTATTCCCAATCATCAATTTACATATCATTTGGTCACAAAAATTAATTACTTTAAGTTAAATATCTTGAAAAATATCAATTATAAAAAAATAAAATCTCTTTTTCTTTTAGGCCTTCCCAACCGGAATCAATTAATAATTTATTTAAAGTTTCTTTATCAAAATGTTTTGAACCTGTTTTAACACATCTATTTCTCATTGACTTTTTGACTCCGCTTCTTTCTCTTTTGTTCTCTTTATTCATAATCTTATTGTAAAGCTCAAGCATCTTTGAAGGTATGGGAGAACCATCAAGGTCAACACCATTATTAATTGCTGCATCAATTGCCTGCATTCCTATTTTTTTCATAAATTTAAATTCATTTCTAAAATATCCTATAATAAAGAAAATTAATTTATAAGATTTTGAATAATTAATTTACTGATTTTGAATTTCCTTTAAGACTCTTATAGCCTCTTTTATATGTTCAGGACCGTTCAATAAATCTCTAAAAATATGTTTAACGAATCCGTTTCTGTCTATAACATAGGTAACTCTTCCATCTAATAAACCTAATACCTTTGGAACTTTAAAAGCTTTTCTAAGTGAATCGTTTTTATCGCAAAGCAAAGGATATTGTAGTTTATTTTTATTAGCAAATGCCAAGTGGCTTGAAGAACTACCATTACTTACACCCCAAACTTGTGCACCAAGAACTTTAAAAAGGTCATACTTATCTCTAAATCCGCAAACTTCTATAGTGCACCCAGGTGTATCATCTTTTGGATAAAAAAACAAAACCAAAGGTGTTCTTAAGTTATTATTTGTTCTTTTTGTTCCGTTCTGATCTAGTAAAGAAAATTGTGGAACTTTATCACCAATCTGCAAAATAGTTTCTGTAAAATTCCATTTTATAAGCAATTAATATTTTTCTGTGGCCAAAAAGAACAAAGTTGTTGAAAATTTTTTCAACCAATGTCTTAAAAGATATCTAAAGATTCTTAAGATTAACTAATGTGATGCTTTGGAATTTGCCATATATACTTTGTTGTTTCTTATTCTCTTTCTGGGGGAGATTTTTAACTTAAAAATTGCGAATTCCATGAGAGTTAATGAAATAAGAAGTAAACAAACAAATTTAAATTAAACTAAAATAAAATGGTTTTTAAAAGTGATATTTAAAATTGGATTTTTTCATTTGGGGTAAATACAGAACAGTAATTACTAACTATATTTTTTAAGCCAATTTCGGAAGAATTATTAGATTCTAATTTTAATTTTTCTATAGCTTTTTTTGCATCTATCTCTTTAAGCTTATATCTAGCACATGTATCCAATACTCTAAACATTTTTGTGGTAACAGCCTTTGATGGAGGTAAAAAGGCAAACAAGAAAAAAGCAGTTAATAAAATTTTCATTATATTTTTAAAAAATTAATTACAGTTTTGTAATTTGGATTAATTTAAGGGAAGCTAATTTTGTAAGAATAGGAAAGAAAATAATTATTAAAAGCAAAAAATGATTACTTATTTAAAAATTTTCACTTACTGATAAACAAAATTTATTATTTTGTCAATTTAATCTTATAAAGTTTTGATATAAAATAGGTTCTAACTTTTAAAAAGATTTTGAGGCTAATCAAAACAATTATAAAAAAACACAAGAAACTTATTAAGTCTTACCAAGATATATTAAAATTAAGTGATTACGAGCTCCTATGGTTAGTTTTTTTTAAGGGAATAATAATTACAACTATTTTTCATAAACTACTTTGAAGAGTAACAAAGCTTTTTTTATAAAAGATTTTTTCAAATCATTAGATTATATTTAAGAGTAGATTTTAATATTGAATCAAATAAACTTCTATCATGAATATCTTTGGCGTAGGTTTACCAGAAGTAACAGTTATCTTAGTTCTAGCTCTATTAATTTTTGGTCCTAAAAAATTACCAGAACTAGGCAAACAACTTGGTAAAACATTAAAAAGCCTAAAAAAAGCATCGAATGAATTTCAAAATGAGATCGAGCAAGTAATTAATGAGCCGGAAAAAAAAGATTTACCAAAATCTCTTGAGAATAATTCTACAAACAGTCCAGATCAAGTAACAAAAGAACCGGAGGAAAAGGATTTGTCAAAATCAGATAGAAATAATGATAAATGAGATAATTAAGCGGCCAATTACGCCTTTAGAAGAATTTGAAATCGCATTAAATAAAGCAGAACTGTCTGATAAAGATTATGAATTGATCGACTACATTAGATATACCAGTGTTTTTACCCAACCAAGTCTTGTAAAAGATTTAAAAAGGCCATCAAAACCACCTCTTCTTACAAATCTTTGCCAAATATGCAGAAAAATAGGATCAGAAATGCCTGAGCATTTTAAAAAAGTAATTAATTGGTCAATTCAAATAAGTGAAAATGATACTAGATGGGATGGACATCTAATATGTGCAGAGGCACTAAATGTTGATAATATCCCAATAAGTCCTTCCCATGGAACATCTTTATTTGATGTTCTTGTAGTGCACAAAGAATTATTTCTAGGTTTTGATTAGCTAAAGATATTAATCATCTAAGGGAATTGAATCAGTATCAATTACGTCCTTAGATTCTTCATGATTACTGTTTTTTGTGTCAATCCAGTTATTAATGGATGCAACAAATGGAAGAGAACCTCTATAAATAAAAATTGAAGTTGGTAAAGCACTTAATAATCCAACAAAAGGATTTTTGAAGAGTAATCTTCCTGCTTTGATATTGAATAAAATTATCAAAATTGAAGGAACTAAAACTTTAATTACTGTTTTTAAAGCCTCAATCCAACCAACACGATATGTCCACCATATCAAAACAATCCCAACTAGATATAAAAATAAGTAAGTCATGTGTTAAATATAGTATTTATTTAGTTTTAGTGTCTTTTAATAAAATTTTAATTTTTTCTAAGGCTTTAATATAAAATTATGGGTAAAAATTAAAATGAGTTTCTCCGAAATAAGAAATTTTTTAAAACAAATGCAGTCAGAAGATAAATTGAGAAAAGAGGTAACTTCTTCTGCAACTGCCGATGATGTAGCTCTTATTGCCCAAAGACTTGGATATGTTTTCTCTGGTGATGATCTTTTGAGATTTAATGGCCAAAAAGTGGATAGGGTTACCGTCAGAAAAAATGATCATCCTGGTGAATATCACTAAAAGATTAAGACTTAATCCATATTGCAAGTCCTCCTCCTCTTCCTCTAGCACACATCCAATTATTTTCTTTACTTATAGCTATTAGGGAGAAAAAAGGCATTTGCTTTTGTTCTGGTTTTTTTAAAGGTTTATTAACTAAGGTAAAATTTCCGAAATTTATTATTAAGTCCTCAAAGAAAAAAACCAACAGTGGTCTCTTACCTTTTATTGATGCTTGACCACAAAAAATAATAGATAAAATCCCAAAACTAATTGAATTTTTTATTCTAAACTCTATGTTATTATTTTGAGAATGATTTTTCTTAATCTCTAATTTTGCTGATAATACTTGAAGAATTGAACTAGATATATTGTCTATTTTTTCGGAGCCTTTCTTCCATACAGAATTAAATTTCCAAGTTCCTATTAAATCTTCATTTCTTATACCACTTCCATCTTTTTTAGAAATAGTTTCTAAATTTTTTATATCTTTATATTGTGGTAATTTTTTTACCTCGAGAATCATTTTAAATATAATTTCTTATTCATCATAAATAGATATCCATAAAACAAAGAATAAAACTTCTTCTTTGTTTCAAAACATTTCTAAAAATACCAAATACATTTACACATTCGTAACAAATTTAAGTTAATATGTTTACATAAATTAACTAAAAGATGGATTTTATTTCTAAAAAGCAAGGTTATGTTCCACTAAAAGCTGTTCCTTACATTTTCTTCCTTGCAGTTGTTCTAAGTATCACAACCACAAACAATTTCGTTTAAGCCTTAAGATTTCTCTTTAGGTTTTATGAGTAAATATGATGTAATAATTATTGGTAGCGGTATAGGGGGTTTGTGTTGTGGTTCAATACTTTCATTATCTGGTAAAAAAGTCCTAATACTTGAAGCTCATAGTCAACCTGGAGGCGTTGCTCATAGTTTTAATATTAAGGGTTACAAGTTTGAATCTGGTCCTTCATTATGGAGTGGTATTAGCAAATGGCCTACAACAAATCCTTTAGGCCAAATATTAAAATTACTCGACGAAAAGGTTGAACTTATAAAATACCAAGGATGGCATGTAAGTGTTCCTGAAGGGGAATTTAATTTAGAAGTAGGACAAGAGCCATTTAAAAAGAGAATAAGTTTATTAAGAGGGGATAAATCAGTTAAAGAATGGAATTCTTTTTTGTCAGCAATAAAACCTCTTAGTCAAATAGTTAGTGAAATCCCTCTCCTCTCGAACTCACCTGAAACTATGAACTTTTTGGAAATTATTAGATTAGCATCTAAATTCATACCAAATATAAATTTACTGCCAAAAATCAATGGGGGTTTTGGGGATATTGTCGACAATCACCTAAAAGATCCTTTTCTAAGAAATTGGGTTGATTTACTCAGTTTTTTAATAAGTGGAATGCCAATGCATGATACAAATTCTGCTGCTATGGCAAGTTTATTCGATGAATGGTTTGATCCTGAATCATACTTAGAATATCCAAAGGGAGGAAGTGAAAGCATAGTAAAAGCTTTAGTTAATGCTTTAAAAAAAAATGGCGGTGAATTAATTCTTTCTTCTAAAGTAGATTCGATAAATTTCAGTCAGAATATGGCCTCTGGAGTAACACTAGAAAATGGATCCAAATTTATTTCAGACTTTGTTGTAATGAACACTGATGCTTGGACTTCAAGAAAATTAATTCCAAGAGAAATTACAAAAAAATGGACTCCAAAGGCTGAAAACATTAAAAAATGTGGTTCTTTTCTGCATATACATTTAGGTTTTGATGCGTCTGGGCTTCAAAATTTACCTATTCATGCAATACACGTTGATGATTGGAATAGAGGAATTACAGCAGAAAGAAACGTAGCAGTTTTCTCTATCCCTTCTGTATTAGACAGTGGTATGGCACCAAAAGGAAAACATGTCCTACATGGATATACTCCTGCAAATGAGCCATGGGAAATTTGGGAGAATTTAAAACCACATGAGTCGACTTACAAAAATCTTAAAGAAGAAAGGTGTTCAATATTTCTAAAATCTTTGAGAAAAATAATTCCTGATATAGATAACAGAATTGAAATCAAGTTATTTGGCACTCCTTTAACTCATAAAAAATTTACAAATACTTCTTGCGGTAGCTATGGCCCAGCCTTATCGGCAGCCCAAGGTCTATTTCCTGGGTGTAAAACACCTGTTAAGAATTTACTATCTTGTGGCGCAAGTACTTTCCCAGGAATAGGTATACCTGCAGTTTCAGCAAGCGGAGCATATGCTGCCGAACAAATAATTGGGAATAAGGCGTATAAAAATCTACTTAAAATGATAGATCTTTAAAAATATTCGACTTTTTTAATAAAATAATAATTAAGTTAAGAAATAAGTAGATAAACAGCAATTTATTTTTAAAATGATATTCTTTATCTAAATATAATTTTTACTTATAGGATTTATATGTTTCTCTTATCTATTCCTCAAGCATGGCATTTAGCTGGTACCTGGTCAGAGCAGCTACCAAGTGAATCAAGTCTTATAGGAATGAGTCAAACAGAATTAATGATGACTTTGCATTCTATTTTTATACCACTTTTATTAGTAATTTCATATTTTTTATTTCTTAGGCTCGCTAAAAGCGATTCTAAAAAAGTTAAAGGGTAACTTTCTCTAAAAGTTTCTATTTTGCTGAACTCCTTCTTACTACTTTTCTTCCAGTAGAAGTATCAATTGAACTAGAACCACTTTCTTCTTTACTCTTAGAATCAGAGTCAATATTTTCAATATCGCTTTTATCCATTTCGGCACAAACGCCTACTACCATTGCAGCTTGCATTTGATCTGGTAGATCACCAATAGTTAATAAAGCCTTTAAAACTAGCTGAAGGCGGGTTTGCCTATCAATTTCTGGCCTTAGTTTTTTAACAGTATTCCAAAGTTCTTGAGTAACTTCTTTCAAAAGTTCACGATCTACAGACAAATTAAAACCTTTAGTATTTCTCCTAATCTAACAAACAATAGGTTGCCTTAAAATAGTTTTTGAAAAAAAAGTATTAGTTGCAATTTTTAATCAGGTGAAAGCAAGTTGTATTTGTTTAGGTAAATCATTCTTCTCTCGTACTTTTTTAGTAGATTTAGTTTTTTTTAAAGTGCCGAAATACCTTTTGCTAATTTTAATGGGAGTATCAGAGAACTTATGATTTATTCTCGATAGAGAGTCCCATTCTTTGGAATTAAATGTAGCGTATGGTGAAGAAGAAAAAATTTTCATAACTAATAATACATCTGTACTAATAATAGTACAGGAATACTATTTTGCAATTATTTCTTTCAATAAGTCCTTATCCCGTATAAAAGTTTAAAATTTTTTATATATCTTAAAAAAATCATAAGATATTTATATATTTCTTGGTATCAATAAAGACTAAAAAACCACTTATATTAGCAGTTCGAAACTAATCTCCTCAAAAAGCCTTTAAATAAGAGAAATTTCTTGAAATTAATATTGACAAGATATTTAGTAATAAGAGTTCTATAAAAAATTTAGTTATTAATTTTCTTATGCTTTTAAGTAATCAAAAAAGATTGAAAATCCAAGAAATAATTAGAAGAATATCTTTAGATAAAGAAGTTTCACTAAAAGAAAGAATATATATTGAAAAATATGCAAAACATAGCTCGACAATATCTCTTTGGCTAAAAAAAGCAAATAGCATCAGAAGACATGGAATACAGAGTGAAAGTAATATTAATGGCCTATTGCAATCAATGGGAATTGACGGTTTAGACAAAGAAAACCATTTCGATCCCAAAAAAGATGATATATCTGACTGGTTTGGAGGTTCACCAGATTGGATTAAAAGGAGCTAGTAAATCATTTAATTTCTAATTCATCCATGCATTAGTGAATAAATAAACACTAAAAACTGAGATTATTGTCCAAAATATCCAGGGCAACAATTTAATTGGGAAAAAGTATTTATTAGAAAATGTATTCATATGAGACATAATATCTAATTACATTATTTGTAATTTAGAAATTTGAAAATAGGTTTAAATGCTCTAAGTAGGCAAAACATGCATAATATTAATATTTAACAATTAAATAATGTACCAAATATAAAAAAACTAATTAAATATGATCCCAAACTCAAAATAACTATGCTGGAACCTTATTATTATTTAATTCAAAATCTATTTTATTAATTTTTTTTTCTTCTGTATTATCCCAATATTTAATTAGTCTCTCTAATTCATTAATTCTTTTTTTCGCATTAGCAATCTTTTCAGTTGAAGTCATTTAAAAAAGTTAACTATTCAAAATATGCATTAAAAAAAAATTTTTTCAAGACTTAATTCTGAATTGCTTAAATTTTTAAAATATTAAATTTTGATTAATTGAAACGCAAAAGCATGAACTTGCACAAATTAAGTAATTATACTTAATACATAATGAAGAGGTTCTTATGAAAACAATTAATTCATTTATTCTGAATAGCACAGTTAAAGTTCTTGACTTTATTTATTCAAATAGGCATTTACAAAGATTCTGGGTATTAGAAGTTATAGCAAGATCACCTTATTTTGCTTTTCTATCTGTTCTTCATTTTAAAGAATCACTTGGAATAAAAAATGACTCGACAATGTTTCTAATGAAAGAACATTTTTATCAAGCAATAAACGAAACAGAGCATCTAAAAGAAATGGAAAGAAGAGGTGGAGATAAGTTTTGGATCGATAGATTTTTAGCAAGGCACCTTGTACTTGTCTATTATTGGATAATGGTTATTTATTATTTTTGTTCTCCAACCAATGCTTATGATGTAAATATAAAAATTGAAGAGCATGCATTTAATACTTATACAAAATACTTAAAAACGCATCCTCATGATCAAAAAATAAAGGAAATTGCACAAGACGAACTTAGTCATGTTGAAGAACTTAATGAAGCCTTAGCTATGATATCTCAATCCTAAATTAAGATTTAAAATCTAAAAACATTACTGCAAATATTATTGAAGAAGAAATCAAGCTAATGATGATCAACAATGAGACATAACCTTTTTGTCTAGGCAATTTGTAAAAGAGTACTCCAATTATTATTGCCATTATTACGTTCAAACATATTGAAATTTTTTCAGTTAGCGAATTTAAATGAAGAACTAAATTTCTACTTTCAAGTATTCTTAGATAATTAGATAAAAACAATTCGCCTTCAATTTTTTTTAAATAAAGATATGTACCTATCAGAGCAGATCCCAATGATGAAAAAACTATAAGAAAGCTTACTGGTTTAGTTAGTCTATTTATGGTTCTATTGAAACTTACTAATAAAATTAATATAAATAAAGCCATAACCATTGGCATTAAGGGTATCAAGATGGATAAGTTTATAGAATTTCCCACAAAAGAGTTTAGAGTTTTTTTAAGTCTATATTATTTAAAGATTTATTTAACTGAACAAGATTTTTAAAATTAAAAATGTAAATAGTACCTATTGCATTCTGTGTAAATTGATACGAAAATTAAATTAGTAATGATAAAGCTATGCTAACCATCTCTGAGATTCTCCTTGCAAGTTCAATTTTTCTAGGAATAATTTACTGGGAGGTTAAATTTTTATACGCCAAAACTAATGTTGCTAAATAATTTTTTTTGAAATAGGGGGGGGATTAGAAAAAATAAAATTTAAATAAAATTTAATAATTGGATTAAACAAAAAAAGCTTTAAATATGAGAGAATAAACACATAAATTTTTAATTGTTTTAATGAGCGAAGTTCAAACTAAAAAGAGCGATTCCACTCAGCAGCAGCAGCAGCAGCAGCAGCAATCATATCAAGAGAGTAATATTTATTCTGCAGAGACAGAAAAACTTTATTTAAAAATGAAAGAGGGTTGGCTTTAGGCTTCTCCAATATTTATTCATTTGTACTCTGCGTCAACGCTGAGTCCTTAAATCTTTTTGATTAAAATATATTTTTCTTTTAGAAACAATTGATACTATATTATTGCGATAAGCCGCTAAGTTTTAGTTAGAAAAAAAAAAAAAAAATTGTTTAAGAAATTAAAACTTTTGGAAAAATTTAACGGAAGAATTGCCATGGTAGGCTTAATGTACCTACTATTTACGAAATTAGTATCTAGTCATACTGGTATTCTTGATCAACTTAAATCTATTTTTATTTAAAAGATAAATTTATTTATTTATTTATTTATTTTTAATCATCCTTATTTTAATGGAATCATAATTTATAGATAAAGATAATTATCATAGCTACAAATACACCAAATCTTAATAGATTGCTTTTTATTTTTAAATTTATACTTTTACATAATTAATATTGTCTTGGCACTAAGGCCGCCAATTTAGGTTATATAGTATATTTGTACTACTAAAGTTCTTATTCTTATATTATGGGCTTTCCAGAAGCTTATGAATTCCTTATCGTCAAGCCTGGTGATTATGTAATAATTAGAGATGGAATGGCGTCAGATAATACTCAAAACGGTCGTCATGATTATTGGGTTGGGCTAGTGATTAACTGTATAGGAGGAGCGAGGAATCCAAATTCATGGACCTTATTTCAAATAGCAAATATTGATAATGGAGAGATTATAATAATCAATGCAGATACTGTAGAAAGGATATTAAAAACCGCTGAGAATTGACCTTCAAGAAACCTAATAAAATAAAAAATCTAAAAATTTTTTAATTATGAAAAGATAAATAAAAAATTATATATTAGGGAAATAATTAGCCCAACTCTAGGCAAGCAAGTCCGTATACTTGATTCATTGGGCATGAAGGTTTGATCCCTTTGTACATCCTGTAAGTTTGCGAAATTTCTTTAAAACCCATATTAGATAAAAGGTAATTCGCATAAGGATTGAGATTTGAACAGTCCAATAAGATTTGAGCTTCTAAATTCCTAACTAATTTTCTAATAAGTAATTCTGCCAAAGGAGGCGTATCAGCCAGAAGAGGGCCTATTCGCCATCCTTGATTATTATCCTGGAGAATGCAAGGTCTTATCCTCCCAAAGCCATGGCACATTCCATTATTATCTACAAGCGCACTAACATTTTCAAAAGAATCATTCAACCAATCCTTCAAAAAATGTGGCCTAGGACTTGGCTCTCGCTGAGAGTCATATATCAAAACAGATTGAGGTGAGATCTGACTTCCTGGGACAACCTTGAAAGCTTTATTTTCATCATTATAAAAATTACTATGTGGAAAATCTTGAATCCCCTCTGATTTCCATCTAGTTGTTATTGAGGATTTTTTAAACCCCCACTTTTGATAATCGTCCAATCTATTTGGAGCCGCTTCTAAACCAATACAATCAACATTTTTCAAATAATTTAATGCATGTTTCCATAATTTCAAACCATAACCCATATTTCGGAATTCTTTTTTTACAATAAATAAGCCTATAAATCCATATGAAGCATTATATTTTACGCAAGTGATAGAACCGATAGGATTATCATCGATACATCCAACCCACACCCCTTGTTTATCGGTATTTTTATAAATTGATATGTCATCAAAGCCTGGAGCAAATCCCTCTAACTTTGCCCAATCAGTTACTTTCTTAATTTCATTATTGGATATTAATCTAATTGAAAAAATTTTTTTCATTAAAACATCTTAACTTAAAGAAATAAGATTTTCATGTTTTTAGGCAATCAATTCAATAAATAATAGGGCAAAGAATGTTCTCATTTCAAAGAAAAAAAATAATAACCCCACTGAGTAATCCTGCTATATGTCCAGATAAGCTAATACCTGGGAACAAAGAATAAAGAATGCCTAAAAACAAAAAAATACTCATTAATTTATTAATTTCATAGCTCTTTTTTAAGCCAATATAAATGCTCCCAAAATATTCCTTCCCATATATGGAAGAAAGCAAAATAAAGGAAAATGAACCAAATATTATTCCACTAAAACCTACCAACAAATGATTGGGATTATAAAATAAAAAATTATCCCAAATGAACAAATAAAAAGTCTGAATTGGAATTAAAAAAACAATTAAGTAAAAGAAAAGAAATATGCTCTTCAAATTCAAATTTATAAAACAGTATCTAATTACAACTATTCCAAATAAATTAGATAATAAATGATTTAAATCTTTATGGACAAAACTATAACTTATTATTCTATAAGGTTGATTAATAAGATTACTAGACCAATAAGAAAAGTCAGTAACCAAGAAGAATTTATTAAGATTGATAAATATAAATAATAAAATACAAAAAAAAGCAGGAATAATAAATTGAGCTTCTTTATCTATTATTTTCAAAATAAATTATGATTTGTTTTTATATTATTTAGAAAAAATAATGTAGTTTTTTTTATTTAAATAATTTAAAGATATTTAATATTATTAATCTGATATATTAATTATGATGAAAAAGTTTTTCTAGATGAAAATTTTAGATACGTCTTATAGAGCAAATATTAATGAATTAAAAAATAAAGTAATTACTGGACAAACAGAAAGTATAAATTGGAGATTGCAGCAAATAAGCAAGGTTTGTCAACTTTTAGATGAGAATAAAAAAGAAATCATAAAGGCTCTTTCCCTTGATTTAGGTAAATCTGATATTGAAGCTCTTTCAGAAATACTCTTAGTTAAAGAAGAAATTTCTTTAATTAAAAAAAATCTTAGATCTTGGATGAGACCAAAAAGAGTTCAAACTCCTATCTATCTTTTCCCCTCATTCTCAAAAGTAACTTACGAACCTCTTGGGTGCGTTCTAATTTTAGGGCCATATAATTATCCTTTGTTATATCTTTTAAAGCCCCTAGTAAATGTTTTTTCTTCAGGAAACACTGCTGTAATAAAACCATCAGAAAAATGTCCTTCCACTTCAAAATTGATCAAAAACTTGAGTAATAAATATTTCCAGAAAGACACTTTATTAACTATTGAGGGAGATTATAAAGATTCAATAAAACTTGTAGAACAAAATTTTGATCATATTTTTTTCACAGGAAGTACAGAAACGGGAAAATCTATTATGAAATCAGCTTCAAAAAACTTAACTCCATTAACGCTTGAACTTAGTGGGACAAATCCAGTGATAATTTTCAAAAATGCGAATTTAGAAATTGCTGCGAAAAGAATTGTATGGGGTAAATTTTTCAATTCAGGACAATCATGCATGGCTCCTAATCACATATTTGTAGAAAAAGAAATTGAAACTGAATTAGTTCAAGAGTTGATAAAATTCATCAATATTTTTTATGGTAAAAATCCAATAAGCTCAAAAAACTTGTCGAAATTAGAGAACAGGCAATATACCAAAACTTCAGAACTTCTCAAAAGATATAAAAAAGAAAAACGTATTTTATACGGAGGAATTAATAGTAAAAAAAGAATGAAAATATCGCCCACACTTTTAAAAGTAAAGTTAGAAGAAAAAAATATTTTTCAAAAAGAATTATTTAGCTCTCTTCTTCCAATAATAAAAATTGAAAATAAAGATTCGGCATTAAAAAAAATTAATCAAGCTTCAAAACCATTAGCAATTTATATTTTTGGAGGGGATAAGAAAATCCATGATCATATCTCAAAGGTAACAAGCTCAGGCACAATTTGTATTAATGATGTTATGTTGCCTGTGCTTATTCCAAATTTGCCATTCGGAGGAGTTGGGGAAAGTGGAATGGGTAAATTTCATGGAGAAGAAGGTTTTAAGAATTTTTCAAATCAAAAATCCATCACTTATAAAGGTTATTTATTTGATTTAGATTTAAGATATCCTCCTTATGAGAGAGTAATTAGATTGATAAAATTTATTTTTAAGATTTGAATTACTTAATTTGGTTTCAATACTCTAGCAGTTTTAAGTACAGACATTATCTTAGAATAAATTAATGAATTAATGAAATTTACATTTATTTTATTTGCCTTCTTTTTAAATTTTTTCAGTCCCTATTTTATAAAGGCTGAAGGAATAATTGATTCATCAAATAAACAAATAGAAAATACATCTAATAAAGAAAACTCTAGTAATGATGATTCAGAATTTAAAAAAATTCATATCGTAAAAGTAGGAGATACTTTAACAAGTATCTCAAAATTATATTCAATAGAAAAAGAGACGATTATCAAGTTAAATGATTTAAGAGATGAAAATTATATCTACGTCGGACAAAATCTAAAGATTTCTGAGACTAACCAAATAACTAAAAATAATAAGCAAAAAAAAATCTATCACCTTGTACAAAAAGGTGACAGTCTTACTGAAATTTCTGTTAAATATGGATTAGACTTAAAATACCTAATAGAAATTAACAACCTTAAGGATAAAGATTCAATTGATATTGGGTCAAAAGTATTTTTAAGCGACGAGAATATGATTAATTTAGAAAGATCTAGGTTAGTAAAAGAAAATGGTGTTAACAACCCAATAAGTGAAAATAATAAAACTTACGGTCCACTAACTATTTTACAAAATGAATTTGAAATAAGAAATGATAGACAAATTTTAAATGCTTTAAATCAAAATAATAAAAAACTTTTCATTTCTGTAAGTTGTAAAACAAAAGTTATAGATGTAAGAATTCCAGGACGAGAATGGAGAGGATGGATTCCTGCTAAAGAGGATTTTGAAAAAAATCTAATAAATGATTACTGTTAAATGTTTTAATTAATATGTGTGAATAATTTTTCTGCTTATATTAGTAATGAGTTATTCTTTATAATAGTTAAATTTAAAAAGATGGCAATTTCAAGAGGAGATCTTGTAAGAGTTAAAAGACCAGAGTCATACTGGTATAATGAAATTGGTAAAGTTGCGTCAGTTGACACCTCAGGAATAAAGTACAACTGCGTAGTCAGATTTGACAAGGTAAATTATGCTGGAATAAGTGGAACTGATAATGGCGCAAATACTAATAATTTTGCAGAAAGTGAATTAGAAAAAGCTTAGAGATTTGCCCGAGTTACCTGAAGTTGAGACAGTTAAAAGAGGCTTAGAACAAAAACTCAAGAGTTTTATTATAAAAAAAGTTGAAATCTGTAGAGATTCAACAGTTGCTTATCCAATCGAAAAAAAAGACTTCATTGATGGTCTCCAAAACTCACTAATTTACAAATGGAATAGAAGAGGAAAATACTTAATCGCGGAACTAAAAAAAACAAAAAAAAATAATAATGATAGTACAAAAGAATTATCACTCATAAAAAATGGATTCCTTGTTATTCATTTAAGAATGACTGGTTATTTCACTTTTTATAAAAATTTTACTAACCCTTGTAAACATACAAGAATAAGATTTTTTGATAAAAATAATAATGAGCTTAGATATATTGATGTAAGGAGTTTTGGTCAAATGTGGTGGGTTAGAGACGGTTTATTACCAACCAATATAATTAAAGGGCTAGGTTCATTAGGGCCTGAACCATTTTCTGAAAATTTTAATATCACTTATCTTACTAAAGTTGTTTCTAAAAAAACAAGGTCTATAAAGTCAATTTTATTAGATCAAACAATCGTAGCTGGAATAGGAAATATATATGCAGATGAAAGTCTTTATTCTGCAGGCATAATACCTTTTAGAGAAGCTAATACAATTAAAAAGAATGAATTAAAAAAGCTCAGAATAGCAATCGTAGAAATTTTAAAAAAGAGTATTGGTGCAGGCGGAACTACTTTTAGTGACTTCAGAGACTTAGAAGGAGAAAATGGTGATTTTGGATTACAAACTAATGTTTACAGAAGAACTGGGAAAGAATGTCGTAAATGCAAAAATTTAATTAAGAGGGAGAAGATTTTGGGAAGAAGTACACATTGGTGTCCTAAATGTCAGAAATAAAAAAGGGCATACTCTACAGAGTACACCCTTTAAAAATTTTTACCTGGCATTGAGCTATTTTCTCAAGGGGCTACCCCCTAAATATTTTCGCCGCTGATGCGTTTCACAACCGAGTTCGAGATGGATCGGAGTGGTTCCACATCGCCATGAACACCAGGATAGTGTGAACCTTGAGAACTGCATAGAAAATTATATAAATTAAAGACAATAAATTAAGTTTATTTGGTCAAGCCCTCGGTCTATTAGTACTCCTCCGCTGCACTTGTTACCAAGCTTCCACGTAGAGCCTATCAACGGGTGTTCTTCCCGTGACCTTACTGGCTTAAGCCATGGCAATACTCATCTTGAGGTGGGCTTCCCACTTAGATGCTTTCAGCGGTTATCCACTCCGCACATGGCTACCCAGCGTTTACCGTTGGCACGATAACTGGCACACCAGAGGTGCGTTCCTCCCGGTCCTCTCGTACTAGGGAGAAATCCTCTCAATATTCCTGCGCATACACCGGATATGGACCGAACTGTCTCACGACGTTCTGAACCCAGCTCGCGTACCGCTTTAATGGGCGAACAGCCCAACCCTTGGGACCGACTTCAGCCCCAGGTTGCGATGAGCCGACATCGAGGTGCCAAACCTCCCCGTCGATGTGAACTCTTGGGGGAGATCAGCCTGTTATCCCTAGAGTAACTTTTATCCGTTGAGCGACGGCCCTTCCACGCAGAACCGTCGGATCACTAAAACCGACTTTCGTCCCTGTTCGACTTGTAGGTCTCACAGTCAAGCTCCCTTCTGCTTTTGCACTCAACGACTGATTTCCAACCAGCCTGAGGGAACCTTTGTGCGCCTCCGTTACCTTTTAGGAGGCGACCGCCCCAGTCAAACTGCCCATCAGATACTGTCCGCTTCCCGGATAACGGGTAAGCGTTAGAACCCTAGCTCTAATAGAGTGGTATCTCACCGATGACTCAATAATACCCACAAGTACTATTTCAACGTCTCCCACCTATTCTGCGCAATTAGAGCCCGAGCACAATATCAAACTACAGTAAAGCTTCATAGGGTCTTTCTGTCCGGGTGTATGTAGTCCGCATCTTCACAGACAATTCTATTTCGCCGAGCCTCTCTCCGAGACAGCGCGCAAATCGTTACACCTTTCGTGCGGGTCGGAACTTACCCGACAAGGAATTTCGCTACCTTAGGACCGTTATAGTTACGGCCGCCGTTCACCGGGGCTTCAGTCGCCAGCTTTGCTAAAAGCTAACCAGCTTCCTTAACCTTCCGGCACTGGGCAGGTGTCAGCCCCCATACATCGTCTTGCGACTTAGCGGAGACCTGTGTTTTTGGTAAACAGTCGCTTGCGCCTCTTCACTGCGACCAGCTCTCGCTGGCACCCCTTCTCCCGAAGTTACGGGGCCATTTTGCCGAGTTCCTTAGAGAGAGTTATCTCGCGCCCCTCGGTATTCTCTACCACCCCACCTGTGTCGGTTTCGGGTACTGGCATTTATGTCTTAACGGGTATAGGGCTTTTCTTGGAAGCATGACATCACCAACTTCGCTGCCGTAGCAACTCGTACTCACGCCTCAGCTCAAGATGTTTTCTCCATCTCTCAAAGCCTTGAACGCTTGAACCAGTAACCAACATCTGGCCTGGCTAGCCTTCTCCGTCCCCCTTCCCAAAACATAACTGGTACAGGAATATTGACCTGTTGTCCATCGACTACGCCTTTCGGCCTCGCCTTAGGTCCAGACTAACCCTCCGCGGACGAGCCTGCCGGAGGAACCCTTAGGGTTTCGGGGCATGGGATTCTCACCCATGTTTTCGCTACTCAAGCCGACATTCTCACTTCTATGCCGTCCACGTCCGCTTACGCTAACGCTTCACCCAACATAGAACGCTCCCCTACCATAAATAAATTTATCCGCAGCTTCGGTATAACGCTTAGCCCCATTCATTTTCGGCGCAGGATCGCTCGACCAGTGAGCTATTACGCACTCCTTTGAGGATGGCTGCTTCTAGGCAAACCTCCTGGTTGTCTGGGCAATCCCACCTCCTTTATCACTTAGCGTTAATTTTGGGACCTTAGCTGGCGGTCTGGGCTGTTTCCCTCTTGACTATGGAGCTTATCCCCCACAGTCTGACTGCCTAGTTACACACAGGGTATTCAGAGTTCATATCGATTTGGTACCGCTTTCGCAGCCCGCACCGAAATGGTTGCTTTACCCCCCTGCTGGAGCACTAGACGCTACGCCTCAACGTATTTCGGGGAGAACCAGCTAGCTCCTGGTTCGATTGGCATTTCACCCCTAACCACAGCTCATCCGCTGAATTTTCAACTTCAGTCGGTTCGGACCTCCACTTGGTATCACCCAAGCTTCATCCTGGCCATGGTTAGATCACCAGGGTTCGGGTCTATAAACACTGACAAACGCCCTATTAAGACTCGCTTTCGCTGTGGCTCCACCATTTCCGGTTTAACCCGCCAGTGCCTATAAGTCGCCGGCTCATTCTTCAACAGGCACACGGTCACCCGATTAGTCGGGCTCCCATTGCTTGTAAGCTCACGGTTTCATGTTCTATTTCACTCCCCTCCCGGGGTTCTTTTCACCTTTCCCTCGCGGTACTGTTTCACTATCGGTCACACAGTAGTACTTAGCCTTACGAGGTGGTCCTCGCAGATTCACACGGAATTCCACGTGCTCCGTGCTACTCGGGATACAGCTAGGTCAACTTATCTTTCAATTACGGGGCTTTCACCCTCTGTGGCACGCCATTCAAACGTTTCTTCTAGACTTGCTGATCCATATTGCTGTCCCACAACCCCGATAGTCAAGACTATCGGTTTGGGCTATTCCCCGTTCGCTCGCCGCTACTGAGGGAGTCGTTATTTACTTTCTCTTCCTCCAGCTACTAAGATGTTTCAGTTCGCTGGGTTAGCTCGCACCAACCTATATATTCAGTTGGTCGTTCAAGGGGTTGCCCCATTCGGAAATTCCCGGATCAAAGTGTGCTTCCAACTCCCCGAGACTTATCGCAGGTAACCACGTCCTTCATCGCCTCTGTGTGCCTAGGTATCCTCCGTGAGCCCTTTGTAGCTTGACCAATAACTTCATAATTTTGAAGCATCAGCTTAATAGAATTGTTATTTAATGCATTCGCACAAATAATAAATCTGCATCATTAAAGATGCTTATTGTCTTTAAAAATAATCTATGCAGTTGTCAAGGTTCTCTGAAAACAATGAATAATAATTCAGTGAGTCCAGCGTCTTATTTATAAAGAAAATAGGAAGCTAGATTCGTTCAGAACAAAAAGGACACTACTCAAAACAATTTCCCTCTTTTTACAATATGAAAGAGGTGGTATTCAGTGGAGGTAAGCGGACTCGAACCGCTGACATCCTGCTTGCAAAGCAGGCGCTCTACCAACTGAGCTATACCCCCAACATAGAGATATGGGCCATCCTGGACTTGAACCAGGGACCTCACCCTTATCAGGGGTGCGCTCTAACCACCTGAGCTAATGGCCCAGGAAAAAGTGATGGGTGTGACCTAGAAAAAACTTAGAAACTGAAATTCTTAAATATTTTAAGAATCTGAGATACCGATCGACCTAAGGTGACAAAATTAATATTTACATTTTGTTGTCTCCCTGTTAGGAGGTGATCCAGCCGCACCTTCCGGTACGGCTACCTTGTTACGACTTCACCCCAGTCATTAGCCCCACCTTCGGCGTCCTCCTCCACAAGGGTTGGAGTAACGACTTCGGGCATGGCCAACTTCCATGGTGTGACGGGCGGTGTGTACAAGGCCCGGGAACGTATTCACCGCAGTATGCTGACCTGCGATTACTAGCGATTCCTACTTCACGTAGGCGAGTTGCAGCCTACGATCTGAACTGAGCCACGGTTTATGGGATTTGCTAGCTCTCGCGAGTTTGCTGCCCTTTGTCCGTAGCATTGTAGTACGTGTGTAGCCCAGGGTGTAAGGGGCATGATGACTTGACGTCATCCACACCTTCCTCCGGTTTATCACCGGCGGTCTTTCTAGAGTGCCCAACTAAATGCTGGCAACTAAAAACGTGGGTTGCGCTCGTTGCGGGACTTAACCCAACATCTCACGACACGAGCTGACGACAGCCATGCACCACCTGTCATTGAATTCCCGAAGGCACCCTCAAATTTCTAAGAGGTTCTCAAGATGTCAAACCCTGGTAAGGTTCTTCGCGTTGCATCGAATTAAACCACATACTCCACCGCTTGTGCGGGCCCCCGTCAATTCCTTTGAGTTTCACACTTGCGTGCGTACTCCCCAGGCGGAACACTTAACGCGTTAGCTACGACACCGAAGGGGTCGATTCCCCCGACACCTAGTGTTCATCGTTTACGGCCAGGACTACAGGGGTATCTAATCCCTTTCGCTCCCCTGGCTTTCGTCCATGAGCGTCAGTAATGGCCCAGCAGAGCGCCTTCGCCACTGGTGTTCTTCCCGATATCTACGCATTTCACCGCTACACCGGGAATTCCCTCTGCCCCTACCATACTCTAGCCTTTCAGTTTCCACTGCCATGATGGAGTTAAGCTCCACGCTTTAACAGCAGACTTGAAAGGCCGCCTGCGGACGCTTTACGCCCAATAATTCCGGATAACGCTTGCCACTCCCGTATTACCGCGGCTGCTGGCACGGAATTAGCCGTGGCTTATTCCTCAAGTACCGTCATATCTTCTTCCTTGAGAAAAGAGGTTTACAGCCCAGAGGCCTTCGTCCCTCACGCGGCGTTGCTCCGTCAGGCTTTCGCCCATTGCGGAAAATTCCCCACTGCTGCCTCCCGTAGGAGTCTGGGCCGTGTCTCAGTCCCAGTGTGGCTGATCATCCTCTCAGACCAGCTACTGATCGAAGCCTTGGTGAGCCATTACCTCACCAACAAGCTAATCAGACGCGAGCTCATCCTCAGGCGAAATTCATTTCACCTATCGGCATATGGGGTATTAGCGGTCGTTTCCAACCGTTATCCCCCTCCTGAGGGCAGATTCTCACGCGTTACTCACCCGTCCGCCACTAACCCGAAGGTTCGTTCGACTTGCATGTGTTAAGCACGCCGCCAGCGTTCATCCTGAGCCAGGATCAAACTCTCCGTTGTGTTCAAATCCTTTTGTAGACAAAATCTACTCAATATGAATTGCTTAAACCAAATAAACATAAATTTGAATTAAGTTATTTAGCTTCAGCCTCCTTAAATTAATTCAAGGATTACTTTGAGTGCACATTAAAAATATTTCAAAGTGACTTTCCAAGATCTCAGATCCGTTGGTTTTCAAATGCTAAAAGTTAGCAATTGAAAACAATTTATATATTCTTGACGGGACCTCACACCTTTATTGCAAATACATCTCAAAATTATCAAATCTAAATTTGATAAAGTCTTGACGCAATAAAAGCATCAGTTCCTAAGTTTTAAGTTTTCTAGGTGCTGAGTCAAACCAAAATTGGCTAACTCAATTCGAGGAAAAACCCTCATGCTGGCTGAAAAATATGATTAAAATCAAATTTTCAAAAAACTCACTTAATTACCAAAAAATAAATTTAGGATAATCACTTGAATAATACAAAAATAATAATTTTTGCCCAGAAAGAAATACTAAACCATTTGACTGTAATTATGCAACCATTAATACATAATTTTTTTATTAATTTTAATTTTCGTTCAAAATCTGCATTAAGAACTAGTCTTAATGTAAGGGATTTAAATGTAATGGCAGAAAGATTTAGTCAAAAAAATTTAAGAGTACGTCCAAGTTCAGATGAAGATAAAATTGTAACAAATGCAAAAGAACACTTTGAAAAGACTTTAGTTGAAATCTCAGGAGAACTAGTTGGCAGTGTTGCAGCACTAGAGCACCCTTCTAAAAACCTCAAATTAAATTATGGAGAAATATTTCTCAGAGATAATGTTCCCGTAATGATTTATCTCATTACACAAAAAAGATACGATATTGTCAAAAAGTTTTTGAGTGTTTGTCTTGAGCTACAGAGCACTAGTTACCAAACTCGTGGAGTATTCCCCACAAGTTTTATTGAAGAGAAAGGAAAATTAATTGGCGACTATGGTCAGAGATCAATAGGCAGAATTACTTCCGCTGATGCAAGTTTATGGTGGCCAATATTATGTTGGTATTACGTCAATAAAAGTGGAGATTATTCATTTGGCAAAAGCCAAAGTGTACAGAGAGGAATTCAGCTTCTACTAGATTTAGTCCTTCATCCTACCTTCGAGGGAACACCTGTTCTTTTTGTTCCTGACTGTGCATTTATGATTGATAGACCAATGGATGTATGGGGAGCACCTTTGGAAGTAGAGGTTTTACTTCATGGATGTTTGAAAAGTTGTATTAACCTGATGGAATTAAGTCGTGAAGATCACGTAAGTAGATTACTAGATCAAAGACTTGTTCTTACCAGTCAATGGGTCGAAGATTTAAGAAGTTTTCTTTTAAAACATTACTGGGTTACAAGCCAAACAATGCAGACCTTAAGAAGAAGGCCAACGGAACAGTACGGAGAGGATCAACATTTTAACGAATTTAATGTTCAACCCCAAGTAGTGCCGTCATGGCTTCAAGAATGGTTAGAAAATAGAGGTGGATATTTAATAGGCAATATTAGGACTGGTAGACCTGACTTTAGATTTTATAGCTTAGGAAACTCTTTAGCATGCATGTTTGGAGTACTACCTTCTTCTGAGCAAAGAGCACTTTTTAGGCTAGTGCTCCATAACAGGCAACATCTGATAGCACAAATGCCTATGAGGATTTGTCACCCTCACCTGGATGTAGAAGAATGGCAGAATAAAACAGGCTCAGATCCTAAAAATTGGCCATGGAGTTACCACAATGGAGGTCATTGGCCAAGTTTACTTTGGTTTTTTGGAGCCTCAGTTCTTTTACATCAAAAAAGATTCCCTACCGAAGATGTGATTTTAATGGAAGACATGAGATCTTTAATCGAAGAGTCTTATTGGTGTCAATTAAATCAACTACCAAAACAAGAGTGGGCAGAATATTTTGATGGACCCACAGGAACATGGGTTGGTCAGCAATCAAGAACTTATCAAACCTGGACAATAGTTGGATTTTTGTTGATGCATCATTTTCTAAGAAAAGATAACGATGATCTAGATATGTTTAATCTTTAAATATATTTAAAATAATCCCAAAGTAAGAGATTTATCAATTGGTAAACAAGCACCTATGCCTAAATAAATAGTTAAGAAGGTTCCAAATAGAAAAACAGCCATCGCAACAGGTCTTCTAAAGGGGTTAGAAAATTTATTAACATTCTCTATGAAAGGCAAAATCATTAACCCGAGAGGTATTAATGTTTGAAGAGCAATTCCAAGTAACTTATTTGGAACAACTCTTAATATTTGAAATACAGGGTAAAGATACCACTCAGGAAGAATTTCTAAAGGTGTTGCGAATGGATTAGCCTTATCTCCCAACATAGCTGGATCTAAGACAGCTAGACCAACAACACAAGCTATTGTTCCAAGTATTACAACAGGAAATATATATAAAAGGTCATTAGGCCAAGCAGGCTCTCCATAGTAGTTATGACCCATACCTTTGGCTAATTTAGCTCTTAATTTTGGATCTGATAAATCAGGTTTTTTTAAAGTGGACATATTTAAGCTATCGAAAGATGAAATTTAAAATAATTATAGAGGTTTATAAAGGACCTGAAATACCTTGTTTACGAATCATAAGAAAATGCATAAGCATAAACACTGCAAGAGACCAAGGAAGAACGAAAGTATGGAGACTATAAAATCTTGTAAGAGTTGATTGACCAACACTTTCTCCTCCTCTGAGAAGTTCAACCATAAAATCACCAATAATAGGAATTGCTGCAGGAACTCCTGAAACTATTTTTACAGCCCAATATCCAACCTGATCCCATGGAAGGGAATAACCTGTGACGCCAAAAGCAACTGTTATCACTGCCATAACAACTCCCGTTACCCATGTCAATTCTCTTGGTCTTTTAAATCCACCTGTAAGATAAACTCTAAAAACATGCAGAATTAACATCAAAACCATCATAGAGGCACTCCATCTATGAACGGATCTGATTAGCCAACCAAAACTTACATCAGTCATTAGATAACTCACAGAATTATAAGCTTGGGTGACAGTAGGCTTATAATAAAAAGTCATTGCAAAACCTGTTGCAAATTGAATTAAGAAGCATACTAAAGTTATGCCTCCTAAACAGTAAAAAATATTTACATGAGGGGGTACGTACTTGGAAGTTACGTCGTCAGTTATGTCTTGAATTTCAAGTCTCTCTTGAAACCAGTCGTAA
Source organism: Prochlorococcus sp. AG-442-M23 (assembly GCA_003209655.1). Classification (GTDB taxonomy): domain Bacteria; phylum Cyanobacteriota; class Cyanobacteriia; order PCC-6307; family Cyanobiaceae; genus Prochlorococcus_A. The sequence goes on along the minus strand of QCPW01000004.1, from coordinate 90,640 downwards.
ACAGATGAGGAGTTTGACATCCAAAAAAAAAAGCTTTGATATAAAGAGCTTACTTAAAATTCACTTACTTGGTGTTAACACTTAACCCAATGAATTCATCTTTTAACAAATTTTTAATATTCAAAAAATGGATCATTATCATTATGATCTGTATTTTTTCTACCAATTTTTTATGTATCCCGAGAGTTAACGCGCTTAGTGATAGTAAGCAATTTGTACTTGACGCATGGACGTTAGTAAATGAAGGATATTATGATCCAGAGAGACTCGATGAAATTCAATGGAAGAGAATTAGACAAAAAACATTACAGAAACAAATTGAAACAAGTGAAGAGGCTTATTCTGCAATTGAAGACATGCTGAAACCACTTGAAGATCCTTTTACAAGAATATTGAGACCTAAAGATTATGAATTATTAAAAACAAGTAATTTTGGGAGCGAGATTAATGGAGTAGGTCTCCAATTAGGAGAAGATGAAATTACTAAAAGTATTAAAGTTATCTCAACATTGGCAGGATCACCTGCCGAAGAAGCTGGAATTATTAGTGGGGACATCGTAGATAAAGTTGATGGAATTTCTACTTCAGAATTAGGACTTGCAAATACTGCATCAAAGCTTAGAGGAGAATCTGGAACAAAGGTTCTTATTCAAATAACCTCAATCTCTGATGAGATTAAAGAGATTGATTTAGAAAGAAGATCAGTTGACCTTAGACCAGTCAGGACGAAGAGATTAAGGGATGATTTCCACACAATTGGTTATTTGAGAATAACTCAATTTAGTGAAAGTGTTCCTAAAAAAATTGAAGAGGCACTAAAGGAACTTAAAGATAAAGAGGTTGAGGGAATAATACTTGATTTAAGAAACAACTCTGGTGGGTTAGTTAGTTCTGGAATAGCAGTAGCAGAATCATTTTTAAGCGAACAACCAATAGTAGAAACAAAAGATAGAAAAGGAATTAAGGATGCAATAATTTCTCAAAAAAATACTTTTTTTGATGGGCCGATGGTAACTCTAGTAAACAAAGGAACTGCTAGTGCAAGTGAAATTCTTGCAGGAGCCCTGCAAGATAATAATCGATCAACATTAATGGGTGAACAAACTTATGGGAAAGGACTGATACAGTCCCTTAAAAGCCTAGGAGAAGATAGTGGTATAGCTATCACTGTTGCAAGTTATTTAACCCCTGAAGGCAATAATATTCAAGGTAAGGGCATAACACCTGATAAGATTCTAGATCTCCCAGAAGCAATTGAGTTCGGGAATTCTGAAGATAAATGGGTAAAAAATGCAGAAATATACTTGAACTCCCTATTTGATACAAATAAAGTTGAAGAGAAAGTCAATAAAACGGAACCCATAGATATTGAAAATTAAAAAATTTTTTTAAATATCAAATTTTTTTAATTATGGACAAAAAGAGAATTTTTCATGATCCAATTCATAAAGAAATAATCATTGATTCAGAAAAGCCCGAAGAATTGATGATAATGCAGCTAATTGATACTTTGGCATTTCAAAGATTGAGAAGGATCAAACAATTAGGTGCTGCATCGCTTGTATTTCATGGAGCAGAATCAAGTAGATTTACACACTCAATTGGTGTATTTTGCGTCGCAAGAAAAATTTACAGAAGATTAATTGAGAAAAACCCCAAATTTAGTGAAAACAAATTTATTCTTTTTGGAGCCGCTCTATTACATGATTTAGGTCATGGCCCCTTAAGTCACACAAGCGAAGTTGTTTTGTCTCATGATCATGAGAACTGGTCAAAGAATTTAGTAAAAAATTACTCACCAATTAATTCAATTCTTAAAAATTTCGATAGCGAATTACCTAATCAAATTGGAAATTTATTTACAAGCCAAAATTTGTTTTCAAACCCTTTAAAAACACTAATTAGTAGCGAAATAGATTGTGATCGTCTTGATTATTTATTGCGTGATAGTTACAACACTGGAACAAAATATGGGCTAGTAGATTTAGAAAGAATTATTTCTGCACTTACTTTTTCTCCTGATGGGAATATCGCTATCACTCCAAAAGGTGTAATTGCTATTGAACATTTTTTAGTTCTGAGGAACATGATGTACAGAACTATTTATAACCATAGAATTAATGAAATTTCTACTTGGATTTTAGAAAAAATTATTTTCATTATTAAAAGATATTCAACTAAAAAAAATATATGGATTGATGAAAGTATGCGCAGATGGATATTTAATACCAAAAATCTTGAGGTAAAAGACTTCCTTGCAAATGATGACATAGTATTTTATTTCCATTTAATGAAATGGAAAAGTGAATCTTTTGAGCCTTTAGAAAGCCTTTGCAAAATGTTTATAGATAGAAATTTGCTGAAGGCATCAGATATAAGTTCCCTAAACGAATTAAAAAGATTGGAAATCTTAGCTTTTGCACAGAACAAATGTAGATTAAATAGTTACGATTCGGAGATCTTCTGCGGAATTAAACAAAGATCCTTCAAAGGTTTTAAGGCTAATAATTCTCTTAGAATATGGGATGGCAAATATCAAAATTCATTGGAAAACAAATCAAAATTAATAAAAGCATTGATGTCACCAAATAATAGTTCGCTAATTATTTATCCAGGCGAATTCAGAAAAGACATTGAAGATAAGATTGAAAAAATCAAAAGATAATTCATAAATGAAATTAATCCTAAAAAACATATCTAATGAGTGTATAAAATCAATATCTTTTAAAACATTTAAGCTTTCTGAAAATTTTTTCGACGAATTGAATAAAATAAAAAACCCGGTAGCAGCAATTTTAATTACGAAAGATGAAAAAATCAATTCTGACGAATTAGCCAAACTCAAAATCATCCTTGAAAAACTTAATATTAATTTTTCACATATCTATTCAAAGAGTAGGGAAACAGTATTGAGCGGGAAGTCTTTAAAAATCAATTCAACTTTGTTAGATATAAAAGGAAATAAAAATGAATTATTTTTCGGTCTTTCATATCAAAAACAAGATGTTCTTCATAAAGGGACTGTAAGATCAGGTGACAGAATATCTTCAAATGGTGATCTTTTTATAATAGGTGATGTAAATCCAGGAGCTATAATTTCTGCAAAAAATAATATATACGTCTGGGGAAAATTATTAGGAATAGCTTTCGCAGGTGAAAATGGAAATAAAAATGCATTAATTGCATCACTTTTTCTTAACCCTTTACAATTAAGAATTTGCGAAATTGTAGCTATAGGCCCACAAGAGAAGCCAAAACATCAATATCCAGAAGTTGCAATTTTGGAAAACAAGAAAATAATCATTAAACCTTACCTCTTAAAAAGCAATTCAAAATAAATCAATATTTTGAAATAAATTAATTGATAATAAATAAATTTAAGGATTACTTAACTTTTCTAAAATTTTAGTTTTTAAATCTAGCTTATAGTTTATAAAAATATTTATTTTTGTGTCGGTAAACACTCGCACTATTTTAATTTGCTCAGGTAAAGGTGGGGTTGGTAAAACCACATTAACTGCTAACCTCGGTATTGCCCTAGCAAATAGTGGCGCATCAACAGCTGTTCTAGATGCTGATTTTGGATTAAGAAATCTAGATCTTCTATTAGGTTTAGAAAATCGTATCATTTATACTGCGCAAGATGTTCTTGACAAGAATTGTCGTCTTGATCAAGCATTAGTAAGACATAAAAAAGAGCCTAATTTAGCTCTTTTACCGGCTGGTGATCCCAGGATGCTTGATTGGATGAAGCCTGAAGACATGAAACAAATCAGCAAATTACTTAGTGAGAAGTTTGATTATGTATTAGTTGATTGTCCTGCAGGAGTAGAAGATGGTTTTAAAAATGCTCTCTCAGCCTGTAAAGAAGCTATTGTAGTTACAAACCCTGAACTATCTGCAGTTCGTGATGCTGACAGAGTTATAGGAATTTTAAATACTTCTGATATAAAACCAATACAATTAGTAATTAATAGAGTTCGCCCTAATATGATGGCTAATCAGGAAATGCTATCTATTGAAGATGTACAGGGTATTCTCTCATTGCCTTTATTAGGTATTGTTTTAGAGGACGAACAAGTAATAATTAGTACAAACAGAGGTGTACCCTTAACTCTAACAGATAGTAAATCTCCAGCTAAAAAATGCTATTTAAATGTTTCTCAAAGGCTTATGGGGAAAGATATTCCAATTATCGATCCAAAAAATGAAGGGAAAAGCCTAAAGGATAAATTCATGAGATTAATGCAAACAAAGATTTTTTAACAAATGATGACTCTTAGAGACCTTATAAATAAATTACTAGGCAGGGAGACTGCTAGTGCCAATACTGCTAGGGAAAGATTACAACTAGTTTTAGCTCATGACAGAGTTGACATGAGTTCATTGACAACTGATCTATTGGATAAAATGAGAAAAGAAATACTTGATGTGGTTGCTAAATATGTTGAGATTGATTTTGATGAAGTAGCTGTAAGTCTAGAAACAGAAGATAGAATGACTGCATTAGTCGCAAATCTCCCTATAAAAAGAACCCTTACTGGAGAAATAGAATTTAAAAAAAACACAGACATCACAAAAAAGAAATAAAGCTTTCAAAATCTAAATTAATAAACAATCAAATTACACCTAGCTTTATGTAAAATAAGATTTATGCCGGCTTAGCTCAGCGGTAGAGCAGCGCTTTTGTAAAGCGAAGGTCATCAGTTCAAATCTGTTAGCCGGCATTCAAAATTTTTTATATTTAATTACTATTTTTTTTTGCTGAGAATAGAAAAATAAAAAACAATAACAGAATAAATGGTAAAAACCTTAACACAAATATATATGTTAAAAACTCAGTGAAAGGTTTAAATATCCAGTAAGAAAAAGTTTGTATCAAAAAAAGAAGAAAAATAAGAACGAGCATCAACTTATTCCAGGAATTAATACTTCACCCTCCCTAATTTTTTTCCATTTTCCATGATTGACCCAAGATATTATTGTACTTGCTTTTCCACTACATTTTTCCCAAGGCACAGGGCCTAAAATATCCACATTAGGTAATTCCATCGAAATTTCTTTTGCATTAGTAGCTGGAGTTAAACCTGAAATATTTGCACTTGATGTTAACAATGGTCCACTTTTCTTTATAAGGAATTTAGCCATCATTGAATTTGGTATTCTTAAACCTAATGTTGAATTACTACTAGACAAAAATACTTTGCTTTTCTCAGAAATTGGAATAATTATGGTTAATGGGCCTGGCCAATACTTTGAGGCCATATATTTGAAATCATCTAAGGCAGATTTATGAACAATCTCATTAAATTGAAAATTTTCAGCTCCCATTAAAATTAAAGGTTTTTTTGTATCCCTTTTTTTAATCTTATAAATTACTTTAGAGAATTTTGGTATACATCCAATAGCAGGTAAAGTATCAGTTTGAAAAATTATAGGTGAGCCTCTAGTTAATTTTTTTAAAGCTAATTTATGATCTATTACATTCATTGAGTATCAACAAATAATTTATTTATATCTTCCAATTGTAAATCTTTCAATTCCAGAAAGATCTTTTAATATTTCTACATTAGTAAATCTATTTTCAATAAATAAATGTTTAACTTTCGTACTTTGATCAAAATGATTCTCAATTAGTAAAAAGCCTTTTTCTTTTAAGTATGAAGGCGCATTTTGAATTATTTTCTTTATATGATCCAAGCCATCTTCTCCTCCCAAAAGAGCATTTTTAGGTTCGAAATTTCTTACCTCTATTGGTAACTCTTTATAAATATTTCGTGGAATATATGGAGGATTAGCTACAGCTAAATCTATTTTTCGTTTGAAATTCTTAAGTGGATCCCACCAATTGCCATTATAAAATTTCAAATTAGATTGATTAGAGTTATTAGTAAAGTTTCTCGAAGCAATCTCTAAAGCATTTTTATTAATGTCAGTAGCAATTCCATTCCATTTTGGATTTGCTAATGCCAAAGCTATGCTAATAGCACCCGACCCAGTTCCTAAATCAACAAAAGTTATATTTTCTGCCTTATTTTTAAATATTTTAGAAACTATATCAACTATAAGTTCTGTTTCTGGACGCGGAATGAGAACATTGCAAGAAACCTCTAACTTAAGATCTCTCCAATAAGAAATTCCGCTTAAATATTGTATAGGAGTTGAAAATTTGAGGTGTTTATCCCAAAAAGACTCCAATAGATCAAGATCTGTGTTTAGTCTTATATTAGTTTCTGATTTTATTTTAAGTAAATTTAAATCTTTTTTTGACAACCCTCCAACTGAGTCAATTAAAAGACTCAGGGATTTATCATCACCTCCCTTTAATATTTGTTTTTCTTTCCACAATAAAAACGTTTCTGCGGAAACTATACACATTAATTATTTTGAGTTATCGTTTTGGACCAAGCTTTCCCTTGCTAGAGTCTGAATAAAAACTTGATTTTTCTCCGTCTTGTGTCGAGATGAATAACCCAATCAGGAAAATTGTTGGTACTCCAACAAAAAGAAGACTTGCTACGAACCCAAAATTAGTTGTTTCCATTTAAAAGACAATTTCAATAATAATTAGACTATAAACATTTAAGTAGAAATAAAGTGGAAAAATCATAAATCTAACAACTCATTAACAGTCTTAAACAATTTATCTAGGTAATTTTTTGTTTTTAGCTGATTCTTGCAAATCTTTTAAATTGGGTGGAGGCGATTGAGGCTTAGTAAGTATTACAGCAGAGGACTTGATGAGAGTTTGGCAGGCAAGTCTCCAATTATCAGGTCTATTTTTTAATTTCTCTTCCTCAACACTTGTAAGAGGACTGAGAGAATTTTTTGTCCCCCCTTCAACTGAAACAAAGCAAGTACTGCATTGACCAACTCCGCCACAATTTCCCAATATCCCTTTAAGTCCATAAAGTTGTAATTGCTCTCTAATTACTAACTCTCTCAAATTTTCTCCAGGTTTACATTGGATATCGATTCCTTCTCGGATGAATCTAATAGTTGTCATTTTTTTTGTTATTTTTTTCTATTTTGGCGCTTTACTTTGAGAATTGTGACCAAAATATTAACATATTTTCGTTAAAAATTCCTTGAAACGATAGTGATAGCAACTTATCTAACCAGTTTTACTAAGAAAATTAATTTATTTACAAAACTCTCTCAAAGCCCAAAAAACCCTTACTATCATGATGTTTAGCTGTTCATTCAGCATCGTTACAAGAATTTAACCGATGGGATTGCCTTGGTATAGAGTTCACACAGTAGTTATCAACGACCCCGGTCGACTACTTGCTGTGCATCTCATGCATACTGCATTATTAGCCGGCTGGGCCGGTTCTATGGCTTTATATGAATTAGCCATATTTGATCCTTCAGACGCTGTCCTCAATCCAATGTGGAGACAGGGAATGTATGTCATGCCATTTATGGCAAGATTAGGAATCACGAGTAGTTGGAACGGATGGGATATTACTGGAGCTACTGGAGTTGATCCAGGATTCTGGAGTTTTGAGGGAGTTGCGGCAGCCCACATTGTTTTTAGTGGACTTTTAATGCTTGCTTCAATCTGGCATTGGACATATTGGGATTTAGAGTTGTGGGAAGACGAAAGAACAGGAGAACCTGCTCTTGATCTTCCAAGAATATTTGGGATTCACCTTTTATTAGCAGGAATTACCTGTTTTGGATTTGGTGCTTTTCATTGCGCTAATGTTGGTATTTGGGTTTCAGACCCCTATGGTTTGACAGGTCATGTTGAACCTGTTTCTCCTTCTTGGGGAGCAGATGGGTTTAATCCTTTCAACCCTGGTGGTATAGTTGCAAATCATATTGCTGCTGGTCTTCTAGGTATAATTGGTGGAATATTTCATATTACAAATAGACCAGGGGAAAGACTTTATAAAGCTCTAAAACTTGGAAGTTTGGAAGGAGTGTTAGCTAGTGCATTAGCAGCAGTTCTTTTCGTATCATTTGTTGTAGCTGGAACAATGTGGTACGGCTCCGCAACAACTCCTGTAGAGTTATTTGGTCCTACAAGATATCAATGGGACTCTGGTTACTTCAAGACTGAAATTAACAGAAGAGTTCAAACAGCTATTGATAATGGCGCGACTAGGGAAGAAGCATATGCTTCAATTCCAGAAAAACTTGCATTCTACGATTATGTAGGAAATAGCCCTGCGAAAGGAGGATTATTTAGGGTTGGAGCACTTGTAAATGGAGATGGTCTACCCACAGGCTGGCAAGGTCATATTACTTTTCAAGATAAGGAAGGTAATGACTTAGAAGTCAGAAGGATACCTAATTTCTTTGAGAACTTCCCAGTTATTTTGGAAGATAAAGAAGGTAATGTTAGAGCTGATATCCCCTTTAGAAGAGCAGAAGCTAAGTATTCATTTGAACAAACTGGCATCACAGCTACGATTTATGGAGGTGATCTTAATGGTCAAACATTTACTGATCCAGCTGTAGTTAAGAGATTAGCTAGAAAAGCACAACTGGGAGAGGCATTCAAGTTTGATAGAGAAACTTATAAATCTGATGGAGTATTCCGAAGTTCTCCAAGAGCTTGGTTTACTTATGCACATTTGTGTTTCGGATTATTATTCTTGTTTGGGCATTGGTGGCATGCCTCAAGAACTCTTTACAGAGATTCCTTTGCTGGTATTGATGCTGAGATAGGGGATCAAGTTGAATTTGGTCTCTTTAAGAAACTTGGTGATGAAACCACTAGAAGAATCCCAGGAAGGGTTTAAATTAAACTTATTATTTATTAATTGTCATGGAAGCTTTTGCTTACGTTCTTATTTTAACTCTCGCAGTTGTTACTCTATTTTTTGCAGTCGCTTTTAGAGACCCACCTAAATTCGATAGGAAATAAAGTAAAAATCCCTCCTTTTTTTAGGAGGGATTTTTTTTTACTACTTTTCATAATCATGATATTAATCTAGAATTAGAGTTACAGATTGTATTAATTCACTACATGCAGTGTCCTACCTGTCAAAACACAGATAGCAGAGTTTTAGAATCAAGATCTGCTGATACTGGAAAAAGTGTAAGAAGAAGAAGAGAGTGTTTAAATTGCAGCTTTAGATTTACTACTTATGAAAGGGTTGAGACAATGCCAATTTCTGTTCTTAAGAAAGATGGGAGCAGAGAATTATTTAATAAAGATAAGTTAGTTACAGGTATTTCTAGAGCATGCGAAAAAACAACATTTTCTAGAGAAGCGATTGTTGATTTTGTTGATGCAATTGAATCGAAAATTATACAAGAATCAAATAAAGATATTAAATCTTCTCAAATTGGAGAATTAATCCTAAAAGGCTTAAGGAAAGAAAACGAAGTTGCTTATATAAGATATGCATCAGTCTATAGGAAGTTCAATGGGGTAAAAGACTTTGTTGCCACTCTTGAATCTCTTAAAGGAAGTTCAAAAAATGAATTAGCTTCAATTTTATAAATTCAGCATATTAAAGTGTAGAATATTAATTACAAATAATTTGCTTTTTAGTTTGCAGGCTAAAAGCATTCCTCTCTAACTACCTTAGGTAGTCTGCGTTTTAACAAATGATCGAAAATTCGTCAAAAACCATAAAAGAAATTTCAAACGAGCAAGAAGTTGAAAATTTAGTTACAGAAGAAAATAATTCAGAAACTCCGAAAGAGGAAGATTTATCATTTGAACATAAAGATATTCCCTCTGCAGATTCTTCTTCCAGTAGAAGGAATAGTGATTTGGATAGTGCAGGATTTACTCAAGAGGATTTCGCATCATTATTAGGAAAATATGATTACAATTTCAAACCTGGTGATCTTGTAAAAGGTACAGTTTTTGCCTTAGAGCCTAAAGGAGCAATGATAGATATCGGAGCAAAGACTGCAGCCTTTATGCCAATGCAAGAAGTATCAATAAATAGAGTTGAAGGACTAAGCGATGTTTTGCAGCCTTCAGAGAGTAGAGAATTTTTTATAATGAGTGAAGAGAATGAAGATGGTCAATTAGCATTATCAATAAGAAGAATCGAATATCAAAGAGCTTGGGAAAGGGTAAGACAATTACAAAAAGAAGATGCAACAATATATTCTGAGGTTTTTGCAACTAATAGAGGGGGTGCTTTGGTAAGAGTAGAAGGTTTAAGAGGTTTTATCCCTGGATCTCATATTAGTGCACGAAAAATTAAAGATGATCTAGAAGGTGAGTATTTACCTTTAAAATTTCTAGAAGTAGATGAAGAAAGAAACAGATTAGTTTTAAGTCATCGTAGGGCTTTAGTTGAGAAAAAAATGAATCGACTTGAAGTCGGTGAAGTAGTTGTAGGTTCTGTCAAAGGAATAAAACCCTATGGAGCCTTTATAGATATTGGTGGTGTAAGTGGTCTTCTACATATTTCTGAAATCAGTCACGAGCATATTGAAACCCCTCATAATATTTTGAATGTAAACGATCAATTGAAAGTAATGATAATTGATTTAGATTCCGAGAGAGGAAGAATATCTTTATCAACAAAAGCCTTAGAACCGGAACCAGGTGATATGTTAACTGACTCCCAAAAAGTTTTTGACAAAGCTGAAGAAATGGCCGCGAAATACAAGCAAATGTTACTTGAGCAGACTGATGAGAATGAAGAGCAAGCAATAGAGACAACTGAAAATTTATAAACTTTTTAAAGCTCTACTTGCCTTAAAAATAAATTGGAATTTTTAATATAATTTCAACTTAATAACTATTGATTAATATTTACGATTTAATTTAGGATTAAAAGAAATTATAAAACTATAAATGAGTGATTTTATTTTTACTTCTGAATCAGTAACTGAGGGTCATCCTGACAAAATATGTGATCAAATCAGTGATGCGGTTTTAGATGCTTTATTGACAGAAGATCCAGAAAGCAGAGTAGCCTGTGAAACAGTAGTAAATACTGGTCTCTGTTTACTTACAGGTGAAATAACTTCTAGGACAAAGATTGATTATATAAAACTTGTAAGAAAAGTAATTAGAGAAATTGGATATGAAGGTTCAAAAGCTGGAGGGTTTGACTCAAATAGCTGCGCCGTATTAGTAGCTCTTGACGAGCAATCACCTGATATTTCTCAAGGAGTTAATCAAGCAGACGATTTGAACGAGGATTTGGAAAATAATACTGGGGCAGGTGACCAAGGGATAATGTTTGGCTATGCATGCGATGAAACACCTGAATTAATGCCATTGCCAATTAGCTTGGCTCACAGATTAGCAAGACGGCTTGCCAAAGTAAGGCATGAAAACGTTCTTGACTATCTTCTACCTGATGGCAAGACTCAAGTAAGTATTGACTATAAAAAAGGGGTTCCAGTTTCAATAAATACGATTTTAATTTCGACTCAACATATGGCTGAAGTTGATGGGATTACAAATGAAGAAAAAATTCGTCAAAAGATAACAGAAGATTTATGGATCAATGTTGTATTACCAGCTACTGAAGATTTAGAAATCAAACCATCCAAGCAAAAAACAAGATTTCTAGTGAACCCGACTGGCAAATTTGTCGTGGGAGGACCTCAGGGAGATGCAGGACTAACTGGTAGAAAAATAATTGTTGATACTTATGGAGGATATGCAAGACATGGAGGGGGGGCATTCTCAGGCAAGGATCCTACTAAAGTTGATAGATCAGCTGCTTATGCAGCACGTTATGTAGCTAAAAGTATTGTTAAAGCTAAATTGGCAAAAAAGGCAGAAGTACAATTGAGTTATGCCATTGGAGTTGCCAAACCAATTTCAATTCTTGTTGAGACCTTTGGTACTGGGGTCATTTCTCAAGATAATTTGAAAGAACTAATTAAAAACAATTTTGATTTAAGGCCTGCAGCAATAATAAACGAATTTGATTTAAGAAATCTTCCCAAAAAAATGGGTGGTGAATTTTTTAGAAAGACTGCATCCTATGGACATTTTGGGAGAGACGATCTCAACCTTCCTTGGGAAAGAGTAGAAGAAAAAGCAAGAAAGTTGGCAGAGGACTCAAAAAACTTTTCGTAAGTATTTATTCAAGATTAATTTTTTTTTGGGGTTAGATTTTGGGACTAGAACTGCAAGTATTTCTATAATTAATTTTAAAATAGTCTCATGTAAAAAAACTAAGTCATTCGGTACTCCATTATTAGCAATTAATCCAAAATAATATTTTTGCGATGTTTGATGAAGATATAAAATTTTTAATAAAAGGGGTTTCACAAACTACACATCTTAATTTAAAGTATATAGGTTAGAGCCGGGATAGCTCAGTTGGTAGAGCAGGCGACTGAAAATCGCCGTGTCCCCAGTTCAAATCTGGGTCCTGGCACCTTTAAACCCTTTCTAAAATGGGGTTTTATACTTTTTAAACATAGAAAACTAGTGATTTTTTTAACTTTAAGTTTTAATAATTAGAATTTTTTAATTTTCAACTCTACATACTTGACCAATCACACCCAAAATCAGTTTATCTCCATTTGGATCTTGCCAATCAGCGAAATCATTTAAATTACTATTCACTTCATCTGTAGAGACCTCAACGTCTCTAAATGATTTTTCAAAACAATTTATATCCATCGTATAAAGAATATCCTTAGTAATTTCACTTTTTGTTTTAGGAATAAATTTACTCAATACTCTCACAGAACCATCCTTATTCCTTTTTACACTTTGTCTATCCCATAACTGTTCTCCATATTCACTTTTAGGGACTCCAACCCATTCATGAGTAAATGCATCTGATTGTTGTATTGAAATAAACAGGAAAGCGATTATAGAAAGAAATAAACTAATGCTATTTCTAGAAAATATTGAATTAAATTTATTCTTAAAATCAACCATAACTATTTCGAAAATGCAAAATTCTTTTATTTATTTAGAGTAAAAAAAATAAAATATTTGTAAAAATTTTTGTTGATAAGTATTTTTATTATAGATACAATCAAATATTAAATTAAGAATTTAATTCCATTAAATTTTTTTAGAAAGATAATGAATAAATTACAGAAATTTCTCTCAGTTGTTTTTTTTATAGCAATATTTGTTGTATTAATTGATTTAATACAAAATTATGGAATTGAACCTCTTAGGAACAAAATAGAAAGTATGGGGCTTTGGGCTCCTTTTGGAATATTTATACTTAGAGGATTAAGTATTATTTTACCCGCTCTTCCAAGTTCAGCTTATTCTCTTCTAGCTGGTTCATTACTAGGATTTCAAAAGGGTTACATGACAATAATCTTTTCTGACATCGTTTTTTGCCAAGCTGCTTTCTTCATTGCAAGAAATTATGGTCGGGTTCCTGTACGAAATTTAGTAGGCCCAAAGGCAATGAAAAAGATTGAAAGTTTTAATCAAAACCAACTAGAAGAAAATTTCTTTCTTATGACAGGTCTTCTAATGACTGGCCTTTTTGATTTTCTAAGCTACGCAATTGGTATTGGAGGAACTCGCTGGAAAATATTTACTCCAGCATTATTAATAAGTCTTCTAATCAGTGACTCTATACTAGTAGCAGTGGGGGCTGGAGTTAGCAAGGGAGCAGGATTATTTCTAGGGGTTGCTCTTTTGGGAATGTTTGCGTTAGCTACTATTTCAGGATTAGCAAAAAATAAAATGCCTAAATAACAAAACACTTAATAAGTCTGTAATCAAAGCAGAAAGATATGACATTTTTGCAAACAACAACTATTTAAATAAGAATTCATGCAACAATAGTAATCGATTAATTTTAAAAATTATTAAGTGACTCCGTTTAGACCAACATCATATGATCGCCCTGGAGAACAAATATCAACCACTCCTTCTGGATTAAAAGTAACTTCTGCAAAGAGATTAATGGTGGATTCAATGGTAAGAATGATTCAAAAAGCAGAAAATCATTCCGTAGAAGATAAACTTGACGAAGAATCTAAAAACAATTAATCAATTTATTGATAAAAGTATCGGAGAGTGGAAATCCATAAGAAGCACTCATACTTTAGCTTTTCAGGAATTTGAAAACTCAACTAGTAAAATATATATTAAAATTATCAACTCAAAAAATAAAAAAGTTATTGAAATTTTTAAACATAACAAATTAAGTTTAAACCTAGAGAGCATAGCCATTTCTATAAAATGGCAAGCTTTTAGTGATTGGGAAGAAGATAATATGAGTGAGGCAGATGAAACTATTTTGATATTTTTACCAAAGGATGAGAATTCAGGAATTGTTTTACGAAATAAAGGTTACACAGAATCCTTTATTTCATCATCCAATTATTTTTTTGATGAACAAAATAATTTACACATTAAAACTATTTACAAATCAAAAGTTTCCGAAGAAAGGATTTCCTTTTTATCCACCCACATAAGATCCAGATTTTCTACTATTAGAAATCTGGAAAATAACTCAGTAATACAGACTTCACATACTTCAGAGATAAGGAATTTAGCTAGTCTAAAAGATTAATTATCCTTTCAAATTGAAACTTTGTTTCAGATACTAATTCAGGAAGAAAGCCTTTGTTTCCTTGCATATTATTAACTGTTGAATTTAAATCAGAGATTGTTGCATCTCGCATTAATTCAATAACCCTTCTTGCATTTCTTAAGGGTACCCCAAGAGCAAGATAAGTATTTTTAAGATCCTTTAAACAACTTTTTTCTAAAACTGATTCGTCATTAGAAATTAGAAGATAAGCAATAATCCTTAGGATTATTTCTCCATCTCTTAAACAAACGGACATCTTGTTAGTTGTATTTAAAGATGTTTTTGAATTAACTGAATCTTGATTTTCACAAATCATTGCTGTTACAGCGTCTGCTGCTATTGCATGTGAATTACTTGTTATGGAAGTTATTGCATCTAATCTTGAGTTTGCACTATTGATAAATTCTTTTATATTGCTTAAATCATTTAATTTCTTATCAGCGGGCAATAGTTGATTTTTCTTTGAAACTGACATTCCTGAAGTAAAAATTTAAAGATAGATCTTAAGACTAATACAAAGCCAGTAAAAACAATACAATTTCAAAATTAACGCAACGCTTCTTAATTAATAACTTCATTCCAAAGTGATAGTTGAAATAATTCAAATAAAAAATTTTTTTCCGCTAATATAAAACTACATTTTAATTAAGTTTTGGATCAACAAGATTTAAAATTATCTAAGAAACTTATTTCCTCATATAAGAAGAGATTGGAAAAAGAAATTCTCGAGAGAAGTATGAAATTAAAGATGCCACAAAATAAATTTGAAGAAATAATTAATAACAATAATGAACTTATAAATTTAAAAAAAGCGTTAAAAAATCTAGAAACGGAATCAGAGTCTAATAGTAAAGTCTGATTTTTGAAAAACCCTTCCAAAAGTGTCTCAAACAAACAATTTTCTTTTTGAATCATTAAATAAAGAACAAATTCAAGCAGTAAGCCATCTCAATGGTCCATTACTAGTTGTAGCTGGAGCTGGAAGTGGCAAAACCAAAGCCCTAACTCACAGAATTGCGAATTTAATACAAAATCATAATGTTAACCCAAGAAACATTCTAGCTGTTACATTTACAAACAAAGCAGCAAAAGAGATGAAAGAGAGAGTAGAAATAATACTCGCTAAAGAATTATGTAAGAATCGATATATAGATAAAACTTGGGCAATCATTAGTAAATCAGAGCAAAATGTTCTAAGGGAGGAAGTTTATAAAGAAAAGCTCAAAGACTTATGGATAGGTACTTTTCATTCATTATTTTCTAGATTATTAAGATTAGACATAGAAAAATATAAACATCCTGAAGGTTTAAAATGGAAAAAAACTTTTTCTATTTATGATGAAAAAGATTCAGAAAAATTAATAAAAGAAATTATTAATGAGGATGTCAAAATTACAGAACAAATTAAACAAGAATTAGAGATTAAACCAAGAAAAATAAAATATAAAATCAGTAATGCTAAAAATAAATGCCTCTCTCCAAAACAACTAGCAGAAAAAGCAAAAAATGAAGAAGAAAAAATTACTGCAGATATTTATAAGAAATATATAGAATCACTTTCAAAAAACAATGCCTTAGACTTTGATGACCTGATATTATTTCCAGTTTTATTATTGAGACAAAATGAATTAGTGAGAGATCTTTGGCATAGAAAATTCAGGCATATTTTGATTGACGAATATCAAGATACTAACAAGACACAATATGAACTAATCAAACTAATTACAACTAATAAAAACTATAAAAATGAGTCAATAAATTGGGACGATAGATCGATTTTTGTTGTTGGGGATGCGGACCAGAGCATTTATAGCTTTAGAGCAGCGGACTTTACTATCCTGATGAATTTTCGTAAAGATTTTAATAATAATACAGAGTTATCAGAAGTGCCCATGGTCAAACTTGAAGAGAATTACCGATCTACTTCAAATATCTTGGGAGCAGCAAATGAATTAATAAAATCCAACACCGATAGAATTGATAAGGTTCTAAAAGCAACTAGAGGTGATGGTGAAAAAGTAAAAATCATTTGCTGCGATGATGCAAAAGAGGAAGCTGAGGCAGTAATTAATAAGATTGAAACGCTTTCTAGTTTATCTGAAAAAAGAGCTTGGAGTAATTTTGCAATTTTGTACAGAACAAGAGCTCAATCTAGGTTATTTGAGACAGAGTTAAATAAAAGAAAGATTCCATTTAGGCTTTTTGGTTTACGTTTCTATGATAGAAAGGAGGTAAAAGATATCATCGCTTATTTGAGAATATTGGTGAATAATGAAGATGATGGAAGTTTATACAGAGTTATAAATATTCCTAGAAGAGGTATAGGAGATAAAACAATAGATAAAATCAAACAATATGCTGAAGATAATCAGATCTCAGCTATTGATTTGATCAGAAATAAAAATCTTCTGAAAGATATCTTTCCAAAACCAAATAAAGGGGTTGAAAAATTTGTGCAGCTAATGGATGAATTAAGTTTTTATGAGGATTTCGGTCCCTCCAAAACCATACAATTAATACTTGAAAAAAGCGGCTACTGGGAAGAATTAAAAAAGAGTTCTGACTACGAGGATAAAGAAAGAATCGATAATTTAAATGAATTAATTAATGCCGCTATTCAATATGAAGAAGAAAGTGAAGTTGGTACTATCGAAGATTATTTAGCGTCTACAGCATTAGCAACTGATACCCAAACAAAAGATAAAAAGGATAAAACAAATTCCGTCAGTCTTTTGACTTTGCATAACAGTAAAGGACTTGAATTTAAAAATGTTTTTATCACTGGACTCGAAGATGGTCTTTTCCCTAGTAGTAACTCATCGAATACGCCTAGTGAGATTGAAGAAGAAAGAAGATTATGCTATGTAGGATTAACAAGAGGCAAGGATAGAGTTTTTTTAACCCATGCTAGAGATAGAACCAGCTGGGGAGATGATCAAAGTAGATATAAATATCCATCTATGTTTTTAGACGAAATACCCTCTAAATACACAGAAAAAGAAGAACCTAGAAGAAGTGGTTTAGCTAGAGCAAGAAATGGACCTGAACGTCTTACTAGAACAGACAGAATTGAATCTATTACTCCTATTCAATACTCATACAATGCCATTAGGAAAACACATGCAGGGCCCAACAAAGGAGAAAAATGGTCAGTTGGAGATAAGGTCCACCATGCCCAATTTGGTATTGGAGTAATAGAAAGAATTAAAGGAGCAGGTGCAAAAATAACATTAATAGTAAAATTTGCAAATCTTGTAGGTAAAAGTAAAGTACTTGATCCTTGGTTAGCTCCAATTAAGCCATTTGGAAAATAAATCACAAAATTTTAATCACTATAATGATTTCTTGTATAAGGAATTATTAAATCTTCCATTTGATTTAAATACCATAATAAAAAAATTTCTTGAATTAAATCAAGAATCTAGGGTAGCCATTGTTGGTGGTTATCCCAGAGATTTAATAATCCAAAAAATACATGAAGAAAAAAAATTACATCCTTATGATTTAGATTTTGTTATTGAAGGATCTGCCTTGTCATTAGCAAGATTCATAAAACGAAATATAAAAAAGGTAGAACTATGTTTGATTAAAGAATTTGAGTTATATAATACTGTTGAAATGAATATCAACAATATTAAAGTTGATATCGCTTCAGCCAGAGAAGAAACGTACTCTTCTCCAGGCACTAATCCAAAAGTTAAAAAATCAACTATTGAAAATGATTTAAAAAGGAGAGACTTCAGCATAAATTCTATTGCTTTTGATTTTTCCAAAAACGAATTAATTGACTTATATGGGGGAATAAACCATATAAAGAAAAAAGAACTTCATTTACTGCATGGGAATAGTATCTGCGATGATCCTAGTCGGCTTTTAAGATGCGCAAAATATTCTTCTAGACTTGGTTTTGATATCTCTCATGATTCACTAAATCAGGCACAGAAAATAATTGCATATTGGCCATGGAAAACTTTAAAAGATAAACATATCGAAAAGCTTCCGCCTGGAATAAGTATCAGGCTGAGAATGGAATTGTTTGAAATAATAAATAACGATAACTTGGGTTCAGTATTATCAATTCTTAATGACTGGAAAGTTACCAAATTATTAGACGAAAGTATTAAAGTTGACAAGAAATTCCTAAGGGGTTTATCTTGGATCAAAAGACTAAAGGGCAATTTAATACTCTATTTAATAAAAGATTCAAAATCAATTGAGATTATTTGTAAAAGATTTTTCATTAATACAAAAGAAAGAAAAATATTATTTGATTTTTTAAATTTAAAAAAAAATTTAAATACTAGTACAAAGGAATTCCTAGATTTTCCTCCATCAAGTTGGACTAAATTTATTGAAGAACAAAATTTTGATATTGAAACAATAAAGTTAATAATTTCTGAAGGAGGAATTTTTTGGAAATCATTTTTCAGATGGTTATATGTTTATAGATTCATAAAATCCCAAAAAGATGGAGAGACATTAAAGAAAGAAGGATGGGAGCCAGGCAAGGAAATCGGAAAGGAAATTAAAAGATTAAGATATTTGGAAATTGACAAATTAAATAGAAATTAATTACATTTTTACAACCTCTCCAACCTTGTACCATTTATCCTTTAGAACATTTTCATATTTACTATTACAACTAATCAATAAAGGGCCACATGTTTGAGGATCTAATAGTAATGATATTCTCTCGTTAAAAGTCTCTTGATCTAATGAATTTTCGTTTAAAAAATTAATTATTCTTTTTTGCTTATTTACTTTATAAATTTTGTCAAAAATTTCTTTATTAGATTCAAAGAAAGTACTTTTAACATCTTTTCTTATTAAATCAAATACGCCAGGGTAAGCTTTAAATGCAAATAAATCTAATAAAACTTTTAGTGGCTCAAGATTATTTCTTTGCCTATATAAATTAGATGATTCAACCATTTCTTTAAGATGTCCAATAAATCCATATCCAGTAATGTCAGTCGCAGCATTGACTAATGATTCTCTAAATTGATTTTGAAAATGATAAATTTCATCAACCAAATATTGCTGACTCTTTACTAAATTATTAATTATTTCAGAAGAACTACCTAGCATATTAATATTTTGCATTTGACCGGCAAAGTAAATCCCAACACCTAGAGGTCTAGACATCATGAGAATATCTCCAATATTCATTCCAGATTTAAGCCATGGTTTTGCTCCATTTTTTAAAATACCTTGAACTGTTAAAGAAATATCTATTCCTAATGAATAAGGTTTATTTACTAAACTTCTTGCCTCGAAAGTATGGCCTCCAAGTAATTCCCCTCCATGATCCTCAACTGTTGATTTAATCCCTTGTAGGGATTGAGAAAAGAGGTAACTCTGAAATTCCCTTTCAACTTTTGGTAATGATACTAAAGCCTGCGCGGATGAAAGTTTTGCTCCGCATGCCCACAAATCTGAGCAAGCATGCAAAGTAGTAATTTTTGCATTAAGCCAAGGATCACTTACCAAAGCAGGAAATCCATCTACACTTTGCAAGATAATATCTGCACCATTTTGATAGATCTCAACTGAATCTTCAGGGGATAAAGCAAAAGAATCTAAATTAGAATTTATTAATGATTTATTCAAAATAATCTGAGGAATTTTAGCTGCGCATCCCCTGCAATCATTTAATGAAATATTTTTTTCACTACTCTCCATTATTAGTTTTTTTGATCTGAACTTATAAATAAAGTTCAGATCAATTTTATGCTTTAAAATCCAAAAAAGAAAAGAAGGGCCAAAAACAAAATTGCGATAAATAGCAAAAGCCTTTTGATGATGGCTGGGAAATATATTAACTATTTGCAATCCGATCCTTTGAGGAAACCACTTTTTTAATAATCCTCCTTCTATATCCTTTTTTAGATTTTGAGCTAATGTATTTACAACTTTTACTGCAAAAACTCCCGATGCTGGTCTTTTAGCTGAATCTACAAATGCGCAATCACCTGCAGCAAAAATTTCGGAGAAACTTTTCAACTGCAAATTCTGATTTGTGATTATTCTGCCATGAGAATCCGAATCTAATAATTTTTTTTGTGCCCATAAAGGAGATGTATTTCCTGTACATAAAAGAATCTTGCCATAATCAAAATTAAGGTTTCCAACTAAATCAATATTGGAGTTCTTTAAACTTTTTAGAATTGTATTATTAATTTTTTTTGAATCACATAATAATTTGAGAGATCTAACTCTCCATCTTTTTCTCAAAGCATATGATACTTCAATTGCAGCGAGGCCGCTCCCAACAATTACAAATGGAAGTTCATTAACTGAATCAAAAATATCCTCTTTTTGTATTAAGTCATAAGCCTTCAAAAAAGGTTTAATTGAAAAAGCATTTCGATTTTTAACAAGTGATTCAAATTCTTTTGGAATTATTGTTTGACTTCCATAATTAAGCACCAACTTCGAATAATTAACTGCGGGTCTATTACTTAAAACAATTTTCTTTAAATTAAAATCAATATCTTTTACTTCTTCTTCTATAAAAGATACTTTTGCATTTTTTGCTAAAGATTTTATATCAATTAAACTCTCATCTAAAGAAATTGATTTTGAAATAACCGATGGGAACATCGCCGAATAAACTAAATGAGAATCTCTAGATATAATTGAAACAGGAATCTCTGGCATTAATTTTCTACACATTATCCATTTCTTAATTAAAAGAACATTTGTGTGTCCTCCCCCAATAAGTACTAGATGATTAAAAGTCATTTAAATCACAATGAATAAAGAACATTTATTACCAATTGAAAAATCAAGATTAGGAGTAATTGGTGGGAGTGGATTTTATTCAATGGATCAAATAAAGTACTTAAGAGAAATAGAAATCAATACTCCCTATGGTAAACCTTCTGATTCAATAAGAGTATATAATCTTGGGAATCTAGAAATAGCATTCATTCCTAGGCATGGCAGAACACATAGTTTAAATCCAACAGAAATTCCTTATAAAGCAAACATTTGGGCTCTTCGATCAATAGGGGTTAGATGGATAATAGCCCCATCAGCAGTTGGCTCCCTCCAAGAACAAATAAGACCCCTTGATGTAGTTGTCCCTGATCAGTTTATCGATAGAACTCACAATAGACCAGCAACATTTTTTAATGAGGGAGCAGTTGCTCACGTAACTATGGGAGATCCTTTCTGTAGAAATTTATCTGAAATTTTAAGTAATGTTGGAGAAAAAAACATCCCAGATGGAAGGCAATTACATAGAGGTGGAACATATCTTGCTATGGAAGGACCAGCTTTCTCTACCCGAGCAGAATCTAACTTGTATAGAAGTTGGGGATGTTCGATCATAGGAATGACTAATCATACTGAAGCAAGATTAGCTAAAGAAGCTGAGATAGCTTATTCATCTCTATCTATGGTTACAGACTATGATTGCTGGCATCAAGCTCATCAAGAAGTTTCTGTAGAGATGATTATGGAAAATCTCATGGCAAATACTGAGGTTGCAAACAAGATTGTCTTTGAAATAGCAAAAGTTATCGATGAGGAAAGACCTAAGAGTAAATCCCATCATTCTTTGAAGGATGGACTAATAACCAAAAAAGAAAATATCCCTAACTTTACTAAAAAGAAGCTAGAGATATTTACTGATAATTATTGGAGTTAAATAAAATAAAAATTAAAGAAGGTTATTGCTACTTTAGCCTGCTCCTACTCCATTGTATGATCCATAGAAAAATATGCCTAATACGAATATAACTGCTATTCCTCCAGCAGTAGCAACGAGCCAAAGTGGAAGAGTTCCTTCTGTCCATCTTCTTTCCCATGCAACGGCTGGTCTACCATCTGGTAACCTATCGGGAATTCTGCCATCAGGGCCTTTTAATTTACTCATAGTTTTAATTTAGTTGAAAAAGTAACTGGAAAATAAAATTCCTAAAACAAAGACTGACAACAAGCCTAAGTAAAGACTTGTACGATTAAGTTCTACTGGAACTTTATTTGGATTTTCGTTTACTTGCATAATTAATAAAGTTAACGTCTAATAAATTGCATAGCTGCTATTGCACCTAAGAAAAATACAGAAGGGATCGCAAGAGCATGAACTGCGAGCCAACGTACAGTAAAGATTGGATAAACGCGGACATCAACTGCCTGCATTGGAGCTTGAGAATTTGACATTGTTATTTCGTTCTTAAATCTAATTGAGTTTTAGCATCGTACCGTTGTGTTACGACAGGTGCTTTTGATTCGGACGCCTGAAAATAACTATCCGGACGTGGAGTTCCAAAAGCATCGTAAGCTAAACCTGTATAAACAAACAAAAATCCTGCTATAAAAATAGCTGGTAGTGTTACTGCATGAATAATCCAGTATCTTATACTGGTGATTATTTCAAAGAATGGGCGTTCACCCGTGGAACCTGCGGCCATAATCACAATTATTTACCCTATGATCTTACTAGGAAAAATCCTAAGTTTGTGGAGAAATTTACAGCTTGGTTACAGACAGTTGCTAAATTTAAATAAAATTTAAGGTTTTTTTATTTTTTTGTATTGCGAACTTACCCTATCCACTTCAAGATATACCCTCTTTCTCCTAAAATAAATCCTTTCTTATCTTTTAATTGATCTTTTTCAAAGAATTGAATTTTAATAAAATTAGTTGGCAAATTTGATGCGATAGGATCAGAAGTCCAAGTTTTACCTTCATCCTTACTTACTATTAAAGTCCCGTTTCCGCCACCAGTCCAAATATTTCCATTAGGATCCCAACCCATATCTAAGTAATTGTATCCATTTAAAATCGGAACCAAAGGTTTAGTCCAACTTTCTAAATCATTACTATCTTCATTAAATCTTATTTCAGCCCCCCGAGATAACATCCATAAATTGCCTTTTGGATTAAATCCTATACTTTGAACTCTCTTACTACTCGCCCTTTGATGAGCTACCCATGTCTTACTATCACTGTCTAAAGTAGAAAAGAAATTACCAAGACTACTTACACTTACATAATTTCCATTAGGATTTCTTCTTAAATCTCTTATACCCCCCTGATCGGAAGGGTCTGATACTCTTGATTCCCATGTTACACCACTGTTTGAGGTTGTATAAATCGCCGCAGAAGTTGTTGCCAATTCTGCAACTCCCTCATCAAGAGTTGTCACTAAAAAAGGTTGGCCTGGAAGTTTTCCAAGAGATAACCTAGTCCAATTTTTACCTTCATCAATAGTGTGCATCACTAAGGACGGTTGTCCTATTAACCATCCTTCAGAACCTTTAAAATCTATGTCAAGTAAACGAAAATTTTCTTCTGCATCAATATCTAGTGATCTTTTCTCCCATGATTTTCCACCGTCGTTTGATTCCATAATAAGTCTATTAGAACCAACTAAAAATCCATGATTATCATCAATAAAATCTATGTCTAAAGCATTTGACTGGTCTTCAAATTGAATTGTTTCCCAAGGACTAGTCTCACCCATCTTTACACCTGTTGAAGAACAACTACTTAAAACAAAGCAAAGTGATAGTGATAAAAGAAGTTTAGGAAGGCTAATTAAAAATTTTTTCATAGATATATATTAATGCAAAGAGTATAAAGAAAGGAAACATGCAGCTGCAAATGCTAAACCACCAAAGATTAATATATTCTTCTGGCCAGGTGGCAAGCTATTGAATCCAAAGCCATAGGTTAAATTTTCTTCAAACCCACTAGGTTTCTCCCGTGGACCAATATCCTTATATAAATTCTTACCTGCTCTGCAAACTGGGCAGGCAAAGGTGTTCCCATCTATTAATGAAAAAGGAGTATTTTTGGGTATATTAAGTTTTTTATTTCCTTCTGCAGGATCATAAATATATCCGCAACTTCTACATTCGAATCTATTTTGTTCTAAATTGGTAATTAAATCTTTATCTTTGATAAGAGGAAGTTTTTCAGGAATTTCTTCTTTTGCTAAATCCTCAACTATTTGATTATCCTCAGAAGGTGGTTGAATGTTTTCACTCACGGTTTAGTATTTAACTTTAGAGACTCTAAAAGATTTTGCTTAATTAAGCGAATTTTCCCACAATTTTTTTCAATGTTTTCTTTACCAGGCTACGAATATTTTTTAGGTTTTTTAATCATAGCTGCTGCAGTTCCTGTTTTAGCTCTAGTTACAAACCTTATAGTCGCTCCAAAAAGAAGAAATGGGGAGCGCAAGCTAACATATGAATCTGGAATGGAGCCGATAGGCGGGGCTTGGATTCAATTCAACATCAGATACTACATGTTTGCATTAGTTTTCGTTATATTTGATGTAGAGACCGTATTCCTTTATCCTTGGGCTGTTGCATTCAATAGACTAGGTTTACTAGCATTTATTGAAGCTTTAATATTTATTGCAATATTAGTTATTGCTCTTGCTTACGCATGGAGAAAAGGAGCTTTAGAATGGAGTTAAAAAATTGAACAATTCACTCTCACCAAAAGCAATTAGAGAACTCAGAGAAGAAACATGTAATCCTCTTGGTCCACCTCAAGTAACTACAGATTTGAGTGAAAATATCATATTGACAAGTCTTGATGATCTTCATAACTGGGCTAGATTAAGCAGTTTATGGCCTCTTTTATATGGAACAGCCTGTTGTTTTATTGAATTTGCAGCACTTATAGGTTCAAGATTTGATTTTGATAGATTTGGGTTAGTACCCAGAAGCTCTCCAAGACAAGCTGATTTACTTATTGTTGCAGGGACTGTAACAATGAAAATGGCGCCTGCATTAGTTAGATTATATGAGCAGATGCCAGAGCCAAAATATGTTATTGCTATGGGGGCTTGCACCATAACAGGTGGTATGTTTAGTGCGGACTCAACTACAGCGGTTAGAGGAGTTGATAAATTAATCCCAGTTGACTTATATCTTCCCGGCTGCCCGCCTAGACCAGAAGCTATTTTTGATGCTGTTATTAAATTGAGAAAAAAAGTTGGTAATGAAAGCATTCTTGAAAGGAGTAAAACTGAACAAACTCATAGGTATATAACTGTTGAACATAATATGAAACTTGTTTTTTCAGAAAATACCGGCGAATACTTAAATAAAAAATCTAACAAATCAATTACTTCATCTAAATTACAGAAGGTGGAAGAAAATATAAACAATAAAGTCGAAGAAAGCCTAATTGATAAAGAATTTAAATAATGGACAAAGAAAATTTACCTATATCTTCAGAAGAAATAGTTGATCAAAAAGGAATAATAAGTAATCAACTTTTTAAAGATGGAATTGAGAACGAATCATTAGGTAATGATCACATTGGTGTTGAGCTCCTCTCTGTAAAACCAGAAAATTTGTATGAAGCAATATCTACTTTAAAAAAATACGGATTTAATTACCTTCAATGTCAAGGTGGCTATGATGAAGGGCCTGGGAAATGCCTTGTGAGCTTTTACCATCTAATATCAATTGGAGATATTCAAGAATTAAAAAATATTAAGGAAATTAGAGTTAAAGTTTTTCTAAGTCGAGACTCAGATCTATCCTTACCTAGCCTTTATAAACTTTTCAAGGGAAGTGATTGGCAAGAAAGAGAAACTTATGATATGTATGGTATTAATTTTGCTGATCATCCAAATCCCAAAAGACTTTTAATGCCTGAAGATTGGAGAGGATGGCCCTTAAGAAAAGATTATATCCAACCTGATTTTTATGAATTACAAGATGCTTATTAAAAATTTATTAATTTAATTTCTTTAATTTTTTATTAATAAACATTACTGCCCTGGCAAGTCTTCGGGAGTCATGTCTCAGCGTGGGGGTTATTTTTCTTGAATAAAGAGGAGCTTGCAAAACATAGTATCCTTCAGCAATTAATTTTTCTTTATTACAAATCACTGGCACAGCCCCTCTACTTCCGTAATAGTCTACGAGCGGTGACTTTTCAAATTGAACTTGAGACAATATTGCATTAAATATTCGAGTTTTTACACCAAAATTTAATAATTGCTTTTCTATTGCTTTTACATGTTGATATACATCAAGACCATCAGTTTCTCCTGGCTGGGTCATCAAATTACTAATGTAAATTTTAGGAGCTTTACTTTTTAAAAGAGCGTCAACAATTTCCGGCACGAGTAAATTAGGCAGCAAGGAAGTATAAAGGCTACCCGGGCCAAGTACTATTAAATCTGCCTCTTTAATAGATTCAATCGCACTAGGAAGGGCTGATGGATTTTCGGGCAGATAACCAATCCTAGAAATCAATTTTTTAGATTGGCTTATATTGCTTTCACCAAATATTTTCTGGCCATCTTCAAGTTCTGCCCAAAGCATTACATCAATGTTGGTAGCTGGTAAAACTTGTCCTTGTACAGCTAAAACTTTACTTGAAGCTTGAACCGCCTTCTCTAAACTGCCAGTAATTGTTGTTAAAGCTGATAAAAATAAATTACCAAAACTATGCCCTTCTAAGTCACTACCTCCCGAAAATCTATACTGAAATAATCTTGTTAAAATTGGTTCTTCGTTTGATAAAGCTGCCAAGCAATTTCTTATGTCTCCTGGAGGTTGAACACCTAATTGCTTTCTTAAAACTCCACTGCTCCCTCCATCATCAGAAACTGTAACTATTGCGGTAATGTTATTACTGTAATTTTTTAAACCTTTTAACAATGTTGATAAGCCTGTTCCTCCTCCAATAGCAACAATATTGGGGCCTCTATTTAATTTACTTTTTACTCTTAGTGCGTCTACTAAAAATGTATCCTTTTCTGGGACAAGAGCTTTTTGTATTGAATTAATACTTCTATTCTGGCCAATACCCATTAATAAAAGTCCAGTTATGAGGATTAGTGGTCCCAAAACTGAAATAGGCAAAATGCTGGTTAACCCATTCATTAACCAGAAAAAAACTCCTATTAACCAATAAAGTGGTCTTAAATTAGTCCAGATTGCTATTCCTAATAAAGAAGTCAATAATCCAATAGCAGAAGTTATCATCCATCTCTTGATTACTAGTCCTGGCAACAGCCAACTTAAAATTCTTATAAACCTATTTATAAAATTTAAATTTGATTTTTTAAAATAAGATAAAGTTCGCTTTATCCTTTTTTTCTTCTTCATCAAAATCCCTCTTAAATTTTTTCAAAATTCGCATAATATTCAAAATAATTATAAATCAAATACATACATCCTTTTTTTATCTTAAAAAAATAGGCAATATGTATTTAAAGACAAATTTCTCTATATTTATTTTGAAAAAATCAAAACATGCTGTAGAAACAAATAATCTTTCTATTAGTTGGGATAAACAGAAAGTACTAAATAAAATCAATTTAAAACTTTATGAAGGAGAAAAATTAGCTATTGTGGGTCCCTCAGGTTCTGGGAAATCAACTATATTAAAAATTTTAGCTGGTTTAATTATGCCCACTGAGGGTGAATTAAGAATATTTGGAGAAAAACAAACTTACTTAAGATTAGACCAAACAAATCCACCAGATGTAAGATTAGTTTTTCAGAATCCTGCTTTGTTAGGCTCTTTAACTATTGAAGAAAATGTAGGATTTATACTTCAACGGAATAAAAATTTATCTAAAAAATTTATTCAGGCAATTGTTAAAGAATGTTTAGAAGAGGTAGGTTTATTCAATGTTGAGAGAAAACTTCCGAATGAATTAAGTGGTGGTATGCAAAAAAGAGTAAGTTTTGCTAGAGCTTTAATTACTGAACAAGATTTAGATAAAAAAAATAAGCCATTATTACTTTTTGATGAACCTACTGCTGGACTAGACCCTATCGCTTCATCAAGAATAGAAGACTTAATCAATAAGACAAATAAGAAAGTCAATGGATCATCTATTGTTGTAAGCCATGTTCTTAGTACTATAGAAAGGACTTCAGAAAAAGTTGTGGTACTTTATGGAGGCAAATTTAGATGGGCAGGTTCTATTGATGAATTCAAAAAGAGCAATGATCCTTACGTATTTCAATTTAGAAATGGCAAACTTGAAGGACCCATGCAACCAAAAGAGATTTAAACATTATGCGTAGAAGCTTACGAGACTCGATAGTCGGATTTTCCTTATTAGGAGGAATCTTAATATTTACATTTTTCTCATTCTGGTTAAGAGGTGTAAAACTATCTTCAAAAAATTGGTATCTTTTTGCAGAATTTAGCAATGCAAGCGGTTTATCAAAAAAATCTCCAGTAACTTACAGAGGGATTTTAGTAGGTTCAATTGAAGATATTCTTTTTACAAATGAATCCATCAAAGCAAAAATTGTTTTAAATAATCCTGATGTTATTCTTCCTAAGCCAGCATTTGCAAGAGTTGTTACAAATTCATTTCTAGGAGGTGATGTTCAAGTAGCTTTAGAAACTAGTGAAAAAACGATCCCAAAGAATTCAGCAAAAGCTTTATCAGAAAAATGTGATAGTAAATTAATTGTTTGTCAAGGAGATACTATTACCGGAAAGCAGCTTTCAAGCCTTTCAAACATTACTAACAGAATCAATCAACTCCTAAAAGAATCAAATCAAGAAAATTTAATTGAAAATGTAGTTAATTCAATAGATCAATTTGATAGAACACAAGAAAATCTTGATGAACTAATTTATTTATCAAAGCAAGAAATTCTTAGAGTGAAACCTCTCATCAAAGAGGTTACTGTTGCAGCAGGGCATTTAAATAACATTTTATCTGCAATTGATGACGAAGAAACTTTGAATGATATTAAATTAACAATTAATGCTGCAGAATCAATATCAGGCAAAATTGATAATATGAGTGATGATTTCGAACAATTAATGAAGGACAAAGAATTAACTAAATCTATAAGAGACCTAACAATTGGACTTTCTAAATTCCTTAATGAGATTTATCCATAAAAATTTAAAATTCATTTATTGCGTTTAAAGCCATAGCTGCAATTGTCTTATCTGTAGCTTTTGGCAATTGAACATATTTGCCTTGCGCAGCTTCTGCTAATTCTTTGCCAAAGCCACTAGCTATAAATTTCCTTTCTGTGTCGATAATAAGCAGCTTTATCCCTAACATGGGATATTTAGCAGCAATATCTAATACTTCTTTCTTTAAATTGACATTTTCTTTTTCGTTTTCTTCAATATCAGATTGTCCTAAAGATAATCCTAATGGTACATTACCTCTCCCATCGGTAATTCCAACTACAATTACCTGGCCTATATCACCAGTAGAAAGGGCATTTTTTGCCACTTTTGCTGATTGAGTTAAACCATGTGCCAAAGGAGATCCGCCTCCACATGGCATAGTTTCTAATCTTCTTTTTGCTGCCGTAATAGATCTTGTGGGAGGCAAAAGAACTTCTGCTTGATTTCCTCTAAAGGGTATAAGAGCTACTTCGTCTCTATTTTCATAAGCCTCAGTTAAAAGTCTAATTACTGCACCTTTTGCGCTTTGCATTCTATTCAATGCCATAGAGCCACTAGCATCAACTAGAAAAATAACCAAAGCCCCTGCTTTTTTTTGCAAGAGCTTTGCCCTAAAATCATTTTCCTCAATCACAATTGATTTATTAGGGTTTCTCAATCTTCTTGATTTTTGATAAGGAGCTGCAGCTCGGAGAGTTGCATCTACGGCAATTCTTTTTACTTTCCCTCTAGGGATAATAGGTTTAACGTATCTTCCTCGACTATCGCTATATATCACTGACCTACTTCCACTATTTCCTGCTTTTGCTTTGGCTGAAGAAAAAAGTAATAAATCAGGATCAACCATACATGCCTCAGGATCCAAGATAAACTCCTCTGGTATTTCGGGACTAGATTCTTCTTCCCCATCAGAATTATCCTCTTCCTGCTCTTGCTCTTGATTATCTTCATTTTCATTAGATTGAGGTTCGGAGTCTTCATTATCTGACTTTGGCGGAGGGGGCGGGTTCTGATCCTCTGGAGAAGGTGGTTGAATATCTTCGTCTTCAGGGGGTATTTGCATTGCTCTTGGAAGGATAACTAACCTTACAGCAACTTTTAAGTCCTCAGAATTAACATTCTCATCACCTCGAAGGGCTGCATTCGCCTTAGCTACTTTTACTGCAAACAATTCTGATCTATGCCCTTCTACCCCCCCTCTAAGGGCTTCATTAACTAAATAGGTTATTTGCTCTGTTGTTATCTTCACATCCTTTAACCATTGCCTTGCTAAAATTAATTGAGTGGATAAATTTTCAGATTCCTCGGACCACTTTTCTGAAAATTTAATGTTATTTTCCGCGTGTGACAAAACAGATTTTGTAATTTCAACTCTTTGAGCATTATCAATAGATTGGTCTGCAGAAAGTACAATCGCAAAACGATCTAAGACATGATCTCTTAATGCCCCTTCTTGAGGGTTATAAGTTGCTATTAAAAGAGACTTACAAGGATGTGAGAGACTCAATCCATCTCTTTCAATATTATTTTGTTCTCTTCCTGTAGCTTCAAGAATTAAATTTACAATTCCATCATCCAATAAATTTATATCATCAACATAAAGAACACCTCTATGAGCTTCGGCAAGAATTCCGGGTTGAAAAACTTGTTCCCCCGTATTTAATGATGCAGCAACATCAATTGACCCAACAAGTCTGTCTTCAGTAATTCCAATTGGTACTTGAATAAATGGCGCCTCTCTTACTTTTTTAGGAATTTCTTCAATTTGATTAAGGTAATCACTGCCAATTGTCTCTCTTAACAATTTATTAGTGTTTATGTCCCATTCCTCTGGTCTGTCTGGATCTAAATTTCTTCCAACAGGTCTTAATAAAGTACTACCTTGACTCAACATTCCAAGTAATGATTCAATATCTAATACTTCTATTGGCGGGATTAAAGTATGTAGTCCTCTTGCTAAAACAGACTTACCAGTACCTCTACCACCAGCGATAATCACGCCACCTAAACTTGGATCAACTGCCCCAAGAAGTAAAGATAATTTCAATAAACTATGACCTGTAATTGCTGCTAAAGGAAACGCTCTAAAAGAGTCATTTGATTTCATTAGATCTTTTACTTCCTCTTTTCCTTTTAACTCTGAATTCAAAATCACTTTAAAAATGCCTGATATAGAATTTATCCAATAACTTTGTTTTTTGTAGTGGAATTATCAAATCTTAATATCAAAAATGGACTATGTATATCCCTTGGAGCAAATATTGATAGTAAATTCGGAAGTCCTCTAGAGTCCTTACTAATGTGCAAACCAAAAGTAGAACAAATTATAAAAGAGTGGGGGAATCAATCCAATATTAAAAAAAATGGAAATATAAAATTTGACCCAAACTTTTCATGGTCTTCAGTATATGAGTCAGAACCTCATGGAGTTGAAGATGAACAGCCAAATTATCTTAATACTCTTGTCCTTATTAAGAGTAATTACTTTCCAAAACCATCAAATTTTAAGGCGAAATTACTCTTAAAAGAGCTAAAAAAGTTAGAGGTTTTTTTCGGACGACAAAAGACGCTAAAAGAGAAGAAGTGGCTATCAAGATGTCTCGATTTGGATATTCTCTGGTGGGAAGATTTAATTATTATGGATGAAGAGTTAACTTTGCCACACCCCAGATTTGTAAATAGAAATTTTGTTATAACTCCGTTATCAGAAGTACTAAAAAAAGAACAAAAAATAAAAAAAATTGAAGATAAAAGATGGTCTTTAGATTGATTTACAAAATTTTCAAATAACTGTTAGGATTTTTTTATTTAAGATCTATGAATGATAATCTTTATTTCAAAAAAGCAACTATTAAAGAAAAAATATCTGAGTTGAAAACAAAGAAATTTAGTTTTGAAATAAATAGAATTCAACTACCAAATGGACACGAAGGAGAATATGGCCAGATATTATTTCCTAATGCTGCCTTAGCAGTTCCTATTACGACAGATAAAAAAGTTATACTTCTCCGTCAATATAGATTTGCAGTATCAAGATACTTACTTGAGTTTCCTGCAGGCACACTTGAAATCGGCGAAACTCCAATAAATTCAATTAAGAGGGAAATTCAGGAAGAAACGGGATTCAAAGCAGAAAAATGGGATGAATTAGGCTCTTTAGTAAATGCACCTGGATATTCGGATGAAGTGATTCATTTATTTCTTGCGCGAAATTTGAGCCAACTAACTTCCGAGGTTCAAGGAGATTTAGATGAAGATATAAAAGTATTAATGTTGGATCCCGATGAACTTGATAATCTTATTTCTAGTGGAGATGAAATTCTTGATGCAAAAACCGTGACTGCTTGGTTCAGAGCGAAACAATTTTTAGATAAATCATGAATAACCCTAGAATACTTTTCTGGCATAGAAAAGATTTGAGAATATTCGATAACCAAGCTTTAATAAAAGGATTTTCAATATCGAATGCTATTACATCAACTTATATCTTAGATAAAAATTATTCACAAGATTTCAATGCAAACTCAAGAGCTTGGTTTTTAGGAAATTCGCTTAAAGAGTTAGAACATAATTGGAAAAAAATGGGAAGCAGGCTTGTTATAGGGGAAGGGGATCCATTATCAATAATCCCTCAATTAGCAAAAATAATAGATGCCAAATTTGTTGTTTGTAATAAATCGATTGAACCTTATGAAATTAATAGGGATTTAAAAATAAAAAATTCTTTAAAAGAAATCAATATTCAATTTATTGAATGTTGGGATCATTTATTAATAGAACCTGCAAAAATATTTTCAGGAAATAATAAACCCTATTCGGTTTATGGTCCTTTTTATAAAAATCTGAAGTCAAAAATGGAATTATTAGGTTCATATAATGAAGATAAAGAGTTTTACCATTTGAGTGATATCGATAAGAAAATAAGAGATAATCAGATAATAAAGGCCTCAGATTCGGTCCTAAAGAAATTTCTTAAAAATATCAAATTTTCTGGATCCAAGATTTGTCCCTGCAAGCCTGGTGAGAAGGCTGCAGAAATATTATTAGAAAATTTTATTAAAGAAAAAAAAATATATTCTTATAATTTCGCAAGGGATTTACCCGCGAATAAAGGAACTTCTTTTTTGAGTGCATCTCTAAGATTCGGTACCATCAGCATTAGAAAAGTTTGGAACGCCACATTAAATTTACATTCAGGTTTTGAAAATCACGAGAATCACTTATCAATCGAAACTTGGCAAAAAGAACTTGTTTGGAGAGAATTTTATCAACATTGCTTATTTCATTTCCCAGAACTAGAGAGTGGTCCATATAGAAAAAAATGGGATAAATTTCCTTGGCAAAATAATAATGAATTATTTCAGTATTGGAGCAACGGCGAAACTGGTGTTCCTATTGTTGATGCTGCAATGCGTCAACTAAATAGTACTGGCTGGATGCATAACAGATGTAGGATGATAGTCGCTTCATTTCTAGTAAAAGATCTGATATGCAATTGGCAAATGGGCGAAAAAAAATTTATGGAGACTTTAGTCGATGGAGACTTAGCTGCAAATAATGGGGGATGGCAGTGGAGCGCAAGTAGCGGTATGGATCCTAAACCATTGAGAATTTTTAATCCATATACTCAAGCAAAAAAATTTGATCCTATTTGTGAATATATTAAATCTTGGATTCCAGAATTATCAAAAGTGGCAAATTCAGATTTGTTAAATGGGGAAATATCTAATTTAGAAAAAAATAATTATTCAAAACCCATTGTCAATCACAACATACAACAAAGATTATTTAAATCACTTTATGCAGAAATTTGAATTTCCTCTATGCAATTCTTTAAAACTATATTTAAATTATCTGCCACATAAACTTGTTCTTCATAAGAGATTTCAGGGAACATTGGAAGACTAAGAACCTCTGTACAAATTCTCTCTGTATTTATGAGTTTAGTTCTTGAAAAATTCTTATTTTTATATGCTATTTGCGCATGAATTGGTATTGGATAATAAATAATTGAGTTGATACCTTTTTCAAAAAGTTGTTGCTTTACCAAATTCCTTAGGGAATAATATATTTTGTAATCAGTATCAAATAAAGTTGAAAAATCTTCATCTAAAAAATATTTATCATTTCTTAATTTGATTACGAATTGATTCCAAGAATGGGAAATTAAATCAGAGCTAATTTTAGGAAAACTAATAAATTGATTTTTTTCTAATAAATCAAAGTAGTTATTAGCAATATTTTGGCGATTATTAATCCACTTAGAAATATATTTAATTTTGATATTTAGTATGGCAGCTTGAACTGTATCAAGTCTGCTGTTATATCCAACTTGAGTATGGTGATATCTTATTGGGCTTCCATGAACAGCTAGTTCTCTAATTTTTTTTGCGGTCCGCTGATCAGATGTTGTTACTGCTCCAGCATCTCCAGCAGCTCCTAAATTCTTGGTAGGGAAAAAGCTAAAACAACCAATATCACCGATGCTGCCAACTTTGGAGTTTTCCCACATTGTGCATGTTGCCTGAGCACAATCTTCGATAACTTTTAAGTCATATTTGTCAGCCAATGATTTTATAAAAGTCATATTCACTGCATTTCCAAACAGATGAACTGGCATAATTGCCTTGGTGTTAGTATTTATTTCTTGTTCTATTAGTTCAGTGTTCATTAGATAAGTTTCTGGATCTATATCTACAAAAATCGGATTAGCACCAACTGCGCTAATAGCCTCTGCAGTTGCAAAAAAGCTAAAAGATGAGGTAATAACTTCGTCACCCTCTCCAACATCTAATGCGCGCAAAGCCAATACTAAAGCATCAGTTCCACTGTTACATCCAATAGTATTATCGACTCCAATCAAATTAGAGAAATTCTCCTCAAATTTGGCAATCTCATTCCCTCCAATATATTGTCCACCTTTTAAAACTTTAAAAACCTCGCTCTCAATTTCAGCGCCAATTTCTTGGTACTGCCTATTAAGAGTAAATGGAGGTATCTGCATAGTGAATATATTAACCTTAAACTATATTTCTATGGGAAAAAAAACATTTTAATTTATTTAAACCAACTTGGTTCTTTACCAGGAGTCCATTTAATATTGCACCCTAAAGAAGGCTTCTGGTTTGAAGGATAAGAATTATCTTCATTCAAATCTCTTACTGCAGAGCGCAAATCTTTACCAGATATAGGGAAATTATTACCTGGTCTACTATTATCTAACTGACCATGATAAAACAAGGAAAAATTACCATCTCTTTTATTCGAAAAAAGATAAAAATCTGGGGTGCAGGCCGCTTTTAATGCTTTGGCAAAAATTTGATTTGCATCATATAAATAAGGGAAACTCCATCCTTGCAACTTTGCTTGTTCTCTCAACTTTTCAGGCGAATCTGAGGGATGAGTAACAATATCATTACTAGAGATCGCAACTGTTTGAACCGTAGTCTCGATATCTTTGCTTAAGGTTGAAATTTGATTTTCAATATATTTAACAAATGGGCAATGGGCGCAAATAAACATTAAAAGTAAATGCCTATTATCTAAATTATGAGAATTAAAATTTTCATTATTCACAGAATTAGTATTTAACATTTCGAAATTAGGTAATTGAAAACCTAATTCCAAAAGCAAAGAATTTGTTCTAACCATTTTTAAAATAAATATTTCTTATATTTGAAAATTATTGTATATTTTGCAGGAATAAGTAAAGATAGGTACTTTTTGTAGGAGAATATTAGAAATAATCAACAAAATGCTTCTTAATCTAACTGGCAAAAAAATTCTTGTTACGGGAATTGCCAACAATCGTTCAATAGCATGGGGTATTGCTCAACAACTTTCAAAAGCTGGTGCAGAACTTGGAATCACTTATTTACCTGATGATAAGGGAAGATTCGAATCTAAAGTTAGAGAGCTAACTGCGCCCTTAAATCCATCTTTATTTTTACCGCTTGATGTTCAAAATCCTGCTCAAATAGAAGAAATCTTTAAAAATATAAAAAACAATTGGGGGGGGATTGATGGATTAGTTCACTGCTTGGCATTCGCAGGGCGTGACGAATTGATTGGAGATTATAGTGCTACCTCATCAGAGGGCTTTGATAGAGCTCTCAATATAAGTGCTTATTCATTAGCACCTTTATGTAAAGCAGCAAAACCACTTTTTACTAATGGGGCTGGAGTTGTATCTTTAACTTATTTAGGATCAGAAAGAGCGATCCCTAACTACAATGTAATGGGAGTTGCTAAAGCGGCCTTAGAAGCTTCAGTTAGATATCTTTCTGCAGAACTTGGCCCGGAGAAACAAGTCAGAGTCAATGCTATAAGTGCTGGACCTATAAGAACACTTGCGAGTTCTGCTATAGGTGGCATTTTAGATATGATTCACAATGTTGAAGAAAAGGCTCCTTTGCGCAGAACAGTCACTCAAACAGAAGTAGGTAATACTGCCGCATTCTTATTAAGTGATCTCTCCAGCGGCATTTCAGGCCAAACAATCTATGTTGATGCGGGTTACTGCATTAACGGAATGTAAACTAAATTTTTTGCATGAAAATGTCACCTTTAAGGCAATCTGAAATAGAAAGAAAAACGAATGAAACAGATATTTCTATATTTATAAACTTAGATGGCAGTGGAATTTCCGAAATTGATACTGGGATACCTTTTTTAGATCATATGCTTCATCAAATATCCAGTCACGGTTTATTTGACTTAAAAATAAAGGCAATTGGAGATACCCATATTGATGATCATCATACTAATGAAGATATTGGTATCGCATTAGGCAAAGCATTTTCAAAAGCCTTGGGAGAAAGAAAAGGGATAAACAGATTTGGACACTTCTTTGCACCACTAGATGAAGCATTAGTTCAAATCACCTTAGACTGTTCTGGCAGACCACATCTATCTTATGATCTTCAATTAAAAGCTCCTAAAATAGGTAATTATGATACCGAACTGGTCAGAGAATTTTTTATAGCATTTGTTAATAACAGCGGTATTACTTTGCATATTAATCAAATTAGAGGTACAAATTCACATCATATTGTAGAAGCTTGTTTTAAAGCTTTTTCAAGAGCGCTACGAATGGCTACTGAAATAGATTCGAGAAGATCTAATTCAGTTCCAAGCAGTAAAGGAATGCTAGAAAGTCAATAAAAAAAGGATAATTTTTGGAATAAGCCACAATTAAATTAATTTTTGGCGAAAATAGAAACAGCAAAGTTTTTATTGTGACTAATTTACAAGTTAATAAAGTTAATGAAATTAAAAGTTTTAACAAAGAAGATTGGTCTAGCGCATATAAAAATGTAGAAAAAGAGCTGACAAAAGAACCACTAAGAATTAGTAAAGGTAAGGATATTAAAGATTTAAATGGAACATTATTAAGAAATGGACCTGGGATATTAGAGAGAGGAGGACAGTGGGTGCATCATCCATTTGATGGAGATGGCATGATAACGGCCATAAAATTCGAAGATGGCCAGCCATTATTGACAAATAGATTTGTAAAAACGAAAGGTTATTTAGAAGAACAAAAAACCAACAAATTTATTTATAGAGGTGTTTTTGGTACTCAAAAAAATGGAGGAATTTTAAATAACGCCTTAGATCTAAAATTTAAAAATATCGCCAATACACATGTCGTTAAATTAGGAGATGAAGTTCTTGCTTTATGGGAAGCAGCCGGACCGCATGCATTAGATCCTGTAAGCCTAGATACTATTGGTTTAACAACATTAAAAGGAGTCCTAAAACCTAACGAAGCATTCAGTGCTCATCCCAAAATAGACCTAAACTCAAATTCATCTTCAGAACTTTTGGTCACTTTTGGAGTGCAAACCGGACCAAAAAGTACTATAAGATTAATGGAATTTAATAATTCTGGCGAAAATCCTGGTGAACTCCTAATTGATAGAAAAGATACTTTTAATGGTTTTGCATTCCTTCATGATTTCGCGATTACAACTAATTGG
This sequence comes from Prochlorococcus sp. AG-442-M23, assembly GCA_003209655.1. Taxonomy (GTDB): domain Bacteria; phylum Cyanobacteriota; class Cyanobacteriia; order PCC-6307; family Cyanobiaceae; genus Prochlorococcus_A. The sequence goes on along the minus strand of QCPW01000004.1, from coordinate 52,305 downwards.
GCGATATTTTTACAGAATGCTATCGATTTCAACCCTCTTCCATTTGTAATGGGCCAAAAAGGGGCGGCTCAATGTTTAAAGTCTAATCCAAATAAGAAAGCTAAGTTTTTTATCATCCCTAGAGAAAGTGGTTTGTTTAGAGGTCAACCACCATTAATAATCGATGCTCCAGAAGGCTTTGTTTTTCACCATGTTAATGCATATGAAAAAGATACAAAAATAGTATTAGATAGTATTTTTTATGATGATTTCCCATCAGTTGGTCCTGATGAGAATTTTAGGGATATTGATTTTGATAAGTATCCAGAAGGGAAACTAAAAAGATCAATTATTGATTTAAAGGGAAAAACTTGCGAACTTAAAACTACAAGTGAACAATGCTGCGAATTTGCTACTGTAAATCCCAAATTCTTGGGAATAAAAGCATCTTACTCTTGGATGGCAAGTACAAACCAAAAGCTAGGGAACGCTCCACTTCAAGCAATAAAAAAAATTAATTTACTTACAAAAGAAGAGCTTTCTTGGTCAGCAGGACCAAGTGGATTTGTAAGTGAACCAATTATGGTTCCATCTGAAAAATCTTCCAAAGAAGATGAAGGATTTTTGTTTATTCTTCTATGGAATGGACTAAGAAAAGGGAGTGATTTAGTGATATTAGACTCAAAAGACTTAAAAGAGTTGGCTGTTTATGAATTACCTCTATCTATTCCACATGGCTTACATGGATCCTGGGTTCATCATTAATCAATTAAAAATTGTTAACAATTGGGGAATAATTTTTTTTAGCGCTTTCCCACGATGGCTACACAAATCTTTTAGGTTGTTATTCATCTCAGCGAAAGTTAATTTACTTGATAGCTCCTCAAAAATAGGATCATAGCCAAAGCCACTTTTTCCTCTTGGGTTTTGAATAATATTCCCAAAACATTTAGCTTCTGATTCTAAAATAACCTCCCCATCTGGAGAACATACACAAATATTTGCAATGAAAAATGCACTTCTATTTTCTTCTCCATCGAGTTCCATTAAAACTCTTTCTATTCTTTTTTTATCATTTTCTGCATATCTAGATGAATAAATACCAGGCTTTCCATTCAAAGCATCAATACATATTCCAGAGTCATCCGCAATAGCATAGTTTCTTGTCTTTTTAGAAACTTCGCTTGCTTTTTTGATTGCATTCTCCCTAAATGTAGAGCCATTCTCTTCAACTTCAATTGATTTTGGTTGTAGAAATAATTGGCAATTCACCCCTAATAACAATTTTTTGTATTCTTCAATTTTACCTTGATTTTTACTTGCTAAATACAACTTTTTCATCTTTTATTTTTTACTGTATTAATAAAATTTTGACTCCATTCCAAAACCTGATTTAAATTATTTTCTGATGTTGCCTCACAATAAATTCTTAAAAGAGGCTCGGTACCTGAGAACCTAAATAAAAGCCAAAAATTATTATCAATCCTCAACTTTAAACCGTCTATCTTTGAAATGCCTAAAATCTTATGACCAGATATTTCGGAGGGAATATTATCATTAATAAATTTTTTAAAAAAGTCTTTTTCTGAGAGGTTTGGAAATTTAATATCAATTCTTCTATAGAAACTTGGACCGAATTTTTCTTGAATTTCATCTAAAGTTTCATAAAGATATTTTGAATTTTCTGCGATTCCATTCAATAAAATCATAGCTGCATATAAAGCATCTCTTTCTGGCATAAAATCTCCGAAACCTACTCCACCTGATTCCTCTCCTCCAATGAATATTTTTTCGTTAATCATTTTTTTTGCAATATATTTGAAACCTACTGGTAGTTCCAAAACCTTTCTATTTTGATTTTTTGCAATATTACTAATAATATCTGATCCACTAACTGTTTTAAGCACTGGATAGGAATTCTTATCCTTTTCTCCTAAATAACTTATAAAAAACGGTATTAAAGTTTGAGTACTGCAATATCTTCCTTTTTCATCAATTACCGCAATCCTATCTCCATCACCATCAAAAATTATTCCTAAAGTTTTAAAGTCTTTTTTGGAATTTCTTAATAATGTTTCAGTCAAATTATCTAGATATTTCAAAAGCGGTTCTGGAGGATTACCTCCAAAAGTAGGATCGTAATCTGATCTAATTTCAGTAAATATTTTGGAATCATTAGCATCAAAGATCTGACTAATACAATTTGCTGCTGAACCATGCATAGAATCAATAAAAATATGCAATTTCATTTTCTTTAAATTGTTTACAATAAAATCCACATTGAAATTAGATTTAATCTGATCTATATGAAACTTCTTGATATCAACTTTTTCATAAGGAAGGTATGATCTTTCAATTGAGTTTCCTAGTATTAACCTTTTTTCAACTGCCCTTGTAAAAGATTCATCCACAGAACATCCTTTAAAACTTTTAATCTTTAACCCTAACCAATTATATGGATTATGACTTGCTGTAATAACCAAACATCCTAAAAACATAAATTTTTTTGTGTAAAAGCTACAAGAAGGAGTAGGTGCAAAAGTATTGGATAAAACAGGTTCAAAACCACATCCTTTCACAAAAGAGCTTATTTCCTCAGCAAACTCTTTTGCCATAAATCGTCGATCGTAACCTATAAGTATTTTTTTTGAATTAGTCTCTTTGAAATATTGATAATGTAATTCCTGACATGAAGCTACAACAACCTTGGAAAGATTTGATAGATTGAAATCAAAACCAATTATTCCTCTCCAACCATCAGTACCAAATTTTATGCTATCTAATTCATTTCTAGACAAAGTTAAATAGTTCCTTGATTCCCAACAATTATTTATATTAATTTAAAGAAGGATAAATTTAAACTGCCTTTGAAAAAATTTGAATAATCTTTATTTAAAAAGTTTTATAAGATGCAAAAGAAAAGCCTGGCTTGATTACAAGGGTAATAAGTCTGATAAAATTTGGTCTCCCCATCAGTCAATAGAAATTGTTAATCAATACAAAAACTTTTACAAGCTTAGTCAAGGAGATTTATATGCTGGCATAAAAGCCTGTCAAAAAGGGTCTAATGGGGTAATTGGATTAAAAGTGAAATCTAAATTAATCAACAATATAAATGCAGAAATTTATCCTCAATTACTTAAAAAAGTTAGAGGTCAAAGCAAATGGGGTGAATATAAATATATTCCTGTGGTATATAAGTTAGGTTATAGAACAACCAAAGAGCATTTATTTGATCTAGCTTTTTGTGCAATTTTGTTAGAACCTTTCCAAGGATCAAAAATTGAAAAAGGATTTGTAATTTCTAATCATTCAAATAATATTAATATCGAAAAGATTGATCTAAGTAAGCGATTAAGAAAAAAAGTATTAAATACCTTTCTAAGTTTAAATGTAAATCTCAAAGGATCTATTCCGGAAATTACTGAAGATAGAAAAAAATGTACTATATGTTCATGGCAAAAGTTTTGCGATGCAGAAGCAAAAAATAATGGATTTCTCACTGACATAGATGGTGTAGGTTCTAAAACCGCCTTAATTCTCAAAAATAATGGGATCTCAAATATCAAAGAATTAGCTACTTCTAAAAAGATGGAATTAGGTGAAAAGCTACTTCAATTTAAAGAGCAAAAGTTTGAAAAAGCTTCAAAGTTTATAAATCAATCAAAAGCATATTTATCAGGCATTCCAATTCGGATTTATGCAAAAGACGGCTTATCTAACTTTTTCTCAAAGAAAGATTCAGGATTCTTGATTTTTGATATTGAGTCGAATCCAGATGAAAAACATGATTTTTTATATGGATTTTTAAAAGTAAATCATTTATTTGAGAAAATTGAAGATAGTTTTTATGATCCAATATTAAACCTCAAAAAAAATAGCAAAAAATCATACCACGAAATATTTCAAAAACTTTTTTATAAAGAAAACTGGCCAGTTTTGCATTATGGAGAGACTGAGAAGATATCAATTTTAAATTTAGCAAGGCAATTAAATCTTGATTCACAAGCTATTGAGATCCTAAAGTCTAAATTTATTGACTTACATTTAATTACGAGAGAGGCATGGATATTACCAATTAAAAACTATAGTTTAAAAACAGTTGCCAATTGGATGGGATTCAAATGGAAACAAAAAAATGTAAGTGGATCAAAAGCTTTATATTGGTGGATTCAATATAAAACTACTTCAAATAGTTTATTTCTAGAAAAAATAATAAAATATAATCGAGATGATTGTTTGGCTACACTTCACATTGCAAAGTGGTTAATCAATAAAAACGAAAATATTACTTAAAAAAAGTTGAACCTATAGATTTATCTATTGAAATTTTGCAATAATTATCCGTAAAAAAAGTATTTCCTGTCTCTAAATATTTTCGTTTAATCATTGCTAAACCTTTATTTGTTTGAGAGCCTAATTTATAAATACTGGTTATATAACCAACAGATTTTTCTTTGTTTTCATTATTATAAATATTTGTACTACCACGTTCTAAATTAACTGCTGAGTCTTTAGCAGTCCATACTCTGATCTCCTGTTTAAGATTAGAAACATTCCTGATTTTTGACATTGTTTCTTGACCCAAATAACAACCCTTATTGAAATCTATAAGATCTACCAGGCCTAATTCAAGTGGATTATTTTTACCATTAATTTCTTTATCTAAAGATGGTATAGCCTGATTAATCTTCCATAATTGCAATTCATTGGAATTCATATTATTAGGATTATTGCTATAAAAATCATATTGTTTGTCTTCATTTTTGAAAAAAATAGGTTGATTTTTTTTCCATGAATTCATATTATCCACTTCTTGAATTCTATTAATTGAGAAGGTCTCACTTAATAAAACATCATCCGACGGGAAAATAATATTAGTAAAGTATTTTCTAATTTCAAAAGTATTCCCGACAAAGACAATTACTTCTAATCGATCTTCTAAGCAATTAATCTCGAGTAATGACTTTAAAACACCATTTGGTGATAACCAGCAAGTTTTTAAAACCTTATTCTCTAGATTTGCAATATTGCCAGTAGTTATTCCATTTAAAAATCTTTTTCTATCTTTTCCTTCAATAGAGATACAATCAAATTTCTCAAACCAAATTTGTTTTTTATATTCTTTCATTTTTGAAAAATTTAAACAAAGTCTTTTATTGAAAACAAACTTTTTAATTGTATATTTTGTTCCTTTAAAGCCTCATATCCTCCCTCTTTTCTATCCACAATAGACAAAACTTCTTTAACTAAAAATTTATTTTCTCGTAACTTTTTAATTGCTTTAATAGATGATCCAGCAGTAGTAACAACATCCTCCAAAACAGTAACTACAGTTCCTTCATTTAAAGTGGGTCCCTCTAATCCAGCCTTTGTTCCATATTCTTTTATTTCTTTCCTGATGATTAAAGCATCCAAGAATAATCCTTTAGAAGCAGCAGTTACTATTACACCACTAACCAATGGATCTGCTCCTAAAGTTAAACCAGCTACAGCTTTTGAACTTGGATCCATTAATTCTAAAAACAAATTGCTTATTAATTGCAAACCTGTTCCATTAAGAGATACAGGTTTACAGTTTAGATAATGAGCACTTTTTTTACCAGATGCCAATGTAAAGTTTCCTTTCTTATAAGATTTTTCAATTAGAAGTTTTAATAAATCCCCCTTATTTAGTTCATGCCTCTGAGAAAAATTGTTCATTAATAGAAGGTCAGCTTATATTTCAAGATTAGGAGAAAAAAAAGAAATCTCACAAAAACTTACTAACTTGGTGCTTTTTGAAATATTATTTTTATATTGTATATAATTAATCATTACACCAAAAAACTGGGGGTGTAGCAATCTGGTGAATGCACCAAACTCATAATTTGGCTAAGGCGAGTTCGATCCTCGCCACCCCCATCGCTAATTTGTTAACGAATGAAAATAACTTTTTTATTTTTGCTTTTAATAATTCCAGCCTTTTTCGCTGCTAGTGAGCTCTCATTTTTATTAATAAGGCCAAGTAAGGTTTTAAGAATGATAGAAGAGAAAAAAAAAGGAGCATTTTCAATTTTAAAAATACAAAAACGATTTAGGTCATCCCTAATTGCATCCCAATTTGGAGTCACAATTTCACTTATAGCTATTGGTTGGGTAAGTAAAAGTTTAGCTAATGATTTTTGGAGCGAAAATATAATTTCAAATCGAATTTATGATCTCTTATTTTTTTTATTCTTTGTACTTATAGTCACCCTTATATCAGGACTTATCCCTAAAGCACTAGTCATAAATAATCCAGAATCAGCTGCTTTAAGACTAACAACAATTTTTGATGCAGTTCGTAAAGGCATGCAGCCTATTGTTTCCTTAATCGAAATTTTTGCAAGTGCTTGTCTAAGGTTATTTAATCTAAACAACAAATGGGATTCATTAAATTCAGGATTATCAGCGGGTGAATTAGAAACGTTAATAGAAACAGATAATGTGACAGGATTAAAACCTGACGAGAAAAATATACTAGAAGGTGTTTTTGCTTTAAAAGATACTCAAGTCAAAGAAGTAATGATTCCAAGATCTGAAATGGTAACTTTGCCAAAAAATATAACCTTTGCTGAACTTATGAAACAAGTAGATAAAACAAGGCATGCTAGGTTTTTTGTTATTGGGGACTCACTAGATGATGTTTTAGGAGTTTTAGATCTACGTTATTTGGCAAAACCAATATCACAAAGTGAAATGGAAGCGAATACATTACTAGAACCTTTCCTTTTACCTGTTACAAAAGTAATAGAGACATGCTCACTAGCAGAGATATTGCCTCTCGTTAGAGAATATAATCCATTTTTACTGGTAGTTGATGAACATGGTGGTACTGAGGGACTAATAACTGCAGCTGATTTGACTGGAGAAATTGTTGGAGAAGAAATGCTTAAAAGGAGAATATATTCTGATATGAAAATGTTGGATAATTTCTCTAAGAAGTGGTCAATTGCTGGTAAAGCCGAAATTATAGAAATCAATAAAAAGTTGGGATGTTTTATTCCAGAAGGCGCTGATTATCATACACTAGCAGGATTTCTTCTTGAAAAATTTCAAGTGGTGCCGAAAATTGGAGATAGTTTTGATTTTAAAAATATTAAATTTGAAATTATTTCAATGTCAGGTCCCAAAATTGATCGTGTAAAAATAATTCTTCCAAAAAATTAAAATTGGCATCTTATGAAGGATAATAACTAAACATACATGGACTATTTGATATGAAACCAGCCTCATCCTCAGTAAAGGTTGGAGTTATAGGGATAGGGAATATGGGTTGGCATCATGCTCGCGTACTTAGTTTGCTAAAAGATGCAGATTTAGTTGGGGTTGCTGATCCAAACGAGCATAGAGGTAAATTAGCAATAGATCAATTTCAATGTGAGTGGTTTAAAGATTATCATGATCTAATTTCTAAAGTTGACGCAATTTGTATCGCTGTCCCTACACTTCTTCATCACAAAGTAGGCCTAGATTGTCTTAAAGCAGGTGTAAATGTTCTCATTGAAAAACCTATTGCAGCTAATGAGTTAGAAGCAAAATCATTAATAAATGCTTCCAAAATTAATAATTGTCTCTTGCAAGTTGGTCATATTGAAAGATTTAATCCTGCTTTTAGAGAATTGAACAAAATAGCACAAAATGAAGAAATAGTTGTTTTAGAAGCGAGAAGGCACAGTCCTAATGCTGACAGAGCAAATGATGTGTCTGTAGTCATGGATTTAATGATTCATGATATTGATCTAGTTCTTGAACTTGTTAATTCAAAAATTCAAAAATTAGCCGCCGTTGGAGGAAGAAATAGTAATGGCTTAATAGATTATGTAAATGCTACCTTGGTTTTCAACAATAATGTTATTGCGAGCTTAACTGCTAGCAAAATGAGCCATAAAAAAATCAGAAGTTTAAGTGCACATTGCCAGAATAGTCTTGTTGAGACAGACTTCTTAAATCATTCTCTACAAATCCATAGAAAAGCCCATGAATCTTATACAGCTGAACATGGAGAGTTGGTTTATAGGAATGATGGATATGTTGAAGAAGTAAGCACAACTTCCATTGAACCATTATACGCGGAATTAGAACATTTTCTTAAATGCGTCCAAGGTAAAGAATCTCCAGAAGTAGATGGAGAACAAGCCTCAAGAGCATTAAAAATAGCGGATTTTATTGAATGCGCAGTAGAAAATTCGGGTGATGCAATATCACTTGAAATACCTATTTAATAAATAAATAGTTTTTTATTTAAATCCAACTGCAGCTTGCCAAACAAAAACTAATAGAAAGAAAAATAAAGGTATTAAAGGAAGAACATCAACAGTTGGAGCGAAAGCCTTATATGCTTCAGGCAATTCAGCGAATGTATTTAAAAGAGTAAGCACCTTCTTAATAAATTAATTAATTATCTTAAGACGTTACCATGTATGGTGAGCAATAGAGGATCTTTTCCAAGGAGCGAAATCTATTGTAAAACATTTATCTTTAATTGCAGCAGAAATTGCATTTGTAAATCGTATTAAATGAGCAATATTGTGCAAGCTAATAAGAGTCATACCTAATATTTCGTCATTTCTAACTAAATGATGCAAGTATGCACGAGAATACGTTTTACAAGTTTCACATTTACATGTTTTATCTATTGGAGAAAAATCATTTTTAAAACGAGCATTTCTTATATTCCACCTTTCATCATTAAAAAATGCTGTACCATGTCTTCCTAATCTTGTTGGCAAAACACAATCAAACAGATCGAAACCATTGGCTATTGCTAAGGTAATCTCTCTTAAGGAACCTATACCCATTAAATATCTCGGTTTATCTTGGGGTAAGAACTTAGGGACAAAATTTATAACATCATGTATTTGGTCAACTGACTCTCCAACACTTACACCGCCCACTGCAATTCCAGGTAAATTAAAAGAGCTAATAAATTTAGCACTTATTTCTCTTAGTTTTGGATATCTTCCTCCTTGAACTATCCCAAATAGGGCCTGATTAGATTTTTTATGTATTTCAACGCATTTTTCTAACCATAAATGCGTACGTTCTAAAGAGTCTTGAATATCATTTTCACTCGCAGTATGAGGCGGACAATGATCAAAAGCCATTGCGACATCTGATCCAAGATCCATTTGAATATCCATTACTTTTTCAGGAGATAAAAAAACATGGCTTCCATCTCTAGGGTTTTTAAATTCAACTCCTTCATCTTTAATGTCATTTAATTTAGCTAAGCTAAAAACTTGATAACCGCCTGAATCAGTAAGTATAGGTTTATCCCAATTCATGAATTTATGAATTCCACCTGCTTCTTTGATAAGTTTTTCACCAGGTTGAAGATGAAGATGGAATGTATTAGAAAGAATCATCTCTGAACTAGTAGATTGCAACTGTTTAGATGAGATCCCTTTTACAGTAGCCAAAGTACCTACTGGCATGAATCTAGGGGTCCTAACTTGACCATGAGGCGTATGAAATATGCCAGTTCTTGCATCTGTATTACTACAACTTGATGTAACTTCAAAATCAAACACGATAAATTATAAAATTTTTTGATCCTTTTTTTATTAATTTACACTATATATTTAATATTGAATCTATTTTTTATCTCATCAAAAAATATTTAATAAAAAATTTGGCAGGATCTTGGATTTTCTATACGACATTTCCAAAGATACCTTTAATTAATCCCGAATTTAAAAATATTGCGCAATTTGCGCCGCCTTTAGGATTTTTTATTGGAACAATACAAAGTTTTATTTTTATTTTTTTAAGAGCAAACTCTTGGTCCATTTATGCGTCTGCGTTAATTTGTTTGGCTTCAGGATATTTAATTACTGGTGGTCTACACCTTGACGGTTTAATGGACACTTTCGATGGTATTTTTGCGGGTAAAAAGAAACGTTTAAAAGCTATGAAAGATAGTAAAGTTGGATCCTTTGGTGTTCAATCTTTATTTTTCATAACTTTAATTCAAATTGCTTGCATACTTAAAATTTCAAACCAAATAATTATTGTTTTGCCAATATGCTTATTCTGGGGGCGATTTTCAAATTTATTTTTTATAGAAAAGTTTGAATATATGAGTTATAAGAAAAAATCCATTAGTCATAAAAAGTTTTGGAATGGATTTAAAAAAGAATCTTTGATTTCAATAACTTTTCTCTTAATTTTCATTTTATACCAATTATTTTCAATTACATCCCTAGCAATATTAATAAAGTTTTTGCTACTAATTTTGATTGGCATTTTTGTTAGTTATTCTATTCCAAACATCCTGGGGAATAAGATTGGAGGCTTCAATGGAGATGCATGTGGTGCGAGTATTGTACTAGTCGAAACTGTAACATTATTTATGCATGCAATTCTTTTATAGGAAGTTCTAAATAGAAAATATTTTTTTTCTTAAGATAATTTAATTCCTTAACATCATTAACTAAGGAGTTTTCGAGCAATCTCAACTCTCCTCCAATTTGTTTTGCTAATTTCCTTGCTAAAAAAAGTCCCACACCAGTGCCATCCTTCTTCTTAGCAGCAGATCCTCTAAAGCCTTTTTGAAAAATTTTTTCATTTTCAATTTTGGTTATTTTTTTACCATCATCAAATATACATAGGCCTTTACTCGTAATGATTAGTCCAATCTCAGCATCTTTTTGGGCGTATTTAAACGCATTTTCTAATAAATTGGCCACAATTTCAGCAATTACGGCATATTTAGCCTTTAATGGCGACAATGACCAATCTGGCCAAAGAGAAGGTTCAGTCCAATCTCTATTCTCTAAGTTCGCATTAGCTTTGCCCCTCTCTAAAATTGGCCTCAATAAACTTTGAACAGTTATTAACTTTTTATTATCTAAATTTGGTGGTAATAATAATCTTTCTTCTCCAATTTCTAGAGGAAGTTGAATAGGTGAATTTAATTGCGCGAAAGAGTCCATGTATTGATTAATTTGTTTTTGCTCAATTATCATGCTTTCGACTATTTCAATAGAGTTATTATCTGAACCAAGTCTTTTTATTAGTAATTTTGCATATGTCCTAAGAGCAGCCAATGGATTCCTCAATTGATGGATTATGACATCGACCTGATTTTTTAAATAATTGATTTCTTCATTTTTATTTTGACGTTCTAATTCGATAGACACGCATTTAGCTAAAGATAATGAAAGTGCTTTTAATCTAGAGTCAAGAGATAATGGCCAATTCCCCCCTTTCAAATCAGTTTCTACCCTGAGGACACCAAGTAAGATATCGTTTTCTTGAAGAGGATACCATCTTCTATTAGGAGAAGAAACTTTTAATGAAGGATCATCTTCTAATGATATTAAAAGCCTATCAATTTGTGGCCATTGACCAATCATTTCAAAAGATGCTTTGGTTCCTTGCTTAGCTGAAGCAAGATACATAACTAAATGAGTAACTCCCATTGAGCAACCAAAACTCTCTAACTGTTTTATGATTAATTCTTCAAATTTTTTTGAGAGCTTCATAATGAGTGAAATTTTTAAAAAAAAATTTGAAAAAGGACTTGTAAAATATGAAAAAAGTATTAAGATATATAAAGAGGTCTGACTTTAGCCAGCCTTAAATATGAACACTTGATCATATTTTAAGCTACATGAGAGGTTGATGGGTCCTCTATGTAATTTAAGTGAATTCAAAATCACAGATATTAAGATTAGTAAAAATAAATAAGACTAATCTCATTAATAATTCCAGGAGTACCAATCAATGTCAAAAAAGAGAAAAAGAATCAGCAGAAGAAGGTTGGCTGGCCAAAGAGTAATGGCCCATGTACCTATTTATCATATCGAAACCGGCAAACATAAACCAGTTACAGCTGCAAGAAGATTTATAGCCGAAAATGCATTGTCTGCCCCTTCAGTTTTCAATGTTCGAAGAAATGAACATACCACTGATAGGTTTTTTTGGGGTGAGAAAGGTTTATTTAGCGCCCAATATGCTGAAGAAAATCATTTCCTATTCCCATCACTTAAAGTAGTAGTTGAGGGAATTGGTGAAGAAAAAATATTTGAAGGTCTAGAACTTACTGCAGATGATTGGGAAGAGATTGAAGAATACGAATATGCTTTCGTTTAAAAAATATCACTTATATTTGAACTTATAAAATCAATTAAATTTGAATCAATTTGATGAAATCCATCAAATTCTATTAATTCACAAAATTCATGAGACTTACTTTTTACCGTTTCATGAATAATTCTTGAAGCATCTATAGGAACCACTTCATCAAATAAACCATGACTAACAATTAATGGAGGGCATTTTTCTCCTGGAGCCCAGTTTGGATGAGGATAACCACTGCAAGCAACAATAAGTCCTAAATTTAATTTAAATCCTGCATCAATTGCCATAGCTGCCCCCTGCGAAAAACCCAACAAAATTGTTTTTTCAATTGAAATCTGATCAGTATCAAATTTTTTTAATGTATCTAAAAGTTTATTTACTTCAACCTCAGCCCCTTTCCAATCATGTGGGTATAATCCATACCACTGTCTTCCCTGACCACTTGGATGTAATGCAGGAGCCCTCAAAGAAATTACCTCAAAATCAAGATTTATTTTTTCTTTAATCTCCTTTCCAAGTGCTAAAAGGTCATCTGCGTCGGCTCCCCAACCATGTAGCAAAATTATTCTATGGGTTGCGGTTTGAGAGCTAATCGAGACAAATTCATGATTAATATCATATTTCATGTTTATATTCTTAAGTAAGTAAACTTTTCAATAATGTCACCATTAGCCCTGGTAAGTGTCTCTGATAAAAAAAATATAATCCCATTTTGTACAGAATTGGTAGAAAAATTTAATTATAAAATTCTATCAAGTGGAGGCACTGCTAAACATCTAATAGAGGCAAAAATTCCAGTTATTAAAGTCACAGATTTTACTAATTCTCCAGAAATCCTTGGAGGAAGAGTTAAAACTTTACATCCGAAAATCCACGGAGGAATATTAGCTAAAAGAAAAGACCAGGAACATAAAAAAGATATAGAAGCTTACGATCTTGAACTAATTGATTTAGTAGTTGTAAATTTATATCCTTTTAAGAAAACTGTTGAAAAGGGATCTAAATGGGAAGATGCTATTGAAAATATTGATATCGGAGGACCATCAATGATTCGTTCTGCAGCTAAAAATCATAAGGACGTTTCCGTTTTAGTCGATCCTAGTCAATATCAAGAATTTCTTGAAGAAAGTAAAAAAGGGGAGTTAACAGAATCATATAAAGCAAAATTAGCCCTTGAAGCTTTTCAACATACAGCTGACTATGACACTGCGATATCTAATTGGATAAAAAAAGCAAAAGGTTTACAATCTAACAAATATATTGAATCTTATCCACTAATTAAAACCTTACGATATGGGGAAAATCCTCATCAAAAAGCTTTTTGGTATGGTTTAAATAATATTGGATGGAACTCAGCAGAACAGTTACAAGGGAAAGAACTTAGTTATAATAATTTATTGGATCTTGAGTCTGCACTTTCAACAGTTTTAGAATTTGGCTATGAAGAAAAAGATGAACTTACAACAGAAAGGGTTACATCTGTTATTTTGAAACACAATAATCCTTGTGGTGCCTCTACTGGTAATTCAGCCTCACAAGCATTTTTAAATGCTTTGGCATGTGACTCAGTTAGTGCATTTGGAGGAATAGTTGCTTTTAATTCCAATGTGGATAGTGAAACTGCAATTAACCTCAAAGATATTTTCTTAGAATGTATAGTAGCTCCATCTTTTGATCCAGAGGCTTTAGAAATTTTAAAAATCAAAAAGAATTTAAGAATTTTAAAGTTTTCAAAAGATCAAATTCCAAAAAAGAAACAAACTTGTACAAAATCAATTATGGGCGGCCTACTAATACAAGACTCTGACAATAAGGAAAATAATGAAGATTCTTGGATTTCGGTAACTAAAAATTTACCGAATGCAAAAGAATCTTTAGATTTAAATTTTGCTTGGAAAATTTGTAAACATGTTAAATCCAACGCCATTGTTATTGCAAAAGATCAACAAACTCTTGGAATAGGAGCTGGGCAAATGAATAGGGTTGGGGCTGCAAAAATAGCTTTAGAAGCAGCTAAAGAGTTTAGTGTTGGAGGGGTTTTAGCAAGTGATGGATTTTTTCCGTTCGCCGATACAGTAGAACTTGCCGATAGCTATGGAATAAAGTCTATTATTCAGCCCGGAGGGAGTATAAGGGATGAAGAAAGTATTAATATTTGTAATTCAAAAGGAATTTCCATGATATTCACCAAAAAGAGACATTTTCTACATTAAGTTAATTTGTCTTTGGATAATAAGTTATTTTGTTAGTCTTACGAAGTAACGCTAACCTTCCAGGACCTGCACATAAAAAATAAAGAGAAATAGCTCCGTATATAAAAGAAAGCTCAAAAGCATAATTATGACCTTCAACTACTGCTAGTGGAAATCCTTCTAAACCTGTATCTAGTAGGTGAAAATAAACAGCGAATGCCATCGTAGAGAATAGACCAAGTGAACAAAGCCTTGCAAAAACTCCTAAAGCCAATCCCAATGGGCATACTAATTGAGTGATAGCAGCTCCAAAGGTCCAAATTACTGGATCTCCAGGTAAAAAAGGGAAATATTTACCCACAACAAATTCTGCGAATCCTTGAGGATCCTGAAGTTTTTCTAGACCATGATGAATCATCAATATACTAAAGCCGATCCTTAAAATAAAAATTGATAATTCTCCTAAGATATTTACTTCCGAATTTGTCGAAGTATTTGCTACAACAACCTCAACTTTTTGAGGAGCCTTAGAAGCATTCATTTTTGCTGTTTGATCTTGATTAGATTGTTTACTGTCTTCCATACATCAATTAATTTTAATTATTCTAAACAATAGCTTAGATAGTTTTAAAATATAAACTGGATAAAGTTAAAAATTGAGCAGAAAAATTAATATTTATTTTGTAATAGCAACTAATTTTTCGATAACATCTGCAACTATTTTATCAGGAGTAGATGCTCCGGAGGTGATACCAACCTTAACTTTACCGTCTGGAATAAAATTCTTCTTCAAAATTAATTCAGATTGAAGAGGTTTATGACAAATAGAATTATTCTCAACTGAAATTCTATCTGATATATCAATATGGAATGATTCAATGTTATTAGTTATTGCGATTTCCTGCAAATGAGTAGTATTTGAAGAATTAAATCCTCCAATTACTACAAGAATATCCAGATCTTCATTAACTAAAGAAAACATTGCATCTTGTCTTTCCTCTGTAGCATCACAAATAGTATTAAAAGCTAAAAAATGATCATTAATATTTGCCGGGCCATATTTAGCTATCATAGTTTTTTCAAAAAATTTCCCAATTTCCTCAGTTTCACTTTTGAGCATTGTTGTTTGATTCGCAACTCCAATTCTTTCAAGATGAATATCTGGATCAAATCCATTTGAACAAGCTTTTGCAAACTTATTAATGAATTTCTTTTTATCACCATTTCCTTTGATGTAATCAGATACATATTCAGCCTCTCTTAAATCAGAAACTACTAAGTAATTTCCTGCAAATGATCTGGTAGCAAGAGTTTCTTCATGTTTATATTTACCATGAATAATAGAAGTAAAAGTGTGCTTTTTATGCTTCTCAACAGTATGCCAAACTTTAGAAACCCAAGGGCAAGTAGTATCAATTATCTGGCATTCTTTTTCATGCAGTAATTGCATCTCTTGAACTGTTGCTCCAAAAGCAGGAAGAATTACAACATCCCCGGTTGATACTGAGGAGAAATCCTTTATTCCATTTTTTGCAGAAATTATTTTTACATTCATTCTGCTGAGATGATTATTAACTGAAGGATTATGAATAATTTCATTCGTCATCCAAATAA
The DNA here is from genome assembly GCA_003209655.1 of Prochlorococcus sp. AG-442-M23. Classification (GTDB taxonomy): domain Bacteria; phylum Cyanobacteriota; class Cyanobacteriia; order PCC-6307; family Cyanobiaceae; genus Prochlorococcus_A. The sequence goes on along the minus strand of QCPW01000004.1, from coordinate 36,412 downwards.
CTTCATTAGGATAATGTCTTCTAGTTTCATAGGCCATTGCAACTGCTCTTTCAACTCCCCAACAAAAACCAAAAGATTTAGCGAGTTTTATTTTTAACCTGCCTTTTTCAAAAGTAAAATCATTTTCTCTTATCGATGCTATTAAGTCACTTTGATATGATTCCCCTAAAGCCTTAGCACGTTTAGTAGGAGATTCAAAACCCTTACGGTTATATCTTCCCGAATGTTGTATTTTGTGTTTTACTGCTTGGGTATCCATAATTTTAATATTACATCATTTTAAATTAATTTTTTGCGAAAAAAAAAGAAACCTGACAAAAGTCAAGTTTCTTTGTTTTATTTTGATCTAGTTTATTATTTAGCAGATGCAAAGTCTGGATATGCCTCCATTCCATGCTCTCCAATATCTAAACCTTGAGTCTCTTCTTCTTCAGATACACGAATTCCTCCGAATAATCCTCCGATAACAGACCAAGCGATCCAGCAAGTAACAAGTGTCCAGATAGCATAAGCTGCTGCACCAAGAGCTTGAACAAGTAGTAGATTAATACCACCTCCATTGAACAATCCCATGCCTGCTCCATCTCCTTGAACTGCAGTTCCCCAAAGACCAATAACAAGAGTACCCCATACACCGCAGACTCCGTGAACAGAGAATGCACCAACAGGATCATCAATTTCGGCTGCATCAAGTGCTGCAACAGAGAATACAACGATTATTCCGCCAACTAGTCCAGCGAACCAAGCTCCTGCAAGAGTCATATCACCACAACCTGCGGTAATACTAACCAAACCAGCAAGAATACCGTTAATGATCATTGTAAGATCAGGCTTTCCTGAAGTTAAAGTAGAAACAATAGTTGCTCCAATAGCGCCTGCTGCTGCTGCAAGAGTAGTTGTTACAGCAACATATGGGACCCATTGATCCATGACTAGTTGAGAACCAGGATTAAATCCATACCAACCTATCCATAGAACCAAAGCACCTAACGTGGCAATAGCCATATTATGGCCAGGCATCGCTTGTGGTTTACCATCAGTGTATTTACCAATTCTTGGTCCAAGAAGCATAGCTCCTACAAGACCTGCCCATGCTCCAACTGAGTGAACAATTGAAGAGCCAGCAAAGTCTACAAAACCTAAAGAATCGAGCCAACCACCATTCCATTTCCAGCTACCAGCAATTGGATAAATAAATGCAGTTAATACAATCGCAAAAACAACAAATTCTCCAAATTTAACTCTTTCAGCAACAAGACCGGAAACGATAGTTGCTGCAGTTCCTGCGAATGCAGACTGGAACAAGAAATCAACTGTTGGGACTAATCCAGCATCAGTAACCATATCTGCGGTAACTGTTGGATCAAAAAATAAGCCGCCAAAATAAAGCCACCCGTCAGCAACACTTCCTCCGTACATTAATGAATAGCCAATAAACCAATAAGAAGTTACAGCTAGAGCAAATACAAAGAGGTTTTTAGCAAGAATGTTAACAGCGTTCTTAGAACGGCACATTCCTGCTTCAACCATAGCGAAACCAGCGTTCATGAAGATCACTAAAATAGTAGCGATCAAAAGCCATAGATTGTTAGCAAGAAAAGCTGCATTCAACTCAGGTAAATCAGCTGCATGAGCTGAAAGATTAAAAATACCTAAACCAAACAAAGCTAAAGGGACAGTTGCAAGCCACAACATAGAGCGGTTTGAACTGAATCCACGAATACTCCTCAAAAGGAGCATAGGTCCATTAACAAGACTTGCATCTTGGAGTTTGGACCTAGAGCGCCTTTGAGGCGTTTGCAAAGCAGTGGTCATAAATAAAAAATTAGTCTGCAAAAAAACAGCGGTTGCTGTTTCCTTTCAAATTTAAATTTATTCAAAAAACTTAACGCTGTCTAGTAGTTGTTTATACCATTTTTATACTTGCACCTCAAAAATTATTTGTTAAATTTAAAAATTTAATTTTAGCGTTTCGAAATTTCAAGTTTGTTTATTTATCTTATAAGGTTTAATACCATTCCATGACACATGATCTTTATGAAAAATAAATGAACAAGGAATAGTTATCATACCTGCCCTCAAAGATTCTCTAAAGAGCTTGCCGTACAAGGGATCTGCTTTATCTCCAGGTGCAAAAAAATCGGCATCTTGCCGGGTAATACAAAGCACTAAAACACTTTTACTTTCAGGAATTAGTTCTTTTAATTCTAAGAGGTGTTTTTGCCCTCTTTTCGTTACAGTGTCAGGGAATAGGGCAATATTTTTTGTAATCCAAGTAGTATTTTTTACCTCTATATAAATGTTACGATTATCAGGATTTGAAGATTTTGGAGTTAAAAAAAAGTCAATTCTGCTTTTTTTATCTTTTCCATAAGGTACTTCAGATTTAATTGTCTCTATTTCTCCTATTATTTGATTTAGCAAATTTTTCTCAATGACCTTTTTGATTAACTTATTTGCAAATAAAGTATTAATTCCAACCCAAACTTCCTCATTATTTGCATCTAAAACACATATCTGTTCCCAAGTAAAAGGTAATTTTCTTTTTGGAGAAGGGGAAACACTTATTCTTACTTTTGCTCCCTCACTCAAAAGTCCCTTCATTGGGCCTGTATTAGCACAATGAGCAGTTACTACCTCCCCACTCTCTAATTTTATATCTGCAAGAAACCTTTTATACCTCTTAATTAAAACCCCTTCAATTAATGGATCAAATTCAATTATCCGATCATTCATAAATATGTCTTTAGTTAAAAATCAAATATAATTGAAACTTATACTTCTTGAAAAATTTAGACAAATCCAAATGGATTCATTTTTAAAAAATAATGTTTTTTCAATTTCGTTTGGTACTAGTCTTAGTAAATTAGCTGGATGTATAAGACAAATATTTATAGCTGCTGCTTTTGGAGTTGGGGTAACATACGACGCATTTAATTATGCCTATATAATCCCTGGTTTTTTGCTAATAATCATTGGAGGGATTAATGGTCCCTTACATAACGCAGTCGTTGCAGTTCTAACTCCCCTTAATAAAAAAAATGGAGGGATTGTATTAACTCAAGTAAGCATAAAACTTTCAATATTATTAATTGGTTTAGCTATATTGATTTACTTTAATTCCAGTTTATTAATTGAATTATTAGCCCCCAATTTAAGTTACGAAGCTAAATCTATTGCCACTTCCCAATTAAAAATACTTACACCCTGTATCCCATTATCTGGCTTCATAGGTTTAAGCTTTGGCGCCTTAAATGCCCAAAGAAAATTCTTTTTATCAAGTATAAGTCCAGCAATAACAAGCCTAACTACTATTTTTTTTATTTTATTAAGTTGGATTTTTAACCAAGAAAATGCATATTCTCATTTCTTTAGTTATTCGGGATTACTAGCTTTTGCAACTTTGACAGGAACTTTAATTCAGTTTGTTGTTCAAATTTCGGAAATAAATAAAATCGGTCTCTTGAGGTTAGAGTCAAACTTCCAATTATTTAATGATAATGAGCGGAGGATTTTCAAACTAATTATTCCAGCATCTATATCATCAGGTCTCAGTCAAATTAATGTTTTTATAGATATGTTTTTCGCTTCAAGTTTTCAAGGAGCAGCATCGGGACTAGCTTACGGAAACTTTCTGATCCAAGCCCCTTTAGGCATATTATCTAACTCTTTGATTTTGCCATTACTTCCAAAATTCTCAAAATTGAGAAGTGATAAAGACAATAGAGGCCTCCAAAAAAAATTGATCTCTGGAATAGATTACTGTTTCTTGACAACTATTTTTTTAACGGGATTTTTCATAACCTTTAATAATCAAATAGTACAATTAGTTTTTCAAAGGGGATCTTTTGATTATTCGGCGGCTTTAAAAGTAAAAAATATATTAATTGCTTATGCAGTTGGCATACCTTTTTATCTTTATAGAGATTTATTAGTAAGAACTTACTATTCAATAGAAAAAACAAACTTCCCTTTTAAGTCTTCACTTGCAGGGATATTACTAAATATTTTTTTTGATTGGTTATTAATTGGTGCCCCAATTAAAAATTTTGGGAATCTTTCACCATATAATTTTGGAGTTGTAGGAATAATTTTATCTTCAGTAATAGTCAACTTTATAACTTGTATTTTGCTTGCTTTTAATCTGAGAAATGAAAATATCCATTTGCCTAACTTAGATTTATTAAGGAAAATTATCCTCATGTCATTAGCGGCATTTTTTGATAGCACACTTTGTTTGACTATTCTCAAAACTACAAATAACTTCAATTCAAATCTAGGAGAATTTTTATTATTAATATTTGGATCTCTAGCTTTTTTTGTAATCTATTTTTTACTTACAAAATGCTTTAAAGTAAATAGATTTAAAGTTTTTAAAAAAATTTAGTTTTCAAAGAAACTTTCCAAAATCTCCTCTAATTCTAGAATTTGTGAGGTAGTGATTAAATTAATAAGTGGAATACTATTAACACCATCACCTACTTTTACATTTATCGCTTTCAAACTTATTTTTGCAGCCTCCGATGGGCCTTGATCTTTATTGCTGATACATTCAATAGCAAGATGTCTAGCTAGGCCAGCATCTCCAAGATATAAATTCCACTTTTCAATTTTTATAAAAACCTTTTCTGAAATGATATTTTCTAGATCACTTATTCGTATCTGAGAGTCCATAAATTAGAAATTAAATTAAGTTGATTGTTTTGATGTATCTTTAGGTTTTTTTATAATTACAAAAAGTAAATGAGAGGCCAAAAGAATTGACCAGAAAATTGCAAAATTATTAAAAAAAGCGATTTCATATTTAATTTCTTTATAAAGCCAAGTGCCACTTACAATTGCAGTAAATATCATGCAGTGAATAACAAAATTTACTATTCGAGAAAAATGTTTATAGATGGGATCTTCTAAATCACCATTTCCGTACCACTTTATAGGCATATTAATAGTTTGATTGTTAATAATAGATATTTTACCTGAAATCTAGTTGACTAAGAGACCCTGAAACAGAGATATTACATAATTATGCGCCTGTAGCTCAGTGGATTAGAGCACCTGACTACGGATCAGGGTGTCGGGAGTTCGAATCTCTCCAGGCGCGTTTTAAATTATGAAATATTCTTTTTATATTTTTCTAAAAAATATCGTCTATATTATGAGTATTACTTATCAAATTCAATGAATATCCTTAAAAATCTTAAAGAAAGTGATCCAGTAATATCCAATTATATTAACTCTGAAAAAAATAGACAGGAAACTCATCTTGAGTTAATAGCAAGCGAAAATTTTGCATCAATTGCCGTCATGCAGGCTCAAGGATCCGTCCTTACAAATAAATACGCAGAGGGATTACCTCAAAAAAGATATTATGGAGGATGTGAATTTGTTGATGAAATCGAAGAATTAGCTATTCAGAGAGCGAAAAAATTATTTAATGCAAATTGGGCTAATGTGCAACCCCATAGTGGAGCACAGGCAAATGCTGCTGTTTTCCTAAGTTTACTTAAACCTGGCGACACAATCATGGGTATGGATTTATCTCATGGTGGACACCTAACTCATGGATCTCCAGTAAATATGAGTGGTAAGTGGTTCAATGCAGTTCACTATGGTGTAAATAAAGAAACTAGTGAATTAAATTTTGATGAAATAAGAGAGATAGCACTAGAAACAAAACCAAAATTGATCATATGCGGATATTCCGCTTATCCAAGAACAATCGATTTTGAATCATTCAGAAAAATTGCAGATGAAGTTGGTGCATTCTTAATGGCTGATATTGCACATATCGCAGGTCTTGTAGCAAGTAAACTTCATCCAAATCCAATCCCTTATTGTGATGTAGTAACTACAACTACTCATAAAACATTAAGAGGGCCTAGAGGTGGACTTATCTTGTGTAAAAATGCAGAATTTGGAAAGAAATTTGATAAATCTGTTTTCCCAGGAACTCAGGGTGGACCCCTAGAACATATTATTGCCGCTAAAGCAGTTGCATTTTTGGAAGCCTTACAGCCAGATTTTGTTAATTATTCCCGACAAGTAATAAAAAATGCCAAAGTTCTAGCTTCAACCTTAATAAATAGAGGTATTAATATCGTTAGTGGAGGCACTGATAATCATATTGTTTTACTCGATTTAAGAAGTATCAATATGACTGGTAAAATTGCTGACTTGCTAGTGAGTGAAGTTAATATCACTGCAAATAAAAATACTGTTCCATTTGACCCTGAATCACCTTTTGTAACCAGCGGGCTAAGATTAGGTACTGCTGCTTTAACTACTAGAGGCTTTAATGAGAATGCATTTACTGAAGTTGGAGAAATTATCGCTGATAGATTGCTTTACCCAGATGATTCACTCATAGAAAATAAATGCAAAGAAAGAGTATTGACCTTATGTAATCGTTTTCCTCTTTATGAAGGCAAACTTGAAGCATCAATTAAATGACTCCAAATTCCAAGGGAGTTGAAATTCTTTCTATCGGAACAGAGCTACTTTTAGGGAATATTGTAAATACAAACGCTCAATGGATTTCTGAGCAGTTATCTCAAATAGGCCTATATCACTTTAGACAATCAACAGTAGGAGATAACAATGATCGAATCATAAAAGTAATTCAAGAAATATCGACAAGAAGTAATCTTCTTATTACAACGGGTGGCTTGGGACCTACACCAGATGACTTAACTACTGAAGCAATAGCCAAATCATTTAATGAATCTCTTTTTGAAAGGTCTCATTTATGGGATGAAATTAAACAAAAAATGTCAAACTCAAATCTGCAGAAAAATTCTTCAAGCTTACGTAAACAATGTTACTTCCCGAAAAATGCACAAATAATTAATAACCCTAGGGGCACTGCACCAGGAATGATATGGGAACCAATAAAAGGATTTACCATTCTCACTTTCCCAGGTGTACCAAGTGAAATGAAAGCTATGTGGGAAGAGACTGCATTTAAATTTATTACGAACAAATTTTCTGATGGTTATTCGTTCTTTTCAAATACTCTTAAATTCTCAGGAATTGGAGAATCCAGCGTTGCGGAAAAGATTAATGATCTTCTAAATCTTAAAAACCCAACTGTTGCTCCATATGCAAACTTAGGAGAGGTTAAAATCAGAATCACAGCAAAAGCGAAAAGTGAAGTAGAAGCAAATAATTTAATTAAACCTGTAAAAGAAAAATTAAAAAAAGAGTTTCCAAAATTTATTTTTGGAGAAAATCATGATACTCTTCCTAGCGTTTTAATAAAAGAATTAGAAAAGAGAAACGAAACTATTGTTTTTGCTGAATCCTGTACAGGTGGTTTACTATCTTCATCAATGACATCAATATCAGGCTCATCTAAAGTTTTTAAAGGTAGTATTATTTCCTACAGTAATTCAGTTAAAATATCATTACTAAATATTCAAGAAGATCACCTAAAAAAATATGGCGCTGTCTCCAAAGAGGTTGCTAAATCAATGGCAATTAATGTAAGAGAGAAACTAAAATCTGATTGGTCTATCGCAATTAGTGGAATTGCGGGTCCCAATGGAGGTTGTAAAGAAAAACCAGTTGGATTGGTTTATATATCAATTGCTGGACCAAATCATCAAATAACTAATATCAAAAAAATATTTAGCTCAACTAGAAATAGAGTTGAAATTCAAAGACTAAGTGTAAATGTGTGTTTAAACAGTCTTAGATTAATCTTATTATCTAATAGTAATTAACTTTTTTTTCAAATTGAGTCAAAATACCTTATTTGATAAAGTGTGGGAATTACACAAAGTTGCAAATCTTCCAGGTGGCACGGATCAAATATTTATCGGGCTACACCTTATTCATGAAGTTACTAGCCCACAAGCATTCGGAGCTTTAAAAGATAAAAATTTAAAGGTGAAGTTTCCTAGTAGAACTGTTGCAACAGTTGATCATATCGTGCCAACAGATAATCAAAGCAGACCTTTTCAAGATAATTTGGCAGAACAAATGATTGATACTCTAGAAAAGAATTGTTTCGACAATAAAATTAAATTTTTCAATATTGGTAGTGGTAAGCAAGGAATTGTACATGTAGTTGCCCCAGAACTGGGATTAACACAGCCCGGCATGACTATAGCTTGTGGAGATTCTCATACATCAACTCATGGAGCATTTGGCTCAATTGCTTTTGGCATTGGCACTAGTCAAGTAAGAGATATTCTTGCAAGTCAAACAATAGCTATGAATAAACTCAAAGTTAGGCAAATTTGGTGTGAAAATAAATTATCTAACGGAACTTATGCGAAAGATTTAGTACTACATATAATAAATTATCTTGGAGTAAAAGCAGGAGTAGGTTATGCCTACGAATTTGCTGGCCCAGCTATAAGTGCACTATCAATGGAAGAGAGGATGACTATATGCAATATGTCAATTGAAGGAGGAGCAAGATGCGGTTATATAAATCCCGATGAAAAAACCTTTAGTTACATAAAGGGTAAACTATGCTCGCCTCCCAATAAAAATTGGGATAAGGCTATCAAGTGGTGGGAATCATTACAAAGCGATGAGAATTCAATTTATGATGATGTTGTAAAAATAGATGCCGCAAAAGTAGAGCCTACAGTTACCTGGGGAATTACTCCAGGTCAAAGTATTGGAGTTAATCAAAAAATACCTACATTAGAAGAAATAGACCCAAACGATCAGTTTATCGCGGGTGAAGCATACGAGTATATGGGTTTCAAGCCTGGACAACCAATTAAAGATATACCTATAGATGTATGTTTTATTGGTAGTTGTACAAATGGAAGAATTAGTGACCTTAGAGTTGCCGCTCAAGTATTAAAAAATCATAAAATAGCAAAACATATTAAAGCTTTTGTAGTTCCAGGATCTGAGAGGGTTGCAAAAGAAGCAAAAGAGGAGGGACTTGATAAGGTATTTATGAATGCTGGTTTTCAGTGGAGAGAGCCAGGATGTTCAATGTGTTTAGCTATGAATTCGGACAAATTAATTGGTAATCAAGTAAGTGCAAGTTCTAGTAATAGAAATTTCAAAGGGAGACAAGGATCTCCAAATGGTAGAACACTCTTAATGAGCCCTGCAATGGTAGCTGTCGCAGCTATAAAAGGGAAAGTAACTGATGTTAGGGATTTTCTTAGAAAATGAACAATCAATTCAAACCTCCTTCAGGAGGTTTTTCCAAAATAAATGGTAAATGTATTTCATTAATTGGAGATGATATTGATACTGACAGAATCATTCCCGCTCGTTTTTTAAAATGTATTAATTTTGATTCTTTAGGCCAATTTGTCTTTGATGATGATCGCAAAGCTTTAAAAGGAGACCACCCATTTGATTTGGATGATAATAAGGACGCCTCGATACTTATTGTTAATTGCAATTTTGGATGTGGTTCAAGCAGAGAACATGCTCCACAAGCATTAATGAGATGGGGAATTAAAGCAATTATTGGAGAAAGTTTCGCAGATATTTTTTATAGTAACTGTATTGCCATTGGCATTCCATGTTTTACACTTTCTAAGAAATCAATAACAATTATCCAAAAGCATTTAGAAAATAAAGATTTATTTTTTGAGATTGATCTTTTCAAATCAACAGCATCGTCAAGAGATTTAAAGTTTAATCTGGAAATAAAAAAAACTTCAAGAAAAATGTTTTTATCTGGTGAATGGGATACCACTTCAAAATTAATTGAAAATAATGATTTGATTGAAAAGAAATTAAATGATTTACCTTACATAAAATTTAATTCTAGTATCTAATATCTATTCAAAGCCAAATAAAGAAAAAGAAATGCCCCCAGCTTCATTATGAGGTTGATAAAAGATTCCAAATTCATAGGATCTTTTTTTCCAATTTATTGAAATTTTAGAATTTATGAAATCAACATAATCTTTTGCTCGAGATACTTTTAAAGTTGCAGTATTTCTTAAAATAAGAGGCCCAAATAACTGTTGGTCAAAAGCAATATCTAAGGTGAACTTATCATAAACCTGGTCAAATTTAAACAAACTATCTCCACTTTTTATTTTGTAAAAAGGTAAAAAACTAATCCTTGTATAGTCAAAAGATTTTTTTTTGAAATCACCAAATACAAATTCTGGTCCAGCACCTAAACCCAAGTACTTTTGATTATTTCCAGAACCATAATAAGAATATGATAATTCTAATTTTGTATTAAAGCTAAGTCCTTTCTTGATTGGCTTTGGAATATAATTATATGTACTATCAACAAATATATTTGAAGATTCATCAACAGTAATAGGAAAATTATTTTCTAACGAATAAAAGAAATTAGCTTTTGTGGTTTTATCCAAATTTTTACTATTTAAGGCTTCTCCTTTGAAATGTGCCAAACCTAAAGAAAATACCTCAGTATTACTAATTCCATTAAGTACCCAAAAATTTTGTTTTTCTAATTTAGAACCATACCCTGCATAAATTTCAGTTTCACCCATTGAACCATTCCAAACTCTATCTCTATAGACGCCATAAAAGCTTTTATTCCATTTTGAATTTAAAAAAGTAATATCCTTACTTAAATTAGTTTTTAATCTTAAAGCATCTGAAAATTTTTCAGGATCTAAAGAATTATTCTCCTGATCTATTTCTAAATCCCATTTGTTAATTTGACCCTTAATTTGAGTATTTAAAGCAAAATAATCTTTTAAAGATGCATTTCTTCTAACTTTGTCTCCAGTTATCGAATCTCCCTTATTCACAAAACTTTTTGTATTACCTTGAAAAGATCGTTGAATTAAAAATTGTGGTTCTATATCAAGAGTAAAATCATCAAATATATTTATTGACTTGAGTTGTCTCCCAATATAAAGTCCATCTTTATCAATATTATCAAATCCAATTTTCCATCTACTTTCATACTTAATTTCTTTAGTTAAAGTTCTATCTCCAAACCAAAAGGGAATATTGATTTTTTCATCTAAAATCAAAAAGTTTACAGAAGATTTAAACCTCAATTCTTCTTTTCTTGCGACTGCTACAAGTGAATTAACCTGAATCTTAACTTGCTTTAATTCAAGCAAATCATTAGTAAATGTAGTTTTGACGCTAGTCCATTTATTTCCATCAATTAGTATCTTATCTGTAAAAAATACCCAATTCTCAAGACTATTTGGTGTAAAGCGAACTTTATCTTTTTTGATCTCTTTTAAAATTTCACTTTTTTTAATATCCAAATTTTCAAAATTAGAAAATAAATCCTCAATAAGTTTATCTGCCTTAATTAATCCTTTTACATCTAACAAATACCCTTTTTTATTATTGAAATCATATTCTAAGCTAACCATTTTGAATATTTGTTCCCCAATATTTAAAGTAATATTTCCATTGGCAATTATTATCTTTTTGGTTTTATCGTAAATCAGACTATCCGCTTTCAGAATATTTCCTTTATAAGAAACAATTACATTACCCTCTGCATTTAAAATATTATTTTCTTCAGATTGTATCTCCGATTGAATTTCTAACTCTTTTTTATTGTCAGTAAAATTTGCTAAGAGGGATGGAGGATTTATTATTACTGTTTCACTGTCTTTACTTCTTGAGTTTCTTATAGAGTTATTTTTATATTTTTCGTATGAAATTGGTTTTGGAACTTTTTTTTCATAAAATTGCTTATCAAGAGCAATATTCTTGTTTAGATTTTTCTTTTCCTCATCTGAGATAAGTTCTATTGCTTGTCCTGAAGGGGTAAAGTTTATTAATGCACAAAAAAGAGATATAAATTTTATAAAATTTTTGATATTCAAAATACTGAACAGCTTATAAATACAAAAATTAATCTTGAGGACTTTCTAAATCTTTTCTATTTGGGGTTCTTGTAGGATCACTTGCAAGAAATCCAAATAAAAATATTCCAACAAAGAAAAAAACAATTGTGTAAACAGAAATTTTAAGAGCAAGCATAGTATTTTGTGTGCTAACAGGATTACATCCTATTAAATTTATATTTAATTTATGATAAAAGGTTTACTTTTTGTATTTTTGGAAAATTTTGAAATACTTTATAAACCTAAATTAATATCAAATGAAAAATTAATCATCATGATCATCCCAAGGATCAGTAAGCTTTGCCGCCTTAGGACCAAATGCTGTCCATAGACCGAAGCCTGTTAAAGCTAATAGTAAAGAAAGGATTGTAACTGCTACAGAAACAGCCGGATCTGGTGCGGATGATAAAGTTTGCATCAATTTTGGTTAGTTTGTTAACAATTTATGTATTAGTTCTTATACAATAACGAAATATATTTGATTTAGAGAAATTACTATGGGCCAAAAAACTGCATTAGGAACTCTTTTGAAGGCTATTGGAAACTCAGGGCAAGGAAAAGTTGTCCCAGGATGGGGAGCTGTTCCTATTATGACTGTCATAGGTTTACTTTTATTAGTTTTCCTAGTTATCCTTCTACAAATTTATAATCAATCACTACTCCTTCAAGGTTTCTCAGTGGATTGGAATGGTAATTAGATATATCCAATTTTTAAAAAAATCTATTTTACTGTATAAGAAATTTTTAAACATTCTAATATTTTAGTTCTATTAGTTAACAACTCAAATAATTTGTGTTTACAAACACATTGGTGATCTTTTTCTGAGTTTCTATATCTATAATTTGAAAATTATATTTTAAAAATTTAGATATAAAATTTAAATTATGAATCATAATGAGATATTTATAGTTGGGTTAGGTAATCCCGGGAAAGAATATATCAAAAATCGGCATAATATAGGATTCCTACTACTAGAAATTTTTTCAAAAAAATATAATGCCAAGTTTATTTTAAAAAATAAGTTTAAAAGTAAGTATACAGAATTCAAAATAAATAACTCTATTTTTAGATTATTTATGCCTGATACATATATGAATAATAGTGGAGATGCTGTAAAGGCAATAGTAGATTGGTATAAAATCAATCTGGATCAGCTTTTCATAATAGTAGACGATATAGATCTACCTCTAGGTAAAATTAGATTTAGAAAAAAAGGGAGTTCTGGAGGACATAATGGTCTTAAAGATATAATAAATAAATTAAATACTGACAATTTCAATAGAATAAAAATTGGTATAGGTTCGCCTCCTTTTAATTCAAAAAACAAAAACTTCAATACTATTTCGCATGTCTTAGGAAATATATCTTCCCAGGAGAATATTACTTTAGAAAAAGTTTATCATCATGTAATAGGATCACTAGAAGAATTAGATAACAAAAATGAAGATTATATTATTGGTGAACTAAATTCTTTCCATTCAGAAAAGAATTAATAAATGAAAGCAAAACCTGAAACAATAGCTTATGTGAGTATAAAGGAGTATTGTTTCCTTAAAAAAGAATTAAAAGGAGTTGTGGAAGCAAGCGATTTTAAATGGCAATTTATATGGTCATTTGGTAAAGGCACCTTATTTGTAAATCCACCTTTGGGAAGAGCATTAATCGAAGACGCATTATTGAGATTCCTTTTAAAGAAAGATTATGAGCTCGAAAGTGGAAATGAATATAGATTTACTATTTCAGCCAAGTTTTAGTATCAATTTTTTTGTTAAATTCAAATTCCATTTGGAAGTAATCCTCCATAATAATTAATGCTGCTAATGCATCTAAATTTTTATTCAAAATAAATATTTCTCTTGGTAAAAAACACTTTATTCCAAATACAGGGAAAATTTCAAAGTATCTTTGCTTTGCTCTATAAGTTGAATTTTTTTCTTCAGCGATTATCAAATTAGATACCATCCGATTCAAATTCTTTATGTAATTTGTACTACTAGTTCCGTTACCAATAAGAAATTGAAGATTTTTTTCATTCTTAGATTTGTTTTTAACGTATTTAAAAAGTAAATTGCTCTTGATAACTACTGCTTCATAAACTTTTTTTTCTCTTATGTCAGCTACGACTATTCCGCATTTTGATATGCCAGGATCAATACTGATAACTCTAGACATTTAAGATTTTGGATAATTTATGTTTAATTCAACAAGTACAGGTTGAATAGTCTTACTATTTCTTAAAGAAACCGCTTCTAATTCAAAATTAGTTTTATCTTTTTTATTTAAGAAGTCTCTTAATTCGTTTACTGAATCGCTTCTCAATTTAATTTCATTAGTAAGTGAACCTCTTCTTTTAACTTCAGCTAAACTAGAAGAAAGTAAGAAATTTATCTTATTACCAAAATCTTTTTTATTAAAGTTTTCTTGTTTGAAATCAATTTTTGTGATTGTTTCACCTTTCTTAACTATTACTTTATTTTTAGTTAGCTCAGGGAAAGCATAAACAAAATTTTCCCCGATTAACACATTCCTTACAGATTTTATATTAATGATCCAATTACCGCCCTTTGAGATGGTATTTTGAATCTCCTCAATATGATTTTTTCTTAACAACAATAAATTTCGGACCTCTTTACCTCTCGGTTTCACTATGTTGTAAACGTATTTATTTGCATTGATAATAATTTCTTCTATTTGAGATTTAGTATCTTCTTGGCTAGAAGAAGTAATCTCTGAAATAATTAAAGATTGGCCACTTCTTATTACAAATTTTCCACTCCTTAATGCAATTATATTACCTTCTAATTGTTTAAATTCACTCTCCTTTGCTTTTATTTTCTTTTCTAGTTTTGCTCTCTCTTTTTCTAATGGTATCAAAATTTGTTTACTTTCCTGAAGTTTTTTCTGTAAATCGCCTAACTTAAAAAGTCCTACTCTCAACTGCCTATTTACTAATATCATTAAAAACAATGATGAAGCGCTTATCAAGCTACCAGTCAAAATTGTGATTAATATTGCCGTTTTTTTGGGCCTTAACTTTAAAACACTAAATCTAGCTTTACCAATCTTGGAACCTAATAAGTCACCTAATGTTGAAATCAAACCTCCAAGTAGTAATAAAAAGAAAATGAAAAGCCAGCCAGACAAAATATTTTTTTTATTTAATTATTAATAATATAATAGATAATTAATGTATTAATTAATAATTAATTAAATCTTTTTGCAAGTGCTATTGGATCAAAAACTGTTATTTTTTTCCTTTCAATAGTTAGTAACCCTGAATCCTTCAAATCTCCTAATAATCTTGTAATTGTAACTCTTGTGGAACCTATTGCTTCAGCTATAGCTTGATGAGAAAGTCTCAAATCTATGGTAATGCCTTTTTCACTAGCTACTCCAAAATCTCGACACAAAACCATCAAAAAACTTACTAAGCGAGATGACATATCTCTGTGTGTGAGAGTTTCTATCATTGTTTCTGTTTGTAGAATCCTACTTGAAAGTCCTTGTAAAAGTAATAGGCCAACTGATGCATCTGCTTCAATTGCTCTCAAAACAGAATTAGCAGGAGCTGTAATCATCTCAACTCTTGTGAAAGCTATTGCATGATAAAAACGATCAGATCTGTGTCCCGTCAAAAGAGATAAAACGCCAAAGAGGCTATTTTCCCTCAATAATGCAACAGTGATCTCTTCTCCTGATTCGTAAACTCTTGATAATCTAACGGCTCCTCTTCTTATTAAGTAAACTCTTTCAGCAGGATCTCCAGGAAAAAATATTGTTTTAGATCTCTCAACCATTTCTGTGCTAGCACCTTCAAGGCCCTTTATAACTTCCATTAAGGTTCTATTAATTGGGAAACGTTCCCCAACGGTATTAATAATATTTTGTCCTGACGGTTGAGTAGGTAACCGGCTGAATCCTCTAGAAGCAGGTAACATAAATATCTTCAATATTAAAAAATTTAAGGAGGCAGATAAAAATATCTTGTATCAACGGTAACAATTTCCAATTCTGATGTTTTTTTTGAAAAGTAAAATTTAAAATATTTTTTTTCTAAGTATCTTTTTTAAGTAAAATTACACTATATGCAGCGTATTTAAATTCAAATTATACTTAATGTAGATAAAGTATATTGAAATAATGGCACTAAGTTCATTAAAAAGTTATTCAACAAGTAATCATCAAGTTATAAACATAAATAAAAATAACGAAGAATTTAAATCAAGGAGAGAAAATCAGTCCGGTCAAATTCAGATTTATCAATCTTCTTATAGAGGTAGTTATTCATCTATCATCAGAGATTCACTAAGAAATGCAGCTTTAGGAAGAAAAGTACTTCTAGTACAATTAATGAAGGGAGGTGTAAAACAAGGTATTATCAATGCCCAAAAGCTTTGCGGTAACCTAACTTGGATAAGATCATCTAATTCTTATGATCAATATGAACCAGAAAATATAGCCAATAATAAAAACATAGAAAAATCAATTAATAATTCCATTAATGAATTATGGGATTTTTGCAAAAAAGAATTACTATCTGGAGAATATGATCAAATTATCCTTGATGAAATTTTTCTTGCCATAGAAATGAACATTATTAGTAAAGATGATTTGATTTCAACACTTGAAAACCGATTTATTGCTGGAGATGTAATCCTTACAGGTACATCCATTCCGAAAACCTTCTTATTAATGGCTGACCAAATTACAGAAATTCGCTCATAAAAATTATGCTCAAAAATGATCTCTGGATAAACCAAAAAGCAACGGAGGGAATGATAAACCCTTTTCAATCAAATTTGGTAAGGCATCTGGATCCTAACGAGAAAAAAAACGCAGTTTTAAGTTATGGATGTTCTTCTTATGGCTATGATTTGAGACTATCCTCTAAAGAGTTTTTAATATTTAAACATGTTCCAGGAACGGTTATGAATCCAAAGAAGTTTAATCCTGATAATTTAGAAAAAACTATTCTTCACAAAGACAAAGATGGTGAATACTTTATTTTACCTGCTCATTCTTATGGCTTGGGAGTTGCTTTAGAAAAAATGAAAGTACCGGAAAATATTACTGTTATTTGTATTGGTAAAAGTACTTATGCTCGTTTAGGAATAATAGTTAATACAACCCCTGCGGAGGCAGGCTGGGAAGGGCATCTTACATTAGAATTTAGTAATAGTTCAGGTGCAGATTGTAGAATTTATGCAAATGAAGGCATTTGTCAACTTCTATTTTTTGAGGGGGATCCCTGTTCCACAACATATGAAGATAGGAAAGGTAAATATCAAAATCAACCAGAAAAAGTTACTTTAGCTAAAATTTAAAATGAGTAAAGTTGAGCTGATTTCCTTAACCCCTGATGCCGAAAAAACCATGGCACATATAGCCAGAGTTTCAAATCCTTCTAATCAATCTAATGAGAAATTTTCTGGATTACTTAAATATTGTATTCAACATGAACACTGGTCAGTTTTTGAGCAATCATGCATGACTTTAAAAATTGAGACTAACCGGGGTATAGCCGCTCAAATTCTTAGACATAGATCATTTACATTTCAAGAATTCTCTCAAAGATATGCAGAAACTAATTTACTAGGAAATGATATTCCTATTCCAGAGTTAAGAAGACAAGATAAAAAGAACCGCCAAAACAGTATAGATGATATAACTGATGAAATTAAAAGCAAATTTTCAGCAAAAATTTCAAAACATTTTCAAGAAGCAAAAAATTTATACGAAGAAATGCTGAATGCAGGGATCGCGAAGGAATGCGCTAGATTCATCATGCCATTAGCTACACCAACAAGAATTTATATGACTGGTTCCTGTAGGTCTTGGATTCACTACATACAATTAAGGTCAAAACAAGGAACGCAAAAAGAACACATGGAAGTAGCTGAAGATTGTAAAAAAGTATTTATTAAATATTTTCCATCTGTATCTGAAGCATTGAATTGGAAATAAAATTATCCGTGACTTCTCGCAGATGACTGATAATTTTTATTTTCTTTAATTATTGAAAATTCCGAATTTTTTTGAATTTGAAAACTACCTTGAATATCATGATTTAAATTATTCAAAGATTCTTTTATAGTTTTTTCTTGCTGTTTCCCAATAAACGTAGCTTCTAAATTAGCTTCTTCATCAAAAAGATTTACTTGTGGTATTCCATTAACCTTAAAATCTCTTATATATTTTTCCCATTTAGGATTATCTACATTTAAAAAAACAAAATTAATATCATTTTCATATTCTTCTTTTAGCTCAGAGATCTTAGGGGCCGTTTCCTTACAAACTTCGCACCACTCTGCATAAAATTCAAGAAAAGTAGGTTTATTGTTTGTAAAAGCTATTTCAGGGTCAATAGAGAATTCTCCAAATTTCTTAAGAAGTAAGCTAGGTTGAAATATTTTATTTTGGAAAGCAATAAGTGAGCATATAAGTATTGTGAATAATAGTATAAGTGCAGGCGTTTGTGAATTATTGAAAAATGATTCTTTATTTCCAGATTGCATTATTTAATTTTAACTTCTTGTATTTTATATAAATAAAGTAAATAAAGAGAAGATTAATCTTTTTACTTTTATTCAACTGATAGTATATGTGAAAGATACAAAATACTTATACTTAAAAATTATTAAAATAATATGCAATCTTTATTTGGAACTGATGGAATTAGGGGGAAGTTCAATAAAGAAATAACATATTCTTTGGCATATAAGGTTGGATATGCTTTGGGGTTTATAGTGAAAACCAAAAATCCAATATTAATTGGAAGAGATACAAGAATAAGTGGGGAAATTCTTTTTGAGGCTATATCAAGAGGACTAAATGATGCAGGAAAAGAATTTGTATATTTAGGAATCTGTCCTACACCAGCCATCCCATTTCTAATAAAAAAAGAAAAATTCAGTAGTGGAGTTATGATTTCTGCAAGCCATAATCCCCCTGAATTTAATGGTATTAAAATTTTCGATAAAAATGGAGAAAAAATTAAAAAAGATTTCGAAACTCGAATAGAGCTTTTTATGGAACGAGCAAATAACAATAAATTATTTTCTAATAAAAATAAATCAATAAGCAAAAACGATGCACTTCTAAATATCTACACCAAAGGCCTTATAGATACTATGGGAAATGAAAACTTAAAAGGAATGAAAATAATCTTAGATACTTGTTATGGATCAGCAACAACTTGCGCGGAAGACATTTTTAAGAAACTAGGTGCTGATGTCAAAGCTATAAATAATGAAAAAGATGGTTTCAAAATAAATTTAAATTGCGGTTCTACATGTTTAGATCCATTAAAAAAAGCAATAAAAGAAAACGAAGCCGATATGGGATTTAGCTTCGATGGTGATGCCGATAGAGTGATTGGAGTTGATTCAAAAGGGAAAATTTTAGATGGAGATCATATACTCTTTTTATGGGGTAGAGAACTTTTGGAAGAAAAATTACTTACTAATAACACAATCATCTCAACAAGGATGGCTAATTTAGGTTTTGAAAAAACTTGGAATAATATTGGTGGGATTTTACATAGAACAGAAGTTGGAGATAAGTTCATATTCGATGCAATAAAAGAAAAACAAGCCTTATTAGGGGGAGAACAATCAGGTCATATACTCTCAAAAATTAACAACTTTTGTGGAGATGGGATACTAACTGCGCTTCAAATTTCCAAATACTGTAAGAAAAAAAATATTAGTTTAGAATCTTGGCTTAAAAGCAGTTTCATACCATACCCCCAAAAACTTACTAATATTCTGTTAAGTTTTGACTTTAAAAATATGAAAAATTCATATAAGAATTTTATTAATCAAAGTATAGAAAGTTTGTCAACTACAAAAAACAATAACTGCAGAGTGTATATTCGTCCAAGTGGGACTGAACCTGTTTTACGTATATTAGTTGAAGCTCAAAATCAAAAAGAAGTAGATTTTTTATCAACAAAAATAACAACTGAACTAAGCACAAAGATCAATAAAATATCTAATGATTTTTAAATCAAATTTTCATATAAATACTTTCATAAACTTCGAGCTGATCCATTAATACATATTTTTCTCTATTCGTTTGAATTTTGCTGGGATTAAAACTATCTTTATACAGAAATTTTTCATTAACTAATTTCTTAAAATTTATACTTTCTGATATTGTCAGATCCATATAATCGAAGAGATCTTTAACATCTGTTTTAATAAAAATCAAAGATCTTTTTTTCATAGAATTTGCGAGAAATTCAATAAATTTGGCTTGAATGACACGTCTTTTATGATGTTTCTTTTTGAACCATGGATCAGGAAAATTAAAAGAAATACTGGTAATTGAATCAAAAAGATGTTTATTCTTAGAATGATAAAAAATATTATTCGCGTTTCCAAAGGAAAAATATAAATTTTTATATTCTTTATTTTTCAATTTAAATTTTGCATTGAGAACTAATTTTTCTCTAATTTCGATCCCTAAATAATTCCAATTGTTATTCTTTAATGCCAATTCGAATAAAAAATCACCTGAAGCGCAACCTACATCCATATGAAGAGGTAATTTTGGGTTTTCAAAAACTTCATGTAGTGGAGGAATTGGATTTATATCAATAAAATGTTTACTGAGTGGATTTACATGCTGTCTCATAAAAGTTGTTTAATTCTTTCTTGGTAGAAAACAATAAGATGCACAATATTCATAACTATGACAATAATAAGTTAACAAGCAGGTGAGTGAGGTTTAATAATTATGTGTTTTAAAAAGAAAAAGGTTTGAACTTTCTTAATCAACTTTCCATTTGGCTATCTTTTCAACTTTCATTAGTCTTCATATTAGGTATTCCTTTAACACTATTTTTCTGGTCTATAAAAAATAAAAGTAAAGCAATTACAAAACTTCTAACTAATTATTGGAAAATATCACTTCTTTTTTTTATAAGCCTTATTCTTTTAATTGGAAAGTATAACTACGCCCTATTAATTACAAATATTTCAACAATAATAATGGCTATATCAGTATGGTTTTGGAATGATATTAATGACGAATTGAGAGAGTATAAGATTTCCCATGCATTAACCACAACCACAAAAGCTTGGAGGTGGTCACTAATTTTTATATCTTTAAGTTTTTTAATTCAAAGTCTGAGTAATGTAAGTTGTTTTTCTTTTATTAATTCTGCAGGATGTGAAATTTGGCTTAAACCTTCGTCAAATTTATATTTGATTTTAAAAAATTTATTTAATTTTTTATTTGGCGCTAGCTTTTCTCAATCTATTGCAAAATTCTTAGGATTATTTGCCTTATTGATATATGTATTAGGCTTATTGCAATGGGCTCTGATAAAACTGCCCAAAACGGGGAGGAATTCAGGTTTTTCTAACTTTGGTAAAAATTAATTGAATCAGATATTGAGAAAAAATTAGTTTTGAAATCTTAAATAGAATTTTGAAACTTCAAGATTATTGATTAATAAAACAAAAAGAAATAAATTCATAAAATTATTGGATTTGAAGATTTTTTCACAAACATTAAATATATAGAAATACTCTAATCAAAGGATTTGAGTGACTATAAGAGGGAATACAAACACTAATTTTTTTTCTGAACAAAGAAATTAGACTTGAGTTGAATCTTTATAGAGAAATAATATTTGCACATCTTTCACATAATTTGGTATCTTCCATTCCCTCTAGAGTGACACTTTGATAATGCCAACATCTATCACATTTTTGCCCTTTGGCCTTAAGAATTTGAATCTTTCCAAGTTCATTATTCTCGGTAATTAAATAATCCTTAGATAAATTATGTACGATATTAAACTTAGAAACTATCAACCAATCACGATATAAATCAACTTCTTTATCTCCAAAATTTTCAAGCCAAGAAAGAGAATTATTAACTGTTTTGTTTTCAGGAAGATAATTAACCTCCGTTTCAAGAGCTGCTCCTATTATTTGCTTGTTACGACATCCTTCTATTGCTTTATTAATTTCTACTCTCAATTTTCTTAGATTAGAAATATGTGCATTAAGCTCAGAGTTAATCCATGACTTAGGGTAGTTTGGCCATCCTCTCTGAAATACTGATTTTTCTTTCGTGGGATATGGGATATTTTGCCAAATATCCTCTGCCATATGACAAAGTACTGGCGAAATAAGAACTGCTAAATTTTCTACAATTTTAGACATCACAAACTGACAAGATCTTCTCCTAAACTGAGATTGAGCACTTACATATAACCTATCTTTTGCGATATCCAAGTAAAAATTAGATAAATCGACAACACAAAAACTTTGCAATATTTGAAAAAACTTTGAAAATTCATAATTTTCATATGCAATTGTTATTTGATCTGAAACATCCACTAATCTGTTTAACATCCATTGATCTAAAATCGGCAACTTATCGACTTCAATTGTGTCTGTAGTAGGATCATAGTCATGAATATTACCTAAGAGATATCTAGCTGTATTTCTTACTTTCCTATAAACATCAGATAATTGTTTTAAAATGCTTGAACCAATAGGTACGTCAACTGAATAATCGACAGAACTTACCCAAAGTCTAAGAACATCTGCTCCATACGCAGGTTCGATTTTCTGATTAGAGCCACCATTAATAATTATATTTGGATCAACGACATTACCTAAAGACTTACTCATTTTTCTGCCGTTTTCGTCAAGTGCAAATCCATGAGTTAAAACTTTCTTATATGGAGGCTTATTATTTACAGCTACAGAGGTTAGCAAAGATGATTGAAACCATCCACGATGTTGATCTGATCCCTCTAAATATAAGTCAGCTGGATATTCTAATTCATCCCTTTGCTCACAAACTGCGGCCCAACTAGATCCTGAGTCAAACCAAACATCCATTGTATCTAGGCCTTTTCTCCAACGATTAGATTCTCTTTTATATTGTTCTGGTAATAATTCTTTCTCATCCCAATCCCACCAAATATCTGCTCCATGCTCCTGAAATAAATTTTGAATATGATTGATAGTTTCATTATTGAGTAATATTTCCTTCCCATCCTTCTCGTAGAAAACTGGTATTGGTACTCCCCATGACCTTTGCCTAGAAATACACCAATCTCCTCTTCCAACAACCATTGAATAAATTCTTTTTTTCCCTGTCTTCGGCATCCATTCAACATCATCTATCGCTTTCAAAGCTGATGATCTAAAGCCCTTTACAGATGCAAACCATTGTTCAGTAGCCCTAAAGATTGTAGGTTTTTTAGTTCTCCAATCATAGGGATATCTATGTTTATATTTTTGTTTTAAAAGTAGTAAATTATTTTTCTCTAAATCTTCAATAATCACATCATTAGCATCTTTTAAGACATTTAATCCACAAAATTTTTCAGCATAATTATTCAAATTTCCTTTTTCATCGACAATGCAAGTTATTGGTAATTGATATTTTTGACCAACATTGAAATCATCCATACCATGACCTGGAGCGGTATGAACAATTCCTGTGCCAGATTCAGTGGTTATATAATCACCCCCAATTACAATATTGCAAAACTTATCTTTTGTAGGGTGTCGATACGTGATACCCTCTAACATTTCACCTTTAACCTCTAATAAAATATTGAAATCTTTATCAAGTTTCTCACCAATATCAGAAATTAAATCTTTAGCAAGAATATATATATTACTATTTTGATCTTCGGCAAAAACATAATTTATCCTAGGGTTAACAGCTACTGCTTCATTACCTGGAATAGTCCAAGGTGTTGTTGTCCATATAGCTATAAATAGATTATTTAAATTGGATAGTAATTTATTTTTCAGATCTTTTTTTTCAAATTGCAGAAGAATATTTTCTGATAATTTTGTAATATTTAAAGAAACATAAATACTTTTTGAATAATGCTCTTCTGGATACTCTAATTCTGCTTCTGCGAGTGCTGTTCTAGAACTTGGACTCCAGTGAACTGGCTTTAACCCTCTATAGATATAGCCATTTAAGAACATCTTTCCAAAAACACCAATTTGGGCAGATTCATAAGTTTTCTTAAGAGTTAAATATGGATTATTCCAGTCCCCCCAAACACCCCATCTCTTAAAACCCTCTAATTGGTTATTGATCTGAATCTTTGCATAATCTGTTGCTTTTTTTCTTAATCCTAAAGAATTTAAATCCTTTCTTTCATTAGATTTTAAACTTTGCAAAACCTTCAACTCAATTGGTAATCCATGACAATCCCAACCAGGAACAAAATGAACCTTAAAACCTTTTAATGTTTTATATTTATTAATAATATCTTTTAAAACTTTATTCAAAGCATGTCCCATATGAAGAGAACCATTTGCATAAGGTGGTCCATCATGCAAAGTGAAATTTTTACCTTTATTTGATGAACCTAATTCCAAGTCAATCTTATTTTTCAACCAGAATTCCTGAATTTCGGGCTCTCTAATAACCGAATTAGCACGCATTGAAAAATCAGTTTTCAATAAATTTAAAGTTTCTTTATAAGAAAAATTAGATTTTTTATCTTCATTATTTTGTGATTTCATTCGAATTTATAAAAATTTTATTAGTATTCAATAGTATTTTATTTAATATTTTATCCCTCATTGATTGTATCTTTTTTTGATTGAATTGTTGCTTTTTTTTGCATCTCCAAAGTCAGTACATTATTTTTATTTGGATTTACTATATTATCATTTTCACCATTCCTAACCCACTTTTTTTTATTTAAATTTTCATTATTTCTTCTAAATTTAAAAATACTGTTTGGATTTAAAAAATCTTTCCTTGCAAGAGAGATAGCATCCATAAGCTTTGACAGATTTTTTTTTAATTGTAATAAAGTTTTTAATTTATTTTTTTCTTGATTAGTTAATTGATTCCACCTTATAGAAAAAATTTCTATCAAGTAAAACGTAAACAATAAAGTTATAAAAATTAAAATTGAAGAATATAAACTATCAAAAACATAATTCTTAAAAAACAAGAACATCGCAATAACTAAATTTAAACCAGCTTTGATCAAATCTCTTGGTCTTCCCAGTTCAATATAAAGTAGAGGAATTAAGAGAAATATAAGCCCAAAAAATAGATATAAGAAACTTAAATAAATTACCAAAATTTTTTAGTATTTTTTCATAATTATAGTAAATATGAAAATAATAAACCTATAAATTGCCATATATTAATTTTCCTTGAAATGCGGTCGGGGAGACTTGAACTCCCACACCCGAAGATACGAGTACCTAAAACTCGCGCGTCTACCAATTCCGCCACGACCGCCCAAATAAAATTTTAGTTTAGCAAGGTAAATTTTAAAAATCATTTTTACTTAAGATCCTCAATTTGACACATAATTAAAGTTTCAATCCTTTTAAAAAAATAAATAAATATTGGATATAGTCATGCAATCACTATAAATTATTAGTTATATTGCTTATAGATTATTAAGGAAACAATTTCAAATTTAATTAGTCAAACTAAAAATATTCAACCTAAATCTTCTAAGACATTAAATTGGCATAGGGAGATAAAAAATTATGTCGACCCACCAAATTTTTGGAATCCAACATTAGGACTTTTTTTTGGTGGATATTTTCTTGCTTTTCTTAGTATTTGGCAATGGTACAGAGGGGTTTGGCCTTTACCACTATTAGTAGCCACTGCATTTCTTGCTCTTCATATTGAAGGTACTGTTATTCATGACGCATGTCACAAGGCTGCCCATCCTGTACCTTGGATAAACCAAGCAATGGGTCACGGATCAGCTATATTATTAGGCTTCAGTTTTCCAGTTTTTACCAGAGTCCATCTACAACATCACAGTCACGTAAATGATCCCAAGAACGATCCGGATCACATTGTGAGCACGTTTGGACCAATTTGGCTTATTGCTCCAAGATTCTTCTATCATGAAATATTTTTCTTTCAGAGAAAACTTTGGAGAAAATATGAATTAATGCAGTGGGGAATAGAGAGATCCATATTCATAACAATTATTTTAGCTGGCTTAAAATTCGACTTTATGAACTTAATTTATAATTTATGGTTTGGTCCTGCATTGATGGTTGGTGTTACTCTAGGTATTTTCTTTGATTATCTCCCTCATAGACCGTTTCGCTCAAGAAATAAATGGTTAAATTCAAGAGTTTATCCAAGCAAATTTATGAATATTCTCATAATGGGTCAAAATTATCATTTAATTCATCACCTATGGCCTTCAATTCCATGGTTCGAATACAAAATAGCTTATGAAAAAACCAAACCTTTATTAAAAATGAAAGGTTCACCACAAAGAGTTGGGATTTTTGAAACAAAAAAAGATACTTATAACTTTATTTATGATTTACTTATAGGCATAAGGAGACACAGTAGTAAAAGCAAATCTTAGAAAAATAATCAACTAGTGATTCATAATTTTTGGAACTTTAAAGAATTTACCTTCTCTTGTAGGGGCTAAATCTATTAGTTCATCATTATTTGGGTAATCTTTCCTTTCATCTTTTCTTAATACGTTCACAACTTCAATAGCTCTAGTGGTGCATGGAATATTTTCAGTATTAATTTTTTCAAGTTGTTTGATGTAATCCAAAATTTTTTCCAACTGTTCCCCATGTTGTCGAATCTCACTTTCATTTAATTCTAATCTTGCTAATTGGGCAACTTTTTTTACTTCATCACTACTAATTCTTTTCATATTTTTTCAAATACTATGCAGTTAATTTCTTTTTAAATATTAAAGCATTTTCCAACATATTACTTAATTAGTGAATCAATTTAATAAAGTGAATAAAAATTAATTTAGTAAAATCTTATAAAGTAGAAGAAAAAATTTTTTTTTCAAAAACTAGACTTAATAGTCATCCACCGCTAAAAATAAAATTAGAGAAATATTTCAAAATAGAAAACCAATCTTTTAAAAAGAATTTTTTTTATCGTCACTCTAAGCTGGTAGCTCCAGAGTTGATTGGATGTTACCTCATTAGATATAGCTTTGATAAAAGCATACTAAAAGGAATGATAGTTGAAACTGAAGCTTATTCACAAGAAGAAGAGGCTTGTCATGGATATATTAAAAAAACCCCATCAAATGAAGTATTATTTGGTGAACCAGGAAGATTTTATATTTACAGATCATACGGCATTCATTATTGTTTAAACGTTGTTACCGATAAAGTTAATTTCGCGAGTGGTGTTTTAATAAGGGCTGTTTCCATTTTAAATAAAAATGAAAGAGAAGCTGCTGGTCCTGGATTAGTAACAAAAGCATTTGATGTGGATAATAAATTAAACTCCCTCGATATTTTTGATAATAAATTTTTAGTGGTCAGCAAAGGAAATACCTGCTTAAAGGAAAAAGATTTAATACAAACGACCAGAATTGGCATATCCAAAGCAAAAAATATAAAATGGCGTTGGTATCTTAAAAGAAGCAGAAGTATTAGTAAAAGGGAAAAAGGAGATAAAAATCCTAAATTAAAAAATTCATCTAAAAATTTTTCAGCGTTAACATAATGGGAAATTGGCCTCACAAACATATCCTCTCACTCTCAAATTTCTCGATAGAAGACTATAAATCAGTTTTTGAGTTAACTGAAAGATTTAAATCTCTTAATAATGCTGGCACAAAAAAAATTCCTGCTTTACAAGGAAATTTAATAACATCAATATTTTTTGAGGCAAGTACTAGAACTCGTAATAGCTTTGAGCTTGCTGCGAAAAGACTTTCTGCTGATGTACAAAGCTTTTCTCCTTCTTCAAGTTCCTTAAGCAAAGGAGAAACTATCATAGATACTGCATTAACCTATGCTGCGATGGGGTCCGATATTTTAATCATTAGACATTCATCAAGTCATGTACCTCTAGAAATTTCGAAAAAACTCGATGCATCCAATGCAAAAACTTCGGTACTTAATGCTGGAGATGGTTTACATAGTCATCCCAGTCAAGGATTATTAGATCTTTATACATTAATAAAATTCTTTTCTCCCAAATTATTTGAACCAGAGATCTTAAAATCCAAAAATATTTTAATAGTAGGGGATGTATTTCATTCAAGAGTTGCCAGATCAAATCTATGGGGATTGACAGCATTTGGTGCAAACATTATCTTGTGCGGTCCACCAAATCTGATTCCTGATGAATTTACTAATTTTGTAAGCAGTTCGCCCCCAAATCAATTAAGAGACCCAATTTCTCAAAGAGGTTTAATTACAATTTCAAGGTCACTAGAAGACTCTATTAAATCTGCTGATGCTGTAATTGTTTTAAGATTACAAAAAGAAAGAATGATGGAGAATTTATTAACTAGTATAAAATCTTACAGCGAAAATTATTGTTTGACTCCAGAAAAACTATCTAAGAATGACAAAGAAATTCCTATTCTGCATCCAGGCCCTATTAATCGTGGCATTGAAATTAGCAGCAGAATAGTTGATGAATACTCCAATTGCTTAATTAATGAACAAGTTTCTAATGGTATTCCTACAAGAATGGCTTTACTTTATCTATTAAGCAAGTATAAAAAGTAACTTCAGAGTAATTTAAGACTTTCGGTAAAAAAACCATAAAATAATCCCAACCTTAGAGAATCTATTAATAATACTAATAATTTTTTTTTCTTATCAAAACGTAATCTGAGTCTAAATTGAATCAGAATTTCAATAAAAAAAACTGATAAAAAAGCACCTACTGGGTCGATTAATTCAACAACTGCACTTATCATTCCTATCGAACTTCCAAAAAAGTAACCAATTAAAATAACAGTTAAAGCTAGAGAATACCTGCGCCAAGGATTAACTGCCCATTTGCTCAAGCTATCAAAATTATTAATTACTAAGAGTTGAAATTTAGTTTTTTGAGGTTTAAAAACCATTTTGAATAATAAATTGAGTACTAAAATCTATTCAGAATTTGGTTTAACTTTGGGATTCCCTTCAATTAATTCAAGTAAAGCTTCCATTTGTGCCATAACCCCTCTTAGTTCTCCTGGCTCAGGGAATAGTCCATCATCTTGAATTCCCAAATGCATTTCTCTTAACTCCTGCCTTAAATAACGTAAATGACTTACTACTTGGTCTTTTTTTGTTTGTGACATAATCAATTTTAGACAAACCTATCTTAAAGAATTTTTCTTCTTTAGGAGAATTTGAAAATTTGTGTCTAACAATTAAAACATAATTCATTAAGTAGACTTTATAACTTTAATTATTTTTGAAACTTTTTAGATTATTTAGTATTCTATTGAATATCAATTACTTGAGGTTATATTATTAAACTATATTGAAAAAGAATATAATATGAAATCTACATCAGATAATAAAATAAGTGATGAACTTGTGAATTCTTTTAATGAAGAAATGACTTACGAACTTGCTAAAAGATTAGAGGAAGAAAATTATGCGACACCATTTGATGGATTACAAGATTGGCATCTACTAAGGGCTTTGGCAATTAATAGGCCTGAATTAACTTCTGATTATATTCATCTTTTAGATCAAGAACCATTTGATGAAAACTAAATCTAAGGAATTAAAAGTTAAAGTACTTTTATTAATAACTGGAAGTATTGCTGCTGTAAGAATCCCTTTACTTGTTAGTCAACTTGTTAAGGATAATTATGATATAAAGTGCGTTGTTTCTAAAAATGCCGAAAAATTAATTCAGTCAGTTTCACTATCTATTTTAAGTAGGAACCCTTGCGTACTAGATGAGGATCAATGGTCATATCTTCAATCAAGGCCACTACATATAGAACTATGCGATTGGGCCGATATTTTGATAATAGCTCCTTTGACTGCAACAACTCTTTCAAAATGGGTTACAGGCAATGCTGAAGGATTAATCTCAAGTATTTTAATTGCAAACAATAAACCTATTATTGTTGCACCTGCGATGAATTCAAAAATGTGGCTTAATAAAGCTGTTCAAAAAAATTATGCAAATTTACAGGCATATCCAAATGTTTTACAACTTAAACCAAGTGAAGGAATTCTTGCTTGCGACGAAATTGGAGTTGGTAAAATAGTTCCCAATGATTTAATACATTTAGCTTTAAAGTTTTTACTCAAACAAAATAAAAAACCCTTCTACAGAGACTTAATAAATAAAGAATTTTTAATAACAGGTGGATGTACTTCAGAAAAAATTGATGCCGCCAGAAAGATCACTAATAATAGTTCAGGAACAATGGGATTAATGCTTGCGCAAGTAGCAAGATTTAGGGGCGCAAAAGTTAAATATATTCATGGTCCTTTACAAAATAAAATGGATATCACCGAAGGTATTAAAACTTACGAAATAGAGAATAGTAATGATTTAAAAGAGGCAATTGAAAAAGAAATTTCGACATGTGATTATTTTATTATGAATGCAGCAGTTGCTGATTTTAAGATCTCAGGAGATACGTCTAAGAAAGTGCCGAAAATTAAATTTGAGAATTTTTTAAAAAATAATATAGAGTTCGTTCCTGACATTTTAAGAGATGTAAGTAAAGCTAAAAAAGAGAATCAAATTTATTTAGGATTTTGCGCATTCACAGGTTCTATTGAAAATGCAAAAAAAACTATTAGAGAGAAAATAATGAGTAAAGGCTGTGATCTACTTTTTGCAAATCCTATAGATATCGAAGAGCAAGGATTTGGTCCTTCCGCTAGTAATGAAGGTTGGCTTTTTGATAAAAGAAATATGGAATATCATATAGAAAAGTCATCAAAAATTGAATTAGCTAATAAACTAATAAATCAAATTACTTCAAATATGTAATAATCGACATTAATTGAATTTGTATTTTTTTGTAATCTTAATCATTTAAAATAGTCTTATTATCTTAAAATGTCTCAGGTTTTTTAAATAATTAAAAAAGCTACGGGTTGTTTCGAGGATTTAAAAAACATCCTTTTATGGTTCCTTACCTTGTATTATCCGTACTGAACATCATAAGGTAATCCTTATGCCAGCAGTCACAGAACTTTATTGAAATTATTATGAGAATTCGTTCTTTCTTAGCTTTTGTTATTTCACTTTGTTTAACTTTTGCTTTTGTCCCAGATAAAACATACGCCTTCTCAGAGAGAGGGAATGCCCAATTTACCGATGTAGTAAACACAGGAAAAGCTAATGATTGTCCCTCATTAGATTCATCTCTGGTTGGATCAATATCTTTAGGGAATGGAGATTCTCTAAAAGGGATATGCATGCATCCAACTGAAGTTTATGTAAAAGTTCCTGGCTCTAAAAGAAAAGAAGCAGAATTTGTTGCTACAAAAATTATTAGCCCTAGAAATAACACTACAGTCACAGAGGTATATGGAGATATTGACTCTGGAACATTTACCGAAAAAGGTGGTATTGATTTCCAATTAATTACTGTTCTAACTCCTGGAGGCTTAGAGGTTCCTTTTGCTTTCTCTGCGAAAGATTTAACAGCTGATCTACCGTCATCAATTGAGCCAGGCACAGAAGTAAGTGGGGCCACATTCACACCAAATTATAGAACCGGAGATTTTTTAGATCCTAAAGCAAGAGCTAAAAATACTGGAGTTGAATATGCTCAAGGTTTAGTTGCATTAGGAGGAGATGATGAAGAGCTTGCTAAAGAAAATATAAAAGTTGATGTAAATGGTACTGGAGTGGTGACACTATCAATTGAAAATGTGGACCCTGATACAGATGAATTTGCAGGAACATTTGTAGCTATCCAACCTTCTGATACAGATATGGGTTCAAAAGAACCTCTTGACGTAAAAATCGTTGGTGAGCTTTACGGAAGAAAGGCTTAATTTTTAATAAAGAAAAAAAGAGGGTTTAAGCCCTCTTTTTTTTTCTAAATTCGTATCATAAAAACTCATAAAATGAAGTCAAACAAATATTCTCAAAGAGATTCAAATGGTCTCATACCTGCCTATGGAGGAGAACTAAAAGAACTAATTATTAAGGAAGAATCACTTAAATCAGAACTTCTTTCTCAGGTTTCTTATGAACATGTATGTAGCGATAGAAATGCTTGTGATTTAGAGCTTTTAAGTGTTGGAGGATTTTCTCCTCTAGAGGGATTTATGGATGAAGAAGATTATAAATCGGTAATTCAAAGCAATAGATGTACAAATGGTTTACTTTTTGGGTTACCTATTGTACTTGATACCAATAATTCGCAAATAAAGAAAGGTGAAAAAATATTACTTACTTATAAAAAACAACAATTAGCAGTTTTAGAAGTTAGTTCAAAATGGGAGCCAGATAAATCGGTAGAGGCAAAATTTTGTTACGGAACTAATTCCTTGGATCATCCTGCAGTAAAAATGATTTTCAATGAAAGAGGTCGATACTATTTAGGGGGCAAAATATATAGTTTTGAGCTTCCAGCTAGAGATTTTCCATGTAAGACGCCAAAAGAAGTAAGAGATTTATTACCTGCAAATTTTGATGTAGTTGCATTTCAATGCAGAAATCCAATTCATAGAGCTCATTACGAATTATTCACTAACGCCTTAAAATCAGAAAATGTTTCCTCAAAGGCAGTGGTTTTGGTTCATCCAACTTGTGGCCCAACGCAACAGGATGATATCCCTGGCAAAGTCAGATATTTGACATATAAAAAATTAGAGGAAGAGATTTCTAATAAGGAAATAAAATGGGCTTTTTTACCGTACTCGATGCATATGGCAGGACCTAGAGAAGCTCTTCAACACATGATTATCAGAAGGAATTATGGATGTACTCATTTCATAATAGGTAGAGATATGGCAGGATGTAAATCATCATCTACCGGTGAAGATTTTTATGGACCTTATGATGCCCAGAACTTTGCGAATGAATGTTCAGAAGAATTGATGATGCAGACTGTACCTTCCAAAAATTTGGTATATACAAAAGAAAAAGGTTATATAACTGCTGAAGAGGCAAAAGAGAAAAACTATCAAATAATGAAGCTAAGCGGTACAGAATTTAGAAAAAAACTAAGGAATGGTGATTCAATACCCGAATGGTTTGCATTTAAAAGTGTAGTAGATGTTCTTAGAAAGTCTTAATATTGTTTTATTATTAGTATTATAGATTTAATAAAGATTTTTTATCGTGAATAAACGTTGGAGAAACGTAGGACTTTACGTTCTAGCAGTTATTACTATCATTTTTATAGGCACTTCTGTTTTTGATAAACCTAGCACTGAGAGTGCTACTAAAACTCTAAGATATAGTGATTTTATTGAAGCTGTTCAGGATAAAGAAGTAAGCAGAGTTTTATTATCCCCGGATAATGGAACTGCTCAAGTTGTTGAAAATGATGGAAGTAGATCCCAGGT
Organism: Prochlorococcus sp. AG-442-M23; assembly: GCA_003209655.1. Taxonomy (GTDB): domain Bacteria; phylum Cyanobacteriota; class Cyanobacteriia; order PCC-6307; family Cyanobiaceae; genus Prochlorococcus_A. Next base: position 3,347 of record QCPW01000004.1, on the reverse strand, counting down.
TAATTTAGCTCCTGATAAAGATTTACTTAAAATTCTTACTGAAAATGATGTAGATATAGCTGTAACTCCCACAAAATTAGCCAATCCTTGGCAGCAAGCAGTAAGTAGTTTAATCTTTCCTGTTTTATTAATTGGAGGTTTGTTTTTCTTATTCCGAAGGGCTCAAAGTGGAAGCAGTAGTGGTGGAGGTAATCCTGCAATGAGTTTTGGGAAAAGTAAAGCTAGACTACAAATGGAACCATCTACCCAAGTAACTTTTTCAGATGTTGCTGGAGTTGAGGGAGCAAAATTAGAATTAACGGAAGTTGTAGATTTTCTTAAAAGTCCTGATAGATTTACTGCTGTTGGAGCAAAGATTCCTAAAGGTGTTCTATTAGTTGGACCTCCTGGTACAGGAAAAACCCTTTTAGCTAAGGCAGTTGCAGGTGAAGCAGGTGTTCCTTTTTTCTCAATTTCTGGATCAGAATTTGTTGAGATGTTTGTTGGAGTTGGTGCAAGTAGGGTTAGGGATTTATTTGAGCAAGCAAAAAAGAATGCTCCATGTATTGTTTTTATTGATGAAATCGATGCAGTTGGTAGGCAAAGAGGTGCTGGAATGGGAGGAGGGAACGACGAAAGAGAGCAAACCTTAAACCAACTTTTAACTGAAATGGATGGCTTTGAGGGTAATTCTGGAATAATAATAGTTGCCGCAACTAACAGACCGGATGTCTTAGATTCAGCTCTAATGAGGCCAGGTAGATTTGACAGACAAGTAACTGTGGATAGACCTGACTATGCTGGTAGATTACAAATATTAAACGTTCATGCAAAAGATAAAACCCTCTCTAAAGATGTTGATCTTGATAAGGTTGCTAGAAGAACGCCTGGATTTACAGGTGCAGATTTAGCTAATTTGTTAAATGAGGCAGCGATTCTTGCAGCAAGAAAAGATCTTGATACAGTTAGCAATGATGAAGTAGGAGATGCTATTGAAAGAGTAATGGCAGGACCAGAAAAAAAAGACAGAGTCATAAGCGATAAAAAAAAGGAACTTGTTGCATATCATGAAGCTGGTCACGCTTTAGTAGGAGCATTAATGCCTGACTACGACCCTGTAGCAAAAGTATCAATAATTCCTAGAGGTCAAGCAGGTGGATTGACATTCTTTACTCCTAGCGAGGAAAGAATGGAGTCTGGTCTTTATTCACGTTCATATTTGCAAAACCAAATGGCTGTTGCCCTAGGTGGTAGGGTTGCTGAGGAGATTGTATATGGTGAAGAAGAAGTTACTACTGGTGCTTCGAACGATTTACAGCAAGTGGCTAATGTTGCAAGACAAATGATTACCAAATTTGGTATGAGTGACAAAATAGGTCCGGTAGCATTAGGCCAATCTCAAGGCGGAATGTTTTTAGGAAGAGATATGAGTGCTACTCGTGATTTTTCTGAAGATACTGCGGCAACTATTGATGTAGAAGTCTCTGAGCTTGTTGATATAGCTTACAAGAGAGCTACTAAAGTACTTACTGACAACAGAACAGTTCTTGATGAAATGGCTACAATGTTAATTGATAAAGAAACGATAGATACTGAAGACATTCAAGATTTACTAAACCGTTCTGAGGTAAAAGTTGCGAACTATATCTGATTTAAAAAAATCTGATAAAAAATTAAAAAATAAAATAGATTTTTTCTCTAAAAATTTAGAGTTAAAATCTTTTTTTTTATTAATCAAACCTACAGAGAACATTTATAAAGATACAAAATATAAGAATATAATTGAAAAACAAATAGAAAAGTTAATAAAAGAAGGATTCAGAAATATTGAAATTTGTTGGTCTAATAATGAAAACTGGTCAGATTATGTATCAAATCTCAAATTAAAGTTCCCAAAACTTAATTTAGGCTCTGCTTCAATAATAAACAAGAAGTCAATAGACGAATCTATTAAAATTGGATTACAGTATTCGATGATGAAAAGTTGGGATAAGGATCTTTTAAATTATTCAAGGTCAAAAAACCATTTATTAATTCCTGGTATCAAAAATTTAAAAAATCTTAAAGAAGCAATAGATTTAAATTGTAAAATTATCAAAATTTATCCAGTAAAAGATAAAGTTGAATTAATTAATTTATCTCTATACAAAAATATAGATTTTATAGCAGCTGGAGGTTTATCCATATCTGATTTGCCACTATATAAATCTCTAGGATACAAAGCTATCGTAATTGGGGATAAGGGTTTTAAAAATAATGATATAAATCCAAAAATATTTGAATGGCTCAAAGAAAAATCGAATTAGAGAATTATTTTTTTTTCATAATTGAGCATTGTGCGTGATTTAGAAGTAAATGGTCAGCTAAAACAAGGGCTACCATTGCATCAACCATTGGAACTGCTCTTGGTAAAACGCATGGATCATGTCGACCTTTAGCCTTCATTATTAATTCTTTACCCTCAGCATTAACCGTTTTCTGTTCTTTACCAATAGTTGCTGTTGGTTTAAAAGCTATTTTCATCTCTATATTCTCTCCATTACTTATACCTCCCTGCACTCCTCCTGAATTATTAGATATTGTTTTAAGCTTATTAATGTCATCAGACTCAACAAATGAATCATTATGTTCACTTCCTTTTAAATAGGTTCCTAAGAAGCCTGAACCTATTTCAAAGCCCTTGGTGGCAGGTAAAGACATCAATGCTTTTGCTAGATCAGCTTCCAATTTATCAAATACAGGCATACCTAATCCAGATGGAACATTTTTCACTAAACATTCAATAACACCTCCACAAGAATCTCCATTTCGCTGTAATTCTTTTATTCTCTCAACCATTTTTGCAGCCACCTTTTCATCAGGACATCTAACAATATTTGAATCTATTTTACTTTGAGTAAGTTTATTTTTTTTAACTTGTGAGTCAATATCGTGTATACGTTTTACCCAAGAAAGAATTTCAGTATTAAATAAATTTTTTAATAATTGTTTAGCAATAGCTCCTGCGGCAACTCTTCCTATAGTTTCTCTAGCAGAAGCTCTTCCACCTCCAGATGCAGCCTGAATTCCATATTTCAGATGATATGTTCCATCAGCATGTGAGGGCCTAAATACTTGCTCCAAATTGCTATAATCTTGCGGTCTTTGATCTTTATTTCTAACCATCATTGCAATAGGTGTTCCAAGTGTAATTCCTTCCTTTAATCCGCTTAATATCTCTAATTTATCTTCTTCATTTCTTGGAGTTGTAATCTTACTTTGTCCAGGTCTCCTCCTATCCAATTCATTTTGTATGAGATCAATATTTATTTTTAATTTTGGAGGACATCCATCAAGAATGACTCCAACTGCCCCTCCATGAGATTCTC
>QCPW01000003.1 GCA_003209655.1 Prochlorococcus sp. AG-442-M23 | reverse complement strand
TCTAAAGATAAAAAAATATACGATGATTCTGAAATCATAAATAAAGATATTTTTGAGCCTTACAAAAATAAATATATAGACACTGAGGATTTACCATTACCAAATATAAATGATTTAAGAAAATGGATTAAGAACGAGAAAAAAGCAAGTTAGGTTTTACATCATTCCTGGCATACCCATGCCACCCATTCCTGGCATACCCATGCCACCCATTCCTGGCATACCCATACCACCCATTCCTGGCATGCCCATACCACCCATTCCTGGCATACCCATGCCACCCATACCACCCATCGGATCTGCTCCTGGTCCTCCGGGAGGGGATGTCTCAGGTTCTGGAATATCTGCTACTGCAACTTCTGTAGTTAGAAGCATCGCTGCTATTGATACTGAATCTTGAAGAGCTAATCGAATTACTTTGGTCGGATCTAATATCCCCGATGTGTTTAAATTTTCATATTTTCCAGTATTAGCATTAAAACCTTTATTAAGTCTTTTTATATCAGCGACAACGACATCCCCGTTAAAACCAGCATTTTTTGCAATTTGCTTAGTAGGTTCTAAAAGTGCATTTTTAATGATATCAATACCGGTATTCAAATCATCTGATGTCTCTTTAAGTAAGTTAGAAAGTTCTTCTGAAATTTCAATTAATGTTTGTCCGCCCCCTGATACGACTCCTTCTTCAATAGCAGCTTTTGTTGCATTGAGTGAATCTTCTATTCTTAATTTTTTATACTTCATTTCTGTTTCTGTGGCAGCACCAACTTTAATTAGAGCCACCCCTCCTGCTAGTTTTGCTATTCTCTCATTAATCTTATCTTTATCGTATTCTGATTCAGTTATTTCTACTTCCCTTTTTAATTTTTCAACTCTTTTTTGTACTAAATCCTTTGTATCGTCGAAAGCAACTATTGTTGTTTTATCTTTTGAGATTGTTATTTTTTTTGCTTTGCCGAGATCATTGATACTTACTTCTTCTAACTTCATCGATTTGTCTTCGCTAATTAATTTAGCTCCGGTAAGAATCGCAATATCCTCTAAGGCAGCCTTTCTTCTTTCTCCAAATGATGGAGCTCGAACAGCCGAAACATTTAATACTCCACTGTTTTTATTCAATACAAGAGTAGTTAAAGCTTCACCTTCAATATCTTCAGCAAGTATTAAAAATGGAGAAGGAGATTTCTGAATTTCTTCTAGGATAGGAACTAAATTTGTTAATGAAGAAATCTTTTGATCAGTAATCAATATCTTGGGATTTTCAAGTTCACAAATTTGTCTTTCTTGATCTGTTACAAAATAAGGAGAGCTATAACCTCTATCAAAGGACATACCCTCTGTGATATCTAAATCTGTTTCAAGTGATTGTGATTCTTCTACGGTGATTACACCATCTGAAGTTACAATTTCCATTGCCTTTGAAATTATGGAACCTATCTCTTCATCTCCTCCTGCACTAACTGTCGCAACTTTTTGTATATCAGATCCATTTATTTTGATACTTTTTGATTTTAATTTGTCTAAAACAAAAGCTAATCCTTTTTCCATTCCCTTTTTTAGCTCAATAGGACTAGCACCAGCAGCTATATTTTTTAATCCCTCTTGAACCATTATTTGAGTCAAGATTGTTGCTGTAGTTGTTCCGTCTCCAGCACTTTCTTTAGTTTTAGATGCTACCTGCTCTATTAATTTTGCTCCTAAATTAGAGATAGGATTTTCAAGGTTGATTTCTTTAGCGACCGTAGAACCATCTCTAACTACATCTGGCGAACCAAATTTTTTTTCTATAACAACATTCTTTGCCTTGGGACCAATAGTAACCTTAACAGCATTAGCTACAGTATTTACTCCTTTTTCGATCGCTTCTCGTGATTCGTTCGAAAAGCTCAATTGTTTTGGCATGTTTATTGAATTCTTTGTATTCTTATACTAATCTCCCATGGAATTAATTTTAAGTGATACTTAATTAAGTGGGGAAAGCCGAATTTCTTTTAAACATCTATCCAAATTAATTAAAAAATGAGTATCTTATTACTATGGATAAAACAGGTAATCTCATTTTTACTTTAACTGCCACGCTTGCGGTTGCAATGACTCTTATATATTTCCCTCTGAGATTTTTTTTGACTTTAACTGCTAGAAGCAGAAGATTAAAACTTTTGCAAAGAATTAGAAGACTGAGGGATGAGTTAGGACAACCATACGAAAGTACTTGATTAAATACTCATTCCCCCATCAATACTGATTGTCTGTCCTGTTATGTAACTTCCCGCATTACTCGAAACTAGAAATGAAACTAATTCCGCTATTTGCGAGCAACTACCAAGTTTACCTAAAGGGATAGCTTTGATTATTTCTACATTATTTAAGTTTTCAGTCATTTCTGTTTCTATAAAACCAGGGGCTATAGCATTTACATTAATACCTCTAGAAGCAAATTCTTTCGCACAAGTTTTTGTGAAGCCAATAATGCCTGCTTTTGCAGCAGAATAATTCGCTTGTCCAGGATTTCCAATTATTCCAACAATAGATGAGATATTTATTATTTTGCCGCTTCTTTTTTTGAGCATAAATTTAGAAGCATGTTTAGTACAAAGAAAAACCCCTTTTAAGTTAGTATTTAGAACGTCATCCCATTGTTCTGATTTCATTCGCATTAAAAGACCATCCCTTGTTATCCCAGCGTTATTAATAAGAATATCTATAGTTCCATTAATTTTTATTATTTCTTCAAAAGCTGCACTTACAGATTCCTCTTTTGAGACGTCAAATTTTAATTTATGAACTTTTCCACCAGACTTTTTGATTAAATTTACAACTTCTTCAGCTTTTTCATCAGAAGATGAATAATTAATAATTACGTCTGCTCCTGACTTGCTAAGTTCTAAGGCTATTTCTTTTCCTATCCCTCTGCTTGCCCCTGTAATTAAAGCAACTTTTCCAATTAAAGATTCTGTATTTGACATTTAAAAAAATTTATAATTTAAGATCGTAGTACTATTTGTGCAAACATATTGCTTTTATTTATAATTATCTAGAAAACATTAAGCCAAAGTTATTGTGCATGTATTAATACCTGCTGCAGGAAGTGGTAGCAGAATGAGAGCTGGAAAAAATAAATTACTTATTGAATTAGAAGGTGAATCTCTTATTTATTGGACCTTAAAATCTGTATTTTCATCAAGTTTAGTAAGCTGGGTAGGAATAATTGGCCAACCGAATGATAAAAATGAATTATTAAATTCAATTAAAGGTTTTTCCTCTAAAGTTCAATGGATTAATGGTGGAGAAACCAGGCAAGAGTCTGTCTTTCATGGTTTAAATTCTCTCCCTTCTGATGCAAAAAAAATTCTCATTCATGATGGTGCCAGATGCTTAATAGAGCCAAGCTTAATAAACAAATGTGCCCAAGAATTAGAAGGAAATGAAGCGGTTGTTTTAGCTACCAAAGTTACCGATACAATAAAGATTGTTGATGATAAAGGTTATATTCAAGAAACCCCCAATAGGAAAAATTTATGGGCCGCCCAGACCCCTCAGGGCTTTTTAGTAGAGCGCCTTAGAAAAGCGCATTTGATGGCAATTGAGAAAAATTGGATAGTTACTGATGATGCCTCACTATTTGAAATTTTAAATTGGCAAGTAAAAATAATTGAAGGCAATTCTTCAAATATAAAAATTACAACTCCATTAGATCTGAAAATAGCAAAACTATTTTTAAAAGACTTTTAGTAACAAGGTATATTAATACTTAGGATGCCATCGTTTCCATTCAGTATGGCTTCACAACCAAAAGGTATGCATGCATTCCCAGGTATATGCCCAATAGGGAGGTCAAAAAGAATGGGTATATCAAACTCTTGAAGTCTCTCAATTATTAATATTTTTAGTGAGTCTTTCCATTGAATTGTACAAAGATTATCTGCAAAACTTCCAAATCCAATACCTGCTATCTCATGAAATATTTTTGTCATTCTCAAATAAGTCAACATCCTATCTATTTTATAAATATCTTCATTTATATCCTCAAATATTATTATTTTCCCTTTTAGTTTAGGGAAGTGATCAGTTCCAATTAAAAAAGATGCAATAGTTAAATTTGAAACAATGATTTCTCCTTTTGCAATTCCTTTTTTTAAAGGTATCCCCTTAATATCATCAACATATCCATCAAAAAGTAAATTTTTTAGTCTCCTTAAACTCCATTCAGGTTCTTTGAAAAGAGTTGTGATCATAGGCCCATGTATAGATCCAAAATTTCCTTGTGAATATTTTGATAACAATAGTGAACATGTATCAGAGAATCCAATCATCATGCCATTTCCCCAGGTTGGATTTTTTTCTAAAAGTCTTGCTGCTCCCCATCCGCCTTTAGCAAAAATAATGAGCTTACTATTTTTCGCTTTTTCGAGTTCTTCAAATCTAGTTTGATCATCTCCAGCAAAATATCCATATTTTTTTGAGAGTATATTATTACTAATAATTTTTAAACCCCATTTTTCTAATATATCTATACCCATCCAAAAATCCTCCTCTATATCGATAAAAGAACTGGGAGCTAAAATATTAATTTCATCTCCTTTTTTTAATGTAGTAAGCATTCTTGTATCAAATTATGAGGCAATTACGAATCCTAATAAAATTAACCCTCCATATATAGATTGGTTTTTAAAATGATTGCTAATTTTTTTTATGGTTTGTTTACTTTCTGGAAAAATATTTAAAACATCTTTTTGCATTAAAAACCCTGTTGTCAACCAAATTGGCCAAAAAATCAAATCTATTTGATTGATTAAAGCACAAATTGCTAGGAAAAAAGAAGTTAAAAAATAACAAATTTGTATAGTTATTTGTGTATTTGATGCGAGGTTCACCGCAGAACTGTTTACTCCAATTTCAAGATCGTATTTTTTATCAGCCAAAGCGTATACAGTATCAAAACCAAAAGTCCAGAAAATAGTAGCAAGCCAACAAAATAGTAAGACACTACTTCTTATATTACCTTCACTTGCAGCCCAAGGAATCAAAACTGAGAACCCCCAACATAAAGATAAGATAACTTGAGGATATTTAAACCATCTTTTTGCAGAGGGGTAAATTAAAATTAATGGTAAAGCAAAAAAAGCGATTGCAATAGAAAGTAGCCTTCCGTTCTCTGGTAATGACAAAGTTAAAAAGAAACTACATATGATTAAAAATATGAGAATTAAGTAAGCTGTTTTAATCCCAATTTTATTTGCAGCAAGAGGCCTGTTTTTGGTTCTTAAGACTTTTTGATCTATTCTTTTATCCCAGATATCATTTGCCACGCAGCCTAAACCACTAACTAATAATCCCCCTATTATGATTTTAAATAACATCTGAAAGCTTGGGTTTGATTCTGGAGTTAAATATAAACTCCATCCAGCAGGAATAAGCAAAATAAGTCTTCCGGTGGGTTTGTTCCACCTTAAAAGTTCAAAAAGAATATTTAGTTTAGAATTCAATGCTTTTGTTATCACAGAATCAATATTTCATAATTTTAAATAATCTAACTAGTATTTAGTTAATTTTATAATTTGATAATCAATCTTAAGTATATTAATTACTGTATTTACAATCTCTATTTTTTAGAGAATAAAAATGATACAAAAAAAAGAACTAAGCATTCTGCAAGAAAAAGATATTTTGGTGGCTTCAATTGATATTGGGACAAATTCTACTCACCTCTTAATTGCAGAAATTAATTTAGATCTTAAAACCTTTTCAATAAAATTTACCGATAAATCTACAACCCGTCTGGGAGAGATAGATGAAGAGGGAAATCTTACTGAAGAATCAATTCAAAGAGTTTTTAAAACTCTCAAACGATTTAAAGACTATTGTGATAGTAATGGTGTTTCTCAAACAATAACTGCTGCAACAAGTGCTGTTAGGGAAGCCCCAAATGGATTAAATTTTATAAATAGAGTTCAAAGTGAACTTGGTATTCAAATAGAACTCATCAGCGGATCTGAGGAGGCAAGATTAATTTATCTTGGCGTATTGTCTGGAATGGCTTTAGAAGATGAGCCTTGCGTAATTATCGATATTGGGGGAGGTTCTACAGAATTAATACTTGCAGATAAAAAAGATGCTATAGCTCTTACAAGTTCAAGAGTTGGAGCTGTTAGGCTAAAAAACGATTTTCTTGATAGCGAAACTTTTAATAATAAAAGGTTAGATTTTTTGAAAACTTTTATCCAAGGCTCTTTAGAACCATCTGTTGGAAAAATTAAAAGGAAATTACAAAGAGAAAAAAAAGTCACAATGATTGCTACAAGTGGTACTGCAATCTCATTAGGTAATTTAATTTTGACTGAACTGGGGCAGCCAAAACAAAAGATGCATGGCTATAAGTTTAAAAGAGAGAGTTTAAAGAACGTCTTGGGAAAATTAATTAAAATGTCAAGTGCTGAAATAAAAAAAATACCCTCGCTAAGTGAAAGAAGAGCAGAAATTATAATACCAGGCGCTTTAATTCTTGATGCTTCAATGGATATGTTGGATTTTAATGAGTTAACAATAAGTGAGAGAGCCCTTAGAGAAGGATTAGTTGTTGATTGGATGCTCCGTAAAGGAATAATAAAAAACGAATTTAATATTCAAAGTAATATTAGGAAAACAACGATAGTTCATCAGGCTAGAAAGTTTGGAGTTGATCAAGAAAGATCTGAAAAGGTAACTAATTTCGCCTTTCAAATCTATGATCAAACTAAAAATATTTTTTATAGCAATACTGATGCAAAAGCAAAAGAGATACTTTGGGCAGCTTGTCACCTCTATACTTGTGGGAAATTTGTAAATGTAAGTTCTTATCATAAACATTCTTGGTATTTAATTAAAAATTGCGAATTATTAGGTTATTCACAATCAGAGAGAAATATTATTGCCTCGGTTGCTAGATATCATAGAAAGACTTTGCCGAAAAAAAGACATGATTCATGGCAAAGTTTGACGTCAAAAGAAGATAAAACATTAGTGCTTGAGATGTCCTTAATTTTAAGAATAGCGGCCTCTCTTGATCAAAGACCTAATAATTTTATATCGTCAATTAATATTGAGTTACAAAATAATATTCTTTTAATTCAATTATTGCCTTTTAATTCGAATCAAGAACTGCTTCTTGAAAAATGGAACTTAGAATTATGCAATAATGTTATTAAAGAACTAAAAAATTTACAATTAAAAATCGTTTAATTTTTCTTTAGAAGATCTTGTTTTGGGATTTGATTTTTTAGAGAGTTGGGAAAAATATTGAAAATTAGAGAAGATGCTAGAAGGCCTAAAATTCCAGATATCAAGATAAATAAGATGAACCTTTTTGAATTTTGATTCTTAATTGATCTGTTTTGTTTTGCTTTGATTGAGACTTCCTGGACAATTTCCTCAACTTTTACTTCTTTTCTATCAGTGTTAAATTCGCTCATTATAAATTCTGAATCAATTTTAAGCTTGTCTGATATTCTGCGAACCATTGCTTTTACAAAAACTTTTTCTGGTAAAAGATTATCATTACCTTCTTCTATTGCCTGCACTTGGTGAACTCCAATTTTTAAATCTGAAGCCAATTCTTCAACTGATTGGTTTCTGCTTATTCGTGCTTCTTTAATAAAATTACCAATTCTTTTTAGAGAGGAATTATTGTTGGAAATCTTGTCTGATTTATAAGATTTTATTTCTTCCAAAGTATTAGTTTTCCCCAATTATAATGACTTATAATTATCTATCAACTTTATAAGATTATTTATTTCTAAAAAGATGTTTATAAGATGGATCATAAAGGTTAGATCTATTAGCCTCCGAATCAATTGCTGGACTTACGATAAAGATAGTAGTTCTAATAAGTCCTTTTTCAAGAGTAAATTTTTCCATATCCTTCAGTTCAATTAAAGATGTCCAACCATCATCCCAAGATACTCTATAACCAACAATTACCTTAGTTTCTGGAGGGTAAAATTCTAATAAAGTTTTTTGGGAACTTTTTATATGCCTTGCACTCAAATAAAGACACAAAGAGGATTTGTGTCTTGCAAGATCTTTAAGTGATTCTTTCTCTGGCATGCCTGTTCTGCCTCCAGCTCTTGTCAGAATTATAGTTTGAGTTATTTCTGGAATTGTTAGCTCGGCCTGATGATAGGCTGCAGCAATCTGAAAGGCACTTACTCCAGGAATGACTTCAGATGAAATATTTCTTTTTTTAAGTATATTTATTTGTTCTTTAACTGCACCATATAGGCATGGATCTCCATCATGCAATCTAATTACAGTTTTACCCTCATTGAATCTCTCAATCATTATTGAAGTGATTTTTTCTAAGGTGAGGTTACTCGTTTTTATTTTTTCAGAATCTTCATGTGAAAAATTTATAATTTTTTTTGGAATTAAAGAATCAGCCCAAAGTATAACGTCTGCAGATTTTATTTTTTTTAATGCTTTAATTGTTAATAAATCAGGATCACCAGGCCCAACTCCTATGAATGATATTTTTTTATCCATTAGATCTTTTTTTCCCTTTATATGATTTTAATCTTAAAAAAAATATGCCAATTAATCCAGATGAAAATAAAAAAATACTAATAAATTGGGCCATTCTTAATCCTCCATCGCAGAATGGGGGAATTGCACCAATGCATAAAGGATCAATTCTTAAACCTTCAATCCAGAATCTTCCAAAACTATAACCAATTAAATAAATACAACTAATAAAGCCTGGCCTGACTGAGTTGTTTTTGTTTTGTTTATAAAAAATAATAATCAATAATAGAAAAATTAAAAAATTCCATAATGATTCATAAATAAATGTTGGATGAAAAAACTGAAAATTTATAAATTCTAATGGTCTATTTTGTATAGGAATAAATAACTTCCAAGGCAAATCTGTAGGTATTCCAAAAGCTTCGTTGTTGAAGAAATTTCCCCATCTACCAATTGATTGCCCAAGTATAATTGAGGGAATTAATACATCTAGAAAGGTTTTTAAATGTATTTTTTTAGATTTGCAAAAATATAAAATTGATAAGAATCCTCCAATTAATCCTCCGTGAATTGCTATGCCTCCTTCCCAAATCGCAAGAAAAGAGGGTATTTGAAATACATTATTAAATAGTTCAAAAGAAGTAAAGAAGTTATTACCACTATATTGTCTCCATTCAAAAATCACATAGTAAGATCTTGCTCCAATAATGGAAGATATTATTAAAGAAGGTAAAATATCGCTTATGTATTGAGGATTAATATTTCTCGATTTAGCAAGCTTCTTAGAAATTAAAAGTCCTATTAATACAGAAACAGAAATTAGCAGACCGTACCATCTTATAGTTAGAAAACCTAAATTTAAAAAAGTGTCTCCAGGGGATTGAATAAAGGCTTGATATGTAAGCATTTAAAGGATAATTAAATACCCTCTGCAGCTTGTACCTTCTCAACCTGTTTCTTCTTAAGTACTAAAAGGATTTGAGTTAGGCCTACACCTATAAAAAATGCTATTAAACCTATTATTCTATAGGGGCTTTGTAGGACTACTTCAGCATCAAGTTGTCCAAAACCTCCTACATTAGGGTCATTTGTAAGAGGTTCTCCAGCATTTATTTGGTCTTGTTCTTTAACAATTAGTTTAGGACCAACTGGAACTGTCTCGGTAATCATTTCTCCATTCTCATTTTCGATATTAATCTGATAACTACCATCTTCAATAGTTTCTATTGAATTAATAGTACCTGAAGAAGAAGAAGTGAAGATTACATTGTTACTCTTTTCTCCAGTCGGATAAACTTGGCCTCTGCCTCTATTCCCTCCTATATGCAAAGAGTACTTTCCGTAGTGATATTCTTTATTGGTAGCTGGATTAGGTGAAAGAACTGGGAAAACAATTTCTTTATTAGTGTCACCAGGTAATGGTCCAACAATGATTATGTTATCTTTTTCTTCACTGTAGTTTGTAAAGTAGACACCTTCAGTTTCTTCCTTTATTTCCTCAGTCCATCTTTCCTGAGGAGCTAATTTAAAGCCATCAGGAAGCATGACAACCGCCCCAACTTGTAAAGGAACTTCTGAACCATCAGCACCTATTTCCTTTAAATCATTTTTATAAGGTATTTTAACCACAGCCTTGAAAACACTATCAGCACCAACAGCTTGAGGTACTTCTGCAATAGTTGGCATTTGTGCTAAATGGCAATTTGCACAGACTATTTTTCCTGTAGCTTCTCTAGGTGATTCATAATTTTGCTGAGCCCAAAAAGGATAAGCAAGAGATGTTTTTGGGAAAATGATAATGCTTGAGATTAAAAGAAGTGTGCAGAGAAAGAAAGTTGTTTTTTTCATTATTTGGGTTTTAAAATTAGTCATTTTCTTATGCCCACCAGGGGTTTTCATTGGTTCTGAAATCTGTTTCTGTCCATTGTTTAACAAGTACGGCATCTTCATCTACATCAACATGAGCCAACGCTAAAGATAAAGGGGCGGGTCCTCTTACTACTTTCCCATTTGTATCATATTGACTTCCATGACAAGGACATATGAATTTATTAGCACCGCTATCCCAGGGAACAACGCATCCTAGATGGGTACAAATAGCATTTAGTCCGAATTCTCCTATACCACCCTCACTGTTTACAATTAAGTAAGTTGGATCTCCTTTAAGGCCCTGCACTAAACTTCTATCTCCAGCTTGATGACTTGCTAGCCAGCCTGTCTTAGTTACGGGATTACCTAATTCATCTTTAGCAGAGGTCCCACCACCGCCACCACCAGCCCTTAGTGGCATAAAATAATTAGCTACGGGATATAAAGCTCCTAACGCGACACCAGTTGCCGTACCAAATGTAAGAAGATTCATAAATTGCCTTCGACCCATAGAGGGTACTTCATTGGAACTTAATTGAGTCATTCGATACTTAAGGCTGTTATTTATAAGTTATTATGGATCAGATTGTACGGTTTCTGTTGCAAATAGATAGGACTTTTAATAATTTAAAGTATTGGCTTTGAAGAGTTTGTTTATTATTAAATTATGAAACCTTTAGTAGTAGATGAGATTATTCATTACTTAATACATCGATGGGGAAAAAAATATGACTTTAGACTTTTTAAAAGAGGTAAATATTTATATTTTCAAATGATGTGGGGCTTTTTAGGACAAGAAGCTTTCCCATTAAATGAATTGGAATATAAAAAATCAATTGCAGATAAAATTGAAATATTAAATAGATGTGGCTATTCAGATGAGGTTAGGGAATGGCTTAAAAAAGTAAATTCAAGACCAAGATTAGGTAGAGCTGTAAGCCTAAAACTTGATATTAATGAGAGGATGAAAGAGTTTTTGATTTAAGGTTTTCAGATATGTAAGTTAACCCAGTTCCTACGAAAAATAAAAAAATTATCGAAATTGAGAGTAATGACATGGTTAAAGGATCTGTGGAAGGTGTAATTACTGCGGATAATATTGCAGATGCAATTACTACGACTTTCCAATTTGAGATCATTTTTTCTGTAGTGATAATTCCAAGGGAACCAAGAATAAATTGCAAAACAGGCAATTGAAACGCTACAGCGGTACTTGACATTAATAATAAAACAAAATCAAAATATCTTTCAATGGACCATGAGGGCTCAACTATATCAGCTCCAAAATTTATAAAGAAATTTATTGCTGCAGGAACTAATATCCACCAGGAAAAAAGTAATCCAAGAAAGAATAGTAAACCCGATCCTAAAACAGCTGGTAAAATTAGGCTTTTTTCTTTTTTGGTTAATCCTGGAGAAATAAATAATATTATTTGATAAAAAATATATGGGATTGAAACGATTATCCCGCTGTAACCTGCTACTTTAATAGCAACAAATAAAAATTCTCCAGGGGCAAGTTGTAATAAATGAATATCACTGGCAGGAATTTCTAAAAAAGAAATTAATGGTTTAATTATCAAAAAACTAAAAAAAATGGAAATTAATATTGAATAAATAGAATTTAGCAATCTTTGCCTAAGCTCCTCTAAATGATCCGTAAAGCTCATCGATTCAGATATTTTGGTGTTACTCTCCTCTATACTCTTCATTAGTGAACATATTTTATAGTTTTAGATAAATAATAATTTAAATCATTTCTTAAAAACGTAAAATTTTAATTTTTGGCATTAATGCAATTATTTACTTAATTTTGGATTAGTCGGATCAGGTAATAAAAATGGAGGAGCGTCATTTAAAGAAGATTCTCCATATGTTTCATATTCTCTATAACCTCCCATCTTGCCATTTGTTTTCATCAAAGCACTAACGAAAGCAAGTAATAAAAAAACAGTCGGAGCTCCAATAATTAATGCTGCTCCAAATAAATACCCTACAATAAATTCTGGGAAACTATGATTACCTAAAAATTCGTGAGTTCCAAGAAGAAAATCTAACATTTAAAAAAATAATTTTTTACATTATAAGCTAAATTTATGCTTTAAGATTTTTTTTAATATAATCTTCTCCTCTTGTAGGATTACCCCAAAGTATTTCTACTTTATTAAATGAAACGCAACCTAGTCCTCCTTTTGTTATTTTTTGGAGGTCCTTTATGTCTACTAAACTAATTGGGACTTTAATATTCATTTTTGCTTTACTAAACAAAGCCGCCAGATCTGCTGATATTTGGATATCTTCATCTGATGGTTTTTGAGAAGAAGACTTTAAAACAACATGACTTCCAGGTGATTCTTGTGCATGAAACCATAAATCGCCTTTTTTTGAAAACTTAAAACTTATTAAATCATTTTGCCTCATATTTCTTCCTATTTGTACTTTTAAGCCTTTTGGAGTATTTAGTTCTATTGGTGAAGACTCAGATCCGGATGAGTATCTTTTTTTTTCTCTAATATTTTTTATTCTAACTTTAAACTCTCGACAAATTTCATCTTTAATTTCTTCCAGAAGATTAATTTTAACTGTGGGATTTTCTTTTTTTAAAGAATTTAAGTTATCCAAAAGAGTACTAAATTCCTCTAATCTATCAAGTTTGTTTTTATAAATATCAATCCTTTCTTTAATTAAATTTTGTGCTCTTTTTAGCTTTTTTGACTTTTTATATAGCTTTTGGCCTTTGATAACATCTTGTTTTTTTATTTCATGCATCATAAATATTTTATCAGCCTTTTCTTTATATTTTTTATAATTTTCTGAGTTTATTAAAAGATTAGATTGTAAATTAAAATTCTTTTTCTCAATATTTATTTGCTTAAAAATTATTCCATCAATTTTTTTTATTAATGCATCAATTTTTTTTTGTTTTAAGAAAAAAGCATAATATTTTTCTATTTCATTAAATTGATCAATATCTTTAATATCACTTGTTTCATTTTTTAAAAACCAAACAGAATAAAAAAAACTGTCAAAAATTGAGAAATTAAATTTGTTATTATTAAACCTTTCGATCCATATGTTCCAACTTTTGTGTATCTTTTTTAAGTTGTGTTCACTTATAAAATCAATATTTTTATTCATTATTTTTAGAGTGTCGAGGTTACTAAAGGTCTCGAGCTGCTTAGTTAATATAGGACTTACACCTTGATATGTGTTAATTAGGCAGTATTTAAGTGATTCAGGAACTGATGAAATAGACTCTTTCCATGATTCATAAGATTCGTTTGCTTTTGGTTCCTTTTTCAAGTTTTTGGGAGGATCTGAATAGATAGCCCCAGTAGAAACGATACGAAATCTAGATTGATTAGAGTTAATTTGTTTGCCTAAAGCAATTATTTTTTGATTATTGTCTAAATAAAAAATATTACTGTGTTTACCCATTAATTCGAAAACTAAGTATTTAGTTATTTCATCTCCAGGCTTTTTCGCAAATCCAAATTTAATCACTCTCTCAAATTTTTCTTGCTTAATAGTAACTAGAGCCATATATTTCAATCCGAATTTTAATTGTTTGGAGAGAGTACTTTCCGCTCCAAGTTTTTCAGGCTTATTTATTTTTAGTATTCGTGATGAATCACTATTCCAAGATACTTCTATCCAAGTTTGAGTTTTTATTCCTCTTAAACAGAATTGAATTATGTTAGGTTCAGGTTGTTGAGCTGTTTCAAATCTTGATGGTAAAACTTTTTTTGATAAATCATGCAATACAGATTTAATAGATGTAATATCCATTATCTGAGGTACTCCCTTTTGCATTATCTCTAGTAACTATTCACCAGATCTCATAATACTGTAAAAAATTTTAATATGAAAAATCTAAAAAAACTAATAATTATTACGGGACCTAGTGGAGTTGGGAAAGGTACTGTTATCAAGGAACTTTTAGTTAAAGATAGAGATATTTGGCTCTCTGTATCAGCGACAACAAGGAGTCCAAGAATGGGTGAGAGGGATGGTCAGAATTATTATTTTATAAGTGAGGATAAGTTTAAAGATATGGTCGATAAAAAAGAATTTCTTGAATGGGCCCAATTCGCAGGAAATTATTATGGAACCCCCTTAAATAAGGTGAATGAAAAGATAAATGAGGGGTTTGATGTTTTACTTGAAATTGAAGTTGAAGGTGCAAAACAAATTAAAGAAAAGTTCCCAGAATCATTATCAATATTTCTTCTTCCTCCTAGCAAGGAGGAATTAGAAAAAAGAATTAGAAATAGAGGAACTGAAAAAGAGGAGGCAATAAATAGAAGACTTATTAGATCAAACTATGAAATAGCATCCTCAAATATATTTGATTTTGTTTTAACCAATCATAATGTTGATGAGACAGTAAAGGAAATTTTCAAGATAATTAAGTCTTGAAAATTTTTATATATAATCTCAGCTCATTGGATGAAATAATAAATCAGGAAAAAATCTATTGAATTCAATAATTATTCCTGCAGTAATGCTTAACCAAACTGCTGCAACTACTGGAGCTGATCTGATAAATTTTGTGTTTAAGATTTTGAACATTTGAACTTTAGGTTTGTGTGGAAAGATTTTTTATCTTGGGCCGTTAAGGGTAATATTATTATCTTTTTCTCTTAAATCTCCGTTCCTTCCTTGCTTATTAGCTAAGAGAGGCCATTGAGCACCTTTAATTAGACATTTTCTGGCCAAGCCTAAATCAATAATAATTTCAAGGTCTGCGGGGTTCTTGGTTTTTTTAGATTCAATCAAATACTCTCGCCCAGACCATCCTATGATTCCTGCAATGTAAATGAATAATACTCCAGGAATAAGTAAGTCTCCTTCATGGCCCCTGTTTAATAGTGCCCCCCAAGGTTCAAGAGGTGGGCCTATTATTAAGTGAGGCAATCCATCATCACCACAAACTGCTTTGCCATATCTTTCAAATCTTGCGATATCTTTTTGGCTTGTAGCAGAACTCGCTCTTTCAATAAATTTAGGATTTTCTGAACATGTCGTTAGAGCTGAAGCTGTAAATTCTGTACTTTCTCTATCTGCATTTAATGCAGGACCGTTAGCAGCTAGAGCAAGTGGGGTTATTCCTAGAAAGAGAAAAACCGAAGTTATAATTGAAAAAAAGAATTTCATAAGTTGCAATCTTTAATTCCTTTAGATGTTTTAATTTAAGAAATTATTACTAAAATAGAACAGTATCGAATAAAATATGCTCAAAGTTTTAGCTATTGAAACAAGTTGTGATGAGACGTCTGTCTCTGTGGTTTCTAATAGTGCTGATATTTATAAAATACATTCAAATATTGTTGCATCACAAATCGAAGATCATTCTAAGTGGGGAGGTGTAGTACCTGAACTTGCAGCAAGAAAACACTTAGAGTTAATACCTTTTGTCCTTGAGCAAGCTTTAGAAGAATCAAAAATAAGTATTGAAGAAATTGATTTTATTGCTGCAACTGTTACTCCGGGATTAGTTGGCTGCTTGAGAGTTGGCTCTATTACTGCAAGATCACTTTGTTCTTTATATTCAAAACCTTTCTTGGGTATACATCACTTAGAGGGACATCTTTCGTCAATATTATTTGCAAAAAACTATCCTAAACCCCCTTTCTTAACTTTACTTGTTAGTGGTGGACATACTGAATTAATTAAAGTTGGTGAGAGAAGAGAAATGCAAAGGCTTGGTAGAAGTTATGATGATGCTGCAGGGGAAGCTTTCGATAAGGTAGGAAGATTATTAGGATTAAGTTATCCTGGAGGTCCTGCAATTGCGAAAATTGCTAAAAAAGGTAATGCCTCAAAATTTAATTTACCTAAATGCAAGATTTCTGATAAAGAAGGGGGTTTTTTGAAATATGATTTTTCTTTTAGTGGTTTAAAAACAGCGGTATTAAGATTGGTTGAAAAAATAAATCTTAATGGAGATGAGATTCCCATACCAGATATTGCTGCAAGTTTTGAGAGGGTTGTTGCAGAAGTCTTGGTAGAAAGGACAATAAAATGCGCAATTGACAATGGTTTAGATAATATTGTTGTTGTGGGAGGAGTTGCAGCTAACGATACGTTAAGAAAAATGATGATTAGAGAAGCATATAAAAAATCCATTAATGTTCATTTAGCCCCCATAAATCTTTGCACAGATAATGCGGCAATGATTGGGGCCGCTGCTTTATTTAGACTGAAATTTAAGGCACATGAAAGCTCTCTTGAATTGGGTATTTCAGGAAGACTTCCTATTGATAAAGCAAAAACTCTTTATGAAAAAAAGCCTCCTTTTTAACATCAATGAAAAAAAAATCCAAAATACAGCATAATGAAACAAAAAAGTTTGTTGATAAGAACGAGCTTAATTTGTGGAAAAGAGGTTTTACTCCTCAAGCTGAAATTTGGAATGGAAGAATGGCGACTATAGGGATAGGAATAATATTGATTATTCTTGCTTTAATTAGTAAGTTTTCCTCTGTATGAGAATTCTTTAATTAATGATATTCTTAATCTTTTAAAAAGTTTTTTCACTTAAGTCTCCAACTAGTTTAAATTAATAAATATTGTATATAGTGGACTAAAAATAAGATTATTGATTTAATCAAACTAATTAATATTTTTTTTTAAAAGAAACTTATATGACGCCTGAAAGGCTTGGACTACTTTGGGGTATAACTGTATTTGCAGGGGCATGCGCTCGTCTGATATCTTCAATATCTGGATTTCCAAGTGTCGTAATTTTATTACTTTCTGGATTATTTATTGGACGGTCTGGTTTAAGTTTGGTTGAGCCACTTGATCTTGGACAAGGGCTTGAAACTATTGTTGGACTTTTAGTTTGTTTGGTTTTATTTGAAGGTGGGTTAAATTTAAAATTGCCTGAAGGAAATATTAGAAATACTGTTTTAAAAATTTCTTTAATAAGATTATTTATTTCATTATCAGCAGGAATATTTATAGCTCATTGGTTAGCGGGACTATCATGGTCGGTGGCAGGGGTATATAGTGCGATAGTTCTTGCTACTGGACCTACAGTAGTTTCTCCTTTAGTAGATCAAATAAAATTAGTCTCTCCGCTTTCCAATGTTTTAAAAGCTGAAGGTTTAGTTCTTGAACCTATTGGAGCGGTTCTTGCTTTATTACTTTTAGAATTAATAGTAGGTGATCTTCATGGGATTAAAGAGGTTTTCATTGCCTTAATGGTGAGATTAAGTGGAGGAGTTTTGATAGGTTTAAGTTCTGGATGGTTGCTTTCTGAAATTTTAAAGAAAATAAAAAACGAAGCATCATTTGGAATTGAACTTCAAGTTACATTAGGTTTTATTTTTCTTGTGTACGGAATTTGTGAATATATTTTACCTGAATCAGGTTTGCCAGCCTCTGTGGCTGCAGGATTTATAGTAGGTAAAAGAGAAATTATTGATAAAGAAAGATTAGATAACTTGATTGGCGAATTAGCCCAACTTGCCATAACAGTTCTTTTCCCTCTTCTGGCATCTGATGTCTCTTGGGGAGAATTAAGTCCTTTGGGTTGGGGAGGTATAGTTTGTGTATTAATGTTGATGTTAATTGTACGTCCAATTTCTATATTTCTAGCAACTATGGGAAGAGAATTAGATATTAAGCAAAGGGTATTTTTAGCTTGGTTGGCGCCAAGAGGAATAGTTACTGCCGCTGTGGCATCTCTTTTTTCTATAAGACTTGAGCAGGCAGGTGTGCTTGGTGCTGGTCGTCTTCAAGGATTGGTATTCCTAACGATACTTATGACAGTTGGAATTCAAGGACTTACAGCAAGACCACTTGCTAATGCCCTGGATTTAATTGAAAAGAAAATATAGTTAAGTAAGGCATCTTTCAATAAGGGTGATATCACTGTTGTTCTCAGAGAACAATTCCCAACTTTGAATTAAATCTGGTCCGCTAAGACAACCAAAAAAAGCTATTCTCAATGATTTCATTATAACGAATTTTTTAATAGAGTTTTTAACACAAATTTTGTTAATTATTTCTTTAGCGTTTGAGCTATTAATTCTTGATATGTTTTCCTCTTTTATATAATTAAGGATATATCTTAATGATTCTTTTGCATCCTTGTTATTTTCAAGAAAATCTTCCCCTTCACTCTGAATTTCAGATAAAGTAAAAAAAGGTTTTGATTGATCTATTGAATCCTTTAGAAGGATCATAGAGTCTCTAATTAAATCTGTTAATTTTAATTCCCATTCTCTAGAAGGAGATTTCCAACCCTTATTAATCCAGTATTTTTTAATAAGACCACTCAATTTTGTTAATTCCATACTCTTGATATATTGAGAATTAATCCAATTAAGTTTTTCCCAACTAAATTTAGCTCCAGATTTATTTATATCTGATATGTCAAAAATTTTTGATATTTCTGATAGTGATAGTATTTCATTCACTGGAGTTTTTGTTGACCACCCCAAAAATGCCATATAATTTGCAAGGGCCTCCGGTAAATAACCCATGTCTTTAAATTCGTCGATTGAAGTTACGGAATCACGTTTGGATAGTTTTTTACCCAAGCTATTTAATATAAGGGGAGTGTGAGAAAAAATTGGTAATTTAAAATCTAAAGCTCTATAAATTAATATCTGTTTTGCAGTATTTGATATGTGATCTTCACCTCTTATAACATGAGTAATATTCATAAAATTATCATCTACCACAACAGCAAGATTATATAGAGGATCTCCTATCTGATCACCAAAAGCTCTTCTTGATAAGACTAAATCACCTCCGAGATCCTTCCCTTGCCATTTTATTTCGCCCCTAATCTGATCTTTCCATTTTATTTCTGTCTCATCATCAATTTTAAACCTTATTACGGAAGATCTCCCTTGAGATATAAATTCTTTAATCTGTTTACTCGTAAGATTTCTATGCCTATTGTCATGCTTCGGCGGTAAACCACCTTTTTGTTGTTTTTCTCTTAGCTCAAGAATCTCACTTTCTGAAGTAAAACATCTATATGCAGCTCCAATTTCTAAAAGTCTTTTAATTTGATTTTTGTGAATTGAAATTCGTTCACTTTGCTTAATAGGATCTTCATCCCAAAAAAGTCCTAGCCATTTTAATCCATCTAATATATTTGCGGTATATTCTGACTTAGATCGCACAATGTCAGTGTCTTCTATTCTAATCAGAAACTTACCATCGTTATTTTTTGCATATAACCAATTAAATAATGCTGTTCGTGCTGTCCCTATATGTAATAGACCAGTTGGACTTGGTGCTAATCTTAAACGTTTTTCCAATTTCTTTTAGAAAAGAACGGGACCGACGGGATTCGAACCCGCAACTTCCGCCGTGACAGGGCGGTGCTCTAACCAGTTGAACTACGGTCCCAGAAATTTTGTTCTAAATTTAACTAGAGAACTGAATTTAAAAATATCAAATCATGATACTTGATTAATGTTGTTGTAATAAAAAAATTCATTTATTTGAGGATTTAAAGAAATAAATAGTTTTATATGAGAATTAATTGATTTTCTTCAAGGTCTAAAGCCAGCAGGCTCAATTAACCTAACTTGGTTACCTCGAGCTGTAAATTCTCTGCCTTGATCGCTTTGAACAACAACTCTCCCCCCAGACTTAACTCTGATAACTCTCGCACGAACCCATCCTAAAGCAGCTGATTCGAGGACTTTAACTACATCCCCTGGTTGAAGATCTAACTCCATCTCAATGAAAAAAAATAATTTACAAAATGTTGATTCAAACGCGCCGTGGAGGACTTGAACCCCCGACATCAGGTTTTGGAGACCTGCGTTCTACCAACTGAACTAACGACGCAATAAAAAGATTATAAGCGCCTTTATGACCATTAGGTTGAAATTACTTTACAACCTTATCGATCAAAGCGTTGTTTTACGCGTGTAGCTTTTCCTACTCTATCTCGAAGATAGAATAACTTAGCTCTTCTTACTTTACCTCTACGTTCAACTTTTAGAGAGGCAACTTGTGGACTATGTAGCATAAATACTCTTTCAACACCGATACCTTGGAATATCCTTCTCACAGTTATTGTCTGATTAAGCCCGCCATGTCTTTTTGCAATAACAACTCCTTCGTAAGGCTGAACTCTCTCTTTGTTACCTTCTGTAATCTTTACACCAACTCTAACAGTATCTCCTACATATATTTCTGGTAATTGTTTTTTTAATTGATTATTTTCAAATTCATATATTAAATTTGATGAACTTGAATTTTTTTTGGATTTGGAACTTAAGTCTTTTTTTTCGTTATTTTCAACGGGTTTTACCGTAGTAGTATCAGTCTCAGTAATGATTCCTGACTCAATTTCTTTATTCTCTTTAGCCATTTTATGCTCAATGAATCAACAAGAATAATATTTTAACCTTTTGACTCGCCTTTAGTAACCTTTTTAGCAAATGAAAATTTCTTTGAAAATATTTGGAACCCAGTAATTAGCATCCAAATAAGTCCTAAAGAATTCAGAATTACGTAAATTAGTTCACCTTTATCCCCAAGCCACTCTCCTTCATGTAAAGACATTAACCAATGCACTTCTTCTCTTGAATAGCCTAATAAATCTTTCGAAATTCTATAGAATAAGCCTGTCAAAGCCGAGACGAATAATGGGAGGAAAACCCAAGGTGCCAATGATTTATGAAATTGCCTAGAATTGGTAATAAATTTCATTTTCTGTTTTTCTTACTGATAGATTTAGAATAGCTATGATTTAGTATGGCTATTTGATGATATTTATCTATTACTATTATTTATTCCAATGAAACATTTTGCAGATCTTTTGTTAAATAAAAATAATTTTAAATCAAATGATCAAGTACCTTTCATACAAAGAAGGAGAGGAATAGAAATAAAATCATCCAGAGAAATAAAACTAATGAAGAAATCCAGCAGGATTGTTGGGACGGTTTTGAGAGAAATAAATGATCTTATAAAACCTGGAATGAGTACAAAAGATTTGGATGATTTTGCAGAAAAGAGAATAAGGGAAATGGGTGCTGTACCAAGTTTCAAGGGTTACCACGGTTTCCCATCTAGTATCTGCTCCAGCATTAACAATGAAGTTGTTCATGGTATACCAAATAAAAATAAAATAATTAAGGATGGAGATCTTGTGAAAATTGATACTGGAGCTTATCTAGATGGCTTTCACGGTGATAGTTGCATAACTATTTGTGTAGGTGAAGTAAGTGAGAAAGCCAAAAAACTTTCTGAAGTAGCCTCTCAAGCTTTATTCGCTGGACTTTCGAAAATCAAATCAGGAAATACACTTCTTGATGTTGCAGGTGCAATCGAAGATGTGGTTAAGGTTAATGGATTTAGTGTTGTTGAAGACTATACCGGTCATGGTGTGGGGCGAAACCTTCACGAAGAACCATCTGTATTTAATTTTCGTACTAAAGAGTTACCTAATGTTGTTCTACGAGAAGGTATGACTTTAGCCGTAGAACCTATTGTTAATCAAGGAAGTAAGTTTTGCAAAACTTTAAATGACAAATGGACGGTAATAACAAAGGATGGAAAATTATCAGCCCAATGGGAGCATACAATTGTTGTAATGAAAGATGGTATCGAAATTTTGACTGAAAGAGATTTTTAATTACTGAATTTTGATATTGTTAAAAGCTTGCAATATAAAAAATAATATAACTCTTTAATAGGGAAAAGGATATAGGTAAGAGGATTAGGACTAACAATAATCAAAAAGGTATTTAACATTGCAAAATTATAAATATTAATAGACACAAATTTCGGATTCATAATGCCTAAAGGGTTTAATTCTGATTTGAAAGGCCCCAAGATGATTTTTTTAATTTTTAATTTTTTCTTTGTATTTTCTTCGAGAAGGTTTGTTTTAAAAGAAACTAATTGACCAATAAGAGATTTACTTATTTCATATGAAGGATTTAATGCTGGCAATATTTCTGCTTCAGAGGTGTTTATCCAAATTTCCCTTACTTTGATTGAGTTGTCTTTGATCGCAATTTCTTCAAATAAATTGAAGAATTTAAATTTGCTTAAAGCATTTATTTCTATTGAATTTTCGTAACTTGAATTTGTTTTACTCAAATCGTATATTCCATGGTTCAGAATTAAGATGTCAAGTTTTTTTAGATGCTCTTGTAATAAGAATTCTTTCCCGCATTGCCATTCTATCCATTCGTTTGGTGAATTTTTGCTTAATTCATTATTATTTTTATTATGAGTAAATCCGATAACTTTAAACCCTTTCTCGCGAAATATTTTTGTTAACTCTTTTCCTAATGCTCCCGAAGCGCCTGTAATACCAACAGTTCCTCCTTGACCCATGACATCAATTAAATTTAGTTTAACTCCGATAATAGATCAATTCATCATAAATTTTATTACTTTGTACAGGGTTATTAATTTATTTGATTAAAAGTCATAAATAAACATTTGTATACTCTTAGAAAAAATATTATCTTGGATCTAAGGATAAGGTTAGTTAATTCATTATGAGTCAGATATTGTTAATTGGTTCCTGCGAGCCATTTAGTGGTAAGTCAGCATTAGTACTGGGGATATCAAAAAAACTCTTAGAGCAGGGAAAAAAAATCCGTATTGGAAAGCCATTAGCAACCTGTATTGAACTTACTAATCTTCCTTCCATGACTTACGAAGGGTTAATAGATGATGATGTTAAGTTTATAGGCTCTAATTTAAATATTGAAGAAAAAAACTTAATTCCTTCCGTTGGGTTGTTGGATAATATATCTGCTGAGAAAAGAATTTATAATAAAGACTTTGTTCCTGGTAAGGGTTTTGAACAAATTGAGGCATTAGCAAATGATGATTTTGATGGGATAAATATCCTTGAGGCTGCAGGTAGCCTTCATGAAGGGATCATTTATGGTTTAAGTCTCCCACAACTTGCAAATCACCTAAACGCAAAAGTACTTATTGTTAATCTATGGGAAGATAGTAAAAGCGTAGATGCTTTACTAGACGCAAAAAATCAATTAGGAGATCATTTTGCAGGTGCTGTCTTAAATGCTGTTGTTCCCGAGGAAATTGAAAAAATAAAGAATAAAATAATACCTTCTCTTCAAGAGATGGGCATAAAAGTATTTGGTGTGATGCCTAAATCTCCATTACTTAGAAGTGTCACTGTAGGGGAATTAGTAAGAAGATTAGATGCTCAAGTAATTTGTTGTCCAGAGAAAGAGCAATTACTCGTTGAGACATTAAGTATCGGTGCAATGGGAGTGAATTCTGCAATGGAATTTTTTAGGAGAAGAAGAAATATGGCTGTTGTTACAGGGGCTGATAGAACTGATATTCAACTTGCAGCTTTAGAAGCCTCCACCCAATGCTTAATTCTTACTGGTTTAGGCGAACCTTTAGGACAGCTAATACATAGAGCAGAAGAATTAGAAGTTCCAATTTTAAAAGTAGATTTAGATACTCTTGCTACGGTCGAAATTATTGAACAAGCTTTTGGCCATGTCAGGATACATGAATCAATAAAGGCATCATACGCTGTTCAATTAGTTCAAGAGCATGTAAATCTCCAAAATATTCTTGAAACAATAGATTTCCCCTGCAATTTTTCAGATAAATGCTAATTTCAAATGTAGTTACCAATTTATTTTGAGTCGTTCTTTAGACCTACCCTCAACCGAAGGTGTTGACACCTTAGCTCAGGAACTCGCAAAACTTCAGGATAATGGGAAAAGAAGGATTGCTTTTTTGGGTAGTAGACACGTACCTGTTGTTGATATTCACTTGATCGAACTAATTGCAAGGTCATTAGCGGAAGAGGGGCATACCATCCTTACCTCAGGATCTCAGGGAGTTAATGCAGCAGTTATTAGAGCTGTTTTGGAAATTAACCCCTCTTTGTTGACTGTACTTTTACCACAGAGTTTAGATAAGCAATTACCTGAAATTAAGGACCAATTAGAGAGTGTCATGCATTTGGTTGAAAAGAGCGAGAACGATGAATTACCTTTACCCATGGCAAGCAGTCTTTGTAATCAAGAAATTATTAATAGATGTGATCAATTAATTTGTTTTGCTTTTCATGATAGTGAAACTTTATTAAATACTTGTAGATCTGCTGAAGAAATGGGCAAGTTAGTTAGTTTGTTATTTTTTGATTAAATTAAATCTTCTTTTTTTTAATTTATTTGGGATAATGATTTAATTAATTTAAAAATTTAGAGATGGCAGAAAATTTTTCATTTGACGTGGTTTCCGATTTCGATAGACAAGAATTGGTAAATGCTTTGGATCAAGTTAAAAGAGAGATTTCTCAAAGATATGATCTTAAAGGAACAGACACCTCATTGGACTTGGACAAAGAAAATATTTTTATCACTACAAATAGTGAATTAACTTTAAATTCTGTTGTAGACATTATTAGACAAAAGGCAATAAAAAGAAAACTCTCTTTAAAAATCTTTGATTTCAACTCCATTGAAGTTGTTAGCGGAAATAAAGTAAAGCAAACTATTACTTTAAAGAAGGGACTCAATCAGGAAATTGCAAAAAAAATCAGTAAAAATATAAGAGATGAATTTAAAAAGGTAAATGTAAGTATTAATGGAGAAACTTTGAGGGTAACGAGCAAGAGTAAGAATGATTTACAATTAACAATTAAACTACTTAATAATTTAGAGGAATTTTACCAAATTCCTCTTCAAGCTAATAATTACAGATAAGATGAAATTACCTAAATTTTATTGATGACTGTTTATTCAAAATCTATCCTTGACTCATTGTGCTTAAAAATAAAAAATTACCCACGCTTTTCATTAAATGAAATTGAGAAATTTTGTTGGATGGCTGCCCATGAACATAAGCATGGAGTTTTACCTTCTGAATACGATATTAGGGAAATAGATGAGAATCTTTATTTAGAATTATTAGAAAAATTTCAAGGAAATAATTTATAAAAATTATTTATTAACTACGTAAAACAATTATTAAAAAAATATTTTAATTAAATAGTTAATTAATGCATTAATTAATTTCTTTAAATATGATTATTAAAAAGCAATTTTAAATGTCAACATCCTTCAAAAATGTAACTCCGACTGGTCCTGGAGGGACAGCAACATTATTAATAGTATTATCTTTTACTGGATTTCTTTTACTTACGCAATCTTTATTTGTAGTCCCTTCTGGACAAGTAGCTGTAGTAACTACTTTAGGTAAAGTTAGTGGTGGTTCAAGAAGACCAGGTTTAAATTTTAAAGTACCTTTCATTCAATCAGTCTTTCCCTTTGATGTGAAAACTCAAGTTCAACCTGAGAAATTTGAGACTTTAACGAAAGATCTTCAAGTCATCAGAGCAACTGCAACTGTTAAATATTCAGTCAAGCCAAATGAAGCAGGTAGGATTTTTGCAACAATTGCTAGTAGGAATAGCGATGTTTATCAAAAAATAGTTCAGCCTTCTTTACTCAAAGCCTTAAAATCTGTTTTTTCACAATATGAATTGGAAACAATAGCAACTGAATTTAATGTCATATCTGAAAAAGTAGCTTCTACAGTGGCTGAAGAATTAAACTCTTTTGATTATGTAGATGTAAAAAGCTTAGATCTTACTGGATTAGAAATAGCTGAGGAATATAGAGCTGCTATTGAACAGAAGCAGATAGCTGGTCAGCTTCTTTTAAGAGCTAAAACAGAAGTAGAAATTGCTGAACAAGAAGCTTTAAGGTACGAAACCTTGAATAAAGGCTTAAACGATCAGGTGCTTTTTAAGTTATTTCTGGACAAATGGGATGGAAGCACACAGGTAGTCCCAGGCCTCCCTGGAAGTGAGGGGGGAATGCCTCCAGTTATTGTTGGCGGAAAAAATAGATAAAGTTAGATTTTTATCGCACTAAAAGATTGATCGAATGCTTCTAATGTTCGGTCAATCTCTTCTTCACTGTGAGCTAAAGAAGTAAATCCAGCTTCAAAAGGACTTGGTGCTAAGTATACTCCTTGCTTAAGCATCTCTCTATGTAATTTCCCAAAAAGTTCTGAGTCGTTTGTTTTAGCCTCTTCAAAATTCCTTACTGGACCCTCACATAAGAAAAATCCGAACATTGCACTTACGCTCCCTCCATTGATTGCAATACCATTATTTTCTGCTGATTGCATAATACCTTCAATCAACCTTGAGGTTGTTGACTCTAGTTTTTCATAAGTACCTTCTTGTTTAAGTAATTCTAAAGTTTTAATACCTGCTGTCATTGCTAGTGGATTTCCACTCAGAGTACCAGCCTGGTATACAGGGCCAGATGGTGCAATCATAGACATTATTTCTTTTCTTCCTCCATAGGCTCCTACAGGTAAACCTCCTCCAATTACTTTGCCGAGGGTAGTTAAATCAGGAGTAACGCCAAATTTTTCTTGGGCTCCTCCATAACTAATTCTGAAACCAGTCATAACCTCATCAAAAACTAGTAAAGATCCATTGTCAGTTGTTAGTTCTCTCAATCCTTCAAGAAAACCAGGCTCAGGAGTAATGAATCCTGCATTCCCAACTATAGGTTCAAGAATAACTCCAGAAATAGCATCAGGATTCTCAGAGAATAATTTTTTTACAGCTTCGAGATCGTTGTAAGGAGCAGTTAGAGTGTTTGCTGTTGTAGTTCTTGGAACTCCTGGGGAATCTGGTAGACCTAAAGTGGCAACTCCAGAACCCGCTTTTACCAAAAACATATCAGCATGTCCGTGATAGCATCCATCAAATTTTATTACCTTATCTCTTCCAGTAAATGCCCTCATTAGCCTTAAAACTGCCATGCAGGCTTCAGTGCCGCTGTTGACAAATCTAACCATTTCTACCGAAGGAACAGCATCTATTACCATTTCAGCAAGTTTATTTTCTAGTACACAAGGCGCTCCGAAACTAGTACCTTTTTCAATAGCCTCTTGCAATGCTGTAATTACTTCAGGATGTGCATGCCCACAGATTGCTGGTCCCCAACTCCCTATATAATCAATATATCTATTTCCATCAACGTCCCAGGCAAAGGGGCCTTTTACCCTGTCGAAAACAATAGGCTGGCCACCAACAGACTTAAATGCTCTCACCGGGGAACTAACTCCTCCAGGCATTAATTCCAAAGCTGAGGAGAAAACTTTTTGAGAATGAGTAGTATTTAATATGTCAGTCAAAATTTAAATTAATGTAGTTTTGAGAAAATTTCATTATGTTCTAAATTAGAAATAAGTAAAAAGTTTGTCAATCAGATTGAAATTCTACATTATGATATTTTTAGTGCGAGACTTTGGAATGTAAATAATTAATTTTGAGGAAAAATTGAAAAAAATTTACTTTATTTCTAAATTTTTCTTTAATATTAAGCGTTTTCAAGGTTTGAGCAAATATAAAATCTCAAAGACTATATTTCGAAAAGATCATAATCATCATCAAAGTAATCTTCTGTATCATTATTTAACTCTAAATTAATTAATACTGGGGCATGATCACTGGGCTGTAAATTTCCTCTTTGATTCCGCTCTATTACACAGCTTTTAAGTTTAGAGGAAAGATTTTTACTGACGTAGATGTGGTCAATTCTCCAACCTTTGTTAAGTTCATATGCATTATTACGGTAATCCCACCAACTCCAATGACCAGTATTCTTCTCAAAAATCCGAAAAGAATCAATAAATCTTCTTTTAAGAACATTATTAAGTGCTTCTCTTTCAATCTTTGAAGCCATTATTCCTCCTTCGTATTTTTGAGGCGAATGAATATCTATTTTGCTCGGAGCTATATTAAAATCACCTACAAAACAAACTAAATCATCTTCTTTTAGTTGATCATCTAAGAATGATGATAAATAATTTAACCATTTAATCTTATAATCAAATTTGGTGGAATTTAGTGAAGAACCATTTGGCACATAAACATTTATTATTTTTAATCCATTGATATCTGCAGAAATTAACCTTTTTTGCTCATTAAACTCTGCAGGAATGTCACCCCCTTCATTTTGGTTGGTAAATCCTTTATTCACATTTTCGATCTTAAACTTACTTATTATCGCCACACCATTGTAAGATTTTTGCCCATAAATAATAACTTCATAACCTAACTCTTCAAAATGGGACAAAGGGAAAGAATCATCTATCACTTTGGTTTCTTGAAGACAAAGGATATCAGGATTTACATCATTAATCCAATTAATTATTTGAGAAAGTCTTGTTCTTACAGAGTTTACATTCCAAGTTGCTATTAACAATTTATTATCAAACTATGTAAAATTAAAATAGCAGACTATCTAAACCTTAAATCATTTTGAAGTTTAACAAAATGAAATTCAAAACAAATAAAAAAATATCAGGATTAGCAAAAATTCTTATTTTATTTATTTCATTGAATAATATCAAACCAAATTTATTATTTGCTGAAGAGTACTATTTTGATGAAGTTGAAATTGATGGTTCTACAAAAGTTGACACAAATAGCTCAGATTTTCCTACCAATCCCTTTGAGATGGTAGAGATGATTAGAAGATATAATAGTATGAATGATGCGACTAAGCCTTCTGATGCTATTGATGATGCTTTAAGATTATTTAATGAGATCGAAGAAAAAGAAAGTCTTTAATTCAATGAATCATCTTATTAAGAAAATTTTTTCAAACACAGTTAGTTATGATAAAAAATCCAATTCAAGAAGTTACAAATAAATTACAATACAGGGCAATAGGTATCGTTAAAGGTATTTATGAGCCAAATAATATTGATCAATTAAATCGAGGAACATTAACTGATAAGGAAGGGAAAATACTTGAAACAGTTATTCTAGGTAAAGCTTTAGCTCTAATAAAAAAATATATAGATTTAGAGAAAGATTATTTTTGGATAGTTTATCCAAGAAATAAAAACATTAACAATCTGCATTTACAGGTTGCAGGTATATGGGATCCTTATCAATTAAATCAAGTTCATAAAAACAATTCTGATAAAGAACCTGATGAATTATTAGCAGAATTAAATTTAAACAATAATTATTTTTCTATAAGAGGAGAATTGGTTTATGTAAATACTCAAAAGAAAGAGATTGTTATAAAAATTTGTTCTTCTCCTCTTTCAAAGAAATCAAAATCCTCAACTTTCAATATTATTCTGGAAGGTGAGATATCAATACAGTTTTTGAATAACTTTGTAAGCCTCGAGGTGATTAGGAATGGACATACACTGAGAATGGTTAAATACGAAATTATTGAAAAAATAAAATCTAAAAAAGTATAGTATTAGATATTATTAACAAGTTTTTATCTTTTGAATTCTTACTATTCGAAAATCTTTAAAAGGTTATGGAAGAAATATTAATTGAATGTTCTCCTGGTGTCTCTGGGGATATGCTATTGGGGGCTTTTAATGACTTAGGTGTACCTCAACTTGAAATTGAAAAAACACTTGCATGTTTTGGATTAGAAAATCAATATAATTTAAACTTCAAGGAATCTCAAAGTTGTTCAATCAGAGGAATAAAGGTTGATGTGGATAAAGTTGATCGAAGTACTAAAAGAGATTGGAGTAGTATTAAAGATTTAATTCTGAAGGCTAAATTAGAAAAACAATTAAAAAAAAGAATTTACGAAGTTTTCGAGTCATTAGCCATAGCAGAAGGAAAAGTTCACGGTATTAACCCAGAAGAAGTTCATTTTCATGAGATCGGTGCAATCGATTCCTTAGTTGATATTATTGGAGTGTGCACTTCAATTGAATATTTAAAGCCAAAGAAGGTTTTTTGCAATGAACCAACTTTAGGGAGAGGTTTTATTCAGGCTGATCATGGCAAACTATCAATACCATCTCCTGCGGTTATAGAGTTATTAAGAGGAAAAAATATTAAGGTTATCCCAAGTATCGATTCAATAGAGGGAGAATTGTCAACTCCAACGGGAATAGCTTTACTTTGTAATTTGGTTGAATCTTTTCAGCTTCCTTACAAATATTCTATTGAGTCGTATGGAGTAGGTATTGGTAATTTAGAGCTCCCATGCCCAAATTTGGTGAGGATTTTAAAAATTAATTCTAATGATGAAAAATTAATAGATCAAAACAATAGTCCAAGATATGAAGAAGTTTGCATTCAAGAGGCATGGATTGATGATCAAACATCAGAAGAAATATCTAATTTATTGGAACTATTTAGAAAAGAAGGAGCTTATGATGTTTCTTCTCATACAATTAATATGAAAAAAAATCGAATAGGTATTTCTCTTCAAGTTATCTTACCTGTTGAAAAGCAAGATTATTTTAGAGAATTGTGGTTCAAATACTCTACTACTATAGGATTAAGAGAAAGAAATCAATCGAGGTGGATTTTACTGAGAAGGAAGGGTGAGTGTATAACAACTTTTGGAAAAATTAAGTTTAAACAATCAATGAAACCTAATGGAACGATTTATATGAAACCAGAGAATGATGAGATTTTAAGATTACAAATTGAGAAGAATAAAACAGCTCAAGAAGTAAAAAATATTATTCAAGAATCCTGCAGGGAATTTAAAGCTTTAGAAAATTGGCAATAAGATTAAATATGCAAAAAATATCTTTCGTAAAGGTTTTAAAGAATATTGATTTTGCAATATTAAAGAAACTTTTTTTTCTTTTAAGTTTATCTTATTTCAGTTTTCATTTTTTAAAAAATTTTGATCAAATTTCATTTAATGTTGATTTTACTAAATATGGAAAATATATATTTTTATCTTTTCTCTTTTGTATATTAAGTGTTTTTTTAAATGCTCTAGCTTGGGAAAATATTATTTTTTGGTTTGGTAAGACTAATAATAAAAATAATCTAAAATCCTTTTATATTATGACGAACGTTCTTAAATATGTGCCGGGAGGTATTTGGCATTTTTTTGAAAGATATAACTTCCTAAAAGATATAAGTAATCCTAAATTGGCTTTTTATTCGACATTAATTGAACCTTATTTTATGCTTTGTTCATCCTTCTTTTTGGCTTCAGTTGGCATATTTTTTTTTCCATTTAATTTATTATTACTAATACCTTTGGTATTTCTTAATAAAAAATTAATTTACCTCATTTTGAGAAATTTAGAGACATTAAAAAGTAAAACAACTAGTGCTCTAAAAATCAAGAATGTAAAAAATCCATTCGAAGAAAGAGTCAAAATAACTTCTTTCTTCCCTGCAAAAGCTTTTTTGATTGAAATTTTTTTTATATTATCAAAATTTATTGGATTTATTATTTGCTTTTATATAGTTAATTTAAATTCTAATTATAGTATTTCTTATTTATTGGCAATTTTTTGTTTGTCATGGGCTATTGGATTAATAGTACCAACTGCACCAGGGGGTGTAGGGGTATTTGAGAGTTGCTTCCTTTTGTTTGTTGGAAAAAATATTCCTCAAAATATAATTCTTGTAAGTTTAATTTATTTTAGATTGATATCTACTTCAGCAGATTTATTTTTAGGTCTCCCTTTCTTCTTAAGAAAACTTTTGAGAAGAATTTAGATTTTTTTTTCTAAGTTTGGAATTAATGTAAATGATGCAATTAGCCCTAATACTGTTATGAAAAGCGCAGGTAAGATGGCTTCTGCAATTCGCTCATCTCCAGCATATTGATATATCCTTACAGATAAGGTATCAAAGTCAAAGGGTCTTAAAATAAATGTAATTGGTAATTCCTTAATGGTGTCTACAAATACTAAAAGTGACCCAACTAATATAGGCCCTTTTAATAGTGGAATATGTATCTTTTTGATAACACCAAGCCAATTAGAGCCAAGTCCATTTGCGGCCTCATCAAGGCTGGGAGATATTCTCTCAAACCCAGAATCAAGAGCACCTTTTGAAATAGTTAAAAAACGAACTACATAACCCCAAATCAGAAGGCATATAGCAATAAAATGGAATTTTGAATTAGAAATAGTGATTAATGATATGGCTAATACCGTTCCAGGTATTGCATATCCAATACCTGCAGGAAATGTTATGTATCTAATAAGTAAGTTCTTATTTTGGCGATTACCTAGAGTTAAAATTAAAGATAAAATTAATGTTACTAATGCAGTAATTATTCCTAGACCGACAGTTCTAAAAGTAAGAGATAATACTTCTATAGTAAATCCTTTGTTTAACTGATCAATATTTAACAGAAACCAAGAAAATGGAATTGCAAGAGAAAATAAAGGAGGTAATAAAGTGACTAAAATAGCCAAAATTGACCTAATTCCTTTTAACTCAAATCCCAACGAATCTAATGACGCAGGATTTTCACTCCAACGTTTTGTCTTTCTTCTAGAAAATTTCTCAAACAAAATTAAAGTAAAAACTATAGTTAAGGCAACTAGTGATAATCCAACTGCGCTTTTAGGACTACCTTCAATAATCCAATTCTCAGTTATACCTACAGAAATACTTGGAATATTTAACAATTCAACTGTCCCTAATTCATTCATAACTTCCATACACATAAGGCTGATTCCAGTTATTAATGCTGGGAGAGCCATTGGAAGAGCTATTTTAAAAAAGCTTCCCCACGGTCCAACCCCTAATCCTCTACTAGCATTTATTTGATTAATCCCAAATTTATTAAAACTTTCATTAGCAAGAATGAAAACATAAGGGTAAGTAGTAATTGAAA
Organism: Prochlorococcus sp. AG-442-M23; assembly: GCA_003209655.1. GTDB lineage: Bacteria > Cyanobacteriota > Cyanobacteriia > PCC-6307 > Cyanobiaceae > Prochlorococcus_A. The sequence goes on along the minus strand of QCPW01000003.1, from coordinate 155,968 downwards.
GGATAAGAACTCCCCACCATATACCAGTTATTTGATACCCCAAAATACTTCCTAAATCTTGTAATACTGCTGTTATTAAATAGGCTGGAATTGCTAGTGGAATTAGTTGAAATTTACGAAGAGTTTTCTTTAAGCTAAATTCGCAATTTGATAGTAACCATCCATTTAAGGTGCCCAATCCACCACCCAAAAAACTTGTCAGTATTAAAAGTTTTAATGTACCAACTATTTCTTCTCTACCTGAATTACCTAAAGAAAAATTTCTGCCAAAAACAAAACTTATCCCTTCAATCAAGAAATTCAAAATTGGAATAATTACTATAATTGCAACTATTATTGATGCAATATCTAAAGGCTTCAACCGCAATAATAAATTCTTTGTTTGTTTAATAAAAATTTTCAAAAATAAGTAAAAACTTCATTATGCTTCCTGTTCAGAATTAAATCTACAAAAATCAAGTTGGTTCTTAATAGTTTGATGATCTAAATTTTTTCCTATAAAAACAATTTTATTTGATTTTTCATTTTCCCATTCACAATCATCCAGAGAAAAACGTTTACCTGATAAATGAAAAATATGTTTTCGATCGCTTTCCACAAACCATAAAATTCCTTTAGCTCGAAATACATTTTTTGAGATTTGATTATCTAAAAAATTTTGAAACTTTCTCAAAGAAAATGGTTCACTTGCCCTAAAAGATACTGATGTAAATCCCTCTATATTATTGATCAAATCGTGTGAATGGGAGGAGTGATCGTGTGAATGGGAGGAGTGATCGTGTGAATGGGAGGAGTGATCGTGTGAATGGGAGGAGTGATCGTGTGAATGGGAGGAGTGATCGTGTGAATGGGAGGAGTGGTCATGTGAATGGGAGGAGTGATCGTGTGAATCTTCATTTTTCTTATTTTCCCCTTCAAATTCAAAAGCATCTGTTTCAAAAAGTCCCACACTCATAATTGTTTGCAATCCGACTTCACTATTTATCGATCTCAAAATTCTTGGTTCTTTTTTTATCTCGTTAATTTGATTTTCTATTTTATTTAGCTGAGCATCAGTTACTAAATCACATTTATTAAGTAATAAAATATCGCCATATAAAATTTGAGAGTAAGCAATACTAGAATTATTTATTTCAAAATCAAAATTATCAGCGTCTATTAAGGTAATAATAGAATCTAACCTTACTTTTTCTCTTAAATCACCTCCTGCAAAAGTCATGGCTACAGGAAGTGGATCTGCAAGGCCAGTCGTTTCAACAATTAAATAATCTATTTTTTCAGGCCTATTTAATATCTTAGAAACAGTATTTAATAACTCACCGTTTATTGTGCAACAAATGCATCCGTTATTTAATTCAATCATATCTTCACCAGTTTTTATAATTAATTCATTATCAATACCGATCTCTCCAAATTCATTTACTAAAACAGCAGTTTTAATACCAACTTGATTTTTTAGAATGTGATTTAAAAGCGTAGTTTTCCCAGAACCCAAGAACCCGCTAATGATGGTAACAGGAAGCAATTTATCAGGCATTAAAATTTTGATGTCTTAAATTAATCAAATAACTATACATTAAATTATTCTTCAAAAATTTCATTGATTTCTGAAGCAATTGTTTGGTCTAAATTTGTAATACCTCCTAAATCATGACTACACAATTTAATGATTACTTTTGAATAAACATTTTCCCAGTTGGGATGATGGTTATGTTTTTCGCAAATTAAAGCAATCTTTGTCATGAATGCGAAGGCTTCAATAAAATTGCCAAAATTAAATTCTCTTTCAATGTGATTTGAGGCGATTTCCCAACCTGGTATTTTTGCAACGAGTTCTTTCACTTCCTCATTTTGTAAAAGGTATGGTTTCATTAATATTTTATATTGCTATTTATCATTATAAATATTTGAACTTTTTTCTCCAATAATATGAACACTTATACTTCTTTCTTTTGGGCTAAACCGATGTTCCCATAAATAAATTGCTTGCCATATGCCTAATAGAATTTTTCCTTCTTGAAAACACAAAGACAAATTAGTATTAGTTAAAGCTGTTTTAATATGTGCTGGCATATCGTCCTCTCCTTCTTGGAAATGTTCATAGTAGATTTCTCCTTTATCTTTCGATAAAGATGTATAGCAGTTATTGGGTACTATAGATTTCATGAACTTTTTTAAGTCCTTAAGAACCTTTGGATCTGCATTCTCATTTATAGTTAAACTACAACTGGTATGTAGTGATGTTAAATTTAAGACTCCTGAATGAAAATTACTTTTTTGTATAAATAAATTTAAATCATTAGTAATATCAGTGAATCCTTCTCCATTAGTTATAAAGTTTAATTTTGAAAAAATTTGTTCCATCAATATTTTAGTCTTAATAATCAATATTCTATTATTAATATAGTTTAAAAACTTTATACGTACTTTATGATTTTTGTCTTAAAATAATTTAAAGTTTATAAAATATTTTTGGCTGAAACTGAATGGAATAAGCTAGGCGCTTATCTAAAAGAAACTCAAATATTAGGCTCAATACAAAGTACTTTATATTGGGATCAAAATACTGGCATGCCTAAAAGGGGAGCCTCCTGGAGATCTGAGCAGCTTACTTATATTGCCAAAATACTGCATAAAAGAAATTCCTCAGAAGAGTTTTACGATTTAATAAATAGTGCTCAAGATGAATATTTAAGCTGCCAAGAAATATCGCTGAGTAAAGCAATTATTCAAAGTAAAAAAAGAAATATTGAATTATTAATCAAAGAATTTAATAGGCAAAATAATCTAGATCCTGAATTAGTTGAATGTCTAGCCAAGGCTAAAGCAAGAGGTTATGAAAGTTGGCAAGAGGCTAAGAAAAAATCAGATTTTAAAATTTTCTTGCCATTTTTTGAAGAGTTGATCAAATTACGTATTGAGGAAGCAACCCAAATCTCTGATAAATATTCAACTTGGGAAACTTTATCTCAACCTTATGAACCTGACTTAACCCTTGATTGGTTAGATAATGTTTTTCAGCCACTTAAAAAAATTATCCCTTCTTTATTAAGTAGGCTCAAGAATTCTGAAAAACATTACTGGGATTTAAGTCCCACATCTCAGCACAATTTGTGTACTAAATTACTTGACGAGTTCGGTAGAGATAAAGATCAAGTAGTAGTAGCAAAATCTCCACACCCTTTCTCTATTACTCTAGGACCAGAAGATTATAGGATTACTACTAGGATTGTTAAAGGGGAACCATTCTCAAGTTTTCTGGCTACTGCTCATGAGTGGGGGCATTCAATTTATGAGCAAGGTTTACCCTCTCAAAGTCATCAATGGTTTGCATGGCCTCTTGGTCAAGCAACATCAATGGGTGTTCATGAAAGCCAATCTTTGTTTTGGGAAAACAGGATAGTCAAATCTAAATCTTTTTCAAAAAGGTTTTTCAAGTATTTTGTAGATGAGGGTTGTTCTTTAAATAATCATTCAGAACTTTGGAAATCTATTAATCATTTCCAAGCAGGCTTAAATAGAGTTGAGGCAGATGAATTAAGTTATGGGTTGCATATTTTAATTAGAACTGAACTTGAAATAGATTTAATTGAAGGGGATTTGGAAGCAAAAGATATCCCATTAGAATGGAATCAAAGATATGAAGAACTGTTAGGGGTTAGTCCATCTAATGATAGGGAGGGTTGCCTGCAAGATGTTCATTGGAGTGAAGGAGCTTTTGGATATTTCCCTTCATATTTGCTAGGACACCTTATAAGTGCACAAATATCTTCAAAGATGGAAAAAGAAATAGGATTAATTGATAATTTAGTAGAGAATGGAGAATATCAAAAAATAATCTTTTGGTTAAAAAATAATGTCCATAACTATGGAAGATCTGTTAACTCTATGGAGTTAGTTAGAAAGGTCACTGGAGAAGAACTAACAGCAAGTTACTTTGTTAATCATTTAAAATTAAAGTTAAAAGAATTTTGCTAAAAATTTACTTTATAGAATTTGTTTGAGTGTGAGGATGTAGGATAAATAAAAATTATTTTTTGATGGCAAACCTTAATCAACCCCCTAGTAGAGTTACACCAAATTTATTGCATATTTTAGATGCTTTTACAGACAGTACAAAATTAGTAGTTAATACAATTGTAGAGTTAAATTCTAATACCATAAATAAGTATGAGCTAATTACAGAAACCGGACATTTGAAACTTGATAGAGTGGGATATTCATCACTTGCCTATCCTTTTGCTTATGGTTGTATTCCTAGAACCTGGGATGAAGATGGAGATCCTCTTGATATTGAAATAGTCGGAGTCACAGAACCATTAGTCCCAGGTTCAATCGCAGAGTCAAGGATAATTGGAGTGATGAAATTTGATGATGGAGGAGAAGTTGACGATAAAGTAATTGCTGTTTTATCAGATGATAAGAGAATGGAGCATATTCATTCTTTTGAGGATCTTGGCGAACATTGGCTGAAAGAGACTAAGTATTATTGGGAGCATTATAAAGATCTAAAGAAACCCGGGACATGCACTGTTAATGGCTTTTATGGGATTGAAGAAGCTGTAAAAGTAATTCAAAGTTGTGAATCTAGATATGAAAAAGAAATCGCACCTAAATTAGTTGATTAATAAAAATATTATTTTTCCCTAAACTGTTCAAATATTTCAGAAAGAATTTTATCAGCACCTTGAAGTTTTAGCTTTTTAGCTAATTTTTTACCAACTTCTTCTGGATGATTAATATTTCCTATCGATTTATCTTTAATAAGTCTTTTACCATCAATTGATGCGACCATTCCTGTTAGATATATTTCATCATTTTGAACTTTACTATTAACCCCAATTGGAACTTGACAGCCACCTTCAAGTTCTCTTAAAAATGATCTCTCAGCTAAACATCTTTGACTTGATACTTTATCTTCTAAGACACTTATAATTTGAAGAACTTTTTTATCTTCAGATTTACATTCTATTCCTAAAGCTCCTTGGCCAACGGCATGAAGAGAAATCTCATTAGGAATAATTTGGTGAATTCTTGACTCAAATCCTAATCTTTTCAAACCAGCTGCAGCCAGAATAATACAATCAAATTCTCCGGAATCTAATTTTTCTATTCTGGTAATAACATTACCTCTAATGTCTTTGAAATTAAGATGAGGAAATTTAAATCGTAATTGAGCAAGTCTTCTCAGGGAACTCGTTCCAACAATAGAACCTGAAGGTAAACTTTCTAATTGATAAATTTTATTTTTCTTGTTAACTACTAAAGCATCTGAAGGATCTTCTCTTTTTGTTATACATCCTAATGCAAGTCCTTTAGGTAAGTTAGTCGGCAAGTCTTTTAAAGAATGGACTGCAATATCTGCATGACCTATAAGCATTTGAGCTTCAAGTTCTTTGGTGAAAAGACCTTTATCTCCTATTTTTGCTAAGGCGACATCTAGAATCTTGTCACCTTGAGTGGCCATCGCTTCTATGGAAACTTCCAATTCAGGAATATTTTTTTCTAATTGCTCTTTAACCCACAATGTTTGAACCATTGCTAATTTACTTCTTCTACTAGCTATCTTTAATTTAAATTTAGTCATTAAATATTAGTTTAATTAGGTTTATGAGAAAGTAAAATATACTCTAAGCTAATATTCGACAACTTTTGGGAGCTTGAAAATGTTATTTAACTTTTTTATTTAATATATTCCTTTAAAACGCCGTTTCTGTTTGGATGTCTAAGCTTTCTAAGAGCTTTTGCTTCTATTTGTCTAATCCTTTCTCTTGTGACATCAAAAATTTGTCCTATCTCTTCAAGAGTTTTCATCCTTCCATCATCAATTCCATATCGTAATCTTAGTACGTCTCTTTCTCTAGGGCTTAGAGTCGCTAAAACTCCCTCTAAATCTTCTCTTAATAAAGTTTTAGAGACATCTTGTTCTGGGTTTTCAATATCAGCCTCTATAAAGTCTCCGAGCCTTGAATCTTCTTCTTTCCCAATAGGTGTCTCTAATGAAATTGGAAGCTGAGCACTTTTAGCTATAAATCTTAATTTTTCAATTGTCATTTCCATACTTTCGGCTATTTCCTCCTCGGTAGGCTTTCTACCAAATTCTTGACTAAGAACTTTTGTTGTTTTTTTAATCCTGGAAATTGTTTCATATAAGTGAACAGGTAATCTGATGGTCCTACTTTGATCTGCTATCGCTCTTGTTATCGCTTGACGAATCCACCAAGTAGCATATGTAGAAAACTTATAACCTTTTTCATGGTCAAATTTTTCTGCAGCTCTTATTAGACCTAAGCTTCCTTCTTGTATTAAATCTTGGAAAGATAAACCTCTATTCATATATTTCTTTGCAATAGAGACAACTAGTCTTAAATTAGATTGCACCATCTTCTCTTTAGCTCTTCTTCCTAATAGAAGTCTTCTTCTAAATTTAGAAAGAGGCATCTCTATTAATTCAGCCCATTCTCTAACTGAAGGAAAATATCCTTTCTCAGACTCGTATTGTGTAGCTACCTCTTCAAGTTGAAGAAGATCAGCTATTTTTCTTGCAAGTTCAATTTCTTCATCAGGTCTTAATAATCTAATTCTTCCAATTTCTTGAAGATAAACTCTTATTGAATCTTCTGTATATATTCCCTTTGGTCCGAGCTTTATGTTCCCAAGAGCTTTAGCCTCTTCATCTGAATCATTGAATTCAATATTATTTTCTATACTTTCATTCTGTTTGACGAGATTTTGTTGCGAATTTTGAATAAGATCTTGTTCGGGCAAAATTTCTATATCTTCTCGATCGTTTCCTAAATTTGAATTAATTTTTTTATTAATTTTTTTCTTGGAACTAGGATCAGAATTTTTTGATTTTTCTGCAACTGGGCACATAATGGACTCCTTTCTACGGTGAATTTAACTAGGTAAAAATTTAATTAGGGCGATTTTATACATTTAGTAGTAAAAATTTGCCTTAAGGATTAGAAGATCTAGTTCACAAAAGTTGTGTTTAGATAATTTTTTTTTTAAATTGTTGAAAAAATTAAATAGTGTTATAGATTACCTAAAGTAAAAAGTCTTGGGATTTCTCAGACAGGCAGATCAATTTTGAATTTTCACTCAATGATCAAAGCTTCATGTCTCCCTTAAGAACAGGATACTTACAATGTGCAAAAACACTTTGTGGAATGTTCAACAATCCAATACTAAGAAAAAGTTTTGATGCCGGCAAGTAATAATTTATCAAATACCTCTTTTAAGTTTGAGATATTGCTTGATGTAGGTAGTCATAGCAATAGTTTTTCTTATTTAGATGGAAATAATCTCGGAGTAGAAATTGGAGATATTGTTTCAGTAAGACTCAAAGGAAGATTATTAAATGGTCTGGCGATTGCAAAAAATCCTTTTTTAAAAAGGGGAAAAAGTAAAAAAAATCTTGATGAAAAATCTAATTTTGAATATTTGTATATAGAAAGTATTGTCCAAAAAAAAGTAATCCAAGACTGGTGGAGAGAATGGTTGGAGGCTCTAGCCTTATTTTATAGGGTAAGCAGTTTAAAAATGTTTAAAACAGCTTTTCCTCCTGGATGGATTGGTAAACACAAAAATATATCTGAAAAATGTAAATATCAAATTTGGATTGAATCTCAAATAGACATGGAATGTAACAGTGATGAATTAACTCAAAAAGAATTTTCATTAATACAAATTTTGCATCATAGAGGCAACTGGCAAAGCGAATTAATAAAGTTTGGCTTTAATGCAACACTCATAAATTCAATGGTTAGTAAAAACTTTTTAATCAAGACCAAAAGAAAAAAAACACCCCATACCAAACTAAGTTCTTTTAAAAATGATTGTTATGAGTTGAAAAAACCAAATCTTACTCTAGAGCAAAAAAAGGTTTACAAGGAAATGCAAAAGATGCAACCTGGAGATGTTTTCTTGCTATGGGGAGAAACAGGTTCTGGCAAAACAGAAGTTTATATGAGAATGGCTGAAGATCAACTCATAAGCCAAAAGAGCTGCTTAATACTAGCTCCAGAAATCGGCTTAATTCCTCAACTTGTTGATAGATTTAGTAAAAGGTTTCAAACTGAAGTCTATGAGTATCACAGCAATTGTTCTTCGAGTCATAGAACTTCAGTTTGGAAAAAGATAATAGATGAAGATAAACCACTCATAGTTATTGGGACTAGGTCAGCAGTATTTCTTCCAATTCAAAATTTAGGTTTAATCATAATGGATGAAGAGCATGATGTTTCATATAAACAGGACAGCCCAATGCCTTGTTATGATGCAAGGGATGTTGCTCTTGAAAGAGTAAAAAGAAATCCAGCAAAATTAATTTTTGGAAGCGCAACTCCTTCGATGAGGACTTGGAAGAAGGTTGCTTTTGAAAAACAGTTTAAGTTGCTGAGAATGAAGGAAAGAATATCTAGTACTGAAATACCAGAAATTAAAGTCGTTGATATGCGTGATGAATTTCAGAACGGAAATGCAAAAATCTTTTGCCGCGAATTATTAGATTTAATTTCTCAGCTTAAGGAGAATAAGGAACAAGCAATAGTTTTAATTCCTAGGAGAGGTTACAGTGGTTTTCTAAGTTGTAGAAATTGTGGATTTATAATAAATTGCCCTAATTGTGATGTGCCTTTGTCAGTTCATGTCGGTTCAAAAGGAAAACAGTGGCTTAGTTGTCACTGGTGCGACCACAAAGCAAAAATTATCAAAACTTGTCCAGATTGTAAATCAAATGCCTTTAAGCCTTTTGGTATAGGGACTCAAAGAGTAATTGAGTTCTTAAATAATGAATTTCCTGAATTGAAATTACTTCGCTTTGATAGAGACACTACCTCAGGTAAAGATGGTCATAGAAATATCCTTTCGAAGTTTTCCAATGGCTATGCCGATATTCTTGTAGGTACCCAAATGTTAGCAAAAGGTATTGATATCCCAAATGTTACTCTATCAGTTGTTATTGCCGCAGATGGATTACTTCATCGTCCAGACATTTCTGCAGAAGAAAAATCATTACAATTATTTCTACAATTGGCAGGAAGAGCAGGTAGAGCAAAAAAAACAGGTAAGGTTATTTTTCAAACATATAAACCAAGTCACCCTGTGATTTCATACCTCAAGAATCGAGATTATGAGGGATTTTTAGCTGAAAGCTCTAAACTGAGAAAAGATGCAAAACTATTTCCTTTTTGCAAAGTATGCCTTTTAAAGGTTTCTGGTGAAAACTATGAATCTACTGAAATGACTGCAGTTAAGCTAGCTAAATATTTAATAAGTATTTGTAAGGAAAATAAATGGTCATTAATTGGACCTGCCCCAAGTTTAATTGCAAAAGTTGGGAATAAATTTAGGTGGCAAATATTAATGCATGGTCCAGAAAACTCTAAATTGCCTTTGCCAGATAGGTTTAAATTGTGGAAAATAATTCCTAAAAATGTTTTTTTATCAATTGATCTTAATCCAGTAGAATTATAGCTAACTAGAAGGAAGCTCTGGAAAGTTAGAACCGATTTTGTATCTATAAAACTTCACAAAATAAGCTAGTAACAATATCAATAAAATAATCAAAAATCCTAATAATAATTTGTTCCAATTCCAAAATGAGAACTCTAAGCTATTTATTTTACCAGGGATTAATTCCCACCTTATAAAATTTTTAGATACTTCTACTTCTGGATTATTCTGGTCTCGAAGGCTAACTTTATTTGGGTTAATTATATTAAAAGTTAGTTCTAAATCTTCAGCATGGAGAAGATTTTGCAGATCTAAATCTAATCTATAATTATATTTTTTAAAAAGGAAAAAATTATTTTCAACACTATTTATTTTCATTTCTGTTGGTTCTCCTAGTAAATCTCCGGCTATTTTTTGTATTTTATAAAGAGTTTCTTGAACCTTTTTGATACTCAAATTTTTACTTTTAAAGGAAAAATTTAATGCTCCTTTGGATATTTCTGCATCAGGAAAAATTTCTTCAATTTGTTTTTCAAAATTTAATTGCCAAGGAAATTTTTTAATATATTTGCTTTCGATTACTAAGTAATTGTTAATTGAGTCAATTTTACTGAGATCGAGAGTATTTTTAACTTTAACGCACCCGCTTAACAGTGGAATTAGTATTAACAATAAAAGAGAAATAATAAATATGAATCCTTTCTGAAATGGCTTCGTTTCACCAGTTGGAATATTTGATGTATTTATAAATTTTTTTTCCTTTAGCTTTTGGTTATAAGGTTTTAAAGAAGTAAAAGATGTTTGTTTTAGGTTAGGATTTCTCTCGAAATTAATATTCCAATTCTCAGGTTTTTTAATCTCAGGAGAATCAATAATTTCCATTAAATACTTTGCGTTTTCTCTGACTTTAAAATCATGAGATTTTAAAAGTTCTTTGCAAAATTTTTTTGCCTCTTCCTTTTTATTAATTCCCGATAAGGCTGTTATTATTATGTTGCGTAAATTAACCCCCTCTTTACTAGAGGGTGGATAAGATTCAATTATTGGATATAAGTATTCAATACAGAAACTATATTCACCTTTAATAAGAGCAAACTCTGCTGTTTTAACAACTTGCTGGTATGAATCCATTCTCAGGAATTAATCATTGTACCAATACCTGAATTTGTAAAAATTTCCAGAAGCAATGAATGTTCAATCCTTCCGTCAATTATATGAGCAGCTTTTACTCCTTGTGCTAATGCTCTAATACAACATTCCGTTTTTGGTCGCATACCATTTGTAACAATATTTTTTTCAATAAATTTTCTCGCCTCTTTTAGATTGATTTGTTTTATGAGACTATTTGGGTTGTTGCTTTCTTTAAGAATCCCTGGAGTATCAGTTAGAAGAATAAGTTTTTCTGCATTTATTGCGGCAGCAACTTCGCCTGCCACGAAATCTGCATTTATGTTGTGAGAAATGCCATCTACTGTAGAACCAATACTGGAAATAACAGGAATATATCCTTTCGCAATTAGAGGGTCTAACAATTCAGGGTTAATTTTTGTTACCTCTCCCACTAATCCATGACTACCATCTCCTAATTCCCTTGATTGAATTAAGCTACCATCGAGTCCTGAAATACCTACAGCTAGAGAGCCTGTTTCATTGATTCCTCTTACAATCTGTTTATTTACTCTTCCCATAAGCACCATCTCAACTATTTCCATTGTTTTCTCATCCGTAACTCTTAACCCATTTTCAAATATTGGAGATATTTCTAATTTGTTTAGCCAACGATTGATTTCGGGTCCACCTCCATGTATTACAACGGGACATACACCAACACTTGATAAAAGAGCAATATCTCGAAAGAAAGCTTTTTTTAATTTTTCTTCTTCCATAATAGAACCGCCATACTTAACAACAATTTTTCTACCTGAAAAACTTTGTATGTATGGAAGCGCTTCGCTTAATATTGATACTCTTAGGGAATCATCCATTATTAGAGGAATATGGGGATTTTGTTAGATTAAGAAATTTAATTTTCATAGATATATTCAAATATTTAATAAAAGAAAATCAAATCGAATTCCTTTTTATTATCGTTGATTATAAATTCTGATTCAAGACCTTTGACAAAAAACCTATTTAATCTTTCCTGTTTCTCTAGCCATTGTTCAAAGGGAACATCATTAATTTCAAAATGCATTCTAAAGCCATTCTTTTCTTCTTTCTTAATTTCTTCAATCTCTTTAAGTTGAGGAGGATTGTCTTCATTCCATAAATTTAAAGCTTCTAATGATGATTCAAGATGTGCTTTTATTCCATATCTCCATCTAGTTACATCCCTAACCAACGCTGTTAATTCTTTGGGCCTATTAAATTTGTTTGCCCTGAAATCGTTTTTATTTACTAATTCAACTGGGGGTATTTCAGATGTTTTCAAACCAAGTCCAATTAGTAAAATTGGGACTCCGTAAAAGAATGTAGGAACACTTAAGTTAACTGAATCAGTAAAATAAGCTGTCATCCCAATAAAAGCTAAAACACCTCCTGCTACAGTTATTATGTTTGCAGGAGATAAGTATTTCTTCATTTTGTTTTATTAGAAAAGTTATTGAATATTATGCAAGATCATAATTCTACAAATCGAGAAGATTTAATTTTAAAACTTGATCAAGAAAGGGCTTGGTTATTGGAGAATCTTGATAAAGGTGAATGGTCTGAGATTAGGAGTGAACTTGCTGATCTTGAAAGAGAAATAAGTAAACTTATTATACGTGTTCAAGATTCAAATATTAATACATGATTTAAAAAGGTATTTCGTCAACCTCAGGAACTAATGGCGAACTGTCCCATTGTGTATTTTCGGGGGTTCCTGGTTTTTCTTTAGAAGAATTTTTATCGTTGTTATTTGAAATTGTAGTTTCTTTTTTCTCTGAGGCTTTTTCCTCGGCTGGACTTATATGATGTATTCTTGAAGCTGTTAGTTCGGTTTGCTTTTCTTTAGTGCCATCTTTTCTGGTTACTGAGTTCATCCTTAGGCGTCCTTCAATAACTATGCTTTGACCTTCTTTTAATCCTTCCACCATTTCTTGTGCAATAGTGCCCCAACCTAAAACTTTTAATTCTCTAGATGGATCTTCATCGCGTAATCCTTTAAAATTTACTGTCATTTCAGCAATGGGTGTTTTACTCTCTTTGGTGTATCTCATCTGAGGAGAGCTATTTATTACAGCTTGAATTAAACAATGATTCATTAACTTTCTATTTGATTAAAGACATATTGATGCACAATTCAGAAAATTGCCACGAAAATGTTTGGATCCTTTCAGGAACGTCTGATGGACCAGTCATTGTTAGTAAACTACTAAAGCTCAATTATGTAGTATTTGTAAGCGTTATCACACATAAAGCAAGTAAGTCTTATGTTAAAAACCCAAAGTTACACATCATTACAGGAAAATTAAATGATTCGAGTGAAATTATCAATTTTATTGAAAAAAATAAAATTAATTATGTAATAGATGCAACCCACCCATTTGCTTTAACTATTACTAAAAATCTAAATGAAGCTTGCGAAATAATCAAAAAACCTCTTCTTGCTTTTGAAAGGAAATCAGAAATAAAACCCTTTAAAAATTTTTATTACATAAATCATTTAAAAGATATACACAAGGAGACTCTTGTGAATAAAAATATTCTTTTAGCTATAGGTTCTAGATTACTAAATGAAACGGCAGCCTATTATTCTAAGTGCGGTGCAAATGTATTTACAAGAGTAATACCAACATGTGAAAGTATATCTAAGGCTTTTGGTTCAAACATAAAAAATTCAAATATAGCAATACTTAAACCTAGTAAAACAAAAGACATAATCTTAGAAAAAAAACTTTGTGATCATTGGAAGATTGATTATATTCTTTGTAGAAATTCTGGGAGTTATGCGCAAACTAATTGGGAGGAAATAGTTTATCAAAGTGATAGGAAGTTATTTTTAGTTAAAAGACCAAAACTAAAAAATAAAAATTCGTTCATATTTTTTGATTATGATAAGTTGATTAACCAAATAACAAAAAAATTAATACTTTAAGATGAATAAAGTTTTACTTTTAATTACGACTGAAAAAAATAAAAAAGCAGCTAAAAAAATAGCTAAATTACTTCTTAAGAAAAAACTTGCAGCATGTGTATCCTTAAAAGATATTTATTCGATTTACGAATGGCAAGGAAAAATTGAGGAGATTAATGAAGTTGAAATTACTATAAAAAGTAAGCCAGAACTACAAAATGCTTTAATATTGTTCTTACAAAAGATTTGTTCTTATGAAGCTCCTCAAATTATTTATAAAAAGTTTAATTCTGAAAAAAAATACATAAATTGGGTTTATAAATCTATTTAAACTAATTGTTCTTTTAATAAATTGTGCAAATTAATATTAGATCTAGAACCTAGCTGGGTAATTATGTGACCAGCGCATATTGAGCCTATTTCTCCGCACTTCTGTAAAGGATAATTATTAATTAGCCCATGAATAAATCCCCCGGCATAAAGATCTCCTGCTCCGGTTGTATCAATAATCTTACCAAATAATTTAGGTTTTACCTCTTCAGACTTACCTTTTTCAATAACTAAAGAGCCTTTATTACCTAAAGTTATTATTACTAATTCACATATTGAAGAAATAGATTCTATGCATCTTTCTAAATCATCTTCTTTAAAGAGACTTAATATCTCAGATTCATTACAAAAAACCACATCTATATAGTTTTTAATTAAATCTAAGAAGCTTTCTCTATGTCTATCTACACAAAAAGAATCCGACAATGAGAGTATTATTTTTGTATTAAATTCTTTCGCAATATTAGCAGCTTTAAGAAACGCATTTTTAGCTAATTCACCATCCCATAAGTATCCCTCTAGATATAAATATTTGCTATTTTTTATTGAATCAGGATTTACATCTTTAGGCTCAAACTCAACTGATGCTCCTAGGAAAGTGCACATGGTTCTTTGAGCATCTGGGGTTATAAAAATTATTGAATGTGCACTTGATGATCCTTCATCTACAGGCGGGGTATTAAAAATAGTATTACTTTTTTGGATATCAGTAGTAAAAAAATCTCCAAAATTGTCATTCTTTACTCTTCCTATAAATTGAACATTATTCCCCAATTCTGCCAAGCATACGACTGTATTGGCAGATGATCCCCCCGATATTTTTTTTATTACTTTGCAATTTTCTAATAAAACTTCAGATACATTTGAATTGATAAGATTCATAGATCCTTTTTCAAGATTGTTTAGCTCTAAAAACTGATCTTCCACCTTTACAATAATATCAACTATTGCATTTCCTAAACCTATAAGATCGATATCTTTTTTTAGATCGTGATTCCTATATTTTTCTTCCATTAATTTAAAATTTCAAAAATTATCTTAGAAGTGCTCTTTTAGGACCATGAATAGGGTCTTCAATTACTATAGTTTGATCTCTATTTGCACCTAATGAAACAATGGCAATGGGCACTTCCATTAACTCTGCAAGAAATCTGAGATAATTCATTGCATTTTCAGGCAAGTCGGATAATTTTCTGCAATTGGCAGTAGAGCATTGCCATCCTTTTAATTTTTTAAATATTGGCTTACATTTCTTGAGATCATCAGAATTTGTAGGGAAATAATCTATCTCTTTCCCATCTAATTCATATGCAATACAGACTTGAATTTCATCTAGCTCATCTAGAACATCTAATTTTGTTACTGCCAGACAGTCAAGACCATTTACAGAAACAGCATATTTGCCAATAATTCCATCAAACCATCCACATCTTCTTCTTCTTCCAGTTGTAGTTCCAAACTCGCTTCCTCTATCGCAAAGTTGATCATTAATACTTCCTTGAAGTTCTGTTGGAAACGGCCCTTCTCCAACTCTCGTAGTGTACGCCTTCGCCACTCCTATTACCCTATCAATTAAAGTTGGCCCAACTCCAGCCCCAATACAAGCACCTCCTGATATCGGATTTGATGAAGTTACATAAGGATATGTTCCATGATCCAAGTCAAGCAATGTCCCTTGTGCTCCTTCAAACAGAATATTCTTTTTATTTTTTGCTGCCGAGTGAATAGTTCTTGTACAGTCAACTACATGCTTTGATAGCCTCTGACCATAATCAAGATATTCTTCTATTATTTCATCTTTGCCTAGAGGTTTTATGCCATATATCTTTTCTAGAAGTCCGTTTTTTTCTTTAAGTGGAATTTCTACAACATCTCTTAATCTATCTTGATTAAGTAAATCTCTTATCCTAATACCGTTTCGTTGTGATTTATCTGCATATGTTGGGCCAATTCCTCTCCCTGTTGTTCCGATTTTATTTAAACCTCTATCCGCTTCCATGGCCTCATCTAGTAGACGATGGTAAGGCATAGTTACATGTGATGTTGATGATATTTTTAACCCCGAAATATCTATTCCATTTTCAATCAACATATCTATTTCTTTCAAAAGTATCTTTGGGTCTACAACTGTTCCCGATCCAATTAAACAGGTAGTGTCTTTATAAAGTATTCCAGATGGAATTAAATGTAATTTTAAAACCTTATCGTCAACAACAATGGTATGGCCTGCATTTACACCTCCTTGATAGCGCACAACAACATCTGCTGAGCGACTTAATAAATCGGTTATTTTACCTTTTCCTTCGTCCCCCCATTGGGCTCCGATTACAACAACATTAGCCAATTTTAAAAGAGCATTATTTTTGTACGAATATATAATATATTCAAAATTATTGGATATATTTAAAAAAGTAAATCATTTGTATTAACTTTCTCTGAGAACCATTTTTTCGGCAAGAGAGAATTCTTTAGTTAAACGCTCTTTAAGTTTATCTGGTAAAGGCCTAGCTGCAAAGTTTTTGTAATGACCTGCCATGGCATTTAATGCTGTTTGCATTGTTGTAAATGATTGAGTTTTATTAACCATTCCTCTATTTCTATATCTAGAAATATAGTCAGTGATTAGAGCAAGCGATTCATCTCTAATCGAATCCTTATCAGGTGAATCTTTTGGAGTGTCAACGGCAATTTGTAAAGTTTCAACTACGGATATTGTATCCTTAGCATAATCACCTGTCATAGAGGTCTTTGCGGCATATGAGGGATAATTAAATAATGAAAAAAATATTGAAAAACAAATAATAAAAGATATAGCTTTTGCAAAAAATTTAGAAAATAATTCAGAAATTTCCTTAACTAACATACTTTACTCCAAATGAAATTTAGCTTTAAGAATTTTTATTGTACATTACTTTTGATTCGGAAATAAATTTTTCTAACAAATTCTTAGATGCAATCTTAATTTTACTTTTGCTTAATCTGCATGAAAATTCTACTTCTCTATTAATCGAATCTCTGCCGATAACTATTCGAAATGGAATTCCAATTAAATCTGCATCTTTAAATTTAACGCCTGCTCTTTCATCTCGGTCATCTAGGAGTACATCAATTTTATGGTTTTTAAATTCACTATAAATTTCTTCTGTAAGCTTTTTTTGATTGGGATCTTTTAAATTAGTAGGAATAATCAAAATCTCAAAAGGAGAGATTTGAATTGGCCAGGAAATTCCGCTCTCATCGTGATTTTGCTCAATAGCTGCTTGAGCTATTCTTGAGACGCCAATTCCATAACAACCCATCCACAAATTTTTTAATAGACCATCCTTATCTGAAAACTTTGCATTCAATTTCTCACTATATTTTTGACCTAATTGAAAAATATGTCCAATTTCTATACCTCTTTTTTCTTTTAACGTATCATTGATTTCAAGGCTAATGTAATCTCCTTCTTTAGCATTCCTAATATCTGATATTAGGAATTTTTTCTCATTAAATGGAAAAGATTGAAATACCTTGTGAAAATTAACTTTATTCCCCCCACTCACAAAAGTAGAAAGATTACTGACAGAGTAATCAGCGATTCTTATCCAACTTTTATTCCAATTAGAGTTACTTCTTATTGTTTTATCAGTTATGTCTGGTCCAATATAACCTAATGGAAAATTAGTTAGATTTTTTTCAATAATTGCATTATCTTCAATTACATTTAGGTGAATCAAGTTTGAAATAGTTTTTTTGTTGATCAAATTAAAAAGCTTAACTTCATTTATATGCTGATCCCCTCTAATGCATGCAAGGATTGGGACTTCAGATTTATCTTCAAATTTTGCAACGAATATAATGACTTTAACTATTTGACTTGCATCTAAATTATTTTTTTGACATAAATCAAAAACTGATTTTTGATTAGGTGTTTCTAACCAATCAGCTTTGCAATTTTTTAAAGGAATCTCTTTGGAAGGTATAGAAACAGCTTTTTCAATATTGGCTGCATATGAGCCACTCTCAGTAAATAAAATAGTATCTTCGCCTGCATCCGCTGTTACCATGAATTCTTTAGATGCTGCCCCTCCAATAGCTCCACTATCGGCATCAACTCCAACTGTATCTAATCCACAATTCTTAAAAATATTTTTATAAGCGTTTTCCATCTTTTTATAAAAAGATGATAGATCTTCTTTTGAAGAGTGAAAAGAATAACCATCTTTCATTATAAATTCCCTACTTCTCATCAAACCAAATCTTGGTCTTATCTCATCTCTAAATTTTGTTTGTATTTGGTAAAAACATAAAGGCAGCTGCTTATATGAATTAATGATTTCTGACGCAATACTTGTAATTACTTCTTCATGTGTTGGAGCCAAGCCAAATTCTTTTCCTTGCCTATCCTTTAGATTAAACATTATTCCTTCGCCGACTGTGTATCCTTCCCATCTTTCACTTCTTTTCCATAAATCAGCAGGGTGGAGTTGAGGTAATAGTAATTTTGAACAACCATTATTGTTAAGTTCTTTTTCAATTATGGCCGATATCTTTTCAATTACTCTGAGCATTATGGGCATGTATGCATAAATACCACTATTAACTCTGCGAATGTAACCTCCTTTTAAAAGTAATTGATGAGAAATAATTTCTGCTTCAGAAGGGGTATCACGAAGCGTCCCCAGAGGAAATGAGGTGCTGACGCGCATATAAATAAATTTGTAATAAGTTCAATTTTATCAATTAAGAGGTAAAAAAATCTAAAGTGTCTTGAGTCCCTCAAGGCATGTAGTTTAGATTTATTCTTTCTGCTAGTTTCTACAATAATAAAACTTAAAACATTTAAGTAATTGCATAAACCTTAATGACATTTTTAATAAAGTTATGGACAATATAGATTCTAATATTTCTAGTACAGAAGAATTAGTTGGTATTGATGAGGTTCAAAAATTCCTTAACCGATCAAGAGCTTCTGTTTATAGGTATACAAATACAGATCTAAGAAATCTAAATCCTAGTTTTAATCCTAGAAAATTAAATCCTGAATATAGAACTGATCAAAAGGACCCATTACGTTTTCACCCTAATGAAATTGCAAGATTTGCAAAAGATATTTTAAGAATTAAAGAAGTTACTGTGGAAGTTTTTAATTCTCCCTCTTCAGCAGCTCAAAATATACTTTCAGAAATTCTTCAAGAATTAAAAACTATTAGATCTCTACTAGATAAAAATTAGATTATATTTAAGATATTTTGATTTATTGACTTTTTGATTGTAAAATAATTTTGTTCAGTTTATTACTCAACTTTTAACAAGTAAAACTCTTGAAATATACAAATTCAAAGCAGTTTGTGAAAAGTAAATTAAGCGAAAATTCTTCTCTTATTACTATTTCAAGTGAATTGGAAAGAGATGATGATGATCCCTTAAGTTTTCGGAGTTTGTCAATTTCATTTCTGGGTATAATAATAGCTATTCTCACAATATTATTGCCCTCAATAAGCGTTTTACTTGGTAGACCATTATCTGAAGGTAATGAGGTTAATTCTTTTCACTTAATTAAAAAAGATGGATCTTAGTTTGATACCTCCATCTCCAATGAAGGGCATAGTTAATTTAGTTGTTGAAATTCCTGCTGGTAGCAGGAATAAATACGAATATTTTTCTAAAGCTGGAATTATGGCACTTGATAGGATTTTACATTCTTCTGTACGTTACCCATTTGACTATGGTTTTATTCCAAATACCCTCGCTGAGGATGGAGCACCCTTAGATGCAATGGTAATTATGGAAGAGCCAACATTCGCAGGTTGTTTAATAAAAGCAAGACCTATAGGGGTTTTAGATATGCACGATTGTGGGCACTATGATGGGAAACTTTTATGTGTTCCTGCGGCTAATCCTAGGCAAGAAAATATCACGAGTATTAGTCAAATAGCTCCAAATCAATTGGAAGATGTTGCGGAATTTTTTAGAACAAGTAAAGATTTAGATGGAAGGACTGTTAGAATAGATGGATGGAGAGATTTTGATGTAGTTGAAGAACTTTTAGGAAAATGTACACCTAAAAAAAAGAAAACCTTTAAAGTTCTAAAAAAATCATCAGTAGTTAAGTGAATTGAAAAAAATAATCTTTTATAGCTATCCAAAATGCTCTACATGCATAAAAGCCTCAAAGTGGCTTGATCTTAATAATATTGACTATCAATTTATAGATATAATTAAGGAACCTCCTCCAAAAAAATTTTTAGAACTTGCTTTAATTCAATTTTCGTTAAACATAAAACAAATATTTAATATAAGAGGTAAGAGTTTTAAACAGATAGATTTTAATATTCTCGATTTAAAACAAAAGGAAATTATTGAACTATTATCAAACGATGGGAAATTAATAAAACGACCATTTTTAATAATTAATGAAAGTAAAGTAATACTTGGATTCAATGATTCTGAATATGCCGCAAACTTCAAATAGATTTTTAATTTTATAACTTTAAGAATTTTATGAATTCCACTTTTAAAAATATAATGCTTGAATGGGGGACTTTGCTTTTCTTGGCTGTGTTTGTTTCTTCTTGCAGATCTTTTTTAGCAGAACCTCGTTATATCCCTTCAGGTTCAATGCTTCCTGAATTACAAATAAACGATAGATTAATTATTGAAAAAATTTCTTTAAAAAAAAATTTACCACAAAGAGGAGATATTGTTGTTTTTAATTCACCTTTTTCTTTCGACGAAAAACTTGTTGCATCGAGATCTAAACCCTTACCAAATAAAAGTTATTGCTTTTTAATGAGCTTACCTCCGATGTCATTCATCCCTGGTTTAAGAGATCAAGCTTGTGATGCTTACATAAAGAGAGTAGTAGCATTGCCTGGAGAAATAGTTAGCGTCAATATTAAAGGTGAGGTAATCATAAATAAAAAAAAAATTATCGAGCCATATGTTATTAATTTCTGCACCGAATCCTTTTTTAAAAATTGCGGAGAATTTAAAAGTTTGAAAGTACCAAAAGATCATTTTTTGGTTTTAGGTGATAATAGAGCAAATAGTTGGGATGGAAGGTATTGGCCTGGAGGTAAATTCCTTCATAAAAAAGAAATAATTGGTAAAGCTTATTTTAGATTTTGGCCTTTAAGGAATTTTGGTTTTTTTAATAATCAAGTCCAACATGAATCACTTTCCCTTTAATTAGGTGGTTTTTCTTAGGAAAATTCGAAGGGGAATCATACCCTAGATTAATTTGATTATTAACCCATTTTGTTTCTGGGTCAAAAATAAGCCATCTTTTACTCCCCAGAGATAATTTCTCTTGAGTTATACCTAATAAATTTGAAGGATTAAAACTTAAAGATTGCCATAACTTTGAGATGGGCCACGCTCTTTTGTTTATAAATTCTTCCCATAATAATGGTAAAACTAATTCAAAAGAGCTTATCCCAACGGGTCTATCATTTATTGGAATTAATGTATCCTCATCATTTAGCGCATTTGAATTTACTGCAATAGCCTGAATTAAATCATTTTCTAAACCTTTTATTAAAAATTCTCTATTTTCCTGAGAGCCTAAAGGAGGATCTACTTTCCACCCTAGATCGTCTAATTCAAGATTATTTGTATCTGCAATTAAGCTCCACCAACTTATCGTGGTTGCAATTGTGACATTTCGCTTTTCTATTTCTTTGAGAGAATTTGAATCTGAAATGTTTTTAATTATTATATTTTTACTTGGGAAAAGACTCTTGATTCCTAAGATATTTTTCACTTCAGAAAGTTCGTTATTGTTATTATCAATAATGTAAAATCCTGATTGTAGTGATTTTAGATCTTTATTTACAATTCCTTTTTGAGCTGAGCCTTTTTTTGTTAGAGAAAATATTATTGGATTTGAATTTTCTTTATCTAAAGAAAGACCTCTATAAATGACTTGCGAATCAAAAAAGTTGCTAGTAGAGAGACCTATTGAACCTGATTTTAAAAGTTCATCATGGGGAGAAAGGTGTTTTCCTTCATCTTTCAAACTAAAACTTCCCCAGAAATAAATATTCAAATCAAAATCGTTATTTTTTTGAAAGGGTATTTTTTCAGGCTTATCTCTCCAATCTTTACTATTTGGAAGAAATGCAATTGATCCAAAACCTGATTTCTTTGCTCTAAACTTTAAATTTTCTAAGTTATCATTAAACCCTGTTAGAGGATCTTTCAAAAATGAGTGTATATCGACCAACATTGGGGCAATTAATTTCTTGCCAGATTTAGAGACTGCAATATTCCTTTTAAATGCTTCTTTTTTAGCCTCATTCCCAAATGCTTTTATTTTGCCATCAATAATTAACAAATTATCTTTGGCTACTTCTATGTTTGGTCCCATCAAAATATTAATATTTTCAAAAAAAAATGTTTTCTTCATTTTTAAAGAGCCCCTGAAGCCGTTGAATCTAATATCCCCCCAAGATGTGTTGTTATATTTAGAGCACTTACAACATGATCTTTTTGTGGATCATCAAAAAGATCAATAATAGTTATTCCTCCATTTCCTTGCTTTATCATCCAGATTTTGGAAAAATCAATTCCTAGTATGTTACAAATAAGAGTTTTGTTGACCGCATCATGTGCCACTAATAATGTTAAATCTTTATTCTTTTGAGCTAAACAAATTTCTCCCCATGCCTTAATTGACCTTTTAGATACTTCTTCTATGCACTCTCCTTCAGGCATAATTACATCTTCTGGTTTTTCATGCCATTTTTTAAGTAATTCAGGCCATTGTTCCTTAATTTCACTCTCTAATTTTCCTTCCCACAATCCATGGCTTATCTCTACGAGTTTCTCAATCTTTGTTATTTCTAGATCTGTATTATTTTGAAGTATTATTTTTGCTGTCTCATATGGTCTATCCATTGAACTGGAAAAAGCTTTGTTGAACTTAACTTCACTTAAATATTCAGAAGCCTTTTTTGCTTGATTTCTCCCATTTTTATTTAAAGGGATATTAATTTGCCCTTGGAATCTCCCCTCTTTATTCCAGTTGGTTTCACCATGCCTTACAAGAAATATTCTGGAGTCTCCAATTTGATCAGGTATTTTTTTATTTAGATGTGAAGTTTGGTTCAAACACTCGACTTGTGTTTTATATTCATCTCCTTCCTTTAATATATTTAGAATTGAAAAAGAAGCATTATCTAACTTTATTTTTCTGAAGCCTCTTATAGGTTTTCCGATTAATGAAAGAATTAGGCATCTAAGAATTGCATTATGACCAATAACTAAAATATTGGCTACATTTTTTTCTAGATTGATTTTTAAAATATTTTTAATAAATTGATTTGCTTGACAAAATAATTCTTGAATTGGGAAATAGGCTAAATTATCTTTACTTTCTAACTTTAAATTTTCAGGATTATTTTTCCAAATAAGGAATTCATCTGGATATTTATTTTTTATTTCGTTAATGGTGAAACCAGACCATGAACTAAGATCAACCTCAAGCAAATTTTTGTCATAAATAATATTATTTTCGCCTTTTAATTTTTTTTGAATCGTTTTTGCCGTCTCAGATGCTCTTACAAGTGGAGATGAATATATCTTATCGAAATTGATACCTGATAATGCCTCCCCAGATTTAAATGCCTCTTCATATCCCTTTCTCGTTAAATATGAATCATCTGTCCTCCCTTGAATTAAGCCTTTTTCATTAAAACTGCTGAGTCCATGCCTGACTAAAATTAATCTAATATTCATTAATATGGATTTAAAATTTATACTATTTTTATCATCTCATGACGTGATAAAAATAGATATATGATTATTAGATATTTCAATGAAAACAAAATTTATCCTTGCGTTTTATTATTAAATATATGAATAAAAATATTTCTAAGACAAAATTATTTTTGGCTTTAATTTCTTTAATCATAACTTTTTTTGTCTGGCAACAAGGGCTTCGAGATAGCCTTAGTAGACCATCAGTTAGTTTTGATATAAGTCAAAAAGAAAAAGAAATTGCTGAATTAGCTTTGCCTGCAATACCAATAAAATTTAAAAATTTGCTTTTTATAAATGATCCAATCGAAGAAATTAAAAATTCGCTTAATGAGATTTCTTTTGATCAATTAACAGAAAGGAATAAATTAATTTGGATAATTTCCTCTAAAAGTAATGAAATAAAAATAAATAATGAAGACTTTAATAGCTTTGATAACAAAAAATATAAATTATTAGTAGAAAATTTAAAAAAAAGCTTTGAGGATAATTCATATAAGCTCAATGATGATTTAATAAATTTGTTTAAAGAGGATAAATTTATCTACCACTTGATGAGCAAAAGATTTGATTTTGATGAAAGTCAACTAATAACAAACATACTTGCAAAAAAAATGTTTTTAAAATTAATAGCTATTAGATTGATACCTTTTTTAACTATATTGATTGGCTCTTTACTTTTGCTAAGAACATTATGGAGTGTTTTAGCCTCAAGAAAAATTGAATGGAAAGAATACAAAACCTTAGATTTAGATTTATTAGATATGGTTTTATTGATTTCAGGAGGATTTGTTGTACTAGGTGAAGTTATTTCTCCTTTATTCTCAATCACCTTAGTTGAATTGATTTCCTCTAATCTATCAATAGAATTAACACAATCATTAAAAATATTTTTTGGATATCTATTTATGGCAATACCTCCTTTATTGATAATTTTTTACCAAATAAAAGCTTTTGATAATGAATTTAATTTAAAAAAAGATTATTTTCAATTTAATTTTTTGCCAATCAAAAATGCGATATTTCCTGGATTTAAAGGATTTTTAATGATAATACCTTTTGTCTTATTGGTGTCTTTAATTATGAATCTTTTAATTGATAATCAAAATGGTAGTAACCCTTTGCTTGAAATTGTATTAAACAACAATAATTTATTTTCATTTATCCTTTTATTCATAACTACTACATTTTTAGCGCCATTATTTGAGGAGGTTATTTTCCGAGGAGTTTTATTACCAATTTTATCAAGAGAATTTGGAATAATATTGGGTATTACAATCTCTGCATTTATCTTCGCTTTAGCTCATTTGAGTGTAAGTGAAATGCCCCCATTATTTACTTTAGGAATAGGACTAGGGATTACAAGACTTATTTCAGGAAGACTATCATCCACTGTGGTAATGCATTCTTTATGGAATGGGATGACATTTTTGAACTTGATCTTGTTGAGAACATAAAGATTGAGATCCATTACTTGCATAATAATTTAAAAGATGTTTACTTAATTCATAACACTTTTTATATTTCTAATAATCCAGAGAGATGAATGTATTTGAGAATGAAAATTCTTTAAACAAAAATCTTCAATATTTTACTCAAATAAGTTCACATAAAAAATTATCATTTAATTTAAGATTAATTCATAAAATATTTAATAGCATAAATATTTCATTAATCAGTTTGATTTTTATTTTTTCTTTTATTTCTTTTAAAAGTCAAACAAAATGGTCAACTATATATAAAGATCTAGCTAGAACAAGAGCAAAAAATAACAATCTTATAGATTATATTTCTAAGACAGAAGAATTTTATATTAATCAAATTGAGTCCCTAAATATATTTAAAAAAACAACTCCAAAAGATTTAATTTATTTTGATAGGCAATATAATAAAAAGGGAGAAAATAAATTAATTAAAAATATAAAATATATTCAAGATGGATTCCGGGATAGTAAATATCAAAGAGGTTATTAAATGAAAAGACATAAGAAAATTGTTAATCTGATACCTCTTGAAGCTCAAAAGTTTAAGGCTACTTACATATTCTTTTTAATATTAATTTTTGGGCTTTTTGGAAGGCTTGTAAACTTACAGGTTTTTAGTGCTTCTGACTTGCAAAAAAAAGCAAGATTAATTCAATTTACTAAAACTAGTTCTTTAAATAGTAGAAGACCAATAGTTGATAGAAATAATAGATTAATTGCTTATGATAAACCTCTTTATAAATTATGGGCTCATCCCAAATACTTTAATTTCTCTGGAGACAAAACAAATAGATTAAGAAGTGTTGAGGAAGTGGTTAATAAATTATCGCCAATTTTAAAAGTAAAAGATGAATTTCTCTTGTCAAAGTTTAATAGTAAAATGATAGGTATAGAATTGCAGGATCAAATAACAGAGAGTCAAGCAAAAAAGATCAAAAGCCTTCATATAAGTGGTCTGGATCTGGTTAAATATTCTCAAAGATATTATCCTCAACGCAATTTATATTCAAATCTTATTGGCTTTGTTAATTATGATAATAAAGGTTCGGCAGGTTTAGAACTGCACTTGGATAATCAAATTAAAGTACTTAATAAAAGTAATTTGGTAAAGAAAGGGGGAGATGGAACTCCTCTTCCAGATAATTCAGGCCCAAGAGATTTTATAAATGACTATAAGAGTTTAGGTTTGACAATAGATTCAAGATTACAAAAAGCTTCATTTAAAGCTTTAAGTAAATATGTGACGAAGTGGAGGGCAAAAAAAGGCTTCGCAATAGTTATGAATGTAAATAATGGTGAAATCTTGTCATTAGCCTCCATTCCATCTTACGATCCAAATAAATATTGGGAATATAATTCTGAAATTTTTAAAGGTTGGTATGCACAAGATTTATTTGAACCAGGCTCGACTTTTAAACCGATAAATTTAGCCTTAGCATTAGAAGAAAAAGTTATTCAGAAAGATGGCTTGGTTGAAGACAGTGGTAAGGTTAACGTCGGTGGATGGACCCTTTCTAATTGGGATAAAAAGGGGAATGGATATATTGATTATCCAAAAGTTTTACAAGTTTCAAGTAATGTTGGGATGGTAAAAATAATGCAAAATTTGCCACCTAAAAACTATTGGGATTGGCTTAATAAATTAGGGATTAGTAAAAATTTAGAGACAGATTTATTTGAATCTACCGCAGGTCATTTAAAGTCAAAAGATATTTTTGTTAGTCAATCAATTGAGCCAGCAGTTGCTTCTTTCGGGAAAGGATTTTCCATCTCGCCGTTGAAATTAGCTCAACTTCATGCTGTTCTCGCAAATGGGGGAGTTGAAGTAATTCCTCATGTTACTTTAAATTTTAAACAATACCTTAAAAATAATTCTCAAGAAGAAATCTTTTCTGATGAGGTAACAAGAATAGTTCTTGAATGGATGGAGAGTGTTGTTAATAAGGGCAGTGGAATTGGAGCGAAAATTGAGGGATATAGAATAGGAGGGAAAACTGGAACCTCTCAAAAGGCGATTCGTGGAAGATATACAAGTAAGAAAGTATGTAGTTTTGTAGCTACTTTTCCTATAAATAAACCTAAGTATGTTGTCCTTGTTGTTATTGATGAACCCTCCAAAGCTTATGCTTATGGTTCTACAGTTGCAGTACCTGTGGCGAAAGAAATCATAGAAAGCCTAATTGTTATTGAAAAAATACCTCCAGAAATTCAAAAGGATAGATTAATTGTTAAAAAACCCTGAAATTATACGTTTATTTAGTTAATTAGTTCATCATTTGATGAATTCATTTAAAAATGAGGTTAACGTGAAGATAAATATGATTATCTAGGAATGAAGTCAATTTTAGAACAATTATCTTCTATTACTACTGTTGTTGCAGATACTGGAGATTTAGATGCTATTAAAAAGTTTCAACCCAGAGATGCTACTACTAATCCTTCTCTAATTTTAGCTGCGGCTAAAAATCCGGATTATGTAAAATTAATAGATCAAGCTTTGGAAAGTTCTAGGAAATCTTTGCCTAATGGCTTTTCTGAAAATGATTTAATTGAAGAGGCGATTGATCAAGTCTCAGTATTTTTCGGTAAAGAGATTCTTAATCTTATTTCAGGGAGAGTATCTACAGAAGTTGACGCAAGACTTAGTTTTGATACTGAAGCTACAGTTAGAAAAGGGCGAAAGTTAATAAATCACTATAAAAGTTTTGGAATAGATAAAGAAAGAATTTTGATCAAAATAGCTTCAACTTGGGAAGGAATTAAAGCAGCTGAAATTTTGGAAAAAGAAGGTATTAAATGCAATTTGACTTTACTTTTTAACTTTTGCCAAGCTGTAACTTGTGCGAATGCAAAAATTACCTTAATCTCACCTTTCGTTGGGCGAATATTGGATTGGTATAAAGCAAAAACAGGTAAAGATAATTTTTCAGCAAATGAAGACCCAGGTGTTATTTCAGTAACCAAAATATATAATTACTTCAAAGAGAAAGGATTTAAAACTGAAGTAATGGGCGCAAGCTTTAGAAATATTGATGAAATAAAAGCATTAGCGGGATGTGACCTTCTTACTATTGCCCCAAAATTTTTAGATCAACTAAGCATAGAAGAAGGGGATTTAATCAAAAAATTAGATAAAAATACTCACACGAAAAGCTCTATTGATTATAAATTTGATGAGAAAGATTTCAGATTAAGTATGTTGGATGATCAAATGGCTAGTGAGAAACTTAGTGAGGGAATAACAGGTTTTAGTAAAGCAATTGAAGATTTAGAAGAATTATTATTAAAAAGATTCTCAGAAATTAATAATCAAGAATTAATTTCGGCAAAGTAGATTTAATCTATCAAAAAAGAAGGTTAAGTTTCGCTATTGGTCAAAAGTCTCTTTATAACTCTTTTCGCGATATCTTCATAACTCATTTCGCCTGATAATATTTGAGCGATACGTTTAGGAGCAGTTTTTCTTTTTACCCCTAATTGATACCCTGTTTTAGGGAATCTATAAAAAATTTGAGCAATTCTCTTTCCCCATGCCATTGATTTCCCCCATTCATTATTAATGTTTGCGGAATAATTATTTAAATCATTATTATTTGAAGTTAAACATTGATCGATACTTTCTGCAGCATAATGACTACTAATTAAAGAAGGTCTTATCCCTTCAGCTAAAAACGGATCGCAAAGGGAAGCTGCATCACCTACCACGACCACTCTATCCCCATTAAGCTTGTGTATTCCATTCCAAATTCTAAGTTTTTTTTGGATTGCTTTAAAAGATAAATCTTCAAATCCGAAACTTTTTATAATTATATTATTAAGGGCATCATCTTTTAAAACCTTATTATTTATAAACGTTCCTAAGCCAATGTTGACACAATCTTCTAATGGAAATGCCCAGGCAAATCCGTATTTAACATATCCAAACTCAAATCTTGCGGCATCTCTAGGTAGATTTCCTAATCCTTTTAATCTTAAGGCTATAGTATTTGCAAATTTTGGGTTTCTCGGACCTAGTTTAAAATGTCCTGCCCATCGAGATTGAGAACCATCAGCAATAACAAGGAATTTTGATTTATATATAACTTTATTGCTGCAATTTATAATCCAAGTCTTATTTTGTGATGTTATTTTTTCTACCTGGGCGGGCATAATGATCTCGCTACCATACTTTAAAGCTTCATCAAGTAATAATTGATCTAATTTTTCTCTTCTAATTATCCAAAAAGGAGATTCGCCAGAGAGGTCAGCGACAACATTATCCGATGCCTTCCATCTAAATTCAACATTTTTAATCTTAGATTCTATAGCTTGATCTATATTTAATGGGAGAAATTTCTTCATTGAAGATGCCATACCCCCTGCGCATGGTTTAATGTCTCCTAATTTTTCCTTTTCTATAATTAAAACCGAATAACCTTTTTTTGATAAATTCAGGGCGGTTGAAGATCCTGATAGGCCACCTCCAATAATAATGACGTCAAATACTGTCAAACTTTTAGTATTTCTTTTTCTTTTTCAGATAATTTAGTTTCTATTAAAGAAATATATTTGTCAGTAATTTTTTGTATTTCTGATTGATTATCTCTTGATTCATCTATTGAAATTAAACCTTCTTTTTCATCTCTCTTTTCCTTGTCAACAGAATCTCTTCTGATATTTCTTAGGGCAATTTTACCTTCCTCTGCATATTTAGAAGCTAACTTACAGAACTCTTTTCTTCTTTCCTCAGTTAATGGGGGTACATTTATTCTTATTACTTTTCCATCGTTATTAGGTGTCATACCTAAATCACTTACTGAGATTGCTTTTTCAATAGCTTGTAAGCAAGAAATATCGAATGGCTGTATTGAAATTGTTTGTGAATCTACGGTTGCTATTGAAGCAAGAGATTTAATAGGGGTTTCTGCTCCGTAATATTCAACGCTAATTCTGTCTAGCAGTGAAGCGTTAGCTCTTCCAGTCCTTATGGTATTAAAGTTTCTTTGAGTGGCTTCAACAGTTTTATTCATATTTGATTGAATTTCTTGTTCTTTCATAATTAACAAAAAGTAATTTAAATAAGCTTTAGCTTATTAAAGATCCTATAGAGTCTCCTGCAACAGCTTTGGAGATATTTCCTTTTTTGAAAATATCAAAAACCATGATGGGAATATTATTATCTTTGCATAAAGCAATAGCAGTACTATCCATCACAGCAATTTCATCACTAAGAACTTGCTGATAACTCAGAGAGGAGAACTTTTTTGCTTCATTGAATTTATTAGGATCACGATCATAAACCCCATCAACTTTTGTTGCCTTCATAACAACTTCAGCATTTATTTCGGCTGCTCTTAATGCGGCGGTAGTATCAGTTGTAAAAAATGGATTCCCGCAACCCCCACCAAAAACAACAACTCTCCCTTTTTCAAGATGCCTCATAGCTCTCCGCCTAATGTAAGGTTCAGCAATTTCTTGCATCTCTATCGCGGTTTGTACCCTTGTTTCTACTCCAACTCTTTCTAATCCATCTTGAAGGGAAATAGCGTTCATAACTGTTGCCAACATTCCTACGTAATCAGCTGTAGCTCTGTCCATGCCATCGGCAGAACCTTTCAATCCTCTAAATATGTTGCCCCCACCAACAACAATTGCAAGTTCAATATTTTTTGCAACAACTTTCTCTACATCCTCAGCTATTGATTGGACTATAGCTGGGTCTATTCCATATGGCTTATCACCCATTAGTGCTTCACCGCTAAGCTTTAAAAGTACTCTTTTGTAAGTCATTCAATAATTATACTTTTAAGACCTTAGCAAGTAATGTAAGGAATTTCTTTTTTTAGTAAAGTATTTCTTGCGTCTTTAAACATTTCTCTATCAAAGAAAAAATATTAATAGATTTTTGCTTAATTATTTTAAAATTCAACACATGCTTGAGCTTTAATACCTTGCTCTTTAAAAGGGTGTTTAATTAATTTCATTTCTGTCACAAGATCAGCTTGATTAATAATTGTTTCGGAAGCTCCTCTTCCAGTTAAAACAATATGATTTTTTCTAACATTTAGAGTTTGTATAAAGTTAATTATTTCTTCGGGAGAAAGATATCCAAGTTTTGTCGCGATATTTATTTCATCAAGAATTATAAGTTTATAAGATTCATTTTTCATGTATGTTTTTGCCAGCTCCCAAGCTTCCCTAACTAATTCTTCATCTCTAACTCTATCTTGTGTTTCCCAAGTGAAACCCTCTCCTAATGAATGCCAAGAAATATTGGAAGATAAATTTTTAAGAGCTTTTGCTTCACCAGTAGTCCAACCGCCCTTAATAAATTGAATGATAGCAACTTTATGACCATGGCCAATAGTTCTTAGAGCCATTCCGAGGGAGGCAGTTGTTTTCCCTTTCCCATTTCCTGTGAAAACAATTAGTAAACCTTTTTTTGTCTTCCTTTCTTGTAACCTTTTTGATTGAATATCTTTTCTTTTTTGCATTCTTTTTTTGTAAAGCCTCTCATCAGTTTCAGGAGATAACTTTCCCCCTATCCCAATTTCTTTAGCTTCAATATCGAGTTTAGTTATTTTTTGTGAGGAAGTTTTTTCTTTTTCCGGCATAGGGTTTGTTTTATTTTTGATTATAGTTATTTTAAATTTCGCGTTTTTGATGTTTTGAAAGTGCATTATTGACTGCTTGTTGTTGATCACGTTTTGTTATCCAGTGATGGTATGTTTGTGTGTGTAAACTAACGGAATGTCCCATCATTCTTGCTGCAACAGTATCAGGCAGATCATAGAAAATTGTCCTAACTGCCCACGCATGTCTAAGGTCATAAGGTTTGATTTTTAAGGAATAACGTTTGAATTGATCAGTTATTTTTTTCCCAATATTCTGCAAAGTTGTGACTCTGAGATCTTTATTAATACTTGGGAGTAATTCAGGATCTTTGCCCAACTTATAAAGTTCAAACTTATCTACCCATTTTGGATGGAAAGGCCAAACCTGATGCTCTCCTGTTTTAGTTGTAGGCAAAACTCGAATAATTTTGTCACCATCAATTGTTAAGGAGCTTAAGTCACAAAAAAATACTTCATGATTTCTTAATCCATAAGTAGCCATAAGCCCATAAACATATTTCCATGATTTGTTTGGTATTTTCTTCCAAAGATCTTCAATTTCATGATCAGTTGGAAGATCTCTAAAGCTTGCTTTATTTAAACCGTATCCTTTTGCCATTAATTTCCAATCTTCAGGTAGTTTATGTTCCAGATATTTGGCTAAAACACTCAGTGAGGTCGCGCATTGTTTTCTGCTTCTGCTTCCTTCTTTATAAGTTTTTAATGTTGTTATAAAAATGTTATTTAAATTTTCAGTATTTGAATCATTAAAAATTGATTTCATTCTATTTAAATAGGGTTTATAAGAACTTCTCCAAGTGGTTTTTCTAGTACTTGTTAGATATTCATTCTTGATTTCCTTAAAAAAATATTCTTCAAAGTCATCAAGTCTGGTTGAAAATTTTAATTTATCTTTAAATTCATTCTTGGCAGAATATTTTACCCAATTGATCCAATTAAATTGATTTAACTCTAATTGTAAACTTATCAATTGTAATTTCTTCTTAGCTTCTTCTAACCCTTTGAAATCTGCTTTAAGTCCTAGGGATATTCGTTGAACTATAAAATTATTTTTATTCTTTTTTGACGGTAGTGAACCTCTAATATTTAATTTATCCCCCCTTTTTTCAATTCTTAATTTGCTTCCTTCAACAGCAAATTTATCATTGATATTATTTATTTCCTGAATTATGTTCATTAACTTATATAATTGTCCTTATAATGACGTTTCTAATGTTTATTTTCAATCTCCATAAAATTTAAATGGAAAAAATAGGCGTCTTATTAATGAATCTTGGAGGGCCAGAACGCATTACGGATGTTGGCCCATTTTTATACAATTTATTTTCAGATCCCGAAATAATAAGACTTCCAGTGCCAGCTTTTCAGAAGCCTCTTGCATGGCTAATAAGTACTCTTAGAAGCACTACCTCGCAACAGGCTTATCTTTCAATAGGCGGAGGATCTCCTATTAGAAGAATTACTGAACAACAAGCTAGAGAATTACAAAGCAAACTAAGAGATAAAGGTTTAAATGTCACTACTTATATAGCAATGAGATATTGGCATCCTTTTACAGAATCTGCAATAGCTGATATGAAAGCAGATGGGGTAGATCAGATTGTTGTATTGCCCCTATATCCACATTTTTCTATAAGTACAAGTGGTTCAAGCTTTAGAGAATTAAAAAAATTACGAGACTCTGATTCTGATTTTAAAAAAATACCAATGAGATGTGTAAGAAGCTGGTTTAGTCAATCAGGTTATTTAAAATCTATGGTTGAGCTCATTTCAGAGGAAATTTCTCTTTGTGAATCTCCTGCTAATGCTCATATATTTTTTACTGCTCACGGAGTTCCGAAAAGTTATGTTGAGGAAGCAGGAGATCCATATAAAGAACAAATAGAAGATTGTTCATTACTTATTATAAATGAACTTGAAAAATACTTAGGCCATAGCAATTCTTACACACTTTCCTATCAAAGTAGAGTAGGACCTGTTGAATGGTTAAAACCTTATACAGAAGAGGTTCTGACAGATCTAGGCAAGGCTAAAACAAATGATTTAATAGTAGTCCCTATTAGTTTTGTAGGAGAACATATTGAAACCTTACAGGAAATTGATATTGAATATAAAGAAATTGCTGAGAAGGCAGGGATAGTTAATTTTAGGAGAGTAAAAGCTTTAAATACGCATCCTACCTTTATTGAGGGTCTAAGTGATCTAGTTATTTCTAGTCTTGAAGGACCGATTGTCAATATAGAGAAAGCTTCTGAGTTGCCTGAGAAAGTTAAACTTTATCCTCAGGAAAAATGGCAATGGGGTTGGAATAATAGTTCAGAAGTTTGGAATGGAAGGGTTGCAATGATAGTTTTTCTCATACTGTTTATTGAACTTATTTCAGGCTCTGGACCTTTACATAAGCTAGGAATTTTATAGATATTTATTTATAGTTTCTCAAGATATTCAAATTTATTGAAAAATTTTTATTAATTCATTTCTGACATTACATTTCTAAATGAGGCAAAAGTATTTAATTAAGTTTAATATTTAAAGTAAATATTGAATTTCTTTAGTGACTCTTACTTCGAGAACTTTTTCAAAGGATGGTTCAAAACGTGAAAACCCAGTTTGGATAAATGGTGCAGAAGCATTAATGGATTCTTTAAAAATTCATGGGGTAAAAGTTATATTTGGATATCCTGGAGGAGCCATACTACCAATATATGATGCTGTTCATAAGGCAGAACAAAATGGTTGGTTAAAGCACTATATGGTAAGGCATGAACAAGGAGGCTCTCATGCTGCTGATGGATATGCAAGATCTACTGGTGAAGTAGGAGTATGTTTTGGAACCTCAGGTCCAGGTGCAACAAATTTGGTAACTGGAATTGCCACTGCTCAAATGGATTCAGTACCCTTAGTTGTAGTTACAGGTCAAGTCCCAAGACCTGCTATAGGGACAGACGCTTTTCAAGAAACTGATATTTTTGGTATAACTCTTCCAATAGTAAAACATTCATGGGTAATAAGAGATCCTTCAGATATTGCGAAAGTAGTTTCTGAAGCATTTTTTATAGCCTCTTCTGGAAGGCCTGGCCCTGTTTTAATTGATATACCCAAAGATGTAGGTCAGGAGTTCTTTAATTATCAAAGAGTTTTGCCTGGGGAGATTATTCCTAAAGGATTTAAAAGGAATGGGGATATTAATGATTGCGATATTAATAAAGCAATTGAATTAATAGAAGATTCCGAAAGACCTCTTCTATACGTAGGAGGTGGGGCAATATCTTCAGGGGCGCATGATGAAATAAGAACTTTGGCAAAGAATTATCAAATACCTGTTACTACAACCTTAATGGGGAAGGGCGCTTTTGATGAGAAAGACAATTTATCAGTAGGGATGTTAGGAATGCACGGAACTGCTTACGCAAACTTTGCCGTTACAGAATGTGATCTTTTAATTGCTATTGGAGCTAGATTCGATGATAGGGTTACAGGAAAATTAGATACTTTTGCATCTAATGCAAAGGTAATTCATATAGATATTGACCCAGCAGAAGTTAATAAAAATAGACGTGTGGATGTTGCAATTGTTTCTGATGTTTCAAAAGCTGTTCTCAAAATTAATGAAAAATCTCTAAAGAACAAATTTACTTGTCAGACGAAGAACTGGCTAGAAAAAATTGATTTTTGGAAAAATAAACACCCTTTATATGACCCGCCTAAAGAAGGAGAAATTTATCCTCAGGAAGTTCTTTTAAAAGTGAGGGAACTTTCACCAGATGCTTATGTAACTACAGATGTAGGACAACATCAAATGTGGGCTGCACAATATCTTAGGAATTCTCCAAGAAAATGGATTAGTAGTGCAGGCTTAGGAACTATGGGTTTTGGATTGCCTGCGGCAATTGGAGTTAAAGCAGCCTTACCTAATTCAGATGTAATTTGTATTGCAGGAGATGCAAGTTTCTTAATGAATATTCAAGAATTAGGAACTTTATCTCAATATGGTTTAAAGGTGAAAGTGATCATAATAAATAACCGCTGGCAAGGGATGGTAAGACAATGGCAGGAAAGTTTCTACGATGAAAGGTATTCCTCATCTGACATGAGTTGTGGTGAACCTGATTTTGTAAAACTTGCTGAGTCTTTTGGAGTTAGAGGATACTTAATTTCTGATAGAAAACAATTACAGAATGAATTAAAAAATGCGCTTGATCATGATGGCCCCGCCTTAATTAATATCCTTGTAAGAAGAGGTGAAAATTGTTATCCAATGGTTCCTCCTGGTAAAAGTAATGCTCAAATGGTTGGATATGTTAATTGTGAAGACTAATTTTTTTTAAATTCGTCATTTTAAAAAATTAACTTTAAGATAATTAAAAAACTTCAATGTTTCTGAATTGAATAAATTATCAAAAATTTTAATTTTAGTCTGCTTGGTTGTCCTTAGTCCTGTAATAGTTAACTCAGCTGAAATTCTTCAAATTAAAAGTTCAAATACTATTTTGGTGGGGGATCAAAATAGGAATTTAACTATTGGATTATTTTGTGTAAATGTAAATGAAAATCATGAGCTCGAAGCAACTAATTTACTTAAGAGTGAATTTCCAAGGGGAAGCAAAGTAAAAATAAAACCCTTTGGTTTCAAAGAGAATGTTTTGTTAGCCAAAGTTTTTAATATTAAAGGTACTAAGGAAATGACTGAATTACTAGTTGCTAAAGACTTAACTAGTGAGATTTGTCCAACTTAACTATTTCTATGAGCAAATAAAATTCCATTGCCTCGAGATTGTTTTGTTCCTTCTCCAGGAATTAAAATGATTTTTTAATTTGTATGTGCACAAATTTGAGATGTCTATATTTGTATTAGGAATGTTCTCATTTAAAAGTTGTTTATAGGCAGATCTTTTAAGATCAAGCTGATTTAAGTTTTGCTCTTTGAAGTAATTTGAATCACTAAAATAAATATCTTTTTCAGTTTTAGTCAAATTGACCAAAAAATTTTTATTCTCGGCCTTTCTATAAAATTCTTTGAGTGTCATTTTATCAATTAAATAATGTTCCTTTGAAATCGCTGGTCCTATCGCAACAAGTAAGTCATCTCTAGATGTTCCAAGATTATCGAAAATTTTAACCAGATTTTTTATTATTTTTTTTTCTAAACCTTTTCTTCCACAATGCAAGGCTGCTACAGTTCTTTCCCTTTTATCTGCAAAAAATATTGGCATGCAATCAGCTGTGTAAACCCATAAGTTTTGATTGCATTTATTACCAACAAGACCATCTGCATCAGTCTTACACCCTTCTTGCGAATGTGACCCAAACACTATTACATTACTGTGAATTTGATTGGAAACACAATTTGTGTAATTTTCATTAAAGTGATGACCTAATAATTTTATAAATTTCTCAGAGCTAGACTTAGTAAAGTATGCATGTTTGAAATTATTTTGACTAAGGATGGGTGATGAAAAATATTCAAATTTTTTGTTTTGAATATAAATCTCATCTTTCGAGAAATTTATTTCTTTGTAAGGAATAGTTCCTGCTCCTTAACTGAATTTATGAAATTAATTCAATATCTCTCAAGATCCAGAATCCTGCAAATTTTTCAATGTATGGCGTTGATTGTATGGAAATAAATTGATAACCAAAAGAATTTTTTTTATTCTCTAAAAACTTTGTACTCAAAATGTTTGCATCTTTTTCTGGTAAATCTGTTACTAGCCACTTATCGTCTTCTGCAGCTTCGAGTATGAGTTGGTTCTTATTTATGACTAATTTAATAGGTTCTAAACAACTGAACCATGCAGAAAGTGCTAAAGATCTATCTTTGCTAAAAAGTCTTAATCCTGGTACTAAGTAATTATCATCTAAATCTTTCTTAATTGGGAAAATATCTCCAAATTCCATAGGCCAATTTTCTGCTGATTTTAATTCGCCAATTGATATCTCAGAAATAGTTAAAGCATCGCCCCTTACTGCTTCTGGTAGAGGTTGAGGAGGGGTTTCCATTGTAGAAGTAAAAGAAGGGGCTAATACACCTCTTACATAACCTTTTTCCTTTGGATAAATCTCTTTTTCAAGAAATTCGATTCTATCTAGTAAATCATAAGTTCTCCTACTTGCAAGAGCCTCAATACTTACGGCCTCAAGAGATTTCTTAATGATCGATTTCATTGACGACCTCCAGAATCTAACTATTGAAGGTTTCGCCCAACCTTGTTTTCCTGCTTCACTTATTGCTTCATTTAGTGCCTTGGTAAGCCATACTGAATTAACTTCATTGGCAGGACATTTTTTATTCCAAAAAAAAATATCTTCTGTCTTATAACTTCTTGTAGAGCAAATAATTAACTCCCATCTTTTTTTTCCATTTGATTCAATAATTGGTCTTGAGTAAAAGTCTAATTCCCAATCTGAAATTTTTAATTTGAGACTTGACTCCATTTTTTTATTGATGTTCATTTATTTTGTTCTTTTTTATCGAAGAGTGCTTTAGTTTTTAGTGCTCTCTCTGTGGCTTCTTGCATAACCTTTTGCTTGTTTATAATTAATTCTCCCGCAGAATTTTCTAGGAGTGCCGTATTGAGACCAATACGCCCCTTTTCGAGGTCAATTTCAGATATTAAAGCTTTTATAATTTCTCCTTCTCTAAAAACTTCTCTTAAAGAACGAATTGATCCATTAGTTAGTGAGGATTGATGAAGAAGTCCACTAGCTCCACCTAAATCAATAAAGAAGCCATATGGTTTTACTGCTAAAACTTCTCCTTCAATCAATTGACCTAATTCAAGACTTGTAAGTTTAGATACTAATGATGCTTTCTTTTCAGATAGAACTAGTTTTCTGGATTCTGGATTTACCTCAAGAAATGCTACTTTTAGAGTTTTGCCAACAAAAGATTGATAATCTTGACCATCTTCAAGTTGGGATCTTGGGATGAATCCTCTCAATCCATCCACATCACACGTAAGCCCACCTCTATTAAATCCATTAATTAAAACGTTAATTAATTCTCCATTTTTTGCGGAGCTTGATACTTTCTCCCAACTTTGCCTAAGAATTAATGCTCGAGCGCTCACTGTTACCATCCCATCAGCATTTTGGTCTTTGATAACCAAAACTTCCATTTCAAGGCCAATAGAAAACTTTTCTTTAAAATTAGTTATGACACCCAAACCACATTCTTTTTTGGGCATATAACCAGGTGCTTTCCCACCAATGTCAACATATAGTCCATCACTTTCGATTGCTATAACCTTTCCTGAAATTGTTTCTCCTGTCGCCCCAATTGGCTCATTTGCATTTAAAGCCTCCAAAAAAGCACTTTCATCAAAATCAAATTCATCAACTGTTCTTTCTAATTGAAAATCTGTGTTTTGCTCAGAAAAATTAAAGGGTCTATTTAAGTCTTGTTGAGTTAAATCTTGTTGAGAAGTATCAAAATCCCTAGTATTTTCATTACTATCCTCATTTTCTTTTACTGAATCATGTTCAATGATTTGAGGTTTGATTATGATATTTTCTTTTTTAATTTCTTCTTGGAAATTGGTTTGCTCATTATCTATTTCTTGGGATTTTTTTTGAGTATCTTTCTTGCTTATGTGAAGTACCTGAAGAGGTTTTTTATTGCCCTTTGATTTGATATTATCTTGGGCATTTTTATTACTGACTCCCATCGTAGGTAAAATAAGAATAATTAATTATTAACATACTCTAAATGTTAGTACTCAAAATTAAAATTAATGAACTTTAAACCAATACCTAATAAATTTGAATATTTAAATTGGCAAGAAATTGAGTGTGTGGCAAAAAACAAAAGATCAACAGTGATTTGGCCATTCGGTGCTGTTGAGCAACATGGACCTCATTTGCCTCTTGCTACAGATAGTATTTTTGTTGATGAAATTATTAACGAAGTTTTTAAATTATTCTCTGCCGATATTCCATTAAAAAAACTTCCAACTCAATATATTGGTTTTTCTCCAGAACATAAGGGTTTTGCCGGGACAATTTCACTTTCCTCAAATTTAATAACCTCAATGATTAAGGAAGTCGGAGTTCAATTATCTGAAATGGGTTTTAAAAGATTGATCTTAATTAATGGACATGGAGGTCAAATTTCACTATTGAATACAGCTGCAAGAGAGCTAAGAAGTGTCGCACCAGGGATGGCAGTTTTCCCTTGTTTCTTATGGAGTGGTGTGAATGGATTGAGTGAATTGTTAACAAAAACTGAGATTGAGGATGGGCTTCATGCTTCTTTAGCTGAAACAAGTTTGATGCTGGCTTTGAAACCAGAATTAGTAGGTGATGAACGCCCAAATGAGGGTAATAAAGTAGAGATCCCTGAAGGCTGGAGTCTAGAGGGCAATGCGCCTACTGCTTGGCTTACTAACGACTTCAGTAAATCAGGTGTTATTGGAGATAGTAGAGGAGCAAATGAGTCTTTAGGGAAAAATTTAAAGGAATTATTGATTAATCATTGGTTCAAATTGATTATGAATCTGATGCAATCAGATTGGCCAAACAATTCTTAAATAAGTTTAAGTAAAAAATGTGACTTAACAATTGAAACTATTTTCATGATATTTAAATAAACTCTCTATAATCGTGTAATATTCATGCATAATGAGCTAAAGATTACTGACATGCAAACTCTAGAATCAAATAAAAAAACTATTGAAGAATCGACTAATCCGATTTCTTTAGATTTGCCCGACTTCACTACAGATTCTTATAAGGATGCATATAGCAGAATAAATGCAATTGTTATAGAGGGAGAGCAGGAGGCTCATGATAATTACATTTCAATAGCAACTTTAATTCCAAATGAGTTAGAGGAGTTAACTAAATTGGCAAGAATGGAAATGAAGCATAAAAAAGGCTTCACTGCATGTGGAAGAAATTTAGGTGTAGTTGCTGATATGGAATTTGCTAAAAAATTCTTTTCTAAACTACATGGTAATTTTCAAGTTGCTCTTGAAAAAGGAAATTTAACAACATGTCTATTAATACAAGCCATTTTAATTGAAGCATTTGCAATTTCTGCTTATAACGTCTACATAAGAGTTGCGGATCCTTTTGCAAAAAAAATAACAGAGGGAGTAGTTAAAGATGAATATCTTCATTTAAATTATGGTCAAGAGTGGCTTAAAGAAAATCTATCTACTTGTAAAGAGGAATTAATGGAAGCTAATAAGGTTAATCTTCCGTTAATTAAAAAGATGTTAGATGAAGTCGCAGAAGACGCATCAGTTTTAGCTATGGACAGAGAAGAATTAATGGAAGAATTTATGATTGCTTATCAAGATACATTGATGGAAATAGGACTAGATAATAGAGAAATTGCAAGAATGGCTATGGCAGCTATCGTCTAATTACATTTCTAATTAATTAAGGATTTTAATAATTAATCAATCCTATTTAAGTAGTGACCTCTGTGCTATTGTTCATAACAATATAAAGATACATTAATAAAACAATCGATGTTTGGGCTTATAGGTCATTCAACCAGCTTTAAAGATGCGAAAAAAAAAGCATCATTATTAGGCTTTGATCATATTGCCGATGGTGATTTGGATGTCTGGTGCACAGCTCCGCCTCAACTAGTAGAGAATGTAGAGGTAAAAAGTGCTACGGGCATTACAATTGAAGGAGCTTATATTGATTCATGCTTTGTTCCTGAAATGCTTTCAAGATTTAAAACAGCAAGAAGAAAGGTACTGAATGCAATGGAATTAGCTCAAAAAAAAGGCATTAATATTACGGCTTTAGGAGGTTTTACTTCTATAATCTTTGAAAATTTTAATCTTCTTCAGTACAAACAGATTAGAAACACATCTTTAGAGTGGGAAAGATTCACAACTGGGAATACTCATACTGCTTGGGTAATTTGCAGACAATTAGAGATTAATGCTCCAAAAATTGGAATTGATCTCAAAAGGGCAACTGTTGCGGTGGTAGGAGCAACAGGAGATATAGGTAGTGCTGTTTGCAGATGGCTAGTTAATAAAACAGGCATCGGGGAACTTTTAATGGTAGCAAGGCAACGTGAACCCCTGAACTCTTTGCAAAAAGAATTAGATGGAGGAACTATTAAAAATCTAGACGAAGCATTGCCTGAAGCAGACATTGTTGTATGGGTAGCAAGTATGCCAAAAACTATGGAAATCGATTCAAATAATCTTAAACAGCCATGTTTAATGATTGATGGAGGTTATCCAAAGAATCTGGATGAAAAATTTCAAGGTAAGAATATTCATGTTGTGAAAGGAGGTATAGTAAAATTCTTCAATGATATTGGTTGGAATATGATGGAACTGGCAGAAATGCAGAATCCTCAGAGAGAAATGTTTGCATGTTTTGCAGAAGCTATGATTTTAGAATTTGAAAAATGTCATACAAACTTTAGTTGGGGGAGAAATAATATCTCTCTTGAGAAAATGGAGTTTATTGGAGCTGCTTCTATAAAACATGGCTTTTCTGCTATTGGACTTGATAAATATCCAAAAGTACTCGCAGTTTGAATCATGCCTAGACGTTACCTTCTTGATTTTGAAAAACCTCTTGTTGAGCTTGAGAAGCAAATAGAGCAAATTAGAGAATTAGCTAGAGATTCCGAGGTAGATGTTAGTCAACAGTTATTACAACTAGAAACACTAGCTACCAGAAGAAGAGAGGAAATTTTTAGATCTCTTACACCTGCTCAAAAAATACAAGTGGCTAGACATCCACAAAGACCAAGTACTTTGGATTTTATTCAAATGTTTTGTGATGATTGGATAGAATTACATGGAGATAGAAATGGGGGTGACGATATGGCTCTTATTGGAGGATTAGGTACTGTAAATAATCAGCCTGTCCTTTTATTGGGTCATCAGAAAGGAAGAGATACGAAGGAAAATGTTGTAAGAAATTTTGGGATGGCAAAACCAGGAGGTTATAGAAAAGCTTTAAGGTTAATGCAGCATGCGGATAGGTTTTCATTGCCTATACTTACTTTTATTGATACTCCTGGTGCATATGCTGGACTCTCTGCAGAAGAGCAAGGTCAAGGAGAAGCTATAGCAAGAAACTTAAGAGAAATGTTTGGTTTTAAAGTTCCAATAATTGCTACTATTATTGGTGAAGGGGGGTCTGGAGGTGCACTTGGAATTGGTGTGGCTGACAGATTGTTAATGTTTGAACATAGTGTTTATACTGTTGCTAGTCCTGAAGCATGTGCATCAATTCTCTGGAGAGATGCAGCAAAAGCTTCGGAAGCTGCATCAGCTTTAAAAATAACAGGTAAAGATCTTCTTGAATTAGGTGTTATTGATGAAGTTTTGTCAGAACCTTCTGGAGGTAATAATTGGGCTCCTATAGAGGCTGGAAACACTTTAAAAGGTGCAATTGAAAAGCACCTTAATGAATTATTGGAGTTTAGTAAAAACGAACTTTTAGAGCAAAGATATGCAAAATTCAGAGTTTTAGGTAAATTTATTGAAACAAATAATGTTGCAGAAATTCAGGAAGTATTACCTCAAGAAATTGAATAAATTGAAACTGGCATATATTACAGGAGCGACTAGAGGTATTGGTCGATCTACAGCAATTACTTTCGCAAATGCTGGTTGGGATTTAATTTTAATTTCAAGAGATTTAGAGATGATGGAGACGCTCAGAGATGAGCTATCAGATACACAGTCCAAAATTAATCTTGTCCAATGTAATTTATCTAATGCCTATGAAATAGATAATTCTATAAAAGGAACAATAAAAAAATATGGCTGTCCCAATGTTTTAATAAATAATGCTGGATGTGCCTTTAATGGAAATTTAGTAGAAATGCCCCTCAAAAAATGGCAAGAAATAATTCAAATTAATCTCACAAGTGTTTTTCAGATATGTAGTTTAATTGTCCCCCAAATGCGAAATAATGGCGGTTTGATTATTAATATTAGCAGTCATGCCTCTTACAATGCTTTCCCTCAGTGGGGGGCATATTGTGTATCGAAATCTGCTCTTGCAATGTTTACTAAGTGTCTTAGAGAAGAAGAGAGATCTAACTCTATAAGAGCTTGTACTATCACTCTAGGTTCAGTTAACACACCTCTTTGGGACTCGGAGTCAATTAAATCAGATTTCGATAGGGCCTCAATGCTGTCATCAACCAACGTTTCAAATACAATTTTATATATGGCTGAACAACCAGATTCACAAATAATAGAAGATCTAACCCTCATGCCTGCTGGAGGTATTTTTTGACCCCCTATCATCAGTTTTCATATTGATAAAGTGATATTTTTTAGGTTTAAACGAACCCGATTAAACATATGAATGTGATATAGTGTATAGGCAAATAAGCCCAAGATAGATAAAGTTTACTAAGTTTGCATACTATTTTTCTGTATAGAATTTTATGACTTCTACATTACCCAACGATAATATTAAGAATTTTGATGAACAAATTACTAATAAATTAATTTCAGAAATAATTAGAGATCGTATCAAAAGCAAAGGTGTAAGATATAGTGCCAACGATAATATTGCTGACTTCATTAATCCGGGAGAGCTAGAAATTTTAGAAAAAGAGGTGGCATCTAGAATCAAAGATCTACTTAAATCACTAGTTATTGATGTTGACAATGACCACAATACTCAAGAGACTGCAGAACGAGTTTCGAAGATGTATTTAAAAGAAGTTTTTAAAGGTAGATATTTTAAACAACCAAAAGTCACAAGCTTCCCAAATGATAAAAACCTTGATGAAATCTATACTGTTGGGCCAATAACAGTTAGATCTGCCTGCTCACATCACTTAGTACCAATCTTAGGTGATTGTTGGATAGGAATTAAACCCGGCAACAAAGTAATTGGACTTTCTAAGTTTGCTAGAGTTGCAGATTGGGTATTCTCTAGACCTCATATTCAAGAAGAAGCTGTAATGATTCTTGCGGATGAAATAGAAAAATTGTGCGAGCCTAAAGGTCTTGGCATAATTGTGAAAGCACAACATTATTGTATGAAATGGAGAGGAGTTAAAGAACCAAATACTAGTATGATAAATTCAGTAGTTAGGGGTGATTTTAGACATGATTTAAGTTTAAAACAAGAATTTTTTGAACTAGTTAAACAACAATCCTCCAACAATAATTTTTGAAAAACTAATATTTTTTTACTTCCTTAAGAAGTAAATCAATTTTATACATATCT
Source organism: Prochlorococcus sp. AG-442-M23 (assembly GCA_003209655.1). Taxonomy (GTDB): domain Bacteria; phylum Cyanobacteriota; class Cyanobacteriia; order PCC-6307; family Cyanobiaceae; genus Prochlorococcus_A. The sequence goes on along the minus strand of QCPW01000003.1, from coordinate 111,095 downwards.
TTAATTCCAGGGGAAGTTTCAATACTGCTAGAGATATCTATTCCATTTGGCTTGATTTTTGTTGAAATTTCATGTATCCAGTCTTTGGAAACACCTCCTGCAAGCCACCAAGGTTTACTAAAACTTAAACCTTCTAAATATGTTTTTTCTATTCTCTTCCCAGAACCTCCATATGTTTCGTTGTTCCATGAATCCAAAAGTATCGCATCTACAAAATTTTCATAAATTTTTATTTTCTCAAGATCCTTTTTGTCTTTTATCCTAAAAGCTTTCCACAAGCCAATATTTGGAATCTGTGCTTTTAATTTTTTACAGTAATGAATATCCTCATTTCCGTGAAGTTGGATTATGGTTTCATTGGGTTCACCTAAAAAACTTTCAATAATTGAATCTATAGAACTATCTTTTACTACTGAAACTCTCTCAATATTTGGATATAAGTCTTTTAAAGTTTTGAAGATTTCTTTTTTCTTTTCTGGAGAAACATATCTTGGAGATTCAATAACCGAAATTATACCTATCGCATTAGTTCCTAATTCTGCAACCTGAAGGGCTTGCTCAATCGATGTTATACCACAAATTTTAACTAAAGTTTTTGTCTCAAGCATATCTTTATCTTAAAGGTAGAATTAATATTATTTATAAATATAACGGAGATTATTTTTGAGGAGTTTGCAAATTTTTAAATTATGGGGAATTCCCTTTAATGTACATCCTTACTGGTTTGCAATCCTTTTTTTATTCTCATGGAGCATTTCAAATCAAGTTAATTTAACTTCTGGTGAATTTTATAATGTTAAGGAAGCCTGGATAATTGGTTTCTTGACTTCTTTTTTCTTATTAGCAACGATAATATTTCATGAGGTATTCCATACTTTTGTTTGTTTAAATCAAGGTGTAATAATAAAAAAAATTACCTTTTACTTCTTAGGAGCAATTCTACAAATAGAAAAGGATTGTCAAACAGCTTTAGGTAACATAAAAATTGCAATAGTTAGGCCTCTATTATGTTTCTTGACGGCATTAATGCTTCTTTTTATAAGTTATCTAGGTGAATCAAACGAACAAATATTCTTAAATATAGTCAATAGGGTAGCTATATTAAATCTTTTTCTCGGATTTTTAAATTTAATTCCTATTGGATCTTTAGATGGAGGTAATTTGTTAAAAAGTATTATTTGGTATTTTTCAGGAAGTAAAAATAAAGGAAGAAATTTTTTAAATAAATTAACTTTAGTATTATCAACCTTAGTCTTTGGATTTGGGGTTTTATGTTTATTTAGTTTCAATTTTTACTATGGTTTATTACTAGCTTTTTTAGGATTATTTGGGATTAATTCATCAAAGTCGGATAATCAATTTTACAAAATTGAAAATATTTTAAAGTTAAGCAAAGTCTCTGACCTTAAATTAAAGCCACTAAGAAAAATAGAATTCAATTCAAATTTGGTTAAGTTAAATAATATTGTTAAAAATAAAAAATATAACCAAGATAAATATTTATTTTTAACAAATAGTGGGAGATATGATGGCTACATTGAGGAAAAGATTTTAAAATCAATTTCGGTAAAAAAATGGGCGGGTACTTTTGTTGAAGATTTTAAGAAGTCAATCAATAAATTGTCTTGTGTAAATTGTAATGCTGAATTATGGAGAGCAATAGAAAAAATAGAGCAATCTAAAGAAGGTATAATATTAGTATTCAATTCTGCAGGTATACCTCTAGGAATTGTTGACAGAAATAGAATTGGCTATTTTGTGTTTGATAAATTAGGCTTAAAGTTACCTTCAAATATAATCAGTAAATTAAATAGCAAGAATCAGTATCCGCTTGGAATGGAGTTGCCTAGAATTATAAAATTAATGAGAAAGAAAGGAGAAATTGAATAAATTTAATTCATAACAATTTTTTTAATATGATCTTCTTCATAGCAAATATTTTTAACTTGTAGATTTGATTTGGATTCTAATAATGAATTTATCAAATATTTAATTATTTCCTCATTAGTAAGATTCAAATCAATCTGCTTTGGAGGTTGTTCTTTAAATAAATCGAACCAAAGGTCTCTAGGAGGTTTAAGTTGAATTTCCCCATGTTGAAGAAAAGCGCCTTTTTTTCTGTATTGGGCACTTCCTATCCTTTTGCATCCATATTGATCAACTAGATCAGATATATAGGATGATCCAAAACAATTTTGGTTTATTATTGATTTTTTTAAATTTCCTCTTTTTAAATTTAAACCTAATTCACTAAAACTTTTAATTAACCAATTATTCACAAGCTCATAACTGAAGCTCTTATAGGAAGGTTTTTTAAATGTCAAAGCATAAGTTATACCTCCTGAATGAAGAACTGCCCCGCCTCCTGAAGGTCTTCTTACAATTTGAATAATGCCATCATTTAATAGCTTTTCCCAATGGGGCGGAATTACTTTTTGATGATAACCAAGAGAAATCCAATCTCCCTTCCAATGATAGAACCTTAATGTGAAAACAATTTCAACTTCTGAAATAGTCTTATCTAAAAAATGTAAATCTAGAGCCATTTGTTCAACCCCAGGTAATTCCAATGTTGAAATAATTAAAGCTTGATTATCTATTCTCAAAATTGTTATTGATTTAATTACGTAACAGCATTTTGTAATAGTGTATCAATTTTTCACTTTTGGGTAGAGAATATAGAAAATAAATTTATTTATTATGGATCCATCTCAATCAATCAATTTAACTATACTTGGACTTATTGTCGTAATTCATGCAGGAGTACTAGCCCTAAGGCTGGGCATAAGTTTAGCTAGAACATAAAACCATATTTTGATTTTTAAAAAATGTACGGTAATAATTAAATAAGACTTTCAATTTAAGTCTTTTTAAAAATACCAATATAAATCATTTGTCTAAATATATCCTTAAAAATAACTCTAATACTGAGATATCTTTAGCCTCCTCTACCAAATTAAATAATAGAGAACAAGAAGATTTTGTAAGTTCTGTTTTTTTAGGATTGAAAGTCTGTTTTTCTCTTTTAGCAGTAGTAAGTTTAATAAAAATTGGACATAGCTCAAAAGTTAGATTAATTAGATTGAGAGAGATTAAAGATTCTTATTTATTTGAAAAATCAAGGTTTTATGGTTTAAGTCGTAGATTTGATGATTTGATCTCTTTTGAGGGTGAGCAAAGATTTATGAAGGATCAAGATCAAATGATTTCTAGAGACATAATCAGAGTAATATGGCGTTGATAACTATGATTAATAGTTATTGATTATCGAGTTTTTAATTTTTTTATAGCTTGTGGGCAAAACTAAGAGTATTAAAGGTTTAGTTCTTATAACAGGAACAACGTCTGGAGTAGGATTAAATACTCTAAAACCTTTGTTGAGATTTGGATGGGAAATAATAGCAGTTAATCGCTCAAATAAAAGGGCATTAGAGATAGCTCACCAATCCCTGACAGATTCCGAAATAAAAAATATACATTTCATAGAAATTGATTTATCTGATTTAAAAGATGTAAGAAATGGTTGTAATGAAATATTGAAAAAATTTAAAAAACCCATAAATTCTATTATTTGTAATGCTGCAGTTTATAAACCAAGATTAAGAAAGCCCGAAAGGTCTCCCCAGGGATTTGAAAATTCAATGGCAGTTAATCATTTTGGTCATTTTCTCCTCATAAGTCTTCTTCTGGAAAATATCTTGTCCTCAGAAAGAGAGATTGATTTAAATGGTAAAACTACTGTCTTCAAGCCAAGAATAACAGTGCTAGGAACTGTTACGGCAAATTATTCAGAACTAGGCGGTAAAATACCAATACCAGCCCCTGCTGATTTAGGAGATTTGTCTGGCTTTAAAAATGGATTTTTAGCCCCAACTAGTATGGCAAATGGGAAAAAATTTAAACCAGGGAAAGCTTATAAAGATAGTAAATTATGTAATATGATAACAGTACAAGAATTATCTAAAAGATACTCTAGTGATAAGATAATAATTAATTCTATTTATCCTGGATGTGTTGCAGATACAAATCTTTTCAGGGATACCCCCTGGCTTTTTAGACTTTTATTCCCAATTTTTCAAAAGTTCATCACTAAAGGATATGTATCTCAAAGATTAGCGGGAGAAAGAGTAGCTCAAGTAGCAAGTTTTGAAGAATATGCACAACCAGCAGTTCATTGGAGTTGGGGAAATCGCCAAAAGTTGGGGAGAAAAGCATTTTCTCAAAAATTGTCAAATAGAATTATTGATTCATATATTTCAAAACAAACTTATCAATTAACTAGAAAATTGGTTGGTTTAGAGTAAGAGGAGTTAATCAAATCCCAATAAATCAAAAATTTCCCTATCTTTTAGAGGAGTTCCTTCTAAAGGTTCAACATTTTCTAACATTTTCTTGGCGAGTGATAAATATTCATTTTGAACCTCAATCACATCTTCTGTCGGTTCCATTTCAAAAATTGTACACTTTTTAAGCCTTGATCTTCTAATGGCATCAACATCCTTAAAGTGAGCCATAGTTTTTAAACCAGTTTTTTCATTAAATTTATCAATTTGATCTGTATCTTTAGATCTATTCGCAACTACTCCCCCTAATCTAACTTTATAATTTTTTGCTTTTGCTTTAATTGCAGAAACAATTCTGTTCATTGCAAATATTGAATCAAAGTCATTAGCGGTAACTATTAGACAGTAATTGGCATGTTGCAAGGGAGCCGCAAATCCTCCGCAAACAACGTCCCCTAGGACATCAAAAATAACTACATCTGTATCTTCTAGTAAATGATGCTCTTTTAAAAGTTTTACTGTTTGTCCTGTTACATATCCTCCGCAACCAGTACCAGCAGGAGGACCACCACTCTCAACGCACATGACTCCATTAAAACCTTCAAACATAAAGTCAGTTGGTCTTAATTCCTCACTGTGAAAATCTACTTCTTCAAGAATATCAATCACAGTTGGAACCATTTTGTGAGTAAGTGTAAAAGTACTATCATGCTTTGGATCACATCCTATTTGTAAAACTTTTTTACCTAATTTGGAGAAAGCGGCAGAAAGGTTTGAAGATGTTGTTGACTTACCAATACCCCCTTTCCCGTAAACTGCAATTACTAATGCTCCTTCTTCAATGTTTAATTTTGGATCTTGCTTGACTTGAACACTGCCTTCACCATCAAGAGGTTTATTGATTGTACTTGTCATTTAGAGCTAGATTTACACGTTAATACATATATTCTTGCAGGTATAAGCTACCTAGAATGTATTTCTCAACAAATAGTTATTTATTAAGATTAAAGATACAAGATATATGTTTATAACTAGATATTCCAGGCTTTTAATCCATTTCATGAGTGAAAATACTCATGCCTAGATAAGATTTTATTTGTAAAAATTAACCAAAAAATGCTTTTGCGTCATAGAGGGTCTCATCGTTAATTTCAGGAAGACCTTTTGATAGTGCATATTTCTCTGTATTTGATTTAACTTTACCTCTCACAAAAAATGGTACTTTTGTAAGTTCTGCTTTCCCAGATTCTGTCCAAAGAATTCGTTTCTCTTCTTGAGTACTTATATTACTTTCCTCGAGCTTAGTATCTTTTTTATCAGGGGCATTTGTTGCAGTATGTCCTAGATGACTTTGATGACCGTCAACAAACTCAAAATCATGCTTGAACATATCTATAAGATGCTCTTCTAATCCCATCATTAGAGGATGAACCCAGTCGTCAAAAATCACATTTGCCCCTTCCCATCCCATTTGAGGACTATATCTAGCGGGTACATCTTGGACATGCATTGGGGTACTTATCACTGAACATGGAATTCCAAGTCTTTTTGCGCTATGCCTTTCCATTTGAGTCCCTAAAACTAATTCAGGAGATGCTTTTTTCATGGCATCTTCAACTTCTAGGTAGTTATTAGTTATTAGTGCTTCTATATTTAAATCCTTAGCTGCAGCTCTTACTTGTCTTGCCATTTCTCTGCTGTATGTTCCTAGTCCTACGACTTCAAAGCCTAATTCATCTTTGGCAATTTTGGCCGCTGCGATAGCATGGGTACCGTCACCAAATATAAAAACCCTTTTCCCTGTCAAATAATTAGAATCAACTGACTTTGAATACCATGGAAGTTTTGACTTGTGTTCTAGTTCTCCTTTATTTGTTAGAGGGAGGTCAAGCTTTTCATGAACTTCATGAATAAAATTAATCGTATTTTTTATACCAATTGGAATAGTAGTGGTATATTCCATTCCGCAATTACGCTTAAGCCATTCACAAGAAATCTCAGCAATCTCATGATATAAGCAAACATTAATATCAGCATCAGTTAATCTCTTAATATCTTCTGGGCTCGAACTGAGAGGTGCAACAACATTTGTATCAATACCTTGTTCTGAAAGTATACGTTGAATTTCGATTACATCATCTCTGCATCTAAATCCTAATAATGTAGGACCTAATATATTAACTTTGGGTCTTCGACCTAAAGACTTCCATCTTTGAGGGTTGATTTTATGAATTTCATTTACCTTATCTTTTAAAAGAGTTCTAATTATTTGATAAAAGGTTTCTGAAGCTCCCCAGTTTTCTTTTTTGCTGTAAGCAGGAAGTTCAAGGTTAACAATTGGAATATCAAAACCCATACCCTTAGCAAGAGCACCTGGTTGATCTTGTATTAGTTCAGCAGTACAACTTTCTCCTACTAAAAGGGTTTTTGGTTTAAATCTTTCAACTGCTTCAGCAATATTCCTTTTGACTAATTCGGCTGTATCTCCGCCTAAATCTCTGGCTTGAAACGTTGTATAAGTTACAGGAGGTCTCTGACCTCTTCTTTCAATCATTGTAAAAAGGAGATCTGCATAAGTATCTCCTTGAGGAGCATGTAGTACGTAATGGATATCTTTCATTGATGAAGCTACTCTCATTGCACCTACATGAGGAGGTCCTTCATATGTCCAAAGAGTTAATTCCATAATTTAATGAGTTGTTAATGTTTTGGATGTAAGTATTTGATTCCTTTTTAAAGGTCTTGAGAAAAGTCCAGCTAAGTCAGCTGCTTGATCAATTCCGTGTATCGGGCTAAATACCATTTCTATAGACCATTTTGTACTAATGCCCTCTGCTTCAAGTGGGTTGGCTAAACCCATTCCACAAACTACTAAGTCAGGATTTGAAGCTCTAACACGATCAAGTTGTTTCTCTACATGCTGACCTTCTACAATTTTTGTATCATTCGGTAATAAATTAAGCTCCTCATCCATCAAGTCTTTATTTAAATAGGGAGTTCCAACTTCAATTAGCTCCATTCCACATTCATTATGTAAAAATCTTGCTAATGAAATCTCAAGTTGTGATTCAGGTAAAAGGAATAATTTTTTACCTCTTAATATTTCAGTATGCTTTTCTAGTGCCTGTCTAGCTCTATTAGCTAAAGGAGCAATTACCTCATGAACTTTTAGTTCATTAATTTTAAAAGCATCTGCCCCAGCTAAAAACCATTTAGTGCTACCCTCCACACCTAATGGAAATGGTGCATAAATTATCTCACAACCACGATGCTTAAGGTCCCTGACAGTTTCACTTAAGTATGGTTGAGTTAATAGAACCTTTGTGTTCTTTCCGATTTTTGGTAATTCAGTTGATTGCCTGGGAGGAAAACTTTCAACATTAGTTATCCCAATATGATTAAAAATCTTCTTGAATCTATCTTCTACATTATTAGCTAATGTCCCAACTAATAATAATTTCTCATCATCTGTAGATTCCATTAAGGGGACAAGAGCTTTTAATGCGCCATCTTCTCCTTGTGTAAATGTTGTTTCGATCCCACTTCCTGAGTAGTTCACAAACCTTACTTGACCTAAAAATCGTTTGTTTAATTTCTCAGCAACAGTAGCAAGATCAAGCTTAATAACTTCGCTAGGGCAAGAACCAACAAGGAAAAGAGTCTTTATTTCAGGTCTTCTAGAAATAAGATCATTTACTACTCTATTGAGTTCTTCGTGAGCATCTGCAAGACCAGCAAGATCTTTCTCTTCAAGAATAGCCGTCCCAAATCTTGGCTCGGCAAAAATCATTACCCCTGCTGCACTTTGTATTAAATGTGCGCATGTCCTTGATCCAACAACCAGAAAAAATGCATCTGGCATTCTTCTGTGCAACCAAACTATTGAAGTTAGGCCACAAAAAACTTCTCTTGGTCCTGTTTCTTTATTAAGTTCTACTTTACTCATTAAAAATATTTAGAGCTTATACTTCAAGCTTGCATATACTTTTGTATTAAAGAAAGTAATTAATAAGTTCTCTTACAAATGTACACATTTAAAAAACTTATATTAATGTTTAAAAACTTAAATGAGGATTTTAAGTTTAATTTTAAAAATTTATTTTTAATTCCTGTAGAAAGAATTTCCTTGACTTGTTTTTGATAACTTCCATACATTTCTAGCAATTTTTGTTGCTAATAAGCCACCTCTTTCAAGTTTCGATTTACCTGGCTTTGCTCCAATTAAGATTGTTATTTCTGAGGTAGTTAAAGGAGCTCCAGTATTAATTGCTAATTCGGTTAACTCTAGTCTATCTCTAAGATTTTTAAGATTTGCTTTGTCTGAATTATCATCTACTAACCAACTGAAAGATGGGTCTTTTTGAGATAATTTATGCATTAAACTTAGACTAACTAATCCAAGAGTCTGATCAGGACTTAATTCATTTTCAGTAGGAGAAGAATCTAGTCTTTTTTTTTGAGAAGTTCCCATAAATTTTCTTATCTTTTATTTGAAGTTATCGTTTTGTGGGAAGCATGCAAGTAAATTTAATAGAAAAAAAGAACCGTTATCCGTTATAGTCGCGTGAATGGAACCAACTTCTAGTTTAAACAGAGGAGAACGAAAAAAAGGGAGTTCTCTTGTCACGGGATCTGAGGTGCAATCTCAGGCCAGTGGTGCAAGCTGTTTTATTACAACTGATTCAGAAAAGTCTTTGGTATCCAGACAAGCAAGTCAAGTTGAGCAAATTGAGTTGAGAACATATGTTTTTTTAGATTCTCTTCAACCTCAATTAGCCGCGTATATGGGCACGGTTAGTAGAGGGTTTTTACCTATTCCTGGAGATTCATGCCTTTGGATGGAAGTTTCACCTGGGATGGCCGTTCATAGAGTCACTGATATTGCCTTAAAAGCAAGTAATGTAAGACTTGGTCAGATGATTGTTGAAAGAGCGTTTGGTTCTCTTGCGCTTTATCATAAAGATCAAAGCACTGTTTTGCATTCTGGAGATGTTGTTCTAGATGCTATTGGAAGTGAAGTTAGAAAAAGAACCAAACCTTCAACAAGTTGGACAGAAGTCATTCGAGCTATTACTCCAGACCATGCTGTTTTAATAAATAGACAAAATAGAAGTGGTTCAATGATTCAATCTGGAATGAGTATGTTCATATTAGAAACTGAACCGGCTGGTTATGTTTTAAAAGCAGCAAATGAAGCTGAAAAAGCATCTAATATAACCGTTGTTGATGTAAAGGCAGTTGGCGCTTTTGGTAGATTAACTCTCGCAGGGAAAGAAGGGGATGTTGAAGAAGCAGCAGCTGCTGCTATAAGAGCAATTGATGAAATTTCAAATTATTGAGAATTTTTTAATTTAAACCAATTTCTTTTTTTAAATAAGGTGACATAATTTTGGCGGCTTTACCCCTACTGCCTAATTTACTTAGTTGTGATTGTGAAAGCTCTCCGTAAACACAGTTAGCTTCTTTAACCCAAAAAATAGATTCGAATTCCCCATTTGGGTATTTCGGTTTCTTAAGAATTTCTCCCCAGCATATTCCAGTTGTATTCTTTACTAAGTTTCCTGAGGGATCACATAAAACCATACAACTTATGAATCTTGCGCTCCTGTAAGGACTATCAGAAAGTTCATTAATTAATTTTTTGATTTTTTCAGTGTTGTTTTTGGCATATCGAGCAGAAAATATACCTGGTCGACCATCTAAAATATCCACCTCAAGGCCTGAGTCATCAGCTAATGCCCAAGTTTTTGTCTCTAGCGAAGCTGCTTTGGCTTTAAGTAGTGCATTTTCAAAATATGTGTTTCCAGTCTCTTCAACATTTAAATATTCTGGTTGCTTCTTTACTCTTAAAGATAAAACATTCAACATCTCTGAAATTTCAGATACTTTTCTTGAGTTACCACTAGCAATTGTCAGAACTGGAAGGTTCAAAATATCAAATACAATTATTGTGAATATTATCTTACTTTAAAGGTTGATACGGAGACAGGAAAGGTTGAACATTCCACACCTGAGTAGACAGGGCCTGTCTCGTACGGAAATAACATAATGTAAATTTTTTCTTAACACAACAATATGTTTTGATGCACTAACTAATTTGCATAAGTATTGACATATCAATAGTACCAAGGGTGATAAGTTTAACTTATGAATAATAGAAAAAACATTAATGGAGAATTTATCGAAAACGCTTGACTTATAAGTACTTAATGAAGCATTCTTCGGATTGAACATTCCACATTTAGTAATTAGTAGGCAATGGCTACAGAAACAATGGGTATCGCTCTCGGCATGATCGAGACACGCGGACTTGTACCTGCAATCGAAGCAGCAGACGCAATGACCAAGGCAGCAGAAGTTCGTCTTATTGGTCGTGAATTCGTTGGTGGCGGTTATGTCACAGTTTTAGTTAGAGGCGAAACAGGAGCAGTTAACGCAGCTGTAAGAGCTGGTGCTGATGCTTGTGAAAGAGTTGGCGACGGTTTAGTTGCAGCTCACATTATTGCTCGTCCTCATAGAGAAGTTGAACCTGCTCTAGGTAACGGTGAATTTCTTGGTCAAAAGGACTAATTAAGTAAAGCAAGATTTATAAATTTTGCACAATAATTATTTTCCCTACACAGACCTAAATTTATCCTTATGAGTAAGAAGTATGATGCAGGGGTAAAGGAGTACAGAGATACCTACTGGACTCCTGAATATGTACCCCTAGACACCGATTTACTAGCCTGTTTCAAATGCACAGGTCAAGAAGGTGTTCCAAGAGAAGAAGTTGCAGCAGCTGTTGCCGCTGAATCTTCAACAGGTACTTGGTCAACAGTTTGGTCCGAGTTACTTACAGACTTAGAATTTTACAAAGGACGTTGTTATCGAATAGAAGACGTACCTGGAGATCCTGAAGCTTTTTATGCTTTTATTGCATATCCTTTAGATCTTTTTGAAGAAGGTTCTATAACAAACGTATTAACATCTCTAGTTGGTAACGTTTTTGGATTTAAAGCTTTAAGACATTTGCGTCTAGAAGATATTAGATTCCCAATTGCTTTCATCAAAACTTGCGGTGGTCCACCAAATGGAATCGTAGTTGAAAGAGATCGTTTAAACAAATATGGAAGACCTCTTCTTGGTTGTACCATTAAGCCTAAATTAGGATTATCTGGTAAAAACTATGGTCGTGTTGTCTATGAGTGTCTTAGAGGCGGTCTTGATTTAACGAAGGATGATGAGAATATTAATTCTCAACCATTTCAGCGTTGGAGAGAAAGATTTGAGTTCGTTGCAGAAGCAGTTAAGCTTGCTCAGCAAGAAACTGGAGAAGTTAAAGGTCACTACTTAAACTGTACTGCCAACACTCCTGAAGAACTCTACGAAAGAGCTGAATTTGCAAAAGAGCTAGATATGCCAATCATCATGCATGATTATATAACTGGTGGTTTTACTGCAAATACTGGATTAGCAAACTGGTGTCGTAAAAATGGCATGCTTCTGCATATTCACAGAGCTATGCATGCTGTTATTGATAGACATCCAAAGCATGGTATCCACTTCAGAGTTCTAGCAAAATGTTTGAGACTCTCTGGAGGAGATCAATTACATACTGGAACCGTTGTTGGAAAACTTGAAGGTGATCGTCAAACAACACTTGGTTACATCGATAACTTAAGAGAGTCATTTGTACCTGAAGATAGATCAAGAGGTAACTTCTTTGATCAAGATTGGGGTTCAATGCCAGGAGTATTTGCAGTCGCATCAGGTGGTATTCACGTTTGGCATATGCCTGCACTTTTAGCGATTTTTGGAGATGATTCTTGTCTTCAGTTCGGTGGAGGAACACATGGTCATCCATGGGGTTCAGCTGCTGGAGCTGCAGCTAACAGAGTTGCCTTAGAAGCTTGTGTAAAAGCACGTAATGCGGGTCGCGAAATCGAAAAAGAGAGTAGAGACATTCTTATGGAAGCTGCTAAGCATAGTCCTGAATTAGCTATTGCTCTTGAAACTTGGAAGGAAATCAAGTTTGAGTTTGATACCGTCGACAAGCTTGACGTTCAAGGTTAAACCAAATTTTAAAATTGAGGAGATTCTTTTTCTCCTCAAACTTCTACAAATCTCGTCCTAATTACGAGTAATTTTCATTCACATTTAGATTAATTATGCCTTTCCAGAGCACAGTAGGTGACTATCAAACAGTCGCAACCCTGGAAACATTCGGTTTTTTACCACCGATGACCCAGGAAGAAATATACGATCAAATTGCATACATAATTGCACAAGGTTGGAGTCCTGTCATTGAGCATGTTCACCCTAGTGGAAGTATGCAAACTTATTGGTCTTATTGGAAACTCCCATTCTTTGGGGAAAAAGATCTTAACTTGGTTGTAAGTGAATTGGAGGCATGTCATAGAGCATACCCTGATCATCATGTAAGAATAATCGGCTACGATGCTTACACTCAGAGCCAAGGAACAGCTTTTGTAGTTTTCCAAGGACGTTAAATCTACTTAATGTAGTAAATATCTTTCTCCAAAGAAAATTTGGAGAAAGTTTTTTAAAGAGTTTTTTTAAAGAGTTTTAAATTTGAAGATTATGTCAAAAAAAACCAGTAGAGAGATTGCACTAGAAAGAAGAAAGGCGATGAGTGATAGCGGGAAAAAAGCTGCTGCTTATTCTTCGACTACTCAAGATAGAGTTCGATCTTCTCAAGATATACAGATTTCTGGTACTCAGTCTTCTTCTAATAATCAAACTATTATTAATCCTGCCAAAAAACATATTCCAAAAACTCAGATAAATAGAAATTCTTCTTCAACAAATTTATCTAGTAAAGAGTTGGTTATAGAGAGAAGAAAAGCAATGTCTACTCATGGGAAATCAGCTATAAATTCATCTGATAGAACTCGTACTGATGTTAAAAAAGATATTCCTGTAAACGTAGTTAAACCAACTGCTCTTAAAAATTCAGAAATTCAAAACTCAAATAATACAGAAACTAAAACACTAAAATCAAACGTTAAAAGAAGAATTAATCAGAAGAGAAAACCTATTTCTAATACAAGTAGAGATATTGTTTTAGCGAGAAGAGAAGCTCAATCTAAGCATGGCAAATCAGCATCTAAACAAAATACTAGTGCAGCTTCATTAGCTAGAAGAGGAGATCCAGATTTAAGTAGTAGAGAAATTTCTCAGAGAGTAAGAGAGCTAAGAAGTAAAACTGGTGCTACAGGTAGTAATAAAAGTAATGGAAAATGTAGACCATGTGGTCCAAATAAAAATGGAGCCAAACAGAATATTGCTGATGCTAGTTGGAAAGTTGGCAAAAGTGAAACTGATTCAGGTCAAATAGTTACTGGAACACAAGCCAATAGATCTCTAAAAACTACAGGTAATGAAGCAAGTACATGTAGAACAGTTACTGGCACTCAATATATGGGAGCAGATGTGATTGATCAATTTTGTCAAGATAGACCAAGTTATAAACAGCCACAGAAATCTACCGTTACTTCAACAACATCAGGTAATAAAGTAACTGGGAATGAAGTTGGTAGATCTGATAGGGTTACAGGGGATGAGCCAGGAACTTGTAAAAATCTAACAGGTACAGAATATGTATCCGCTAATCAATCTCAGAAGTATTGTGGTGATGTTCCAAAAAATCCTTCAAAGGTTAAACATAGTACTACAACTGATGGATTAAAAGTCTCTGGATCACTTCCTGGTAGATCAACCCTAGTTACTGGAGATGAATCAGGTTCTGGACATCATTTAACTGGAGATCAATATCTAGGCTCTGAGCCAAATCCAAAAGGTAAAGAATTTAAAAAAGTAGGCAGTTATAACACTCTTAATGGAAATAATGTAACTGGTACAGGGGTAGGAAGATCAGATCATATGACAGGTAATGAACATGGTAGTTGCAAGAATGTAACTGGTGATGAGTACATAGGATCTCAGCAATATGAGAAGTTTTGCGGTTCAAAACCAAAACCAGAAGCTAGGAAAGTAGGTTTAAGCCTTTCTTCAAAGTCTAATTTGATAAGTGGGACTATGACAGGAAGGTCAAAAACAGTAACTGGAGATGAACCAGGTTCTTGCAAAGTGTTAACAGGAACACCATACGCAGGGTTAGATCAGATTAATGAGAATTGTAGTACTGAAACTTTTGAAGATATGAAATTCCGAGCAACAGTTAATTCTGGGAATAATTCAAATGCCAGACTTACAGGACAGCAACCAGGGATTGAGGGAGTAATGACAGGTGCTAAGAAAGGCGCTTGTAAAAATCTAACAGGAACTCCCTATGTTGGTGGAGATCAGTTCGCAAGAGCTTGTGATAATCCTCCACATGATACTGAGTATGCTAATCAGGCAAAGTCAGCAGGTAATTCTTGGAACGAATTTTCTGTTAAGTCACCATCAAGAGAAAAATATTCCGAAAAAAATACTCAAGGCGTTACCGGTAATGAATATGAAAATGGATCAAAGATAACAGGACCTTTTGATATGGCTGTAGATAAGGTCACTGGAACTGAAAAATTTAGATTCGAACCCAATAAAAATATTACTTATAAACAAAAAATGGAAATTGAAGAGGCCGATCGTGCTGCAAAGACACCAGAAAAAAGAGTTGCATCTAGGATTACTGGTGAAGGACAATCAGTGGGAAATGTAACTGGTGATGATTGGGATCGCGGTGATAAGGTAACAGGAACAGAGGGGGCTTCTTCTAGGAAGAGAAATCCTTCAAGGGCTGGAAACATGGGCGCAATGCCCCCTGTAGCAGTTAAAAGAAATGAGGAAACAGAAAAACCAGATTTCTTGATAACAGGATCTAGTGGTAATACTCGTGATGGACAACTTGTTACCTTTTCAGGTGGTGCCAGAGGGTAAGTAAATAATGCCTTTAAGAGGACTGGCTAAAGCCAAAAACTTCACATTGGGGCCAACAGCTCCAATGAAAACTTTTACGGAAAATATTCATATACAAACTAAAGAATCAAATAATTTACGAAATATCGGAAAGTCGCACAAATTAACTAATAATATTCAAAATGAAAATCTATTTAGGTATGAAAGCAAAATAAAAAGTGATTTCGACGAAATTGTTCCAACTCTTAAGGAAATTGCTCGAATACAACATCATGTAGATTTTATAAATAAGGCTCAGACAATATCTAGGGAAAATTTGGGAATAGATTTACCCCTTCATGTATTAGATAAGTCTTGGGTTAAACCTCTTGATATGAGAGCTTTATACGCATGGTGTGCTTTCAAACAGCATGAGAAACTTAGTGATAATTTTTTTAAAAATGATCCACTTGAAGGTGCTGCTGGAAGCAGAGGTGCAGAAGACTTTGAAAACTTTCTTTTAGATTGTGGAATACATTTACTTGATATAACTCCCTGCTCAGATGGACGACTAGCTCATTCAGTCGCTTATGTAATGAGAATACCTTTTAGTTCAGTAAGAAGAAGATCCCATGCTGGTGCAATGTTTGATATTGAAAATACAGTAAATAGATGGGTAAAAACTGAACATAAGAGATATAGAGAGAATATTCCTAATGAAGCTCATAAAGATACGAGGTACCTAAAAGTTGTAACTTATCATTATAGTTCTGTAGATCCTTTGCATCAGGGATGCGCAGCTCATGGGAGTAATGATAAGTTAGCTGCAGAAGAAGGTAGAAATAAACTATATGCTTTTAAAGAGGCTGTAGAGAATAGCTTTTGCTGCGGAGCTTCTGTGGATTTAATGTTAATTGGACTAGATACAGATACTGATTCACTAAAAATACATTTACCAACAAGCGATGGCGGTATAGATTTAGAAAAAACTATTTCTACTTTAGAAATTTATAATTCAACAATAAATTTTTCAGAAGAGGATGCAGAGAGAGAAATTTGCCAGATAATTTCTAAGCAATCTTCAAAAGATAAACTCCATGGAATAGAGAGATTTACCTATAAATTAATTTTTAATAATATTTCTCAAATTGATTATGTGAAGAATTTTTATAATGGTTCTTATAAAGATATTGGTCATGCAGAGAGGTTTATTGGAGTTGGTATAGGTTTCAAAGAAGTACATCTCAGAAATTTAACTTATTTTGCTCATTTAGATACTGTGGAAGAAGGAGCTCCTGATTTAGATGTAGGAGTGAAAATTTTTACTGGATTAAATGTTTCTCAAGATCTACCTATTCCAGTAGTAATTAGATTTGATTATTCTGGCAAAGTACCCGGTGCAAAAGAGAGGGCAATAAAAGATTGTGAAAGAGTTAATAATGCGATATCAATTAGATATAAAAATTTAGTTGATCAAGGTTTGTTACATACTTGTTCTACTATTAGGGATAGGGACAACATTCATTCCGCCCAAATTATTGGAATGTCTTTAGATAAAAAATCAGAGGAGGCTCACTAATTATGTTAATTTGCAAGGTTGTAAAACCACTTGTTTCAACCAATAGGATTCCTGGTTTTGAACATAGACATCTGCAGGTTGTATTAGATGGTTCTTCTAATAAAGTTGCAGTTGATGCTGTCGGTTGTAAGCCAGGAGATTGGGTTATTTGTGTTGGAAGTTCTGCTGCTAGAGAAGCAGCGGGAAGCAAATCTTATCCCAGCGATTTAACGATTGTTGGAATAATTGATCATTGGGATCCTGACAAGTCATAAAAAAGGAGGATAGAAATTGTGGAAATTATGAAGGTATTAGGAAGGATGATTTGTACTCAAAGAGTCGCTGGCTTAGGTCATATGAATTTACGAATTTTAGAAAATAATAAAGGAAAGAAATTAGTTGCTGTTGATCCTGTTGGCGCTAGAGAAGGTAACTGGGTTTTTACTTCTAGTGGCTCTGCCGCTAGATTTGCTTGCCCTAATCCAGAAGTTCAAACAGATTTAACAATTGGCGGTATTATTGATTATTGGGAGAGTGACTAAAATTTTAGCTTCAATAATTTATTGAGAAACTTTGTTGAAGGTATAGTGTAATTAGTCTTAAAAAAAGAATTTAATGTGGAATGAAAAAGAATCACCTTTGAGGATTGAAAAAAGATTTGAATTTGAACAATACTCAAAAATTAGTAAATTCATGGGGAAACTTGAGAAATTATGTAAAGAAAAGGGTATATATCCAAATATCAGCTTCGGTAAGAATTTTGTAAGTCTTTCAATATTTTTAGATAATAAAGAAATATCAGATAAGGAAAAAGATTTTTCTAATAAAGTAGACAGTTTTTATTTAGAAATTAAGAATAATTAATAATTATTTGGTTTATCTATATCTCTTTTAATTAGGGCCATTAAATAGGTAGGGGCTTTATATCTTCCAGGAAGGCATCTATTCAAGGTTTCAAGATGACCCCAACAAACTGTCCTCTCAATTTCTTTAAGTGAGTTGCCTTTTAAGATTAACAATCTTAGAGCTTTACAAAATAAAGGGTATCCCGCTTCTAGTTCGTCTATATTTAGCTTTGCTGCTGCCATAGATCAAAGAAGAATTATTAAATAATAATCTATATAAATATGGTGCATTTTTGGCTCTTATTTCAAATTTCTAAATAATTAGAAATTAATCTAAAAATGCGACACAATCTATTTCAATTAAAACACCTTTTGGTAAAGAAGAAACTTCAACACATGCTCTCGCTGGTGGGTTATCTACTTTAAAGAAGTCACTATATATTGCATTGACAGCTTGAAAATTTTTTAAATCAGTTAAATAAATAGTTGTTTTAATAACATCTTTTGCTTTTGCTCCTCCAGCATCAAGCACAGCTAAAAGATTTTTCAAAACTTGAGTAGTTTCTTTCTCGATGTTACCTAGGCAATTTATTTCGTTTGAAACTGGATCAATAGCAATTTGACCAGAACAATATATGAACCCGCCGGCTTTTATTGCTTGGTTATATGGACCAACTGGTTTTGGTGCATTAGAAGTCTTAATTACTTTTGTTAAAGACATTAGATTGAGAATATTTATATAAATTTAAACCCATAAATCCTTATTCGCTCTTAAAAAGGAAAATCTTTTTAAATTATCTGCCCTCAAAAACAAATTGATTTTCATCTCTTCCTCAAGTAAACAAGGAAGTGTAAGTTCTTTTAAAGCAATTTTCTTTTCAACTTCAATGTATTTCTTTTTTATGTATTGATTTTCTGGTTCAATATCTAATGCCCACAAAAGATTTGACTTCGTATATTCATGAGCACAGTAAATAAGAGTGTTTTGTGGTAACGACTTGATTTTTTTTAAAGAATTATACATTTGTATATATGTGCCCTCAAAGATTCTTCCGCATCCAGCTGAAAATAATGTATCACCAATAAATAAGATCGGAACTTCAATATTAAAGAAGAAAGCTATATGAGATCTTGTGTGTCCTATTACTTCGATGACTTCAACTTCTTTATCTAATAGTATTAACTTATCTCCATCTTTAACAGATAAATTTTGAAAAGGTATCCTATCTTTTTCTTTTATTGAGGCTATGACTTTAACATTTGGCCATTCTTTTATAAGCTCTTTAGTTCCTCCAATATGATCCGAATGATGATGGGTTTGTAAAATAGCCTCTAAATTAAGATTATTTGCTTTAAGGAATTTTATGACAGGTTGAGAAATCGCAGGATCAACAACTATTGCTGATTTATTATTTTTCCATAGCCAGATAACATTATCATTTAGAACTCTAATTGGAATTATTTTTTGCTCTTTATTAAAATCCATTATTAACTTAGAATTTAAAAAAACTGTATAAAAATTGATCTATGATTACTATAGCTTTACCTAAAGGAGCTCTGTTAGAAGATTCGATTTCAATTTTAAAAAAAACAGGATTGAATTTCTCTGATGCATTACTAGAGAATAATAGATCATTAACTATTGAATCAAAATGTAAGCGAGCAAAAGCATTATTGGTGAGAAATGGAGATGTCCCAGTTTATGTCAGTTACGGACAGGCTGATTTAGGAATTGTAGGGTATGACGTATTACAGGAATCTGAATTGAAAGTAGCTAAGTTACTTGATTTAGAATTTGGGGGGTGCCATATGTCTCTAGCAGTAAAAAATACTAGCAATTATTCAAAACCTACTGATCTACCGGCTAATTGTAAAGTGGCAAGTAAATTTACAAAAACTGCAAGAGCCTATTTTGATGACTTAAATATACCTGTTGAGATTGTCCATTTAACGGGCTCAGTCGAGCTTGGTCCTATTACAGGAATGGCTGAAGCGATAGTTGATTTAGTCGCAACAGGTAAGACTCTTAAAGAAAATGGTTTGAGTAAAATTGACGATCTTTTTTATTCAACTGCAAGGTTAATTGCTAATCCTCTATCTATTAGATTAGATAGCAATCCTCTCCGAGATGTGATTTTATCAATAGAATCTTTTAAAGGTACATAGCATATTTAAATAAATGTTTTTGAATGACTTTAATAGAATTAAAAAGTTAGGTAGATATTTAACTAAAGATAAAAAAACAATTTTTCTTATTCTAATAATTCTATTACCTGTTTCCTTCGCAGGAGCAATACAACCATTATTGGTTGGCCAGGCAATAACAATTTTAAAAAATGAGAAAACAGATGTTTGGTTAAGCAATACCGTATTTGGGCAATCTATAAATTTAATTATTATCTCTTTGTTTATTACTGTTCTATTTAGATTAGTTCTACAAGGATATCAATCATATAATATCCAATACGTTGGACAAAGACTGACAGCAAGGATTAGAAGAGAGCTTTTCGAACATTCAATTTCTCTTTCTCTGAAGTATCACGATAAAATGCCTGTTGGTAAATTGCTAACAAGACTTACAAATGATGTAGATGCCTTGGCTGAGGTTTTTGGCAGTGGGGCAGTGGGAGTTATTGCTGATTTTGTAAGTCTTATAGTTATTTCTTTAACAATGCTTTCAATAGATAAAGGTCTGGCAACTTTACTTCTTTTAACTCAAATTCCAGTTTCTTATTTTATTATTTGGCTTCAAAAACGATACAGAAAAGCAAATTATCAAGTTAGAGAGGAGTTGTCACAACTTAACTCTGACTTTCAAGAGAACCTTCAAGGATTAGAGGTAGTGCAGATGTTTAGGAGAGAATTATTCAATAGTAAGAAATTTTCTAGTACAGGTATTGCATATCAGAAAGCAGTAAATGGGACCATTTTTTACGATAGTAGTATTTCTGCTTTTATAGAATGGATATCTCTTGCGGCAGTATCTTTAGTATTGGCTGTAGGAGGGTATTTAGTAACTTCGGGTAATATTGGTTTAGGAACATTAACTACCTTTATTCTTTACTCACAAAGACTCTTTGAGCCTTTAAGACAGTTAGCTGAAAGATTTACACAGATTCAAGGAGGACTTACTGCTGTAGAGAGAATAAATGAATTGCTAGATGAAGAAATTGAAATTAAAGACTCTTTTTCAACCCGACAAATGTCAGGAGGTATTTTAAGCAAGAATTATAAATTTAAAGGGAAGATTGAATTTCGTAATGTCAGTTTCTTCTATAAAGAAGGAGAACATGTAATAAAAGATTTATCATTTTTAGTTAATCCTGGAGAACATGTAGCTTTTGTTGGCCCAACTGGTTCTGGCAAGTCAACCATAATAAGGTTACTTTGCAGACTATATGAGCCTCAAGATGGTCAGATATTAATAGATGATGTAAACATTAAAGACATACCAATAGCAAGACTTAGAAATATGCTTGGTGTAGTGCTGCAAGATACTTTTATTTTTAGTGGGGATGTTGCCGATAACTTAAAACTAAGTACCGATATTAATAATCAAGAATTAGAAAATATTTGTAAAGATTTGGGTTTAGAGAATTTATTAAAAAAGCTACCAAATGGTTTGAGTACTTATCTTAGAGAGAGAGGGGGTAATCTCTCATCTGGAGAAAGACAACTTCTTTCAGTAGCAAGAGTAGCTATAAGAAATCCAATTATTTTAATAATGGATGAAGCTACAGCATTTATGGATCCCTCTACAGAAGCGACTTTGCAAAAAGATCTTGAAAGGATATTGAATAAAAGAACGGCATTAGTAATAGCCCATAGATTGGCTACTATTGAAAAATCTGATAAAATTTTAGTCTTAAAGGGGGGAGCTTTAATTGAAGAAGGAAATCATGTAGAGCTTAGACTAAAAAAGGGTTTATATTCCCAGCTCTATGAGCTTCAAGAAAAAGGATTCGCCAGCTTTTAATGATTTTTAAGAAAAAGGGATCATCAATCAAGAAAACAAATACTCTTTCTAAAGATGAGCTCATTAAATATTATGGTTTGAACTCTTTTGAATTCTCCCATAAAGATAAAGAGGAGGTTTTTGTTTGTAGTAAATTTAAGGAGTTTGATCTTATTGAATTAGATCAACTTTTGCAGACTGTTGGATGGAGTAGGCGGCCAATAAGGAGAGTAAAAAGAGCTTTAGAATTTAGTATTTTAGTAGTTGGATTATGGAGTCATGATGAAAAATTTCCCAGACTTGTAGGTTTCGCTAGATGTACTGGGGATGGGATTATTGAAGCAACTATATGGGATGTTGCGGTTAATCCTGTTTATCAAGGACTAGGTTTAGGTAGACAATTGATGAATTATATATTGAAAGAATTAAAAAAAATTGGTATATCTAAGGTTACTCTATTTGCTGATGCAGAAGTAGTTTCTTTTTATAAAAGACAAGGTTGGATCCTGGAACCTAAAGGTTCAAAATGTGCTTTTTGGTATGCAAATTAATTTAATTTCGATAATAATCTTTATATAAAGATTCTATAGATTCCCCTTTTAACCACCTTTTCCTAAAATTCCAATTCTTGAATGCTTGAAAGAAAATATTAGTTTTTTCCCACTTCCTACTACTGGTATAAATTGGGATTGATAACATTTTTAAATTTGCATTATTCTTTAATCTTTTTATAAAATCTAAATCTTCCATTAATGATATTTTTCTAAAACCTTTATTTTTAAAATATGTGTTCCTGTGAATTACAAGTCCTTGATCTCCATATGGATTTTTGAAGATGAAACTTCGAAGGTTTACAACGATTTCAAGAAATCTGTATATTATTTTTTTATTGTTAATCTTGAATTTAAAAAAATAAACAAAATTTTCATCGTTTCTTATTACTGAAGTTACTTTTTTAAGCCAATATTGACTAAGCCTAGAATCTGCATGAAGGAAAATAAACCATTCCCCCTTAGCTTTTTTGGCTCCAATATTTAACTGTAAACCTCTACTTTTTCTTGGGGATATATATACATTTGTTCTATATAAATTTGCTATGTCTGTAGTCTTGTCTTTACTATTACAATCTACAATTATTATTTCTAATTCCTTATTAATGATTGGTAAATCTGAAAGAAGTAATGGTAAATAATGAGATTCATTATTTGTAGGGATAATTATGGAGATTTTAGGCAACTTGATTACTCTCTTTTTTCAATGTCTATTATTGTATCTATATCAATTTTGTTATGAAGAAAGTCATATTTTAATTTCTTCGAAGTAAAGTTTTTCAAAGTTTGTTTAAGTACATCTTGGCTACTCCATTTGATATTTATAAAAGGTAAATATAAATCATTAGATAATAATCTCTCTGAAAAAGCAATTAGCCAATATCCTCCATCATTTGATGGGCCTAAAATAAGATCATTTTTTTTAAGTTTTGTGAGTGTGTTCAATAAATCCATGTGACAAAAATCTGGAAGATCAGTTCCTATAAAAATAATATTTTTTGTTTTTGTTAAGTTATCTTTTTTATTTTTGAGAATTTGCCTTTTCATCTTTTCTCCTAAACACCCTTTCCCTTGTAAATTAAAGTTTTTAATTCCTAACTCCTTAGACCATTTTTTACTCTTTTTGAATCCAAGACCAGAAATAGCTATGGAAATATCAATTAAACCCTTTTTTTCGATATATTGAGCAACTGAAACTGTATGCTCTGTCATTTTTCTTTGAATATTTGCAGAACATTTCCCCCCGATATCTTTTGCTAATCTAGTTTTACAACGACCATAAGCGTGCCACTTAGCCATTACAATGAGCAGTGGTTTGTCCAAAAAAAATTAAATATTTTGTAATTATTATAAGGTTTAGACAGTGAATAGATTTTATTTTTTCAATATTTATAACTTGCAATGTTAATAAATTTTAAATTTATCGTGATCTTGTGATTTGATAATGACCAATTAATAAATCCCTACTAGATTAAAAATCTATTGATTAAATTTAGTGCAAGCAACCAATCCTATTTGGGCAGAAGTTCAACAATTACTTCAAAAGAGTTTAAGTAAGCCCTCTTTTGAGACCTGGATAAGGCCAGCTAAATTTAATTGTTTTGAAAATGGCTTGTTATCTTTGATCACTCCAAATAACTTTACAAGTGATTGGCTTAGAAAAAATTACAGTGATACTATTGAAAAAGCTGCAGAAAAAATTTGTGGACATGCTGTAAAAGTAGTGTTTAAATCCGAAACTAATATCAACAACAATTCAAATGCTCCTGATTTTGTTAGCCAACAAAATGTAAATTCTCTAACAAAATCTTTTTCTACAAGCTTGGGAAATAATTCTATAAATAGACCAAAAAAATCTCATTCTTTAAATTCACGCTATGTCTTTAAAAGATTTGTTGTAGGTCCTAATAGCAGGATGGCTCATGCCGCGGCTTTGGCTGTTGCAGAATCCCCTGGAAGAGAATTTAATCCATTATTTATTTGTGGAGGTGTAGGACTTGGGAAAACACACTTAATGCAAGCAATTGGTCATTATAGAGTAGAAATTGATCCAGAAGCGAAAGTTTTATATGTTTCAACTGAAACTTTTAGTAGTGATTTAATTCAATCTATAAGAAAAGATGGAATGCATGTCTTTAAAAATAAATATAGATCAGTAGATCTATTATTAATTGACGATATCCAATTCTTGGAAGGCAAGGAATACACTCAAGAGGAATTTTTTAATACTTTCAATGCTTTATATGAAGCGGGAAAACAAATCGTTATTGCAAGTGATAGGCCTCCTAGTCAAATACCTAAATTACAAGAAAGACTAATTTCTAGATTTTCAATGGGATTAATAGCAGATATTCAACCTCCTGATATAGAGACAAGGATGGCAATTTTGCAGAAAAAAGCTGAACAAGAAAGAATGAATCTTCCTAGAGATTTGATTCAATTTATCGCAGGAAGATTTTCCTCAAATATTCGAGAATTGGAGGGTGCTTTTACTAGGGCAGTGGCATTTGCATCAATAACAGGATTACCTATGACAGTTCAATCAATTGCTCCAATGCTTGATCCAAATAGTGTCGGAGTAGTTGTAACTCCTAAACAGGTAATAAAAAAAGTCTCTGATTTTTTTGAAGTTTCAGCTGAAGAATTAGTTAGTTCCAGTAGAAGAAAGCCAGTTAGTCAGGCAAGGCAAATAGGTATGTATCTAATGAGGCAAGGTACTGATCTAAGCCTCCCAAAAATTGGAGATGAATTTGGAGGTAAAGATCATACAACTGTTATGTATGCTATTGAGCAAGTTGAAAAAAAATTGTCAAGCGACCCAAATGTTGCAAGTCAAGTTCAAAAAATAAAGGATTTACTTCAAATTGATTCAAGAAAAAATTTATAATATTTAATTCAATAAAAACCTAGCAGGGTCTTGATCATATCTATGACCTAGAGGTATCCCATCTATCTCATTGTCATCACATAGTAATTCAATTTTATTTAATGATTGTCTTAATAACCTTGCGGAAATAATCGGCATATCTCTTGGAACTGAGATTCTATCTTTTAAGTATCTCAAAGATTTACCTGAAAGTTTCTCTGGGATTATTACTTCATCTGTGATCATATACGTCAATGCCGATCTCAATGATTCTTCAAAATATTCTTTATCATATGGGTTAGTTTTTATAAGATTGTCTTTGTGCTTTATTACTCTTTTAAGAGCAATTTTAGCGAAATATTTTGAATCAAAATTTTTATTTAATTCATAATTACCAAGACCCTCCCCAGTATCTATTTGCTTAGAGAAAGAAATCTGTTGTTCATTGCTTTCTTTAAAACATCCTCCCATTTGTGGGGGTAAATCATGAGAGTGAGTATGAAAATCTCCTTGAGTGCCTCTATAAGTACTTGTCCCTTCAAAAAGGGTAAGCCAGTTATCTATATGACGGTAATTAGATCTTAAATTAAACCCTTTATAATATATTAGTGATGCATTCATTCTCTCCAAATAGGGAACAAAAATTATATCTCCAACACCAGGTTCAATAACATCCGTATTAGATACTGATGGATCAATAAACCCTGATTTTGATCTACTTAAGATTTCGTCGAGTTTAGAAATAGATTCTTTAAATCTTTTTTTTCTAAAAGAGTTATCTATAGAATTAATGCTTTCTCGGCAGAGCCAATTACACCAGGATCTAAAAATTTCTCTTTCTAATTTTCGAATTTTGATAAGGTGACTAGATGTAATAGATGATCCAAGTACTCCAAATTCATTTTCTAGAAAAGCTATTATATCGTCGCTTTCAGTTATAACTTGGCCTTTAAATTCAATTGCAGGTAATTTCCCCGATCTGACTTTTTCTAGGAACCAACTTTCTTTTTGACCGTAGCAAAACATATTTATTTTTTTGACTCTGTATGGAACTCTCTTAAATTCAAGCCATAACCATATCTTCTGACAGTAAGGACACCAAGAATGCCTATCTCTATAGAGGGTAACTAATGCATCATTTTCACTATGCCCAAATAATCTTAAATTTGCGTAGGAATTATTTATACCATTGACTATATCAAGATCTTCAACTTCAAATTTATTTAAATCATCCCATGTCAAAATCCCATTCATTATTTGAATTAAAGCTATAAACTAACGTTATAATAATTGATTAAAAAAAGTCTTGGAATTTGAATTTGATTTAATTGTTGTTGGCGCTGGATCTGGAGGGCTCGCGGCGGCTAAACGTGCGGCTAGTTATGGAGCAAAAGTCGCAATCATAGAAGTAAATCAAATAGGAGGAACTTGTGTGATGAGGGGATGTGTTCCTAAAAAATTGATGGTTTATGCAGCTAAAAGTAAAAAAAATATGGATTCTTCTGAAGGATATGGATTAAAAAATGAAGGTATAAATTTTGAATCAAATATTTTATTGAAGAATGTTAGAGAGGAGGTTTCTAGATTAAGTAATGTGCATAGAAATTCTTTAAAAAAATTTAATGTAACTGTTTTTGAGGGCTTAGGAAGATTTAAGACTCAAAATGAATTAGAAATTATTTGTCCAAAAACTAAGAAAATTAAAAATAAAATAAGTTCAAAAAAAATTCTTATATCAGTTGGAGGAAAACCAAAGAAATTAAATATTCCTGGGGTAGATTTGGCATGGACAAGTGATGATATTTTTGATTTAAAAAAGTTTCCCGAATCAATATTAATAGTAGGAGGAGGATATATTGCTTGTGAATTTGCTTCTATTTTTAGAAATTTAGGTACAGAAGTAACTCAATTAATTAGAGGTCAACATTTACTTAATGGTTTTGATGAGGATCTTTCTTTATGCCTAGAGGAATCACCTACTTTTACAGAAATCAATATAATCTCTAATACTCAATTAAAGTCTATCAAAAGAGTAAATGGAAATCTGGAATCTACCCTAGACTCGGGGGATAAACTCCTAACTAATAATATCCTTATTGCTACAGGAAGAGAACCAAATCTTTTGCCTTTAAATTTAGATTTTTTAAATCTAAAGATGGATGGCCAATATTTAGATGTTGATGAACTTAATCAAACAAGCAACGCAAATATTTTTGCAGTGGGGGATATCATAAATAAACCAAACTTAACTCCAGTAGCAATAGAACAAGGGAGAGTTTTTTCAGATAATTTTTTTAATGACCAAAAAAGAAAAGTAAATTATGAATATATTCCTAAAGCTGTTTTTACTATTCCTGAAATTTCAACAGTTGGCTTAAGTGAGAAAAGAGCTAAAGAGATTTACTCTGAAGAAAATATCAAAATTTTCAAATGCAAATTTATCCCTATGTCTAATACCTTTAAAAAGAATAAATCAAAATGTATGTTGAAAATTGTAGTTCATAAGCTGACTGACAAAGTCTTGGGATGTCATATGTTTGGAGAAACATCATCTGAGATTATTCAAATGGTATCAATCTCATTAAATGCAGGGATAACAAAAAAAGACTTTGATATTACTATGGCTTTGCACCCAACTATCTCAGAAGAATTTGTAACTATGTATGGATAAAATTATGAATTAGAAAATTTTAATTTTTCTTGAAAAATCAGAAACACTATAAGTAACGCAAAGTAAATAAATAAACCTATCCTTAATTCTGGAAGGAAGTTAAATCCATTTAGGAAAAGTATCTTATCGAGAATGTAGAAAATATAAAGATTAAGCAAAATAAATCCTTCAATTCTGGTGATTTTTCCTTTGCTCCAGAAAATTGGTAAGCATGCAAAGGTAGTTAAAACCATAAAAGGTAAGTCAACTTTTATTAGACTTTGTTCAATTACTAAACCTTCAAATCCCGAAAAAATACTGCAACTTCCAAGGATTAGAAGTTGATTGAGCAAATTGCTTCCTATTACATTCCCAATCGCAAGATCTGTTTTCCCTTTAAATGCAGCAATTATTGAAGTTACTAATTCTGGTAATGATGTCCCAGTGGCGACGATAGTTAAACCAATAACAATTTCATTTACACCTAAAAGAGTAGCAAGCGTTTGAGAACCTTTTACTAAAATATTTGAACCAAAGCTTAAAAGAAATATTCCCAATATTAACTTTAGTAAAATATTAAGCTTTCCTTTATAGTTATCTTTTAATTCTTCTATCTCTGGTTCAGCATCTTTTGCCTCCTCTCCTTTCTCATTGATGGTATTGATTTCCCATATTGTATTTAAGATTAAACAAAATATTAGAAATACCCCTGCTTGCAATGTTAATAAGCCTGTTGATGACATAGCCCAAACTGCACAAGAAATTGCCATTAAAAGAGGGACATCTCTTCTGACTATTCTGCTTTTTACCTTAAGAGGAGTTATTAATGAGCTTATACCCAAAACAACGAGAACATTAAAAATATTGCTTCCAATTACATTGCTTGCTGCGAGTGAATCACTACCTTTTAAAATTGAACTTAAACTTACCAACAACTCAGGAGAGCTAGTTCCGAGAGAAACAACTGTTAAACCAATTACTATTTGAGGTATTCCTAAAAATAAAGATAAAAATATGGCTCCTTGAATAAAGAACTCTCCTCCAGCAAAAAGTAGAACTATGCCTAAAACTATTTCTATTATTGGAAATAAAAAATCACTCATATCTAGGCTTTTATTTAGATAACAAAATTTTCATAATTGGTTAATAACTATCCTCGAATATCAATAATTTATTGTCAAATTTTATTTGCTGTTAATATTAATCAAATAGTTAAAATTTTGAAGACATTAACCATAATAAAACCAGATGATTGGCATTTACATTTAAGGGAGGGTTTTGTATTAAAAAATATTATTCAATTCACATCTGAATATTTTGGGAGAGCTATCGTTATGCCAAATACGAAAGACCCCGTAACATCAATTGATAAAGCTATTGCTTATAAAAAATTTATTTCTGAAGCGTTACCTAAAAGTTCTAAGTTTGAACCATTAATGACAATTTATCTTACTGATGAGACTGATAAGAGAGAATTAATAAATGGTTTCAAAAATAATGTCTTTTTCGCAGCAAAATTATATCCTGCTAATGCCACAACAAATTCAATTTATGGAGTTAGGAAAATAGAAAATCTTTATGAGATCTTTGAATTAATGCAAGAGTCGGGAATGCCTCTTTTAATTCATGGAGAGGTGACTGATTCTGAAGTAGATATATTTGATCGGGAAGAAGTCTTTATAGATAGAGAACTTCAACCTATAGTAAAAAGTTTTCCAAAATTAAAAATTGTTCTAGAACATATAACCACTTCATATGCAGTAGATTTTGTCCAAGAAAATAATATTGGGGCTACTATTACTCCGCATCATTTGCACATAAATAGAAATGCAATGTTTTTTGGAGGTTTAAATAGCGATTTTTACTGCTTACCAGTCGCTAAAAGAGAAAATAATAGAATTGCCTTAAGAAAAGCTGCAACAAGTGGGAAAGAATGTTTTTTCCTGGGAACCGATTCTGCCCCACATCTAAGAAAGTGGAAAGCTTTTTGCGGTTGCGCAGGCATTTTTAATGCACCAGTTGCAATAGAAAGTTATTTAACAGTATTTGAAGAGGAAAATGCTCTTGATAATTTTGAAAAGTTTGCAAGTTTGAATGGTCCTCATTTTTATAATTTGTCCCCAAATAAAGAAAAATTAAAATTAGTTTCTAGATCTAATAAGGTAGAAGAATACATTGACGTTATTCAAGAAAAAGATATTGTTGGACAAATAAAACCATTTCATGCGGGCGAAACTTTAAAATGGAAAGTCGAAGGAATATTAAATTAAAAAATTAAATTTATTTTGACTATTCCAAAAAAAGTGTAAATATTCAAATTTTTCTTGGTTAAATGAGATACTTTCAGCTACGATTAGATAGCGCAAATTCCTTTGGGAGTGTGGCGGAATTGGTAGACGCGCCGGACTTAAAATCCGTCGAGCGCTTTAGCTCGTGGGGGTTCAAGTCCCCCCACTCCCATTCTTAAAATATTTATCTTTAGTTCTTACGATAACTTTTTAAAATTGTTATGTTTTAACTAATAACCCAGAAACTTAAATGGAAAGTTTTCTTAATAATTCATTTGCTACTTTAATCACTTATGTTGCAATTGTTTCTATTTATTTATTGGTTATACCATTAATACTTTTTTACTGGATGAATAATAGATGGAATGTTATGGGGAAACTGGAGAGATTAGGAGTTTATGGATTGGTTTTTCTTTTCTTCCCAGGGTTGATTTTATTTTCTCCATTTTTAAACCTTAGATTAAGAGGAAATACTAAAGGGTAAATAATTGACAAAAGGTAAAGTATTACAAATAGGTTTATTTATATCTTTATTAGGAATATTAAGTTATGAATTAGCACCACGATTTGGTTTAGATAATTTTACTGGGAGCACTATTTCAAACTTTATTTTGATTTTGATTGTAGTAATGTGGGTTTCCTCTTACATTTTTAGAGTCGTAAATGGAAAAATGACTTTTATGGAACAAAGAAAGCGTTACAGAAAAAAATATGAAAAAATTGTAAATGATAAACTAGAAGATAAATTCAATTCATTATCTGAGGAAGATCAGGAAAAACTAATGGAAGATTTAGAAAAAAATCCATAAATTCCTTAAAAATTATCAATTAAAAGATTTAAAAATTAATGGAAGAAAACAAGAAATCTCAAATTTCTAAAAATAAAGCTTTATCAAAAATAAATGAGAAGTTTTTGGAATTAAAGAAAAGTAAAAAATTAGCTTTGATGCCTTTCATCATGGCAGGAGATCCAAATATTGAAAAAACATCAGAGATTTTATTAAAGTTGCAAGAAAAAGGTGCTGATCTTATTGAATTAGGTATCCCCTATAGCGACCCTCTTGCTGATGGACCGATTATTCAATTTTCAGCATCTAAAGCTTTATTGTCAGGAACTACAGCCATTAAGGTCATTCAGTTATTAGAGTCTCTTAAGGAAAAGTTGCATATTCCAATAATACTTTTTACTTATTTTAATCCTGTGTTATCTTTTGGGCTTGAGAAATTTTGTGATTTAGCATCTAAAGCCGGCGTTGCAGGAATAATAATTCCTGATCTTCCCTTAGAAGAGGCATCTAAGTTTTCCGAAATTATTAGTTCTTACTCTATAGACTTAATATTATTAGTTGCACCTACTACTCCCTTTGAAAGAATGAAAATGATATCTAGCTATACAAAAGGTTTTACTTATTTAGTGAGCGTCACAGGGGTAACAGGAGAGAGAAACGAAATGGAAAATAGAGTAGAGAGTCTTATTATTAAATTAAAGGATATAAGCATTAAACCAGTCGCAGTTGGGTTCGGAATATCTTCTCCTGAACATATAAATAGAGTCCGTAGATGGGGTGCAGATGGAGTAATTATTGGTAGCGCATTTGTTAAAAGAATTTCTAATAGTGATGAATTAGAAGTTGTTGATAGAATCGGAAATTTTTGCGAACTAATGCGAAAAGCTGCCGATCAATAAGTCTAAATACGAAACTATATTTACAAGCTTTTTTTTTTAATATAGAAATGAGTTTTAATTTATTTATATTTAAAATAATTTTTTATTCTTATTAGTCTGCAGGTAATAATCTTATTTGTTTTCTGCCAAGCTTTATTTCAAACTCATCCCCTGCTTTTAAGTCTAAGAGTGCGGTATATGCCTTCCCAATTAAAAGATTTCCATTCCCTTGGACAGTTGCTATATAACTTAATTTTCTACCACCTTTTCCAATTCCTGCGACTCCAGAATCACCAAGGTTAATACCTTTTGCTTCAAGAAGTGCTTCATAAAAGGCTGTGAAATTTAAACGTTCACTTCCGTTTTTTTTTGTGGAGACATATCCACATGCACGAACAAGATCTGACTTGCTAACATCACCAAGTTCTTTAACTTTAGCTATAAGATCGCTACCAGTGAGCATAATAAATTAATACAAAGTTATCCTTAATAAACATAGCAATTAGTTTGTAATTTGCGCAATTATTAATTATGTTTTTAATTAAATTAGTTATCTTTTAATAATGGAAAAATTTATAGTTTTTGGTCAGTACTGTGAGGATGCAATTAATAAAAGGAGACCATTTCGTAATCAACATCTTGAGAGACTTGGAAATTTAAAAGATAGAAATATTTTAGTTACTTTAGGACCTACTAAATGTACAAAATATTTATTTGGTATTTTTAATGCTAAAGATGAAAATGAATTAAGAAAGTTAATTGAGAATGATATTTATTGGCAAGAAGGTATATGGATTTCATTTGATATTTATCCATGGATACAAGCATTTTAATTAAAGTTTTTTAATAAATAATTAAGGCAATCTAGTATCACCTTTATATTTAGTAAAAATAACTAACTATATTATTTAATTGCTAAAAAGTACTATTTGACTCTATTACAAATATAACATTATTTAATTTTTAATTAATAATAATGATTTAAAAATACTATCTTATATAAAACTAATTATTCACTACTGTCTTTTTTTATTTGATTAACTAAAGAATCGATATCTAATTGATTATATGGATTGATTTCGTTTCCTTTTTGAGCGTTGGGTTGAATATTGTTTAACCAATTTTGTTCTATCCTTATGAGATTTTTTGCAATATTGAAAATACCTCCTTTTTTATAAAATTCTTTAATTTTTTTAGTAATTTCAGAGGTTCGACTTGATTTGATATTTAATTCATTTGCTAGATCTTTTTGAGTATATCCATGAGCTTTTATCCAAACTTTAATTAAATCTATTAGCTCTTTTTCTTCTTGCTGAGATAGTCTAGTCATCAAATAATAGGGAATAATTTATTAAGCTTCCTTTCTGCTCTGATTCTTATTTCAGGAGTCATGTACTTGCTCCAAATACTTAAAACTGCTGTGAGGGCAACGAAGTCATCACTAAAACCGACTATTGGCATAAAGTCAGGGAATAGATCAAAAGGCATTATTAAATAGGCTAGTGCGGCCATTAATGATACCCTTACTTGGGCAGGAGTAAAAGGGTCAAGTGCCATTTCTAAAACTTCTAAAGCTGGCTTTGCAATTGTCCTTCCAGCCCTTATTAAGATTTTTATAATAATATTTTCATCTAGTGATGAACTTTCTAAAACCTCTGCATCATAAATTTCCCCCTTTTTATTTGTACTGTTCTCATTCATATTTTTTTAGAGGTTAATTAAAGGCTTTTAGCTAATACTATCCACTAGTCCATTTTGGATACCAGCTTTTCTAAGCTTTCTCAAGCCTCTTTGTACAACTTGTCTGCAATATTCTCTACTACAACTCATATGTCGCGCAACTTCAGCTAAAGTTCTCCATTCATTAGAACCATCTAAACCGAATCTTAGACTTACAATCTTCCTCTCTTTATCAGTAAGGTTAGCTTTATCTAATAGTGTCCAAGCAGAAGCTGTTCTTTCTGCTAGTTCTGCTAATTCCATTGGAGGGGCCTGATCACTAGGAAGTATATCAACCAGTTCAGATGGGTCAGACTTAGATTTAACAGTTCCTTGAAGACTAACTGTAATGCTTCTTAGTTCACAAGAAAGTAGTTCGTCAACTTCCTCTTTGGTAATTTTCATCTCTTCTGCTAATTCAATGCTAGTAGGAGGAATACCTTTAAGTTGCATTAGCTTTGATTTTGCGGCTCTTAACTTAGTTAGCTTTTCATTTATATTTACAGGTATTCTTATGGTTCTACTTTGTGTTGATAGTGCTCTATTCAATCCCTGCCTTATCCACCAGTAAGCATAGGTAGAGAATCTATGACCTCTTGAGGGGTCGTATTTTTCAACAGCTCGAGTAAGACCAAGAGTACCTTCTTGAATTAAATCTAATAACTCTAACCCCTTGCCCTGATATCTCTTTGCAAGATTAACAACTAATCTAAGATTTGCCGTTATCATTTCATTTTTAGCTTTTTCACCAATTTTGATCTTTTTTCTTTCCGCTTCGGAATATTCACAAGCAGGGCCTTTGCCACCTGCCTCATGGCATCTATTAACAAGCACAACCATTTCTTGGACTTTTCTGCCCATTGTGAGTTCTCTTTCAGGTGTCAAAAGTTGATGACGACCTATTTCACCAAGAAAATCGCTTAATGAACTCACGATTTACCTCTCTGTTAATATATTTAACTTATAGTTAATTCAGTAATAAGCCATACATGTAATAATTAATTAATATTTAATTAATAATTATTTATTAGTTAATTAATATTTTTTTCTCAAATTTTTAGAATAATCAATTATAAATTGTAAATTTAAATTATTTAATTTTTCTTCTTGATTCTAGAATCGTAAGAACATCTCTCCACTCAACTCCTTTGTGCATAAGGGCTACTTGTAGATGATAAATTAAATCAGCTGCTTCATTTGAGATTGAATCTTTATTACTATCTTTGCAAGCCATTATAAATTCGGCGGATTCCTCTCCTATTTTTTTTAAAATAGTATTACTACCTTTTGTTAATAAATAATTTGTGTAACTTTTTTCTGAAGGATTTATTGATCTTTCTTTAATGGCATTGAATAATTCAGAGCAAATATTTGAGAAGGGAGTTGTTTTTTTCTCTTTTTTATCAATATTATTAATTTGAATTTCGTTGAAAAAACAACTTTTTTCCCCGGTGTGACATGCCCCTGAACCATTTTGTTCAATCAAAAGGATTAGTGCATCATTATCACAGTCAAATCTTATTTTCTTAAGTATTTGGGTACTTCCGCTCGTAGCTCCTTTTCTCCAAATTTCGGATCTTGATCTACTCCAGTAATGAACGTTTTTGGTTTCAAGAGTCATTGTCAATGATTCCTTGTTCATCCAGGCAAGCATAAGAATTGATCCGTCAAGCCAATCTTGTGCTATTGCAGGGATTAATCCATAATTATCAAAGCGTAGATCTTCTATCGAAAAATTAGTTGAATAAGTCATTATGTTTCTTATGTTAAACCCTACTCATTTTGTTTTATTAAAAAATATCCTAACAGTTTATTGATGAATATTCATTCTCTGAAATTTTCATGCAGTAAAAGTTACGAGGATTTTCCTTGTTCACATAGGCAATGGCGCCATGAAGGTCACTGCAGATTTGTACATGGATATTCAAGATCTTTCACCTTTTGGTTTACTGCAAAAAAATTAGACCTAAATGGTTTTGTTGTGGATTTTTCAAGTCTAAAACCTCTTGAAAATAAACTAAAGCAGCAATTTGACCATACTTTTTTAATAAATAAAGATGATCCTTTATTGAATTACTGGAAAAAATTACATGAACTTGATGCTTTAGATCTGAGAATTATGGATAATGTGGGAATGGAGTTCACTTCTGAATTAATTTGGAGATGGGCTAATGATTACTTGCAGGATAAGGATAATGGTAGAACATGTTGCTGGAAAACAGAATCAAAAGAAAATAAATCTAATAAAGCAAGTTATGAGAAAGTTCCTGATTGGTTCGAATCCTAGATTAAAGTTGTTAAATTTCAAGCCTTATACAATTCTTTAATTTAGATCATTAATCAACAATTATCTCTCCATTAACCAGATTAATATTAACCTCGTCTTTATTAAGGTAATTATTACTCAATATATTGTTTGAAATCTTTGTCTCAATTTGTTTTTGAATAATTCTTTTTAAAGGCCTTGCACCATATGCATTGTCGAAACTATTTTGGACAAGATGGTTAATTGCCTCATCCGTAATTTGAAATTTTAAATTTTTTTTGTTAAGTCTTTTTTCTAACTTTTGAAGCTGGATTTTTGCAATTTCTTTTATTTCGTTTAATTCTAGATTATTAAAAATAACTATTTCATCGAGTCGATTTAAAAACTCAGGCTTGAAAAATTTTTTAAGTTCATAATCTACAACTTTTTTAATTTCATTTGTATCTTCTTTCCTAACTGATAAATCATTTATTGATTGACTTCCTAAATTACTTGTGAGAACAATGATTGAATTTTTGAAATTGATTATACGACCTTGACCATCCGTAATAATTCCATCATCAAGAACCTGTAAAAGAATATCTAAGATATCTTTGTGAGCTTTCTCTATTTCATCTAGAAGTATCAATGAATAAGGATTTTTGCGAACAGCTTCAGTTAGTTGACCTCCTGATTCGAAACCTAAATATCCAGGAGGCGCACCTATAATTTTACTAACTGAATGCTTTTCCATATATTCAGACATATCCAATCTTGTAATTGAAGAATTGGAATCGAATATAATTTTTGCTGTTACTTTACTGAGCTCTGTTTTCCCCACACCTGTTGGACCTAAAAAGAGGAAACTGGCTAATGGCCTGCTTGGGTCATTTAGACCAGTCCTTGATCTCTTAATGGAATCTGCAACAGCCCTAATCGCACTATCTTGACCAATAATTTTTTCTTTAAGGATCGACTCGAGGCTTAAAAGCTTATCTTTTTCTGACTGGTTTAAGTTCTGTACTGGAATAGAAGTCCACTTTGATACAACTTCTGCAATATCATCAAAAGTTACCTCTTGCCTTAGAAGACTCTTCTCTCCGTTTTTGTGAGTATTAACTAGGCATTCACTTTTTTCTTTCAATTTTTTTTGTAAGGAATTTAAAGTTCCAAATTCTAATTCTGCTGCTTTATTGAGATCAAAACTCCTTTTGGCTTGATCTATTTGTAATTGAATGGATTCAATTTCCTCTTTAATAGTGCTAATCTCATCAATTTCATCTTTTTCTTTTTTCCATTTAGCACCTAATTCTGCTTGTCTATATTTAAGTGAAATAAGTTCATTATTGATTTTTTTTAATCTTTCTACAGAAAAATCATCTGTTTCTCTTTTTAAAGATAATTTTTCCATCTCAAATTGTAGAACTTTTCGATCAATTTCATCAATTTCTTCAGGTTTGGAAGTTATGACCATATTTAATCTTGATGCTGCTTCATCGATTAGATCTATTGCTTTGTCAGGAAGAAATCTATCGTTAATATATCTTTCGCTAAGGGTGGCAGCTGCAACTAAAGCATTGTCAGAAATTCTCACACTATGATGAACTTCGTATCTTTCTCTTAATCCTCTTAATATTGATACAGTATCATCAATTGAAGGGGCATCAATTTTTATCTTCTGAAATCTTCTTTCTAGAGCAGGATCTTTTTCAATATTTTGTTTATGTTCATTAATAGTTGTAGCACCAATGCATCTAAGTTCTCCTCTTGCAAGCATTGGTTTTAATAGGTTGCTTGCATCTAAAGAACCTCCACTGGCGCCTGCTCCGACCACTGTATGAATTTCATCAATAAAAAGAATGATCTTACCGTCTGATTCCTTGACTTTTTTTAGGACATTTTTTATTCTTTCTTCAAATTCTCCACGATATTTTGTACCAGCTAAAAGTGATCCCATATCTAATGAGATTAGTTGCCTATTTTGTAGCGCAGAGGGTACATCACCATTAATGATTCTTTGAGCCAACCCTTCCACAATGGCTGTTTTACCAACCCCAGGTTCTCCAATTAGGACCGGATTATTTTTTGTTCTTCTACTTAATATTTGAATTGTTCTTCTAATTTCTTCATCCCTACCAATAACTGGATCTAAGATACCATCCCTTGCTGATTGGGTTAGATCAATACCATATTTTTCTAAAGACTCATTAAAAGTATTAAAGTCATTTTTTACTGCTGGATCTGACTTCATTTTCTTTATAGTTTCAAGAAATTCTGGAATACTTTTTTGGTTTAAAATTTGAAATCCATAGTTACTATCATAAGTTAAACCGTAAACTAAGTGTTCTGTTGATATCACTACATCATCTAAAGTATTTTTAATATCATTCGCTTTTAAAAATACATGGTAAAGATTATCACTAATATATAAATTATCTTGTTTATCTTTCATTTTTGCCTTCGAATTTAATGAAGACATTATTTTTCTCTCAAACTCTTTGATATTTACATTATTTTTATTTAAGATCTTTTTTGTAAGGTTGTCTTGTTTTATAAGAGCTAATAATAAATTGTCAGAGTCTACGTCTTGTTGATAATTTTTATGAGCAATTTCTTTGGCAAAAATAAAACAATTCCAAGCAGAATTGGAGAATTCGCTTGGAACTATTTTCATCAATAAATATAGGTATGAATTTAAAAAGTATTAAGTAAAAAAGTACTTAACTATTAAAAGATTTATTCAACAATAACTTTGCCAACCATTCCAGCCCCTCTATGAGGCTCGCAATAGTAATCATAAGTTCCTGCAGTATCAAATGTTTCTTCCCAAGACTCTCCTGGAGCAAAAGCTAGGTCTGCATGACTTAACTCATCATGTCCATCAAAAACAGCATTGTGAGGGGCAAGTTTATTATTTACGAATTTAACTGTATCACCAGCACTAATGGTTACTGTACTTGGTTCAAATGCAAGCATTCCAGCATCTGTACCAAGTTTTACTTCAACAGTATTAGCTGAAACTGATGAAATGCCTAGACCTAGAGTTAAAACTATTGCGAATAACCCTGCAAAGATTGAGCGTAACATAATTAAAATTTACTTATCTACATATATTACAAGGCTTTGGGAACCTAACCGTGAGAATTTTAATTGTTATTACAGCTTGGTAACTTAGATAACCTTAAAATATCATTCAGTGACTTGGCATAACTTTTAAGTTTGAAAGTCTCAGGATTCGTGATGGGGACATGATTAAAGTCATATTTTTTAATACTGAAGCTATCCCAAGGGGTAGTTTGAATGGGAAGAATTCTTAATAATATTTTTAGGATTTTTTTTGTAAGGGGTATAGCAAAATATCTTCTCATATTATTTCTTTTTAAAAGAATAATTATTGCCTGATCAATTGAAATAAATTTCTGTCCTAGCACAAATTTTCTAAAGCCTTTGTATTTCTCTTCTTTATAGTTTTTAATGAGAAACCCGCAAATTTGAGCGATATCATTTGCGTGTATAAAGTGAAATTTAGAATCGAGTTTTAAAAATCTTGCTAACCAAAGCCATTTCTCAATTTCTTTCAATCCACTAGTTAAATAACTCACAGGGTATTTACTTTTTTTGCCAAGATTTCCTCCAAAAACCAAGGTAGGAAAAACAGCGAATGTTTTCTCTGCAAATGAGCTTTCTTTAAGTCTCTGGAAACATTCATATTTTGTTTGTATGTACTCTGTTCCATAAATCAATGATTCCCTCATTAATTCTGTTTGTGTGTCAAGAATGCTAGCTGTTGAAAAATAAATAATCTTTTCTAACCTTTTGACATCAATCATTTTAAGTAATTCTTCAAAAGCTTTAATATTTACTTCATAAGCTCTTCTTGGATCTCCCCAGGCGGTAGCAGTATGTATTAGGAAATTAATTTGACTAATTTCCTTTTTATATTTATTTGATTCCCTGATATCGCAGACAATTAACTTTACTTTTTTATTTTCTTGAATAGAAATTGGTAACTTACTTTTATCTCTTACCATGAGATAAAGTCTGAATTTTGTGTTTTTTAAAAACCAATCAACTAAATATTGGCCAACACATCCATTCGCACCTGTAATTAATATATTTTTATATGCCAAGATTTTGACTAGTAAGTGAGTTTTTTTCCATGCTCAAAAAATGTTTGAGCATTTTCTTCTGGAGTCCCAGGTAAAATCCCATGACCTAAATTAAGAATGTATTTCCTGTCTTTAACTTTATTAAAAGTATTATCTATCCTTTCATGTATTGATTCTTTATTCCCGAATAAAATTCCAGGGTCAACATTACCTTGAATTCCTATTTCACTAGGGATTCTTTTACAAGCCTCTTCAATATCTACTGTCCAGTCTAATGAAATTATATCTACCCCAGTTTTTGCCATTCTTTCTATTACGCCAGCACTTCCTGAAATGTAAAGAATTACTGGTGTTTCAGGATAATCCTCTTTTACAATGTCAACAACTTTTTTTTGATAAGGACCAGCAAAGATATCGTAATCTTGTGGGCTTAGTTGACCTGCCCATGAATCAAAAATTTGTACTACTTGCGCTCCAGATCTTATTTGATATTTAAGATATTCACCAATAGATTTTGCAAAATGATCAAGAAGTTTATGAAGTATATCTGGCTCTTTAAAAGCCATTGACTTTATTAAAGAATAATTTTTACTACTTTTACCTTCAACTACATATGCAGCAAGAGTCCAAGGTGCGCCAACGAAACCTAAAACTGTTGCCTCATTATTAACATCTTTTTTTAGTGAAGAAAGAACTTCCCCTACAAAGCTTAAACTTGCACTCGGATTTAATTCTTTTAAATTTTCTATCTGGCTAAGAGTTCTTATTGGTTCCTCAATTATTGGTCCTTTACTTTCTATTATTTCAAAATTTATACCCATCCCTGGAAGAGGTGTGAGAATATCTGAAAAAAGGATCACACCATCTGGTTTGAAAGCATGAAAAGGCTGCATTGATATCTCATAGGATAATTCTGGATTTTCAGACCTTTCTCTAAAACTAGGGTAACGCTCCCTTAAATCTCTATAGATTTTCATATATCTTCCTGCTTGCCTCATCATCCATACTGGAGGTCTATTTACTTTTTTACCTAATGCGGCAGAGAGTAGTAGCGGTAAATTTTCACCCATTTTTCAATTCGATATGTTTTTTAAAAATTTAGAATTCCAACTTAAAAATCTTACAATGCAAAGCATATCAAAAGCGTTATATGAACTTTTATATGAAGTACTAAGTTGAATAAGCCTTATTATTTATGGGATTGATGTTTGAAGATACTCACGCTTAATGGGGGCAAAGCAAGTTCTAAAGCATTTTGATAATCATGAATACTGTAATTTATGGTTTCTTTACCTCCCATGTTTCCTTTATTACTGCCTCCATATCTAGATCCATCTGAATTGAATATCTCTTTGTAAAATCCTTCTACAGGAACACCTACTTTATATGACCCATGTGTATTAGGTGTAAAATTAGCAACTACAACAAGCCATTCATTGGTATCATTTTCTCTTCTCATAAAACTTATTACTGAATTAGATTTGTCATTACAATCAATCCATTGGAATCCATAAGGATCAAAGTCATTTTTCCATAACGCAGGTTCATTTTTATAAAGTACATTTAGGTCATCAATTAAATTTCTAATACCCTTATGAGGTTCAAATTCTAGTAACTCCCATTGAAGATCATCCCAAACATTCCATTCTTGTCTTTGTCCAAATTCCATACCCATAAATATTGTTTTTTTACCAGGATGGGTCCACATATAAGTCAATAAAGCTCGAGTATTCGCATATTTCTTCCAATCATCGCCTGGCATTTTATGCAAAAGATGGCTTTTCCCGTGGACAACTTCATCATGACTAAGAGCAAGCATAAAGTTCTCTGTATAGTTATATGTGATAGAGAAAGTTACACTGTTTTGATGAAATTGTCTAAACCAAGGATCTATCTCAAAATAATCGAGCATATCGTGCATCCAGCCCATATTCCATTTTAAATTAAACCCTAACCCTCCCATGTCTGTAGGTTTAGTTACCATTGGCCAAGTTGTTGATTCTTCAGCAATAGAAAGTGCTCCAGGGAAATGTTGGAAGAGTACATGGTTAGCCTGTTGAAGAAATTTAACGGCTTCTATATTTTCATTCCCACCATTCTCATTTGGTATCCATTCTCCATCTGGACGTAGATAATCCCTGTATAACATTGAAGCTACAGCATCTACTCGTATGCCATCAATATGAAATTCTTCAAACCAATAAATGAGATTGGCTACTAGGAAATTTCTTACTTCATTTCTACTGTAATTAAAGATTAAAGTTCCCCATTCTTTGTGTTCACCTATGCGCGAATCCCCATGTTCATAAAGATGACAACCATCAAAAAATGCTAAACCATGCTTGTCTTTTGGGAAATGACCAGGCACCCAATCAAGAATTACACCTATGCCCTCTTCATGACATTTATCTACAAACTCTTTAAATTCATTTGGAGTGCCGAATCTACTCGTTGGTGCATACCAGCCTGTAACTTGGTATCCCCATGAACCATCGAAAGGATGTTCAGATATTGGCATTAATTCAATATGAGTAAATCCTCTCTCTTTTACATAAGGGATAAGTTTTTTAGTTAATTCTGGATAAGTTAATAATCTTGTTCCAGGTTTTAAATCTGCTGCAGGCACTGGTTCTCTTGGATTCCCATTATCTTCAAGATATTTATTATCTGCTGATTCATGCAGCCAACTTCCTAAATGCATCTCATAAACTGAAATTGGCTTATTAATTTGACTTGAGGAATCTCTATTCGTAATCCAAGAACTATCATTCCAATTAAAGTTTTTCAATTTTGAAACTATTGAACCATTTTGAGGCCTGATTTCATGAAGGAAACCATATGGATCAGCTTTTTCATAAATATGCCCTTGTTGTGTTCTTATTTCATATTTATATGTATCTCCCTCTGTCATTATTGGCATGAATAGTTCCCAGATTCCCCCTAATCTTTTTTGCATTGGATGATGTCTTCCATCCCAAGAATTTATATCTCCAATTATCGAGATTGATTTTGCATTAGGAGCCCAAATGCAGAACATGACTCCCATTTGATTATTTTTTTCAATTAGGTGTGCTCCCATTTTTTCCCAAATATGATGATGATTACCCTCTGCAAAAAGATGCCTATCAACTTCTCCCATCCACTCTTCTCTGTAAGACCAGGGGTCATGTTGTGTGTGAGTGATCCCTCCTCTTGAAATATTTATTTCGTAATTAGAACTTGGATTTTCAGGTAGGATCGCTTCAAAAAGCCATCTATGGTTAATACTCTGTGCTTTATAGGTTTTATTTTTAAAATTTATTTTAATTTCGTCAGCTTCTGGCATCCACACTCTTATGATCCATTTCTCTTCATAAAAATGAGGACCTAAAATTTTTAGTGGATTATCATTGCAACAATTTTCTAGGTTGATAGCTTCTGATTTGATCCAGTCGGCTGCCTGAATTGTCTCTATCAT
This sequence comes from Prochlorococcus sp. AG-442-M23, assembly GCA_003209655.1. GTDB lineage: Bacteria > Cyanobacteriota > Cyanobacteriia > PCC-6307 > Cyanobiaceae > Prochlorococcus_A. Next base: position 68,061 of record QCPW01000003.1, on the reverse strand, counting down.
GACTGGTTGATGTTAAGGATTAATAATATCAAATAATTAACCCAAAAAATAATTATTTATTAAAAAATGGGATCATTTTCATAAAGGCTTTACTAAGGATAAAACTTAGAGTAATGATTCTATGATTTGCTGAAGGTGCTCCTATATTTCCTTCCTTAAATCCAGGATTAACTCCAATAGCAGGATAAGCTGCTCCTGATATTGATAATCGAAGCTTTCTCCCTTTAAGTAAACAAATATTTGTTGGCTGCATTGTGATTTGATATGTGCATTCCTCATTTATTTTGGAATCTTTAACTCTTAAGTATCCAGTTGAGAATTGATTGATATTCTCATCATCTTCAACCAGAGATAAAGCAATGCAGATATCGAAGTTTGGCTGGTCACTTTTTACAGGGATTTCTAATGTGGGAACCCCTTGGAAATATTGATCCTCCTTAAAAAAGTTGGTTTGAAAAATACCTACATCTAAACGTTTATCAGTAATATATCTATTAAATCTTCCTGGATTTGGACCTAAATGACCACCTTCAGACGGTGTAGGTCGCCATGGATCATTAACAATTGTGAACCAACCTGATCCTTTTGAATTGATGGTCAGACTTCCATCTTTAACATCTATATTTGCTATGCCATCGCTTTTAAGACCAAAAATAAATTCAGGGCACAAATTATTATCTATTACGTCCCATTTATTTAACGAAATATTCCATATTTTTTTCTCTGTTTTAGGATCATTAAAACCAACTTCATTATCTGATTTTAAATTTTTCTCAAAAAATTTTAACAAAGATTCTTGTGATCCTCTCCACCAATCTAGATGTGTAGCATTCCCAATAATTATCTCTGGTTTCCCTCCTGCTTCTTTAGATTTTTTATAAAGATCAAATGCACCTTTTAAATGTGGATCCCAAAGTCCACCAATAATTAACATTGGTTTTTTAAGCCATGTTGAAATTGGCTTAATTTCTTCAAAAATGTTGGTATTATCAATATTCTCAAGCCATTCCAAAATAAAACTACTAGGATCATATTTTTTTAAGATATCAAGCCCCTCTCTAAAGTAACTTTTATTCTCTAAGGCTAATCTAATCTTTTCCCACCCAATTAAATTATTTTCTCTTTTCATTTTTAGTGCTGCAATTTGTAATCCCCATGCAATATTGTTATGCCACCAAAATGCCCCTCCGTCAGAACACCAATGATCTCTAATATCTAGGCCAGTCATTGCTGGAGATAAACAATCAGGAGGATTAGAATTTAACTCGCCGGTTAATTGAGTAATGCCTTGATATGAGAAACCATATAAGCCAAGTTTCCCATTACATTCTTTGAGAGACCTTACCCATTCGTGCGTTTCTGAAGTATCTCTAGCCTCTTGTTTAAAACCACTAAAAATTCCCTCAGAAGAGCCCATTCCTCTCACATCCTGGACAATTACCATATATCCTTTGGAAGCCCACCATGTAGGGTGAGAATAGGTGATCGTTGAAGCTATTTCTCTCCCATAAGGTTGTCGCATTAATAATGCAGGCCATGGCCCATTACCCTCAGGCAACCAAATCCTTGATATAAGCCTGACTCCATCTCCAAGTAATAGAGACTTATCAAACCATCTTGAACAATACATTTATGCTTTAGATAATATCTGGACAGTGCAGCCCAATAACGTAAATAGAAAAGATCTCTGCATTAACCGGTGTTAAATTATTTTTTTTTGATACATACTCTATAGCTTTATCTGAATTTGCAGAAATACCTTTTGAATTAAAATCTCTGAACTTATTACATACATTGATAGCCTCGCCTGGATTCTTTTTTACACTTTCTAATAAGTTCGATTGACTAAAAACAGGGTCTAAAGAGTTGAAAAACAAAAATGATAAAAATAAAAAAGATTTCATTATTATTAACTTTATCTAAATTCTACATTAAAAAAATTTATTTAACCAAGATTTCAAATTGAGTTGTGTATTTGATTAGCTCTTTTAATCCATTTTTTTAAGAGAGAAAAAGTTATATCTGTTTCGGTTTTAACTCCAAGACTTCTTTCAAGTCTTCCTATTTTGCGTTCTAATTCGTAAGGTGTAGAAAGTGATAATGATTTAATAGAACCAATACCACAATGCAAAAGTAAATATGATTCCGGTGGAGAAATTTCAAGTTCTTTTTTAAAAATAGCTATGGCTCTGATTTTCTTTAAATTATTTAATGTACATAGTGGAGATTGTCTTTGTATCTTATTAATATCTAAATCTGATAGATTACTTAATTTTTCAAAGTCAATAAGATTTTTTTGAATAAAAAAAGATTTCTCATGTCTAAAATTAGTTGGCAAAAAATTTAAAAAGGTTTTACTTCCCATTGTTTTAGAAACTAATTAATTGAGACATTTTTCTGAACTTCTCCTAATATCACTGGTTTACTTACACCATCTGAAAATTTTTCAAGTTTCCTTATCTTTATTTTTACGTTCGCACCTGACCTGCTTCCCTTCATGAGGTTCTTCGAAAGCTGTTTTAAAGTTGGTTCAATAGACTCTTCTGGGAAGTCATCCTCTGCTTTAGCAATGATTAAATCGAAGCCATTATCATAGACAATTGGAACATATTTCGCATCCTCTATGACTACTTTTTCAGTATAACTTTGTATAAATGCCCAACTACTTAAAGAAAGTAATAATGAGAAAATGGTTGCTCCTATTATTCGAAATTTAAAACCAAAATTTAATACAAAAGCTATTAAAGTGCAAATAAAAAGGAATATTCCAAAGAACCCAAAAATTTTGGGAGTGTTTTCTAATAGTTCAAAAAAAGACATTTACTGGCTTTGATCTAATTAATTTCTTATATTTTGTAAGCCTACTCCATTTTTGGGTTCTAACTTGAAAAAAATTAGATCTCTAAATTTAAATACAAAAATTCTTTTCGTAGGGATACTTTTGTCTTCTGGAATTTTAGGCACTTTTTTATTAAATAATTTTTTAAGAGAGACTTATAATTCTAGGAAATCAGAACTTGAAGAAAGTATTGAGAATTTTTTAAATAAAAAGGTTTATTTAGGTGATTATTCCGGAATTAGATTTCTAGGATTTTCTTTAGGGAATTCAAAAATTAATGATAAAAAAAATCTAGATTCTGAAATTAAAGCTAAAAATGTTTATGTTGGTATTATGCCTTTAAGATCTTTTTTAAAACAAAAATGGATAATAAAAATAAGGCCTGATCAAACTGAAATTAATGTAAATAGAGAATTTTTTAAAAGGGATAAAACATATATAAAAAGTCAAAGTACTAACAAACCAAAATTAAAATTTGACTTAAATTTTAAATTAAATAAATATTCGCAGCTAAACCTAAGCGATTTAGCGTTGGGAACAAAAGTAAAAGGGGATCTTATTTATAATTCAAATAACAAAAAGCTAATTACAAATTTTAAATCCAAATTTGATGGAAAAGGTTTTCTAAAATTTAAACTTAATACAAATTTTAAAGAATTATTAACGCTAGAAGTATTTTCTAGAGGGGTGAATCTTAAAGGTTCCGAATTTAATATTGGTAATAGAAAAATTAAGGTTAGTAGAGGAAATTTTAAATCTAACTTTAAATTTTATAAATCATCAAATCAAATTTTTTGCAAAGGAAGATTTGACTTTAATAAATTAGATATTAAACAAGAAAATTTTTCAGAGAATATAAATACAGCTTCAACTAGGTTTTTTTGTAAAGATAATAATTTAATAGGAATTTCAGAAAACTTAAATTATGGAACTTTAACTTCAAATTTTAATCTAAATCTTCCATTAAAAAAAAGTTCAAATAATATCGATTTAAAAGGAAGTATTGGATATATTGATAGTCTTAATCCAGATATTAAATTATCAGGAAATATTCCTTATTGGTTTGATAAAAGAGGTATTAATTTTGGGAATATATATTCTAGTTTCAAGATAAATAGAACTCAATTATCTAATTTAAATATTTTTCGAAAAAATGATATTAGGGGTTTTATTACTGCAAAAGGAGAATTAAAAGGAAAAATAAGTAATCCTGATATATCGATAAATTTTAATGTTGATTATCCACATTTCAAAGGTATTCGTATAAGAGAAATATGGGAGGGCGAGATTAAAAATGAAAATGAAGAATTTCTTTTAAATATGAAAAATAGATATTCTCCTATCCCTTCATTTCTCTCAGTAAAGTTAAACTCTCAGTTTAAATTAGATAGCGTAACTTTTAGTAGAGTCTTTAACTCTAATAAAGGGAGTTTAAGTGTATCTAGGGATGATAAAAGTTATATTTGGAGTGCTTATAATTTCCCTATTGATGAACTTGAATTATCTTTAAGAAATAATCAATTTGATAGAATTAACGGAATAATTAATGGTTCTGGATCTATATCCTCAGATCAGTCATACTTTGATGGAAGACTAGCTTGGAGTTTAGGAAAATATAGAAATATAAAGTTAGCAAATTCTATATTTGATTTTAACTTCCAAAATAAAAATTTTTATGTCAATTCATCACTTTATCCAATGGATGGAGGAATGATTGATGTTGAATATAACTCAAATAACAATAATATAATCAATTTAGATTTTAATGATATAAGTACCAGCTGGTCAATCCTTACCGCTTTTGAGATTTTTAATTTTGATAATAAAAAAGTAGAACCTACAAGTAAGCCCAATATATTAAATGATTTAGAAATTAATAAAGACAATAATTCGTTTAAAGAAAAGATTGATTTTATAAATAACTTTAATGAAAATAATAGTGCACTAGATGAAAAATTTAACCTTCAAAAATATTTAAACAAATTTAGCAGTAGATATAATGCAAAAATAACTATTTCTGGCGATGGCCCACCTAACTATAAATTAAATGCAAAATTAAATGGCTTTCTTGATGTCTCTAGAGACGATAACAAAAATAACAAAGAGGAATTTTCTATAGATTTAGAAGGGGGATTATTAAAAGGTGATGGTTCTTTAAAAATTAAAAAATTACCATTAAGTCTTGCAAATATCTTTTTAAAAAGACCAAGAGATTTTCTTGGAGGTTTGGATATTAATTTATTTTATAATCTTGATACAAAATCTTTTTTGAGTGAAATTTATTCCAATAATTCATTTATAAAAAGTAATAAAATATTATTTGATAAAGGATTTGTTGAATTTAAAAACTCTATTTTCGATATTGATTTTTCCTTTATTATCAATGATTCAGAAATACCAATTAATATTGAAGGCACAATACCTACAAATAGATCAGATGATTTAGATCTAAGGTTGATTGGTAATGGCAAATTTATTGAGTTGATCGATATTTTTACTGATCAATACTTTACCTTTAAAGAAGGCGACGTGAACCTTAGAATGTTAATAAAAGGTACTATTAATAAACCTATATTAAATGGATTTCTTGTAATTAAGAATTCTGAAATTGATTTTTATAGCAATATAATAAAAGATATTAATAGCTTGATAATTTTTGATTTTGATTATTTAGAAATCAAAAATTTAAAAGCAAATACTGAAGATTCTGGAAATATTTTTATAGAAGGTTCTTTGCCTTTTTATAGTAAGAGTAAATATGGAAAGTCAGAAATTAATTTGATAGCGAATAAATTTACTGTAAGGTCAGATAATTTTAAATTTTTAGTAGATTCAGATATAAATTTAGGTGGATCATTTGAAAATCCAGTTTTAGGAGGTAATCTATCCCTTAACAATGGATTTATTAATTTTAATAATACCAATCAAAATAATAAAATAGATAATAAGATTAAACCTAAAAAATATAAAAAGGATTGGCCAGAACTCTATTGGAATAAGAATAAGAATATTGAAATAATTTCCAATGAAACAATTTTGGATTCTGTTCTTTTAGGAGAAACCTTGCCAAATTATTTAGATAATTTGAGTTTTGATAATCTTAAATTAAAACTTGGACCAAATTTTAAACTTCAATATTCAGAAATAGTTCAAGCTTATTTAGATACCAAATTAGACCTTAATATTAATGGAGGTGTAGGAAAAGATTTAAATGCTAGGGGTCTTATTTATCTTGAAAAAGGCAGAGCGAATTTATATACTACCCCTTTTAAGCTGAATAAAAATAAAGATAACTATATTTTATTTGCATCGAGAAGTGGTGTAGTTCCATTTATTAATTTTTCTCTAGTAAGCAAAGTTCCAGACTCCATAATACCAATAAGAGAAAATAATCAGGATTCAAACATCTCAGATGATTTTGATATGGATTTAACTTCACCTGGTTTTGGGGCATTTGGAATTGGCAATACAAGGCTTATCAAAATTGAAGCTTCTTACGAAGGATTTTTAGATCAATTATCTTTTGAGGATGAAAATAAGAAAATCCAATTAAGAAGTACGCCAAGTTATAACAGATCTCAAATTATTGGTTTGATTGGAGGTAATTCGGCAAATTTAATAAATAGGGCATTTATTTCTCAATTTAATAATGCGAATGCTTTAAGTGAAAGGCTTCAGTTGTCTCTATATCCAGCCTTAATAGAAAATAATGATTCTTTAAATAATATTTTTTCCAATGAGAATTTAGATATAGAAAATGATGGACAATCATCTGGTAGTGAAGAATTATCTTCTCAAGCTTGGGTAGCTGAACTAGGACTTGATATTACTGATGCAATAAATTTTGCCTTTCAAACCGTTCCAGGTAGAGATGATCTATCACCTCTGGGAATTTTGACTTTTCAGGCGAATCCAAACTTAGAATTATTAGGTTCTTATAATTCTAATGGGGATTGGAAAAGTCAAGTTCAATTATTTTTTAGATATTAAGTCAATAAAAAAGTTAGATTAAAGAAGTATAAATTTGAATTATTATTAAATTAATTAAAAATTATTATGGCCAATATCTTTGAAGTGCCTCAACCAGGGAATGATCTTTTAGAAAAAGCTGATCAAGTTCGTTTGGCATCAATAAAAATAAGTCAAGCTGAAAATCACATTAGAATTAAAGCCTTAAATTTTATGGCTGATTATCTAGAAAAAAATACTAAAGAAATTTTAGAGGCTAATAATGACGATTATATAAGAGCAGAAAAGAAAGGTATTTCAAAGGCTTTACTTTCTAGATTAAAGCTATCAGAAGAAAAATTAAATTCAGCGATTAGAGGAGTAAGGAAAGTTGGCGACTTGGCTGATCCGGTAAATCAAATCCAAATCAAACGGGAGCTTTCCAAGGGACTTATCCTAGAAAGAAAAACTGTACCTATAGGTGTACTAGGGGTCATTTTTGAATCTAGACCTGATGCTGTTATGCAGATTAGTTCTTTAGCAATAAGATCAGGAAATGGAGTAATGCTAAAGGGTGGTAGTGAAGCAAATTTAACAAATATTTCAATAGTCAATGCATTACAAAAGGGTTTGTGTGAATCAGGTCTTGATAATAATGCAATATGCTTACTTACAAGTAGAAAAGATAGTATGTCGATGTTAAATCTTGAGAAATATATTAATTTAATAATTCCAAGAGGAAGTAATGAATTAGTTAAATTTATTCAAGAGAATACAAGAATTCCTGTTCTGGGCCATGCTGATGGAATTTGTCATTTGTTTATAGATAATGAGGCAAATCTTGAGATGGCTTTATCAGTGGCTCTAGATAGTAAAATTCAATATCCTGCAGCATGTAATGCCATTGAAACTTTATTGTTGCATAAAGATATTGCACCAGCCTTTCTTGAAAAAGCAATACCTCTATTTAATTCTAACGATGTTAAATTAATAGGAGATAAAAGATCTGTTGAATTAGGGTTACAATATGAGGCAAGTTTAGAAGATTGGCAAACTGAATATTTAGATTTAATTTTATCTATAAAAATTGTTGATGATATTGATGATGCAATTACTCATATTCAAGAATTTAGTTCAAAACACACAGATGGAATAATTACTGAAAATTTAATTACTGCTAATAAATTCATGAGCGTAGTTGATAGTGCGGGTGTTTTTCATAATTGTTCTACAAGGTTTGCTGATGGGTTTAGATATGGATTTGGAGCTGAAGTTGGGATATCTACTCAAACTCTCCCTCCAAGAGGACCTGTTGGCTTAGAAGGTTTGGTTACGTATAAATATTTTTTAAAAGGTGATGGCAATATAGTTGATGATTTTTCATCTGGAAAGGACATTTATACTCACAAAGATCTTTGAAGTTCTTGAAAATGGAAACATTCATAAAAATTGAAAATATTAAACTTTGGGCTAGAGTTGGCGTTCTTGATGAAGAAAGGCAATTAGGACAATTATTTAGTTTGGATATATTTTTGTGGACTGATTTTGAAAAGTGTACTGCAAATGATGATTTAGAAAAAACAGTTGACTATTCAAAATTAGTTGAAATCTTGAAAGATCAAGCAATGAAAATATATTGTTTGACAATCGAAAAATACTCGAATGCAATTTTAGAAATTATTGATGAGGAATTTAAGCTTTCTAAAATTAAAATTATTTTGACAAAATGTAATCCTCCAATTAAGGGTTTTGATGGGAAGGTTTCAATTGTAAGAATTCTTGAAAATTAAGAAAAAGTTTTGGAAAAAAGAAATCCCATTATATTGATTCATGGTCTTTGGAATACTGCAAGTATTTTTTCTTCTATGACCTCAAAACTTGATGATATTGGGATTGAATATTTTGCTCCAACTCTTAATCATTCTTACGGAATGACTTCTATTATTGATTTAACTTATTTATTAAATGAATTAATTTTGCAGAAATATGGTTTGGAAAAAGAAATAGATATTTTAGGATTCTCTATGGGAGGAATAATTGGTAGGTATTGGATAAAAAAATTTAAAGGTTATAAAAGAACTAAAAGATTTATAACTGTTGGTTCGCCTCATAAAGGAACGCTTGCTTCTCAATTAATACCTCAATATCCCTTTAAAGGAATATCTGAAATGAAAATAAATAGTAGTGTATTAAGAGAACTTTCTAATTACGATTATCTTCTTAATGGTATCAATTGTATTAGTTTTTTTACTTATTGGGACCTAATGGTTTTCCCAGGATGGAGAGCTTATATGAATGCGGGAGAAAAAATATCATTAAAAGTCTATAAACATAAAAATTTAGTTAGGAATTCAGTTTCTGTCGAAAGAATCATAAAGGAACTTCTTACATAGCTGATGATAGACCCAGATGTCTTATTAAAGAGTCAGTTTTTGGTTCTCTCCCTCTGAATAATTTAAATACCTCTAGAGGAGGTAAACTGCCTCCTAAACTTAAAATTGTATTTTTAAATTTCTCACCATTTTCCTTTATTTTTTGATTATTTCCTAAATCCGCCTCCTCAAACATAGAAAAAGCATCGGCACTTAAAACCTCAGCCCATTTATAAGAATAATATCCAGCTGAATAACCTCCTTCAAATATGTGACTGAAACAGCAAAGGAATTTATCTTCTTTGATAGGTTGTATTACAGTTGTATGTCGGGCAATTTCTTTTCTGATCTCATCAGAACTTTTACCATGATTGCTTTTAATATTGCTATGTAATCTTATATCAGTAATTGCAAAATGTAGTTGTCTTAAAGTAGCCATCCCACAATTAAAAGTTCTATTCTTTACTAATTTTTCGAAATTCTCATCAGATAAGCTTTCCCCTGTTTCATAATGCCTTGCAATATTTAATAAGGTGTTTTTGTGAAAACACCAGTTTTCCATGAATTGACTAGGAAGTTCAACAGCATCCCATTCAACGTTATTAATACCTGCTGCTTGTGGAAAATTTACAGTGGTAAGCATATGTTGCAGACCATGCCCAAATTCGTGGAAAAGAGTTTGAACTTCATCAAAACTCATCAAACTTGGTTTGTCTTTTGATGGCGGAGTTTGATTACAAACTAAATAGGCAACAGGTAATGTGTTTCTACCAATATTATTTTTGTTAAGGCATTCATCCATCCATGCACCGCCTCTTTTTGACTCAGGGCGTGAGTAAGGGTCGAGATAGAATGAAGCTATTCTCTCATCATCTTTATTTAGAATATTAAAAAATAAAACGTCTTCGTTCCATATGGGAGCTTTATTACTGGCTTCAATTACTTTAATTTCGAAGAGCTTTTCACTAAGATTAAAAAGTCCTTTTAAAACATCATCGAGGGGGAACCACGGCCTAAGTGATTCTTGATCTAAATTAAGTTTTTCCTTCCTTAAAAGCTCAGACCAATAGCTGATATCCCAAGGTTGAAGGGTTGCGGATTTTGGAAATCCATTTTCCTTAGAAAACTTATTAAGTATGTCTAACTCATTTTTGGCTTTTTTAAAAGCAGGCTCTCTTAACTCCTCTAAAAGTTTTTCTACATTTTTAATTTCCTTAGCCATTTTTGTTGAAAGACTTAATTCTGCCCAACTTTCATAACCAAGAAGCTTAGCTTGTTTAGTCCTAAGAGATATTATCTCTTCAATAATCTGTGAGTTATTTTTTTCACCATCAGAAGCTCTGCTCACAAAAGCTTTATATAATCTTTCTCTTAAATTACGATTTTTAGCATATGTCATAAACGCTGTATAACTGGGAATATCTAAACTTAATTTCCAAGGACCATTTTTTGCGTCAGCTTCTCCGTCTTTTTTTAAGTATTCATGAGCTGATATAGACATTAATTCTAAAACCCTCTCCGGTAGCCCATCTATCTGAGATTTATCATTTAAAATTAAAAACCATGAATTAGTTGCATCTAAAACATTATTGCTGAAATTTGTAGAAAGTTTCCCAAGTTTTTCTGAAATAATATTAAATTCTTTCTGGTCATCCATATTTAATGAAATACCTCTATGTTCCATTTCGAGGATTTCTTTATCTAATATTCTATTTCTTATTTGATCAAAATTGTTTGTTTCTCTAAGCTTTACTAAAGCATTATAAATAACTTTACTTTGTCCAAAATTATTATTTAAATTAATAATTTCAGGTAAAAACTTTGAATAAATTTCTCTTAAGCTTTCAGAATTTTTTACTCCATTTAGATGCCTTATAACCCCCCAACTCCACCTGAGAATCTCATTGACTTCATTAAGTGGATTGATAACCTTGTCCCATTCTAAAATTTCATGGTTCGAGTAATTAGATAAAAACCTTTCAATATTTTTGAAATCTAGATTTATTTTCTCTATTATTCTTGGAAATTCTTGATTAATTTTATCTGAAGTGAATTTTTGAAATTCTGGTAATTCCCCGCAATTAAAAATTGAACTTTCCATTTTATCGATGATTAAAATTGACTAATGTTTGGAATTAACCCGATTAATTTAGCTAAAGTTAGTTGTTGACTGAGAGCATTAGTTGAAGATTCATATAAATTTATGGCAATTTTGGGCCAAAAACCTATTACTAAAGTAGGTAACAATAAACTAAATCCTATCGTTAATTCTCTCCCATTCATTTCTTTTACTGTTGCTAGTGCAGGAATTCTAGGGCCAAAAAATACTCTTCTACACATTGAAAGAAGGTATATGGGTGTTAGTACGAGACCAATTGCAGCGATAAGAATTGTGATCGATCTAAAGAGAGAGCTAAAACCCTCTTGACTTGTAATCCCTAAGAATACAGTGATTTCGCTTATAAAACCGCTCATTCCAGGTAGGGCTAGAGAAGCTAATGAGCTTGCCAGAAAAAAAGCAAATGTTATTGGTAAGACCTTTGCTAAACCACCCATATTTGGTATTGAAAGGGTATTTGTTCTCTCATAGAAGGAGCCCGTGACAAAGAACATTGCAGCAGCTATAAGTCCGTGACTTATCATTTGAAGCATTGCTCCGCTTATACCTAAAGCGTCAACTGCACCGATTCCTAGTAGAACAAAACCCATATGACTCACTGAACTACATGCGATTCTTCTTTTTACATTATCTTGTGCAAATGCATTCAAGGCTCCATAAATTATATTTATGATTCCAAGAATAATTAAAGCAGGTGCAAGTTGTAGATGTACTTCTGGTAAAATTTGAACATTGAATCTTAAGAGGGCATATCCTCCCATTTTTAAAAGGATTCCTGCTAGTAACATTGAAACTGGAGCATTAGCTTCTCCATGAGCATCAGGTAACCAAGTATGCAATGGGAAGATAGGAAGTTTTACTCCAAAACCTATTAAAAATCCAAGATAAGATAATAATGCAAGATTGCCTGTTACATGCTTATTTGTTAAATCGGCAAGATTTAGGGTAAATGTGTCACCACTCAAAGCAAGAGCTAGCCCACTTATAAGTATTAGTAAGGAAGCTAGAGCAGTGTAAAGAATAAATTTTGTAGCTGCATATAATTTTTTCTTACCTCCCCAAATAGCAATAAGAAGATAAACAGGGACTAATTCTAATTCCCAAGCCAAGAAAAATAATAAGAAATCTTGAGATAGGAATACTAATGCTTGTGCTGAGGCTTGAACTAATAAGAGAGCAAAATATAAATTTGATTTTTTCTTTATTTTCCAACTAGCTGCAGCTGATAAAAATGTAATTAATCCACTCAAAGCTACTAAAGGTGCAGATAATCCATCAACACCTAGAGACCACTCTAAGCCTATGGAGGGTAACCAAGTCGCTCTTTCAACAAGTTGAAGAGAACTATCTGTTGTATCAAATTTTTGAAAGAGTACTCCAACTATAAGTAAAAAATCAATTAACAAAAAACTTAAGGAGATATTTCTAGGGAGTGTATTATTTTCTCCTTCCTTAGAACTTAAGAAAGGCATTATCAATGCCCCAATTAACGGAAATAAAACAATAGAGGATAGCCAAGGAAAAGATTCTAGATTCATCAATATCAATGAATAATTTTTTTATTCTAGTTGAAGTTATTCTTGCTTGAGACTATAACATTAAAGATGCCTAAGTAAAACTACTTACCAGAGATATCCCCAAATTGGCTGCCTGTTGTTTGGAGATCCAAAAATGGAGCTCTACTTGGCACGCCAGATTTTTCCCAAGCTTTTACCATAGCTTGACTTACTTCTTTACCATTATCCTTTTTACACAAAGCTAAGATACTTGGCCCTGCCCCACTAATTGCACAGCCTAAAGCTCCTGCTTTTAATGCTGCATTTTTAACTTCCAATCCACCTTTAATAAGCTTCCATCGGTATGGTTCATGTAATTTATCAAACATACCCTCTTTTATTAATTCATCATTACCTGTTTTTAAGCCGTTTAGTAATAAGGTAAGTGCTCCCATATTTGTTACTGCATCAGAAATAGGTACAGTCTTTGGCATTACTCTCCTTGCTTCACTTGTACTAAGACGAATAGCAGGTATTGCTACTACAACTTTAATGGAATCGTGCCAGTCACATCTAATAATTCTCCATCTCTGAGAAGATGACCTTGCAGTTAAACATAGCCCCCCTAAAAGAGAAGGAACTACATTATCAGGATGACCCTCAATATCAATTGCAAGTTCTAAAAGTTTTTCTTTAGATAAAGGGGAGTTCATAATCGCATTTGCTCCTATTAGTCCTGCAACTATTGCTGTAGCACTACTCCCTAACCCGCGAGCAGGGGGAACTGCTAATTTTACTCTGGCTTCAAGGGCGAAAGGTTCAATGTTGGCACTTTCCCAAACTTTCTGAGCAGCCCTAAAAACTAAATTTTCTGGGCCGCCTCTTAAATGATTCCCATCGGTACTCTCCATTATCAAATCAAAACGATCACCGCCTCCATCTATTCTTGTAAAGATAAATTCGTTATATAAATTTAATGCTGCACCAAGGCAGTCAAATCCAGGACCTAGATTAGCAGTTGTCGAAGGAACTGTTACTATTATTTTTTTTCCTACTTCTGGAGAAGACATATAAAATATTATCCTTTTTGTAGAATCATTTTTGCTCTGCAGGCTGCACTAAATAGTCCAAACTCTTCATCTAATATTACATTCACAGGTATATTTTTAAGAATATCTTTTAATCTTCCTTTATCTGAAAATTGTTTCATAAATAAACCTGAGTTAAAGTTTTTGATATGTTTTGGAGCTGTTCCTCCAGAAATCCATAACCCTCCAAAGCATAATTCTTGAAGAGCAACGTCTCCCAATAAAGAGGCATAGGCATCTAACCATATCCTCTCGACTTCAATCATTTGAGAATCTCCATTATTAGAAAACTTACAAATTTTTTCAGGAAGTTCTTTTCTCAAAGTATCAGAAATTTTTAATTCTTTTAAGTATTTTCTTAGAGGATGTTTCTTAGCATCAGGTTTGCTAAGCCTCCATTCGGCTATTCTTGATAACCCAGTTCCACTAATAATTCTTTCACAAGATATCCTTTCAAGCTTTAAAGAATTTTTGAGCCAATTCTTTAATTCCCATTCTAATTCTGACTTTGGTGAGAATTCAACATGACCGCCTTCACTAGCTAAGACTTTTACTTTACTTCCAGATATTATGCCTTTTGCAATGCCTAGACCTGTTCCTGCTCCTACAATGGCATGTAAATCTTTATTAGTGCCTGTGGTCTTGTCTCCATTTTGAATAGTAGTATATTGACTTTTATTTAAAAAAGGTATTCCATAAATTTGTACCGCAAAATCATTTATTAGTTCGCAACTCTTGAATTTAAATTTCTTTTTTAATACATCGCCAGAAATATTCCATGACAAATTAATTATTTTTGCATTGTTGTTAGATATAGGACCTGCTACAGCAAAACAAGCAGAAAAAGGATGAGCAATTTTTTTGCATTCATTTTTTAAGAAATCTTCTAAAATTAAATCAATTGAATCCCATTCGGAAGATTCATATTTTTTTTTGAAAATTAAATTAGGTGAACCAGTATTGACATCCTTCTTGAAAATTCCCAATAGGACTTTTGTACCTCCTAAATCACACGCAAGAAAATTCATTTATTCAAATTATTCTGTTCTTCCTTTTTTTTCAATTAAATTATCCATTAATTTGTAGAGGTCATCTAATTTAAAAATTCCTAGATTTTTCCCGTCTAAGGCTCTTAAAGCAACTGAATCAACTTGCTCTTCTTTGTCTCCAATAACAGCAATTAAAGGTATTCTTCCTATAGTTGCCTCCCTTATCTTATAGCCTATTTTTTCATTTCGAATATCAACTTTTGAACGATAACCCTTAGTATTTATTAATTCATTAAATTTTAAACATTTTTCAATATTCCTATCTGTAATGCTCAACAAAATTATTTGATATGGTGCCAGCCAAATTGGGAATTTGGCTTCATATTGTTCAATTAAGATTCCGATAAATCTTTCAAAAGATCCCAAAATTGCTCTATGAAGCATCACTGGATGTTTTTTCTCATTATTAATATCTACAAAAGTTGCATCCAATCTTATGGGCATTGAAAAATCAACTTGAATAGTTCCACATTGCCAGACTCTATCAAGACAATCTTTTAAAGAGAATTCTATCTTTGGACCATAAAAAGCTCCTTCTCCAGGTTGTAGTTGCCATTTCAGGTTTTTATTATCAAGAGCTTTGGTAAGTGCCTCTTCCGATTTATCCCAAATATCATCACTACCTACCCTTTTTTCAGGACGGGTTGATAATTTGATAATAATTTCATCGAAACCAAAAGTTTGATAAACCTGGAAAACAAGATCAATAAAAGTAGAAACCTCAGCTTGAATTTGTTCTTCCGTACAGAAAATATGTGCGTCATCTTGAGTGAAATTTCTTACTCTCATTAAGCCGTGTAATGCCCCAGAGGGTTCATTCCTGTGGCAAGAACCAAATTCAGCAAGCCGAATAGGTAAATCTTTGTAGCTTTTTAAACCTTGATTAAATACTTGAATATGGCAGGGACAATTCATTGGTTTAATTGCATAAGTTCTATTTTCTGATGCGGTAGTGAACATATCATCTCTGAATTTTTCCCAATGACCTGATTTTTCCCAAAGAGACTTATCTACAGCTTGTGGAGTTTTAATTTCCAGATAATCATTTTTATTAAGTAATTCTCTTATGTATTTTTCAAGCACTTGGTATATTATCCATCCATTAGGATGCCAAAAAATCATACCTGGAGATTCTTCTTGAATATGAAAGAGTGAATGCTTTTTTCCAAGTTTTCTATGATCTCTTTTTTCCGCTTCTTCGATTCTTGTTAAGTAATCAATGAGTTCTTTCTCTTTACTCCAGGCAGTTCCATATATTCTCTGTAATGATTCATTCTCACTATTTCCTCTCCAATATGATCCGGACAATTTTAATAATTTAAAATGTCTAAGATGTCTTGTATTTGGAACATGAGGACCTCTGCACATATCAATATATTCTTCGTGTTTATATAAATTGATGAGACCTCCATCAGGAATTTCTTCAATTATTCTTAATTTAAAAGTCTCATCCCTCTCTTTAAAAGTTTTAATTGCCTCTTCTTTAGAAACTTGTAAAATTTCAACGTCATAGTTTGTTTTTATTAATTTATTAATTCTGTTTTCGATTTTTATTAAATCTTCAGGAGTAAATCTGTATTCAGAAAAAATATCATAATAAAAACCATCTTCAATTACAGGTCCAATCGCCATCTTAATATCAGAGTAAATTTGTTTAACTGCATGACCAATAAGGTGAGCAAATGAATGTCTTATTATTTCAATTCCTTCTTTATCTTTTGATGTGATGATTACAACTTCGGAATCTTTACTTATAGGAATAGTTGCATCAAGAAGAACATCATTTACTTTCCCAGCAATTGTTGCTTTAGCTAATCCAGCACCTATACTCTGGGCAATTTCTAGAATAGTTACAGATTTTTCGAAAACCTTTTTTGAACCATCAGGTAAGGTAATTATTGGCATATTTTATTTCTCCATTTCAAAGAATCCCAATTTTGATTTAACTCTTTTTAAAGTCTGATTTGCTAAATATTCAGCTTTTCCCTTCCCCTCATCAAGGATTTTATTTAATTGATGAGGATCATTAATTAATAATTTATATTTTTTCTGAATAGGTTCTAATGATTCAATAAGTTTTTCTGTAATTAATTTTTTAAATGTCCCCCATCCAGTCTCTGAGAAATCATTTTCACATTGAGAAATTTCTTTGCCAGATAATATTGAATAAATCATCAAAAGATTTTTAGATTCTGGCCTCTCAGGGTTGTTAAATTCAATTCCAATAGAACTGTCACTTTTTGCTCTTTTTATTTTTTTCGTTATTACATCAGGAGAATCTAATAAGTTAATACGACTGCCTTCATTAGGATCACTTTTGCTCATCTTTTTTGAACCATCAATTAAACTCATTATTTTTGATCCATTCTTCATGATTATTGGTTGAGGGATTTTTAAAATATTTTTGTCCTTACTAAATCTGGCATTAATTCTCTGTTGTGCAATATCTCTGGCAAGTTCAAGATGTTGTTTTTGATCCTCACCAACTGGTACAAAGTCAGCGTCATATAGAAGAATGTCTGCAGCCATTAGGATCGGATAGTCAAATAATCCAATGGATACATTATTCCCCTGTTGTATCGATTTTTCTTTGAATTGAATCATTCTTTCCATCCAATTTATTGGAGTCATGCAATTTAATATCCAACAAAGTTCTGAATGTGCAGAAATCTGACTTTGGACAAAAATTGAGCATATGTTGGGATCTATTCCACAAGCGACGTACAAAGCTGCAGTAGAAATAGTGTTCTGAGACAATTCTTTGGGATTATATGAAGCGGTGATTGCGTGCAAATCAACTACACATAAAAATGTTTCATATTGCTCTTGAAGCGTAACCCAATTATTTATGGCCCCAAGCCAATTTCCAATATGTAAATCACCAGTTGGTTGAACTCCAGAAAGAATTCTTTTTTTATTTGCCATCCTCTTCTACTTCGCTAGTTTGGATCTCTTCAGTTGATGTACTTTTTACAGGTCTTGCAAAAGGGTCAGGTGCTGTTTTTGTCTTTTCTTCATGAGGATTTTGTGATTGTCTATTCGTAGAAGAGTTTTTATTATTTTTTGCATATTCTTTGATTGATTCAATCAATTTTTCGTCTTTGATCATTTCGCTAAGTGTTCTAACAGAGAAACCTAGAACTGCAACGGTAGATCTCAATTGAAAGGCCTCTTGTATTGATTTAACAGCTTTCATTTCGTTATCACTCAATCTTATGCGGAATCCTCCTCCATCTCTTCTGCCGCCCGATCTATCTCTGAAATTAGATCTTTCATTGTTAGAACGACCTCTATAATTCTCTTGTCCAGGATTATTGCTGAAATTTGAATTAGACATCTTTATGTTTCTTAAGTTATTTAAATAGTCTATTAACTTAGCATCTTGTTATGCAATAAGTCTTTTGAAAAGCCTTAATTTTTTATCTTTTGATTAACGACTTATGAAATTTTGCTTTTCTCATTCATAACTTGCATTAAAATAAAATTAGAAAAAAAAAGTATTGTGTTTGATATTAGTAAAGTCAACCTTTTAAAGGATTTCATAAAGTTTCCGAAAAAAAATCTTATTATTATTCTATTATTGTTAGGTTTTGGGGAATGGTTTGTCAGTGACCTAATTCATTTTGCAGGAGGCTCAATAGGATTTTTTACGTTGTGTTTGGGGGGATTTTTTTACTTGAAGAATGATAAGCCTAAATTTAATGAGCCAAATAATTTAGATGGATGGATAAATCTCTGTAATGAAGATTTAAATTTTTTTGAAGAACTAGAAGCAACAAATGAATTAGAAAAACAGAATTCAAAAAGGCAAAAAACACTTAAATCGATTCTAAATAGATTTGAAAAAGAAAAAATAAGTTGCATTGGACAAAAAGATTATCAAAGTTGTCAGTCTTTTTTAAAAAGTCATTTTAAAGTAGATAAGTTTGACTTTGATTTATACGAAAAACTGCCTAAATACAATTCTTCTCAAGTTGTTCCAGAAGAAGCTTTGAAGAGTGATGCAATCTTGTATTTTTTAAACTTGCCTTTGTCGGCAAATGATTTTTTGTGGCTGGAAAAGTTTCCTAAAAATATGCCAATCTGGTTGGTGGCTTTAACTTCCAACGAAATAGAAGCCAAAAATCAGATAGAAGACCTAAAGTCGCAAATTTCAATTGAATTTATAAATAAAATTATCACTTTTGATGTGAATAAGAATGAAATTACAAATATACCTTTTTCGTTAAGGAAGTTTTTTATAAGTTCATCTAAAAATATTGAAAATACAAAAAAAAGGCTTTTGAAAGAACTTCACGTTGCCTGGCAATCTGAAATCGAAGGGATAAGAAGAATGCAGTTAAAAGGTATACAAAGAAAAAATCAAATTCTTGTCGCGTCAACTGTTTTCTTATCTCCTATCCCATCAATTGATGTTATGGCAATGACAGTACTAAATTCATTAATGATTAAAGAAATTAAGTCTATATGGGGATGTAATTGGTCTCCTGAAATTTTAGATAAAGTTTCCAAAGAGATTTTAAAGACTGCAATTGCTCAGGGAGTTATTGAATGGAGTGGACAGACTCTAATTGGTATAACAAAATTACACGGACCAAATTGGCTTGTTTCTGGAACATTTCAGGCTGTCAGTGCTGCTTATTTAACAAGAGTAGTATCAAGTTCTTTGGCTGATTTTATGGCAATAACAAAAGGAGTAGAAGAACCTGATTTGGATTTTATAAAGAAAAATTCTGAGAAAATTGTTGAGAAAGCTTTTGTAAAAGAAAAAATAAATTGGCAAGGATTTATTTCTGATCTTAGAAAACCACTTATGAAACTATCTATTAGTTCATAATCTAAGTAAGAAAGTTAAATATGAGAAAAAAAATTCTTTTTTTAAGTTTGTTACTTTTGCTTTCTTTTGCTTCAGGTTCATGCAAGAGAATATCAAATAAAAATGAAAGTAAAGAAGTAATACTGGCAAGTTTTACTGTTTTGGCGGACATTATTAGCAATATTGCTAAAGATGATTTTATTGTTAGATCAATTACGAAACCTGGAGTTGAAGTCCATGGCTACCAACCAACTCCGAGTGATTTGGTAAATGCCTCTAGTGCTTTTGTTTTTATTGATAATGGATTTGGGTTTGAATTATGGGCTGAAAAATTTGTTTCTAATTTAAAAGTTAAAAGAATTACTGTCGCGGAAGATTTAGATCCTATTTTTATCAGTGAAGATTTTTATAAAGGGAAACCCAATCCTCATGCCTGGATTTCTCCAAAAAGAGGGATCCTATACGTAGATATTCTAGTGGATTCTTTATCAGAGTTGAGGCCATCCAAAAGGACATTATTTGAAGAAAATGGAAAAATTTATAAAGAGAAACTCTCTAAAATAGATAAAGAATTCTCACTTTTTATTAATAACTTAAATAAAGACAGGAGGTATCTAGTAAGTTGTGAAGGTGCTTTTTCATATTTAACAAATGATTATGGATTAGAGGAAGTTTATTTATGGCCAGTTAATGCTGAGAGTCAAATTACGCCCAAAAGAATGACAAGAACAATCTCACTAGTTAAAGAAAAAAATGTCCCATCTGTATTTTGCGAAAGTACTGTAAGTAACGAATCTCAAATGGTTGTTGCAAACGAAACTGGGGCTAATTTTGGAGGGAATCTTTTTGTTGATTCATTATCTGATGATACTGGCCCTGCTAGTTCCTATATAAAAATGCTTGATCATAATTTGGATTTAATTAAAAAAGGGCTTTTTTGAATTATGGAATCAATCAATTATCAAAACTTTAGGATTGATGCAGAGAATATTTGCGTAGATTACAACGGTAAAGTGGCTTTGTATGATGCCAATTTAAGATTGAAACCTGGCCAGATTTGTGGGTTAGTAGGGATGAACGGGGCTGGTAAAACAACTTTTTTTAATGCTTTAACTGGCTTTGTAAATATTTCAAAGGGAAAAATTAGAATTAATGGAGAGTCTGTAAGATCTGCTCAAAAAGATCAGACAATTGCTTATGTTCCTCAGAATGAGGGCATTGATAGTCAATTCCCAATAAATGTTTGGGACATAGTGATGATGGGAAGATATGGTTCGATGAATATTTTTAGGTGTCCTAGAGAGTCTGATATTCAGGCGGTTAAAGATGCTATTGAGAGAGTTGATCTAACTGATCATTTATCTACACCTATTGGAAACTTATCTGGAGGTCAGAGAAAACGAACTTTTTTAGCTAGAGCAATAGCTCAAAGGGCGTCAATATTGCTTCTTGATGAGCCTTTTTCAGGTGTTGATATAAGAACTGAGAAACTTATCTCGGAATTATTTATTCAATTTAAAAATGAGGGGAAAACTATATTATTATCAACGCACGATATGATTCATGTCCGTGAATTTTGTGATTTGGTTCTTTTAATAAATAAAACTGTTGTAGCTTATGGCGAGACCTCTGAAGTATTTACCCCTGAAAATATTACAACTACTTTTGGAGGAATCTCACCTGATTTCTTGTTTGGACCTGAATCCTAAATTTTAAATTATATGGAGTTCTCTTCTTTTTTAACTTTAGATTCATTCATAACAGATCCTTTAACTCATGACTTTATGAGAAAAGCACTTCTTATGAGTTCATTAGTGGCAGCTGTTTGTGGTTTCCTATCTAGTTATTTAACTCTTAAAGGATGGGCTTTAATGGGAGATGCAGTGTCACATTCAGTAATGCCTGGTGTTGTGGTTGCTTATGCATTAGGTCTTCCTTTCTCATTAGGGGCATTTATTTTCGGAGTTGGTTCTGTTGCATTGATAGGGTTTATTAAGCAGAAATCTAGGGTTAAGGAAGATACTGTTATTGGGTTGGTATTTACTGGATTTTTCGCTCTTGGAATCGTATTGGTCTCTAAGATTAAAAGTAATATTGATCTGCACTCTATCCTTTTTGGCAGTCCATTAGGAATATCACTTTCAGATGTAAAACAAACCATAATCATTTCTTTATTGGTAGTAATCCTTTTATCAATTTTTAGAAAAGATTTAATGCTTTATTGTTTTGATCCTAGGCATGCAAAAACAGTTGGAATTAACGTATTTTTTCTTCACTATTTACTCCTCACTTGCTTATCTTTGGCAGCAGTTGTGGGCTTGCAGTCTGTTGGAATTATTTTGGTAGTTGCGATGTTGATTACACCAGGGGCTACAGCATATTTACTGACTGATAAGTTTGATAATATGACAATAATTTCAGTATTAAGTGCAATTATCTCAAGCCTAATAGGAATCTACATTAGTTTTTGGTTTGATCTTGAAACAGGCGGATCAATTGTCTTGGCACAAACTTTTATATTTTTATTCGCTTTTTTATTCGCTCCAAGATACGGAATATTTAAGTTAAAGAAATTTTTTGCTGGTTATAAATAATCATGGTGGAAGAAACTTTAAATAAAAAGTGGTATTGGTGGCCATTATTTCCCTTATATCCTTATGGGAAAAAGAAAACAATTTTAAGAGAATTAATTCCTGATCAAATATGGTCCTTGGAACAAATACAGGGACTTTATTATGTTGCGGTTCCAATAAGAATGACAGTAATAAAGGTTGATAATGGATTAATGCTAATAAACCCACTGCCTCCGACAAAAGAATTAATAAATGAGTTAGAAAAATTAATTGCGATTCACGGCAAAGTAAAAACAATAATTCTCCCAAGTGCCTCCGGATTAGAACATAAAATCGGACTGCCAGCTCTTTTAAGAATTTTTAAGGATGCAGAAATTTGGCTTTGTCCTGGACAGTGGAGTTTCCCCATCAATCTTCCACTAGATTTTTTAGGAATTCCATCAAAAAGATCAAGAATACTGTTTGAGGAAGGTACTCCATATACAAACTCTTTTAAATGGTCTTCATTAGGTCCACTGAATTTAGGACTTGGAAGATATCAGGAGATAAGCTGTTTCCATTATTCTACGAAAACTCTTCATGTAACAGATGCAATAGTTGGAATAGACTCCACTCCACCTGAGATATTTAATTTTGATCCAACTCCACTTCTTTTTCATTCTAGAGAGAGAGGAGATGAACCTTTGATTGACTCCATTGAACAAAGAAAAAAAGGCTGGAAAAGGTTAGTCTTGTTTTCATCTTTTTTGAAACCAAGTAAATTAAATATTCCTCCTTTAAAAGAAATATTTAAGTATTCGTTCAAAAAAGATCTTAGAAATTGGAGATCTCATTTCGGTATATACCCCTTTGTATGGGACCAAGATTGGCAATCATCTCTTGTTGAAATAATGGGTGAAGATACTCCTAAGATTCAAGTGGCACCAGTTTTACAAAAACTAATTTTCCCCCGTTCAAAAGAAGTATTACTTAAATGGCTAGATAATATAAAGTCTTTTGAAGATATGGAATATTTAATCCCAGCTCATTTTACGGCACCTATAAAGTTTACAATAGAAGATTGTCAAAAATTAATTAATGAAATTAATTCCCAAAAGTGGGACAAACTTCCTGAGGATAATAAATTTTTGACGGGTTTATATAAAAAGTTGTTTGAACTAGGAATAATTCCTGAAGAAGTAAATCTTTAAAACTATTCTTCAATAGACATGTTTTCATCATTTTTAAGAGTTTGTTCCAGCTCTTTTCTTTGCTCCATTTGTCTTAAAAAATATCCTGTCATCATTGCAGAAGATAATAAATTAGCAATGTTGTCTTTTGAAGATGTTATTTTTACATCAAATTGATCTGAAGGAAGCATTCCAAGAAGACCTTGAACATTATGTCTAATAATTTCTTGAATATCTTCACTAGCTGATTTTGCTACTCTTTGCAAAACTTCAGGAGATTGTTTTTGTAAGTATTGGATTAAGTCATTCTCTTCATTTGGATCATTATTTTCAGTAGCAAGAAATTCTGGATTAAACATTTCTACAACTTCAAGATATACAAACCCTACAACATCACGTACCCATTAATCTAAATTATTAAGGGCAGGGAACCGAATGGGTCCAATTTTATTAAACGGCCAATATCTAAAAATAGCTTTACCGATAACCTTTTCATAGGGTAAAAATCCCCAAATATGTGAGTCCATACTGTTATTTCTATTATCTCCCATCACCCATAATGACTCATCTGGGACAATAAAAGGCCCTGTAGAATAATTAATATTTTTGTCAAAAACGTAATTTTTTTGAGCGATATCATTTAAGTAAAGGTTACCGTCTCTTACTTCTACTTTGTCTCCAGGTATTCCAATTACTCTTTTTATTAGTGCAGTATCTGCTTCATAACCAGCATTAATTAATTGTTCAGGAACGTTAAAAACAACTATTTTATTTTTTAATTTTGAAAGATTTGATTTGGATGTGATTTTGGGCGTTACTTTTTCAACAAGAATTTTATCTTGTATTTGAAGAGTTGGAAGCATTGAACCGGATGGGATCCATCTTGGCTCTATAACCTGCCATCGTATAATTAAAGCAATAGATATCCAGATTAAAAGATTTTTTAAATCCTTTAGTATTGAATTTCTTTTTTCTTGTGTTGTAGACATGTTTTATTTAATTCAGTTATAAGGAAAATCCCAAAGCATTTATATAAATTATGACATCATCTATTGAATGCAAAAATTTTCTTAGAAGTTTACAACTTTTGAATCTTCTTATAAAAATAGGAGTTAAAAATTTAATACTATGTCCCGGTAGTAGATCAGCACCTTTAGCAATAGCTGCTGGAGAATTAAATAAATTAGGAATGGTAAATATTTATAATTCAATAGATGAGAGATCTGCGGGATTCCACTCTCTTGGAATTTCTGCAGCATCAGGCAATCTTTCTTTAGTTATTACCACTTCAGGGACTGCCGTAAGTAACTTATTGCCAGCAGCAGTTGAGGCAGATCGATCTTGTAAAGGTATTATATTTCTTACTGCTGATAGACCCTTAAGATTAAAAGATTGTGGAGCTAATCAAACAGTAAATCAAGAAGATTTTTTGAGTTCAGTCTGCAGAAGAGTTTTAACTACAAATCTAAATGGACTTCATGAAACACAAGAAAATGAAATCTTAAATTTAGTTCAAATTACTGAGAAACAAGTATCAACTTTCCCCGGTCCTATTCATTTAAACATTCCTATTGATAAGCCTTTAGGTATTTCATTTTTGAATAAAAAGAATGTTTTAGAGGTTTTTGAGAGAATTTATTTAAAGAAAAAATACATATTTCAGGAAGTTGAAAAAAAGTCTGATAAAAACAAATTCTTAGAAATTTCAAAAAGTTTAAATTTAGATAAATCCGGCATTATTTTGGTAGGTCCCTATCAAGGTTCTATAAATGATTTAACTTCTTTCAATAAATCTTTAGAGCAATTACAAGAAATTACTGGGTGGCCAGTATTTGCTGATCCTGTTTCAGGCGTTTATTCTGATTTGAGAGGTTTAGTTGTTAATTGGGAATTAGTCTTAAGAAAAAATAAAAATTTAGTAAATTGTCATCAACTTTTGAGGCTTGGCCCTATGTCATCCTCAATTGATTTGGAGAAGTTCTTAACAACCTTCGAAGGGATACAAATTCTTATAAAAGAAAAAAACTATAGAAAATTGGACCCTATAAAAAAATCATTTGAATATGATTTTGGGTTATCAAATTTTACTACTCTATTGTTAGAAGAATTATCAATTAACGAAAAAAACAAAAAGTCTCTTACTCCGATGGCTCTAGATTTAATAGAGGAAGGCGAGCAAATTAAAGAAATTTTAAAAGAGAAAATTACTCAAGATAATCAAATTACTGAGTATATGCTTGCAAATCTTGTTCCAAAACTTTGGCCAGCTGAAAATCCTATAATGCTCGCCGCGAGTAGCCCGATTAGAGATTGGCTTACATTTTCTGAAAATGGTACTTTAACAAGAAATTGTTTCAGCTTTAGAGGAGCTTCCGGCATAGACGGTACTTTATCTCTTGCATTAGGAATTTCTAGAATTAAAAATCCTCTACTTCTTGTGACTGGAGATTTGGCTTTTATTCATGATATAAACGGTTGGCTGATTGAAAATTCAATCGACGTGAATTTAACAATTCTTTTGATAAATAATAATGGTGGAAATATATTTAATCGTATTTATAAAGAAAATTTAAAAGAAGATGAATTAAAAAAACTTTTTCTTATGCCAAAAGAAATAAACTGGTCAAAACTTGCAGAGGGCTATCAAGTAAACTTTAGGAGTGTGGCAAATTTTAAAAAATTACGAGAGGCATTCGATTGGAGCATTTCTATCCAGAAATCTGTAATAATTAAAGTTGATGTTGATCCAGAAAGTGAAATTTGTGAAAAAAATGCACTGCTAGAAAAAATAATTGGCAGTTAAATTTATCATTTTCTATTTTTGAATAATTAGGTTTCATGAAAGTATTACCAGGTAAAAAAACTTTAAGTTGGTCAGAATGCAAATCTTATGAAGATATATTGTTTCACAAATCAGATGAAGGAATTGCGAGAATTGCAATTAATCGGCCTGAAAAAAGAAATGCATTTAGGCCACAAACTGTAGATGAACTAATTAACGCATTTAATATCGTAAGAAATGATGAAACTATTGGAGTAGTTCTCTTCACAGGGGCGGGACCTGACAAGAAAGGTATTTATTCTTTTTGCTCTGGAGGTGATCAGAGTGTAAGAGGTGAAAATGGATATAAAAATGATGCAGGGGAGCAGAGATTAAATGTACTTGAACTTCAAAGATTAATAAGAAGTTTGCCTAAAGTGGTTATTGCCTTAGTTCCTGGTTTTGCAATTGGAGGAGGCCAGGTACTTCATTTAATTTGTGATCTCAGTATTGCCTCTGAGAATGCAATATTTGGTCAAACAGGTCCAAGAGTTGGTAGTTTTGATGCGGGTTTTGGATCTAGTTATTTAGCTAGACTTGTAGGTCAAAGAAAAGCAAAAGAAATTTGGTTTTTATGTAGAAAATATAATTCCAAAGAAGCTCTTAAGATGGGCTTGATAAATGCAATTACAAAGATTGAAGAATTAGAAGCTGAGGGTGTAATCTGGGCAAGAGAGATTTTACGAAATAGTCCAACTGCTATTCGTATTCTTAAAGCTTCATTCAATGCGGAGAATGATGGTATTGCCGGTATTCAAGAATTATCTGGATACACAACTCAATTATTCTATGCGACTGAAGAAGCTCAAGAAGGTAGAGATGCCTTCCTTGAAAAGCGTCCACCAGACTTTTCTGACTATAAGTGGACACCCTAGTTTATTTTTCAAAAGAACTTTTTAAATAATTATCAATGAGAATTCTTCTTGCTGCCGCTGAATGTGCTCCAATGATCAAGGTTGGAGGTATGGGAGATGTAGTTGGTTCATTACCACCATCATTGATTAAACTTGGCCATGATGTAAGGGTAATAATTCCAGGATATGGGAAATTGTGGAACCTACTTGAAGTATCAAATGAACCAGTCTTTAAATCCAATACAATGGGGAATGATTTTTCTGTATATGAAGCAAAACATCCTATACATGATTACAGAATCTACTTAGTAGGACATCCAACTTTTGACTCTGGACAGATATACGGAGGAGAAGATGAGGACTGGCGTTTTACATTTTTTGCAAGTGCTACAGCTGAATTTTCTTGGAATTATTGGAAGCCCCAAGTCTTACATTGTCATGATTGGCATACTGGCATGATTCCAGTATGGATGCATCAAGATCCTGAAGTAAGTACTGTTTTTACTATACATAACTTGAAATATCAAGGACCGTGGAGATGGAAACTTGAAAAAATGACATGGTGTCCATGGTATATGCATGGTGACCATACAATGGCTGCCGCAATGTTATATGCAGATAGAGTTAATGCTGTTTCTCCAACATATGCTGATGAGATCAAAACATATGAGTATGGGGAAAGTCTTGAGGGATTATTGAATTATATTTCTGGAAAATTAAGAGGTATCCTTAACGGGATTGATTTAGATGAATGGAATCCTGATAAAGACAAAGTTTTACCTGCACAATTCAATATAAGAAATTTAGATAAAAGATCAGAAAATAAGACAATTCTTCAGAAAGAAATGGGACTTGAGGTAAATAGTAAAAAATATCTTTTGGGAATGGTAAGTAGATTAGTTGATCAAAAAGGTGTTGATTTGGTTTTGCAAGTTTCCAGAAGATTACTTGCTTATACAGATTCTCAAATAGCTATTTTAGGAACAGGCGATAAATATTTAGAATCTGGGTTATGGCAATTAGCATTAGACTATCCTGGTAGATTTTCGGTATTTCTTACCTATGATGATTCTTTATCAAGACTTATATATGGTGGATCAGATGCATTCTTAATGCCAAGTAGATTTGAACCCTGCGGCATCAGTCAATTACTTGCTATGAGGTATGGATCAATCCCAATAGTTAGAAGAGTTGGAGGATTAGTTGATACTGTTTTGCCTCATGATCCCGAGAATAATAGTGGCACTGGTTTCTGTTTTGATCGATTTGAGCCGATTGACTTTTATACTGCTTTAGTAAGATCATGGGAGGCTTTTAGGCATAAAGAAAGTTGGAAATCTTTACAGCTAAGAGCTATGAGTCAAGAATTTAGCTGGCAAAGATCAGCTCTAGAATACGAATTGATGTACAAGGATGTATGTGGTATTAAAGAGCCATCACCAGATGTTTCTGAAGTCGAAAAATTCTCTTATGGCCAATCTGCTGATCCTTCTCTTAAAAATATATGATAAAAATTTTTAATGGAATTTTCTTTATCTGATATAAACAAAATTTTAGGGGATATAAAAGAAGGAGATGGCCTTGAAAATCAATCTCAAACTTTTAAAAATATAAGTATAGACAGTCGAACCATATCAAATAAAGACCTTTTTATCGCTATAAAAGGTAAAAAATTTGATGGTCATGATTTTCTTAAAGAAGTTATAAAAAAAGGAGGAAAAGCTGTAGTAATAAAAGATGGGATGCAGAATTTATTACCTAATAAGTTCCCTTTTTGGACTGTTCCAGATACTTTAGAAGCTTTTCAAAAATTAGCATTATTTAAAAGAAGAAAATTAAATATTCCTGTTATTGGGATTACAGGATCAGTTGGTAAAACAACTACAAAAGAGATGATGGGAGAGGTTTTAAAGCCATTGGGGAAAATCAAATTAAGTAAGCTAAATTTTAATAATGAAATTGGAGTAGGCCTAACAATCCTTGCTTCTGATTTGAAAGATAAAACTTTAATACTCGAGATGGGAATGAGAGGACTTGGGCAGATTGAAAATTTGTCTAAATTTTCTGAACCTGATATCGCTGTTATTACAAATATTGGAAGCTCTCATATTGGAATATTAGGCTCTAAAGAAAATATTACTTATGCAAAATGCGAAATAACTAAACATTTAAACCCAAAAGGCGTTGTAATAATTCCAGCTAATGACTCATTTTTAGAAGAAACTTTAAAAAAAAATTGGAATGGAAGAATTATTAAAGTAGAATTATTAAGTGGAAATAAAAAAGCTCAGAATATTAATAAAAATAATTTACAAGGATTTTTTAATAGATCTGATAATTCGATAATCATTGAAGATAAGCTCTTTGAAATATCCTTTCAAGGTTTTCACAATGCATTTAATTTCTTATTTGTTTATGCGGTTGCAAAAGAGTTTGGAATAGAATTCAAAGATACTAATAAATTTAATTTTGTAAGTTTAAATGGAAGAAATAAAATTCTTAAAAGAAATAAGACCACTATTTATGATGAATCCTATAATGCTTCTCCTGAATCTGTAAAAGCATGTATTAATAATTTATTAGTTAATCCAAATAATCATTTTTTAATTTTTGGTAGTATGCAGGAATTAGGCATTAAAAGTAAAAAATATCATAAGGATCTTTTTGATTATATAAATAGATCAGATATAAAAAAATGTATTTTTATCTGTAATAAAAAGGATGAAATTTATTATGCAGATTATTTAAAAAAGAGTCCTAAATTCTTATTCTTTAATCAGATAAATAAAGTTGGTGAAACTATAAATAAATATACAAAAAAGGGAGATTGCATTCTTATTAAAGGTAGCCGTAGTTGGAAGCTTGAGAGAGTGATTAAATCAATTGATTAATTTTATGATTTGTTTTTTTTCCAATTTTCAATATTTACTTGTTTGCTTCTTGCAATAGCTAAGGAATTATTTTTAGAGTCTTTAGTAATTACTGAGCCTGCTCCAGTAGTTACTGAGTCACCGAGATGAATTGGCGCTATTAAAACTGTGTTGGCCCCGATACTAGAATTTTTACCAATATTAGTTTGATATTTTTTGACGCCATCAAAATTTGCTGTAATAGTTCCTGCTCCTATATTAGTATATTTACCTACTTTAGAATCGCCAATATAACTTAAATGATTAACCTTAACTTCCTCATCTAGTTGGCTATTTTTTATCTCAACAAAATTACCAATTTTGCTCTTAGGTGAAATTTCACAATTAGGCCTTATGTGACTATAAGGACCAATTTTGACATGGTCCATAATTTTGGAATTAAAAATAGTTGAATTTATAATTTCGCAATTTTCATTAACGATGGTATCTTTTATGAAAGAATTTGGACCAATTTTACAATTATTAGAAATTTTAGAGTTTCCTCTTATATGTGTATTAGCTTCTATTATTACATCTAATCCTATTATTGACTCTTCACTTATTGTGCAGCTCGCTGGGTTAATAAAAGTTACCCCTCCAATCATATGTTTTTCTTTAATTAAGGTTTGAATAGTTTCTTCGCATTCGGATAATTGAACTCTATTATTTATTCCTTGAAGTTCTTTATTATCTTCAACCTCAAAGCTATAAGAATTTTTCATTAAGGAAATAGTATCAGTTAGATAGATTTCTTTTTGTTTATTATTACTTTTTAAGTTATTAATTATCTTTGATAAACTTTTCCAATTAAAGCAATATATTCCAGCATTTATAAGTAAATTTAAACTTTGATTTTTATTACAATCTTTTTCCTCAACTATGCTTTCAATTAAATTATCTTTGGTAAATACTCTCCCATATCCATATGGATTTTTTTTCTTTGTGGTAACTAAAGAAACATCTGCTTTTTTTGAATCATGATATTTAATAAGTTTTTTAAGTGTTTCAGATTTGATAAGTGGTACGTCTCCATTTAAAACCATTAATTTGCCTTCATGTTTTTTTACTTGCTTAGAAAGAACTTGAACTGCATGACCCGTTCCTTTTTGAGGATTTTGAAAAATAAAGTGAATATTATCATTTTTAATTACTGAATCTTCGACCTCCTTAGATTTATGTCCAACTATGATGAATATCTTATCTGGATTTAATTTGTTGCAAGAGTCTATGACTCTTTGAAGAAGAGTTTTCCCAGATAATTTATGTAAGACTTTGGGCATTGAGCTCGCCATCCTAGTACCTTTACCTGCAGCTAAAATCGCAACAGTTAGCATATTTTTTTATGATATTTTATTTAAATTTTACTGTTTAAGAGCTATTTCGTCATTCCCCATTTTTCTCTCCATTCTTTTGAAGTCTTGAGATTAGAGAATAATTGCTCTTGGACTCTTTTTTGAATAATATCTTTTGTATTTGAATTTAAAGAAGGATCGCGATATGGAATACTCGCTTTAGTTAATAGATGTTCCTCTTCCATCAAAGATAGTTTTTCAAAGTTTAAAAAACTATTTAGATGATCTTGGGAAATTTTTTTTATTGCAACTGTCCCATTACTCCATGAATTTTTAGAAGTTAAAATTGGTTTTATATTAAATATACACAAACCAAAATTTTTTAATGTTTTTCTAATAGCCGCTGATGAAGAGTAAGTTATTAAATATCCATTAGTATTTAATCTTTGAATTACCTTTTCAAGAAATTCTACTGACCATATTTGCGGACATTTTTGAGGAGAAAATCCATCTAAGTAAATTAAATCGAATTTGATATTTTTTGGAATATCGTTAATTGTTTTTCTCGCATCACCCCATAAAATATTACATTCAAAAAATTGATCTTTATATTCACAATTTTGAAATAAAGAATTTAATATTCTTAAAACTTTAGGATCCCATAGATTACGAAATAATTTGTTTTTAAGTGCATATTCTAAAGGTTTTTCATCAATCTCCAAAGCATAAGAATTTAAAAAAGTATTTTGTCTAATTAAGTTCCTAAATAATGAAGCTGAATTGTACCCTAGACCGAAGCAAATATCTAAAACATTTAGAGACTTATTCTTAAATCTTTTTAAATCTGAAGGATTTGTGAATTTGATTTCAGTTTCTTTGAGAGCCCCTTCAAGACAATGAAAATTTTCTTGAAAAAAAAGACTCCTCAGAGAAATACTTCCGTCCTTAGTTAATAACTCTTTTAATTCTGACAAGAAATTTTTTGGATTAATTAATTAATGTTTTGAGATCATCCCAAAAATTTGGATAAGATACTTTAGAAGCCTCTGATCTTTTAATGTTTGTGGAACCCTTAGCTAAAAGTGCAGCTATTGCAAGGCTCATTGAGACTCTATGATCAGTTTCACTGTCAACATCAGCCGACTTGAATTTTGAATCTCCAGTAATTATTAAACCGTCCTCATTTTCCAAAATATTTGCACCAAATTTTTTAAGTTGCCTTGCCATAACTTTTAATCGATCTGTTTCTTTAACTCTTAATTCTTTCGCATCTTTAATTTCTGAAACTCCATTACAAAAACAAGCTGCAACTGTGAGTATTGGAATTTCATCTATGAGTTTGGGAAGGATGTCACCTTCTACTTTAAATGGTTTCAAATTACTTACATATTTTATGTTTATAGAACCTATCGGTTCTCCTGCGATAGTGGATTTTTCTAATATTTTATAGTTACATCCCATCTCGTCCATTACCTTTAATATCCCTGTTCTGGTTGGATTAAGTCCTACATTTTCAAGAATAATCTCAGACTCTGGCACTATTGATGCTGCAATCATCCAAAAAGCCGCTGAGCTGATGTCTCCAGGTATAAGTATGTCTTGACCTGTAAGATTGTTTCCTGATTTTATTACTATATTTCTTCCTAATTCGCCTCTTATATTAATGTCAGCTCCGAATGCTTTAAGCATTCTTTCGGTATGGTCTCTAGAAGATGCAGGCTCAATAACTGAAGTAGTCCCAGACGCAGTTAACCCTGCTAACAAGATTGCAGACTTAACTTGAGCACTTGCTACAGGAGTTCCAATCACACAACCTTTTAGTTTATTCCCAGTGATTGAAATTGGAGCTTTTGTACCACTTTCTCTTCCATAAATCACTCCCCCCATTTGCCTTAATGGCTTGCTAACTCTTCCCATCGGTCTCTCATTAAGAGATCTGTCTCCAGTTAGTATGAAATTCCTACTTTTTTGCCCTGCCAAAAGCCCCATTAATAATCTCATCGTGGTACCAGAATTGCCACAATTAAGAATTTCTTTTGGTTCTTTAAATCCATCAAGCCCTAAACCTTTTACAGTAAAAGAATTATCCTTTTTTATTTCAGGAATACAAACACCCAACTTCCTTAAACAGTCAGCAGTTGAAAGTGGGTCTTCAGAATACAAAAACCCTTCAATATTTGTTTCGCCTTCAGCAATACTTCCAATTATCAAAGATCTATGCGAGATTGATTTATCACCAGGTACTTTTATTGTTCCTTGTAAACTGCTTCCACCTTTGACGGCGCGGACATGATTAGTATTCAAATTAATAAATTGGGTTGTTTTTTATAAATTTTTCATAGGTATATAGTATCAATAAGTTTGTTTTTAAAAAAAATTATTCAAAGTTAAGTAACTGTTTTCTATAATTAAAAATGATTTGGAATCTTAATTATTAATCTTTCCTATTACCATGTTGCGAATGATGTTCCAGAAACGGATTATGATATCGCTGTTGTTATTGATGTTTTAAGAGCTACAACAACAATTTCTTGGGCATTGAAAAACGGTGCAGATTCGATTCAAGTCTTTTCTGATTTAGGATTATTAAAGGATAATGCCAAAAGGTGGGACGCTGATAAAAGATTAATGCTTGCTGAAAGAGGTGGAAAGAAAATTGATGGTTTTGATTTAGGGAATTCCCCATTATCTGTAACTAAAGAGAAAGTTCAGGGTAAAAGACTATTTATGAGTACAACAAATGGCACTAGATCATTAAAAAAAGTTCAAAATGCAAAATATTTATTTGCAATGGCTCTCCCAAATAGAAGAGTCGTTGCAGAAAGGATAATGTCTTTAAACCAAAAAAATGTACTAATACTTGGTAGTGGATGGGAAGGATCTTATTCATTGGAGGATTCTTTAGCTGCAGGTGCTTTAGCCTTTTATATTAAAAAAAATTTTATTAATGAGGTAAATATCTCTAATGATGAATTACAGGCTTCATTGGCTCTTTGGGATGTATGGAAGAATGATATCTTAGGATGTCTAAAGACAGCAACTCATGGCAAAAGATTGACAAGTCTTGGTGATTATGAAGATGATTTTAAATGTTGCTCCGAACTTGATTGTTTAGATATTGTTCCTACTCAAGTTGAGAGAGGTGTAATTCGTGCATCGTAATTTGACCATTTATTATCTTGGAGTAGGATCTTGACTGATTTTTTAGTTGCTGCTTTACAAATTACAAGCACTTCCAATGTTGAAGCAAATTTTGCTGAAGCTGAGGAACAGATTGAATTGGCTGCAAGAAGGGGTTCAGAATTAATTGGATTACCTGAAAATTTTGCATTCTTAGGAGAAGATAATGAAAAACTAAGGCTGGCTTCTGACTTGTCAATAAAATGCAATAATTTCTTAAAAACGATGTCTCAGAGATATCAAGTTTTTCTTTTAGGCGGAGGTTATCCTGTTCCTGCAGGAGATGATCGTCATACTTTTAATAGATCGGCTCTTTATGGGAAAGATGGACAGGTTTTAGCAAAATATGACAAAATCCATCTTTTTGATGTTGATTTGCCAGATGGTAACTTATATAAGGAATCTTCAACTATTTTATCTGGGAAGGTACATCCTCCAGTTATTGATGTTCCAGGTCTCTGCAAAATAGGACTATCTATTTGTTACGATGTAAGATTTCCTGAACTCTATAGAAACCTTTCATCAAATGGTGCTGAACTTATTATGATTCCTGCGGCATTTACAGCTTTCACAGGAAAAGATCATTGGCAAATTCTACTTCAAGCAAGAGCGATAGAAAATACTGCTTATGTAGTGGCACCTGCTCAAACAGGAGTTCACTACGGTAGAAGGCAAAGTCATGGACATGCGATGGTTATAGATCCTTGGGGGACTGTTTTGTCTGATGCAGGAAAAACTCAGGGTGCAGCAATAGCTCCTGCGGATAGAGAAAGAGTTAAAAAAATAAGAGAGCAGATGCCAAGCTTAAAACATAGAAAAACGAAACTTTTTGCAGAATAATGTCAAAGTTTTTTTTTAATAAACTTTTTCGATATTTATCAATATTTTTACTTTTTAATTTAAATATTTCTCCAGCCAAATCGTCCAGTGCACTTGCTGCTTGGAGTTTAAATTCTAATGGAGTTTTAGAATTAAGGACTAAATCTAACTCAAAATTAAAGGCTTACTTTCAAAAAGGGGGGGATTATTTTGGGGATAGGTTTTGGATAGATTTCCCCGGGGAACTGAAAAATCCAAGAACTATAAAGGGAAATGGGCCAATTAAAGAAATTAGATTGGGTAAACCAATTCAAGGGAAAACTAGATTAGTCATTGAGTTTTCTGCTAATACTAATTTGAAACCTCTTTACTGGAGGCTAGTAGGGTTAGATGAAAACAGATGGAAAATTAAATTATTTTCTTTACCAAAAAATTCATTTCAAAAAATTGGTGAAGGTCTCGTTACTAAATCCAATTTCAATTTTAAGGATAATAAAAAGCTTGTTAACACAAGAAATAGAAATTATGAGTTTTTGCAATTGCCGGATATTAAGAGAAATAAGTTTTCTGTAGTCTTAGATCCAGGCCATGGTGGTCCAGATCCAGGCGCAATCGGGATAGGTGGCTTAAGAGAATCAGAAGTGGTACTAGATGTATCTAAAAGAATTAAAAATTTATTATCTGAAAAAGGCGTAAATGTAAGAATGACTCGTACTAATGAAGTTGACTTGGATTTGCCTCCAAGAGTTTCATTAGCTAACAGAATTGATGCTGATATTTTTGTGAGTATTCATGCTAATGCTTCAAGAGGTAAAAGAAGAGATATTAACGGATTAGAAACTTTTTATTATTCGGGCTGGAGAGGTAGATTATTAGCGAAAAAAATTCAAAAGCAAATCCTTAAAGTTTCTCCTGGAAGTCCAGATAGGGGAGTAAGACAAGGTAGATTTTTCGTAATTAAAAATACTGATATGCCAGCAGTTCTTGTAGAGATAGGTTTTTTAACAGGAAGATTGGATGCTAGAAGGCTTGAAAAATCAATCCATCGTAAAAGAATAGCTTATGCAATTACAAAAGGAATCCTTGAATATCTTTCTAAGGCAGGATGAAACTTAAAATAGGAATTTTTGATAGTGGTATAGGAGGATTTACTATCCTTAAATCTTTACTTAAGACCCGAGGGGATCTTGAGGTTTTTTATTTGGCAGATACAAAAAGAATGCCTTATGGCAATAAAGATTTTGAACAAATAAGATCAATTGCAAAAGAAATTTGTAATTGGTTTGAAGATTATAATTTGGATGCATTATTAGTAGCCTGCAACACAACAAATGCATGCGCTTTAGACATTTTAGAAAATCTTCTGAGGATACCAGTTTTTGATCTAATTAATTCGGTTCCAGGAATAATAACTAAAGAAAATATTGGTGTTTTAGCAACCCCGGTAACTATCAAAACCTCTTACTATAAAAAAACAATAGAATCTAAAATAAAAAATGTAAAAGTTTACCAGCAAGAATGTCCTGAATTTGTATCAGAGATAGAAAAAATTAAATTTAACATTAACAAATTAAATTATCTAACGGATTTATATCTTAATCCTTTATTAAATAAAGATATTGAAGAAATAATACTAGGATGTAGCCATTATCCTTTGATTTATAAAGTTTTAAAAAATAAAATGCCTTCTAATATAAGAATTATTGATCCCTCAGTTGCTTTAGTAAATAAATTTAATGATTCATTCCGGATTCTAAAAAATGATAGCTATATTGATACTTCTTATGAAAATGTGAGGTTCTTTGTTACCTCAAAAAGTGAAGAATTTTCTTTGAAAGTAAAATTTTGGTTGCAAATTAACAAAGAAATTAGGTTAGTTAACCTCCGAAGCAATGCTTGATTCTTTAGTATATGTAAGAGGTCAATCATGAATACAGTAACAGAACTATTACAACCAGTTGAAAATGATCTTGATGATCTTATTCTCGAACTGAAAAATTTGATAGGAGCAGGTCATCCAATCCTTCAAGCTGCAGCAGAACATTTATTTAGTGCAGGAGGAAAGAGATTAAGACCTGGAATTGTTTTATTGGTTTCAAAAGCTATTTCTCCAGAATTTAATCTAACAACTAAGCATAAAAGACTTGCCGAGATTACTGAAATGATTCATACAGCATCTTTAGTACATGATGATGTTGTAGATGAAGCATCAACAAGAAGGGGAGTTGATACTGTCCACAGTAGATTTAACACGAGAGTAGCTGTTCTTGCAGGGGACTTTTTATTCGCTCAAGCAAGTTGGCATTTAGCTAACTTAGATAATGTAAAGGTAGTTAAATTACTTAGTAGGGTAATAATGGATTTAGCAGAAGGAGAAATAAAACAAAACTTAAATAGGTTTGATTCTGGGCAAACTTTTTCTAAATACATAAATAAAAGTTATTGTAAAACTGCTTCTTTAATTGCTAATAGTACAAAAGCATCTGGGGTATTGACTAATCTAGAAAATGATAAATTAAATTGTTTATACGAATTTGGCAAGAATATTGGACTAGCTTTTCAAGTTGTTGATGATATCCTCGATTTCACAGGTAATGATAAACAATTAGGAAAACCAGCGGTAAGTGATCTTGCGAGTGGTTACCTTACGGCTCCTGTTTTATATGCTCTAGAAGAAAATAAAAATTTATCTGTTTTAATAAATAGGGAACTTGTTGAAAAGGAAGATTTAAATAATGCTTTGAATATAATTATGAACTCTCAAGCTATTAAACGTTCTAGAAAATTAGCTGAAGATTTTGCTGTTCTCTCAAAGGAGGCTATATTATGGCTCCCAGATTCAGAATATAAGAGGGCTTTGTTAGCTTTGCCTGAATTCGTCCTAAGCCGTCTTTATTAGATTTATCAAAAAATAAATTTTTGTAGTTAAAAATACTTTAATTTATTTGTAAAATTATAATTTAACTTGGATAAATAATTGTGAATACATTCATCTAATGAAACTTGATAAAAAACATTCAATCAACAATATTCTTGAAGAAAAGAGACTCTTCGCACCTCCTAAAGAATTTTCAGAAAAAGCTAACATAAAAAGTTTTCAGGAATTACTACTTTTAAAAAAAGAATCATTAGAGAACCCGATAAAATTCTGGGAATCATTTGCAAATTCGGAAATTGATTGGTTCGAACCATTCAAAACCGTTTTAGACAACACAAATGCACCCTTTTTTAAATGGTTCAAGGAAGGAAAATTAAATATTACATATAACTGCTTAGATAGACATATCAAAAACGGAATTGGTAATAAAACAGCGCTTATATGGGAAGGTGAGCCTGGAGATAATAGGAAATATACTTATCAAGAACTTCTTAATGAAGTATGCAAAGCTGCGAATGCTTTGAAATCTTTAGGCATTAAAAAAGGAGATCTGGTATGTATTTATATGCCAATGATTCCTGAGGCGATGTTTGCTATGCTCGCTTGCGCAAGAATCGGAGCCCCACATTCAGTTGTCTTCGGAGGTTTTTCTTCAGAGGCTTTAAAGGATAGATTAATTGACGGTAATGTTAAATTTGTTATTACTGCAGATGGTGGGTTTAGAAAAGATAGGGTGATTGAGCTTAAGAAAGCGGTTGATGCAGCAATTGAAAGTGGGGCAAATAAAATTGTTGAAAAAGTTGTTGTAGTTCAAAGAACTAAAAAAAATATTTCGATGTTAAATAATAGGGATTTTTGGTGGCACGAATTATTAAAAGATCAGAAAGATTGGTGTGAACCTGAAATTATGAATAGCGAAGATAGATTATTTGTCTTGTATACTTCAGGGTCTACAGGTAAACCAAAGGGGGTTGTTCATACTACTGCTGGTTATAATCTCTGGTCTCATCTAACATTTAAGTGGATTTTTGATATAAAAGATGATGATGTCTATTGGTGTACAGCAGATGTTGGGTGGATTACTGGCCATAGTTATATTGTCTATGGACCTTTATCAAATGGTGCAACAACGCTTATGTTTGAGGGTGTTCCAAGAGCTTCTAATCTAGGGGCTTTTTGGGAAGTGATACAAAAATATAAAGTTACAATTTTCTATACAGCGCCTACGGCAATAAGATCATTCATGAAATCTGGACGAGAAATTCCTGATCAATACGATTTAAGATCTTTGAGACTATTGGGTACAGTCGGTGAACCAATTAATCCTGAAGCATGGATTTGGTATATGGATGTAATAGGTAATAATAAGTGCCCGATAGTAGATACATGGTGGCAAACTGAAACTGGTGGTGTGATGATTAGCCCCTTACCTGGAGCCGTGGCTACAAAGCCAGGTTCGGCGACATTCTCTTTACCAGGAATTGAGGTTGAAGTTGTAAATAAAAAAGGAGAAAAGGTAGCGAAAAATGAGGGAGGATATTTAATTGTTAAAAAACCCTGGCCTGGAATGATGCGTACAATTCATGGAAACTCTCAAAGATATTTAGAGAGTTATTGGGAATATATTTCTTTTAAAGGCGAAAAAAATGTTTATTTTGCTGGAGATGGAGCTCGGATTGATAATGATGGATATATTTGGATTATGGGAAGAGTCGATGATGTTATAAGTGTTTCAGGACATCGATTGGGAACTATGGAAATAGAATCTGCATTAGTAAGTCATAAATCAGTTGCGGAAGCAGCTGTTGTTGGAAGAAAAGATGATTTAAAAGGTGAGGCTATAGTTGCATTTATATCTTTGGAAAAAGATTTAAATACTTCTTCAAAATTAGTTGAGGAATTAAAAAAACATGTAGTTAATGAAATTGGAATTATTGCTAAACCAGAAAAAATAATAATCTCAGATTCTCTTCCAAAAACGCGTAGTGGAAAAATAATGAGAAGAATTTTGAGGTCTCTAGCAGAAGGCGAAAAGATAAGTGGAGATATAAGTACCCTTGAAGATAGTTCTGTTTTAGAAAAATTAAAGGAAATATCTTAAATTGATTTGTCAATCAAATTAGATATTTGTTTAATTGTAGATCTTTTAAAATCATCGTCAGCCCAATCACCTAATAAATTCTCTCTAAGCCCAGCGCTAGCAATAATAGTATGAGTCCCTTTAAGCTTTATTCCTTTGGAGTTATCTTCTTTTCTTGCTCTTAGACAAGAAAGTAATTTATCTGTTTGATCTAATTCATCTGAGTTAAATTTTATTAGAAAATTATTTTTTTGATTATAAGTCTTTTTGATTATTCCATAAGTTCTTTCTGGGCTTGGGCTGAATTCACTATTGAATTCTAATTTTTGAGAAATCTTTTTTAAGAATGGAATAGATCTGTTAGCACTAAAGTTATTAAAACTTATTGATATGAATTTTTCACAATTCCTACCTCCATCGGGAGAAATTAAGTGAAGTTTACAACCAAGACTATGCCCAATTCTTATTGAAGGAATTGAAATCCCTATCCTGTTTGATAAGGATCTTTGACAATTTTTAAAATCCTTCCATGCTTTTATTGCTAGTTCTTGGTGATCAAATTGAGGATTGTATTTATAAGCATGTACTGCATAGTTTTTATCTATTAAGCATTCTATAAATCTTTTGTAAGTTAAATCTGGTTTAGATGCTAGATAACTCCCCCCAATAAATTCTATAATTTTTTTTGGATTTGAAGGCCAATAGCAGTAATTATTAAATTGATATTTTGTGAAAGTCATTTTTATATTTATTTTTCAAAATCTATTAGCTTAATTTCTAACAAGATTTATTTTCTAGATATTAATTGTTTAATTATTATTAATTTAAAAGAAAAAAATATTAAATGCGTCAAAATATATTAGAAGTTTTTTTGATAATTGGAACTACCTAACAAAAAAAAATTAAATCAATTGGATTTTCTTAATAATGAGATTAAAAATAATAATAATGAGAAACCAATTTTTTTAAATAAATCAATATCAAATTCCAAAATTAATAATCAAAAGAAGAAAATAGAAAATATTTTAATTCTTGATACTGAAACTACTGGTTTAGATGAAAATAAAGATGAAATTATTGAGATAGGTTGCATTTTATTTAATGTAACTTCTAAATCAGTCCTCTCGCAGGTTTCGTTTTTATTCCCAGTTAGTTCAAATGAAGCTGAACATGTTAATGGGATATCTGCAGAAGTTACTAATATTAAACAACCTTGGGAGGATGGTTTGAATTTCTTTTTGAAACTTGTGGATTGTTCAGATTTAATAGTTGCTCATAATGTTGAATTTGACAAAAAGTGGTTTGGAAAGGGTAGATTGCCTAAGCTTGAAAAAAAATGGATTTGTAGTTTAGAGGATATTAATTGGTCATTCAAAAAAAACTTAAAAAATAGACCATCAGTTACTGATCTTGCGCTGTCTTTCTCAATCCCAGTTTGGAGCTTACATCGAGCCTTGTCTGATTGCTTTTATCTTTCGGAGGTCTTCAAAAAATGTGAGAATTTAGAACAACTTCTTATAAAAGCGACTGAACCAAGATTTTTATATAAGGCATTGGTGAGCTATGAAGAAAGATCATTAGCTAAGAATGCAGGATTTCGCTGGAATAATCCTGAACAAGGAGCTTGGGCTAAAAAATTAACAATCGAAGAAGCAAATAGTCTTGATTTTAAAGTGCAGATATTAAATTAATATTTCAGCTTTTGTAAATTAGTTAAATCTTTAGTGCATTTTACAGGGCATCCATTTTTCACCCATTTTATGAGCGCCTGAACATCCATATTCTTGAGCAGCTTTTTCTGCCTCCTCTTTTGTCTTAAAAAGGCCTGGAATCATATTCTTTTTTTTAATATTCGAAATCTTCTCAGTGTGACTTTGATGATTATGGCTTTGTGATTTAGGAGAATATTCCCATACACCCATAGTTGTTATTCCCGCAGAAATTATCCCCATACCAACTACTGACAAATTAATTATCCCCATAGCAACAGCACCAAAAGAAAAAACACCCATTGGCACTACCCCTATACTAATAACACCCATAGGAACTATTCCAATTGAAACAATACCTAAAGGAGCAATGCCGAAGGCAATTTTTTTTGGTTTTGTTCCGCAATGCTGACTCTCTTTATTTTTAGTTATTCCCAATATTTTGTATGAATGTTAAATTAAATTATGACATAAGCATTCCTAACAAAACTTAATTTCTATTTAAATTAAAAATTCTGAATTATTAATTAAAACTTTGAATAACTTTAAAAATCTTAGAGGAACAGTCGATCTTTTACCAGATCAATTAATAAAGTGGCAAAATGTTGAAAAAATAATAATAGAAATACTTTTTAGGGCTTCTGTAAAGGAAATTAGGACTCCAATACTAGAAATGACTGAATTATTTATGCGAGGGATTGGAGAAGGGACCGATGTTGTTAGCAAAGAGATGTATACATTTTTAGAT
Organism: Prochlorococcus sp. AG-442-M23; assembly: GCA_003209655.1. Classification (GTDB taxonomy): domain Bacteria; phylum Cyanobacteriota; class Cyanobacteriia; order PCC-6307; family Cyanobiaceae; genus Prochlorococcus_A. The sequence continues at coordinate 25,302 of QCPW01000003.1, read as the reverse complement.
AGAGGTGAAAGGTCCTGTACCTTGAGACCAGAGGGTACTGCATCAGTTGCAAGAGCGTTAATACAAAATGGAATATCAAATAAACCTTTTCAGAAACTTTGGTACATGGGTCCAATGTTTAGATATGAGAGACCTCAAGCAGGAAGGCAAAGGCAGTTTCATCAGTTGGGAGTTGAATTTGTCGGTTACGAAACTACAAGGAGTGATATTGAAATTATTACTCTGGCCTGGGATATTTTGGATAAATTAGGAATAAAAGAACTAAATCTAGAAATTAATACCTTAGGGGATCATGCTGATAGGTCAAATTTTCAAAAGGGATTTTTAAAATGGTTAGAAGTTAATAAAAACTCTTTGGATGCAGACTCTCAAAAGAGAATAGATAAGAATCCTTTAAGAATTTTTGATACTAAGAATGTTCAAACAAGAAAAATTCTTGAAAATGCTCCAAGATTATTTGACTTTTTGTCTGAAAAGAGTCTTGAGAGATATTTAACTATTAAAGAAAAATTAAAACTTCTAAAAATACCGTTTGTCGAAAATTTAAATTTAGTAAGAGGGTTGGATTATTACACACATACGGCATTTGAAATTACCAGTGGTGCATTAGGTTCTCAAGCTACAGTATGTGGAGGAGGAAGGTATGATAATTTGATAAGTCAAATGGGAGGAACAGAAACACCAGCCATTGGATTTGCTATTGGATTAGAAAGACTGATTCTATTATCGGGTAAGGATCTTGAAGAAAGTAGAGCTACAGATATTTATATTGTCAATAAAGGCTTTCTTGCTGAAACTATGGCAATGGAATTATCTAGAAAATTAAGAAATTATGATTTGATAACAGAATTAGATCTAAGTGGATCATCATTTTCAAAGCAATTTAAAAAAGCTAATAAATTGAACTCAAAAAGTATTGTTGTGATTGGAGATGATGAAGCAGTTAAAAATGAATTTGTTATTAGGCTTTTCAAAGAAGATAATTTTAAAAATATGGAGGAGACCATATCACTTGATGATTCTATTAAGTTAGATAATTGGCTAAAAAAAAATCTTCTTTTAAAAAGGTCTAAATAAGATAATGATAATTTTCTTTTTATTTGCAATAACGATATCTTTTTTTTTATTTCTTAAGGATTTAAGACAAAAAAAAGTTTTAAAAGACAAAAAAACTATCTCTTTCGATAAAAATAGTTTGAATCAATGGATGAATCTGACCAAGAAGGAAAGATATAATTTGTCAAAAAAAGACTCTGCTTCCTATTTAAGTAAAAGAAAAGTTTTATTAGATCAAATAAGAAAAGAGTATAAGATTATTTCTAAACGGGAAAAAAAAAAAGTGGATAGTTAGAAGATTATGAAAAGTATTTGGACTTCATATAAGCCTATAAACGGATTAAGACATTTTGTTTTATTAAATAAGATTAAAGAAAAAGATCAAATAAAAAATTTGATGGTTTCAGTTCTTGATGCTGATATTAACCTTAAGATTTCTAATAATGAATTAATTAATAGTGGACAATGGATCGAGGGATGGGTAAATCTTTCTAAAAGTGAATCCATTACAAAAGATTATTTAGAATTTAAGTTATCTAAAAATTCAAAAGAAGGAATTAATAAAATTTTTGTAAATGATAATTCGGTATTTAATATTTCTTAATTTTAAATTTAGTAAAAATTTAATTAACATTCATAATAAAAACCGCGTTCTTATCAATTTAATAATTATTTAAAAGTCCCCCCCTTTCAAAATAAGAGGATAAACGTTATTAAGGGTAAATAATATTTATTTAATCAATGTTAGGGAATATATGGCAATCTTCTAATTATGCAGCTAAGAATTTAGGTACAACTGAAATAAAACTGTCTTATTTTAGGGAGAATGGTTTCTTAAAACCTGGCACACACTGGAAAAGCTCTCCTTATGGACAAAAAAAACCTTGGAATCCTGAAGCTCTCTATAATATAAAATTATGTAAGAAGATAATTGATAAATATCTTTCCGAAAAGCAGTTTGATAAAGAAGCAGCCTAGTGATTAATATAAGAACAATTCAACAATATATAAAAATATCCTTAAAAAAATATTAGATAACTAAATTTTCATCCTTACATTCAATCAGTGTGTTTTGTAGTATTGGATATAGATTAATCATTTTTGTATATTGCTCTGATTTTCGATAAGTTCTAGCAGCCTTTTTGTAATGCCCTTCTGATTTCATTCCTAGTGAAATTTGTCTAGAAGTTCTTTGGGAAAGTGTCATGAGAAGAGTTGTCTTATTTTATTTTTAGTAATTGATTGAGAATGAGGCAATAATTTTTTATGTTTTTATGACATAAAGAATTAATAATGTCAGCAAAGAGAGATTTTTTTTTAAATATTTGATGAAGTAATCCAAAAGAAATTTGTTAAAACATTTATAAAATCAATAAATATTTAGACTAAATCTATCTTTTCAACACTGTTAAAAGCCTTCATTATTATCTTTAAGTATTTATGACTAGGATTAACAACCTTTACAATTTTGTTGTGAATTCAACTCTTTGCTGAAATATAAAGTATTCTCAAAACGTTTAAGCTAATCAATTCCTAAATGCAAACCTATGGCAATCCAGATACTACCTACGGATGGTGGGCTGGTAATTCAGGTGTAGCAAATCGCTCAGGAAAATTTATCGCTGCTCATGTAGCTCATGCAGGATTAATTGTTTTCTGGGCTGGTGCTTTCACCCTTTTCGAACTTTCACGATTTGACCCAAGCGTCCCAATGGGACACCAACCTCTAATCGTTCTTCCTCATTTAGCAACTCTTGGAATAGGGTTTGACGCTAATGGGGTTGCGATGGGAGATACTAAACCTGTTCTAGCGATAGCAATAGTTCACTTAGTTTCTTCTATGGTTTTAGCCGCAGGAGGACTTTTACATTCTTTGCTCCTTCCTGGTAATTTAGAAGACTCTGAAGTAGCAAAAGCTAGAAAATTCAATATTGAATGGGATAATCCAGATAAATTGACATTTATTCTTGGTCATCATCTAATTATTCTTGGATTCGCAGTTATTGCTTTTGTTGAATGGGCACGTGTTCACGGTATTTATGATCCAGCTATTGGTTCTGTAAGACAGGTTGAGTATGAATTAAACTTAGCCAAAATTTGGAACCATCAAACAGACTTCTTAACTATTGATAGTCTCGAGGAAGTAATGGGTGGTCATGCTTTCCTTGCTTTTGTTGAGATTACTGGTGGTGCTTGGCATATTGCTACTAAGCAAGTCGGAGAATATACCAAATTCAAAGGTAAAGGACTTCTTTCCGCGGAAGCAGTTCTCTCTTGGTCTTTAGCAGGAATAGGCTGGATGGCTATTATTGCAGCCTTCTGGAGTGCAGCTAATACAACAGTTTATCCTACTGAATTCTTTGGAGAACCACTTGAATTGAAATTTAGTATTTCTCCTTATTGGGTTGATACTGTTGACCTTCCTGACGGTGAATACACCTCAAGGGCGTGGTTAGCAAATGTACACTACTATTTCGGCTTCTTCTTTATTCAAGGTCATTTGTGGCATGCATTAAGAGCATTAGGATTTGACTTTAAGAGAGTTACAAATGCTATCAGTAATATTGATAGTGCTACTGTCACTCTTAAAGATTAAATTTCAACTCACAAATAATATTTAAAGGTCTCACTTATTGAGGCCTTTTTTATTTGATAAGATTTATTTATTAAATTAAATTTGTAAAGTATTAAGTTTCAAATAATTGGAAATTTCCCTCCTACAGAATAAAGATATTTTCTCAAATTCACTGTTAATAAGCTTTTTCGGATTTTTAATAATATTTTTCTTACTAATTTTTGGTAGAAGATTAAAACTGGCGGTTCAATTAGAAAGATTTGGACTCCCAATAGCAGTTATTTCAGGTATTGCTGGAATATCAATAGGACCTTACGGTCTAATTCATTTTTTATCAAAAGAGACTACTAATGTCTGGAGTAATTTTCCTACACCTCTTTTGTCTTTAGTTTTTGCGACTTTAATGCTAGGTAGACCAATACCTAATATTAATGGTTTAGTGAAGCCTATTTTTAATCAGTTTTTGCTAGCTCTTTCTTTAGGTTTTGGCCAATTTTTTGTTGGAGGGTTGGTTGTTAAATATCTTTTATCTCCTCATATGGATATAAATCCCTTAATGGGTTGTTTAATTGAAGTTGGTTTTGAGGGAGGGCATGGAGCCGCATCTATTATTGGAGAGAGTTTTAATAGGTTAGGTTTCTCCGAAGGATTAGATCTTGGTTTGGCTATGGCAACAATGGGACTATTGTCCTCCTCATTGTTAGGTAGTATCTTTATATTTCTGGGAAGAACTTTAAGACTTTCAGATACTGAGAAAATTATAGATAAAAAAGAAAATTCAAATTCAAATTTTAAAATAAAATTTTTTTCAGATTTAAAAGTATTGTTTTTAAACCTTGGCTTTGTGGGTTTAGCCTTGACTTTTGGGGTCTTGCTTCTTCAGTTTTTAAGATACATTTCAAATTTCTTGGGTGAATTTTCAAGAGAAATTATTCTTTCACTTCCTGTATTTCCTCTTATTCTTATTGGATCACTTTTGATAAGATATATTTTAGAAAAAACTAATAATACAGATCTTATTTCTAATATCCTTCAGAGAGAAATTGGCATACTCTCCACAGATTTATTGATTTTTACAGCAATGGCAAGTTTAGATATTGCAACTGTTTTTGAAAATTGGGTTCTTATATTATTGCTTACTGTTTTTGGTTTACTATGGAATTTAGTTTGCATTGCCTATTTTGCATACTTTATATTTGATGATTACTGGTTTGAGAAAAGTTTAATAGAGTTTGGAAATTCTACAGGTGTAGTTGCTTCCGGTTTATTGCTTTTAAGGCTAGCAGATCCTAAAAATATTTCTAAAACTCTTCCAATTTTTACATCTAAGCAACTTTTCGCTCAACTAATATTATCAGGCGGTTTCTTTACTGTAATAGCGCCCTTTGTTATTTCAAAAATCGGACTAGATTATTGGACAGAGATTTCTGCCTTAATAACTCTTTTTGTTATTTTTGTTGCCTTTATATTTAACAACAGGATTTCTACAAGTTGAGAATAACAAGTTAAGTTAGTATAAAAATATATTTTTCTTAATTAATGTCCCATACACCATACGAAATTCCACCTCAAGAAAATAAGGAAAAATGGTTTAGGAGTCACTTACTTGGTAGAGAGATTGAACTTGGAGAATTATATAGTCTTGGATTTAATGAACTAGATTTAATTATGGCTGAAACTGCAGAAATTAGAAGTGATTTTGAATTTAAAGAGAAAAATATTGGAAAATTTAGAACTGCAGGATACTTTTTAGAATTAGCAAGAATTATTGAAAAAAGAAAATTACTTGATAGCTAATTAAAAGGGAAATAATCTTTTTTAGAAGATGATTCCCATGGATCATATTTATGCATTACATTTTTAAAATGTTGATGTTTTTCAAAGTAATCTAACCACTCTTTTATTGGTTCATCAAAGTACCTAATTTTTTTCTGACTTTCGCAAGCAATTTTAAATTGCCTTACGAATGGCCAAATACTCCAATCTGCGATAGAAGGTTTATCTCCTATTAGCCATTTTTTATTAATAAGTTTCTTATTCCATTCTTTGATGAATTTCCTGGCTTCTATGAAATGATAATCTTCTTCACTTTTATTGAACCTTGCTGAATACTTAAAACGATCCAAATGATATTTAAACCCATTGTCATTTTCGGAAATAATTTCTAAAATTTCTTCCTCCTCACTATTTGGAATATAAAGGGTTTTCATGTTATCTTTTTTGGACTCTGAAAGTGCCCAGATTATTATGTCTAAACTCTCTTCTATTACTTCATTATTTTTTTTTAATAAAATAGGAACAGTTTTAGTACTTGATTTGTTTATAAATTCTAAGGGCTTATTTTTTAAATCAACCTCTCTTATTTCTACTTTAATTTCGCAAATTAATAATGCCCATCTAACTCTAATTGCATATGGGCATCTACGAAATGAATATAAAATATCTGTTCTCATTTTGTAAAAAATTTAAATTTCTTTGATTCTTTTAGTATTATTTACATAGGCATAATATTAATCTTACATCGCAAATGGCGGGATATGTTTACCTTATAAGAGTCGGAGATCTTTATCGTATTGGTAAGACAGATAATCTTGATAAGAAAATTAGAAAACTCAAACCAGATGAATTACTAACTTCTATAATGACTAAGGAACCTGAGACACTTGAAGCAAGGTTATTAAGAAAATATAAATCCCAAAGAATTCCTGAAACAGGATATTTAAAACTTTCAAAAAGGCAAATATCTGAATGCAAAAAACAGTTTGAATTAAAAGGAAATTTACCTCACACACTTGATGCTGAAGTTTCTATAACTCTATTTGCATCTTTTTTATTGTTTTTATTAAGTTCCTTTATTTTTAATTATTTAAATTTTGCATTTGTAAAAGCTATTTCTTATTCTTTTGGAATGGCATCTCTTCCAATGGTTGTATTATTTATTACAGGTAGTTTTGGTGGATACTTTTCTGAAGATCTATCTCTTTTTTCGTTGTTAACTAATCGAATAAAAGGTTTATTTATAGCAATTGCAATGCTCTCAATGGCTTACTTAATTTTCAATTTAGGTTAAACCTCATAATTACAGTTTAAGGCAATTTCAAATGGAACTGATTGGGTAGGTAACTTTAGAATAGTTGAGCATATTTCAGCAATATCTTCAGGTTGTGTCATGCTTGATTTGTCCAGGGAAGAAATATTTCGTGCCATTTTTGTATTAACCCAACTTGGGCAAATTGCTGAAATCCTTATATTTTTATCCCAACCTTTATTTCTCATGGTTTGGCATAATCCCATCAGGGCGAACTTTGAAGAAGAATAAGCGGCTAAATCCCCTTTAGATCTTTTCCCACTCATTGAAACCAAAACGATAATTCTTCCTCTGCCTGAGGCACATAAATGATCCCAAGAAAGCCTACATAAATTCCAAATAGCCAGAAAGTTGATATTTAGTGTATTTAAAATATCTTCTTCATCACCATCTTTGAATAAGAAAGGGACTTTAGATAATACTCCAGAACAATTTATTACTGAATCAAATCCTCCAAATTCATCTACTGTATTTTTTATCCAATTTTCGGCTGTAATTTTTTTTAATGCATCATAGTGGTTTATTATAATTCTCCCTTCTGGCCATTTATTTGGATCAATAGAGCTTCCTTTTAATGATTCTAAATCTCTTATGCCAACACTGATTCTGTTTCCTTCTTTTAATTCTTTATGTGCAATGTTTAGTCCAATACCTCTATTGGCTCCACTTATTAGTAAAGTTCTCATTTTTAAACTATATATTTGGAAATATTATCCTAAGTAACATTTTAAATTCTCTGCCATGCATAGTCATCAGACCTTTCTTTACACTCCATGGAGCCTTTATAAACATTATGCACATTGCATATACAATCTCTCTTAATGAGAGAGTATCAGTCAGAAAACCATACCATTGATTTTTGGGTAGTTGGAAAAAACTGCCAAAAAATTCTCTCAATAGTTTTTCGTCAAACCTCATGAGTTTTTCTAATCCAAATTGGTAAAGTGATTTCTTTCTAATTAATTCTTTTGACCATAAAGTTTCCCAACCTTTTCTGGCAATATGATAGGTACTAAGATTTTTGTTTTTAATTGCTTCTGATACTGCCTTTGCTACAAGTGGGGCTCTTCTTAAAACATTACCAATTAAGTATCCAGATGCAGGATGTACCATTGAAGCAGCACCACCATATCCAAGTATTTGTTGTTTAAAATCTGGTATTGGCATGTTCATTGGAAGAAACAAACCAAGTTCTTCGTGTTGCATGCTTGTGATAGATATATTTCGATAAGATAGCCTCTTCTCCAGTCTTTCTTTTAAATTTTTCATTGTTAGAGGATTCACTAAACCAAGAGATGTCTCTTCTAGAAAATATTTTCCATCGCCCATATCCATGGCATAAAGAAAAGTGGGCGGTTCTTTTTTTTGCGCATCATTAAGATGGTCATTTCTATAATCCATTAATACAAACTGCCCTTTTTTAAGCGGAGGTTTACTAAAATTACCCACTATCCCGTAACAAGTTTGGACTGCTAAAGGACCGCACGATTTTAATTTAAGGAAAACAGGATCATATCCTGTTGCATCTACTACTAATCTTGCAGAGTAAGTCTTACCATCTTTTGTCGTTACGGTACTTTTGTATTTTTCAAAATGTATTTTGTTCGCAAATCCTTGATGCCATTTAATAAAAGACTTGTTGCATTCATTAAACCAAAAATTGTGGAGTTTCTTCTTATCAAATAGTCCATAATCTAGTGAATGTTCCGTAGCTTTATTCTCGTCGTCCTGTTCTTCTAAAGCGCCATGTCCAAAAAAACTTACTGTATTCTTCCATCTATATTCAAGTAAATCTTGAAGCCCCAGTTGATCAACTTCTTTCCCCCATATACCGTAAGTATTTGGCCAAGGTTCATCTGGTCCATTTGGAGAAAGCACTTCAACATCTAATTTTTCCTTCCCTAAAGCTGATGCAATTGCCATGCCTGCAGGCCCTGCACCCAAAACAAGAACATCTGGCATGCTTTCTTTTAACATTTAATATAAATCTTATGATTAAAGAAATCTATGGGAAAAAGTATTATTTCTGCGCTTAGGATTTTATATTTCATCCAATACTTGTATTGAGAGTAGATTAATAATAATCAAATTACTCAATTCCTAGTGACTAAGTTTTCAGTGTTTTAACAATAATTTATAAGATTACAAAATTAAAAAAAACTAATATATTTTTTTATCATAAAAAAATACTCAAGTTTTTAAATGATTAACAATAAAAATATTTTAATTACTGGAGGTAATTCAGGCATAGGGCTTTTTGCCATTATTAACTTACTAAAGACGAAAAATAATTTATATGTTGTTATAAAAAACGAATTTAGAAAGAATCAATTTCGCAAAACAATTGAGAAATATTTTGATAAAAATTATCTTAGTAAATCTTTAAATATTATTGAAAATTGTGATCTTTCAGATTTAGAGAATATTAAAAAAATTAAAGATTACTTTAATAGTCAAAAGATTTTTTTAGATGTTGTTGTTTTAAATGCAGGATTGCAATATACAGGTTCTTTTTACCCTAAAGTATCAAAACAATTAGTAGAGTTAACTTTTGCGGTTAATCATCTTGCACATTTTTACTTGGTTAACGTCTTAAAAGATTTTATTAGAGATAATGAAGAATCAAGAATCATTATTACATCATCAGATGTTCACGACCCTAAAAGCTCAGGTGGAAATATAGGAAAGAAAGCAGGGCTAAATAATCTAATTGATTTTAGAAAGAAAGTTACTGGTAAATTTTTAAATTTTAATGCTGATGAATCTTATAAAAATAGTAAGTTATGTAATATTTTGTTTGCTAAAGAACTTGTAAAAAAATTAAAAATATCCTCTAGAAAAATCTCTGTAATTACTTGGGCTCCTGGTCTCGTAATACCAGATGATGATTTAGGTTTCTTTAGATATAGCAAACGTTTTAATCTCTCTGGATATTTTATTTTTTCTAAAGTAGTAAAAAATATTTTGGGAATTTCTGAAAGTGTAGAAAATGCTGGTAAGATTCTTTCTGAAATTGTTTTTGATTCAAATTTTAATAATATTGGTTACGTTCATTTAAGTAATAAACTTATATCTTTTAAAAAACATAAATTAGTTGAAAGTAAGATTAGTGATGAGGCAAATAATTCTGAGTTGGCTTCAAAACTCTGGATTTTAAGTGAAGAGATTTGTAGATCATTTGGCTTTGTTACTTTCAATATTTAAGGTTTGTGTTGGGAATGCAAACTCTATATTATTAATTGCAAATTCCTCAATAATTCTTAAATTTATAGATTGTTGAGCTTCCATTGCAGCAACATAATTATTTGTTGGGATATAATAAACCAGTTCGAAATTAAGACTGAAGTCGCCGAAATCTGTGAAATGACATCTATCAAATGACGCATCTTTTGTCTCTTCAACTATTTTTTTAATTATTATTGGAATCAATTTCATTAGTTTTGGAGAGGTTTCATAAACTACTCCCAATTTATGCACTAACCTCCTTTTTTCCATTTGTGCGTAATTTGAAATTATTCCATTTGTTAAGGCGCTGTTGCTCATTACTATTACTTCTCCATTAATGCTCCTTATCCTTGAGGATCTTACTCCCACTCTCTCAACCATTCCGAGAACTCCATCAGATTTTATAAATTCACCTTTTTGAAAAGGTTTATCGAGCAAAATTGTTATATATTCAAAAAACTCCTGAACTGGATCTTTCAAAGCTAATCCTGCTCCAATACCCCCAGCACTTAGTAAAGCCCAAATTGCAGTCATTTGAACACCTATATTTTGTAAGAAGAATATTGAGCCAATAGTCCATGTTAATGCTTTTATCAAAGGAGTCAGTGAAGATACCATCGAACTAATTGAGGAATCATTAATTTTCGATGTTGATTCTGTTAAGGATCTTATTAAAACTTTGTTGAGAGCTTTTATAATGATTATTAATATAAATAATCTCAGAATATTTAATAAGACAGAGATAAAAGTTATTTCATCAGCAAAAAAATAGTCAATAGAAAAATAAAATGAGAGGAGGAAACCTATAGGTTTTATAATTCCGGAGATCACCTCAAAAATAAAATCATCGAAATTTGTTTTTGTTCTTTTGGAGATCTTTTTAAAAAAAGTTTTTGAAAGTTTAGAAATTATTATCGACAATAAAGTTCCAATAAAAAAAATAGATATTGCCGGAAGGAAGTTTTCAGTAAGTAATTTCATATTCAAATAAACCCTAAAAATTTATCTCTAATAAAATTTTAAATTATCTCTACACAACAAACCAGTCTCAATTTGTCATTACCTCATTATTATATTTCTAATTTCTTTAAATTCTTTTCTATCTGCAGTTTTGCAAAATTCAAAAATTATTGATTCAGTTGTTGTTAGGATTGCCCCACTCTGAGTCATCCTTTGTAATGCTATTTCATGATCTACACTATTTCGACTTCCCATGGCATCTGATATGAGAATAACTTCAAATCCTTTTTGTAAACAATCTAAGACTGTTTGTTGAATACAAATATGCGTTTCTAACCCACAAACTATTAAATTATTAACTTTCTTATGTTTAATTTCTTTTAAAAATTTTTCTAATTTAGCTAAGCTGAATTCCATTTTTTCAATTTTTATAAATTCTGCCATGGGTAATAATTCAGGTATCGTTACCCCCAATCTGAGTGGGTTCTGTTCAGATATAAATATGTTTTCTTCCAAAATTTGGTAGGCATCTATGAGCTTTTTGATGTTTTTGATTATTGAATCCTTATTAAAAATTGGTCTTATTATTTTTCCCTGAACATCAATAATTAGCAATGCGTTAACTTTGGATGATAGTTTATCTGAAGAGATTTCTTGATCATTCATCGTTTAAATATAAGAATACATTTAACATAATATTTTGAAGAACTTTAGTAAACATTTTAAATCAAAAAGTTGTTTTACTCTCATCTAAGGTTATTATTGAGAATAGCCATAGGTTAATTTTGTCATTATCCTCGCAATACAATGTCATTACATCTCCTCTTGGCGATGGTTTACATAAAGATGGGAAGAGGTTAACTCCTCAAAGGCTAAAGGTTCTTAATTTATTTGAAAATATTGGCTCAGGAAAGCATCTTAGCGCTGAAGAGGTTCATGAAAATTTAGTTAAAACAAGCTCCAAAGTTTCACTAGCAACAATTTATAGAACTTTAAGACTTTTAGTACAAATGGGTTTGCTTCATGAATTAGAACTAAGTGAGGGTGGACACAGATATGAATTGCTTAGTAACGATACACCTGACCATCATCATTTGATTTGTATTAGGTGTGGAAGAACAGAAGAATTCGAAAATGAAGAAGTTTTAGAAGCAGGCAAAGTTGCAGCAAAAGTTAATGGTTTTAAACTAATTGAATCCTCTTTAAATGTAAGAGCTATTTGTCCTAATTGCATGTAGCAAGTTTTAACTTAAAGTCCCACCGCAACTTGACCCTGCGCCTGCTGTACATGCAAAACAATGTTCTTTTACAGCTACCCCATAGTTAAAAGTAAATGATTCATCCAATAGATCAAAAAGTGTCTTTGGTCCCTTATTCTCTCGGAAATTTATCTGTTGGTTAAAGTCACAATCATAAATTTCTCCAAGCCAATTTACGCTAATTGTTTTTTTACACATAAGATTTTCTAGGTTTTTCTCATTAAAATTTTCTTTTAGTAATTTGTAATAAGTATTTAATTTCCCATCTCTTCTAAGAGATTCTTCATATCTATTTATTGGCATATTAGTTATTGTATATAAATTATTAAAGACGATATTATATTTTTCAAATAGTATTTTTTTATAATCCCTTTCCAATATCTCCTGAGAAGGTGGAAGAATTGGGCTTACAGGATTATAAACAAGATTTAATTGTAATCCATTCTCTTTCTTTCCATAGCCTAAATCATTAAGAATTTTTATGGCATTAATACTTTTTTCAAAAACCCCAAGACCCCTTTGTAACTCAACATTATTTTTTTCGTAACATGGTAGAGAGGCAGTAACTATCACTTTATTCTTTGCAAGAAATTGAGGTAGATCTTCATAACCTTCTTCAAAAAAAATTGTCAAATTACACCTGTCAATAATATCAACTTGTTTTGTACTCAAACTATTTATAAGGTTTTTAAACTCTGGGTGAAGTTCTGGCGCACCACCGGTAATATCTAAAGTCTTGATTTTGTATTTTTCAATTACTTTTGGAATAAGAGATATGATTTTATTTGACATTTTTTCTGTCCTTAGGGGACTTGAATTGACATGACAATGCTTACAAGCCTGGTTGCATTTATAACCTATATTAATTTGTAATGTTTCTATAGGTTCTTTATATATTGAGGGGAATTTTTCTTTCATATGTATAATTTATAAATTTTCATTCGAAAACTCAAAAGTCAACTATTTTTTTTAAAGTTTGATCTCTTATTAGCAAGTTCAATGAACCAACTTATATACTCTTTGGGACCATTTTTAAAAACTATATCAAACTTTAAGTTGTCATAAAGATCACTAATTCCTATTAAACCAGTTTTTTTTGTAGAGGGTCTCTCAACTTCACCAGAACTACTATCCACAAAAATGATTTTATTATTAATACCAAATTCATTACCTAATATTTGTATAAATTCTAGAAAAGACCTATCACTTCCTCCTCTTAAATAACTTTTCTCATCATTATTCTTTTTTGATGTAACGGTGTCTCCAACTCCCACTATTAAAGGCATATCATTTATGTGAATAGATCTTTTGCATAAATCAATCTTTTCTCTGAAAGATTTTGGCGAATTTCTAAAATTAAAATTAGTTCCAAAGGGAGCTCTGCCAGTTTTAATCTCAATAAATTTATTTAAAAGAAATAAAACTCCAGAATCTTTAACTGCTCCTTTGATAAGTAATTGTATGTCTGTTGATCCAATATCATCTTTAGAAGAGAGTTTAATTGTTTCTCTACCATCTCTATTCCCTAAATTTGGTGAAATATGAAGGAAAAATGAGTTTTTGAGGCCTTCAGATTCAGCTTTTAAGATGATTTCATTCATCATCTTTTCAAAACTAATTTGAATAAGCTTTCTTTTATCAGAATCTTTTTGTACTAAATCAAATAGACTATTAAAGTTAATCGTTGGTGAGAAGCGCGTTTCACATATTGATTTTACTGCGTGAAAATTGATATCTTCTTGGCTAAGTTCAGGAAAAATATTCTTAACTATGAAATTAAATTTTGGTCTTATTAAACTAGGTACTTTGGATAAAAAATTTAGTTCTTTTTTTGAGACTCCTTCAAAACTTATTTCCCCGTTGTTGTCTTGATACTCTACTCCACAGGCAGCTAAACCTCTTAAATATAGTTTTTTGTTTTTAGGCTTAGTAGTGCTCCCTAAACTCCTTTCTATTATTCTGTTAACTCCTCTTGGCCCTTCATGTTCGCCGCATGTTAATACAAAGAATTCCTTGGCAAATCTTTTTACTGCATAAATATATTTTGATTCTAACTCTCTAGTCATTGGATCTTTAACTAAAGGGATACAAACCCCGTCAATGTCTTGAATAAATAAGATATTTTTAGAAGAAATTAATTGTTTTTGTACCTCTAAATTACTTGCCATATATTCCATTTTTATAATAACTTCTCTTTTTATTAAATTTCTTTCTAGAAATTATAAATTAAAAAATTCAATATTTACAATAAATAATTTGCTATGGTCAAAAATTGCTTTAATGTAGAAAAATGTTGTTAAGGGTAAGAAATTAAAAAAAATTATCAAGAATTTCCAAAAATGAAGAATAATTTCATAGAAAACATAAATGATGAAAAATATTTTTATTCATTGATTGAAGATATAGAGAACAGTAAAGTTGGATTTTACAGTGTTGGTTTATATCCTGCATCATTAGCATACAACTGTGCTATGCATGGAAATTCAAATAATATTCTCTTAGCTCCTAGGGAAGACAGAGATTTGTTAGGTGCTTTCTCAAATGATGTTCTTTCTGATATGGATAATGAGATTATTGAAAAGATTAAGAGAATGGGACATTATTCTTCAGAGGGGGGGGGGAAAGTCTTTTGATTTAAAAGAGCTTCTCTTGGAATGTGAGATAGTAATTCTTTCTTCAAACAGTAATCACATAAAAGATGATGTTAAACATGCTTTAGAACTAAGAAAAACTTTAAAAAGAGAAAATGTGGTTCTTGGCTGTCTCGTCGGTTCTTTTTGCGTTGACAATAAAAGTAAAAACCCTTTTATTCTCTGTAACAAATATCCAAATTTAGCTTTTTTTACAGGATTTCATCGTCACGGAGCTTTACGAAATCCTAATGATAGTTTTACTGCAAATTTCTGCCATCCTGATCCCCTAACTGCTTTAATAGGAGCTCGCATTTTGAATCAATTGTCGCCGAAAATTCAAGTTTCTCCTGGAGTTCATAATATTGAATGTCAATATATAAAATCAATAAAAAATATCTCATCCATATTTGCAGGTTTTGTAAATAACTTTCATTCCGATAAGCCAGGAATGCTGCCTAGCATTAATACGATTTTGTTAACTCAATGTTTAGATCAGGCTGCATCAGTATCTTTAAAAGTTAGAAAAGAAAATAAATTAGAAAATAAATATCTTTCATTGAAAGAACTTGGTTATGGTGAAGAAATAATTAGTGCAAAGGAAATAATTAATGATAAATTTTATGAAAAGGGAGATTATACTTTTTCTCAATTAAATGCTGTTAAGGCTGATGTGTTAGGGAGCATGACTCTACCAACTGAAGGAAAACCAACACGGAATTTTCAAGCAGGACAAGTTTTATCAGATATGCTTTTGCAACTCAAAAGATGTCCAAAAGATGTCTCAGAATTTGTAAATTGGTGTAATAAATACTCTCTTAGTCAAGGAGGTTTAGAAGGTCTAAAATCTTTAAAATTTTGGCCAGATATTTATAAAGAATTCAAAATCAAAAATAATAATTGTTCAATGATTAATCTTATTTATTTATGCTTTAATGCTAATTCAGAAGAAAAAAAAGAAATTTATAAGGTTTTGATTAGTTCAGAAGAGATCACTAATTTTTGCCAAGAATCTGTGAAATCTGAATTATCTTTAGAACTAAATGAAAAATTAAAAGGAGATTATCTTTTTAATGATATTGAAAACCTTTACAAGAAGTTGTTTATTAACAAAGAGAAAAATGATATTAAAAAAAATGAATATATTAATCAAATTTCTAAAAAATATCCAAGCTATATCAATATATTGAAAATAATCAATAGTTATTTTAATAATTGATTATTTATTTAATTTATTAAAAAGTTAAGTTCTTCATTTATTTACTAATCTTGTTTGCGGGGTTAGAATTATTATGATTTTAAAAGGTTTATTGAAAAAGGAATTATCACATCGTTCTCATGAACTTAAAGCTCTTGGTTGGAATCAAGAAGATTTAACAAGATACGAAGATTTATGGGACTACAGTCAAAGATGGGGATTAATAAATTTAGAAAGAGAAGACAGACAGTTTTTAAGGAAAGCAGAAAAGTTACTCCCAAAGATCCAAAATAAAAAGATATCAGTTAAAAAAAATATTGAAGAAAAATCATATTATTTATGGTTAAATTTTTACCTCGACGAAATTAATATTTTTAGTAATTCCAATCTTCCAAAGAATAAACATGGTGTTTGGAATCTCTTGATTGAAGAGGAAATTACACTTCTTAAGGAATTACAACCAGTTATGGGTCTTCCAGATACTTTAAAAGCCAAAAATCTATTTGAGAATAGAAAGGAGCTCATAAATAAAGCTTTTAACGAATTTGACGCTAAAAACAACGATAAGGTTTTCAATTTTGAGGATGCTCTAAACAACTCTGAAAAAGATGTTGGTAAGAATTGGAAATCAATTACTGAAAAAGATCCTGAAGCTAATAAAACTTTTCCAATAATAGATTCTGCAAATATTGACAAACTCAGATCTGCGATAAAAGATGATTTGAGTACATATATGAAAGATAATTACCCTTCATTAAAAAAGGATTTATAAATATTTATCTTTTTTTTGTTTTTTTTTTGGACTTTTTTAAGTTAAATAGATAATAGGATTATTTAAAAATTTTGAGCAACCAAAAGTTCGAGACTCTTCAGTTACATGCAGGTCAAGTGCCTGATCCAACCACAAATTCTAGAGCAGTTCCCATTTATCAAACTAGTTCCTATGTTTTTGATAATGCCGAGCATGGCGCGAATCTTTTTGGATTAAAAGAATTTGGAAATATTTACACTCGACTTATGAACCCCACCACAGATGTCTTCGAAAAAAGGATGGCAGCTTTGGAGGGAGGTATGGCAGCACTTGCAACATCCTCAGGTCAAGCTGCTCAATTCTTGGCAATCGTGAACTGCATGACAGCAGGGGATAATTTTGTCTCTACTTCTTTTCTATATGGTGGGACCTATAATCAATTTAAAGTACAATTCCCAAGATTAGGAATAGAAGTTAAATTTGCTGATGGTGATAGTATCGATAGTTTTAGAAATAAAATTGATGATAAAACCAAAGCAATATATGTCGAATCAATGGGAAATCCTAGGTTCAATATCCCAGATTTTGAGGGGCTCTCTGCTTTGGCGAAGGAAAATGGAATTCCTTTAATAGTGGATAATACCCTTGGTGCTGGTGGTGCTTTAATAAGACCAATTGATTTTGGAGCCGATATTGTTGTGGAAAGTGCAACAAAATGGATCGGTGGACATGGCACAAGTATAGGAGGGGTTATTGTTGATGCAGGAACCTTTGATTGGGGAAATGGTAAATTTCCACTAATGAGTGAGCCAAGCGCTGCTTATCATGGGCTTGTTCATTGGGATGCTTTTGGTTTCGGTAGTGATATCTGCAAATCTTTGGGAGTACCTGATAATAGAAACATAGCTTTTGCGCTAAGAGCAAGACTTGAATGCCTGAGAGACTGGGGTTCAGCTCAAAGTCCTTTTAATTCCTTCTTGTTATTGCAGGGATTGGAAACTCTAAGTTTAAGGATAGAAAGGCAAACTTCTAATGCTCTTGAATTAGCAAAATGGTTGGATTCTAATTCCAATGTAAGTAGTGTTAATTACCCTGGCCTAGAATCTGATCCATATTACTCAAGTGCAAAAAAATATACTACTGGAAGGGGAATGGGCTGCATGCTTATGTTTTCTCTTAATGGGGGTTATGAAAATGCAGTAAAATTTATTGATTCCTTAAAATTAGCGAGCCACCTTGCTAACGTGGGTGATTCAAAAACATTAGTAATTCATCCGGCTTCAACAACTCATCAGCAATTATCTGAAGAAGAACAATTATCTGCAGGTGTTACTCCCACAATGGTAAGAGTTTCTGTAGGAATTGAGCATATTGATGATATAAAAGCAGATTTCGAACAAGCACTTTCACAAATCACATAGGAAGAAGATTTATTGGCTTTAATAATTCCTAGTAACTATCACAAGATTAGTGATGTCGAGAAAAATCACATATCTTGGATTGAACCAGAATTGGCAAAAAGACAGGATATACGTCCTCTTAGGATTGGTATTCTAAATATTATGCCTCTTGGCAAGCAGTATGAATTTAACTTACTACATCCACTTGGTTTATCTCCTCTTCAAATTGAGCCAGTTTGGATAAAGCTTGAAACTCACTCTTATAAAACATGGGATCTTAATCATCTAAATAATCTATACATAACTTGGGAAGAAGCAAATAATCCAGAACCGTTAGATGGAATCATCATAACTGGAGCACCTATTGAGCACTTAGCCTTTGAGGAGGTTAACTATTGGGATGAATTTGTGGAAATTGTAAATGAAGCCAGAAATTCTTGTGCGAGTACTCTTGGATTATGTTGGGCTGGATTTGCACTGGCTTATTTGGCAGGGGTCGATAAGAAAGTTTTTGATAGGAAATTATTTGGGGTATTCCCTTTAAAAAGTCTTGTTCCTGGACACCCTTTGATGGGTACACAAGATGATGAATTTATTTGTCCTCAAAGTAGATTCGCGGGACTACCAGATTTGGAGATGGAGAAGGCCCAAAAAGAAGGGAAATTGAATTTGTTGGCTTATGGAGAAAACGTCGGATATACAATATTTGAATCTAATGATCAAAAACAACTTATGCATTTAGGTCATCCTGAATATACGGTGCATAGAATTATTAGTGAAATTGAGAGAGACAAAGAAAAGGGAGATGTTCCCCCTCCTAAAAATTTTGATCTAAATAGTTCAAAAACCGCTTGGAGATCTCATAGGAATTTGCTTTTTCAGCAATGGCTTTGGTTTTGTTATCAAAAAGTTAGTCTTAATTAAACTTTTCAATGAGCACTTTGAATACCACCTAGTCTTTCAAATAAGTTAAGACTTTCTTGATTTAATCCTACAATTTCAACTTTAGAACCACCATTCTGGAATTTTCTAATAATTTGCTCAAGAGCAACAACGCCACTTTGATCCCAAATATGAGCTGAAGACATATCAATTACAATATTTTCTGGATGTTCATAAATATAAAATCCTTGTAAAAAGTAAATCTTACTTACAAAAAATAATTGTCCTTTTACTTTGTAGGTAGTCAAATTATTTACTTTCTCTCTTGAGACATTTATAACTTTTGCGACTTTTCTGCTGAAAAGAATTGCAGCTAGTGCAACTCCTGCAATAACTCCAAGCGCAAGATTATGAGGTTTTGTAAGCATTGTAACTGCAAAAGTCATAAGCATTACTGCAGTATCGCTTTTAGGTATCTTTCTAATATTTTTTAATCCATTTATATCTGCTGTACTTATTGCGATCGTTATCATGATTGCTACTAAAGCAGCCATTGGGATTGCTCCAATCCAAGACTTCAAGAGAATGATCATAATTAGTAGAGATATTCCAGAGGAGAGGGTTGATAATCTAGATTTACCACCATTTTCAGTATTCATAACAGATTGCCCAACTAAGGCACATCCTGCCATTCCACCAAATAAGGATGCCACAATATTTGCTATTCCCTGTCCTCTTGCTTCTTTATTTTTATTAGAACTTGTATCAGTTACATCGTCTAAAATGTCTTGCGTTAAAAAGGTTTCCATTAAACCCACTAGTGATATTGCAAGTGAGGTAGGTAAAATTATCCCTAATGTTTCAAGACTAAAGGGTACTTTCCCATTTTCTATTGATCCAAAAGGAAGAGAAATACTTGGTAATCCATCAGGTAATTTACCCAAATCGCTAACTGTTGGGACGTCTAGATTAAAGAATATACTTATAAGAGTAATTACTACTATTGCTATAAGTTGAGATGGGACTACTTTTGTGATTTTTGGAAGCCCATAGATAATTACTAATCCTAGGATTACAAGAATCCAAACTACTGGAATCTGAGAGTTAACTGGATATTGACTTATAGTTTGTTCAAATAATCCTTTTGATTCTTTAATCCCTATTCCTAACTGAGGTAGTTGTGCTTGAAATATTAAAAGTGCCAGTGCATTTACAAATCCACTTAATACTCCTGTTGGCACGAATCGCATTTGGTAGGCAAGTCTTAAATATCCCCAAAGAATTTGGAATATTCCAGTTAATATTCCAGCTGCAATAAGATATGGGACTCCTAATCCAGGAGCTTGTGACTCTCCATAAGCAACAAGTCCAGTCATTAAAAGAGCTGTTGAGCCTGTAGCTGAAGTGATCATACCCCTTCTTCCTCCAACAATTGCAATTGTTATAGATAAGCAAAATGCACCAAAAAGGCCAACTTTAGGATCTACTCCAGCTATACCTGAGAAAGCAATTGCTTCTGGAATCATTGCAAAAGCTACAACTAAGCCAGAGAGAATATTTGACTTTGGATCATCTAACCAATTTTTAGATAAATATCTTGAGAAATTTGACATTGTACATTTCTTTAATACTTAAGAAGTTACCTCATAAAGGAGGCAAAATACCTTGTGGATCAGAAATATTCTTTAAAGTTTTTAATTCATTCATTCTATTTCCAAATGCTAATGTAAGTTCTTCTTGATGAGAATTTAAATGATTATGCAATTGGGCCAAGTGAATATTTGGATAAAACCTTTTTAGGTTACTCCACGATTTATAAATCCAGTCCAAAGCGACTTCTTTTTCTTTAAGATCATTTTTTTTCCATGATGCATAAATCCATGGTTTCCAAGTACTTTTTCTATGAACAAAAAAGCTTGAGCCATGATTTAACTTTTTAGTTTTGCAACCTAATTGTTGAGAAGCAACATAACAGGAATTATTAGGTTTATTGTCCATTATTTCTTTCAAACATTTTTTAAATATTGGGATATTATTTTTTAAATCTTCTCCAAGAAGACTAATTACCTCAGAATGGTTGTTCGCATTTAGCTCATATAAATTCAATTCCTTTGGGAAGAAATTTACTTCGTTAAAACTATAATAGAAATTATTTTTTAGAGTAGGAAATTTTTTAAGAAGCATTAAGCATTCCTCTGTTCTTTTGTCCTCTAAATTATTTTTGAGTTCAGCAAAAACATATATATAAATTTTTTGAGCATAAATCCATTGAAGACTCATATTTTCTGGAAATTCCTCTGATAGTTGTATTATTTCTGAAAGTTCATTTAGATCTACAAATCCTTCCAAAACCTTAATTGGATTAGATTGGATAGTCTTAAGTTCTATTTCGGTAATAATTGAAAAGAAGGGCGCTGCCCCTTTAATTGCTTCCCAAATCAATTGTTCTTCTGGATTTATTTGATTTTTTTTTAAAGATATAAATGTGCCATTACCCAAGAAACCTTTTATAGATTCAATATTATCAATGGCTAATCCGTAGGTTCTACTAAGCGGGCTTACTCCACCAGTAAGTATATAGCCTGCTCCAGGAAGTTTAGAAAGTCCGATTGGAAAACTTCGATTAAGTTTTTGTAAATGATTTAGTAGATCCCCCATTATTACTCCACCTCCAATTGTTACTAAATTGGTTTTTCTATCTAGGTGGATTTTGCTGTGATTTTTTCTTAGATCAAGAGTTGTAAAACCATTTTTTGCACAGCTAGAAGTTGTACCTCCACTACAAACACAAAGGTGCTCGAATTTTTCCTTAGAATAATTATCCTCATTAAATAAGGAATCATCTACGTCATAAATTAATTTCTTTAATTTTGCTTCCTTTGAGTTGATATTTGGAACTTTAAGCAAGTTATTATTATTTTTCACTACATAATATTGTTCTTTACTATTATGGTATAAGTAATATCTTAATTTTGGATAACTTGGATTCGAAGTTAAATAATAAGGTCGCGATCCTTATCTGTGGACACGGGAGTAGAAATAAACTAGCCATTACTGAATTTCAAGAATTAACTAAACTAATTCAAAGAAGATTCCCAAATATATTAGTTGAATATGGTTTCTTAGAATTTGCCAAACCTTCACTTGTTGATGCTCTAGATAAGTTGAGAGATCATTCTATAAAAAAAGTAATTGCAATACCCGCAATGCTTTTTGCCGCTGGCCATGTAAAAAATGATATACCTAGTTTGCTTATGAACTACTCAAGTAAAACAGGTATTGAAATAATTTATGGGAGAGAATTAGGTATTAATAATTTAATGATTAGTGCAGCTTGTGAAAGAGTAAAAGATGTATTTAAACAAAATAATACTCTCAAACCTGAAGAATCATTATTAGTTGTTGTAGGAAGAGGCTCTTCTGACCCAGATGCAAATTCCAATGTTTCAAAAATTACGAGAATGATCGTAGAGGGAATTGGTTTAGGTTGGGGGGAAACAGTTTTTTCTGGTGTAACATTCCCTCTTGTTGAACCTGGCTTGAAAAATGTTGCGAGACTTGGTTATAAAAATATAATTATTTTCCCTTATTTCCTTTTCTCAGGAGTGCTTGTTACAAGAATTAAAAGGCAAAGTGAACTAGTTGCGATTAATAATCCACATATTTCATTTATACATGCAAGATATCTTTCATCACAGTCTTATGTAGTTGATACTTTTGTAGAAAGGATTGATGAGATTCTTAATAACGAGGGTAAGAATTTTATGAATTGCTCCACTTGTAAATATAGATCAAATTTATTCGGCTTTGAAAAGGAGGTTGGAATGGTACAAGAAAGTCATCATGACCATGTAGAGGGTTTAGGTATAAGCTGTGATTTATGCGATTCTGAATGTAATGGAGCCTGTGAAAATAACGGCCAAATCTTAATTGATAGCAAAGAACAAATTGAAAAAACTGTGCATGAACATCAGCATAATCATGACGAACATCATCATCACCAACATAATACTTATCCTAATTCAAAACATCCTTTGGGACCTGTCACGCTTCGCTTGCCTAATAAAGATCAAATCTTAAGAAATTCAGTTGAAAAAGGCTGAATCAAGCGTCTCTTTCTTAGCTTGGACTCAATAGACTAATAATATATAAGTATTCTTTATAGAAGAGCCGAGATGTATTTTAGGCCATTTTTTCCACATTAAATAATTAGTTTTCCACGACCATTTCCACATGGAATTAGTAATCAAGGCTTATCTTGAGAATAACAGCACTTCAACATTAATTATTGATTTTTCTTAGTGTTTTTATCAATTTTCCATATTGAAAATTGTTTTTTGTGAAAATTAACTTATAGCATGAGTCTCATTTAATAATTAAAAATAACTTCTAGAAATATATTTTTGACTTTTAAAAAAAAATAGATAATCATGTTTAGATAATGTTATTTTTTTTATGAATCAAACAAATCAAGAAGATGATATTCAGGTCGAATCTGTTAATTCTTTTACATCTAAAGTTTCTTTAGAAACTGAACTTTTAGAAAGTACATATCAAACTATGAAAGATTTTGTTTTACAGAATCCTACATGGGACCAATACAAGCTTATAAATTCTGCTTTAGCAAGTTTTCTCGTACTACAGGGATGCGATGATAACTATGTGAAAGAGTTAAATAGAAATCAAATATTTTCACCTTCTAACTCTTTTTAATATTTAAACAGGCTTTTCTGCTTATTGCCATCATCGTTAAGGTGGGACTTTGCCATGAAGAGGTTGGCCAACATGCACCATCTAGCACAAGTACATTTTTACATCTCCATAATTGATTTGATTTATTGACCACACTTTCTTCCTCGTTAAATCCCATAGCTGCTCCTCCTACTTCATGAATATAGTATCCAGGCGGTGGAGGATTTTCTGAAAGTGCAATAGATTTATTTGTAAATAAACCAACGTAAGGAATTTTTATAAGCTCTTCAATACTTTGCATTTTCCCATCTGCAGCTTCGATAGCATCTTTGATTGAAAACTCCATATGCTTAGCCATTTTTAATTCATTCTGACTCCATTCGAACTCTATATGTGGGATAGGAATACCCCATGTATCTGCTTTATTAGACAACGTTACTGAATTCTCTTTTCTTGGTAGCACTTCACCATGAGCGATTAGAAAACCTATAGAAGAATTTAAATCTTTTTGCAAAAACTTAGGAATCCCTAATCTATCAATTGCGCCCCAAATTCCATAACCTCTTAAAAAGTTAATACTTTCAGGTTTAGGTAAGTTTGTTCCAAAAGGGATGAAAAAGCTCCCAGCTCCTGATAGCTCAGGATAAGAATTTGATATATCTTTTGTCTTAATTGTTTTTGGAACTGAAAAAAATCTACAGATAGAAATGTGATCCATTAGAAATTTTCCTAATTTCTCGGAGGTATCTTTAAAGCCTGAAGCGTTTGATTTGGTTTCCGAATTCAGTAGTATCCTAAGTGTAGATATTGTTGATGCACATAGGATAATTAAATCGCATTTTAATGATATTCTTTGACCATTCTCCAGATTAACAATGATAATTTTTGAAGCGAGCTCAGATATTTTGTTTACTTCGAATGATTCTACTAAGTGATTTGAAAGTATCTGAACATTTCCAGTTTCTAATGCTTTTTTGAGCGTGCTCCCTATACTTGATGATTTTGGCCATTGCTCTTCTTTTCTTGAGCAATTGCGGTCAAATCCTCTGGATTGAATAAATGGGTAGTCTAATTTTGATTTAACTTGATTCCCAAAAAATTTTTCACTACTTGTAAGAGGTATTTCTCCAATATATTTACCATTCGGTACTTGTTTAATGTCATCTTTCTGTCCATAAATACCACAGAATTTTTCAATAAAATCATAATGAGGTGATAATTCAGAATATGAAATTGGCCAATCTGGACCGAATCCATCTTTTTGAGAAGGATGAAAATCTTCTGGAGAAAATCTCAAGGTAATTCCTCCCCAAGTTAATGATCTTCCTCCAAATTGATTCCCTTGAGTCCAAAGGAAAGGCTTGTTTTTTGCTTGGCTATAAGGATGCTTTAATTCATTTGAATATAATTCAGGGTTGTTTTTCCAATAACCAGGGTGCTGACTTTGATTAGCGTGTTTTTTTGAAACTATGCCTGATAATCTGTTTAAAGTATCTTTTGGCTCACTAGTACTAGCTTCGTTTCTATTAATTTGAGGACCAGCCTCTATTATTAATACTCTTATACCCTGTTCAGCTAAAGTAAGT
>QCPW01000002.1 GCA_003209655.1 Prochlorococcus sp. AG-442-M23 | reverse complement strand
AAACTATAAATAATAATTAAAACACCAATATTTATAGATATATCTGCAATATTAAAAACAGGAAAATTTATAAAATTTAAATTAATAAAGTCAATAACATAACCTCTAATTATCCGATCAATTCCATTACCTACTGTTCCTCCTAAAATAAAACTATAACTAAATAAATCTATATTACTTATCTTATTTTCACGTAAGATAATGTATAAAAGAATAATAGTAATTAATATACTTACGATGGATAAGAAGATTCTACTTCCACTAAATAAGTTAAAAGCTGCTCCAAAGTTTTTAACATATTCAAGGCTAAATAATATTAAGTCTTTATTAATCAGTGATTGATTTTTATTTACTATATGTTTTGTATATTGATCAGACAGGATAATAATTAGTGATATTAAAATAAAATAAAATTTTCTATATTTAGTATTTAACATTTCTTTTAGCGCATATTATTCATTTTTTTTAGTTTAATCAATAATGTAATTGGTGTAAGCATTAACAAATGAAATCCAAAATTTCCAAATGAATATTTTGCAATACTATAGAAAAAAAGATCAGATTGTTTATAATAAGCCGTTTGAATAAAGACATAAATCATCCCAATCAAGTGCATACTAATTATTCCTAATACTCCATTTTTTAAAAAATTAATGTAATTAATCTTTTTATTTCTATTTAAATTATCAATAATAGTGATTAATGGATACATTCCCAACAGGTATCCAAAGTTTGGAGTTAATAAATATCCTAATGAACCTCCCTGATGAAATACTGGAATAAAAAATAAACCTATTATTAGATAAATACTAAATGCTTTTATTACTATATCTCTTCTAAAAATTAAGGTTAATATGATTATAATTGGCACTTGCCAAGTAATTGGTAATTCAATTGGACGTAAAACTTTAGATGTAAAAGGTATTGATAGATAAACAGGGATAAATGTAGAGATTATTATTAATTGAACACTTATAATTATCTCAATAACCTTAAAATATTTGATCATAAACCTATAAAGATTTACAAACTTCTTAGAGCAACAATGGGATCTAATTGTGAGGCTCTCTTCGCGGGTAATACTCCAAAGATTAATCCTATTGAACCTGAAATAATCATTGTAGAAATTGTAGTTGTTAATCCCACAGATGCTGGTAGAGGAGTTACTATTCCTAAAAGAAATACACCTGTTAAGCCTGTGGTTGTTCCAACCAAGCCACCAATACTAGATAAAATTAATGCTTCGAATAAGAATTGTACAAGAATATCTGATTGTTTCGCGCCTATGGCTTTCCTTAAACCAATTTCCTCCGTCCTCTCACTAACAGAAACAAGCATAATATTCATTATTCCTATACCACCAACAACAAGTGATACTGCTCCTATACCAGCCAATAGAAATGTAAGTCCACTTGTGATATTAGTTACTATATTTAAAGCATCTTCTTGCGATCTTACCGCAAAATCATCGTCTCTTATTATGTTATGTCTTTGACGTAAAAGATTTGTTATTTGGAACTTGGCAGCATTAGTTTTATTTTTATTAATAGCTTCTACACTAATAAAACTTAAACTAATTCCATAAGTTGGATCTTTCCCAGTTATCCTATTGACCATTGTAGTAAGTGGTATGTAAGCATTTTTATCTTGATTACTTCCAAAAACGGCTCCCTTAGGTTTAAGAATACCAATTACTTCATAGGTATGATCTTTTATTCTTATTTTTTCTCCAATTACTTTTTTATTCTTAAAAAACTCTTCTTTAAGATCGGGCCCAATAACTACAAAACTTCTTGCTGAATTAACATCACTTTTAGAAATAAATCTTCCTTCATCGACTTCAAAACTACGTACGTCTAAAAATTCTGGTGTAATACCAGCAATTGAAATATTTAAACTTTTTGAATTTGACTGAACAATTTCATTCGCAGAGATTTGTGGAGCAACTTTTTTTACACTTGGCACTTGATTATTAATTGCAATTGAATCTTCTAAAACTAGGTTTTTGGGAAATGTTATACCTCTTCTTCTGGTGTCATTATTACCTGGGACAATAAATAATACATTAGCCCCTAAATTACTTAATTGATTTTTTGCTAATGTTTGAGCTCCTCTGCCAAGTCCAACAAGTGTTATTACTGAAGCATTTCCTATAATTATGCCTAGCATAGTAAGAGAACTTCTTAACTTATTGGAAACTAATGTCTTAGCTGCCATTTTAAAGGCTTCTTGAAGAGATATATTCCTAGACATATTTATATTTATCTAGAACATCTTCATCTTCATCAATCTGTCCCATATAAATTACTCCCTCGTTTAGTTGTAGTGTTATTAAATCTCCATTTAAAACATGATTCTCGACACTACTCAAATTACAAATTGTAGATATTTTGATATTATTTTTTTTGAAAATTTTATAGCATTCATCAACAGATTCATCAGTAACTATTCCACTAATAGCCTTCGAAAAAGGTAGGTCTACTAAAAAATTTTTTGGTACAAATAAAATTTCACCTGGAGATATAAGCGATAAATCAAGATTAGTCTTTATATTTCTTGCTTTACCAGTGATACCAATCTCTCCTATTGAAATTCCTCGTGTTACAACTTTTCTTACTAAACCAACTTTTATTAGGTCCGTAGATCCACTTATCCCTGTCACTGTGCCAGCAGTCTGTACTACCAAGTCTCCTTGATTAAGAATCCCCATTTCCTGTGCTAATTGCATTGCGATACTGAATGTTCTTGCAGTTCTATCGTCATTCTTTACTAATAAAGGAGTTACTCCCCATACTAATTGTAATCTTCTTGCCACACTCCTTTCGGTAGTGGTTGCGAGGATAGGAGTAGGCGGTCTAAATTTACTTACATTACGTGCTGTAGAACCTGATTTAGTCAAAGGAATTATTGCGCCTGCGTCAAGTTGTCTAGCTATATTGCTGACTGCTGCACTTATTGCATTTGGGATAGTGCTAGGAAGATGACTTTCGATTGCTTTAAGTGGATAATCACGTTCAATCCTTCTGGCAATTGTAGCCATAGTTTCGACAGCCTCAACTGGATAGTCTCCAACTGCTGTTTCATTTGAAAGCATAACAGCATCAGTACCATCAAGAATTGCATTGGCGACATCACTTACTTCTGCACGGGTTGGTCTCGGGTTTGATGCCATTGAGTCGAGCATTTGTGTCGCTGTAATAATTGGTATTCCTAATGTATTTGCTTTTCTTATTAAATCTTTTTGTAAAAGAGGAACTTCTTCTGCAGGCATTTCAACTCCTAAATCTCCTCTTGCAACCATTACTCCATCACATAAAGGTAATATTGAATCTATTTGATCTATCGCTTCAAATTTTTCAATTTTTGCTACAACTGGTATTGATTGACCATTCTTATTGATTAGATTTTTTATTTCATTAATGTCTGATGGATTTCTTACAAAACTAAGAGCTATCCAATCGACTCCAGCGGTTAAACCAAAATTTAGATCTTCTATATCTTTATCAGTTAAAGCTTTAACTGATAATTGAACATCTGGAAAATTTACACCTTTGTTGTTGGAAAGAACCCCACCTACTGTCACCTTGCACTCTAATAAATTATTAGGTTTGTCAACTTTCTCTACAATCATTTCGATCTTACCGTCGTCTAATAAAATCCTTTTCCCTTCAGTAACTTCCTGAGCAAGTTTGTTGTATGTTACCTTAGCGATACTTTTTGTACATTCAACTTCATTGGATGTTAATGAGAATTTATCTCCTTTTTTTACTCTTACTGGACCTTCTTTAAATCTTCCTAAGCGGATCTTAGGTCCTTGAAGATCTTGTAGTATTCCAACGTCTAGATCAAGCTTTTTTGATACTTTTCTTATAGTTTTAATCCTTTCTTCATGATCTTTATGATCGCCATGGGAAAAATTTAATCGGAATGTTGTTACCCCAGCCTTTATAAGATCAGCAATTACTTCTTCAGACTGAGTAGCTGGTCCTATTGTCGCAACAATTTTTGTTCTCCTTTTCAAATCAATATTCGACATATATAGATAATATTGCTAGATATAAGTAAATTTAACATACATAAAGTTAGATATTTAATCTATGGATTTTAAAACTTATCAGAAAAAAGCTAGATTAACAGCCCAATATCCAGATTTAGGTTCAAACAATATATATCCAACATTAGGATTAGTTGGAGAAGCTGGTGAAGTCGCAGAAAAAGTTAAGAAAGTAATTAGAGATAAAAAAGGAATATTTGATGAGGAATCTAAAATGGCAATTAAAAAGGAATTAGGAGATGTTTTATGGTACCTATCTAATCTTTGCACTGAATTTAATTTTAGCTTGGATGAAGTTGCTTTACAAAATTTAGAAAAACTGAGAAAAAGAGCTGATATGGGTAATATTTCTGGTTCCGGTGATGATCGTTAATTTCTAACCATAACCTAAACTGGCATATTGTAGATTTGTAATAAGGTTTTGTATGACATTAAGTAATAGAAAAGCTAATAAAGAAGAAATATCAAATCCTCCAATCGGAGGAATAATTCCTCTAAATATATTCAAATAAGGATCTGTAATTGATGTTAATGCTGATAATATTCCATTACTCCAATCTATTCCTGGAAACCATGTTAGCAATATTCTAATTATTAAAATAAAAGAATAAATAGATAAAGTTTGACCTAAAACAGCAAAAATTTCAGATAACATTATTTTCAGATTGTTTTTTTTATTCTAACATTTACTTTTTATTGCCGCCTATTTGAGAAAGAAATTCATTGCTTACAGCAAAAGTCTGAAAAAATTTTTCAGATAATGAAAGCCAATAGGATCTTCCATCTTTTTGCTTTCGTTTAATAATAAATTTTTTATTTATTAATTCTCTTATATGGTCATAAGCACCAGAGCCTCTTAAAACTATTAGATCGGATTGCAAGACCTTTTTTTTAATTGCAATTGTTGCAAGTGTCCTTAATTCTGATGTCCTTAATTCAGATGGTAATAAATCCTCTACAAATTCATTTAATGTAGATTTCAATTCAAGACTATATGAATTATTTGTCTCATTTATTTCTATTGCAGAATTTGAATTTGAATATTTTTGCTTTAATTGCTCTATGGCCTTAATAATAGAATTAATATCCGAATTAGTAATTTCTGAAAGATTTTTTTTGGAGATAGGTTTACCTTTTAGATATAAAACAGCTTCAACCTTTGTAACTAGTTCTATATTTGGTGATTTTTTAGTGACAAGATCAGAATGAATAATTTTTTATGACCTAAACTCTTTCCTAATTTACCTTAATATTTAATCTGATGCACCAAGGAATAATTTATATGTTTGATTTTTAGACTCATCCCAATATTTATATCCTAATAATTCAATAAAATTTTTCCAGTCTCCAATCTCAGAATCGTCTATTAATACTCCAATAACAATTTTCCCTACGTCAGCACCATGATTTCTGTAATGAAAGATGCTAATTGTCCAATTTGATTTCATGTTTTTTAAAAAATTTATTAGAGCTCCCGGTCTCTCTGGAAATTCAAATCTATAAAGCAATTCTACGTAGTTTGAATATTTTAATTCAGTAAATTGTTGAGGTAACCTACCACCAACCATATGTCTTAGATGATTTTTTGATAATTCATCATTACTTATATCTATAAAAGGATAATTAGAGTTTTTAAATTGATTAATTAGTTTCTCTTTATCTTTTAGACCGTTAACTTCAATTCCAACAAATATTTGTGCATTTTTGGAATTTGACATTCTATAACTAAATTCGGTTAGATTTCTATTATTTAACAAATTACAGAAATCTATCAAACTGCCAGCTTTTTCTGGAATTTCAACGGCTAACATTGACTCTTTGTATTCACCGAGTTCAGCTCGTTCTGCAACAAATCTCAGCCTCTCAAAATTCATATTTGCGCCACATGCAATAGCAATCATTTTTTTATTAGTATAATTTGATTCAAATATATCTTTTTTCATCCCTGCAACAGATAAAGCTCCCGCTGGTTCTAAAATAGATCTGGTATCCTCGAAAACATCCTTTATCGCAGCACATATTTCATCAGTATTTACAGTGATCATTTTATCTATATATTTCTTACAGATTTCAAATGTTTTTTCTCCCACTTTTTTCACTGCAACACCATCTGCAAATTGACCAACTGAGGATAATTCTATTATTTTTAAATTTTTTAAAGATTTTGTCATAGCATCAGCATCTTCAGGCTCTACACCAATAATTTTTACTGAAGGCCAAATTTTTTTAATATAAACGGAAATACCAGATATTAAACCTCCTCCTCCAACAGCAATGTATATTGAATCTGGAGGATCTGATAGTTGTTCTTCAAGTTCAATAGCTATAGTACCTTGCCCAGCTATTACTTCAGCATCATCAAATGGATGGATAAAACATAAATTATTTTCTTTACTTATACGTAATGCTTCTTTATATGTTTCATCGTAATTATCGCCAAACAATATAACCTTTGCTTTTAGATTTTTAACAGCATTTACTTTAACTAAAGGTGTAGTTTTTGGCATCAATATAGTTGCACTACAATTTAATCTCAATGCGCTTAAGGCGACACCTTGCGCATGATTACCAGCACTTGATGTTATAACTCCATTTGCAAGTTTTTCTTTTGATAATTTTCGCATTTTATTAAATGCACCTCTAATTTTAAAAGAAAAAACATCTTGCAGATCTTCTCTTTTTAAGTAGATATTATTATTAAGTGTTTTACTTAAATTACTTGCTTTTTCTAAAGGTGTTTTTTTTGCTACTTCATAGACTTGAGCCTGAAGTATTTTTTTAAAATAGTCTTCCATATATATATATATTTATCATTAAATATTAATCTAATAAAACATTACATAATCTATTTCTTTAAAATGACTCATTTTGCACCTTCACGTTTTAGATTATATAAGTAAACATTTTAATATAATGCTTTTAAGCGAGTTAAGTCACCCTAACCAGCTGCATGGCTTAACGGTATCACAATTAGAAGAAATTGCTTGTCAAATTAGAGAAAGACATTTGCAGGTTGTTTCCACTAGTGGAGGTCACCTTGGCCCTGGATTAGGAGTAGTTGAACTAACTCTTGCTTTATATCAAACACTTGATCTTGATTTCGATAAGGTTGTTTGGGATGTAGGCCATCAAGCCTATCCACATAAGTTAATTACAGGTCGCTTTAAAAACTTTGATTCACTTCGACAACAAAAAGGTGTTGCTGGTTACCTTAAAAGAAGTGAAAGTGAATTTGATCATTTTGGTGCTGGACATGCTAGTACATCAATATCAGCAGCCCTAGGAATGGCAATAGCAAGAGATAGAAAAGGCGAAAAACATAAATGTGTTGCAGTTATAGGCGATGGAGCATTAACAGGTGGAATGGCTCTAGAAGCTATAAATCATGCAGGTCATATGCCGAATACTCCTCTGGTTGTTGTCCTTAATGATAATGATATGTCCATATCACCTCCTGTTGGAGCCCTTTCAACTTATTTAAATAGAGTAAGACTTAGTCCTCCATTGCAGTTTTTGTCAGACAGTGTTCAAGAAAGTGTCAAAAATATCCCAATTATAGGTAAAGATTTACCAGAAGAATTAAACAATATTAAAGGAAGTGTTAGACGATTAGCAGTACCAAAGGTTGGTGCTGTTTTTGAAGAGCTTGGTTTTAAATATATGGGCCCAATTGATGGACATGATATTTCTAATCTTATCAATACTTTTAATGCAGCTCATAAACTAAAAAAACCCGTGCTTGTGCATGTTGTTACAACAAAAGGCAAGGGTTATCCATACGCAGAAGCAGATCAAGTAGGTTACCACGCCCAGTCAGCATTTAATATTTCTACTGGTAAATCAATCCCATCGAATAAACCGAAGCCAATTAGTTATAGTAAGATATTTGGCCAAACACTTTTAAAAATTTGTGAACAGGATAGCAAGGTTATCGGAATTACAGCAGCAATGGCTACTGGAACTGGACTAGATTTATTGCAAAAGAGTATTCCTGAACAATATATTGATGTTGGTATAGCTGAACAACATGCAGTAACTTTAGCAGCAGGGATGTCCTGTGATGGACTTAAACCTGTAGTTGCTATTTATAGTACATTTTTGCAACGTGCTTTTGATCAACTAATTCACGATGTTGGAATTCAGAAACTGCCTGTATCTTTTGTCTTAGATAGAGCAGGAATTGTTGGAGCAGATGGACCAACACATCAGGGACAATATGATATTAGCTATATGAGAGCAATTCCTAATTTTGTTCTTATGGCTCCTAAAGACGAATCTGAACTACAAAGAATGTTAATTACCTCTATCAACTATCAAGGACCTACTGCGCTTCGTATACCTAGAGGCTCAGGATTAGGTGTGGCTGTAATGGATGAAGGTTGGGAACCTTTAGAGATTGGTAAGGGTGAAATATTGGAGGAAGGAGATGATATTTTAATAATTGCTTATGGATCTATGGTTGCTTCAGCTACATTAACTGCAGGAATGCTAAAGGAAAAAGGTTTAAGTGTATGTGTTGTAAATGCAAGATTTGTTAGACCCCTCGATAAAGACTTATTAATTCCTCTAGTTAGTAAAATCAAAAGAGTTGTGACGATGGAGGAGGGAACTTTAATCGGGGGATTTGGTTCGGCTATTGTTGAAATGCTAAACGACAATGAAATTAATATACCAGTTTATAGAATTGGTATTCCTGATGTTCTTGTTGATCATGCATCACCTGATCAGAGTAAAGAGAAATTAGGTCTTCAACCTGATCAAATGACAGATAAAATTATTAAGAAATTTAATTTAAAAAATTAAATAAATAAAAAATTCTATAAAACACCTCTAGATGCTAATCCAAGTATCGCACCTATACCAAAAATATGTCCCAAGCAATTTGCTCCTACAACAGAAGCATGACTTAAACCACCATAGAATTTTGAATTTGGTATTTCAAAACCTTCATTTGGTTTTCTTATAGTTGCTCTAGCAATTGCATAAGCAAAAACATTACATGCAATCATAACAACGGCACACTTTGGTGACCATTCGAATGTTGCTGGAGCAGAAGCAGCTGCAAATAATGTAGTAAACATAAAAATTCGTTATTTTTATATATTGTCTAATACTTTTACCTAAAAAACACAAAATTGTTAAAGGTCTTAAGAGTTGTTTACTTCTAATTTATTTAACATCCTTGTAAATCCAAACAATATAACAAAGTCGCTCAATGTTAAAAAGAATTCTGCCGTACCATGAAGAAAATCAACTTCAACAAGCGTTTTGTCGTAATAATTTAACGTGATGATAGAAATTACTATAGTTATAAACACAAATAAAACTGTTAAGGAAAAACCTGTTTTTACAAGTTTATTCACAGAATTAATTTTATATAAGTAAAACAAAAAAATTGAATATGGGAATATAGATACTGCGAACAGAGCTGTATTGTCAATTAAACCTAATTTTTCTATAAATTTTATAAACAAATCATTCATAAGTCTCTTTTTTTATAAAAATATTAAATGATGCTAGAGCTAATGTTGAATTTCCAATAAATGTAAATATCCCTTGAAGTGTTACTAATCCATATAATGCATCTTGATTATCATAAATATGCCAAGTAATAGCGCACATAGCTCCTATTAAATTTGGGACCATAGCTAAACTTAACCAAAAAAATAAATTATATTTTTTATAGGTAGAAATTTTATATACGACGAATATAGCAAATATCCATTCAATGACTGAAGAGATATGTATTAACCAAGTTCCAAATGATAGCTCGTGCAAAATTTATATTTTATTC
Organism: Prochlorococcus sp. AG-442-M23; assembly: GCA_003209655.1. Classification (GTDB taxonomy): domain Bacteria; phylum Cyanobacteriota; class Cyanobacteriia; order PCC-6307; family Cyanobiaceae; genus Prochlorococcus_A. The sequence continues at coordinate 210,055 of QCPW01000002.1, read as the reverse complement.
TTTAGTACGTTAAGTACTTCTTTGGCATGATTTATAGGTAAAACACTTATCCATCTATAAGAAATTTTTCCCTTAGGAGAAATCAAAAAAGTATTTCTATCTGAATATGGTGGAATCCAAGAACCATATTTATTGCTAATAATTCCATCAGGATCAGATAATAAAGTGTAGTTTATGGATTTCTCACTGCAGAAACTTTCATGAGAATCTTGATTATCAGCACTAATACCAACAATTTCTGCATTATATCTTGAAAAATTTTTTTTTAATTCTGAAAAACCTTTAGCTTCAAGAGTGCAGCCTGCTGTAAAGTCCTTTGGATAAAAATACACAACAAGCCACTTACCTTGAAAATCACTTAATTCCCAAATTGTTTTTGTTTTTATGTTTTTATTAATACCTTCTAAATGAAAGTTTGGAGCAGGATCCCCAATTTCTGGAGCAAAGTCAAAAGCTAACGCTGAGTTACAGTTAAATAAGAGAATAAATGGTATTAATATACTTACAACTAAATTTCTCATCAAATTTAGAATTTTTTTAAATCAACTCCATTTGATTTAGCAAATTTATCTAAACCTACTTTTTGAATAGATTTTAGTGCTTTGGTACTAATTTTCATATTTACCCATTTGTTGCCTCCTTCCCACCAAAGTCTCCTTTTTTGGAGATTAACTTGTTGCAATTTTTTTGTACGAATATGTGAATGACTCACGGCCATCCCGTTATTAGCCTTTGCACCAGTTAATTCACAAACTCTTGACATATTTTTTGAGTTATATCTTTAAAAATTCTAACACAAGACTCAATTTATTGATTTAAGCAATTCTGAAATTAATTCGGCATTATTATTTTGTAAATTAATAATCTGTTCTTGATCTAATCCACCAACTGATAGTTTAGCCATATTGTAAACATGATTAGCAATTTTAGATGCTAATGGATTTTCAATAGGATCTTTTTTATCAATTATAATTTTATTGCCTGTAATTTTATTAAGGCCAACAATAAGTGGATGTACTTTGTTAATTAAGAGAACATGATATTCAGGTAAGCCAGGCATCTTTTGTTCCATGTAAGCCCCCATATCATTAATTCTTCTCATTTGTTCTGGAAGCAAGATCATCGCAGGTGGAGCAGCTTTACTTTGAAGTGACTGCACTTTAACTGTTACTTTCTCATTGTTAAGTGCTTTAACGATCGTATCTCTAAGAGTATCTGTGTTTGATTTGCCATCCTTATCTACAATTTCTTTAGATTCTTTATCTTCTAGTTCATTTATTTCTGAATCAACTCTTTGGAATTGATAATCTTCGTTTTTACTTTCTAACCATGGTAGAAATTGTGCATCAATTAATGGATCTGATTTTATAACTTCTTTGTTATCAGATAAACAGATATTTAATGCACTTGACTGAGCAATCAAATCTGAACAGTAAATTATTTTTTTAGAATCAGTTATCTTATTTCGTTCTTTATAATTTGCGAGAGTTGTGAAATATTTATCATTGGATTTGATAAGTGATTTATTTTCAATATCTTTAGTTACGTCTTTCTCTGAATTTATGATCGTTTCGAAAATTATACTGTTATTGACTAAATCAGCAAATTTTTCATCTTCTATAGCACCTATTTTAATAAAAGCAGAGATGGAATCCCATATCTCCGAATAAAATTCTGGAGAATTTTTTATCAAATCCTTCAATTTATTAGCAATTTTTTTTGAGATAAATGATGAAATAGATCTTACTTTTCTGTCTGTTTGTAATGCGCTTCTACTAACATTTAGTGGTATATCTGTAGAGTCAATTACCCCTCTTAGAGGTAAAAGATATTTTGGTACTATTTCTTTAATTGAATCGCTTACGAATACTTGATTACAAAACAGTTTAATTTCTCCTTTTTCCCAGTCAGCTCTACCAGACAATTTAGGGAAATACAATATTCCTTGTATGTCATATGGATAATCTGTATTTAGATGAATCCATAAAAGTGGATCTCCCTGAAAAGGATAAAGGTATTTATATAACTCAATATAATCTTCATCTTTTAATTCACTAGGTTGTTTTCTCCAAGGAGGATTTTTTTTATTAATTGTCTCACCTTCTAATAAGACATCTATTGGCATAAAATCACAATATTTTTTTATTAATGATTTAATCCTTTCAGGCTCAATAAACTCTTTTTCTTCTTCAAGTAGGTGAAGTACTACATCTGTACCTATTGTCTCTCTTTCTGCCTCCTCTAATGTGAAATTGGGCGATCCATCACAAGACCATTTGAAAGCTTTTGATTCTTGAATTGCTGACTTAGTTAATATATCAACTCTATCTGCCACCATGAAACTTGAATAAAAACCAAGTCCAAAATGACCTATAAATTCATCATTATCTTTTTTGTATTTTGTTAGGAATTCTTCTGCGCTCGAGAATGCTACTTGGTTTATGTACTTCTTAATTTCTTCATCATTCATTCCAATTCCATTATCAGAAATTGTTAGGGTATTTTTCTCTCGGTCAATAGATATTTTTACTTGAGCTTCTTCAGTATTTTCGCAGTCGCCAGCCATAGAGGCCATTCTTCGTTTACTTATTGCGTCAACACCGTTACTAACAAGTTCTCTTAAAAAGATTTCATGGTCAGAATATACTGCCTTTTTGATAATTGGGAAAATATTTTCGGTATTAATACGAATTTCGCCTTTTTCCATTTAAAAAAAATCAAATATATAAAATACTATTTCCTAAAAACTAGTTAATCAAGTTTTATTAGGAGTATTGTCCGAACAATATATGAATTTAAAAACTTAAATAACCTTTTAAAAGGTTTTATTTAACCCACAAAATCTCACTACAATTATTTTCTTTCATTATTTGATTGGCTTTAGCCAAGTCATCACATGGATTTAAGTGTAAGACAGCAATATTTCCTCTTTTCTGTTGTTCTTTTTGTTCATTCATACCTTTTTCTAACAAATAAGAATCCTTAAACATTAATAAAATCTTTTTTTTATCTGTCTTTTCTTCTCTAACCAAATTTCTTAAAATGTCTATTGAAATTGTAAATCCAATACCATTTAAGATTTTCTCACTAGGACTAAAGAATCTTACTAATTCATCATATCTTCCCCCTTTTGCTATCACGCTTTTATTTTTACCATTATCCCCTATTAGTTGAAAAACTATTCCTTCATATAAATTCAAGTGAGGTTGAAATGTGGGATCAAGTTGTAATTTAACACCATATTTATTTGATATTTTTGATAATGTTTCAAATAAATAATTTAAGTCATCTAAAGTTTTACTTGCGCCATATTTAGTTTTCAATTTTTTTAATATTTCAGTAGGTTCTCCTCTAGTGAATAAGATATCTTTAAGAATATATTTATCATCCTCATCAATTCCTAATTTAGATAAATTATCTTGATCAAAATTAACCAGACTTTTCTTAATTTCTTCAAAATTATTATTCTTATATTTATTTAAGATTAAATCCATTATTTTTGTGGTGCTTACTAGTAGAAATAAATTACAACTATCCTTCAAATTAATATTATCGATTGCATCAAACAAAATATTAATAACTTCAATTTCTGGGTATTTTGTATCATATCCAATTAATTCAATTCCACTCTGCAGCTTCTCTTGTAAATTAAATGTATTTTTATTATTTTGTTTTTTATCAAAAACCATTCCATTGGTGAATAATCTTATAGGTCTTTTCTTATTTATTAATCTAGTAGATGATAATTTAACAATAGATGTTGTCATTTCTGGCCTAAGACATAATGAATTATTACTTACTATTCCCACAACTTGATTTTCATCAATAATGCCACGGCCTTTTATCGTCTCTAAGGTATTAATAAATGAGGGTGAAACCTCTTCATAACCCCATAGTTTATAAATACTATTTAAATTATTTATGATATTAGAGTTATTTTTGACATCGACTAATTTAATTTCCTTTATATCTGTCATTTTAATATTTTACAAATTTTAGGTATAGAGATTTTTTTTAAATGGTGAAACTTTATCTAGTTCATTTTTTAATTCATTTTCAAGGCTGGGAGAACAAGCTAAAATTCTTCCAGAACTTAAATTAAATTTTCCTGATGGATAATCAGAAATAATACCACCAGCTTCTTTAACAATAATAGCACCGGCCGCTAGGTCCCATACCTCTAATCCTCTCTCCCAGTATCCATCAACCTTACCTGCAGCAACAAATGCTAGATCAACTGCTGCTGCTCCTCCTCTTCTAACTCCTCTAGTTTTATGTGTTAAATAACAAAATTCAGCATAATTATTATCCTCTATCTCAAATCTGTCATAAGAGAAACCAGTTACGAGTAAACTATCAGAAAGATTAGAAGGACTCGATACTCTAAGTTCACTATCATTGCAGAATGATCCTAAACCGATGCAGGCTGAATATAATTCATTTAAATAAGGTACTGATATAGCCCCTATAATTGGCTTGTTTTTATATACAAGACCAATAGATGTTCCAAAAAAAGGGTAACCATGGGAATAATTTGTTGTACCGTCTAATGGGTCTATACACCATGTTAAATCCGAGGATTTATTTAATTTCCCCGACTCCTCTGCATTGATAGATATGTTTGGTGTTTTTTCTATTAAATATTCTTTTATTTTATTTTCAACTTCCAAATCTACATTGGTTACAAGATCACCTTTCCTACCCTTTGATGATATTTTCTGAATTTTATTGTAATTCAATTTTAGAATTTCATTACCAATTTGAGCGGAGTTCTTGGCTACTTCATACAAACTGGATATGTTTACTTTATTTGCAAGTTCATCTATTTCATTTAATTTAAACATGATAATTATTCTTCCTCAAATTCCCATGGTGGCGCAACTCTTGTACTTCCCTTCCCAAAATATTGTCCAAATTGTAAATCGTAAACTTCATCTTCATAAGTAGTTTCCACCTCAAGATCTGAAGTTGCTTTAGCAACACAAAGTAGTGCATAACCTTTTTCTTTTAAGGATTGAGATACACCCATGGCTTCAGGTTGTTGCAAAGAACCAGATATTATTTTAACTGCACAACTTGTACAGCAACCATTTCTACATGAAAATGCAAGTTTGAAACCTCTCTTTTCAAATTCCTTAAGTATATAAGCATCACTATTAACCTGCTCTTGGTAGACCTTTCCGGTTTGCTTATTTTTAATCGTGACTGTGAAAGTCTTTTTCAAATAACTTTCCTCAAAAATGGGATGATAAAGGGTTAAGATAATTATCTTGGGAGAGGTGGCCGAGTGGTTGAAGGCGCAGCACTGGAAATGCTGTATAGGGGCAACTTTATCGAGGGTTCGAATCCCTCTCTCTCCGTTTTATATTAGTTTATTTTGGTTAACCACATCAACATTTTTGTTTGTAAAGAATGTTTTAAAATAGATAGTAATTTTTTTGACAAGTTATAAATAATCTTATTTATTTAAATAAAGTTGAAAATATTTGATTTTTACTATTATATGTACATATTAAAAAATTTAAATTGATTAAATTATTAGTTGTAGATAACTTTTAATTAATCAAGTAACACTATGGGGAAAATAGTTGGAATTGATTTGGGTACCACAAACTCCGTCGTAGGAGTTATAGAAGCCGGTCGGCCAATTATAATAGCAAATTCAGAAGGTACAAGAACTACACCTTCAATAGTTGGTTTCACTAAAAATTCTGAAATTGTTATCGGTGATCAAGCTCGCAGACAACTTGTTTTAAACCCTAAAAATACTTTTTATAATTTAAAGAGATTTATAGGACGTGATTGGGATGAACTTGATGAAACAAGTATTTCTGTTCCCTATAATGTTAAATCTAATGACAATGGAAATGTAAGAATTCTTAGTCCATTTACTGAACGTGAGTATGCTCCTGAGGAGTTAGTAAGCTCAATAATACGTAAATTAATAAATGATGCAGAAACTTATTTAGGAGATTCAATTGATTCGGCTGTAATTACAGTTCCTGCTTATTTTAATGAGTCTCAAAGGCAAGCTACAAAAGATTCTGCAGTACTAGCTGGGATAAAAGTTAAAAGAATTTTAAATGAACCTACTGCTGCTGCTTTAGCATATGGTTTTGAAAAAAGTTCATCTAATAATGTATTGGTTTTTGATTTAGGTGGAGGTACTTTTGATGTTTCCTTGTTAAGGATATCTAATGGTGTTTTTGATGTAAAAGCTACTTGTGGAGATACACAGCTAGGAGGCAATAATTTTGACTCTAAAATAGTTGATTGGCTTGCTGAAGGTTTCCTTGAGAAACATAAAATTGATTTAAGACGAGATAGACAAGCTCTTCAAAGACTTACTGAAGCGGCAGAAAAGGCTAAATGTGAATTGTCAGGTTTACAAAAAACGAAAATTTCATTACCTTTTATTACCACTAGTGATGATGGTCCACTACATATAGAGGAGGAATTTGATAGGAAACTATTTGAATCGTTATCTGAGGATCTTTTAGATAGATTACTTGAACCTGTTCAGGTTGCATTAGATGATTCTGGTTGGGAAGCTGATGAAATCGATGAAGTTGTTCTTGTTGGAGGTAGTACTCGTATACCTATGGTGCAACAACTAGTAAAAACTCTTGTACCTAATGAACCTTGTCAATCTGTAAATCCTGATGAGGTTGTAGCTATAGGAGCTGCAATTCAATCAGGAATTATTAATGGTGATTTACGGGACCTCCTTTTAAATGATGTGACCCCTTTATCTTTAGGATTAGAGACTATTGGTGGTCTAATGAAAGTTCTTATACCACGTAATACCCCCATACCAGTAAGACAATCAGATGTTTTTAGTACATCAGAATCTAATCAATCATCTGTTGTAGTTCAAGTAAGACAAGGCGAGAGGCCTTTAGCCTCGGAGAATAAATCATTGGGTAAATTTAGATTGTCAGGAATACCTCCAGCGCCGAGAGGTATTCCTCAAGTTCAAGTTGCTTTCGATATTGATGCAAATGGCTTATTAGAGGTCAGTGCTACTGATAGAACTACCGGAAGGAAGCAAACAGTAAGTATTTCTGGTGGTTCGAATTTAAATGAACAAGAAATTAATAAGATGATTGCTGAGGCTAAATCTAAAGCAGCAGAAGATAGGATTAAAAGATCAGTTATAGATAGAAAAAACAATGCTCTAACATTAATTGCTCAAGCAGAGAGAAGATTAAGAGACGCATCGCTAGAGTTTGGTCCATATGGAGCAGAACGACAGCAGAGGGCTGTAGAATTAGCAATTCAAGACGTGGAAGAGTTTATAGATGATGATGATCCTCAAGAATTAGAAATTTCTGTAAGCTCATTACAAGAAGCACTTTTCGGTTTAAATAGAAGAATTGCTGCTGAGAAAAAAATTGATAGTAATCCCTTACAAAGTATTAAAAACACATTTGGATCATTAAAAGATGAATTATTTTCAGATGACTATTGGGAAGATGATCCCTGGGATAACCAAATAAATAGTAATTATAGAAATTCGAGGTATGGTAATTCTAGGGACGACGATCCATGGGACAATGACTACTTCCTCTAAAAAAGACTACTTGTCGATTTTAGGTTTATCCTACGAATTTGACGATATTGAACTCAAAAAAGCTTTTCGAAGGGAAGCAAGAAAATGGCATCCAGATTTAAATAAAAATGATATTAACGCTGAAGATAGATTTAAACTAATTAATGAAGCTTATGAATTCTTACGCGATCCTGAAAAAAGAAATAAAAACAATAATGTAAATCCTTTTAATGATCGCAATGATAATAACTTTAGGACAGGCTTTCCTGAATATCAAGATTACCTTAATTCATTATTCGGATTTGAATATGAATCAGATTCATTTAAAGAAGAATATGTTGATAAATCAAAGGATATTTATGAAGATGAAGAGTTTGAAGAAAGTTTAAATGACGATAAATTTGAAAATTATGGTTACCCAGCCACATCACCAGATGAACCACCCCCAGTAAAACTTTATCAAGATATAGAAACTATTATTGAATTAACCCCAGATGAAGCTTTGAATGGTGCTTCTATATTGATAGAACTTGAGGATCAAACAGTTGTAGAAGTTGATACTCCACCATTTGCTGGAGATGGTTGGAGATTAAGATTAGAGAATGTTGCCAAAGGAGGAAAGGATCATTATTTGCAATTAAAAGTCCAAACTGAAAATGGTCTTCGCATTGATGGTTTACGTGTTTTATATAAGTTGGAGTTATTTCCCCCGGATGCTCTCCTTGGTTGTGCTGTAGATGTTCCTACTCTTGATGGAAATGTTACTCTTCAAGTGCCACCAAAATCATCAACAGGAAGATTATTAAGGCTTAAGGGTAGAGGATTAATCTCCGGAGATAATATAGGTGATCAGTTCGTTGAAATTCTAGTTGTTATTCCAGCAGATACTAATGATGAAGAAATAGCATTGTATACGAGGCTTCAAGAGTTATCACTATCTGAAAGATAATTAAATATTGTATGATCATATTAAAAATGTTTTTATGAATGTTTTTGTTTTACTATATAACTCCCAAACTGAAAAGGAAGGTATTCATTCAATTGAACTAAGAGGTAGGACTATAGTCTTAATGTTTGAGGAAAAAGATGATGCTGAACGATATTGCGGCCTATTAGAGGCACAAGATTTTCCACTACCAACTGTAGAAATTATCAACATTGATGAGATAAGGGATTTTTGTGCAAATTTAAACTATGAATGTAAATTAGTTGAGAGGAATTTTGTTCCAAAAACAGTTGAAGATAGATTGTTAATCTCTCCACCTCAAAAAAATCTTGAAGTGGATAATTGGAGTATTAATGAAAGCAAAGAGGATAATGTAGATTTAAATTCCATTAAGGAGAATCTTGAAAAGCTCCTTTAACCTCTAAAATAGATATTAAAGAAAACATTTACGATGACCAAAGCTCTATTTGAAACTGATGCAGGAAATATTAATATTGAATTATTTTCTGATGCGGCACCTAATACAGTTAATAATTTTACAAAATTAATAAGTGAGGGATTTTACGATGGCTTAGCATTTCATCGTGTTATCCCTGGTTTCATGGCCCAAGGGGGTTGCCCTAATACTCGGCAAGGATCATCAGGTATGCCTGGCACAGGAGGTCCTGGATACAATATCAAATGTGAAATTAATAGTAATAAACATCTCAAAGGATCACTTTCTATGGCACATGCAGGCAAAGATACTGGTGGTAGTCAATTTTTTATAGTTTATGAAGCGCAGCCTCATTTAGATGGATTTCATACAGTTTTTGGAAAAACTGAAGATATGGATATTGTCTTAAAACTTTCAAACGGTTCAAAAATTATAAAAGCAAGTTTAGTTTAGGATAAAGTTTTATCAAATATAATACTGAAGGTTTCTCTATCAAGATTAAATTTCCTTGTGGATGAATACAAAATTTCGTTATTTGCCGAAAATTTTGTTTTTTTCAATTTAATACTGTTTTTTGGGTGTAATGCTTGTTCAAGATTTTTTGATACGATAATTCCAACTTTTGAGCTCTTACTATATTCTGATAGCAACTGAATAAAGATTTCTATCTTTTTAATTTCATTATCATTTATTGTAAAATCGTCCCTTTTTTTATCATGCAATATTCTCCAAACTAATTTTGGCCTATTCCAAAAAGCTTGTAATCTGGGTGAGCTTTCTAAAATTATATTTATCTGATTATCGTTGCAAAACTCAAAAGCTTTATTTTTAATTGGAACTAAATCAATTGATTTATATTCACCATCAAGGAATATAGCTATGTATGGATCTATGTTTCTAGCGTCAAATTTTTCTTCGTCTAACATGTGACCAAGCTTATTCCTTTTTACATTTAAATATTCAGCATTATGATCACTAGGACAAATTACTAATGGTACTCTCTCTGTAACCTCTATTCCATAACCACCTAATCCAGCTATCTTCCTTGGATTATTGGTTAAAAGTTTCAGCTTTTTAATTCCTAGATCAGATAAGATTTGAGCTCCAACACCGTAATTCCTTAAATCTGCTGGAAAACCTAATTTTTCATTTGCTTCCACAGTATCTAATCCACCATCTTGCAAGCTGTAAGCTTTTAATTTATTTATCAAACCAATACCTCTTCCTTCCTGTCTTAAATAGACAACTACACCCTCCTCTTCTTTTTCAATTCTGGATAATGCAGCTTCTAGTTGTGGTCTACAATCACATCTTAATGATCCAAAAGCATCTCCTGTTAAGCATTCTGAATGCATTCTTACTAAAACTGGTTCACTTAATTTATTTGACTTTTGTTTAACTAGTGCAATATGTTCAGAACCATCAAGTTCGTTTTCATAACCATAAGCTTTGAAATTACCAAAAATACTTGGGAGGACAGCATCAGATTTTCTAAATACAAATCTTTCAGTTTGAAATCTATAACTAATAAGGTCTGCAATAGATATTAACTTCATCCCCCATTCTTTTGCATATTCCTTAAGTTGAGGAAGTCTAGACATAGAACCATCCGCATTTTGAATTTCGCAAATAACACCTGCAGGATATAGTCCAGACATTGAAGCAATATCAACAGCTGCTTCAGTATGACCTGCCCTTTTTAGTACCCCACCCTTTTTAGCTCTTAATGGAAATATGTGTCCAGGTCGTCGTAAATCCTCTGGCTTAGTTGAAGGGTTGATTGCAACTTGTATAGTCTTAGCTCTATCTTCAGCTGATATTCCAGTAGTAACATTATTCTCTGGACCTGCATCTATAGAAATAGTAAAAGCAGTTTGATTTTCATCTGTATTTCTGTCAACCATTAGAGGGAGATCTAATGCATCTAACTTGTCGCCTTGCATTGCTAAACATATTAGTCCTCTTCCCTCTGTAGCCATAAAATTGATTTGTTGAGGAGTTGCGAACTGTGCCGCACAGATTAAATCTCCTTCATTTTCCCTTCTCTCGTCATCAACAACAATTATACATTCTCCATTTCTAATAGCAGCTAATGCGTCACTTATAGGATCAAACTCTATTTTAAAATCTTCATTATTGTCCAAAAGTGTTCCATTATTTGATTTGGGACTTGTTTCTTTCATTATTACTATTCAATATAGAAAAAAGTGTTTTCAGTATTATTTATCTAAACACTTATAATCCTAACTTAAAGACTGCCAATAAAAAGATATGAATGTTGCAATACTTGGTGCTACTGGATACGGCGGAATACAAGCAGTAAATTTATTGAAAGATAATAAAAATTATAAAATCACATATCTAGGTGGTAATAAAACATCAGGATCAAAATGGAGTGATAATTTCCCATTTATAAATCTAGAATCGGATATTTTTATTGAAAAAATATCCATTGAAAGTATTGCTAATAAAGCTAATGTTGCATTACTTTGCTTACCTAATGGAATTTCTTCTACTTTAACTAGAGGTTTACTAGAAAAGGGTGTTAAAGTAATAGACCTGTCAGCAGATTATAGATATAAATCCTTAGATCAATGGAAAAAAGTCTATTCCAATGAGGCTGCTAGATATGAAAGAAATGATGATGATTTGTGTAACGAGGCAGTTTATGGTCTTCCTGAAATTAACAAAAATGATATTTCTAAAGCAAGATTAATTGCATGTCCTGGCTGTTACCCTACATCAGCTCTAATTCCTCTGATTCCATTTCTATCGCAAGGGATTATTGATAATGAAGGTATTGTAATTGATTCAAAAAGTGGAACTTCAGGTGGAGGAAGAGACCCAAATCAAAAATTATTATTTTCAGAATGCGGAGATGCTCTTTCTGCATATGGATTGATAAATCACAGGCATACTTCTGAAATAGAACAAATTGCAAGTTTAATATCAGGTCATGATATTGAATTACTATTTACACCGCATTTAATACCAATAGTAAGAGGTATGCATTCGACTATATATGGAAGATTAAGAGATCCAGGCTTAACCTCATCTGATTGTCAAATTCTATTAGATAACTTCTATAGAAATCATTCAAATATCAAGGTTTTACCTGTTGATATTTATCCTTCAACCAAATGGGTAAAGAATACAAATGAAATCCATATATCTGTTAAGGTCGATAATAGAAATGGAAGAATTATAATATTATCTGTAATAGATAATTTAATTAAAGGTCAAACAGGCCAAGCCATTCAAAATCTTAATCTTTTATCTGGAATACCAATAAATGAAGGACTTGAAATGACTAATCATTATCCTTAAGATCATTTCTAAGCATAAATCCAGCTTGAGAAATTGATAGTGGAAGTATTTTGTGTTCCAAGAAATGTATTTTCTTACTTAAAGTTTCTAAATTGTCTTCATTAGTAATAGATAAAGCTGCCTGCATAATTAATCTCCCGCTATCAACTTCTGGTTCTACAAAATGTACAGAACAACCTGTAATCTTAGAACAACAACTCATTGCTTCATTAATTGCATTATTACCTTTAAAAGATGGAAGCAGAGATGGATGTATATTTATAATTTTATTTTTAAATTCATTAACAAATTTCGAAGACATTATTTTCATCCAACCTGCCATAACAATAAGCTCCACGTCGGTTTTTTTAATTGTATTTATAATTTCATTCTCAAAAGATTCCTTTTTTTCATAATCAGAGTTTTTAATTATCTTGAAGCAAATATTAGACTTTTTAGCTTTTAATATGCAACCAGCTTCTGGTCTATTTGAGATTAAAATTTTTATGTCAATATCCAATTTATTGGATTTAGATAGGTAAATCAATTCTTGAAAATTTGAACCTTCACCAGAAGCTAAAATCGCAATTCTTAATTTTGGTGAAAATCTCTTTGGTTTTAAAATATTAGGAGAGATTAAAAAATCGAATGAATTATCCAAAATTTGATATTTTTTTATTTGAATAATAATTGAGATATAAATAATTAAAACCCCTAATATTATTTATTTAAATTCACAAACAATATTATCTAAAAATAATATAACTAAATAATTTGAAATGATTAGGATTGACTTACATTAAACTAGATATAATAAGAAAAATTAAGAAAATCAAAAATATAAAATGAATAAAGATTTTGAAAGTTGGGACAAATTTTGTAATTATCTTTGGTTTGATAAAAAATTAAATATTTGGTTAGACATAAGCAAAATTAATTTCACTAGTAAAGAGATAAAAAATTTAGAAGAGAAATTTATAGATGTATTTTCATCAATAAAAGAATTAGAAAATGGTGCAATCTCAAATATTGATGAAAATAGACAAGTTGGACATTATTGGCTTAGAAATCCATCAATTTCTCCATCTTCAAAAATAGGAGAGGAAATTAGCGCAGATATTAATGCAATCTCTGAATTTGGAAAACAAATTTTAAATGGAGATATTAACAATATAAATAATCAGAAATATACTGATGTTCTTTGGATAGGAATTGGTGGAAGTGGTTTAGGCCCATTACTTATTACAGAGTCACTACAGAAGTGCTCTAAAGGCTTAAATTTTTCTTATATCGATAATGTTGATCCTTTTTTAATTAGCGAAAAGTTAGAAGAGTTATCTGAAAAATTATCAACCACATTATTTGTAGTAGTAAGTAAATCAGGTGGTACGCCCGAACCTAGAATTGCTATGGAAATTATTAAAAGTCATTGCGAAAATAATTCTCTTGAATGGAATTCCAATGCTATAGCTATAACTATGAAAGATAGTAAATTATTTAAAAAAGCAACCTCTGAAAATTGGTTAAAAATATTTAATTTACAAGATTGGGTTGGAGGTAGAACGAGTATCACAAGCTCTGTAGGATTACTTCCATTAGCTCTTATTAATGAAAATATATTTGAATTTATTAAAGGTGCATCATTAATGGATGATGCCACACGTATAAGTGATTTTAAAAATAATCCCGCAGCATTATTATCATCTGCATGGTATTTAACTGGGAATGGTGTTGGAAAGAGAGATATGGTCGTATTACCTTATAGAGATAGGTTACAGGTATTTAGTAAATATCTTCAGCAATTAGTTATGGAATCATTAGGTAAGAAATTTGATAGGAATGGTGAAGTAGTTAATCAAGGTATTTCCGTTTTTGGTAATAAAGGATCTACAGATCAACATGCTTATGTTCAGCAACTGAGAGATGGAATTGATAATTTCTTTTGTATTTTTATAGAATTATTAGATTCTCCATCTACTAATATTTTTGATGATAAAGAGAATCCTAAAGAATATCTTTCTGGTTTTTTGCAAGGAACCAGATCAGCACTATCTAGTGAAAACAGACAAAGTATCACTATCACATTAGAAAAATTAAATTGTTTTTCTCTAGGTGCCTTAATCGCTTTATTTGAGAGGGCTGTATCCTTCTACGCTGAAATGGTAAATATAAATGCATATGATCAACCTGGAGTTGAAGCTGGAAAGAAAGCAGCAGCAAATATTATTGAGTATCAACAAAAAGTAAGTAATTTACTAGACGATGGAGGGGAATATTCTATAAAGGACATAACAACATTATTTGATAATTCAGTAAGTGAACCTATATTTTTCATACTCCGTGAAATGTGTTTCGGTAATGATGATTATTTAGTTAAGGGCGATTGGTCAAATCCAAATTCATTAGTCATTCAAAAAACAAATTCTTAAACAACAATATTAATAATTTTTCCTTTAACTATAATTATTTTTCTTATTTCCTTATCCTGAGTCCACTTTAATATGTTAAGCCTTTTAAGAGTCAATTCTTTAATTTGATCTTCATTCATATCATTATTAATATTAACTTTATCTCTAACTTTTCCATTCACTTGTATCACTAGTTCATATGAATCTTCCTTTAGTGCTTCGGCATTAAAGGAAGGCCAGTGTTCTAAATGCACAGAATTTTTAAAACCTATAAGATGCCATATTTCTTCTGCAATATGAGGTGCAAATGGAGCCAACAAAATGCAAAATGTTTTTAAAGCCTCTTTTTTTAAATTATTGTTTACGTCATTAATGGAATTTGATAATGAATTATAAAACTTCATTAGTTCTGAAATCGCAGTATTAAATTGGTTATTTAATATGTCATTTGAGATTTCTTTTATAGCAATGTTCATTGACTTAATTAAAGATTTTTCTTTATCTGGATAGAACTTACTTTTACTATTTATATCTTTTGAACAATTTATATAAAGCTTCCAAATCCTACTTAAAAATCTAAATTGTCCTTCAACATCTGTATCTCCCCATTCTAAATCTTTTTCTGGTGGTGCTTTAAATAATATAAACATTCTTGCTGTATCTGCCCCATATTTTTTTATTACTGATTCAGGGTCTATTCCATTATATTTTGACTTAGACATCTTCTCGAAAAGAACTTCGAGTTTAGAATTGTCAATTGGATCTGTAGGATTTGATAGGTCAGTAATATCGGAAGGTGAAATATATTTACCAGTTTTATTGTTTTTATAGGCTGCTGCCTGAACCATTCCTTGCGTTAATAGTTTTTTGAATGGTTCATCAATTTCAAAAAGTTCATTATCACGCAAGGCTTTAGTGAAAAATCTTGCATATAACAAATGCAAGATTGCATGCTCTACTCCTCCAACATATTGATCTACAGGCAACCACTTATTAATTTCTATCTTTTCAAATGGTTTAGTTGAACATTTTGAAGATGGATATCTTAAAAAATACCAAGATGAACACATGAAAGTGTCCATAGTATCAGTTTCTTTTCTTGCCGCTATTCCACATTTTGGACATGTTGTATTTATCCAATTATTATTCTCACCTAAAGCATTAATCTTATTAGCAGAGATTTCTATATCTTTTGGTAAGGAAACAGGCAATTCCGTTTGGTTTAAAGGAACAGATCCACATTTTTTGCAATTAACTATGGGTATTGGACATCCCCAATATCTTTGTCTAGATATTAACCAATCTCTTAAACGATATTGGATCTTATTTTCGGCCCATCCATTATTTACACCCTCCTCTGAAATTTTTAATTTAGCAATAGTATTTGCTATACCATCATATTGATTTGAATTAATAAGATATCCATTTTCTAAATAAGCATTATCAAGCTCGTTAAATAGTTCGCTTTTATCCTTTATTATCACTTGTTTAATATCAATATTGTTTTTCCTAGCAAATTCAAAATCCCTTAGATCATGAGCTGGTACACCCATAACAGCTCCTGTACCATATTCATCAAGAACATAACTTGCAACCCAAATAGGTATAGGTTCAGAATTAATTGGATTTATAGCTATTAAGTTGGTTTTTATTCCAATTTTTTCAAGTTCATTGTTTTTATTTTTATTTAGATATTGTTTTAGTTTATCTATATCTTGTAAGATTGCCTCATCAGAAATATTTTTAATTAATGAATTATTAACAGAAATTGCTAAATATGTAACTCCAAATAAAGTATCTGCTCTTGTTGTGAATACAGTTATTTTATCTTCTGGATTACTAATGATATTGAAATTAATATTTGTACCAATTGACTTACCAATCCAATTATCTTGCATTATTTTTACTCTTTCTGGCCAGTTATCTAATTTTTCTAAATCCTTTAATAACTCATCTGCATAATTGGTAATCCTTAAAAACCATTGCTTTAATAATTTCTTTTCAACTATTGCCCCAGATCTCCAGGATTTACCCTCAGAGTCAACTTGTTCATTCGCTAAGACTGTATTATCTACCGGATCCCAATTAACTTCTGATTCCTTTTGATATACAAGACCTGCCTTGTATAACTCTAAAAATAGATATTGTGTCCAAATATAGTAATTTTCATCACAGGTCGCAAATTCCCTATCCCAATCAACTGATAGTCCCAAAAGCTTTAATTGTGACTTCATATGAGAAATATTTTTTTTAGTCCAGACACTTGGACTAATTCCTCTTTCAATCGCAGCATTCTCAGCAGGTAAACCAAAAGCGTCCCAACCCATTGGATGCAAAACAGATTTACCCTTAAATCTTTGAAACCGAGCTATTAAGTCTGTAATAACATAATTCCTAACATGTCCCATATGAAGATTACCTGAAGGGTAGGGGAACATTGATAAGGCATAAAATTTATCGCTATTCTCAGTTAATTCATTGGTTTTATATAATTTGTTTTCTGACCATATTGACTGCCATTTATTTTCTATTTCAGATGGATTATATAAATTGGTATCAGCCTCATATTGTTTATCGGGAGAAATCACTTAATTTTTATTTGTTAAATTATTATTTTAATATCCATTGTATAAAATAGAAATAGATTGTTAAAAGGAATAATTTATAATTAAAATTTAAAATATATTATCTACAAATGAAAAATATAACTTTTGAAAAATATCAAGGTAATGGAAATGATTTCGTAGTAATTGATTCCAGAGGAAATGATTTATATAAAAATTATAAGACAAATAAATTTTTTGATATAAAAAAAATTTGCAACAGGCAATTTGGTATTGGAGCAGATGGTGTGATTTTTATAGAAGAACCTAATGAAGATAATTATGCAAAAATGATAATCTTTAATTCAGATGGCTCTGAAGCACAAATGTGTGGTAACGGAATTAGGTGTTTAGTTGAGTATCTCCATGTTAATGATTCAATGAAGAATAAAAATATAGAATATAAAATTGAGACTAAAGCAGGTATAAAAATTGCAAAATACTTAAATGATGAAATTACAGTAAAAATGGGAGTTCCAATTTTAGATAGTAAAAATATACCAACAACAATTGAAAAAAAAATCAATTCAATTCCTTCACATGAATTTATTGATAAGAATTTTAATAACAAAGGTTATGCCATAGGAATGGGAAATCCTCATTTAATATTCTTTTTACAAGATTTAGAGTCAATTGAACTTTCTAGACTTGGGCCTATATTTGAAAAAAATGAATTATTTCCAGAAAAAACTAATGTTCATTTTTGTCAAATCTTAAATAGAGATAATATCAAAGTAAAAGTATGGGAAAGAGGTGCAGGCCCAACCTTAGCCTGTGGAACTGGTGCCTGTGCTATTCATGTGGCAGCTTATAAATTAGGCTTTTGTAATTCAAAAACCATAGTAACTTTACCAGGAGGTAATCTTAAAATTGATTGGTCAACAGAAGATTGTGAAGTCATGATGACCGGTAATGCTAAAAAGGTTTTCTCAGGATCAATTTTAGTGAATTAATGGAAAATAATTTTATCTATTTAGATAATGCATCCACAACTCCATTATCTGAGAATGTTTTAAATAAAATAAATTCAACTTATAGGAATTATTGGCATAACCCATCATCTACATATGAGCTAGGGATTAAATGCTCTACATATCTTGAAAAAATTAGATCTGAAATTGCTTATATATTTGAAGCAGAACCAGAGGATATAATTTTTACTTCTGGTTCCTCGGAATCAACAAATATTGTATTTAATAATATTTATGAGAAATTTAAAAATGCTAGAGTTGTTATTTCAAATGTTGAACATCAAGCAACAATTATTTGTGCTAATAAACTAAGAAAACAAAATTGGGATATATTCGAATGGAAGGTAAATAATGATGGAATTTTAAATATTTCTAATATCGATAAAATGTTAACTAAAGAGACTAAGCTTGCATCAATTATTTGGGGACAAAGTGAAATTGGGACAATACAACCTGTTCAATTTATAGGTTCAAAATGTGAAGAATTAAATATATTGTTCCATTTAGATGGAACTCAAATTTTAAGTAATGGAATATTCAGTTGGAAAAATCTTAAATGTGATTTTTTAAGTTTATCTGCTCACAAATTTGGAGGTCCAAAAGGTATCGGTATTCTTTTAACAAGAGAAAATTCTAGACAAATTTTAAAAAATAAAGACATATCAATTACTCAGGAATATTCAATTAGACAAGGTACCCAATCTTTGCCATTAATCGCTGGAATGTATGAATCATTAAAGAATATTAAAGGGAAAATAAAATTATATGATTACATAACTGAATTTCCTTCTAATAACATTGATAAACTTAAAAATTATTTTTTTCAAAAAATTAAGGATAATAATCACATAAAGATTACGGGTAGTATTAAACATAGGCTTCCCAATCATATTTCTTTTTTACTATTAAATAAACTATTTGAGCCTATAAGGGCCTATAAGATCGTTAATTTCATGTCAGAAAATAGAATAGCTATAAGTAGTGGAAGTGCTTGTTCAAGCTCATCTGGGAAACCTAGCTCAACACTTAAAAATATTGGTTTAAAAGATGATGAACTATATTCAAATATTCGTGTTAGTTTAGGTTCAATAAACAATAAGTCAGAAATAGATAAATTTTTAGAACTTATTCAAATATGTATTTATAAATTTTAATGGAAACTAATTACAGACTACCTAAAGATTTAAATGAATCTCTTAAGAACATGGAGGATGCAATTATTCCAAGTTTATTAGATTCAAATAAAAGATTTACTATTGAATTTAATTTTGAAGGATTGAAGTTTAACAGAATTGGAATAACTATCTACAAGATATTAGCTAAAAATAGTAATGTTTTCATAACTTTTGCTGATCAAGGTGCTGTGGCTTTGGCTCAAAGAGACTATCCAGATATCAAAGATAAAATTTTTACTTTTAAATCATTTAATGAATCAAATAATATAAACAATATTGATAGTGCAATGATATCGATACTACCTCAGTCATATGATTTCGATTCATTTGAACCTATGTCTTATAATTATCAAGGAACACATTATTCTTTAAATCCAAAATTTGAAGATGTAAATATTGGTATAGGAAGCGTTATTAGAGAGAGACGTAAAACCTTTGTCAAAACATGGAAAAATATTTATTTTCTTCAGCCTTTAAATAAAGCTGCCCTTATGCATATTTATCCAAATAACTGGTTGCTTTTCAAGGAAGAAAACAATAAATATTTTTTTAAAAAAGAATTTGAAATTAAACCCGATAATGAATCTATTTTTTTAAATTTATAGATTGAATGTGATAAAAAAAATTTATTCATTTTTCTTAATTTTTATTTTATTAGTAATATCTCCCTTCTTAATAAGATATTTACTAACAAATAAGAAAATAACTATTTTAAATAGTATTTATTTTAATTTCCCTGGAATAATTACTAAAAATAAAAAATGTCCTACTTATGATGCTTTATTGAATCAAACGCTTGATGATTCTTTTAGTGTATCAATTATCAATAATTTTGGCACAATAATTAGTTCCTACAATGATGAAGTTCCGAGGTTGCCAGCATCAAATCAAAAATTATTCTCTTCAGCTTATGTTTTAAGTAAATATAAATTAAATAATAATTTAAAAACTTCCTTATTTAAAAAAAATAAAAACAATTATTATTTGCTCGGTCAAGGTGATCCAGATCTTAATTATGAAAATATAATCGAACTAATTTCAAATGTTAAAGAAAATAAAATTATTAACTTTAATATTGTAGAAATTGATTCAAAATTAAATTGGCCTAATGGTTGGACAAATACTGATAAACTTTACGAATATGGATCTCCAATTACATCTCTGGCAATAGAAAGTAATAAAAATAAATATGAAGATATTTATGCTTTAAAAAATTTTATTAAAAACTATTTAAAAAATAAATTTCCAAATTCAAAAGTAAATATAGATTTTTTTGATTCAAAAAAAACATTTTATTTAAAAGATATTAAAGAGATAAATAAAATATATTCAACTCCAATTCTTTCATTATTAACTCTAACAAATTCTGAAAGTCATAATTTTACAGCTGAATCTCTCTTTAAAAATGCTTCAAATACATGGAACGATAATGACTACATAAAATTGAAAAAATGGTTAGAAAATAAAGGGCTCCCATTAACTAATACATACTTTGCAGATGCTAGTGGATTGTCTAGAAAAAATAAAATTACTACAAAGTTAGTTGTATTGTTTTTAGATAAAATGAGATATTCTAACGATTTTCAAACTTATCAATCTTCACTCTCAATTATGGGAGTAAGAGGAACATTAGCTAATACATTTGTAAATAGTGAATTGTCTGGAAAGTTTTTTGGAAAAACTGGTACTCTCTCAAATGTCTTTGCTTTATCTGGTTTTTTATATAAAAATGAAAAGCCAATAATTATAAGCATTATCCAAAATTCTAATGATATTGACAAAGAAAAAGCCTATAAATTATTACGTGATATTTATTACTTGAAATCTTGTAAATAAAATATTAATTAAAATATTCTTTTAAATCCCTTTCGACAAAGGGAGGTACCATGTGATTAATTTCACCACCAAATTTTGCCACTTCTTTTACTAAAGAACTACTAAGAAAACTATAATTTGTATTTGTCGATAAAAATATAGTTTCAATATCATTATTAAGAGATTTATTTGTATGAGCAATCTGGAGTTCATACTCAAAATCACTCATTGCTCTTAAACCTCTTAGAATAAGATTTGCTTTTAGATCATTTGCACAATCGACAGTCAGTCCGGAATAAGAAATAACTTCAATATTAGGTAAATGAGAAAGAGAATTTTTTATTTGTAATATTCTTCTTTGAAGATTAAATGTTGGTGTTTTAGAAGTATTTTCTAAAACAGCTACTACTAGATTGCTAAATAGTTTTTCAGCCCTTTCTATTAAATCAATATGCCCATTTGTTAAAGGATCAAATGTACCTGGATAAAGAATTTTCATGAATTTATTATGATCGAATAAGAAATTTAGTTAAAATAAGTTTATTAGATAAATCAATTATGACATTAAATCTAGAAGCAAAAAAAATCTTATTAAGAAAAATACCTCACGGATTATTCATTTGTGGAGTTAGAGACGAGGACAAAAATGAGGTGAATGGATTTACTGCTAGTTGGGTGACCCAAGGTTCATTCACTCCCCCATTAGTCGTAATGGCAGTTAGAGCAGAGGGTTCTAGTCATGAAATAATAAACTCCACCAATAAGTTCTCATTAAATGTGCTCAAAAGTGATCAAAAGGATCTGGCAGCTGTTTTCTTTAAACCCCAAAAAGCATTAGGAGGTAGATTTGAATCTGTTGAATTTAATTTGGGTGAGCTTGGATTGCCTATTTTAGTTGATAGTGTGGGTGGAGTTGAATGTAATGTTGTTGGAAGTGTTATTCATGGAGACCATACCGTTTTTGTAGGAGAAGTACAATCTGCTTATTTGAATAATGATGTTGACTCACTAAATTTATCTTCAACTGGCTGGAATTACGGAGGTTAATCATTATAAATGAGTAATTCCTATATCGAAAAAATAGATAACAAATATAATCTAAAAATTGAATATAAATTAATTAATAATAAGGATCTATTAAAATCAAGATTATCCGAAATTCCAAAGTCATCTGGTTGTTATCTTTTTAAAGACATAGATAATAATTTACTTTATATTGGTAAATCTAAAAAACTACGCAGTAGAGTAAGTAGTTATTTCAATAATTTTTCAGATTTAACTCCAAGATTAAGTTTGATGGTTCGTCAAATAACTGAAATAGAAATTATAGTCACAGATAGCGAATATGAAGCACTAAATTTAGAGTCAAATTTAATAAAAACAAACAAACCATACTTTAATATTCTTTTAAAGGATGACAAGAAATATCCATATCTTTGCATAACTTGGAGCGAAAAATATCCTCGAATATTTATTACAAGAAGAAGAAGAAATAGAAATAATTTAGATAGATATTATGGCCCTTATGTTGACGTCGGATTATTAAGGAGAACATTATTTACGATAAAAAAAATATTTCCACTTAGACAAAGACCTAGGCCAGTATATAAAGATAGAACTTGTTTGAATTTTTCAATAGGAAGATGTCCAGGTGTTTGCCAAGAAGTAATATCATCTGACGATTATAAAAAAATAATGAAACAAGTATCTATGATATTTCAGGGTAGAAATGATGACTTAGAAATATTTTTACAAAAAAAAATGTTGCAATTTTCAAATGATTTAGATTATGAGAATGCAGCAAAAATAAGGGACCAAATTTCAGGTTTAAAATTATTAACTGAATCACAAAAAATATCAATACCAGATTCTTCAATTAATAGAGATATATTTGGAATAGTTTCAGAAAAAAATGTAGCTAGTATACAAATTTTCCAAATGAGGTCTGGTAAGCTCATTGGGAGAATTGGATATAGTCAAAAATTAAATAATGAAGATGAGAATCTTATTCTACAAAGAGTATTAGAAGAGCATTATATGAATGTTGAAGGCGTAGAAATACCATCAGAAATTCTTATCCAATATAAACTGCCAAAACAGACAACCATAGAGGATTGGTTAACTGAGCTAAGAAAAAAGAAAGTAAAGATCATAATCCCAAAAAGAAATAAAAAACATGAAACTGTAGAGATGGTTATAAAAAATGCGAAATTGGAATTAGATAGAATATTAAATGGGATACAAGATAATGAATCATCAATTGAGGATCTTGCTCAAATACTTGAATTAAGCGAACAACCTAAAAGAATTGAAGGTTATGATATAAGCCATATTCAAGGTACAGACCCTGTAGCATCACAAGTCGTTTTTATAGATGGTATTCCTTCTAAACAGCACTATAGGAAATATAAAATTAAAGATACAAACGTTTTTATAGGTCATAGTGATGATTTTGCCTCGATATATGAAGTAATACATAGAAGGTTTAGAAAATGGTCAAGATTTAAAAAAAGCGGAGGTGATTTTTCAATATTAAATGATAAAACGAATAGCAAATTAGACAATGAACTTTTATCAGATTGGCCTGATTTAATAATGATTGACGGAGGTAAAGGGCAGTTAAATTCAGCTATTAAAGCATTAAAAGAATTAAATCTTGAGGAAGAAGTTACTATATGTTCATTGGCAAAAAAAAAGGAAGAAATATTTATTCCAGGTTTTACTAAGCCTCTTGATACTGATGAAAATCAAAAAGGAGTTCTCTTATTAAGAAGGATAAGAGATGAAGCACATAGATTTGCATTATCTTTTCATAGAGAAAAAAGATCTAAAAGAATGAATAGGTCGCAATTGTCCCAAATCAGTGGATTAGGACCATCAAGAATAAGAGAATTGCTTGAGCATTTTAAATCAATAGACGCGATAAGAATAGCAACTAAAGAGGATTTATCAAAAGTTAAAGGACTTGGAAAAAATTCAGTAAATGATATATATGAATATTTTCACGAGTTATAAATATTAATTAATTTTTGAAAAATAGATTTCTTGATATTGTTAAATATAACTATATTAAAAATATATATTTATAAATTAATCTATTAATTTGGCAGCTGAAGCATATCTCTGGTTTAAATCACTTCACATTATTGGTGTAATCGTTTGGTTTTCCGGACTTTTTTATTTAGTAAGACTTTTTATATATCATGAAGAATCTAAAAATATGGATACTGAATTAAAAATTGCCTTTAATAAACAATACACCTTGATGGAAAAAAGGCTGGCGAATATAATCACAACTCCTGGGATGATATTAGCTTTAAGTATGGCTATATGTATGGTTATTATGCAACCAAGTTGGTTAAGTGAGAAGTGGTTGCAAATTAAAATCTCTTTTGTTTTGGGATTAGTAATTTATCATTCTTATTGTTACAAAATAATGTATTCATTACAAAATGGTACCTCAACCATTTCAGCAAAAAACCTAAGATTATTAAATGAATTGCCTACTTTATTGTTATTTATAATTGTACTTTTAGTTATTTTTAAAAATAATTTTCCAACCAGTGTTGCTACATGGAGTGTAGTTGGACTTGTTATTTTCATGTTGGCTTCAATACAATTATATGCAAAAATTAGAAAGAAAAATGAGAATTCATTAAGTAATGAATAGGGAAGACTTAATAAAATTAACTTCCAATATTAATAAATATAGTTGTCCTAAAAATATTAATTTTCACTGTCATACAAAATTTAGTGATGGAAGTCTAGAACCTTATGAACTTTTAGAACAAGCTTATAAAAATAATTTGAAATTTTTATCAATAACCGATCATCATACAATTAAAGCTCATGAATATATTAAAAAAAATAATATACTAAAAATTTATCCTAAAGATTCTTTTACATTAATTTCCGGAATAGAAATTAATTGTTTGATTCTAGGATGTTTAGTACATGTAATTGGATTGGGAATAGATATAAAAAGTAGATACCTTAATCCCTACATTCTTGGAGAATCTCCAATAGGTAATGATTTAAATATTAAATCAGTTGTAAAAGCAATAAATTTAGCTGGTGGTTTATCATTTCTTGCACATCCTGCGAGGTATAGGATTCCCTTTTATAAATTAATTCCAGAAGCCAAAATACAAGGTATTGATGGAATAGAGGTTTGGTACGATTATGAACTTAATGAAGTATGGAATCCTAGTTTATTTGTCTGTTCAGAAATAGATAAATTAGCAGATAAATATTCAATGCTAAAAACGTGCGGAACAGATAGTCATGGACTTTCACTATTAGGCAGATAATTCAGAATTCGTTTTTTTCAATTATTGAATCAGTATTAATAATTATATTTTTTAAATTTTCAATAACATCAGAAGAACAATTATTCCACATTTTTCTATTGACAATTTCAAGAAATCTTTGTGCAATATCTCTTAAAGCCCATGGATTATTTTCCTGAAAGAAATTCTTAAGTTCCCGATCACACAACCATGATTTATAAACTTCCTCATAACACCAATCTGATACTACTTCAGTAGAAGCATCAAAAGCATATAAGTAATCAAGTGTCGCTGAAAATTCAAATGCTCCTTTATAACCATTATCCTTCATTCCGTTTATCCATTTAGGGTTAAGAATTCTTGATATAACAACCTTATTAATTTCATCTTGTAATTTTGAAATTTTAGATAATCCAAATTTAGATAAATCGCCATGATATATTTCAGGTAATTTACCGCTCAACTTTTTTACAGCTGAAGATAAACCACCCTGAAACTGATAATAGTCATCAGAATCTAAAATATCATGTTCCTTATTATCTTGGTTATGAACAACTAGCTGAACATTTTTAAGAGCGTTTTCTAATGATTTTTTGTCCTCTAAAGGTTCAAGAGTATCATTGTAAATCCATTTACTCCAATTAAGAAAAGATTCTCCAAAATCATCAATATTTTCCCAATTAGAATTTGAAATTAGTTCTTGTAGACCAGCTCCATATGATCCTGGCGCTGAACCAAATATACGATTAATTGGATCACCATCTTTTAATGCTCCAGCAAGAGGGTTAAATTCAACATTCTCATTAAGATTAGAAATAAGATTTATTGCTTTAGACGTTAAATTAACTAACTGGGGAAATGCATCTCTAAACATTCCTGAAATCCTTAAAGTAACATCAACCCTGGGTCTTTCGAGAATAGACAAAGGTATGATTTCTAAATCTATTACTCTTCTTGAAGGTCCATCCCAAATAGGTTGTACTCCTAATAAATATAGTATTTGACAAATGTCTTCACCACCATTTCTCATTGTGGATGTTGCCCATACAGATATTGCTATATTTTTTAAATCTTCTCCATTGTCTTGTTTGTATAAATCAAGTATTTGAGACGCGGATTGACAACCAACACTCCATGCTGATTCAGTTGGCAGTCCTCTAGAATCAACTGAAAAGAAATTTTTACCCGTAGGTAAAGCTTCAGTTTTACCTCTCGTAGGGGCTCCAGATGGGCCACTTTTTACATATTGTCCATTTAATGAATTAATAAATGATAATTTCTCATTATGTGATGAATTAATAATTGGATATAGGATTTCATTTTTTAATAATAAAAAATACTTATTATGCTTTTTTTCATTAAAGAAATAGTCTATTATTTTTTGAATTTTATATTTTTCAAGATTTATTATATTGGCTTTCTTTTTATAAAAAAACAAATATATTATATATTTTGCTTGTTGTTCCAAAAACTCAATGGCCATTCTAAAGTTTAAAATGTTTTTGTTAGAAAAAGTCAATAATATTTTTTTATCGTTTTCACTTAACTTTTGATCATATTTATTTGTCCAAGGATCCAAATCTAGTTTTAAATGTTTTGCTATATATTGCACAACACCAATTCGATTGGCATTTGGCACTCTAGCAATACACAAGAATAAATTTATTTCATTAATTTCATTCTGCCTATTACCAAAAACATGCAAACCTGTCCTAATTTGAGATTCTTTAATTGTGCAAAGAAAGGAATCAATCTCTTCAATTTTATTATTATTAATATTTAAAGTAATTTCGCTAAAATCTTTTTTAATTAAATCAAAAATGGACTTTTCTATAATTTCAATACGATTAGAATTTAATAATTTTGCCTCATAATATTCGTCTAAATAATTTTCTAAAATTGAATATTTTCCATATAATTCTGACCTATCCAAAGGAGGTGTTAAATGATCAATAATTGTGGCAGCAGTTCTTCTTTTAGCCTGGGAACCTTCTCCAGGATCATTTACGATAAAGGGATATATATTAGGTACAGCTGGGCAAATAATATTTGGGAAACATTTATTGCTGAGACCTATAGATTTTCCAGGTAACCATTCAACAGTTCCATGTTTACCAATATGACATATAGCATTTGCATTAAAAACTTTTTCTATCCAATAATATTGAGCTAAATATCTATGAGGAGGAGGAAGATCAGGAGAATGAATATCTTTATCAGTGTAAGCATCGTATCCTCGTTGAGGTTGAATTAATAATGTTATTTTTCCAAATCTAAGACCATTTATTGAGAAGCCTTCATTATCAAGATCGATTGCTTCTGATGGTTTCCCCCAACGATTAACAATAATATTTTTCGGTTCAAGTTCTAAATAATTCCAATATTTTAAATATTCACTAAGTGGTAAGTAATCTAATGGTTTATTATTTTGAGATTCAAGATCATTAGTTCTAGTTTTTATAAGTATTGACATTAATTCCGAAGAATCTTGAGGATAATTACAAGATCCAAGATCATAACCTTCTCCTTTTAACCAGTTAAGAATATTTATTATTGAAGATGGTGTATTAAGACCAACACCATTACCGATTCTTCCATTCTTTACAGGATAATTACTTATTACTAAACAAATTTTTTTATCAAAATTATTAAGTTTTTGAAGTTTCACATAATTTGTTGCTAATTTTGTTATCCATTTAATACCTACTTGATCAGCTTTGTAACTACTTATTTCACTGTAGAGTGTATTTTTTTCAGAAATTATTTCTTTAAATGCAGAAGGACAGGTAGTAATTCTTCCATCAAATTCAGGAATAATTATTTGCATTAATAAATCAGATGAATTCATTCCAATGGATGAATTTAACCAATCCTTTCTAGATCTATTGGAGGAAAGAAGCTGTAAAATTGGAATTTTAAGAGAAGTAAAAATATTGTTAGAATTTTCAATTAATTCGTTATTTTTGATTTGAGATGAAGAAAATGAAGTTGTGGTAATTATTAGTTTGATATCTTCTTTTTTAAAAATTTCTATTAATTTCTTTTGTATAATATGATCTTTTAGTGTTGAAATAAAAAATGTTTTAGGCGATAGTCCGCATTTTCTTAACTGCAAGTTAAGTTTTTCGTTTACTTCAATTTCATTAGCCAAAAAAAGTGATTTATAGGATATTATTCCTATCTTTTCACCTTTTTCAATTTCCCAATCATATAAATAAGGATCTGCATAAATAGTAATATTCAAAAACTCATCAGGAATTAATGTTTCATTTACCTGTAGATAATTTAAACAATTAAGAAATTTTCTATAATTATCCAGTCCTCCCGATCTTAGTAATCTAGAGAGATTTAATGCAATATTTTTATCTATACTACTTATTTCACATAAGGATACTTCCTGATCAACGGTACCTGATAGGATTATTAACTTCCTTTTTTTATTTACTGCTTGCCAATTTAAAAGTTGTTCAATTCCATAGTTCCATGTACCTTTATCTCCGAAAATTCTTAGTACGACAACTTTTGCATAATTAATTGTTTTTAGTAAATAATTATCTATTTGAGCTGAGGAATTTAAATTAGAAATTTCTAAAGCTCTTATATTATTTTTTAATGAAGCAAATTCATTTTCTAACAATAATTTTGATATGAGATTTAAATCAGCTTTGACACTTGTTATAAAAATAAAATCTGCCGCTGGTTGCTCAATTAAATCATCCTTATTCTTTTCATTTCCTGCTATATTTAATATCCTGTGCATTTTTATATATAAATAAGGTTTAGAATACGTAAGTAGGATAAAACAAGTTTACCTTAATTAAATAAATTGAATATGCATGAATTTCTTCCATACGCCTGGTTCGAAGGTAAATGTATTCCATTTAAAGAAGCAAAAATATCAATAGCTACTCATGCATTACATTATGGTACTGCTGCATTTGGAGGAATGAGAGCTATACCTAACCCTTCGAATAAGGAAGAATTCCTTTTGTTTAGAACTGATAAACATATAAAAAGATTATCTCAAAGTGCAAAATTACTCTTAACTGATATTTCTGAAGAATATATTTTTAAAGCCTTAGAAGAAGTTATAAAAAGAAACAAGCCAAAAAACCCTATTTATATAAGACCATTTGTATATACAAGCGATTTAGGTATAGCTCCAAGGTTACACAATATTGAAACAGATTTCTTTGTTTATTGTATTGAACTTGGAGATTATCTATCACCAGATGGTGTTTCTTGTAGAATGAGTAGTTGGACTAGGCAAGAAGATAGATCTCTCCCATTACGAGGAAAAATAAGTGGTGCTTATATTACTAGTTCATTAGCTAAAACAGAAGCTAGTTTATCTGGGTTTGATGAAGCCTTGCTATTAAATTCAAGTGGTAAGGTAAGCGAGGCTAGTGGTATGAATTTATTTATTGTAAGAAATGGAGACTTAATCACTCCAGGTGTTGATCAAGATATCCTTGAGGGGATTACTAGAGCTAGTGTAATTGAATTAGCAAAATCATTTGGAATAAATGTAATTGAAAGGCCTGTTGATAAAACAGAATTATTAATCGCAGATGAAGTTTTTCTAACTGGTACAGCAGCAAAAATTACACCAGTTAAAAAAATTGAATCAACTGAATTAAATGTTGAAAGACCGATAATGAATAAATTAAAAAATAAGCTTATAGAAATAACAGAAGGACGTTCTCAAGACTATGATAATTGGGTAACCAGAATCTCAATATAAAAATCGATTTTGCAATAAATGGAATCTTTCAGAACCTATCTAAATAGAGAAGATAAGCCATTAATTATTTTTGACGGAGGTACTGGAACATCTTTTCAGAACTTAAATCTTTCTTCAGATGACTTTGGAGGAAAAGAATTAGAAGGTTGTAATGAAAACCTTGTTTTATCATCACCAAAAGTAGTTGAAAAAGTTCATAATTCATTCTTAGAAGCAGGTTGTCATGTTATAGAAACTAATACGTTTGGAGCGTCATCCATAGTTCTTGAAGAATATGGTATTGCGTATAAAGCATATGAAATAAATAAAAATGCTGCATTAATAGCAAAAAACGCTGCTTTGAAATATGCCTCGGTTAACAAACCAAGGTTTGTTGCTGGTTCAATTGGACCAACCACTAAATTACCTACATTAGGACATATAGATTTTGATGAATTAAAGCAATCATATAAAGAACAAATATATGGTCTTATAGATGGAGGAGTTGATCTTCTTTTAATTGAAACTTGCCAAGATGTATTGCAAATTAAATCTGCCTTATTAGCATCAAAAGAAGTACTTAATAGTAAAAATTTAGATATCCCTATAATGGTATCTATAACAATGGAAACAACAGGAACTATGCTTGTTGGATCTGATATCGCATCTGCATTAACAATATTAGAGCCATTTAATATAGATATCCTTGGACTTAATTGTGCAACTGGTCCAGAACAAATGAAAGAACATATTAAATATTTGTCTGAAAATTCACCCTTCGCTATAAGTTGTATTCCCAATGCAGGACTACCTGAAAATATTGGAGGTGTGGCTCACTACAGATTAAAGCCAATAGAATTAAAAATGCAGTTAATGAATTTTATATATGATTTTAATGTTCAATTAATAGGTGGATGTTGTGGGACAACACCTGATCATATTAAATATCTTTCTTCAATAATTGATGAAATTATTGATAACGAAAGATATAACGATAAAGGTAAGGATAATTTAAGTGGATATATTCCTTCTGCATCATCAATATATAATTCTGTGCCATACAAACAAGACAATTCAATTTTGATTGTAGGAGAAAGATTAAATGCAAGTGGATCTAAAAAGGTAAGGGAGTTGCTAAATAACGACGATTGGGATGGTCTAGTTTCAATTGCCAAGCAACAACAAAAAGAAAATGCACATGTTCTTGATGTAAATGTTGACTATGTAGGAAGGGACGGTGTGAAGGATATGAAAGAAATTACTTCAAGATTAGTTACCAACATAAATTTACCTTTAATGATTGATTCTACAGATGCTGACAAAATGGAAAGTGGATTAAAGTCAGCTGGTGGTAAATGTATTATAAATTCAACCAATTACGAAGACGGTGATAAAAGATTTGATCAAGTTCTAAATTTAGCCTTGGGGTATGGTTCAGGTCTTGTTGTCGGAACTATTGATGAAGATGGAATGGCAAGGAATGCAGATAAAAAATATAACATTGTTAAACGAGCTATTAATAGAACCAGAGAATGTGGTTTGTCAGATTATGAGCTCTTTTTTGATCCATTAGCACTGCCAATATCTACTGGGATAGAAGAAGATAGATTAAACGCTAAAGAAACAATTACTGCTATATCAAAAATTCGTGAAAATTTCCAAGAAATTCATATCATACTTGGAATATCAAATATTAGTTTTGGTCTTTCACCATTATCTAGAATTAATCTAAATTCAATATTTTTAGATGAATGCATTAAAGCAGGATTGGATTCTGCTATCATCGCACCAAATAAAATTTTGCCATTATCTAAAATTTCTGAAGAAACTAAAAAGCTTTGCTTAGACTTGATTTATGACAAAAGAGAATTTGAAGATGATATATGTATTTATGATCCATTAGTAGAATTAACAAAGGCTTTTCAGGATTTATCTATTCAAGATTTCAAAAAAGCATCTTCAGAAAATAAAAACCTTACTCTGGAAGAAAGTCTAAAAAATCATATTATTGATGGAGAAAAAATAGGTTTAGAGGATCAATTAAATAAAGCGTTAAAAAAATATAAACCTCTTGAAATAATTAATACCTTTCTACTAGATGGGATGAAAGTTGTAGGAGATTTATTTGGCTCAGGTCAAATGCAATTGCCATTTGTACTCCAATCCGCTGAAACAATGAAATTTGCTGTTTCAATTTTAGAACCATATATGGAAACTGTAGATGAAAACATATCAAATGGAAAACTCTTAATTGCAACTGTCAAAGGCGATGTTCATGATATTGGAAAAAATTTGGTTGACATCATACTTACAAATAATGGTTATGACGTAATAAATCTTGGAATAAAGCAAGATGTTTCAGCAATTATTGATGCACAAAAGAAGCACAAAGCAGATTGCATCGCTATGAGCGGATTGCTTGTTAAATCAACTGCTTTTATGAAAGATAATTTAGAAGCTTTTAACAATGAGAATATTACTGTACCAGTAATATTAGGAGGCGCAGCCTTAACCCCAAAATTTGTAAATGAGGACTGCAGCAAAATATATAAAGGGAAAATATTGTACGGAAAAGATGCCTTCACTGATCTAAAATTCATGAATGAATATATGGATAATAAAAAAAAGGGAAATTGGTCAAATACAGAGGGATTTATTAATAATGAGGGTATCAATATTAATTTAGCCTCATCAAAAACAAACTCTGAAGTGGTTAATAAATCAATATCCATATATACTGAGACTTC
The DNA here is from genome assembly GCA_003209655.1 of Prochlorococcus sp. AG-442-M23. Lineage (GTDB taxonomy): Bacteria > Cyanobacteriota > Cyanobacteriia > PCC-6307 > Cyanobiaceae > Prochlorococcus_A. Next base: position 177,084 of record QCPW01000002.1, on the reverse strand, counting down.
CAAACTAAATCTAAAAGAAAATCTTACAAGATCTAAATTTATAAATGAAGAAGAACCAATTCAAGCTCCTTTTTTGGGAACGAAGGTCTTATACGACGTTGATATAGATTTAAACAAGTTAATTTTTTATTTAGATAAGAAAGCTCTATTTAGCGGACAATGGCAAATAAAAAAAGGAAAAAACCAAAGCGTAGATGAATATAATTACTATTTGGATTCATATGCTAAACCGTTGTTAGATAAATGGTTAGAGACAATTGTAGAAAAAAATCTTATTTCACCAAAAGCAGTTTATGGATATTTCAAATGTGGTAGAAAAGATAATAGTGTATTTTTATTTGATAATAAATCTTTAAATAAAATTTCCCAATTCAATTTTCCAAGACAAAAATCTGGGAATAATCTTTGCATAGCTGATTTCTATTGTGATTTAAAAAATGATAAGCCAATAGATATATTTCCTATGCAGGCAGTAACAATGGGTGACATAGCAAGTGAATATTCTCAAAAATTATTTAAAGAAGATAAATATAGCGATTATTTATTATTCCATGGACTTACAGTGCAATTAGCAGAAGCTCTAGCTGAGTATGTACATGCATTAATTCGTTTTGAATGTGGGTTTAAGACTGAAGAACCAGACAAAAACAGAGAAATACTAGCTCAAAAATATAGAGGTGCTAGATATTCTTTTGGATATCCTGCATGTCCAAAAGTATCTGATTCAAACATACAATTATCATTGTTGGATGCAAAAAGAATTAACTTGACCATGGATGAATCTGAACAACTACATCCAGAACAAAGTACTACAGCAATCATTTCACTACACTCAAAAGCTAAATATTTCAGCGCTTAAGCTAAATCTTTAGTTATTTTCTAGATACTCAATAATTTCATCCTGAAGTTCTTCCATCATTTCATTATCACCCAGATCAAATCCCTCACCTGCTGCGTCCTGCATTAATTCAAGATAGTATGAAGCACCATCACTAGATAAAAACTCTAATGCGGAAGTTTCATCACTTTCATTAAAGGCATCATAAAGAGATTTAAATGCTATGTTTTCAGTAAAGTCCCAATCCATAATGAAAAAAACCTTATTAGAATTATTACCTCCTTACCCCCCATACTCGTCAACCTTTTTTTAAGAAATGTTGGTGTTTTATTATTATTTAAAAAAAATCAATGACCATAAACAATCAAGTTCAATTGAATGTCTTAGGAGAAAAAATTGAGGTTTGTAGTTGTGAACCTATGACAGGCTGGTTCAGAGATGGATTTTGCAATTATGACAAAAATGATGGAGGGAATCATTCTATATGTTGTGTAATGGATGATAATTTCCTGAACTACAGTAAATCACAAGGTAATGATTTAATAACCCCCATGCCTATTTATTCCTTCCCAGGACTAAAGAATGGTGATCACTGGTGTATTTGTCTCGATAGGTGGAGACAAGCATTATTAGACGGACTTGCGCCAAAAGTCATATTAGAATCAACAAATATTGTAGTTTTAGAATCAGTATCATTAGAAAAATTGAAAGAATATCAATTTAATAAAAAGTAATTACAAATTTATTATTTTTTTTAAAATGATTATGATAATTTATTTTAAATGAGTTTAGAAATATATTGGAATAAAGCACTAGAACAAACTCGATTATCAATTGAGGATAATGCATTATATCCTCTAAAAACTGATATTATTACAAGCGATTTATATGAAAAAGATGACTTCATAATTAGGAAGCTCGATACTTCAAAATTTAATAAAAAAAACCTTTATGGTCCTAAGCAGAATCCATTTTGTCCATGGGAAAAGATACTAGAAATTGACAAAATTGGTGATGATCATCAATTAATATTAAATAAGTACCCTGTTCAAAAAGGACATATTTTACTAATTACAAATAATTGGAAACCTCAAAATGGATGGTTAGATATTAATGATTGGAAAGCTATCCAACAAGTTAATAAAGATACAAGTGGATTATGGTTTTTTAATAGTTCTCCAATCGCGGGAGCAAGTCAACCTCACAGGCATTTTCAACTTCTGCGTAGATCTAGAGATGAAATATCATGCCCAAGAGAAAAGTGGTTTTTAGATATTAACTTAGAGCAAGATAAAAATAGTAAGCTTAAAAAAAATATTATTGTATCCAAATTTAATTTTTTAGATAATTCAGTATCTATTTTTGAATTGTATTTGGAATTATGCAAGAAACTAGGAATAGGGGACCCTAGAAGTAATAAGAAACCTATATCCCCTTATAATATTTTAATAACTAACAAATGGATCGCAATTATAAAGAGAAAAAAAGATCATATCCATGGTTTTAGTATAAACGGTTTAGGGTTCGCAGGATATCTATTAGTAACTGAAAAATCAAATATTAATTATTTAAAGAAATTTGGCCCTGAAAAACTTCTAGAATGTTTTGTTTGAATATTATTGAGTAACTTCAGCTTCGTTATCCCTGCTAATTTGGGTTTCTAATACTTCTATAGAAGCTGTTACTGAGGCGATTTTACGTTCAAGTGAATCTTTAATGTAATTAAGCATTTCTAATTTCTTATGTTGATAGAAACTTTTTTTTTCTTTAGATGACTTGAAATAACAATTAAGCATTTTTTATTTTAATTATAAAAAGATAGTTAATAGACTTGTGACATGAAAATAATTTGGTTTTAATTTAAAAACATTATTCCATATGGACTTTCAATTTATTTTGAATAAAATTAAATAAATTCCTTACTATTCAAGGAAGATATTATTGAATATTCCTGAAAATTCAAATACAAAAAGAATTTCAATTGATTTACCTGAGGAACTAATTTCTAGGTTTGATCAATTACGAAAAGAGTGGGGATTCAGAGCAAGAGGACCCGTAATTGAAAAGTTACTTACAGAAATTCTTCAAGAAGATGATTTTCTACCTAAGAACCAACAGCAAGAAATAGATTTTGGCGGTAACAATATTAATAATGAAAATTTAAATATTGATGAAAACACATCATTGGTATTAATTAAATCTGACATAAAAAAAGAAGTTAATGAAATATCTTTAAATAAAATAGTTTCAAATGATGATCAATATAAGGAAAAAGCAAACTTAAACATAAGCCTTCCCAATTTTGTTGATAAAAAAGTTAAGAATCTAAGAAGGAGTATTAATAGTGAAAAATTAAAAGAGAATATTAATGATATTCAAATTAATACAATTAAAGAAAATGATTTAATAAAATGTCGAATAGCTTTAATTAGGCATTGGAAAACCCTATATGGAACTAACCCTAACGATCATGTATTAGAGGCTTCGATGGATTGGTTTAGCAGGGATATATGGCCAAATCTTGATGGAACAGAAAATCTACCCTTTACGTGGAGTGCAGCCAATAAATTTATGTCTGAATTATGTCCATTTTGGATAAGAAAAAATCCATCTCTAGAAATTGTTTTATTAATGATTGGTGTTTTAGAAGACCCTTTTGCTACATCAGATTTAATTAATAGGATACCAACACTAGTGAGGAGGTTTGTAAGTAGATTTAAAAGAAATAACAGAACAAATTCATTTGAAACTTTGGACTCAACAATGACGGTACATGGAGCACTTAAATTATTGAATTTATCAACATCAGCTGGATCAGCTCATACATTACGAAAAATTAGGGATGCTTATAAATCCCTAGCCTTAGAGATTCATCCAGATGCTGGAGGATCAACAGATCGAATGAGAAAATTAAATGAAGCGTATCAATTACTAAAAAATCTATATAAAAATTAGTATACTTCTTCTCATATAAGACTAGAAATAGGTCTCAGCATTAGTCTTATATGCGATGTTTAAGGATTGCTCATTCCTGATACTAAAAATTAATTATTAGTCAAATCAGTAGAAACATTTATTTTGACAAAAAAGAAATTGAGAAATAATTTACGTTGCTAATAATAAAATAATTTCTTGTATATCTATTCTTATATGAGACTTAAAATTAGTCTAGTAAAAAGTCTTAAAATAGATTTGTAAGATTAATAAATATATTAATTTAAATAATCTACCCTAGTTATTTAGAAGCAAAAAATATTTATAAGTTGATTAATAATCTATAAATTATGTCCGTCCTTTGTCCAAGAAATAAATGCTACCTGTAAAGTACTGCAATACAAGCTTTTTATATCGCTCCGTACTGCCTTAAAGACAGTACTACCTATTCTGAAGCTTTTGAATTGCAGTTTTCTTATCAATACTAGGTACATCGCTCAAGCCATTCGCATCAAACCAAGGAGCGCTTGCCCAATCAAAACCTTCTCCAAAGGTATTGTCTGGAGCAGCTATGTACCAATGGCAAGATGCATCTGGTATATCAACTGCACATTTGGACCAATCGTCAGACCATTGCGGAACTTGAACCCAAAGTACTGTAGATAATAAAAAAGTGATGAAATTAAACATAATGTAAATTATATCTCATCAATTGGATTTATATGAATATTAATTATCTCGTATAAGATTTATAATAAGACTAGGAACAAGTCTCATACAAGATATGTAAGACTGTTATTCTCTTAATTTAGTATTAAATTTTTTTTCTATAGTTTCAACAATATTGTCATGGAGACTAGCTATATCAGAATCTAATAAAGTTTTTTCTGGATCTCTATAAGACAATCTAAATGTATAACTTATAAATTCACCACCAAAATTATCATAAATATCAATTAAATTAACATCTTCTAATAATTTTTTTCCACATTTCCTTATCTGTAAAATTATTTCATTAACAAGATATTTCTTGCTAAATATAAAATTAACGTCTCGTTCCATTTTTGGGACGGTTGGATATTGTTTATAGACTGGAATCCATTTATTCTTTCTAGTACTTGCATCTGTTATTTTGCTAACCTTTAAACTAAATAAATACATTTTCTTTAGTGCCTTTTTCTCAGAAATAAACTTGGGATGAATTTCTCCAAAATAACCTATTTCATTTCCTTCAGTAAATAACCTGGAAGCTCTCCCAGGATGAAGAAAATCTATCGAGTCAGTTGTTTTATCCTCAATCTTTAAATTTAAGACTGTTAAAGCTTCCTTTAACTTACCTCTTGCTTCGAAATAATTTAAATGGTCATTTTTACTTGAACTAGACCATTTTTCAAGTTTATTTTTTCCATAAATTAATCCACTTAACAATTCCTCTTGTGATAAATCGGGCTTTTTATGAAATATATTTCCTACTTCAAAAATCCAACAATAATCAATTGCAGATTTAATATTTTGATTACATATTTTAATGTGTTCTTGCCAAATATTATCTCTTAAACAACTTGTTTCAAGTAATAATGGATTTGAAATTTTTACTAAGTCCTTATTAATTTCTGGTACAAGAGAATAGGACAATACTTCGTTAAATCCGCAATCTATAAATCCGATCTTTAACTTCCTCAAAGCTATTTGAGCATTAGAGAGCTTACCCGGTTTTATAGGATTAGGTAAATTCAAATCAAACATGTCATAACCTACTAATCTTGCAATTTCCTCAATCAAATCTATTTCTCTTAATAAATCTTGTGACCTATTTGGAATAACCTCTACATCCCATCCATAATCTTTAATGCTTAAGTTGCAACCAATTAGCTTTAATTTATCTGTTATTTCATTATCTGATAAATTCCTCTTATTTACTTGGTTATTTTCATTAAAATCCTTATTCTTTATCACTAAGGGACCAAGAATTCTATGAATTCTTTCTCTTCTCAAGGGTATTAACAATTTTGTTTTATCTAATTCATTTGAAGTGTTAATTATTGGATTTGAAATTTGAAAGTATTCTTCTAAAATATTTATTGCTCTAGTAACTGAATCTAGAGTATTTTTGTAGGAAATTCCTTTTTCAAATCTACTACTTGACTCCGTTCTAATTCCTATTTCTTTTGATGATTTTCTTATAATTGCGGGATTAAAAACTGCTCCTTCAAGATAAACAGAAGAAGTTTCGTCATTTACTGATGTTTCAAGACCACCAATTACACCTGCTATAGCTACTGGCTTATCGTCACAGGCAACTATAGTAATGTTTTCATTTAATTCATAATTCTCGCCATTCAAACATAAAAGAGTTTCATTAATCTTTGCTTTTCTAACCGAGAAGTCCTGAGGTAGAACATCTCTACCAATTAAATTTGATAATTTATCTTTATCAAATGCATGTAATGGTTGGCCTTGTTCTAAAAGAATGTAATTTGTTATGTCAACCAGAAGATTAATAGATTTAATTCCGGACTTATCTAAGCGATCCTTGAGCCATAGAGGAGATAATTCTTTACCATTGACAGAATCAATATGGGTAATTGTATAAATACAATTTTTTTCAATAGCTTTAGCGCAGAGATCAAAATTTTTAAAAACATTAATTTTGTATTTCTTGTCTAATCTAGGAAAAGTTAACTTTGTTTCTAAAAGGGCCGATATTTCTCTTGCGATTCCAATTACTGACATACCATCAGGTCTATTTGCGGTAATAGCAAGATCAAAGATATGATCTTCCAAATCAAGTAAAAGTGCTGCTGATGTACCTAAATTATGTTTTGTAGCTATCTCTTCATTAATTATTGCAATTCCCTCACTTGATTCTTCTATGCCTAATTCCTCTAATGAACATATCATTCCTTCACTCATTACTCCTCTTATTTCGCTTTTTTTAATAGTTATATTATTCGCTGATAGATGAGTTCCAATAGTGGCAACATAAACATATATATTTGGTCTTACATTTTTTGCACCACAAACTATTTGCAGAATATTAGATCTTCCGATATCAACTCTACATATAGATAATTTATCAGAATTGTCATGTTTTACTACCGATAAAACCTTTCCTAGAAGAATACCTTTAACATTTGATGAGCAATCAATAAGTGACTCAACTTCAAACCCACCTATTGATAATTTTTCAGACAAATCATCTGGTGTAGTATTTATTTCAACAAGGGCTTTTAACCAATTTTGAGAGACCTTCATTTAATATTTTTGTCTAATGATACTAAAAGAAAAGTAAATATATGCAAAATAGTTTCTTGAAGTTGTACAATAGAAAATTATACATCAGCGTATTAAACAAAATGGCGAAAAAAGGTACAAGAGTTGTAGTAACCTTAGAATGTACTGAAGCGAGAACAAGTTCAGAACCTAGAAGATCTAATGGTATTTCAAGATATACAACTGAAAAAAACAAAAGAAATACGACAGAAAGATTGGAACTTAAGAAATTTAATCCACATCTAAATAAGATGACAATTCACAAAGAAATCAAATAATTTATAAAAAGAACAATGCCAAATTCAATTTTTAAAAAACAATTATCACCAATCAAACCCGGTGATCCAATTGACTACAAAGATGTTGAGCTTCTTAAAAAATTTATAACAGAGAGAGGTAAAATATTACCTAGAAGGATGACTGGATTAACGTCTAAACAGCAAAGAGATCTTACATTAGCAGTAAAAAGAGCACGAATTGTTGCATTATTGCCATTTGTTAATCCGGAAGGCTAACTCTAAAAATAACAGTTACATAAATAATATTTTATATATTTGAGAGATTTAACTCATTTAAAAACTTTTATAATAGATTCAAATGATCCAAAAGAGATAGATGATGCTCTCTCATTAGAATTAATTGAAGGAAACATAAAAAAATTATGGATACATATTTGTAATCCTTGTAAATTATTTATAACAGATTCTGAAATAGATATTGATGCAAGAAGTAAAAGTAGCAGTTTGTATTTAATTGATGAATATGTTCCAATGTTACCAACTAAAATAATTGAAAAGGCTAACTTAAATCAAAATAAGATATCAGATACAATAAGTGCTTCGATTATATTTAATGAAGATGGTTCAATAAATAAATATGAAATAATGGAGGCAAAAATAAAACCTAAATATCAATTAACATATGAAGATGTAGATGAAATTATAGACTTAGAACCTAAGGAAGAATTTGAAATAATTTATCTAAAAAATTTATTAATTAGTAGTCTAAATTATCGTAAAACGCAAGGAGCAATTACCTTTGATATTCCAAGTTGTAATATTAATATTAATAATGGTAAAGTCGAGATTAATAATATTTATAAAAGTATTTCTCAAATAATCGTATCTGAATCAATGATATTGATGGGATATGTTACTAGTCTATATTTATTTGAGAATAATATACCAATTCCTTACAGAACTCATAAAATAAATTGTAATGCCGAAGAGATTTTAAATAAATATAGTGATAGTGAAATAAAGTTTTCAATATTAAAACAATATATGGGTAAAAGTTACATTACTACAAAGGCTAATAAACATGAATCTTTAGGACTTATAAAGTATACACAATGTACATCACCACTTAGAAGGTATTTAGATTTAGTTGTTCAAAGACAAGTTTTTAACTACTTAAATAATCTGGAGTTTCTGAATTATAATAAGATCAATGAAATAATAGATTTAACAAAAACTAAACAATTAGAAAATAATAATATTTATAAAAATAATCGATTAAAGTATTTAAAAATATTTTTTATTAACGAAAAAAAATCCTCTTATAAAATAATATTTATTAAATGGATTAATTATAAGAAAAATATTGCTTTGGTCTATTTCCAAGAATATTCATTAGAACTACTTATAATTCTATATATTTCCATTGAAACATATACTAATAAAATATATAAGGTTAAATATAATTTAAATGATAATAATCTTTTAGAATTTATTCACTAAATAAAAAATAATATTATTTTTCTTAATGTATTAATTAAATTTGTTAATATAAAAAAAAAAGATATTATGAGTTTTATAATCACTACACCTTTATATTATGTAAATGATAAACCCCATTTAGGAAGCATATATACCACCTTAATTTGTGACTCAATAGCAAGATATAAGAGACTCTCTGGCGAAGAAGTTATTTTTATTACTGGAGTAGACGAACATGGTTTAAAGATACAAAGAACAGCAAATCATAAAGAAGTTGCCCCTCAAATACATTGCGATGAGGTATCAAATATTTTTATACAAAACTGGAAAGATTGGGACATAACATATAACAAATTTGTAAGAACGAGTTCTAAAAAACATGAATTAATAGTTAGTGAATTTTACAGCAGAGTAAAGAAATCTGATGATATTTATATGGGAGTGCAAAAAGGGTGGTATTGCGTAGGCTGTGAGGAATTTAAAGATAATCCAGATAATTCATCAACTTATAAATGCCCAATACATCAAAAAAAATTGGAGTGGAAGAATGAGGAAAACCTTTTCTTTAGGTTATCAAAATACCAATCTCAAATAGAAGATCTTATAAAAAATCCTTCATTTATTCAGCCAAAAGAAAGAAGAAATGAAATTATAAATTTTGTATCTAAAGGTTTAAAAGATTTCTCAATATCTAGAACAAATGTTTCGTGGGGAATATCTGTCCCAGACATTGATAATCATACTTTTTATGTATGGTTTGATGCTTTACTGGGTTATGTTAGTGCAATTAGCACAGATATGAATAATCCATCATTAGAGGCTTCAATTAATAAAGGATGGCCAGCAGATATTCATTTTATTGGTAAAGATATTTTGAGATTCCATGCAGTATATTGGCCTGCAATGCTTCTTTCTGCTGGCATGCAGGTGCCTAAAAAAGTTTTTGGTCATGGTTTTCTAACTAGGGAAGGACAAAAAATGGGTAAAAGCTTAGGCAATGTTTTAGATCCAACTCTTTTATTATCTAAATATGGTAAAGAAGCCGTTAGATGGTACTTATTAAAAGATATCTCTTTGGGTAATGATGGAGATTTTCAAAATAAAAGATTCGTAGATATTATTAATAATGATTTGGCTAACACAATTGGTAATTTATTAAATAGAAGTTCTTCAATGTCTAGAAAGTGGTTTAACAATAAAGTTCCAAATAATGAGGAGTTCATTATTGATAATTCATTAGAAGTACTGTCAAATGAAAAAGTAGAAAAATTCAAAAAACATTTTAATTCCTACGAATTAGACTTGGCAGCTAATGAAGTACTTAATCTTGCTATTAATACAAATTTATATCTTAACGAAAAACAACCTTGGACTTTAATTAAAGACGATAATAATATTTCTCTGGTAAGTAAAATAATTTATAATGTATTGGAAAGTGTTAGAATTATTAGCTTATTATTATTACCTTTATTACCTGATTTATCATTAAAAATTGATAAACAATTAGGTTCAATATACGACAAAAATAAACCATGGAATGAGCAATTAATTTGGGGAATGCTGAAACAAAATTCAAACCTTCCGATCCCAAATCCAATTATTGAAAAGCTAGACTATGAATAGCTCCTATAAACTTTTATTCATAATTACTTTATTAATTATAGGATGCAATCCAAGAGCAAATAATCAAACAATAATAACTCAAAGTATTAATAGTATGGATATGAATATATTTTCCAATGAAGGTAAGAAATTTCTATCAATTAAAAGTCCATATTCAAACTATGATAATGATAAAAATGTATTTAGTCTTAAAGAGACTACAATAAATTTGTTCAAGAATAATAAAAGTGAATTTATAATATCTTCGGATAAATCAAAATTATCTAACAATAACAAATTACTAGAATTAGATGGTAATGTTCTAATAAGATCATTAATTAAAAAGGAAGAAGAAATATATTCAAATAAAATTATATGGGATATGAATAATTCTGAATTTTTGTTAATTGGAAATGTAAATTTTAAAAATAATCAAATTTCTTTAAGTTCAAATAAGGCTATTTTTGACAAAAAGAATAACATTATTGAATTTTTTAATCCAGTTAAATATACTGTTAATGATATGAATAAGGAAAAGAAATATGAAGTTAACTCTGAAAATGCTTTCTACAATATAAACACAAAATCTGTAAGTTTCAGTTCAGAGGAAAATAAGGTTCGGTCTAAGATATATTTTTAGAGTTAACTTTTTAAAAACTATTTTTTAAGAAAATATTATTTAATTTCTTAGACCAATTATTAATCCATTTTTCATCTGCCTTTGTAAAACATCTGCAACTCCATCCCCCGACTAAAATAAATGATTTATTATCTATAGGTATTATTATTATTGATGGAACGTTTGGGCAAAAACTAAAAAATTCATCTCTTCCAGGATAAAATTTTGTGTTTGCTAGTGAAATTAATTTCATATCTTTAACAGATCTCATACAAGTTTCGCCAGGTTCGAAAACCTTATCAGATGTAATACCTCTTCTTAAGATGTTCTTACCATCATTGTGAATTAATATCGTTGCAGCAGCTGTTGAGGTTAAAATTGCTTCTGAACCCCATGCCAATTCATCTAATATTTCTGTAGGTAAATCTGGATCAAATATAAATTTATTTTCACCTTCTAATTCAACTCTCTCTCCTTTGTTGGGATTAAATTGTTTAAATAAAAAGCCAATCAATACAATTATTACTGATGATATAGCTGATAAAACTTGAGCTCTTTCAAATGCTGGTGATATCGAATCTATGGAAATAAAGTTTACTAATTGACAGAAAAAAAGTATAGAGCCAATAATTATTAAAGTTTTACCATTAAAATTCATAAATACATAATATACAAAACTTAATAATTACTTTCAGTAATTATATTGGATTTTCATATCAAGGAAAAAGAGATTCATAGTTTATTATTATATTATTGATACATACCAAAAAATGACTAAGTCTATTTATAAATCCTTTTTTTCATTTTTGATGATAGTTTTTCTTTTCATCGTATTACCAATAAGAACTTATGCAGGAAGCATTAATAATGTAACTGACCTTTTTATAGTTGGTCAGCAAAAATCCATTATTAATTACGAAAAAAGTCAACCATCATCAATTGATAACCCAGTAGTAGATCCAAATTTTAATACTATGAGAGCTGAGGATGCAGAAAGTTCAACAGCCACCTATATTGTTGTTGGCTTACTAATTGCTGCTACGATAATTCCTCTTGCAACATGGTGGTATTTCTCTAAATAATATTTATTTATGGAAATCAATGAAGATATATTTTCTAAAATCATTTTCATAACCGGTGGTACAAAGAGTGGGAAAAGTGAATTTGCAGAATATATAGCTAAAAAAATCAAAAACATAACTTATATAGCTTTATCAGAAACAAGAACAAATGATAAAAATTGGCAAGAAAAAATTCTTGTACATCGTAAACGAAGACCAAAAGAATGGGGTTTAGTTGAGACGAATGATCTAATAAGTGCATTACATAATGAAAAAGGTCATTTATTAATTGATTCGATTGGCGGTTTTATCATGGAAAATATAAATAGAAATGATGAAGAATGGCATAAAAAATTAAATTATCTTTTAGAAATTTTAAAAAAAAGATCAAAAACAACATTAATTGTTGGGGAACAAGTAGGTTGGAGTTTAGTCTCTGAATACGAAATTGGTAATAAGTATATAGAAAGACTAGGAGATCTTCAAAAGAGAATAACTAAGATATCAAAAGAGAATTGGCTTACATTAAATGGGAGAGCGATAAAATTAGATAATATAAGCTTTGAAATACCTTCTTAGAATTTGGAAATTTCACTTTTTGAACCTAGAATTCCTCAAAATACTGGAAGCATTGCAAGGACTTGTGCTGCTTTTGATATTACATTAAATTTGATTGAACCTTTAGGTTTTAGTTTAGAGGATAAATATTTAAAAAGAGCTGGCTTGGATTATTGGCCTTTAGTTAAATTAAAAAATTATTCAAATTTTAAAATATTTAAGGATACTAAAAGAAATAAAAGAATAATCGCCTTTAGCAAAAAAAATGGGATTTATTTGAAAGACTTTAAATTCATTAAGGAGGATATCCTATTATTTGGTAGAGAAGACACAGGATTACCTGATTACGTCATTAATGCTTGTGATTCATTAATATCAATAAATATGCCAAATGTATCGTTATCAAATAAAGATAAAAAAGGGGTTAGAAGTCTTAATTTATCCGTCGCATGTGGAATAGCAATATATGAGGCTAATAAACAAATAAATGTTCAAAATGGTAATTAAGACTAGTCATGATTTAAAATAAAACAATGTCTCGGTAGCTCAGCTGGTTAGAGCGGTGGATTCATAGCCCACAGGTCGCGTGTTCAAGTCACGCTCGAGACATTCCCAAGTCCATTTAATAAATTAGCTTCTTTGAAGTCATTTTTTGTTTATAATTTAACGTTTTAAATTTTTTAAATTCTGTTTTTCTCATTTAAATATAAATAAAAGATAACTATATAAATAATTTTCATATGTCTATTTCTTATTAACAATCAACCTTGAAATATTACAAATCTTCTAATATTTTAAACTATAAAAAATATGTTAAATTACAACTTTTCTTATAATCTGCATTAGTTATCAAATAAATCTTAAAAAGTTGGTTATTAAGGTGAAAAAAACCATAGAAGTTTATTCTTTACCATAATGGCTTTGGAAGTATTGTATAGAATTATTGACTTTTTCATCTAAAACATCATGGCTACTGAATCTCAGTATACGTCTTTAAAACTTATCCTTTAAATTTATGACCGACAAAAAAGCGTAAAATAATGTAACACTTAAGTACATACTGAGTATATTTAATAATTTTCCATAATTTCCTGAAATTTTAAAAATTGGGCAAATTTTTCTAGCATTTCATCCCTATTATCGGATCTTTTCTTGCGTGGTACGAGCTCAATCCTAGCGCTAGGATTATCTTTTCTTAATTCATCAATCAGCTCTAAATTTTCAGTACTAACACCTTTCATTAAACTCTGTGATAAATTGTGATCATGAGGATTACCAAGAAAACGCTTTCCATTCTTTTTATCAAATAGTCCACGATAGTTAAGTGCTTCTTCTACTAATATTCCAACAACCTTTGACTGACTTAGGTTCTCTTCAATACTTAAGTCATCAAGTATTGTTTGAACCTCTGGTCTGGGTAAAAAGCCAATCCTTTTTCTACTTGTAGGCATATAAATAGGTGAACAATGTGTTGCACTTGACTACAAATATTTTTGCATTATATTTAGTTTCCGTCAACCAAACATCATGATCATTTCATTTACTTTTCTATTTATTGGACTTGGCTATCTATGTTATAAATCAAAAGATGACATCTATGAAATGAACGATAAAGCACCAAGTGAAAGAGAAGATTACTCAGGTATTGAGGATTTATTTATCTAATGAAAGATAATCAGAACTCTCTATTAGATATAACTCTTTATTTAATACAGACATATCTACCTCACAAAAAACCATTAGCTAATTCGATAAAGCTAAAACCTTATAATTGGAAAGTTACAATTACATTAGGCAAATGGGCAACCCCATATTTAAAATATATAAAAAAGCAAAGACTTATTAAGTAGCTATTTCAAAGTATTTTATTTTGACTTAAATAAGAAGATTTACTTAAAAGAAGTTCAAAGAAAAATTTTAGATATAGCAACAATTTGAATGAAATTAATTAATAATTCTATTGATGTTTTTCAATCTACCCCTCAAGCTAAATATTAACTGATTTAGGGAAAAAGTATCCATAATAGATTTTTTATGTAGAGTGTTCAACTTTTATAGTTATAAAGATAATTTAGTGTGACATTATTCAGCCAAATTTTTTATTTTGTTTCATTATATTTTTGAAAAATTTAAACTCAATGTAGTCGTTGATCATTTGTACCTCATCTTTTATATTAATTTCATCTAAAGTTAATTTATCAATTTCATTACGCTTTTGATTATTGATACTATCATCGCTAATTAATGATAAATCTTTATTATTACTCGATAGTTGATATGATTTATTATTTATAGAATTATTTAAAAATCCCTTAGAAGAAAGTCCTTCTTCAACCAAAATACCAGTAACTTTTGATTGACTTAATTTATTTTGTTCGCAAATTTGATCTATTATGTTCTGAATCTCTGCACGTGGTAGAAAACCAATTCTTTTTCTTTTAGAGGGCATAAAAATTATTGTGACACTTGCGTATTTTTAGTGTTGCACTATATTAAATTTAAGTCAACATAAATTTAATGCAAATTTTAATAATTCCAGTTGGATTGCTTCTATGGTATTTAGCTTATGAAGCAAAGCCAATAAATAATGATGAAGCTACTTGTATATGGGAAGAAGAAAATATTGTAAAAAGAACTAGGCTTCAAGATATTCTAAAAAGTAGTTTTTAAATGATTCGGCTATAATTCTAGTAATTAATTTTGATTATGAATTTAAAAGAAAGAGGAGTAACCGTTGGGGATTTATTAATTATTTTAATTATTGTAATTTCAACAATTCTTATTTTTAATAAAGCAAATGATAATGATAAAAAATCTAACCTTTATTTAACTTCTTACAATCTTCATAACACTTAGATATTATTTTATTTTATTTTGAAAATGGAAATTCTA
The DNA here is from genome assembly GCA_003209655.1 of Prochlorococcus sp. AG-442-M23. Lineage (GTDB taxonomy): Bacteria > Cyanobacteriota > Cyanobacteriia > PCC-6307 > Cyanobiaceae > Prochlorococcus_A. The sequence continues at coordinate 161,589 of QCPW01000002.1, read as the reverse complement.
TCCTTTTTCCATTATAAAATCTATCAAGCATTATCTCATTACTAGCTTTACTTACCTCGCAATCATCTGATTGCTTCATACTCTCAAAATCATATTTTTTAAATTCTTTATTTTTAATTGATTTAGGGTGCATATCTAAAAGATTTCCATCTAATAATATTTAGTTCTGTCATGAGTTCCTTGATTTTTTATATTTATTTAATATTTAGATTTGTATTTTTCCCATTTCAAATTATCTTTTAATTCTTTAATGTTACTAGAAACTGATGCTAAATTTACTAATTGAAGAATTTGATTTTTATTTAATCTATCTGCAGCAATAATACTATTAATAATCTCTAGTACTGAAGAATCATTAACATTCATTCAAATTAACACTTTTAGTTGATTAACTTGATTTTATAATAGGAATAAATTACGATTTTTGAAATCAATAATTAGTTTTATCTTGAAAATTATTCAATTATGAGAATAAAATATTTTTTACCTTTTCAAAAAAAAATAAAGACATAAATTTATCTTTTAAAAGATATATAAAAAATTTAAAACCCCAATTTTATCACTTTTCGTTTAACGTAAAAAAAAAAATTTCTATGAAAAAAAAATCAACTTCAGATTACATAAGTAAAGAAGAAGTTAACGAAATGATCGAAAATGCTCTACGTAGACACAATAGGAGATCAACTATAATTTCAAGTGTATTGGGTTGGGTTTTAATCGGAGGATACTCATTCGGATTATTCCATGCTGTCCAGAACGTATAATTAAGTAATTAGATATCCTATTAAATGGTAAATTTAATAAAGGTTTAAAAATACCATGAGAGAATATATTAATAAAAATTTAAAAGTAATTAAAAAACACTTTAGTATTAGATCAAAAAAACTTTCTGATATAAATAATGATTCAATAAAAAAAGAATTTAAGGAATGGTATGAACCATCATTTGAGAATGAATTAATTTGGACATTACCAGACTTAACAAGAGTTGAAAGGTATAAAAACTTTTATCGATCTATTAAAAAAAAATAAGATAAATAATTATTCCCCTAAATTAATATCATTTACTTTTAAATAAAAGTATCCAGCAAAGCCGACCAAATTTAATATTAAAACGAACAACCAGGCATTTAAAGGCTGATCAGAGTCAAATTTTTTAATTTTTAATTTTTCTTTTAATCTTTCTATGTAATTTGCCATACTTGTTATTCATACCTGAGAAAATATTTGATTGATAATATAGGAGACAAAATACAAAAATATTGAAGTTATTAATAAATGCAAATTTAACTATTAATCATTCTATTTTTCGCTATTTCTATTTATTGGGTATTTAATTAATTCTCGTTTTAGATTTTTTATTAATTTGTTGTAGTTCATAATTGTAAATTTTCTTGTTAAGGAATGATGCCATTTCATAAATTCAGATTATAGAATTACTTGCTATATTGTTAAGGTTAAATTTATAATAAAATTTGAGGTCTGTAAAGTCCAAAAAATTTATTCAAAATAGGATCAAAATTTCCATGAGTTTAAGAGTAGGTCAAGAGGCACCAGATTTTACTGCTACTGCAGTTTATGATCAAGAATTCAAAGATATAAGCTTATCAGCTTATAGAGGTAAGTGGGTTGTATTATTTTTCTATCCACTAGATTTTACATTTGTATGTCCAACCGAAATCACAGCTTTTAGTGATGAATACGATAAATTTGCTACCTTAAATACAGAAATATTGGGAGTATCTGTAGATAGTAAACATTGCCATCTGGCATGGATACAAACACCAAGAAATGAAGGTGGTATAGGTGAGATTAACTATCCATTGGTATCAGACTTAAAAAGAGAAATTTGCCTAGCTTATAACGTCCTTAATGATGATGGAGAAGCTGACAGAGGTTTATTTCTAATTAATCCTGAAGGAATTGTAATGCACACTACAGTAAACAAGGCGCCGGTAGGTCGAAATGTTGACGAGACCCTAAGAATACTTCAAGGTTATCAATATGTAGCAGCTAATCCTGATGAGGTCTGCCCTGCAAACTGGACTCCAGGAGAAAAAACGATGTTGGAAGATCCAAAAGGTAGTAAAGAATATTTTTCTGCGCTTTAGGTACTGATAGATAATTTATCTAAATTTTTTATCTAATAAGATAGTATTGCATAATATATAATTACCATTAAATAAAAAAATATAATTCTAAAAAAGGGTGAGAGTATAACTTTATTGGGAAAAGGAATACTCCAATCACTCAAATGTGAACCATCTGAAATGTAAGACCATAAATAGTAAAATATTTCTATTGAAAGTATAAAAAATATATTTATAAAATTATAATTCTCAAATTTTAAAAAATTATCAAAGATAAATAAATTATTAAATATAATATTATTAATTTTTGAATACCAAATAATTAATGAAATCATAAAAAAATTCACTAATATTATCTTTTTAATAAGTAATTTTGTTTTTTTAAAAAATAATAAAATAGTTATAATTGCTGAAAATAAAATCAAATTAGTAATCCCTAAATCAATTAAATATTTATCTGTGTTGATAATTTGATTAAAAAATAATTTTAAATTAAAAAATATATAAATTGAAATAAGAGTTGCAAGCGTAAATAATGAAATTAAAGTTATTATTAGTAATACTCGTCCTCCAACATTATTATTTCTTTTAATAATATTATTTCTAAATTTATAAACTGAAAATTTACCTAATGAGACCAAACAAACAAGAGTTGGGAAAATGAGTCCACTTAAATAATATAAAATCTTGTAAAAACTAAAATTATTTTTATCAAATAAATATAAATTTAGCCATTGATGTTGAATCAAGGGAAAAAGTATTACTAATAAACAAAATATTAATAGTCTTACTGGGCTAATTTTTATTATCAAAGTAAAGAAGATTAAGATAATCTAACGATATTAAATCATACTTTTAATAAATCATACTTTTAATAAATCAAATGTTAACTTTCTAAAAATATTATTCTCTATAGTTTCTTTATTTATTAAAATATCAACCAATTTATCTAATAAAATTCTGTTTTTACTGACAATATTTATAGCATTATTAAGAGAAATTTTTGATATTTTAATAATTTCATGATCTATCTTGGAATAAGTATTATCCGCTATCGTTGATTTATTGCTTACAAAATTATCCCCAATTAATATATCGTTGCTATCAGCAATAGATACAGGACCTATGATAGAAAATCCATATTTAGTTACCATTTCTCTAACAATGTTTGTGGCATAAGATATATCATTAACTGAACATTGAGTAATTTCATTTTTACCAAAAACTATTGTTTCTGCAGCTCTACCTGCCAAAGCTATTTCAATTTTATTTAACAACAGTTTCTTTGAAATTAATCCAGTAGAAACAATTTCTTCGTCTGGATTGATTTTAGTATATCCGCCTAAATAACCAGATCTAGGAAGAATTGTTATTTTATCTACTGAATCAATACCATTTCTAACAGCTGATACAATAGCTCGTCCAACTTCATTATATGCAATTATTTTTTTCATATTTAGAGAGGAAATAACTGAGGTTCTTAAACCGAGATTAATCTTATCTAAAGCATTTTCTATGTGAAAGTTGCTAATTGATTTGGATTCATCTCTAGCGCAATGAATAGCACTTTCATTCATTAAATTTGCTAGATCAGCACCAGAAAAACCTACTGTTCTTGTAGCCCAATAGGCCAAATCTACGTTTTTTGAAAGCGGTTTAGATAAAGAATGAACTGAAAGTATTTTTTTTCTACCTTCCAAATCAGGCAACATAACTTCTATCTTTCTATCAAATCGTCCTGGTCTTAGAAGTGCCGAATCCAATATATCAGGTCTATTAGTGGCAGCAATGACTATTACTCCAGAATTATCTGCAAAACCATCTAATTCTGTTAGAAGCTGATTAAGGGTTTGTTCCCTTTCATCATTTCCTCCTCCAATCCCTGAACCCCTTTGTCTACCTATAGAGTCAATTTCATCGATAAATACTATACAAGGAGACTTATCTTTTGCTTTTGCAAATAAATCTCTTACTCTACTAGCTCCAACACCTACAAATAATTCAACGAATTCTGATGCCGCTATTGATATAAAAGGAACTCCTGATTCTCCAGCAATGGCCTTTGCTAACAATGTTTTACCAGTGCCAGGAGGACCTATTAGTAAAACACCTTTAGGTACTTTTGCACCAAGATCTGTAAATTTTTTTGGTTCATTTAGAAATTTTATTACTTCTTTTAACTCTTCCGCAGCTTCAGGAACTCCGGCAACATCATCAAATCGTGTATCTACATCATCAATAGTTACAAATTTAGCATTATTTTTACCAAATCCTAAAGCTCTTGAAGCAAGTTTTGATGTGCTTCTCAGTATTAAAACTATGGCTATTACAAAAATCAAAAAAATCCCAATTGATGCAAAAGAGTTAGCTGTTGCTGACTCTTTTCTACTGTTATTAACAGTTAATTCAACATTATTTTCAGATGCTTTTTCAAGAATTAGTTGATCGTTATATAAAATAGGAACTTTTTCTTTTTTTCCATTTTTGTATAAAACATCAATTTCCCTCTTCCTAGGGTAGAAATATATAGATTGGATGTTACCAGAATCTATTTCTAATAAGAGGTCAGAATAGCTTGTATTAGAATTCGTATATGGGAAATTTGATTTAAAGAACACTTATCTTCAAAAAAATATAATAAATAAAGCCTAAAAGATACGTTTAAGAATTGCTTTATTTAAAACAAATATACTCAAATATTTGGGAGATAACCATTGAAAGGTTATATTATTAGATGGAAATATTAAATTAGTATGGCTGTTCCAAAGAAGAAAAAATCAAGAAGCAAGAGAAATCATAGACATGCTGTTTGGAAAGGTAAAGCAGCTTTGGCGGCACAAAAAGCAATTTCACTTGGCAAATCTGTTTTAACTGGCAAAGCACAGGGGTTTGTTTATCCTATTGATGAGGAAGAAAGTGAAGAATAACAGATTATGATCCTAATTTAAATGCTTCAAGTATCACAGCGTAAGTAGCTCCGATTCGAACTTTATCAACTACAGACCAGAGATTAAATAAATTAGAACTTGATGATGGCTTTAATCTAATTATTAATTCAATAACTAAAATAATTATTGGAACCATTATTAATTCATTACGACCTTCAGAGATGAATTTAGTAACAAAGTTTGCAAATAAAAAATAACCTGTCAAAACTGAAATAATATTAATTGATTTTGATTTCCATGATGAACTTAAAAAACCAAACAATAAATTATTAAATTGATCATTTATTTTAGAGAATTTTGTTTTTTGCATATTAAATTTAAACTGTCAATAAATATTTTTCTAGATAATCAGAATCAACATATTGACTATCTAGTTTAGGTCCTTTAATTACATTAGAATTACAATCTTCATTACCCAAGCTATCTATAAAACAATATAAATCTATATCTTTATCAATATACCCAGGTATATTTGAAGGAATATAAATAGTAGGAAGATTAGCCGCTAATGATGATCTCAGTCCGCTACTAGAATCTTCAAAAACTACAGATTTATTTGATCTTATACCGCTCAATTTCATAGCCTTCAAATAAGGCAAAGGATTTGGTTTATGAAATTCAACATCATCACTTGAAATAATAAATTCAAATGGATTAAATTCTTTAAATAATTGATTTATTATTAATATAGCTTGTTTCCTAGAACTTGAAGTTACAATAAATTGTCTCACTTCTTTTTTATGTAATTCGTTAGTTAATCTATGAACACCTGTTTTTAGAGATATCAAATCATTATTTTTTACAAGATTAACGTAATGATATTGTTTCCTTTCATGAATTTTTTTAATTTCTTGAGGCATTAGAAATTTATTTATTAATTTTGAATAATAAATAATTCTATTTTTGCCTCCGTTTATTTTTAGTAGATCAATATAAGTAGATATATCCCAATTCCAATTAAGATTGAAATCTTTAAATGCATAATTAAAAGCCGGTAAATGAGCTTCTAATTCAGTATTAGCAATCGTGCCATCTAAATCCCAATAAACACCTTCTAGGTTACTCACTAAGATTAAATAAAAAATTACTTACGAAAAAAAACAAGAGCTATAATTGCTGGTCCTGCCAAAGCGACGACGGCCAAAGGTATGAGAGTTGCCATTTGAAAAGTTATATGATGTGATACTATTTTTACAAATAAACTAATCAACTGTACCAATACGTTACAAGATTGAATTAAATTATGAAAACATGGTGTTGTATAGAAAATTGTGGTGCATGTTGTCGTTTTGATTTAGCTGAGAGAGAGTCCATATCAGAAGTACTAAGTAATAAAGATATAGCACTAATAAAATCAATGACAAGCAATGACGGGTGGTGCAGATACTTTGATAAATCAAATAAAAGGTGTACGATTTATGAATCTAGACCACATTTCTGTCGCGTAAATGAATTTTCCAGATCATTCAAAGGTTATTTAAAAAATGGTGATAAATTTCTAATAGATTGCTGCAAACAACATATATCCACAATTTATGGGAGAAGGAGTAAACAAATGAAAGCCTTTAATACGGCTGTTTTATAACTATGAATATTAATTTAGAAAAAGAAGAAAAAAATATAGAAAAAAGTTTTTCAACTGTTTTTTTAACAACATTTACTACTATTTTTATTGCAGAACTAGGAGATAAAACACAAATAGCTACTCTAATGTTATCTGCAGAATCAGGTAAACCAATAATTGTATTTATAGGAAGCTCAATTGCATTAATAAGTTCTAGCCTTGTAGGTGTATTAATTGGTAAATGGTTATCAAATAAAATATCTCCTAACAAATTCGCATTTTTTACAGGTTTATTGATGATATTAATTAGTATATTTTTAGCTTATGACATTTTGAAACCCAATATATAAATGATTATTAGTTTACTTTTATCGACATTTCTAACAATATTTATTGCAGAACTTGGAGACAAAACCCAATTAGCGACATTAACAATGAGTGGTACCTCTAATAAGCCTTTAGCTGTTTTTTTAGGTTCTTCAACCGCTCTTGTTTTTGCAAGTCTAATAGGAGCATTAGCAGGTGGATCTATATCTAATTTTGTTCCAGAAATTATATTAAAATCGATAGCTTCTATAACCTTTTGTATTATTGGGATAAAACTTTTCTTAAATTCTTTTACTGCTGAGGAAAAGAATAATAAGTGATGAGATAATAAAAAGGTTTTTGATTAAATAGAAAGATATAATATTAATATATTTATATACTATTTAAATATAAAAGGTCATTATGTTTTCAACTTCTTCAATAATTGAGAATTTAAACATTGAAGAAGGATTAGACTATAAGAAATTATGCAGAGTATTAAAATTATCGAAAAAAACAGATAAAGATAAATTAGTTATCGCATTACGAGCATTAGAAGAACTAGAAATAATTAATAAAAATGATGAAAATGAATATTTCAAGGTTAAAGAGAGTGATCATTTAGTTGCTAAAATTAGATGCAGCAGCAAAGGTTATTGCTTTGCAGTTCGAGATAACAGCAAAGAAGATATTTATATAAAAGAACATTTACTCAATCATGCTTGGAATGGAGATAAAGTTCTAGTAAGAATAATTAAAGATAGCGTTAGAAGAAGATCTCCAGAAGGGATAGTAGATTGTATACTCGAAAGAAAAAATCAAATACTTTTAGCCAAAGTTGAAAAAATTAATGAACAAGTATATGGCATTCCAATTGATGACAGAATTCTATCTAAAATAAAGCTTCCTGAAGAAGACGAAAAATATAAATACATACCTGATAATAGAAATATTGTTAAAATACAAATTGACCTTTTCCCAATAGGACAACATGAGGGGGTAGGCCATGTCTTAAAAGAGTTAAACCTAAATAAAAACGAAAAATTAGATATAGATTTCGTATTATCTAAAAGTAATATGAATATAATTACTAAATCTTCAGTTCCAACACTTTCTGCTTTAAATAAACAACCAAGATTAGATCTGACGAATAAAAATTCCTATATGTTCAAAAGTTGGAACGCTGAAAATTCTCCAACACTTCCAATCATTCAAATAGATAAAAATAAGGACAAATCTTTTAAACTTTGGGTACATACAAATGCAATTGCTGAAAAATTAGATTTAATCAGTAAGAAGGTTTTAGAAAAATTCGTTGATAGATATGAATCCTTTCCCATTCTAGACAATTGGCAAAACTATCTTAGTGACGAAATATGTAACTCTGCAAAATTTAAAATCGGGGAGATAAATGAAGCTATAAGTTTGTGTATAAATATTAATCCAGAAAATGAAATAACTAACTGGTCATTCCATTTGACAAAGGTAAAGTGTTCACTTTTAGTAGAAAATAAACATCTAGATGCTCTTCTAACAAGGAAGAGTAATAAAAGAATAACATCTCGAATACTTAAGCCAATTAAAGAGTTTTTAGAAGATTTAGATAAAATAGTAGAACTTGCTAAGGTTTTCAGAACTAAACAAATATCACATGGAAAAATTGAAATACCTGGGCCAAATAATAATATAGATTCCTTAAAAGAATTATTAGTTCATAACCCCGTATATTATTCAAAGGAATATTGTGAACCATTTGATTCTAGTGATATTCAAACCTACTTATCGCCAATATTGTATGAGGCAAACTCGTTGTGGTTTAAGCATTCAAATAATTATGGATTAAATAATGCATCATATATTTCCCAAGAATTAGATTATATAAATGTTAGTGAAATCATTAAAAATTCAGAATTAATTGATAGTGGTATTGAGCTAAATGATAACGGCACCCTTACTTTTAAGCAAATTGTTGAACTTTGCAGTGATGATAATAAAAAAAGAATTTTGCATAAACTATTAATTAATGTTTTCAGAGACAATGAGGTGAAATTAATAACAAAAGACTTCAATAATAAAGATTCTGAAAATATTATTTCACCATGGACCTTACCCTCATATGATTTTATTAATTTAATGAATCAATACAATATTTTTAATATGATAATTAATGGTAAAAGATCAAAAAATACTAATGGAAATATTTTAAACATTATGGAAAAAGACTCTTGGAAAGATGTAACTTGGAATATATATAATTCATCAATATTAAAGAATATGGATTTATTATTTAATCAATATATGGTCGATAAAATTAATGATTATAAAATTAAAGTAAAAGAGTTTAGAAATAATTTGATTAATATAAAACAGGTTAGAAGAGCAGAAAAACTTATTGGAAACACATATAGCGGATTAATAACAACAGTCCAAAGTTACGGTTTTTTTGTTGAGATAAATGATTTATTTGTAGAAGGATTAGTACATGTGAGTACACTTAGTAATGATTGGTACGAATATAGGTCTAGACAGAACTTATTAATTGGAAGAAAGTCTAAAAAATCATACAAAATTGGAGATTTAATTGATATCAAAATTATTAAAGTTGATATTCTTAAATACCAAATAGATCTTGAATTAATTTAAAAGGCAAAAACAAATTATTTATCAAATAAAATTAAATAAATTAACTTCAATTATGTTTTAAAATGGATTATAAAAAAAAGAGTGCTATATTAAGTGTTTTTTTTATTATTAGTATAGTGTTATTATTATTGAACAATAACAGACAAAAAACATCATTTAGTTATTTAATATGGAATATTGAAAACGTAAGCATAGGGAAATTAATATCTGCTTCATTTATTTCAGGTTTATTAATTAGTTCTTTATTAAATAAAACATTAAATAATAATATTAATACTATTCCTAAAATTAAAGATGATGATAAACAAAATCATGAGAATGATTATTCAATAAAAAATAATTTTAATAATGAAACCTATGAAATGCCTCCCGAAAGGGATTTAAGAGATAGTCAACCTACAATATCTGTGAATTATAGAGTTATAAAGGACAACGGCTTAAATGAACTAAAAGAAAGAAATAAGGAATCAAACAATGAATACAAGGATGATTGGAATAATGATAATTCTGATTGGTGAAAATATAGTTAATTAGAAATATTCATATCAATCAGTATTATTACATCTATAATAAATAAAAGATTTTTATTTTTATGGAAGAAAATATAGGTTCATCAAAAGAAGATGCAATTAATATTGAAGAACCTTTAAAAAAATCTTCTCTTATAGATAAAGAAAAAAAAAATCAGTCAAATGAAATGAATAAAAATCAAGAAAAGAAATTAGAACCAAATAATCAAAATTCAAATAAAGATACTGGAAAGCAAATTAAAGAAGAAAAAGAACTAAATCAAGCACCAAACATATCAAAAACAAAGCCCGTAAAGCCTCTTCCAATAGAAAAAAAACCTTTTGGTGAATTTATAAATTTGCATTTATTACCATCTTTAATTTCGGAATTTAAAGATAGAGGATTTGAAGTAAATGACATTAATCTTAAAAACACTGAAAGACCAATTGCAGGTGATAAATGTTGGGTTATTTATTGCGAGATAAAAGACATATGCAACTTTTGGTTGTCATTTGAAACAGATGACATCACCTCATTAAAAAGTATTTCGTTATGCAAAACAAATCAAAAACCTAGTGTAATTGAGTCTTTTTTAATTGATGAAAAAAGAATTACCCTTCAATTAATTATCTCCAGGATTTTGCAAAGATTAAATGGACAGAAATTAATTGGAGTTAATTAAATATTCTAAAGAATAACACCTAGTTAACTTTTCCCTCGAAAATACAAATAATAGTAAATAATAGTATTAATAATGAAATTAAGATGACTCAATCAACTATTGAATCTAAAAATAAGAAAAAAATAAATAATGGAAAGGATCCAGCTAAGGAAACGATTTTATCACCAAGATTCTATACAACAGACTTCGAAGCAATGGAAAATATGGATTTGTCGATTAATGAAGAGGAATTAGAAGCTATTTGTGAGGAATTTAGAAAAGACTATAACAGGCATCATTTTGTAAGAAATAGTGAATTTGAGGGAGCTGCAGACAAACTAGATCCTGAGACAAGAGCACTTTTTGTTGATTTTCTTGAAGGAAGTTGTACATCAGAATTTTCAGGTTTCTTATTATATAAGGAGTTAAGTAAGAGAATCAAAGAGAAAAACCCTCTTCTTGCTGAATGTTTTGCTCATATGGCAAGAGATGAAGCTAGACATGCTGGTTTCTTGAATAAGTCAATGAATGACTTTGGATTACAGTTAGATTTAGGATTCTTAACAGCTAATAAAGATTACACTTATTTCCCACCAAGGAGCATTTTTTACGCTACTTATTTGTCCGAGAAGATAGGGTATTGGAGATACATAGCAATTTATAGACATCTTGAAAAGAATCCAGATAGCAAAATTTTTCCGTTATTTAACTACTTTGAAAATTGGTGTCAAGACGAAAACAGACATGGAGATTTTTTTGACGCGTTAATGAAAGCTCAACCAAAAACAGTTAAAACACTAAGCCAAAAGATTACGATAGGCGGATCTACATTCACACATCCATTATTTGACTATTTTCATAGGTTTTTATATTTCTTGAACAATCTTCCCTTGACTTCCAAATTATGGTCAAGATTCTTTCTACTTGCTGTGTTTGCAACTATGTATGCTAGAGATCTTGGAATCAAAAAAGATTTCTACAGTTCTTTAGGTTTAGATGCACGAGATTACGATCAATATGTAATTAATAAAACAAATGAAACTTCCGCTAGAGTTTTTCCTGTAGTTTTAAATGTTTATGATAAATCTTTTTATGGGAGACTAGATAAAATTGTTGAAAATAATAAATTACTCACTCAAATCGATAACAGTAACGATAATAAATTATCTAAAACATTAAAAAAATTACCCATATATTTAGCTAACGGTTATGAACTGATGAGACTATACTTATTAAAACCTCTTAAAAGCGAAGATTTCCAACCTTCAATTAGGTAAACACTATTTAATAAGAGATAATAATGTAAAGGCTAAAATGGTAACAAGCAGCATTAAATCCCCTGAAATCAAATTTGGTGAATGTAATAAACTTCTTTTAGAGGAATTAATTTTTTATGGTATTTCCCTTGGTGCCGATTTTGTAGAGTTGTTTATTGAAAATTCTGATAATTCAAGTGTTCTTGCAGAACAGGATTTTATCACGAGTGTAAGTCCATCATTTGGTAAAGGTGCTGGTATTAGAATATTTAAAGACAAAAGAGATGGCTTTGTTAGTACTAATGACTTATCAAAACAGGGATTAATGAGATCAATTTCTCAGGCCATTGAAATGTTAGATATATCTAAAGAAACAAATTATTCTGAATTTAATGGGCTAAATAAACTTAAAGATTACGGTAAGTCAAAAATTGATTGGCTGAAAGAAGTTCCTACAATAAACGAAGTAAGTGAAAAACTATTACTTAGTACCAAGTCATTGAAAAAAAATAACAAGGTAACAGTAAGGAAAGGAAGTTACTCAAGAAATTGGCAGGAAGTAATAATTGCATCAAGTGACGGAACTTATGTAACTGATATAAGGTTGCATCAGACTGTTGGACTTAACGTAATTACTAATGATTCACAACATAGATCAAATGGAAGTAGAAGATTTGGTTCGCATGGAGTACCTAATGAATTTAGACTATGGGATCATGAAAAAGCTGCAAATGAAGTTTGTGAAAGCTCAATGAATATGTTGTACGCAGATTATGTTCAAGCCGGCCAAATGCCTGTTGTGCTGGCTAATAAATTCGGTGGTGTCATATTTCATGAAGCTTGTGGACATTTACTCGAAACTACACAAATAGAGCGTGGGACTACTCCGTTTAGTGATAAATTAAACGAAAAAATTGCTCATGAATCTGTAACTGCTATAGATGAAGGACTTTCAGAAGGATCATTCGGATCTTTGTCCATTGATGATGAAGGAATGGAACCGGAGAAATCAATTTTAATTAAAGATGGAATATTAAAAAAATTTATATCTGATAGAGCCGGCGAATTAAGAACTGGGCATAAAAGGACGGGTAGCGGAAGAAGGCAAAACTATTCATTTGCTGCAGCTTCAAGAATGAGAAATACGTACATAGCTAAGGGTAAATATACTAAAGACGATTTAATAACAAGTATTAGTGATGGTCTTTACTGCAAATCTATGGGTGGTGGAAGTGTAGGAGCAACAGGTCAATTCAATTTCGCTGTTGAGGAAGGCTATCTAATAAAGAATGGTAAATTAACGAAACCGGTAAAAGGAGCAACATTGATAGGGGACGCAAAAGAAGTAATGCCAAAAATATCTATGTGTGGGAATGATTTAGAGTTGGCCCCAGGGTTTTGCGGGTCTGTAAGCGGGAGTATCAACGTTACCGTTGGTCAGCCACATATTAAAGTTGATTCAATAACTGTAGGTGGCAGATGAAAATGAATGCAAAAGAAATAACAACTCAAATATCAAATTCAGCAAATATATTAAATATTGAAAAATGGGATTACGGTGCAAGTTTTTCTAATGATTATTCAGTGCAGGTTGACAAAGGAAAAGCAAAACAGTTAAAAGCATCACAAAAACAAGTCTTAACCTTAAGAGTTTGGAATAAAAAAAACTTAGTAGGCATTACTACTACAAGTGATCTCAGTGAAAAAGGAATTACAAGGGCTTTACAACAAGCTTGCATAGCATCAGAATTTGGAAATAAAAATGAAGTCATTGATTTCTCCCCCTTATCCAAGAATCCTATAAAAGTAAAAGAAATTGAAAAACAGAATCCATTAGGAATTAAAAAACTGCTTACAATTCTTAGACGAGCTGAATCAAAACTCATTGATAGTCATGAATCTATCAAATCCATTCCATACAATGGTTTATCAGAAAGTTTTTACGAAAGAACTTATGCAAACAGTGATGGAGCCTTTCGAAATTATAGTAAAAGCCAAGCTGCCATATATTTATATGCAAGAGCAGAAGAAAAGAACAAAAAACCTCGAAGTGCAGGTTCGGTCAAACTTGGTTATGGTATTGAGGATATTGATATTGAATCTTGTATCGAAGAAGCCTCTAAGAAAACAATTGCACATTTAAATTATTCATCAATTAAAACAGGGAAGTATCTAGTCTGTCTTTCCCCGGACGCATTTCTTACTATGATAAATGCCTTTAGTTCAATCTTTAATGCGAGAAGCATTATTGACGGTTTAAGTCTTTCAAGTAAAGATTCTATTGGCGAAATGATTTCAATTCCAGCATTAAATATCTATGATGATGGACTCAATGACAAAAATATATCATCTGCACCATTCGATGGTGAAGGAACACCAACAAAAAAACTTAGCCTAATTAATAAAGGTAAATTAGAAAATTTTCTACATTCTGAATCTACAGCAAAAATTTTTAATACCAAACCTACAGGACATGCCGGGCTTGGTTCAAAAGTATCAGTAAGTCCTGATTGGTTAGTTGTAGAAAGATCCAATGATTGTTCGGAACTAAATATGACATTAGAACACATAGAATATAAAGGAGAATTTGTATATATCGAAGAATTAAACGCTATTCATGCTGGGGTTAGAGCTAGTCAGGGTTCCTTTTCTCTACCATTTGATGGATGGCATTATATAAATGGAGAGAAATCCTCAATTGAATCAGCTACTGTGGCAGGAGATATTAAATATCTTCTAAAAAACATTATAAACATTGAAAAAAAAGAAGAATTAACAACCAGTGGGATATCTCCACATGTATGGATTAACCAATTGTCTGTAACTGGTGACGAGTGAAAATTATTTTTTGGGGTACTCCTGAATATTCAATTAAAAGTCTTGAAGTATTAAATAAATCAGATCATGATATTGTTGCTGTAATTACTCAACCTGACAAAAAAAGATCTAGAGGTAATAATTTAATTGCATCCCCTGTAAAGGAATATGCAACTAAGGAAGGAATCCAAGTGTTTACGCCAGAAATAGTTAAAGGAAATATTGATTTAATAAGAACTTTGAAGGAATTGTCTTGTGATATTTTTATTGTGATTGCATATGGAAAGATATTGCCAAAAGAAATATTAGATATTCCTAAATACAAATCATGGAATGCTCATGCCTCACTTCTTCCAAGATGGAGAGGCGCAGCACCAATTCAATGGTCAATTTTAGATGGAGATAAATTTACAGGCGTTGGAATAATGAGAATGGAAGAAGGACTAGATACAGGAGATGTACTAATTGAAAAAAAAATAATGATTGAATTTAAAGATAATCTAAAAACATTATCTGAAAAGTTAAGTGATTTATCATCAGAATTAATTTTGAAAGCATTAGCATATATAGAGAAAACTAAAAAAGAGGATATTAATTATTTACTAAAAAAACAAGCATTTTTTGAAAGAGAATTAAAATACGCAAGAATGATTAATAAATCAGATTACATTATAAGTTGGGAAAGTGCCTCAACTGATATTTATAGAAAAGTAAATGCCCTATATCCCCGAGCAAATACAAATTTCAAAAATAAAAATATTAAAATCATTAAAATAAAAATTTTAAAAAACGATGAAATAGAAAATAAAAGATACAAGATTAAAACAAATTACAAACCCGGATTTATAATAGGTATTTTGAAAAATGAAGGAATAGTTATATCAACAAAAACTGATCCGATTCTTATTTTAGAAGCAAAAATACAAGGGAAAAACATATCTAGTCGAAATCAATTGATACAACAATTAAATCCTGTTATAGGAGTAAGATTTTCAGACTAAGTTTTCTCCTCCCTTTTGGACAAACCCCAGATGAAAGCAATTAATATCAAAATATAAAAATAAAAATCTGGAAGAATTGTCTCTGCAATTAATGTATTTAAAAGAAGCTTTATTCCAACAATTAGAATAGCTATGTAACCAGCAGTTTCTAATCTTATAAATTTCTCTAAGAGTCTAAGAAATATACCTGACGTAAATCTTAGAGCTAATACACCTATAATTGCCCCAAAAATTATAAGAATATATTGATCACTTATAGCAACTGCTGTTGTAATACTATCAATTGAAAAAGCAAAATCAGTCATAGAAAGTAAAACAACAATCTTTAAAAATTTTATATTATTATTTGTTTTTAAATTTTCTGCATCTTTTATATCGGACTCACCGCTTAAAAAAACATTTAAAAAAAATAAATAAATAAGATATAATCCTGCAAAGATTCGAATTATTATAAATTTCAAAAGAATGTTAGATAATAGAATAAGAAATATCCTGAATAATAAAGAAATCGTAATTCCAATATTTAAAGCCTTAGATCTTAAAAGTGGACTTTCGAGAGATTTAGTAAGTGATGCTAAAGCTATAGCGTTATCTGCTGATAGCAACAATTCTAAAATAATCAATATTGGTAAAAGTGTAAGTATTTCTGACCAACTATCTACCTGGTCAAGTGTGGGTATAAACGAATTTATTGAAGCTGAATCCATTAATTATTATTCACAACATTTATAAAAGATAATATAATATAATCTTAAATAGTAATCAAGATAATTAAATATAAATGAGTTTAAATTCTTTAATTAGTTATATTTCAAATTCTCAAATATTAACGGAGTTAGTAAAAAGAATAAAAAAAAATAATGAACTAAATATAATTGGTTCAAGTAAATATGCAAAATCTATTATTATAAATAGTATTGCAAAAAAAGAACAGAAAGATATTTTACTTATTAGTCCCAACGAGGAGATTGCTTACAAATGGTTTGGTTATTTTGAAAGTATAGGTAATAGAAATGTTTTATATTATCCACCTAGTGAAAATCTACCATACTCATCTATTAATAAATCTAAAGAGATTGAATTTGCACAGCTTTCAGTTATTTCAAAGCTTGTTAAAAATGATAAAAAAAAATTAACTATAGTAATTACAACTGAAAGATCTCTTCAACCTCATTTAATAAAAAAAAATATATTTAAAGAAAATATAATTACAATAATTAAGGGTTTAGAATTAGATATAAAAGAGTTAACTAATAAGTTAACATTACTTGGTTATAATAAGGAAAATCTGACTTCACAAGAAGGATCGTGGAGTAGAAGAGGAGAAATTATTGATATATATCCAGTTAATAATGAACTTCCAATAAGAATTGAATTCTTTGATAATAATATTGATAAAATAAGAGAATATGATCCAGTCAGTCAAAAAACATTAGATAACGTAAATAATGTAGAAATAGTACAAGCTGGATTTAATTTACTTATTAAGAAAAAGCTAGAGTGTTTATCAAAAGATAATATATTTAATTCTGAAGAGACAACAACTAAAAATAATCTTGACAGATACTTAGGAATAATTGAAGAATACCCATCAAATTTAATAGATTACATTAAAGAAGATACAATAATAGTTTTAGACGAAATAGAGGATTGTAGTAAGTTCGCTAACAATTGGTATAAAGAATCAGTTAATAATTTTCAACAATACAAAGATGAAATCACATATAACTTAGAAACTAGTAACATAAATATAAAAGTAAGATCAAATCTTCATAAAAAATTTGAATTAATTACAAGATCATTTTTTAACTATAAAGTAATAAATTTACATGAATTTCAAACAAAAAGAAATCTTAATAATAGATTTCTTTTATCGGATAAACGAATAAACACTTCTTCAAAAAATTTAGGTAAACTTTCAACGGAAATAAATAAGTTTGTAAGTAATAAAGAAAAAGTCTGGATATTATCAGCTCAGCCACTCAGAACAAGAAGTTTATTATTAGAACATGATTGCATTACTAATTATCTAGAAAAACCAAATGATATTGATGGAACATATACATCAAAAGATGATTCAACTCCATTTATTTTGAAAAATACCAATAATTATGAAATTGAAGGATTTTATTTGCCAATATGGAAAATAGTTTTAATAACAGATAAGGAATTATTTTCTCAACAAGCATTATTTAATAATGTATTTATAAGAAGAAGAAAAAGGAGTTTAAATTCAAATATAAATCTACATAAAATAAATCCAGGAGACTACATAGTTCACAAAAACCATGGTATTGGACAATTTATAAAAATTGAAAAAATTAATATCACAGGTGATTCGAGAGACTACTTAGTTATTCAATATGTTGATGGGAAGATAAGTGTTGCGGCTGATCAACTTGGGAGTATTAACAGATATAGATCAACAGGAACAGTTAAGCCAAGAATCAATAAATTGGGAGGTACAGAATGGTTAAAAATAAAAGATAAAAATAAAAAAACGATTAAGAAAATTGCCTTAGATATTTTAAAACTTTATGCAAAAAGAGAAAAACTTAAAGGTCATATCTATCCTGAAGATGGTCCATGGCAAAAAGAATTAGAAGAGTCATTCCCATATCAACCGACTCCAGATCAATTAACTGCTGTTAAAGAAATAAAATTTGATATGGAGAGTGATAAACCAATGGATAGATTAGTTTGTGGTGACGTTGGATTTGGCAAAACAGAAGTAGCTGTTAGGGCAATATTTAAAGCAATTACTTCTGGTAAGCAAGTAATTTTACTTGCGCCAACAACAATTTTAGCTCAGCAACATTGGAGAACATTCAATAATAGATTTTCACCTTATCCAATAAAAGTTTCTTTACTAAACAGATTTAAAACTGCTAAAGAGAAAAAAGAAATTTATGAAGGCCTGAAAAATAATAAAATTGACTTAGTTATAGCTACTCACCAAATATTGGGAAGAGAAATTGAAATACAAAATTTAGGACTACTTGTTATTGATGAAGAACAAAGATTCGGAGTAAGGCAAAAAGAAAAAATAAAAAATTTCAAAAAAAATATCGACGTTTTAACTCTTTCCGCTACCCCGATACCTCGAACTCTATATATGAGTTTATCTGGATTAAGACAAATGAGTCTATTGAATTCACCGCCTCCATCAAGGAGATCAATTAAAACTTATTTATCAGAAATAGATATTGATGTAATTAGAACAGCAATAAGTAAAGAACTTGATAGGGGTGGACAAATATTTTATGTTCTTCCGAGAATAGCTGACATTGATCAAGCTGTTAATAAATTAAAAAATATGTTTATGGATTTAAGATACATTGTTGCGCATGGAAAAATGAATGAAATTGATCTTGAAAATGCAATGATTGCATTTAATAATGGAGAGGTAGACTTGATGATATGCACAACAATTATTGAAAGTGGATTAGATATACCGAAAGTTAATACAATCATAATTGAAGATTCACATAAATTTGGATTATCACAGCTTTACCAATTACGAGGAAGAGTTGGCAGAAGTGGCATACAAGCTCACGCATGGCTGTTTTATCCAAACATAAACAAAATTAATGAAGCATCTAAACAAAGATTAAAGGCTATTAAAGATTTTTCAGAACTAGGAAGTGGTTATCAATTAGCAATGAAAGATATGGAAATTAGAGGTGTTGGTAGCTTATTAGGAGAAGAACAAAGTGGCAAAATTAATGCAATTGGATATGATTTATATATAGAAATGCTTCATGAAGCGATATCAGAAATAAATGGAGAAGAAATACCTGAAGTAAAGGATACTCAAGTAGATTTACCAATTAACGCTTTTATTCCTGCAACATGGATATCAAATCGAGAAGAAAAACTTGATGCATATAAATATGCTACTGAATGTACAAAAGATGAAGATCTTACCGAATTAGCAACTGATTGGTCTAATAGATACGGGGCATTGCCCAAACCAGTTGAATCATTAATACTATTAATGAAGTTAAAGTTATTGGCGAAAAAGTGTGGCTTTAATAAAATCAAACTAAAAAAACCAAACGTAATAATTGAAACTAGACTTAAAAGTACTACATTTAAACTCCTTAAAAAAGGATTACCAGATAATATTCAAAATAAATTTAATTTTGAAGAAGATGATCAATTCTCAAAAATAACGATTAGAGGATTAGGCATAACTGAAATTAAAAATCAAATTGATCAATTAATATATTGGTTAGGATTATTTGTAAAGGAAATAGAAAACTTCGATAAAATTAAAGCAGTTAAATAAATTTAAAACATTAAAAAAATATTTAATAACCCCGAAAAAGTTTAAATTCGGTTAGGTTATTAAAAATTTTTATTATAAATGGGCGAATACATTGATGTAGGGTTACAATCTTCGATATTACCTTTTACATTATTAATTTCTTCATTAGCAGTAGGTTTATACGCTTTATTAGGTTTTGAAACAGAAAATGATGATGATGATTCAGATTCTGGAAGCGGTGGCTTGATGAATCCTATTTGATATTAATTCTACCAGTGTTCCTTTTAGCGACTCTTAATATTCTTGAAAAAGTTCCCACAATTAAAATTAAGGAAATAAATAAAGATACTATTATAAAAATAGCCAAACAAATTTCATACACATAAGAAATAGAATCCAAAAGAAAACCAATTAACTTTCCGAAGTTATAAAAAAAGTTATTGAGAATTGTTGTTTTATTTGGAATTAAATAATTAAGATAAATAATTAACAAGCCAAAAGAAAACATAAAAAATGCTTCTTTTCTTAATTTACTTTTAGATTTTCTTCTTAAAGATAATTTTTTTTTAAAAAAAAATTTATCGGAATTCTTATTTAATTTAGGTATCTTTAAATCAGCCATTTATTAAAATTACGAAAATTTAACAAAGAATCATCCTTAAAAAAGAATTATTTTTTTATAGTAACTTGATTATGGATTTAATGCTAACAAGTTCATTTTTAATATTTAATAATGAGCTAATATCTTTATTATTATTCCTTTCGTAAACATAAATAAATGCACTAGAAACAATAAATATAGAGCACAAGGAAAATAGTGGTGGTAATAAAAAATTAGAAATATTTTTTGTATCAAATGAATATAAATACTTTTTATTTTTTAAACTTTTAAAATTTTTTGAATAAATTATTTTAACTCTATTTGAAGAGCTTAATTGATCAAAACAATTTACTATATCTGCCAAAATCGAATTTCCGATTCTAAATTTTAAAGGCTTTACTTCTGGTTTTGAACTCTTTAAAAGGAGGATATGTGAATAACTATTCTCAGGTTTAATATCAATCAAATCTGATTCATACAATGAAATTTCATCATTTAAAAGTGCACTAGAGTAGTTATAAAAAGCAGTCATTATTTTCTTTAGATGATCTAAGTTTCCTTCAATAACTGGCTTATCTATTATCATAAGTTTCCATTGAGAAATAATTGAGATATTTTCTTTATTTTCGTCATTTGAATAGTCAGGCAATCCGATAATTTCAAGACTGACTGAGGATTGATTGAATAAAAATTTATTTTGCAACATATCAATAATTAAGTAATGTCGTTCTTAACTTGAGATAACCATCTTCAGATATACATAATGCCAATGAAAAAATAATTTTAATAAAAAACTCATCATTAGTACTAGGATCAAGCAGTCGTTTAACTTTCATACTATTAGTATTAAATCTTTCACTAATTAATTCAATATATCTATTCTTAAATTCATTCCAAGCATT
Source organism: Prochlorococcus sp. AG-442-M23 (assembly GCA_003209655.1). Classification (GTDB taxonomy): domain Bacteria; phylum Cyanobacteriota; class Cyanobacteriia; order PCC-6307; family Cyanobiaceae; genus Prochlorococcus_A. The sequence goes on along the minus strand of QCPW01000002.1, from coordinate 140,020 downwards.
AGGATTTCTAATAAGATCATCTCTAGAATAAAGTATTTGTCTGATATAAGGATATAAAGATTTTGCCATTTCAGTAGTTAGTTTAATCAATGCATCAAATTCTTCTAATTTAATATTATTATTTGTAAAAGAATTCCTCATTGGATTATTATTCCTTAATTTCCAGATAGTGACTTTATTTGGTATGAATTCAGTTAAATTAAGCTTACTTGATAATGAGTATAAAGATTCAGCACCATTTAAATCGATAGTTTCTAACGCTAATAAAAGTAAATCAAGTCTTTGAATAGAATCTCTTGATATCTGTTTTCTTTTAAATAAGATAGTAATAGTTAACTATGAAAGCTATATAAAAATTATAACAGAGTTTTAATTATATTCTTTGAAATAAAAATGTGTACAAGTAATCTAGTTCTTCTATTGTTAACATTCCATAACTCCACAGAATGATAGGAAGCGGAGTATTATTTTTAATTGACAATTTTAATCCTAGCTCTATTGAAGATTCTTCTAATCCAATTTTGTCTATAAGAAATGATATTATTTTTTTATTTGAATAATTAATCATAAATATTATTTAATAGATGAATAAATTAAAGATTTAGTCATATGATTTAAGATAATTCTTCTAATTAATAGAAACTTATTTAAAAGTAGGAATGTTATTTTTCTTAAAGGTATTAATAAAAAATTGTTATTAGCAAAGAATTTAATTAATGAATCTGTCACTAAAATAGTAAATAAAAGATCAATTATTCTTTTAAAATAATATTTATATTTAAATAAACTTAAAGCATTATTACTTATAGATAAATCTTCGTTAAAAATATCATATATAACATTAACATCTCTCCAGCAAGTATTCAAACCTTGCCCTCCAACTGGGTGGAATGTATGAAATGAGTCTCCTACAAATACTAACTTCTTAAAATTGAAAATTGGTAGAGATAATGATAGTGAAACGGGAAAGATATTAATTTCACTATTAATTTGATCTAACTTAATATTTCCAGGTAATATTGTCTCTAAATTATCTAATAAAAAACTTTTACTAGAATTTAGTCTATCTATTGATTTAGATGTGCTGGCCGTCCAAATTATTTGATATCTATTTGCATCCAATGGTAACAAAGCTAATGGACCTTCCTTCCTAAATATTTCATATGCCCGTCTTGGAACATTTCCTCTAACTAAAACCTCAAATGTTAAACAAGACTGATTATATGATTTGTCAAAAGATACATAACTATTATTTTTTTTATAATTTGAATTCGCTCCAGTTGATATAAATCTATAATCAAAATAAATATCTTCAGACGATAAAAGAGGTAGAGATTTAAAAAATATATTATCAATTTTATCAATCTCATCGAAAAATATATTCATAAGATCAGAGTGTTTAACTACCCATCCAATACTATTTAAAGAACTTATATCTTGATCCAAATCTGAAGTAGTTAAAATGGTGGCATTTGAGGTTACACTGTCTGAAATTAAAAGAGAATCAAATTTATAAAGATACCTATTTAATTTATCCCAGAGTTTAAATTTTGAAAGTATTTTTCTAGTTGAATGTGTAATAGCATATGTTTTATCCTTATTTATAAGTTTCTCTCTAGTTAATAAATCTGTAAGATAAATATTAAAATTTAATTTGGATAAAGTTATTGCCAAAAGCAATCCTGTAGGACCAGAACCAACAATTTTAATATTTAAATTCTTATTCATTAAATTAATATATATCCACGATTTACTTCAAATAAATATAGCAAATTTCTTGAAATGCTGGCCGAAGTAAATATGGGTACTCCCCTATCCAAGCATTTGCTTTAGGTAACCAAGCATCAGTCAAATAAATATCTCTATCAAAATTACGATAATTAGAAGCAACCAAGCATCTTATATTTGAACCAATTCTGATTTGACTATGTCTATTTTCCATAGGGAAACTCATTTTGCCCAAGTACCCATCTTCATCTTCTAATTCAACCACAAGCCAAGTTCTTTTTTTTTCTATCAACTCTAAACGACCTTGCCTATTTGATTGTTCACGGGAACTTTCAATTTTTTCGGTTTTGTAAATATCAGAAACATAACCATCGAAAAGGGAAAAAAACTTAGAATTTTTATATCTAGAGTTTTTTCGGCTTGATTCGAGTATAGGCCCCCAAATTATGTAAAGAAAAAAAATTACACATAATAACAACCAAAGATTTTCTGTCTGAGTTGATGATTGACTGATAAAAAGCAAAAGATTTAGGACTCCTCCAATAGAAGAAATAATTAACCTCTGAAGAACTTTCCTGGGATCGCCAAGAGCATACTTAAACTGGCTACCTGTTCCAACAGAAGGTATAAGCTTAGATATTTGCGATTGTTTTAATGGTTTAAGCATTTAAAAAATTAATTTTTCCAGCCCATAAACCAATGAATTAAAATTGCCTATTTTTCGTATTGCTTGTAGAACTCCAGGCATATATGCTTTTCTATCGATAGTGTCATGTCTAATTGTATATGTTTCACCAGGGGATCCCATAATAACTACCTGATGAGCAAGAAGCCCAGGCAATCTTATTGAATGAATATTTAGCCCTGAATCTCTAACACCACCTCTAACTCCTTTTAAAGATTCAGATTCTTTAACTAAAGCCTCATTATATTTTTTTGTATATTCTTCAATCATTTCAGCAGTCTTAATACAAGTTCCACTTGGTGAATCGGCTTTTTGATTATGATGCATTTCTATCAGTTCAATATTATCGTAAAACTTTGCAGCAACAGAAGCAGCTTGTTGAAGAAGAACCATTCCCACTGAAAAATTAGGTATAATTGCAACTCCTATATCTGCTTTCATCGAAAAAACAGATAAATCTTCAATTTCAGATGGGGAAAGTCCCGTAGTACCAACAATTGGAGATATCCCATAAGCTATTGCAGATCTAGTATTTTCAAAGACAGAATCTGGATGAGTAAAATCTACTAAAACGGGCCTAATAGAATTATTTCTATATTCTTGACTTATTGAACATAAAGACCCTTCAAGATCATTAGAAACAAAAACTTCACTATTTTTTAAGTTTAATAATTGTGAAATATTTTGACCATTATTTTTTTCATTTATATCAATTGCAGCAACAAGTTCACAATCTAACGAATTTAATACAGAATTTACAACCTCACTTCCCATTTTTCCTAATGCCCCAGAAACAAGTACAGGTATAGTTTTTTTAGAGTTTTTTGTCATTTTTTAATTAATAATTTTTTTTAAAGGTTGTTACACGCTATTTATAAAGCACACAATAACGGCAATTCACCCGTAGGCTGGTAAAAATACTTAAAGAGAATCAATGTTTACGCAGGTCCGCTCAGCAAATCGCAGAGTTTCTCCTGTTGAGGATAACAAACATAATGTTGTTATAAAAGCAGTTTATGTTGTCCTTGAGCCACAATACCAAAACTCGCTAACAGAAGCCGCAAGATCAATTAATGAGATGAACGGCCCCTTGGGGATAGATCTTAGCGGATATCTTATTGAAGAACTAAGGAACGAAAAAAATTACGAAGATTTTAAAGCTGATATTGCTAATGCCGATATATTTATTGCTTCGTTGATTTTTATTGAAGATTTAGCACAAAAAGTTGTAGATGCTGTAAATCCGTACAAGGAGAGTCTTAAAGCATCTATTATTTTTCCTTCAATGCCTGAAGTGATGAGATTAAATAAATTGGGTTCATTTAGTATGGCTCAACTTGGACAATCTAAAAGCATTATTGGAGATCTCATTAAAAAGAAAAAAGAATCTGATGGTGCGAGTTTCCAAGATTCAATGTTGAAGTTACTGAATACTTTACCTTCGATCCTTAAATATTTACCAGTAGAAAAAGCACAAGATGCAAGAACCTTTATATTAAGTTTTCAGTATTGGCTTGGAGGAACTACAGAAAATCTAAAAAATTTCCTTTTAATGATTTCGGAAAAATATGTAGTTTCAGAAAATATAAAAGATAAATTAGAAAAATTCAAAATACAAGATCCTCAAACATTTCCTGATTTAGGCATTTGGCATCCATTGGCGCCAAATATGTTTGAAAGTTTAAATGAATATCAAAATTGGGAAAATAATAGAAATGATATAAAACCCAAGGATGACAATACCCCAACTATAGGATTAGTTCTCCAAAGAAGTCACATAGTCACTGGAGATGATGCTCATTATGTAGCTGTAATTCAAGAATTAGAATATAGAGGAGCACGTGTAGTACCTATATTCTGTGGAGGATTAGATTTTTCTAAACCAGTAGATGAATTTTATTATGATTCACTTGATAAGGGGAAACCAATAGTTGATGGGGTTGTATCTTTAACTGGATTTGCATTAGTTGGCGGACCTGCAAGACAAGATCATCCGAAAGCGATAGATGCGCTTAAGAAGTTAAATAGACCATATATGGTTGCATTACCTTTAGTTTTTCAAACAACTCAAGAATGGGAGGAAAGTGATTTAGGATTGCACCCTGTTCAAGTCGCCCTTCAAATCGCAATACCAGAATTAGACGGAGCTATAGAACCAATAATTCTTTCAGGCCGTGATGATGCAACAGGCAAAGCCCATACTCTTCAAGATAGAGTAGATGTCATAGCGGAAAGAGCTATAAAGTGGTCGATCTTAAGAGTTAAAAAAAGAGAGGAAAAGAAATTAGCAATAACTGTATTTAGTTTTCCTCCGGACAAAGGTAATGTTGGAACAGCAGCCTATTTGAATGTATTTGGATCAATATACAGAGTTCTTATAGAAATGAAAGATAAAGGATATCAAATTGATGATCTTCCTAAGAATTCAAAAGAATTAATGGAAAAAGTAATAAATAATCCAGAGGCTATGGATGGTTCCCCTGAATTAAATATTGCTCATAAGATGAGTGTTAGGGAATACGAAGAATTTACACCTTATTCAAAAAGGCTTGAAGATAACTGGGGTAAGCCACCAGGAAATTTAAACAGTGATGGTCAAAATTTACTTATTTATGGAAAACATTTTGGAAATGTATTTATAGGAGTACAACCAACATTTGGATACGAGGGTGATCCAATGAGATTACTTTACTCAAGAAGTGCAAGTCCTCATCATGGTTTTGCTGCTTATTACACTTATGTAGAAAAAATATGGGGAGCTGATGCAGTCCTACATTTTGGTACACACGGTTCACTTGAATTCATGCCTGGGAAACAAATGGGGATGAGTGAAACATGCTACCCCGATTCATTAATCGGATCTCTGCCAAATTTATATTATTACGCCGCCAATAACCCTTCTGAAGCAACAATTGCGAAAAGAAGAGGATACGCATCAACTATAAGTTACTTAACTCCTCCAGCTGAAAATGCAGGTCTTTACAAAGGTCTTAAAGAGCTCAGCGAACTTGTCGGCTCTTATCAGCAATTAAGAGAGAATAGTAGAGGTGTTCAAATTGTTAATGCGATTGTAGAGACTTCAAAACAATGTAATCTCGACAAAGATGTAGTTCTTCCTATTGGAGAAGTAGAAGAACTTACTATCGAAGAGAGAGATCTATTTGTGGGAAATATCTATAAGCAATTAATGGAGATAGAAAGTAGATTATTACCGTGTGGACTACATACAATTGGAGAGGCACCTACAGCTGAAGAGGCTGTTGCCACATTAGTAAATATAGCTTCATTAGAAAGAGAACAAGAAGGGTTGAGATCCTTACCTGGTTTATTAGCAGAAGCAATAAATCTAAAAATAGATGAGATTTATGATGGAAATAATAGAGGAGAACTTAAGTTTGTTGAATTAAATGAAAAAATTATTAAAACTTCTAGAGAAGCAATATTTGCAATGGTTAATTCCTTAAAAATTGTTAATGGAAGAGTTTATTTAGAGAAATCACTATTTTCAAAACTTTTGGATTTCTTGAAAATATTCGGTTTAAATTTACCTACTCCATGGCTTAGAGTTTGTAGATTTAATGATTTTAATGAAGTAAATCAAAAAGAATTAAATAAACTATTTGATTATTTATTATTCTGCCTTGAACAGGTATGTGCGGATAAAGAGATGGATAGTCTCATAAAAGCTTTAGATGGAAATTATGTATTACCAGGTCCTGGAGGAGATCCTATTAGGAACCCAAGTGTATTACCAAGCGGTAAAAATATTCATGCATTAGATCCACAATCAATTCCTACTACAGCCGCTGTGGCAGCCGCTAAATCGGTGGTAGATAAATTAATAGAAAGACAAAAAGAAGAACAAGGAACTTGGCCTGAAACAATTGCTTGTGTTCTATGGGGTACTGATAATATCAAAACATACGGTGAATCACTAGCGCAGATTTTATGGTTTGTTGGTGTTAAACCAAAACCAGATTCCGTTGGACGTATCAATAAATTAGAACTTATTTCCTTGGAGGAACTTGGCAGACCAAGAATCGATGTGGTTGTTAATTGTTCTGGCGTTTTTAGAGATTTATTTATAAACCAAATGGCACTAATTGATCAAGCAGTAAAATTAGCGGCAGAAGCTGATGAACCATTAGAGTCCAACTTTGTTAGAAAACATTCTTTAGAACAAGCTGAAAAAGAAGGTACTTCACTCAGAGAAGCGTCTGCAAGGGTATTTTCAAACGCTAGTGGTAGCTATAGCTCTAATGTTAATTTAGCTGTTGAAAATTCAACATGGGAAGAAGAAAATGAGTTACAAGAAATGTATTTATCTAGAAAAACATATGCATTTAATGCTGATAATCCAGGAGAAATGAATCAAAAAAGGGATGTATTTGAGTCTGTAATGAAAACTGCTGACGTCACATTTCAAAACCTTGACTCTTCTGAGATCTCTCTTACTGATGTAAGCCATTATTTTGATTCTGACCCTACAAAATTAATTAAAACATTAAGGGATGATGGTAAAGAACCAAGTAGTTATATAGCAGATACAACTACATCAAATGCTCAAGTTAGAACACTAGGCGAGACAATTAGACTTGACTCAAGAACTAAGCTTTTAAATCCTAAATGGTATGAAGGGATGCTTAAGTCAGGTTATGAGGGAGTTAGAGAACTTTCTAATAGACTTAATTACACACTTGGATGGAGTGCAACAAGTGGCCAAGTAGATAACTTTGTATACGAAGAAACTAATGAAACGTTTATTAATGATGAAGAAATGAGAAAAAGGCTCATGGATTTAAATCCTAATAGTTTCAGAAGAATAGTTGGAACATTACTAGAGGTTAATGGGAGAGGTTATTGGGAAACATCTGAAGAAAATATTGAGCAGTTAAAAGAACTTTATCAAGAAGTAGAGGATAAAATAGAGGGAGTGAAAGAATAAATATCAATTCTTTTTTCTATAAATTTGATCTGCAACTTTCAAAACTTGGTAATTTATTTTTACATTATGAACTCTTACTATATGAACATTTAATTGAGAACAAAGACAACTAATTGCAAGAGTTCCTATATCTCTATCCTTAGGATTAGTTTCGTTTAAGATTTCTCCAATAAATCTTTTTCTAGAGGCACCTATTAGAATTGGGAACTGAATATTTTTAAAAAAATCTATATTTTTTAAAATTTCTATATTTTGATTAGTATTTTTTGAGAATCCTATTCCTGGATCCCAAATTATTTTATCTTTGTTAACGTTTTTACTTATTGCTTTATTTGTCAAATTTTCAAGTGAATCAAAAATATTTATTAGTAGATCATCATAACTATTCAAATTATTCATGCTTTGGCTATTCCCTCGACTATGAGTAATCACGTAGGGGCAATTAAAATGTGAAACAACATCTAATATTTCTTCATCTCTTCTACCTCCTGTAACATCATTAATCCAATTTGCGCCATTTGAGAGAGCCTCATAAGCTACCTTCGAATTAAAGGTATCAATGGAAATAATAATATTAGGATATTCGCTTCTAATTTTTTTTAAATATGGTATCAATCTTTTTATTTCATTATTTGCTCCAATTTCTATCGCACCAGGTCTTGTACTTTGAGCACCAAGATCAATAACATCAGCTCCATTAGATACAAAATTTTTTACTTGAGATAAAACTTTTTCAATTGAATCGAAATCGCCACCATCACTAAATGAATCAGGGGTTAAATTAATAATTCCCATTATTGAAGTTTTTTGTCCCCATTCATCTGGCCAAGGATGATTATTATTTGTAATTTGCAATTCTTGAAAAACTGATTGGATCTAAAGAAGCTCCACCAACCAAAACTCCATCAATATCGCTCATTGACATTATCTCATCAATATTATTGGGTTTAACAGATCCTCCATATTGAATAATTACATCATTAAAACCAATCAATTTACGTATCAAAGCACATATCTTATTTGCATCACTTGCTTCACAAGTTTTTCCAGTTCCAATTGCCCATATAGGTTCATAAGCGACTATTAGATTAGATGGATCCGTATTCTCCAAGCCCTGTTCAACCTGTCTAGTAATGACCCTGTCAGCTTCGCCTCTCTCTCTTTGCTCAAGAGTTTCACCGACACAAACTATTGGAGTAAGACCACTTGATTGAGCAAAAACTGCTCTCCTATTTATTTGTTCATCACTTTCACTAAAGTATTTTCGAGGTTCGCTATGACCAACAATTGCATATTTAACGTTATGTTCAATAAGCATTCTGGGAGAAATTTCTGCAGTAAAAGCACCTTGTTTTTCCCAGTGAATATTCTGACTTGCAATATGTAAATAATCAGAATTAGAAAAACTTGAAAAGGTAGAAATTGCTGTAAATGGAGGGGCAATTACTATTTTTCTATCATTAGGAATATCTTTAATAAGAGGAAGAAAGTCACACAAATAACTTTTCGTTTCTGCACAATTCATGTGCATTTTCCAATTACCAGCGATTACAGATTTTCTCAAAATACATAGCCTAAGAAAAATATATTAATATAAGTTGCGGTTAATAGGGTAATTATTCAAAAATTAATTCATTTTTTAGAAACATAACTTTATCTCCTTTGATTAGTTTTCTTCCCCTTTTTGTTTCTATTTCTCCATTAACTTTCACACGGCCAGCTTTTATAAGGATTTTAGCCTCTCCTCCAGAAGAAACAAAGTTATGCCATTTTAAAAATTGATCTAATTTCATAGTTTTAATAAAACACAGCTATTGATAAAGTAAAAGAAATACTTAACAGAATATTTTGCGCTTAATTCCTCCAATCACTCCGTATATTAATAGATTTATAAAAGGATTTATATGCATGATTGTATATGTTAGTTGTTGGCCAATATTAGCTTTTGTGGCAGGGAAATTAATACCCGCAATTGGCTCAGGAGATCTGTTGAATGTTTCTAGAATAATAATAAGTGCTCTTTTTATTTTCTTAATTCAAAAATTAGCTCAGTTTGGTCAAGATGTTTATATCGCTGAGCCTTCACTAGAAATTAGTGAAGTAATGAGACAAAAACTATTTAGTAATATACACAAAATAAAAATGAATTTTGTGAGCAATATTTCTGCGGGTGATATTACTTACAGACTTACTGAAGATGCAGACAGAGTAAGTGAAGTGATTTATAAAACTTTTCAAGATACATTACCATCTGTTTTGCAATTATTAGCAGTAATTATTTATATGTTTTACTTAGATTGGTCATTAACATTATCTACTTTAGTGATAGCTCCAATAATTATTATTTCAGTTAATAAATTTGGGAAAAGAGTTTTAAGAGCATCTGAGAAAAGTCAAGAATCAACAAGCGATTTAGCAGATTTAATAGGAGAATCTATTAATGGGATTTCAACAATAAGAGCATTTGCAGCAGAAAAATGGATTAAAGATAGATTTAACAAAAGATTGAGAAATAATAAAAATGCAAAATACAAAACACTTAAATTACTCGCTTTCCAATATCCAGTTGTTGGGTTTATTGAAGCATTAGGAATATTAGCAATATTAGGTTTAGGAACATTAAGAATAAGTCAAGGTCTATTAACTAGTGCAGAATTCAGTAGTTTTTTTGCTGCCATCATTATGCTTATTGATCCAATTAGCCATATTAGTACAAATTTCAATGAATATAAGCAAGCAGAAGCTTCATTAAAGAGATTAAAAATGATAAATTTAGAACCCTTAGAACAAGAAGAGAAAAATTTGAATAGTTTATCAAGAATCGAAGGGAAGATAGATTTCAAAAACGTTAGTTTTGAATATAAAAAGAATAATCAAGTTTTAAAAGATATAACTTTAAAAATTTCAAAAGGACAGGTTGTTGCTTTCGTTGGAGCTTCAGGAGCTGGTAAAAGTACAATGATGGCATTGATTCTTAAATTTATAAACCCTAGTACAGGTTCTATTCATATAGATAACAAGGATATAAAATCTATAAGCTCTAAGGATTTAAGAACAAAAATAGCTTTGGTACAACAACAACCATATCTATTTTCCGGACAAATTATTGAAGTAATAAAAATGGGGAGGAAATTTAGTGAAGAAGATGTAATTAAGTCAGCAAAGATTGCAAATGCTCATAATTTTATCGAAAAACTTCCAAGTAAATACAAAACTAAAATATGCGAAAGAGGTACTAACTTATCAGGAGGTCAGATTCAGAGAATTGCAATTGCTAGAGCAATATTAGGAAATCCATCGATACTTTTATTGGACGAAGCTACTAGTGCTTTAGACGCAGAATCCGAAGCAGAAGTACAAAAAGGGTTAAATCAGGCAATGAAAAATAGAACTGTTATTATTATTGCTCATAGATTATCCACGACTCAGGAAGCCGATAAAATAGTTGTTTTTGATAAAGGTAAGATTATTGATAGCGGCAGACACATAGATTTGTTCAATAAGGATGGAATTTATAAAGAATTATGTGAAAAACAGTTAATAAAGGTAACTTGATTATATTTAATCTATTAAAAGAAAAAATTATGACTGAACAAAAAATTCAAAAAAATACTCCAGTATTAACATTTGAGGGGAAAAAATATAATGTTGATGAATTATCTGATGATACAAAAGAAATCATTAAGGGATTAAAAATAGCAGAGACTCAATTAAAAATGTATGAAGACACTCTTAAATTATTATCCGTTGGTAGAAACTCCATAGCTAACCAATTAAGAGAGAAACTTAAAAATTATGAGTAATACCTAGTAGTTATGAATATCCTGAAGAGGTACTGTATCAATCTTATTAATCCGTAAAGATTTAATTGCTTGCAAAGCAGCTTTAGCCGCAGGGATAGTTGTAAAAGTTGGTATGTTGTATTCTAAAGCTGCTCTTCTAAGATAAGCATCATCATGAAAAGCTTGAGAGCCAACTGGTGTATTAATAACCAACTGGATAAGACCCGAACGAATTAAGTCTTCAATATTAGGCCTTCCTTCATGTACTTTCAAAACCTCATCTACTTCAATACCCAAATTTAGTAAAAACCTAGCAGTTCCCTTAGTTGCAATTAATGTAAAACCTAAAATTATTAGTTCTCTCGCGATTTCCTCTAATTTATCTTTATCTAAATCATTAGTTGATAAAAAGGCAACACCCTTAGTAGGGACTCCATTCCCTGCTGCTAATTCAGACTTTGCATAAGCTAAACCAAAATCCTTAGCTAATCCCATAACTTCACCAGTAGAACGCATCTCAGGACCAAGTAAAGTATCAGAGCCAGGAAACCTTTTGAAAGGCAAAACCGCTTCTTTAACTGCTTGATATTTTGGTAATATTTCCTTAGTAAAATTTATATCTTTTAAGGAAGATCCCTGCATAACTTGGGTGGCTAATTTGGCTACTGGTTTACCTATAGCTTTAGAAACGAAAGGAATTGTTCTTGATGCTCGAGGATTAGCCTCAAGAATAAATAATTCATTTTCTTGATTATTAATACTCGTAACTGCAAATTGCAAATTAATCAAGCCAATAACATTTAATCTATTTGAAATTAATTTTGTCCATTTTTTAACAGTTTCTAATGTTTTTTGCGATAAAGAAATTGTAGGCAAACAACATGCTGAATCGCCAGAATGAATACCGGCAGGCTCGACATGTTCCATAATCCCTGCTATTACGACTGAACCTTTTTCATCACACAATGCATCAACATCAATCTCTATCGCATTACTTAAATATTGATCCAAAAGTATCGGATGATTAGGCGAAACTTTTACTGCCTCTAATATATAACGAGTTAATTCAGTTTGATCTTTAACTATTTCCATAGCTCTTCCTCCTAGGACATAAGAAGGTCTAACAACTAATGGAAAGCCTATCTTTTTTGCAACAGAAAATGCCTCTTCTTGATTTCGAGCTATTCCATTCAGAGGTTGCCTTATATTTAATTCTTTAAGAATCTTTGTGAACTCCTCTCTATCTTCTGCAATATCTATTGATAGGGGGGAAGTTCCAAGGATTTTTGAATCACATTTTTTCCCTTCTTTAGTATTCAACCAAATGGAAAGTGGCAATGATAATTTTAGAGGGGTTTGACCTCCAAATTGTACTATTAATCCATATGGATTTTCAGCCTCAATAATATTAAGAACATCTTCTAAAGTAACAGGCTCAAAATATAGAATATCACTGGTATCATAGTCTGTTGAAACAGTTTCAGGATTACTATTTACCATTATGGTTTGATATCCATTGCTTGAAGATTGATATGAGGCATGACAACAACAGTAATCGAATTCAATACCTTGACCAATCCTGTTAGGTCCACCTCCTAAAATCATAATTTTTTTTAAAAAAATCTCATTATTAGAAGTAATTTCATTGTCAGATAACTTTAAACCACTATCCGAAAAGAACTCTTCATAAGTAGAGTAATGATATGGAGTTTCAGATGAAAACTCGGCAGAACAAGTATCCACTGTTTTATAAATTGGTAAAATATTCAAATTTTTTCGATAATTTCTTACCTCAAAAAATTCAGATTCAGTTAATTTTGCAATCTGCTGATCTGAGAACCCAATCTGCTTAGAAGTCAACATTACATCTCTGTCAATTTCAGTAAGTTTTCTGCCTTTCAAAAATTGATTCTGGAAATCAAAAATATTTCTTAACTTCTCTATAAACCATAAGTCTATATTAGTTATTTGATTGATATAAGTGTCGGTCTTTCCAGCTTCCATGGCTTTTTTAACTAAAAGAATTCTTTCAGATGTTGGATTTCTTAAATTATTTTTCAAATCATTTTCGTTTTTAAAATCTTCAATAAAATCGCATTCCCAACCAAAAATTCCAATCTCCAAAGATCTCAAAGCTTTTTGAAAGGATTCTTCAAATGATCGACCAATTGCCATTGATTCTCCAACAGATTTCATCGCTGTACTTAAAATATTTGAGGACCCTTTAAATTTTTCAAATGCAAATCTTGGTACCTTAGTCACAACATAATCAATTGAAGGTTCAAAACATGCAGGGGTTTTTTTAGTAATATCATTAATAATTTCATCAAGTGTATATCCAACAGATAACAAAGCTGCAATTTTAGCTATTGGAAAACCTGTTGCTTTACTGGCTAAGGCTGATGATCTACTTACCCTTGGATTCATTTCAATAACTATCACATCACCATTTTGTGGATTTACAGCAAATTGAATATTACTACCGCCAGTTTCTACACCTACTTCTCTTATAATTTTTAATGATAAATCTCTAAGTCTCTGATATTCCTTATCAGTTAAAGTTTGTGCGGGAGCAACTGTAATCGAGTCGCCAGTATGAACTCCCATAGGGTCAAGATTTTCAATACTACAAATTATGACTACGTTATCAGCCTTATCCCTCATAACTTCTAATTCAAATTCCTTCCATCCAATTAATGATTTCTCTATCAATATTTGATTACTAGGACTTTCGTCTAATCCTGATTTGCAAAGATCATTAAATTCTTCAAGATTATATGCTATTCCACCTCCAACACCGCCTAAAGTAAAAGCTGGTCTAATTATTAATGGATATGAATTTATTTGCTTAGATACATTCATGGCTTCAACCAAATTAGAAGCAATACCAGAAGGACAAACGTCTACATTTATTTTTCTCATTGATTCTTTAAATAATTTTCTATCCTCAGCCTTATTAATAGCCTCTAAATTAGCTCCTATTAATTCCACATTATTTTTAATCAAGAAATCAGACTCGGAAAGTTTAACCGCTAAATTAAGCGCTGTTTGACCACCCATAGTTGGAAGTATTGCATCAGGCTTTTCTTTTAAAATTATTTGAGAAACTATTTCTTTAGTTAAAGGTTCAATATATGTTTTATTTGCAATCTCAGGATCGGTCATTATAGATGCTGGATTAGAATTAATTAAAATAATTTCATAACCAGCTTTTCTTAAAGCTTTACAAGCCTGAGTCCCTGAATAATCAAATTCACACGCTTGACCTATAACAATTGGACCTGAACCAAGAACTAGGATTCTTTTAAGATCACCTCTTTGAGGCATAATTTAAAAACTTCATTTATTTAATGCTACTTATAAATCATCAGATGTTAATCAACTTACTTGAAAAGCAACATTTGTTTCTATAGTATTGATAATAAAATATAATTTATGAGCGAACTTCAGCGACTAAAAAGTCTGTTGCCTCCGGAGAATGAAAGTTGGGTTTTTATTGAAGCTGCCGCCGCTATAGATCCTCCTTTAATTACATTGGAGGAGATAGGTCGTGACGAAGTTGAAATTCAAATAGATTTAGAAAAATGGGATAGTTACGCAATAGATCACAGAAATTTAATGTTTTGGCATGAAGTGGGAAAAATTCAAAATGATGCAATTCCAAGAGATGGCTGGGAAATGGCTGCTCTAGCAATTGGACTTGGTGGCGCGATAGGTGAACTATGGGTACAAGATGGGTTACTTTTATTACTTGCACTTGGTCTTTCTGGTTTCGCAGGATATAGACTTTACATAAAAAATAATTCTGAAAAAAAACTACAAGATGCTATTTTTGCAGATGAAAGAGCAATAGATCTTGCCTGCAGATTTGGATATAGTATTCCTAATGCCTACAAAAGCCTTGGTGGAGCATTAAAAGAATTAATCGAAAAAACTAGAAAAAAGAAAAAAAGAAGTATTTTTGAAGATAGATTAGAGGCATTAAGAAAAAGTGCCGAAAAAGCAAGATCAGAATTATCACAACAAGAAGGTTCAGACAAATCAGTTTCAAGTGAAAACGTTTATGGACAGTAAATTTCTAGTTTTGATGGCAGCCAGAGCTTGTGATAAAAAAAAGGCAAAAGAGATAAAGTTGATCAATATTAATAAAGTTTCTTACATTAGTGAATGGATACTCATTGCTGAAGGCTTATCAGACGTTCAAGTTAGGTCAATTACTAACTCTGTTGAAGAGGAGTTAAGAGAAAATGCAAATTTAGAACCAATAAGAAAAGAAGGGGTTAATGAGGCAAAATGGGCTCTTCTTGACTATGGTGATTTAATAATAAATATTTTTCAACCAGAAATAAGAAAGTTTTATGATCTTGAATCCTTTTGGGGCAATGGAGATAACTTGAATTTTCCATAATTATTATTGATGAACCAATCAAATTGCCCTGTTCCTAAAAACCAACAACCAACTAATGAATTTATTGAACTATCTAAATCTAAAATATTTTCATGGCCAAAATCAAAAAAATCATTTTTGTTTATATTACTTAAGTTTTGGATAGGTACTTTTATTTTTTTTATTGTTATTGCTTCAGGCAGTGTATATTTCGAAACTTCTATATTAAGGTACATTTTATTGAGCTTTTTTTGTAGTTTATCCTTACCACTTCTTTTCTCTATCAGGCTATATCTTGGCTGGAATCATATTTTCAAAAGATTAACTTCCGAAAAAGTTGAATATGAAGAATCAGGTTGGTATGACGGACAAATATGGCATAAACCAGTTAATTTAAAGGAAAAAGAATCATTAATAGCAACATTAGAAGTAAAGCCAATATTAAGAAATTTGATTCAAGTTATAACTCTCATAATAATATTCGCTTTATTTGGAATTTTACTCTTTCAATTCAAATATTAAAGATGAGTTCAAATTTTAAAAATTTATATACATCAAACAATCCTCCTATTGAGGTGATCCTAATGAGAGGTTCAAAACTTGAATCAATTCACAAAGTACATGCAGTAATAAGTGATAAAAAAGGAAGAGTTTTAATGTGCGCTGGTAATCCAGAATATAAAAGCTTCATGAGATCAGCATTAAAACCTTTTCAAGCAATTCCATTTGTTAGTAGTGGGGCTTCATCAAAAATTAAAGATTCATCTAAGTCAATAGCTTTGTCATGTGGATCGCATAGTGGATCCATACTACATACTAGAGAGGCTTTCAAAATCTTATGGCAATATGATATAGATATCCACAATCTTAAGTGTCCTTTAAAAATAACAAGTCCATTAGAACATAATTGTTCAGGTAAGCATGCAGCATTTCTTGCAACATGCAAAAAATTAAATTGGCCTTTAGAAAGTTACTTAAAGGGAGACCATCCTCTTCAGGTAGAAATATTTAGAGTGATTTCCGAATTTCTTGAAGTTCCACTAAAACATATTTATGCAGAAAGAGATGACTGCGGAGCACCTACTCTTTATATGAAGCTACTCGAAATGGCAAAATTATATTCACTATTAAGCAGCTCTGATAATGCTGAATTAGAACAAATAAGTAGGGCGATGACAACCAATCCAAGAATGATAAGTGACTTCAATAGGTTTGATACGGAAGTAATATTGGCCTCACATGGCCAAGTGATTAGCAAAGGAGGAGCAGAAGGCATACAATGCCTTTGTAAAGTAAATGAGGGCATGGGTTTAGCCTTAAAAGTAGAGGATGGTTCAAAAAGAGCGAAACAAGCTGTGGGCTTACATTTATTAAAACAACTAGAATGGATTTCTGATTTAAGAATACAAGATATAAAAGACAAGATCTTAAAATTACCTGAAGGAGTTCAAATAGATGTAAAAGGTCAACTAAAATTCCAAGAATCCTAAAAAATGAAAAAAAGAACCCTTTCAGATGTATGCTAGTAATATGACGCGGGGTAGAGCAGTCTGGTAGCTCGTCGGGCTCATAACCCGAAGGTCGGAAGTTCAAATCTCCCCCCCGCCACCATTGATATAGCCCCATCATGGGGCTTTTCTGTTTTCTATAACTAACTTTATAAATAATTTAAAAACTTATAGACAAACGTTAACTAATGTCAACTAATGACATGTAAAGTCACTCTCAAGGTCTTTTTTCAAGGACGGTTTTAGTGACTTGTAGAGCAAGAACTTCGAACTTACAACCAGAAGGTAATTTTTATTAGATAAAAATGTTTAAATAAAAAACGTTTAATTAGTGAAATAGAAATGATGTAATCTAATTCTGATTGACAGTCGATCTAACATAGAGGGATAAAACCTTTTTTTTATGACAGATAGAGAAACAATTGAATCGATGTTGTATGAGTTGGCAACACCGCAGAAAATGGGTTCATTTTTTGTAAATAATGCCACTTCAGATTTTTTACTTATCAGACCTAGTGGGAATCCAATAAGTGCAAAGGGCTTCGAGAAAATGATGAATTCTGGCGATGTTGTTCAGGAAAAAGCAGAAATTACAAAAATTCATAAGTTTGAATTTCTTTCCTCCGAAGTAGCAATGTGTGTTTTTACTCTTGGGGCAAAATTCTCTTACAAAGGAACTCCTAATGATGATTTACCAACCGTGACTTCTATCTTCAAAAAGATTAATGGGATTTGGAAAATCCATTGGATGCAAAGATCAACAGGAGATTCAGATCTGTCTCTTTGGGATTAGCAAGTAATTTATAGTCAGAATATGTACGGAGTAGCAATTACTTATGCGGTTGCTAGTTTGTTATTACTGGTTGGCTTTGTGTATTTAACATTCAAAATGATCTCTAAAAAATGATTGGAAGTTTATTTAAATTAATTGCTCTTTTTATAGTTTTACTACTTGTAGGCAGTACTTTTGTTGGTGGGATTATTTACTTTATAAAATGATTTATGTCACTGATTACAAGCTTATAATGATTGTATTTTTGGGACACCTAATCTATTCCAATATCAGATCTTTTAGGAGATGAAATCCTCAAACTATAAAGAAAAAGCTATCGATGAAATGTATCCAAAGGAATAATTATTATGGACACTAAATTGAATGATAAATCCTGGCAGAAAGAGTTTTTGGAAATGAAGTTCCATTCTCATGCTGATGTAAAACTGTTAACTCAAGGTGTAAAAGGATTGATAGGTGCTTGGCGCTTAGGTGTTTTAAAACAGGAATACAATAGACTTAAGAAAACACAGGAGAAAATTAAATGAAGGAATTAGAAGAAAATACTGTTGAACAAATAAGAACTCTACTTAATTATTTAGCGCAAACAGATCTATTGAAGAATAAAGATATTCTTAAGTGTTTAGATGTAATAGCTAGAGAACATGGAGGAAAGGTAGTGAATGAAAATGATGAAGATTTCGATTTAGATTGGGAAGTATAAAATTAAGAAAATCATATTTATTTAGAGAATAATCTTATGAATATTATTGTCATTGGCAAATGGGAATAAAGTATTAATGGAATTTTTACAGGAACTTTGGCGGAGTCATCATGACCCTATCCATACAAGGTATGGTATTACTGGAGTATTAGGACTTTACATAATTTATAATCTATTACTAAATAAATATCAGTTTTATTATTTTAGATAACTACCTTACAAATTATCTCAATCTTCTTCCAAATTCAAATCATTTAAGAGATAACAATAATAATTAGTCTTCATTCTGTGATTCAATTCGCAATATTTCTAATTGTTCTTGGTATTTATGGAGTAATAGGTAAAAAGATTTATTCATTTTTCTTGAGGAAACATTGGATAAATAACGCAACTCATAAAGACCACTAATGTTTATCTGCTTCATAAAAGGATTATAAAAATAAAATTCATGCATTAATATTTCAGCTCTTCTAAAAATGAAATGACTTATTCAGAAACTAGAATAGTAATGGGTAGTTTAGACCATGTTCCAGTTCTTATTCTCATAGTTAACTTAATTAAAGCTAAGTTTGAAGAAAAATCTGAAGAAGTAAAATAAAACTTTAGTTAAAGAAGAACCAGTTAAGGTTATGGAGATAAAAGAAACTGTAATTAAAGAGGAGAGTACAAAAGCTATAAAGAGCTCTCAAGTAAACTTGATAATATTTAAGAAAAGGCAAATGAAGTTTATGAAAAAGTGGGGGGGGGGAAATTAAAAAAGAATAAAGAAAGATATGAAAAGGATTAAACTAAATCGTAAATGATGAAGCAGCTCTTTTTTTATAAAACTACTTGACGAACTCTATTTTATATTATTAAATAGTAGTACACCTGTATTGCTTACTGATGACTTTAGGAGGAGCAAATGTTTGGTCTAATTTTTCTTATGGTAGTCGTGTTGACACCCCAAATGGCTGGTTACTTAACCCGCAAGGCAGTTTTTTAATCTTATTTGAAAAGTGCAAGAAATCTGCACGGAACAACGTCAAAGTCTATACCCATCTCTTCTATGCAAATCATCTAGGAGAACCTGGAGGACTTAAAAACACAAGACTTCACGATCACGAATCTGCTTTTGAAACATGGAATGAACTAATAGCTGGAGGATGGACTGAAGTAACAAACCAATTTCAAGAATCAGCATGACTAACTTAAACCCAATAAAAAAGAAACTTGCAAAAGAGAATTTAAGAGTTTCTGTTCAAGACTCATCAGTACTATTAGCAGATTTTTTTAATGGCATAGTAATTAAACTTAATGAAGAATATGAATATGACTCATAAAGAATTAGTAGATCAAGTTTCCGCAAATTTATTTAAACAAAGTGGAAAGATAGAAAGCCAAAGATCCTGGCAAGCAATGAGAAATTATTTAGAGCAACTAGATAGTGAGCAACTTAAGTCGATGCTAAAAGAAGCTGCTTAAGATTAGAAGAATTAAAGCTCACAATCAACCAGGCTCTACAATCTTACAAGAGTCTTTTTTTGAATTTTTCTATATAGTTTGGTAGGGAAAGTATGAAATGAGACTTAACTTGCCTCTTAGATATTACTTTGCTAAAAAGATAAAGCGGACTAAAGTCCAATACTCCACGAGGATTTAGTCCGCTTCTAATTTGGAAATCAATTAATTTTATTGTCTAGATTAACTTCTAAATAACGAACAAAATTGCAATTACAAATATTTAGGACCGAACTTTAATAAATCTTTTTTAATAAATCTTTTTTTTGTAAATTAATGAGTAAATTACTTTTGCCGCTATATAATAAAAATTCATAAGAATCTTTTATATTCGATACTTTTTAGCTTAAAAAATAAACCAAATTAAATTTAGAGATTTTAAAGGGAATATGTTTTCGTTAAATAATTTATGATTTTGAACTGGTTATTCGCTTAAGTTCTTATTGAATTGCTAATAACTAATATGCAAGATCCTTTACAAGCTCAAATTACATAAAATATGTTAAGTGGTTTTATTTAAATATTTATCTGATAGATTTTATTAAATTTTTAAAGGGAAACAAACATACTAATTCTACTAATCCCAAATTCCTTAAAATTTCAACTGGGAATTTAACTATTCATTCCTCAAATGATTTGTTCTAACTTATATAAATACTTTAAATTATTGTTCCTTAATTTTTATTCACCTTGATGGATGTGTAAGTTCGAAATAACCTTTCTTATTCAAGGAATATTTTTCAAACCAAAGGTTTAATAAGTTATCAATTCCTATTCCTGATAGATATTTTTTATTCAAAATCTTATAATCTGACAAAGCTAATAATAAATAAGGAAAGATCATATCTGAAACTCCTGGTGGAAGTTTTTTTAAAGGAACACAATGAGCTTTATCCCAAATCAACTGCATATCTTGAGTAAACAAAGTACTCCAATAATTAAAATCACAATATAATTTTTCTGGAGGTAGAAGGTTAAGCTTTAATGATTGGATCGGAGAATTCATTGTAGAAGCTAATAGGAATAGTGATTCTAAAAATTTTTATAAATTACCTATTATCCGAAAATAAGTATTTAGTATTTATGCTTAGAATCCATGATTTAATACAAGATTAACGTAAAGTGCTGTACTGTGCAACACTTTTATAAGTTATAACTTTTTTTTCATTCTTTCTTGGAATTGAAGAAACATTAAAAATTTAGCGTACATTTCATTATCTAATGGTTCCTCCCTGAATTGAATAGGATCTAAACATTCATCATTTAATAATTTATATTTAAAATTATATTTAAATTCATTATTTACAATTTCTTTTTTTTGATAATCTAAATCATTTCTATTTTGATTCTTTTCATTAATATAAGATACTTCTTTAGTAGAATTATTAAATAACCCTCTTTTATGTAAAGCTTCCTCAACTAAAATATTGACTATTTTCGAATAACTTAGATTATTTTCACTACTCAATTTATTTATTAGAGCTAATACATTACTTCTAGGTATAAATCCTACTCTTTTTTTATTTGTTGGCATATAAAGTTCATCACTAAATTATAATAAGTGTTGCACTAATTAGAAATTAAGTCAACTTATTTTTGTGAAAAAATTTTCACTCTTTTATTCGGTGAAGTTTGATAACTGTTTTAAATATTCAAAGAATATCTATCCTTTGCTCAAATAGACCTGCCTAAAAAGAAGAAGATAATTTATATAAAGATTTGGATGATCTATTTTTCAAGTAGAAGAAATAAAATTAATTTTATTATTATTTGCCAAAACCCATATAGTAGGAATGTAAGCTTAGTAGTAAAAGTATTGAAGAACCAAAATACCAAATCAGGAACCAGGTAATGAAGGCTATATTATTAGATTTCTTCTTTTGATAGTTATCCAATATTTTTGTTACATTACTAATATTGAATGTATAGAGACTTAAAGACTTCATAATTAATTGTTTTTTTCTAATCAAACAAAGAAAATTTACATATGCAAGTTTTTTTATTCAATTTTCGTAAGTTCAATATAAAATTCAGCAATTAATTTAAATATAAGATTTACTAATAATTGTTTACCTTACAAGTGCGTTTCATGACCTAAACATTAAATATATTAAACATAAATTATTATGATTCATATAGTACATAGGCAGTTATGACTGTACACCAAGATTACGAAATAAAGATCAATATAAATGAGTTGATCGAAAAAAGAATTCCCTGTTGTGATTTATTGCACCCTAATCACTGTTTTACAGAGAAACAAGTTTCTGAAATCGCTCATGCCATAAGGATGGACCTAAACTTGCACGACTTATATAAGCAAGTTGACCAACATATAATGCAATATGTTAATGCCGCTGGTATTGATAATAAAGACCATTGGGTAGAATCAAATCTTCCAGATTTAGATAGAGATATAAAAGAAGAAGTTGGTATAGATTTTGATTGATTTTTATTAAGGAAAGATATTTCATAAATTAAGTTAGTTAACAAGAAAGTTACGCTAATGAATATATTTTTTCTCCAAATCATCAATTAATTTATAAATACTTTCTGCAGACCTTTTTTTATTTTTAAGTAAAAAACTCACTATAATTAAACCTAAAATTAGAAGCGATATTATCTCTATAAAAATGATCGGTGAATTGAAAGTCATTAATAAATTATCTCTTCATTTAAATTATTCAAACAGTTTAAGTTTTAAAATAGGTACTTTATACAAAAATTTATTAAAAACATGATTCATAAACTATCATTAAATATAATTCTTCTTATGGGTAATAAAGAATGATTAAAGATTTTGCTTTGGCATTTACTGAAATAGGAATAGGAAAATTAGAAATTATTGTTATTGGAATAGTAGGTTTGATATTTCCAACATTATTTATAGTTGCATCTAGAAATCTTGATGCAAAAGGTGTTTTTGAATGGATGATGGACAAACCAAATGATTGGATCGGAAGAAAATAAATTAAATTTAATAATTGAATGCCAAATTTTCTAGTTCATGTTCTGGAAAGTCGAATATCTGGCAATTTTTCTCTAGATTAAGAAGGATATTTTTATTAAGAAGTTTATAATCAACAAATTTATTTAATTTGTTATTTGAAAATTCTTTATTTGTTTCTCCAATAGAAAATCTTAAAGCTCCATCTTCCGATATGCCAAATTTAGTTGAGTTACAAAAAGTATTAGAAAATTTCCTAGAAATCTTAAAAGTATAATTTTCAATAACTTTTTCTGAAAAATCAATTGGATACAAAGGAGAATCAAAAGATATCAGTACAATTAAACATAGAATGTGATTTAAGATATTTCTGATCATTGGAAGCTAAAAAGTTATACTTTTTTTATTCACTTTAAAGAAATTATTAAAAAAAAATTAAATACTTGAACATTTTGAAAAAAAATAAAATAATTTATTTCGTTGATAGATACTCTCTAATTGAATATTTTAAAGTTTTTATTTTGATAGGTATTTTTCTTAAAAAACGTTTAAGGGATTTTGGCATAGCTAAATGCTTATTTATTTAAATTTATATATCTGCATGTATAACAGATTTAATCAGCTACTTCAAACCATAGTTAATTTTTACTTATTGAATTTGATAAATTCTTAATAATAAAAAGAAGATATTTAAAAATTAGGTTAGAAAACTAAGTGATAATTTAACTGGATCAACTTATCTAGAAAGTTTTAAATTTATAAATTATGCCTTATCTTCTAATTAATTTTTAATGATTAATTAATCGATCAAAATATACTTGATAATAATTTAAAGATACTCCAATGAATTTCATACTTACCACTTAAGCTGCACATTTAAAATATTGCTACAAATGATAGAGAATTTTTATTTTATCAGAAATTGATTATTTACTTGGGTTATAGTTCCCAAAGATAACTTGTCAATTAAAAAAAGATATTAGTTTATGGAAAATAAGCAAATTAATTTTTTTAAAGCTAAAGACATTAATACGGTTTTAAAACCTTTTAAAAAGGGAACAGTAGTTAATATTGATAATTTAGAGGTAATAGAAAGGCAAAAAGAATTAAAAATAGGTTTGTATGGTTGGTACGCAATTTGTCCGTCAAAGGAGCTTAAAAAAAACAAGCTTCATTATTTCTCATTGTTTGATGAACCTCTTCTACTGTTTAGAGACGAGAAGAACAATGTAAGATGTATAAAAAATATTTGTCCTCATAGAGGTGCATCTTTTTATGGAGGTTCAATATCTAATGGAGAATTAACGTGTCCTTACCATGGGGCAAGATTCAGTTCAGACGGAAATTGCAAGAATGTTGATAGAATAACTTGTAGTCACATTGTTGATAATAATTACGATAATTATGCAAAAAGGATTCACTTATCTCAATACAAAGTAATAGAGAAAGAAAGCTATATTTTTATTTATTTTTCAGACAAGTCTGAGACAGATTTAAACAGCATTAATGAGGAATCATTAATTAATAAACATGAATTGATTGGTAACGGATTTGATCTTAAAGAGACCGCATCTGAAGAAGTTTTAGTTGATTTTAAATGTGACTGGTCTAGGATTATTGAAAATCATTTAGATATACTTCATATATTTTGGGTTCATGGAGATACAATTCCAGATAAAGAAGTAAATAAAAATGTATTAGTAAGTTTTAATCAAAAAATAAACATAAATCCTAATTATATTGAAAGTATATATTTTTATAAAAACAATCCTACAAAAGAATTTATAAGAATAAGGTATATTCCACCAGGTAGAATCTTGATTTACAAAGGAGACCCAGCTGTATCTAGATATTTGCAAGTACTTGATCACATTCCCTTAGGAGAAAATAAAGCAAGAGTAATTGTTAGGCACTATAGGAAATTCCTTAAAAACAAAATACTAAATAATTTAATTTTATTTAAAGAAATTCAAAAAAAGATATTTTATAAAATATTTGATGAAGATTATATTATTCTTAAAACTCAAACATATAATCATAAATTAGGTTTAATAAAAAATGACGAGATAAAGCTTCTAGGTGAAGATAGAATCATAAATTATTTCTGGAACTGGTATGAAAAATCGCAAGAAAAGGATAGTCCATGGAAAAATACAAATAAAAATAAAGATCTAAATGTTTATGATCAGATAATATTTAAATACCCGCCAGAAATTAAAAAACTAGAAATAATTAATAATATAAATATAATTAGAAAAACATTCATAAGATATGCAGCTCCGCTTATATTTTTAATGCTTATTATTTAATTAGATGAAAAAAGTTAATAGACCTACATGGCTTAATTGGCTTTATCTTTTAATATTCGTTTTAAGCTCACTACAATTATTTATATTCTGGAGTAGCAAATTTTAGTGAATAATGATTATTGGCTAGAAGCAAGAAATATTACTTGTATTAAAAATGGATATGAGGTTGTTAAGGATTTAAATTTAAAACTTAAATATGGTGAAAATGTAATTTTGATTGGCCCAAATGGTTCAGGCAAATCTTCTTTAGTAGAACTTATAAATAGAACAATATATCCAGTTATAAAGAATGGTGCAGTTTTTAAAATATTTAATGAAGAGCTTATTAATATTTGGGGACTTAGAAAAAGAATAAGTGTGGTTAACCACGAGATAAGAAGAAGAATAAATCCAAAGTTAAAAGTTATTGATTTAATTAATAGTGGTTTATATGGTAAATATTGCAAAATTAGTGAAAAAACAGAAAAAGATTATTTTTTAGTTGAGATGCTATTAAAAGAAATGCAAATAATACATTTGTCGCAAAAAAATTTTTCTTATTTATCAGACGGAGAAAAACAAATTGTACTAATTGCCAGAGCTCTAATAAAAAAACCAGATATTTTGATTCTTGATGAGCCAATAGCTAATTTAGATTTGAAATCAAAATTTTATGTAATAGATCAGATAAATGAATTAAATAAATTAGACACTCAAATAATATGTATAACCCACGATATTACAATGATTACAGAAATATATAACAGAATCATAATGTTGAAGGACAGAATGATAATTGCAGATGGCTCTCAATCAAAAACCATAAATAATAAAAATATAAATAAACTATTTGACATAAATATCAATATTATTAAACATAATGGAAGCTGGCATATTTATAGAAAATCTAAAAAACAATTATCAATAAAATAATCAGAGCAATTACAACATAAATAATATTTTTGTTTCTGTTTAGGGGAAAAGATTTATTTCTTAAAGAAGAGGAACCACATTTAGAACAAATCATCCTACCTCCAAGTGATCTATCTGAAACAAGATCAGAACTGCCGCAATTTAAACAAATTTTATTAGAAATCATATACGTCTTTAAATTAATTTCATTCTTAATAAATTATATTCAAAAATAACAATGTAAAGAAAAACATCAAATATAACTTTGATAATGAGAATCTATTGCAATAGTTTAATAATTGTTGCATAATTGATAATAATTCTCATTATCATAAATAAACCTATGAATTTCCGTAATTATGGGGAATTCTCAACAAAAACAGTCAGATTAATAACCGGGCAGTCTGTGCTTATAGATCCTTCGTCAAGGCCAAAAGGTACTTGTCTTGAAGTTGAGAAAGGAATTGCAAGAGTATATTGTCCATGCGAAGAAACTGAGGGAATGACCCTTGCTTTTTTACAGTCAGGAGATCAATTAAGAACAGATTTATTATGTAGTGATGGTGTTTGTTTAGAAGCATTAACGGATTTATCTTTTCATAGTAATGTCAGTATTGATGAAAATTCCGGATTTGATGCAGTTAATGAATGGACTCTTCAACTTTTAAGAATTAGGCATTTAGGTAATGCCGAACAAAGAATGCAAGCTTTATTCTCAATATTAACTAACCGACTCGGGAAAAGATGTGGACAATGGTGCGAATTACCTTTTAGGCTTACCCATGAAAGGATAGGTGAATTAATTGGTTCAACCCGAGTAACATCAACTAGATTAATATCGAAACTACGTTCATCAGAATTATTAATAGCTCCAATTGGAAAGCAGACAATAAGTATAGCGCCTTCTTTTATTGAAACATCA
Organism: Prochlorococcus sp. AG-442-M23; assembly: GCA_003209655.1. Classification (GTDB taxonomy): domain Bacteria; phylum Cyanobacteriota; class Cyanobacteriia; order PCC-6307; family Cyanobiaceae; genus Prochlorococcus_A. The sequence goes on along the minus strand of QCPW01000002.1, from coordinate 112,920 downwards.
CCGCTTTAAAAACATGAAGGAATCACAATCACTTACTAGCAACTTGTTAATGGAAGTTGAAGTTTTATCGAATAGGCTCAGAAATATCAAGCAGTCCTACAAAACTACAGAAAATAAAGCGTTGAAGGGAAGGCTATTTTCTGAAAACAAACATATTTTTAAAAGAGTTAATGAGCTTTATAAAATAGCAGAGCTCTTAAATAAAAATAATAATGATAAAATCAACTTTTCTAATTTACTTTTTGAAATAACGAAAAGAACATTGAATGAAAATAAATTTGAAAGTAATCTATTTTTTCTTTAAATCACTATCTATCAACAAGATTGCAGAAGGTTGATTAGAAGCAAACTTTACTTTACCGAGTATGTTTGCGAATTCATCCTCTGATTTTGTTTGAGCCTCAATGATTGGATCTAAAAATACGTTGGTTCTCGTATCTGAAATTCTTTCTGAAATAGAATAAAGTTGTTGCAGAGATGAAGTTAAATCAGCCTCCATGTTGAAAGAATAGGAAATCAGATCCTCTATTGAATCCCATGTTTGAACTGGTGCTGGAATTTCATCTAATTTTACGCTTTGTCCTCTTGCGATTAAGTAATCTGCAAATTTCTGAGCATGTTCCATTTCACCTTGTGATTCACCTAGAAAATGAGAAGCAAATCCATTTAAATCACGTTCTTGAAACCAGAGGTATATAGAAAAATATTGAACATTGGCATATCTTTCCATTGTTAAATGTTCAAAAATATTATCCAATAAACTTTTGTCAATTGGTTGTGCGACAGCTCTTCCAGATGGACCAAAATTAATTAATTTCTTTAACTTTAGATTATTTTCTTTCATTGCCATATAAGAAACTAATAAAATAATACAACATTTTGTATAAATTAGTAATTAATTAATCCTTTGAATTAAATTAAATAATATGATAATGAAAATCAATCTCAATACTATAAATGAATTTACAGTACAGATTTTCTGAACTGCTATTAACTAATAAAATATATAACAGTAAAAAAAAGAAATGTAAAAAGAAAAAATGCTCTAATTGGAAGGGGGGCAAGTGTAATTGCTTATAAAAAAAGTCTATATATATTCCTTATATGCTCCAGGATATAAAAAATAATAACTATTTTTATTAATAGAAAGAGAACATTTAACACCATTATTAAGGAGATTATTAATATCAGTTCTAACCCTTAATATGTTTCCATTAATAGATACTTTATATATAAGAAATTCTCCAAGAAATTCTTTAGATATAACAATCGCATCACCAGATTCTGATCTTTTAATTGAAATAAATTTAGGCGAAATTGACATGCTTTTGATACCTGTATTTTTCAAATACTCTGAACAATTTATTTCACCTAAACAAGAAATATATGAATTACCATGTTTTTTGAGATTAATAATATTATTACCCAAAATAAAACTACTAACAAATATGGTCTTGGGATTATTTAAAAGGTTAAGTGGCGTATCAATTTGATGTATTTTCCCATCATTCATAACGGCGACCTTATCGCAAATTGACATCGCTTCTTCCGGATCATGAGTAACCATCAATCCGCTTGCATTGCAACCTTTTAGGATATTAGGGAGTTCACTTCTCAATTTTAGTTTGACATGCATATCAAGACTACAAAAAGGTTCATCTAATAAAATAAAATTTGTACCTGGAGCAAGAGCTCTCGCAATTGCGAGTCTTTGTTTTTGGCCTCCAGAGAGTTCATGTGGGTACCTTTCAACAAAACTATCAAGACCAACAACATTCAATAAATAATCAACTCTAGATCTGTCTTTTTTGTTTTTCAAACCAAAAATTACATTTTCCAAAACGGTTAAGTGAGGGAAAAGTGCATAGTCTTGAAAAACCATACCAATATTTCTTTTCTCAGGACTAAGAATTTTTTTCCTACTTGAAATTTCCTTATCATTTAGAGAAATCCTACCTTTAGAGGGATATTCGAACCCCGCGATTAATCTTAAAAGAGTAGTTTTTCCGCAACCAGAAGGACCAAGCAAGCCTAACAATTCGCCATTTTCAATTTTCAGGTTAATTTCGTTTAATATCCAATTTGAACATTCTCTCCTATCATATTTATGATGCAAATCATCAATTATTAACGCATCATTTTTCACTAAGTTCTTCTTATTCAAATATATTAAGTTAGCAGAAAATATACACCTGAAATAATCCATGTATAATTTTATACACCATTTAATTTTCAAATTTAATGAGAAAGTCTGAAAGAGCAGAAATTATACGCAAGGAACTCAAAAAGCTATATCCATCGCCTCCAATCCCCCTTGATCATACAAATGCATATACTCTTCTAGTCGCCGTAGTTTTAAGTGCTCAATCAACAGATAAGAAAGTTAATGAATTAACAAAAAGTTTATTTAAAGTTGCAGATAATCCAGAAAAGATGATACAGCTAGGTATTAATGGCATTTACGAATACATAAAATTTTTAGGTCTATCGAATCAAAAATCAAAGAACATCTATAACTTATCTAAATTATTGATTGAGAAGCATAATAGTACTGTCCCAGTTTCTTTTGAGAAGCTTGAATCTCTTCCAGGGGTAGGTCATAAAACAGCATCAGTTGTAATGTCTCAAGTTTTTAAAATACCCTCATTCCCAGTAGATACTCACATACACAGGTTGGCACAAAGATGGGGCCTATCAAATGGTGATAGCGTAGTTCAAACAGAAAAAGACCTAAAAAAAATATTTCCTGTTAATGATTGGAATACCTTACATTTGCAAATAATCTTTTATGGCAGAGAATACTGCACAGCAAGAGGCTGTGATGGAACAAAATGTTATTTATGTCGCACTCTTTATCCCAAAAGAAAAAAGAAATTTATATGCAAAAAGCCTTAAGAAATTTATATAATATTTAAATTAGTTTTTAATCATGAAAATAGCAATTACTGGTGCATCGGGGAAAACAGGTTATAGAATTTCCGAAGAAGCAGTTAAGAAAGGATATAAAGTAAGGCAAATCATCAGAAAGAATTCAAAAGTCTCAGCAGGATTAGAGCGTTTAGAAACAATTAGGGTTTCATTAGACAAAAAAGGTGAACTTGATGAAGCTTTAAAAGATATTGATGCTTTGATAATTGCGACTGGAGCGAGAGCATCATTAGATTTAACTGGTCCTGCAAAGGTTGATGCATTAGGTGTATACAGGCAATTAGAGAGTTGCAAAAGAGTTGGTATTAAAAGAGTTATTTTAGTTAGTTCCCTTTGTACTGGTAAATTATTTCACCCATTAAACTTATTTGGTTTAATTCTTATTTGGAAAAAATTAGGTGAAAGCTTTCTACGTAATTCAAATTTTGAATGGACTATTATTAGACCTGGAGGATTAAAGGAAAATGAAGATATTAAATCAGAAAATATAAATTATTCAAAAGAGGATACTCAAATTAATGGATCAATCCCGAGAAGATTAGTTGCACAATGTTGTATAGATTCTTTAAAAAACAAAGAATCCATAAATAAATTAATAGAAGTTACAAGTTCGAATGATAATAAAAAGATATCTTTTAAAAAAGCTATGCAAATGATTTAAAAGATGTAAATATATAAATTAAAACTATGAAAATAAATCCCAAAATTGACGCATTACAATTAATGCTTACTGATTTAAGAACTAGAAATGAGCCAATAAGACATAAAGCTGCATTTAAAGGGTGTCAACCAGAATTTCAGAGTCTTGTATCAAGATTAATAAAGCAGTTAGAGGACGAATTAGTTGCTGAAAAGCTTACTAATCGTGATAGTTAAAAAATTTAGATTACTTAAATGAAATTAAGTTATCTAATTTTGCTTGTTCTGAAAGTTCATCATATCCTCCAAAAAATTTATTATCCAAAAATATTTGAGGGAAAGTATTATGGCTACTTTGAACCATAATTTTTTGAAAGCTCTCATCATTGTCTATTAGAGTAACTTCATGAGGGATAGATAAAGAATTTAGCAACCTAATTGCTCTTTTAGACCAAGGACAATCCTTTAAAATATATGCTTTTACACGAGATTCATTAGTGATTAAATCATGATTTGAGATATTAATAATTTTCTGTTCAAAAGAAATTAATAATATATCAGTACCTTTTTTTACAATACATCCCTCCTCAAGATGCCCGCCAAACACATTACATCCCTCATCTGCAAAACTCAAATGTAAATGAACATCTCCTTTATTAAAATGTCCGTTTAAAGAAACTATCTCTAGATTTCCTTCAAATTTATTTATCTCTTGATTACCTGGGCATTGAATACAAACTGTTCTAAGATTACCAACCACTCCAGAAACATACCCGTATAAATTATTCGATAAAGAATATTCTTTAATTGAATTTATCAAATCCGATTCTGGAGATAGCTTTAGGCTATGAGGCTGCATTAGATATAAAGAATAATTTTGTAATATAAAACATCATCATTCATATAGAGAAGTTGAGTTTATAATCTTTAGGATTCAGATTTAAATTAAATTTTAGAATCTAGCATCAAAAACCATTTAAAATTTTTACTAAAAATTTAAGCTTGTTGAGAGTGTAATATATTTTTTATATACAAAAAATAATTTGTTATTAAGAAAAAATCTTAAAAATTTGGCATTGAATATTCCCAATTTATTATCGATATCTCGTCTTTTACTTGTATTTCCATTAATACTTTTTTTAGAAATTAACAGACCTTTTTATGTCTTTATACTAATTATTATTGGAGGTTTAACTGATTATTTTGACGGGTTAATTGCAAGGAAATTTAATCTTAAAACCAGATTAGGAGCTATCCTTGATCCCTTAAGCGATAAAGTATTCTATTTAATTCCTTTGACCTTCCTTTGTAAAAATAATTTTATACCCTTCTGGTCTTTGTCATTAATTTTATTTAGAGAATTAATTATCTCTAGCCTAAGGAACTCTACAAAAGATGGTTTACCAGCATCAATGTTAGGAAAATATAAAACATTTTTCTTTTTTATTTCAGTAATTACCTTCTTTACACCATTTAAAATTAGCTTATTGAATAATTTGGCTTTAATTTTTTATTGGTTAGGATTCATCCTGACTTTAGTGACTTTGTTAGGCTATTTAAGAATTAAAAAGAATATTATCTGAATTTTCATCAAACTCCTCACTCTTTTTATTATTAAAATCATTCACAAAACTATCCTTTAGACCATTAAGTAAATCAAAAGTTGGCGCCCACTCTAAATCACGTTTTATCTTAGAGATATCAGTCTGATAATGATTTAATCTAATTGGAAATCCCTTTCGCGACTTAGGATCTAATTTTTGATAATCAAATGTTCTTAAAGAAATCTCATTTTGGTTTAATCCAAGAACATTCGCACAGAAATAAATTAAACCCTTGATTGTTACTCCTTTTTCACCTGAACAATTATAAATATTATTTTTGGAATTTTCAAAATTTATGCACCTAATCATTACATCAGTCAGATCCGAAACATGGCCTAGCTGAGTAATTAAAGAACCGTCACCAGGAATTGGTATAGATTTTTTAGTAAATAACCTTTCAAAAAACCAATTTTCAATTTTATTATAATTTCCTGGTCCATAAATATAAGTAGGTCTAAAACTTGTAAAAGGAATTTTTTGGTTTTTTAACCAATTTTCTGTCTCAAACTTTCCTTTATGCCTACTTTCTGGATCAATTGGATCAACTTCGGATAAGGGGAGTTCACAATTATCTTTGTAAACTCCTGCAGAGCTTACATATATATATCTCTGGAAAGAGTTATCTAAATTCTCTATAAGAAGTTTTGTTTGTTCTAATTCACGACCAGAGATATCGTAAATTACATCATATTTTTTATCTTTTATTTTAAGAATACTTTCGATATTATTTCTATCACCCTTTATTAAATTTGTATTTTCAGGAATAGATTTATTACCTCTTGTAAAGATATCAATATCAAAATCATGACTTAGCAATTTTGCTACCAGAGACTTACCGACAAATCTTGTGCCACCCATTACAAGAATTTTCATATTCCAAAAGTATTAAAGTAAAGTAGTAATCTAAGTTAGATCTACATAATGAATAGTACTACTAGTAAGTAATTAATGAAAAGGACAAAATCATGCAACTAATCCCAGCAATAGATTTAATGAACGGTAAATGCGTAAGACTTTTTAAAGGTGACTTTAACAAGAGAAAAGATTTTTCTAAAGAACCTCATGAGCAAGCCAAATATTGGGAAAAGGAGGGTGCGAAATGTATTCACATAGTTGATTTGGATGCCGCAAAGACTGGTATACCTATTAATGATCAATCAATAAAAAAGATTGTAAATGAAGTCAACATTCCGATACAAATTGGAGGTGGTGTAAGATCACTAGAAAGGATTGAACAATTACTATCTTATGGTGTTGACAAGGTAATAATGGGTACTTCTGCTATTGAAAATAAAGAATTAGTAAAAAATTTATCAAGCAAATATCCAAAAAAAATAATTATTGGAATTGATGCAAAAGATGGAAAAATCAGCACAAGAGGGTGGTTAAAACAATCAGATGTATTAGCAACAGATCTAGTAAAAGAATTTTCTAACTTTAAAATAGCTAGTTTTGTTGTTACGGATATAAATACTGATGGGACTTTAGAAGGAACTAATGAAGTTTTTATAAAAAAAATTCTTGAAATTACTAACATCCCTGTCATTGCTTCAGGAGGTGTGGGTACAATTTCTGATTTATTATCATTAACAAAACTTGAGCATTACGGACTACATGGAGTAATAGTAGGAAAGGCTCTATATGAGAATAAATTTACTATCAGTGAAGCAAATAACATATTATCTCCAGAAAGAATAAATGATATTCCAATTAATAAAGACTATTACGCTTAAAAGTCCTAGTAAATATTATTAAGCACTGGATTTTACCTGATTTGTTAGTTAATTTTGTAAAAGAGGTAATCTTTTAAAATTGGAATTAAGCAAGAAAAAATCTATCCTAATTATTGCTCCAAGCTTAATTGCAGAATCTTTATCATTAAAGTTGACTTCTTTAGACAATAAATTAAATATCACCCTAGATAGTGGCATTAAAGATTTAAATCCAGATTTAATAATCTGGAATATTCTTAATTACCAATCTGAAGATCTAATAAGATTGGAATTATTAAAATTAAAAGAAAGATGGGATGAGTCAAATATTCTTATAATCTTTTCGGGAGACCTTTTAAATAAAACAAATGTAATTCCATCTTTTAATAGCGAAGGTTTACTATTAAACCCAAGTGTTAATAAAGTTCTTGAATCTATAAATATTATTTCAGAGGGGGGCAGAGTATTTGATCTAGAAAATAATCCTTCTGTAGTTATAAAAAATGAAAAAAAACCTTCTTTTAATCAGAAATTATTATCATCAGGACTCAAGCAAATTGATAATGAAATAAATTATATTTTTAAGTATGTAAATTCTGATTCGACTCCTGAATTTTATAAATTCATATTAAAGGGTAGATTAAGAGAGCTAATAACTGCAAAATCCTTTCTTATATTTATATGGGGTAATTCATTAGACATTTATTCAGAGGCTATTTATACTGAAAACAAAATTAAAATAAATGATAAAAATACTAATACTATCTTTATAAAAGATAAAAATGGATTAGAAATTTGGGATTTAATTCTTAAACGTCTTAGCAAAAGATATGATTTAAAAAATTTTGATGTTGAATTTAATAATTCATCAATCATTTTATCAGGAATAAAAAAAGAGTTTATTTCTCGTCTAATCTCCAAAATGCTTGATGAATTAGATAATTTAATAAAAAATATAAAAGAAAACTATAAAGAAAAAGATTATAGAGATGATTTTAATTCTCTTATTGAGGAACTAAAGCTAAATACCATTTCAAATATAACTGAAAGTTATTTTAGAGTTAAAAAAAATGGAGAGTCCATATCTTTAAATGAGTATATTTATAAAGAAGTAACATTCGATGAAAGAGATAGAGAGTCCCATGAGTCAATAATGTTTATAGATCCAATAGTAAAAAATGAACCCATAGATTATGATGGCAAACTATTGCCATTATTTGAATCGGAAACATTTATTGTTCTAGAAAATATAATATCTAATTGGATAATAAGAAATTGTAATTTATTGGCCTCTGAAGTATTTAATATTTGTTCAAATTGGCCAGAATTAAGAACAATACTTATAAATCAACAATTGCAATCTACAAGATCTTTCGAAAGATTTAGAAATAATATCAACAACTATAATAGGTGGCACGAAAATATCTATATGCCTATCTATTTATATGAAAGTAAGCGTGAATATATTGATATCATTGATTCTAAATTTACAAGATACTACAAAAATGAGAATAGAGAAAAAGAACTAGAAAATTTAGATTGGTTTCAAAAACAAGTTACTTTATTAGTTGAAATTAGAGATGCTATAGCTCCACAATTAGAAATTGCTGTAAAATATATCGGAAACCTTTTCGTGAATTTCTTAACAAAAGTAGTTGGTAAAGCTATTGGATTAGTCGGGAAAGGAATACTACAAGGTCTAGGCAGATCAAGTACTAAATAAATTTTTCTTCTTTTAATGAAGCTATTACAATCAATACTAATCTTATTAATCTTTTTTAGTTCTTATCCAGCTTATGCGAGTAGGGATACTAATAGTTATGACGGAAATATTTTCCCAATATATGCAGGAAATGGAGCAATAGTCCCTCCTAAAACCACTATTGAAGAATCAATAAAAAACGGAAGGGTATCTGTTTTATTTTTTTATCTAGATGATAGCTCTGATAGTAAAGCTATGGCTCCAATAATTTCTGGTTTAGATCTAATTTGGAGAAATAATATCGACTTGATTGCTTTAACTACTGATGAAATACAAAATGAATCATCTGAATCAAGCTCATATCAACCTAATTACTATTGGAATGGCTTAATTCCTCAGACTATAATTTTGGACAGTAAAGGGGAAATTAAATTTGATAAAAATGGATTGGTTAATATTGATGATTTAAATAAAACTATTGGGGAATTAAAAGGAATCGATATAAATGACTCGACATTCTCAGTTGAGAGCTTTAATGAATACAACAGTATAATCTCAGAAAAAAAATGATTACTAAAAATCTTTTTAGATAACAATTATATGTTCATTTTAAATATATTTTTCATATTTTTATTTTTGACAATTTTTTCAGATTTGTATATTAATTTCTTCCCAAAAACAAAATTACTTTTAATACCTCAAAATTATAAATCAAGAAAAAAAGACAATTATATTGAAGTGGTTATTGATATAAAAATAGTCAATAAAAGTAAATATAAAGAAACTATGGTTTCTAATTTAGATCTTGATTTAGATTTTTTTAAAGGAAAAGATAACCAATATCTTAAAGATATAAATTATGAGGAAACTATTTATATTTATTCTGGATCTATTAAAAAAAACATTTATAATTATTGGCCAACAACAATTATAAAAACAAACTCAGAACTAAAAATACAAGTTATTTTAAAATTTAAAAATAGCGATTTAAAAAACAAAATTAAATATATATGGTTTAAAGTATTTTGGGAAAATTATGGTCATTTTGGATTAACTAAAAAACAAGATTGTTTTTTAGTTAATCTTAATCATCAAAATCAAAATAAAAAAGAGCTAGTTCAAATTCCTTTAAATCAAGACTATAAAGCTATAGCAGTAAAGACTGATTTGCTTGGATCCTTTGATAATCCAATAGAAACTGTTACGAATTACTGTAAGGATGTTATAAGAAAAAATGATATTTTAACTATAGGCGAGTCACCTTTAGCAATTATGCAAGGAAGGTATATAGCTCCTCAAAATTTAGAATATAATTACCTTTCTAAAATATTATGTTATTTTTTTCATCCAACAAGTAGTCTTGCAACCGCTTGTGGCATGCAATTACTAATCGATAAAATAGGTGTAACGAGAATAACCTTTTCCTTAATTTTGGGATTTTTATTTAAATGTATTGGGGTTAAAGGAATATTTTATAGATTAACCGGTTTTGAATCTTCACTAATTGATGATATTAGTGGAACAGTTGTTCCATATGATAAAAGTATTGTTATGGGTCCAATAAATACTAAATTGTTTTGTAATAAATTATCAAAACAGCTTGAAGTAGAAGTAGCAGTTGTTGATGTTAATGATCTTGGTGGTGTAAAAATCTTAGCCAGTTCAAATGATTCAGTTAATGATCTACTCAAAGAAATCTTAAAGATTAACCCAGCAGGCAATTCTGACGAAAAAACACCTATAGTATTAATAAGAAATAGTAAATAAATGAAACAAAATACTAATAATATTTCTATTTCTAATATGAATAAAAAGATATCCTTTGAGGAACTTCATATACGACATTTAAATCTAATAATGGATTTAAGAGGTGAGAAATTGAATAATTGGTTTTTAAAAATTGCAATAAAAAATACTTTTGATGACTTAAAGATTTTTTTAAAAAATCTTAAAAAAAATAAGCATAGATGCATTATTGCAATAGAGGAAAGGAAAATTATAGGCCATTTAAATATATTTCCTTTAAACGATAAGGGTACCTGTTTAAGGATATCCAAGCCTAATTTAATAAATAAAGAGACCTCTATCACCGAAAAAGATTTAATATTAGGATTGATCAAGAAATCAATTTCCATAAAAGATACCAAAACATCATGTTGGATAATTAATTCTGATATAAATAATCATCACCTTATATCAAGCGCAAGAGAATTAGGTTTTCAACCATTAGAAAACGTAAAACTTTGGAGTAAAAAAAATATTAAGAAGCAAAATAAATTAGTAAATGAACCTTCTTATTCAATTGATTCATTTCAAAAAATTACCAAATTAAATTTAATAAATGTAGTTAATTTTATTCGTTCAAATCAATCCCCTTTGATACGAACTATATTAGATCTTGATCAAAATGATATCTCTAATAGAAATGATTTTAATAGTGGTGCAATAATTCATGAGAATTCAGTTTTATGCACAATTTTAAAGGATCTAAATTTTCAAGATAGTAAAATCTATACATTAACGATTGGTAGAAGTTGGGATAATAGATTAAATCCTATTTTAAAAGAAATTTTAAATAATTTTTTTGAAAAATCCCCGCATTCTATTATCAAGACCTATGAAGAAAATTCAGACTTAAATTCATATCTAAAAAGTTCTGGGTTTAAAGATAATTTCCATGAAGTTATCCTTGTGAGAAATACTATTCTTAGAAATAAAACTAAGCAGATTAATAAAATAAACCAATCTTTGGAATCAATTTTTGAAAAATTAAATCCACAAGGTAACGCTTATCCTTCCCCATTACCTACAAAGTCTAAGTGAAATATTGTAAGCCCAAATCAAAGTCAATATTAAGCTTAGATGTCGGGTTGAAAAGAATAGGATTAGCATATTGTGATTCACTTTTTATTACGGTAAATATTCTTCCTGCTGTAAAGAGAGATAAAAACAAAACTGAGTTAAAAACTATTAAAAATCACATTAAAAAACTTAATTTAACTGGTTTTATAATTGGCTTACCCCTTGATGATAAGGGTGAAATGACATCTCAAGCTATTGATTGCATAAGTTATAGTAGATTTCTTTTTAATGAACTAAAACTTCCTTTTTCCTTCGTTAATGAACATAGTTCAACTTGGGAGGCTACAAATAAATTTGGCATAAAGAAAGACAAATCTGGACTTATTGACAGCTTTTCTGCAAAGATAATTCTTGAACAATGGATGGAGGAAGGTCCTGAGTTAAAAGAATTAGTGGGTAATAAACAAATATAATATTAATATAAATTTATACAAGTTAAATCTCAAATGATAGAACGTAACTCACAAGAAAATTATGAAGCTCAGACACTTATCTTAAACGACTCAAATGGAAATAAACTATTTTGTTATCTTGAACAATTGGTAAAGGTCGAAGAAAAAGAATATGCATTATTGACCCCAGTTGATACTCCGGTGAGTCTATTCAAAATCAATGAAAAAGATGAGCCCGAATTAATTGAAAAAATTGAGAAAAACGAACAAGTCCTGAAGAATGCTGATGCTGTTCTTCAAGAACATGATTTAAAACTAATTAGATCTGCAGTTACATTAACAGTCTCTGGTGAACTCGAAGAACCAATTTATGATGAGCTAGAAGAAGATGACCATAATGATGAAGGTGAAACCTATGAATTACTTGTAAGCTTTAATTCATTAGAAGAAGAATATGGATTATATATTCCTTTAGATCCTTTTTTTATTGTTGGAAAACTCACAGAAAAAGGAGCATTATTAATTGAGGATGATGAGTTTGATAGAGTCCAACCTTTAATTGAATCTGAATTGGAAAAGAGTATTATTTAAAATAATGCGCTCTATATTAAAAGCCCATTGGGATTCCAAACTACCTATATATGAAATTTCTCATTTTAAACTGCAAAAAGATGGGATTAAAAGCTTATTAATAGATGTTGATGGTACGTTATTAAGTCGACAATCAAATAAAATTCCATCAAATGTTAAAAATTGGATTGAAGAATCTAAAAAGTTATTTTCTTTGTACTTAATAAGTAATAATCCCTCTGATGAACGTATTAAAAAGATTGCTAAGGAACTAGATTTAAGATATAAATCAAAAGCATACAAACCAAGAAAAAAAGTTACCTTAGATGTAATTTCAGAAATGAATGAAGACTCAAAAAATATTGCTATTATTGGGGATAGAATTTTTACTGATATTATCGTAGGAAATAGATGTAATATTCATACAATTCTTGTTAAACGCTTAAGTCGAAATGGATTACCAGTTAAATTTAATTTAACTTTATTCCTTGAAAAATTGATTTCAATTTTCTTAAAATGAATACATGGGTCGTAAAAATTGGTACTAGTATTCTCAGAGGAACCAATGAAAAATCTACAGAAAAAGTAATAGAAAGTTTATGTAAATCACTAACAAGTTTTATTCTAAAAGGAAACAAAGTCGTTCTCGTAACAAGTGGTGCTGTTGGTTTAGGATGTAAAAAATTAAATTTGAATACCAGGCCAAAAGAACTTAGTACTCTGCAAGCTGTTGCTGCGGTAGGCCAAGTAAATTTAATGACTTTGTATGATAAGACAATGAAAAAGCTAGGCCATAATATAGCTCAAATACTGATAACAAAAACTGATTTTGATTCACGTGAGTCGTTCAATAATGCTTCTAAAACATTTAAACAGTTAATTGATCTTAATGTAATCCCTATAGTCAACGAGAATGATTCCATATCAAATGAAGAGCTGAAATATGGAGACAACGATACTCTTTCTGCTTTAGTTGCTTTAGCAATAAATGCTAATAAACTGATTTTATTAACTGATATAGATAATTTATATTCGAAAGATCCTAGAAATAATACAGATGCGCAACCAATAAGAGAAGTTAATATTGATGAATTAAAGATTATCAAAGATAAAAACATCAAAAACTATAATAATGAATGGGGGACAGGTGGCATAGCAACAAAATTAATTGCTGCTGAAATTGCTACAAAAGGAGGTGTAGAAGTTCAATTAGCAGATGGAAGACATGAAAAAAATTTAAAAAATATCTTCAATGATAAAAAAATAGGCACAATATTTCATCCGGTTGCAAAACCAGTAGGTAATAAAAAAAGTTGGTTATCCCATGCTATTAAAACTGTTGGACAAATAACATTAGATGAAGGAGCTTGTTTGGCTATTGAAAAAAAAGGTGCATCTCTTTTAGTTGTTGGAATTAAAAAAGTAGAGGGAGAATTTACTGTTAATCAGGCTGTTAGAATAGTAAATACTAATAATCAAGAAGTTGCAAAAGGGATAACATCAATGAGTAGTGATTCTTTAAAAAGAATATTAAATAAAAAAGAAATTATTAATTCTTCAATGATTGTTGTTCATAGAGATGTTCTTGCTCTTACATAAAAAAATTTGAAAAATGTTAATAAGTAAATTAGTTGATCTTATAAAGAGTGGAAATTCAAAATTTATTAAAGCAAATATATTCGAAAATATAGAAATAAAACATGCTGCATCTTTAGATATTGCATCAAAAAATCAAATATCCTTTTTAGAAGAGAACAATTCCTTGAAAGATGATTTAGGAAAAACTTCTGCTTCAGCAATAATCACTTCAAATAATAATGAAATATTAGCTTTACTAGAATCACTGAATATTTCAAACATAGTTGTTGAAAATCCTAGAATAGCATTTGCAGAAGTATTAAATTCTCTATATGAACAAATAAATTTCATTCCAAGTATAGATGATTCAGCTGTTATAAAAAGATCTGCAAAAGTGGGACAAAATTGTTATGTAGGACCTAATGTTTACATTGGCGAAAATGTGATAATTGGAGATAATAACAAGATTCTACCCAACACAACAATTTTGGGAAATGTGCGATTGGGTAATAACAATATCATTCATCCAAATTGTGTAATTTATGAAAATACAAGTGTTGAACATAATTGCATAATAAATTCAAACTCTGTTATAGGTTCTGAAGGTTTTGGTTTTATTCCTCAGGATGGCAAATGGATTAAAATGCCTCAAAAGGGTGCAGTAATAATAAAGAGCAACGTAGAAATAGGGACAAACTGTTGTATTGACAGGCCTTCTGTCGGGAATACATTTATTGGTGAAGGAACAAAAATGGATAACTTGGTTCAAATAGGTCATGGAGTTAAAGTAGGAAAAAATTGTGCATTTGCGGCTCAAGTTGGGATAGCAGGAGGAGCTGTGATTGGCGATGGAGTAATACTTGCTGGGCAAGTAGGAGTTAATAACAGAGTTAAAGTTGGTAATAATGTAATTGCCAGTTCAAAATGTGGAATCCATTGTGATATTGAAGATGGAGAAGTTGTTAGCGGTTTCCCAGCGATGAAAAATAAATCCTGGTTAAGGAGTTCAAGCGTTTTTAAAAAATTGCCTGAATTAGCAAAAAAGCTTAGACAATTAGACAAGAAATAATTTATTCTTTAACTAAACACAAAACCAAATGAAGAGATATAAAGTAGTTTTACTTTCTGGAGATGGTATTGGTCCAGAAATATCAGAAATCTCATTAGGCATATTACAAAAACTATCTCAAAAATATTCTTTTGATATAGAAATTAAAAAAGAACATTTTGGTGGGATTGCATATGAAAAGTTTAACGACCCTGCTCCTTTAGAAACATTAGATCAATGTAAAGAGAGTGATGCAGTACTATTAGCTTGTGTAGGTGATAGTAAATACGATACTTTACCAAGAGAATTACGACCCGAAAGTGGTTTACTTAAATTAAGATCAGCATTGAATTTATTTGCTAATATAAGACCAGTAAAGATTAGAAAATCCCTTCTTAATTCAAGTTCCTTAAAAAAGGAAATCATTGAAAATGTAGATTTAATTGTAGTAAGAGAATTAATAGGTGGAATATATTTTGGAAAACCTAGAGGACAAATTACTAATACTGAGGTAAAAAGAGCTTTTAATACTATGCATTATGACTCAAACGAAATAAAAAGAATTACAGAAGTAGCAATTAAAATAGCAAATCAAAGAAGTAAAAAAATATGTTCAGTGGATAAATCAAACGTACTAGAAGTAAGCCAATTATGGAGAGATACAGTTTCCGAAGTAACTTCAGAGCACAAAGATTTAAATTTAAGTAATATGTATGTTGATAATGCCGCCATGCAACTCGTTAAAGATCCAAGCCAATTTGATGTAATTTTAACTAGCAATTTATTTGGCGATATTTTGAGTGACTTAGCTGCTATGATAACGGGTTCTATTGGAATGCTTCCATCAGCATCTCTAAGCAATTCAGGCCCTGGAGTCTTTGAACCAGTTCATGGTTCTGCACCTGATATAGCGGGGAAAAATATAGCCAATCCTATAGCTATGGCTTTATCAACTTCAATGATGCTTAAAATTGGTCTAAATGAGATTGGAGCTGCAGATGATATCGAAATCGCTATTGATAATGTTTTATCAAAAGGATATAGAACTTCAGATTTAGATAATGGTAATTGTCAAGTTCTATCTTGTAGTGAAATTGGAGAAAAAATTATTCAAGAAATTTGAATAAAAAATTAATAAATTAAAAAATATTTTTAACTAGAACAAAAAGTTGGCATATGACCTGTCAGAATCATTTAATATTGTTTTAATTTAATGTCAAAACGTCATCCAGTAGTTGCTGTAACAGGTTCATCCGGAGCCGGAACAAGTACAGTAAAAAGAGCATTTGAGCATATTTTTGCAAGAGAAGATATAGTTCCTGCTGTTGTAGAAGGAGATAGTTATCACAGGTTTGAGAGAATGCCTATGAAAAAAGCCATGGCTGAAGCACTCTCAAAAGGAGAAAATTTCTCTCATTTCGGTCCAGAAGCAAATCTTTTTGACAAGTTAGAGGAGCTTTTCAAGATTTATGGTGAAACTGGTGGAGGCCAAAAAAGATATTATCTTCACAGTCCTGAAGAAGCAGAGGAACATAATGCAAGACTAGGAACATCATTAGAACCAGGCCAATTCACTCCATGGGAAGATATTCCTGATGGAACAGATGTCCTTTTCTATGAAGGATTACATGGTGGCGTTGAAGGAGAAGGATATAATGTTTCTTCCTATGCAGACTTGCTTGTAGGTGTTGTCCCTATTACAAACTTAGAGTGGATACAAAAAATACATAGAGATAATGCTGAAAGGGGTTATTCAGCTGAAACTATTGTTGACACTATTTTAAGAAGAATGCCAGATTACATAAATCATATTTGCCCTCAATTTAGTAAAACGGATATAAATTTCCAGAGAATTCCAACTATTGATACCTCCAATCCTTTTATATGCAGAAATATTCCTACACCGGATGAAAGTTTTGTGATAATACACTTCAGAAAAGGTGCAAGAGAAAAATGGGGAATTGATTTTCAATACCTTTTAGGAATGATTCATGATTCATTCATGTCTAGTCCAACTAGCATTGTTGTTAATGGAGGGAAAATGGGTTTTGCAATGGAATTGATCCTCACTCCAATTATCCACAAGATGATAGAGGAAAAGAATCACTCATAAAATTCTTTAAACTTTAATTGTAGATCTAATTAAAGATGTTAGTTTAGAAACTATTTTTATATTTAAACAATTTACTTAAACTAAAAAGTTATTCTAAGTTAAGGACTTTTAGAAATTTTTATAAATTTTTCTTGATAAAAGTGCCTTATTTGGATTTAAATAGAAAAAAAAGAGAGAATATTGTGTCTTTAATCGACTGGTTTGCCGCAAGGCGAAAAGATCAATTTGTTGGGAAGGTTTCTCAAGATACTGATGAAGGGGATGGATTGTGGGTAAAATGTTCTGAATGTGGACAAGTAGCTTATAGAAAAGATTTAATTTCAAATTTCAATGTATGCGTAAATTGTAACCATCACAATAGGATTAATAGCGATGAAAGAATTAAAATAATTGCGGACAAAGATTCATTTAAAGAGTTTGACGGTTCATTATGTCCCACTGACCCTTTGAAATTTAAAGATAGGAGATCTTATTCAGACCGTATTAAGGAGAGTCAAGAGGGAACTGGCCTGAAAGATGGAGTAATAACAGGTTTATGTTCCATTAATTCAATGCCTTTGGCCTTAGCTGTAATGGATTTTAGATTTATGGGAGGATCGATGGGTTCAGTCGTAGGTGAAAAGATTACAAGGATTATTGAAAAAGCAACTTTAGAAAACTATCCAATATTAATTGTTTGTGCCTCCGGGGGGGCGCGAATGCAAGAGGGGATGTTAAGCCTCATGCAAATGGCCAAAATATCAGGTGCACTTAAAAAACATAGAGCTAAAAATCTCCTTTACATGCCTTTATTAACTCATCCAACTACTGGGGGAGTTACTGCTAGTTTTGCAATGTTAGGAGATCTAATATTGGCTGAGCCAAAAGCTCTTATTGGATTTGCAGGTAGAAGAGTAATAGAACAAACTTTAAGAGAAAAATTACCTGATAATTTTCAAACAGCAGAATATCTCTTAGAACATGGTTTCGTTGATGTAATCGTAAATAGAAAAGAACTTAAAAACACTCTGACAAAAATTTTAAAAATCCATGGTGTAAGAGAACTCATTGAGGCAAATTAAAAAGATGAAAATTATTCTTAAAATTTTCTCTTTATTGTTTGTTTTTTTAATTCTTATTCAAAATAACTCTGAAATTGCATATGGTATTGGTAATGTTGATTGGGTACTTTTGAAAGAAAATAATGATGGGAAAGAATGGATTGATATGGGCAGCATTAAGTCAATTAATGAAAATGAAATAAGTGTTTTAACAAAGTTCTTTAAAAAGCCTAAAGGTTCGAATGATAAAGAGGAATTATCCCTTTACCTTATGAGAATTAATTGTGCTGAAAAAAAATTTAAAGATACTTCTATTAATGGAATCCCACAATTTAATTCAAAGTGGCAAACTTCAAACAATGATGAGCTTATCGATGTGGTTATTAAAAAAGGCTGTTCAGAAATTATATATTAATGATTAAAATTAATACACCACAAAAGTTAAGAATCGCAATTGCTGGTTTAGGATTTGGGAAAAAAATTCATTTAGAAGCCTTAAAAGAATCAGACTACTTGATTCCAACTGCTATTTATCACTACCAAAAAGAAAAAGGACCATCTTTAGAAAAAGAAACTGGTTTGAATTTTTACCATGATTGGGGGGAATTAGTTAAATCTAAAGATATCGACGGTATCATAATTGCTACATCTCCTGAATCAAGATTTGAATTAGCAAAGGAAGCACTCGAGAATAATAAGCATCTTTTGTTAGAAAAACCTGTTGCCCTAAATTCTTTAGAGATAGAAGAACTACAAAGAATTTCTTTAATTAATAATTTGAGAGTTTGCGTAGATTTTGAATATAGAGCAGTTCCTCTTTTCCTACAAACAAAGAAAATAATTGATGAGAATATTTTAGGAAAAATTTATTTAATTAAATTAGATTGGTTAATGGGTAGCAGATCAGATCCCAATAGAGCTTGGAACTGGTATTCACTTAAAGAAAAAGGTGGTGGTGTAATAGGAGCTTTAGGTACTCACGCATTTGATATGTTGAACTGGATTTTTGGAGAATCTATAAAGGTTTCAGGCAAGTTATCAACATCTATCAAGAAAAGATCTTTGCCTAATTCTTCCAAGTTATTGGAAGTAACAAGTGAAGATATCTGTATAGCTAATATTGAAATTAAAAATTACGATTGTACTCTAATACCGTGTCAGGTATCACTATCCTCTATTTCAAAAAATGGAAGGGGTTTTAGCTTGGAAGTCTATGGTAGTGAAGGTTCACTATTCCTTAGGAGTGAAAATCAAAAAGATTATGTACATGGTTTTAATCTGAAATTATCAAACAAAGAAGATAAGACATATAATTTGCCAGCTGATCCTCTTTACAATTTTGATAAAACATGGACTGATGGAAGAATAGCTCCTGTTAAGAGAATTCACAATTTATGGGCTGAAAGCATCAATAATCAAACTCCAGTAATCCCTGGATTGTCTGAGGGACTTAGTAGTCAAAGAGTTTGCGAAGCTATAAGAAAATCTTCTGAAAGTGGTATATGTATAAAAATTTAGTATTTTGTATATCTAATAACGTGACATTTGAACCCTTTATATATTAAACTCTCGAAAACATATTGCTTAATTATTAAGTAATTTAATTAATTTTAATTATGGCCCTCGTTCCTCTAAGACTACTTTTAGATCATGCTGCTGAGAATGGTTATGGTATCCCAGCATTTAATGTAAATAATCTTGAACAAGTTCAAGCAATCATGGAGGCTGCTTACGAAACAGATAGTCCAGTAATTCTTCAAGCTTCAAGAGGAGCAAGAAATTATGCTGGAGAAATCTTCCTTCGTCACCTCATCCTTGCAGCGACAGAAACCTATCCTAATATTCCAGTTGTTATGCATCAGGACCACGGGAATGAGCCATCTACTTGTTATTCAGCAGCAATAAATGGTTTCACATCAGTAATGATGGATGGTTCACTAGAAGCAGATGCGAAAACACCCGCTAGTTATGAATATAATGTTGCAGTTACAAAAAAAGTTGTAGATTTTGCACATTCAGTTGGAGTTAGTGTTGAAGGAGAACTAGGTTGTCTTGGATCATTAGAAACTGGTAAAGGAGAAGCTGAAGATGGTCATGGATTCGAAGGTGAACTTTCAACAGATATGCTTTTAACTGATCCTGAAGAAGCTGCAGACTTTGTCGCAAAAACAAAAGTTGATGCATTAGCTATAGCAATAGGGACAAGTCATGGTGCATATAAATTCACAAGAAAGCCAACAGGAGAAGTTCTTGCGATAAGTAGAATTGCTGAGATCCATAAAGCCCTTCCAAATACTCACCTTGTAATGCATGGATCTAGTTCTGTTCCACAAGAATGGTTAGATATCATTAACAAGTATGGTGGAGAAATTCCACAAACTTACGGTGTCCCTGTAGAAGAAATTCAAGAGGGAATCAGAAACGGAGTAAGGAAGGTTAATATCGATACTGATAATAGACTCGCATTTACAGCAGCTGTTAGAGAGGCTGCTTTTGCTGACACAGCAAACTTTGACCCAAGACATTTCAATAAACCTGCAAGAAAGTACATGAAGCAAGTTTGTCTTGATAGATATAAGCAATTCTGGTGCGAAGGTCAAGCAAGTAAGATCAAACAAAGTAGTACAAATTATTATGCTGATCTATACGCAAAGGGCAACTTAGATCCTAAAGTAAAGGCAACAGTTTAGTATCTAAGAAAAACTTTAAATAAAAAAGGCCTCAAAATTTGAGGTCTTTTTTATTGTGTAATTAAAGACTTCAAAGTATAAAGACCATCTATTCCACCAATAGATTCATCACAAGCTCGCTCAGGATGAGGCATTAATCCTAAAACATTTCCTTTCTTATTGGTTATGCCTGCTATGTCAAATGTTGAACCATTAGGATTAGATTTGTATTTCAGTGCAATTAAATCATTATCAATAAGTCTTTTTAGAGTATCTTGATCGCAATAATAACGTCCTTCTCCATGAGCTATTGGTAATTTAATATTTGGTTTTTCATCTAAATTTTGAAACCAACCGCCATTTGAATTAATCACATTTAAGTCAACATCGTCACAAATAAAATTAAGATTTTTATTTGCGACAAGAGCTCCAGGAAGAAAACCAGATTCAGTCAAAATCTGAAAACCATTACATATTCCTATTACTCTTCTTCCGCTTTTAACAAAATCATGTAAAGCATTAATTAATGGAGAGAATCTTGCTATTGCTCCACATCTTAAATAATCACCATAACTAAATCCTCCTGGCAAAACAATTGAATCAACATCATTTAAATCAGATGATTCATGCCACAAGAATTTTGTTTTAATATCTAAACAAGCTTCCAAAGCCCACGCAACATCACGATCACAATTAGAACCTGGAAAAACAACAATGCCAACAGTAAAACTAGCCATTTATAGTTTCTTTATTGAATACTCATAGTCTTCAATGACTGTATTTGCAAATAATCGGTTACATAATAAATCAATTTGTTCTTTAATTTCATCCTCTTTATTACCATCTATTTTAACTTCAATCATTTTACCTATTCTTAAAGATTTAATTCCTTCGACTCCAAGTTTACTGGAGGCTGACTTTATTGCCTCTCCTGCAGGATCAAGAACGGAAGGTCTTAACCTTATAAAAACTTGAACTTCAAATTGATCCAATTAAAAAATTATTACTAATAGAAGAATAGTTTAAACCTTAATAAAAAAGTACTCTAAATTAATAAACAAATATTTTTATTATTAATAACAAAAAAATTAATTAAACATTTAAAAAACCTTTACCAAAACACTCTAAACAAGTTCTTCTTAGATTTTCTGGGGTTTTAAAATTACCTGAACCAGCACATTTAGAGCAAACAACTTTAAAAGAAGGAATTGAATTTTTAGTAAGAATGTTTGCTTTGAAAACAATTTTTGAATCTTCCATTTCAATCTAAAAATTAGCGGAAATAATTCCACAAATAAATATAAAATTAAACGCTCATTTTTGGATGCTTAAAATCTTAAAATTCTCTTTAATTTTTTTTCTGAATTTTATAATTGATTCATTATCAAAGGAAATTATAACTAATTCAAGTCCACCACCATCAATTGGTCTCCAACAATTCAGAGGTGCCTCTTCAAACCAAGTATTTATTTTTTTTCCAACTATTTGTATTTGTAAAGGCAATGATTTACTTGGAATCCACATACGTCCTTTTATTCGAAGTATATTTATTTCACTTAAAACGTTTACTATCTCATTTTCAAATTCTTTTTTATCAAGAAAATAATTTAATTTTATTGAATCAGAGATAAGTTCAACATGATTATGATCATGTTCTTCAGAAATAAATTTTTTATAATTATCCTTTTGTAAATCAATATCAAATATATATTTTAAATCGATTTTGCCATTAAGAGATTTAAGAATAGGAACAGTTGAATTAAACTTTTCTTTAATAGTATTTTGGATGGATTTAAATTCATTTTCATTTAAAACATCTGATCTCGATATTAAAATAAGATCAGAAACCTCTAACTGTTCTTCAAACAATTCATCAATTGATGAATTATGGTCAATCTTATTCAATTCATCATATTGATTAGTTATTTCATTTAAATCATTTATTGGAGATCCCTCAAGCATCGATTCTCCATTGACTATACCAATAACCAGTTCAAGATGTATTGATGTCCTTATCTCAGGCCAATTAAGTGCTTGTATCAATGGCAAGGGTAAGGCTAATCCACTCGTCTCAATTATTATTGCCTCAATATCAGAATTAAAACTTAAAAGTGATTTTATCGAGGGAATAAAATCATCTTGAACAGTACAACACAAACAACCATTATTTAATTCAATAATACAATCCTCATCTGAATCATTGCAGTCATTACAACTTTTAACCAAGTCACCATCAATTCCAACATCACCAAATTCGTTAATTATTAAACCAAACTTTTTGTTACTTTCTTTAAGCAAATATCTTAAAAAAGTGGTCTTTCCGGAACCAAGAAATCCAGAAATTACGATTACAGGTATTCTTTTTTTCATTTATTAAGTTCTAACACCCAAGACTATATTCAGTACTTTCTCCTGTAGAACTATTTGTTCCATATGCTATTTCACATAATTCTTTTTGCTGAATACGACTAAGAACTGCATTAGTAAAATCTGCACCATCAATCTTTGCTCCTTCAAAATTACTTTCCATTAATAATGCATTTGTAAAATTAACATCTGAAAGATCTGCGTCTGTAAAATCTGTTGCATATGCTAAAGCATCACTAAGATTAGCTCCATTAAGAGTTGCGTTTTGCAATTTACTATTATTAAAAACTGCGCCCTCTAAATTACTTTGACTAAAATCAAATCCATTTAAATTAAACTTTACAAATTCATTACCACTAAGATCTTGACCATGCATATCTTGCTCTAAATCAAGATCTTGCTGATTTCTTATTTCAGGAGGACGTTTAGCCCAGGCAGAGTTTACAAAATTAAAAAATAGGATTCCAATAAAAAATATAGTTATTAAAGCATTCTTGAGGGAAGGAAAATTAATTGATTTAATCATAATAAAAATGTATTTTAGATCTAGGGATTTAAAGTTTGTAATCCTATCTTAAAAGAAAATATATGGCAATGTCACTAAAGGTTATTGTTCCGCCTCATCCATTAATAAAGCATTGGCTTTCAATTTTAAGAGAGGAAAATACTCCTAATATTTTATATTCAACCGGTTATGAGCAATTAGGAAAATGGCTTACTTATGAAGCGTTAAGAGATTGGCTTCCATATAAAAAAGAGACAATAAGTACAAAAAACGGAAAAGCAGAAGGTGTTTTTATAAATAATGATTATCCAATAAAAGTAATAGCAAAAATGCCTGAAGGATTATCCCTATGGTATGGAGCAAAAGAAGTGATCCCAAATTCAACTCTTTGCTTAGGAGACTTACCAACCAAGGTTGATGATAATGAAGGAATTATTATTTATTCAGATCAAATAAAAATGAAATCAAATCCAATTGAAACCCTTATTAATTTAAAAAGATTAGGGGTTGAATCTAATAGGATTTTATTAATATCATCAATTTGCAGCAATAAAGGGCTAAATGAAATTGCAAATATATTTCCTCAACAAGTGATATATACATCTTGTATTGATAAAGAAGATGATCAATCAAATTTGTTAAAGCCTGGCATTGGCGACCCTTTATTGCGTTTGAGTACTATATTTTCAAATAAGAACTAATATATAATATATATAGAAATAAATTAACAATGTCTGAATACAGAGATTCGTCTTCAAATAATTTTTTATCGTTAATAAGTGGTGCTTTTATCGGGGCAGCAGGTTTGGCATGGTGGTTAATATCTGAAGCAGATAAAAGAAAAGAGGAAAAGAAACAAAAAGCAATGATGTATTCATCTAGAATTCAAGATGGTTCAGAGGCTATTGACACAAACGAAAACATTAAAGAAGTTGAAGGGGAGAAGTTGGAACAAAAAGTTGAACAACTAAATTCTGCAATTGCAGATGTAAGGAGACAACTTGAAGAGTTAGGGCAATAAAATAAAGAAGGTTCTCAAATTATATGAATAAATTAAGATCATCTGCAATAACACAAGGTGTTCAAAGGTCTCCTAACAGATCAATGTTAAGAGCGGTTGGATTTAGCGACGAAGACTTTACTAAACCTATTATTGGAGTTGCTAACGGATATAGCACCATTACACCATGCAATATGGGTCTCAACAAATTAGCTCTTAAAGCCGAAGATTCAATAAGGAAATCTGGAGGAATGCCTCAGATGTTCGGAACCATCACTGTAAGCGATGGGATATCTATGGGAACAGAGGGCATGAAATATTCTTTAGTGTCACGGGAAGTTATAGCTGATTCAATTGAAACTGCTTGTAATGCTCAAAGTATGGATGGGGTTTTAGCTATAGGTGGTTGTGATAAAAATATGCCAGGGGCAATGATAGCAATTGCGAGGATGAATATCCCTTCCATATTTATTTATGGAGGTACTATAAAACCTGGCAAATTAAATGGTGAAGACCTTACGGTTGTTAGTGCTTTTGAAGCTGTTGGGCAATTAACTTCAGGAAAAATAAATGAGAAAAGATTAATTGAAGTTGAAAAAAATTGTATTCCAGGAGCTGGAAGTTGTGGAGGAATGTTCACAGCCAATACCATGTCAGCAGTTATAGAAGTCTTAGGTTTAAGTCTTCCACATAGTTCAACAATGGCGGCAGAAGATTATGAGAAGGAAGTTAGTACCGAAAAAAGTGCAGAAATACTTGTAGATGCAATTAAAAAAGATATCAGGCCACTAGATCTTATGACTAAAGAATCTTTTGAAAATGCAATATCTGTAATCATGGCTATTGGAGGTTCTACAAATGCGGTACTTCACATATTAGCCATAGCAAACACCGCAGGTATTGATATTAATATCGAAGATTTTGAAAAAATAAGACAAAAGGTACCTGTAATTTGCGACTTAAAACCTAGTGGCAAATATGTAACAGTAGATCTTCATAAAGCAGGTGGGATCCCTCAAGTTATGAAAATACTTTTGAATGCAGGTTTAATACATGGTGATTGTAGAAACATAGAGGGTAAAACAATAGTTGAATCATTAATTGATATCCCAGATAATCCTCCAAAGAATCAGGATGTTATTCGAGATATTGAAAACCCGCTTTATAAAAAAGGTCATTTAGCGATTCTAAAAGGTAATTTAGCCTCGGAAGGTTGCGTAGCCAAAATTAGTGGAGTAAAGAATCCTGTATTAAAGGGACCTGCTCGCATTTTTGAAAGTGAGGAGGATTGTCTTAAATCAATTTTGAATAATGATATTAAAGCTGGTAATGTCGTTGTCATAAGAAATGAAGGCCCTGTTGGCGGACCAGGAATGAGAGAAATGTTAGCTCCTACATCCGCTATTGTTGGGCAAGGACTAGGAGAAAAAGTAGCTCTGATAACTGATGGTAGATTTAGTGGCGGCACATACGGCCTTGTTGTCGGACATATTGCACCCGAGGCAGCAGTAGGCGGGAATATAGCGTTAATAAAAGAAGGTGATTTAATTACTGTTGATGCAGTAAACCAATTAATTGAAGTTGAACTATCTGATGAGGAATTACATAAAAGAAGAACTAGCTGGGAAAAGCCTAGTAAAAAATATAAAAAAGGAGTTCTTTCTAAATATGCAAGAATAGTTAGCACGTCAAGTTTAGGAGCAGTTACAGACTTGGAAGAATAATATCCAAATAAACTAACCTAAGTAATAAAATTTTTTATCCTCGTAGCAAGGTTCTCTAATCTAGAACTATATTTAGGTGGTGAACATTTTTTGCCATTATTACTATTCATCCATATTGTTTTTACACCACTCCATAAAATAGGTTCATCAGGAAAATTCAACTTTGAAATAACTAAAACCAATTCACTATTTGATCTGAAAAGTTCCAACTCAAGATCATATATATCCATTCTTTTCCCATAATTATCTCTACATAAAATATTCATAGTTAAATCAATATCCTCATTTTCTCTCTCATATTCACCACTAATCTTTACGACGGAGTGTAAAAAGGGTTTGTTTGTTAAATCTGCAGATTTAGCAATTAAAGTATTAAAATTTTCGTCAAAATCTTCAAAGAACACTGATTGATTTTAATAATATTTTAATTGGACCCGATTTGAATCCATCATTAAGTTGCCCATCATCGCCAAATTTAGAATGCAGCAGTTGTAATCTTTTAATTTTTGATGGTTTAAATTTGAAAGGGAAACGGACCTTATTAGCTCTTACTGAGGGACTAAGAGAATTAAAAGGAATTTGAATATTAGTTGTTCCAAAATTTTTAGTAGGAAATGATTTTATCCATCTCAGGCCACCAGGAATAAATTCAGTCAGCCCAAGGATGTCATCTTCACATGCAACTGCAAATTTAAAAGTTCTTCCTTGACCATCTATTTTTAATTCAAAAGATTGATACTTACTAATATCTAATGAAGGTTTGTATATCGATGATCTACAACTAACAAAACCTCCAGCTTTCTCTACGATATTTCCTTTTAATAGCAACCCAGAATTTGTATTTTCGCAAAAAGCTGAACTTGATCCACCCATAACGGTATCGTTTAAGGTTTTCCATCCTTCAAAATCTTTTTTCTGGAATAAAACTTTTTTATTATTCATTAATTAATTTATTTAAAACTTAATAGACTCTAACTAAATTGATAATTCTTTTGAAGATTCTTCATCACAAAATATTGATATCTGGTTACTTGATTTAATCAGCTTAGAAGGAGTCCTTTCTTGAGATTCATCTTTATCCAATAACCTTTTGAGTGCTAATTGTTTAGATGCTCCACTAACTAAAAATATTATCTGGGAAGAAGCTGAGAGTACTTTAGGTGTTAGAGAAATTCTTTTAAGCCCCTTACCCTCATTATAAATTACTAAATCATCTGCATTATTATCTTTCTGATATGGGAATAATGAGGCGGTATGACCATCATCCCCAAGACCTAATAAAGTTAAATCGAAAGATGGAGGTTGACCATTACACTTTTCACTTATTTTAGAAATTAATAAATTTTTAGAGATATTATCGTCAACTTTTTTATCACTAAAAATCTCATAAAAAAAAGCTTTAGAACCATATTTTGTTAACAACGAATTCTTTAACATAAGAGAATTACTTAATTCAGATTTTGGATCAACGCACCTCTCATCACCTAAAAAGATATCAACTTTATTCCATTCAATATCTCGTTCTGCTAGTAATTGATATAAAGATTTAGGTGTTGAACCGCCACATACACAAAATTGAAATCTTTCTTTTATTCTTAACTTCTGAACAATTTGATTTTCTATAAATTTGGAAACATTTGATGAAAGTTCTAATTTATCTTTAAAAATATATAATTTATATCCGTCATAAAATTTTTCAATCATTTGATCCAGTCAGTATGAAAACTACCTTCTTTATCAACTCTTTCGTAAGTATGTGATCCAAAACAATCTCTCATCGCTTGAACTAAATTTTGAGGAAGTCTTTTTGTTCTGTAACTATTGAGATAGTCTAAAGTGCTCGATAAACAAGGCACAGGTATGCCAGCCTTAGTTGAAGAAGATACGACACTTGCTAAATTATCAATTTTTGTGGAAACTTCATTATTGAACCAATCATCAAATATTAAATTCTTTAAATCAGGATCTTTTTGATATGCTTCTTGAATCTTTCTTAATAATTTTGATCTTATAATGCAACCACCTTTCCATATTTGAGCAATTGATGGCATATTCAATTGATAATTGTAAACAGATGAAGCTTCACTTAATATGTCCATCCCTTGAGCATAGCTAGCAATAGTAGCAAGAACAACTGCATCAAACAAAGGTTTCATCCCATTAGAGACATCTCCTAAATCAAAATCTTCTATAGCTTCCATAGGGATAATTTGCTCAATTTCGCTACGTTGATCTTTTAGAGAACTCATAACTCTCGCATTTAAGGAAGCATAAATAGTGGGAACTGATACACCAAGTTCTAAAGCACTAACCACAGTCCATAATCCAGTACCTTTTTGACCGGCTTTATCTAATATTTTTTCCACAACATCTTCTCCTGTTGATTCATCTTTAGTGTTAAGACATATTTCTGTTATTTCAACGAGATAAGATGCTAATTCATCAGTATTATTCCAAATACCAAAAACCTCTGACATCTGAGAGCCATTCATATTTTTTACTCTCTTCATGAGGTCATAAGCTTCTGCGAGTATTTGTTCAATGCCATATTCAATACCGTTATGAACAGTTTTAACAAAATGGCCTGACCCACCTGGCCCTACATATGCAACACAAGGACCGTCTTCTACCTTTGCGGCCATTTTTGTCAACAAGCTTTCTATTGCATCATAAGATGCTTTGGTACCGCCAGGCATCATACTTGGCCCCTCCAAGGCTCCTTTAGCGCCTCCTGAGACGCCCATTCCTATATATCCAAAGCTTTTACTTTCTAGTGTCTCAACCCTTCTTTCAGTATCTTTAAACTGAGAGTTACCACCATCGATTAATAAGTCACCTTCTTCAAGGTATTCAGAAATATTATTGATTACTGCATCTGTAGCAGATCCAGCTTTAACCATCATAAGTATTCTTCTTGGCCTCTCAAGCTTATTAACAAATTCTTGAAGTGTTTTAGCTCCTTCTATATTTTTTCCTGACCCTCTAGCCTCTAAAAATTCTTCAGTTTTTGAATAAGTTCTATTATATACAACACTAGAAAATCCATTTCTCTCTGCATTAAGAACTAAATTCTCCCCCATAACTCCAAGACCGATTAAACCAAAATGTGCCTTGGACATAAAAAATAAAAAAACGTAATAAATATATATTGCATGCAACTTATAGAAATTGCTTAAAAAAGATTGGTTATGTCAGCGAAAAATGATCGAAAGACTTAATCAGATAATTGTTCCATTAGCAATAGTTGCATTTTTAACTACAACTACAATTCCATTTCGGATATAGAATCCAAGATCTGGCTTGTCTGCTTCTTCTACTCTATCCTTATTTACTATCACCACATTGTCTCCAATTCTTGTGTTCTTATCAAGAATTGCTCTTTTTATAGTAGAGCCCTCACCTACACCTAAAGGAGTACCCCCTCCTTTTCTTAACTCAATCCTTTCCTCAGGAGATTCAAAGAAATCTGCCCCCATTACAAGAGTATCTTCAATAACAGAATCGCTTTCAATTCTACTTCTAACACCTAAAACACAATGCAAGATGCTACACGATTTCAAAATAGTTCCCTCACAAACTATTGAATCAGTAATTTGAGCATCTACAAGTTTTGATGGGGGAAGATATCTTGGCCTAGTGTATATTGGAAATTTTTCATCGTAAAAACTAAATGGGGGCTTTGGTTGTAGAGTTAATGCTAAGTTTGATTCAAAAAATGCTCCAATAGTTCCTATATCTTCCCAGTAATCATCAAAAACATAACTTTTTAATGTATCTCCTCTTCCAAGGGCCTCAGGGATTATGTCTTTACCAAAATCCGTATAATTTGGAAACTTATTTAAAAGATCAAAAAGAGTCTTTCTACTAAAAACATATATCCCCATTGAGGCTAAGTATGGTTTCTCCAATGCTGATTCCTTACTTAATCCGAACTTAGAGGTATCAAC
Organism: Prochlorococcus sp. AG-442-M23; assembly: GCA_003209655.1. Classification (GTDB taxonomy): domain Bacteria; phylum Cyanobacteriota; class Cyanobacteriia; order PCC-6307; family Cyanobiaceae; genus Prochlorococcus_A. Next base: position 82,520 of record QCPW01000002.1, on the reverse strand, counting down.
AGCCATTGATTTTAATTTCTCGCCTGTAGGTTTTTCGCTAAATTCTTTTATATTTCCCAAATCATCAGTTCTCATAAGGCCAAAACCTTCAGCCTGAACTTCATTTACAGGTAAGGCCGCTACTGTCAAATCAGCACCATTATCTCGATGATGTTTAACAAATAAACTGTAGTCCATCCTATAAAGCTGATCTCCAGACAATATTAAATATTCATCAACATCCCATTCTTGAAATAACCACTGATATTTTCTTACTGCATCAGCAGTACCTTCAAACCATTTTGGACTATCTGGGGTCTGCTGAGCTGCTAGAACCTCAACAAATCCCTGTCCAAAAGGTGCACTTAGATTATAAGTTCTTCCAATATGTCTGTTAAGAGATGCACTATTAAACTGAGTCAAAACGTACATTTTATTAATCCCAGAATTAATACAATTACTTATTGGGATATCAATCAAACGATATTTACCTGCTAAAGGAACAGCAGGTTTAGCCCTCATTTTTGTTAAGGGATAGAGCCTAGAACCTTTTCCTCCTCCGAGGATTATTGCCAACACACGCTTCATTCAATTATATGGAGATATACTCAACTATTAAAATTAACTGATTATGTGCAAATATAAAAATGAAAATGGCCACTTTACAAAGGTATTTAGAAAAATCCAAGGAAAAACTTAATATAAAGTCAGAAATTATTAATTATTTTGTTCATCATCTATCAATGAGAACAATTTTTCAACGATTTTTAACGACGCTTGTCTTTCTTCTCTTGATTGAGGACTTCTTAATTTAGTCACTGGTGTGTGAAGGATCTTATTTATAATTCCTTTAGTTAAAGCCTCTACAACTTTTCTTTCTCGAGCAGAAAAATCAGGTCCCATTCTACTTAATGCTTTTTGTAACTCTTCTTTTCTTATTAACTCTAAATCAGATCTTAATTTATTTATAACGGGAACTGCTTCCAAACTTGCCCACCACTCTAAAAAAATTATTCTTTCCTCTTTTACTAATGCTTCAGCCTCTTTTGCTATTTTTTGCCTAAATTCCTGATTTCTAGAAACTACTTCCTCTAAGTCATCAACATCAAAAGATTCTATGAAAGCATGTTGTTTTACATCATTAGAAATATTTCTTGGTACACCGATATCTATAAATTTAAGTTTATTTTTTAAAGCCATATTTTCAACTCTAGCTAAGTCAATCAAAGGTTTTTCAGAGGCGGTACTAGTGAATACAAGAGAAGATAATGATATATTTTCATCCAATTCATTTAGGCTCTTACAAGTAATTTCAACATCAGGGAAATCTCCTGCAAGATTTACTGCTCTATCAATATTTCTATTTAAAAGAGTGAGTTTATCGCATCCTTTAGATTTCAAATGAGTTATCAAAAGTCTACTCATCCTTCCAGCACCAACTACAAGAACTTTTTCTGATTTCAAACTTACAAGCCCATCAACATCATGATCCTGTCCTATTTTTAATTGAGCAAGTTCTACGGCTGCAGAACTAATTGATACAGCTCCAGTTCCTAAATTTGTTTCTGATCTAACTTTCTTTCCGGCACTAACTGATTGACTTAATAATCTATTAAGAATTGGTCCAGTAGATTGGTTCTCCTGACCTAATCTCATCATTTTTTTTACTTGCGAGAGAATTTGCCCTTCCCCCAAAACAAGACTGTCCAAACCTGCTGATACCTTCATTAAATGAAAAACAGCTTCTTCTTGTCTAAAATCAAAAAGATGAGGATTTAATGTTTCAAAAGTCACACCAGAGTAATCTGATAAAAATTCCTTAATAGATGATATCCCAATATTTTTGTCTTTTACAAGTCCATATATCTCTAATCTATTACATGTACTTAGAATAGAAACTTCTAAAATATCTGAGTAAGCTAGAAGAGTTTTTAGTGATTCAGAAATAGATTGATCCGGAATACTTAACTTCTCACGCACTTCAACAGGTGCCGTGCGATGACTTAGTCCGACGACAACAATATGCATAAAATTAAATAAAAATGTTAAAGGCTAATGCTTTTAGCGCCATCTTTCATATGAATTGTATTTGTAAATCGACAAGTACTATCTAATGTACTTATTACAAGGCTACTTGTTCTAGTGCAATCTTTTTCAAATTTGACTCCGCCAAATAGTAATCCATCAGTAATCCCACTACCAGCAAAAATAACATTTTCTCCTGAAGCAAGTTCATTTGCCTCATAGATCTTGTCAATATCAATAATTCCCATTTCATTTAAACGTTTTATATTTCCTTCTTTTGTATAATCTGCCCACTCAGTAGTTTGTGCGACAGCTGGATCATAGACTAATTGCCCTTGAAAATGCCCTCCTAAAGCTCTCATTGCAGCAGCAGATATGACTCCTTCTGGAGCGGCCCCAATGCCCATTAAGCAGTGGGTTCCAGTCCCTGCGAACCCACATGCAATGGCAGCTTGAACATCGCCATCAGAAATCGGTTGAATTTTCGCTCCACATTCTCGAATCTCCTTTATCAAACCTTTATGCCGTGCTCTATCCATAACAACAACAGTAAGTTCATCAATTGCCAAATCCAAGCATTCACTTAAAATTTTTAAGTTCTTAGTGGCTGAGTTCCTAATGTCTACCTTCCCTTTTGCTGCTGGAGGGGCTGCTAGTTTATTCATATAAAAATCAGGAGCATTAAACAGCCCTCCAGTGTCTGAGGCTGCCAAAACTGCCATAGAACCTCTCTGATTGTTGGCACAAAGATTAGTTCCCTCACAAGGGTCTACTGCAAAGTCAACCCCTGGCCCATTGCCACTTCCTACCTCTTCACCGATATATAACATTGGGGCTTCATCACGCTCCCCTTCACCTATTACGATTTTTCCTTTCATTTCAATTTTGCCCATTCGCAATCTCATTGCTTCCACAGCAGCAGCGTCAGCTTCGTCTTTTTTGCCAAGACCAGTAAGTTTGGCTGATGCGATTGCAGCTTGCTCGACAACTTCGAGAATTTCTTGAATTAAAGTTTGATTCACAATTAAATTTTAAAAGATTTTCTAAGAGGTTTAAAATATGTTCTCATAAAAAATGATTATTTTATAAGAATTTTTTTGCTAATTAGCTTTTTTTAACTCTTTGCAGATGTTACTTTATCAGGCCGTGACTTGAAATTAGGCATAAGCAATCAAATATAGTATCTTTATTAAATATTTTAAAAATTAAATGCCCGAATCTTATTCTAAAAATTCAGTTAGTGTTAATCGACCAATTCAAATAATTCCCTCAGTTTTACCTGCAGACTGGGCAAACATGGGAGCATGCGTGAAAGAACTTGAGGAGGCAGGTGTTGATCGCATTCAATTTGATGTGATGGATGGAAATTTTGTACCAAATCTTACCTTTGGTCCTGAAATGATTGCCGCCTGCAGAAAATATTGTAAAGTCCCATTTGAAACTCAATTAATGGTAAGCCAATATAACTGTGAAACAATGCTTGAGGCATATGTTAAAGCAACTAAAGGTCCAAATGGAGAACCTGGGGTTGTGATAGCTCATGCTGAAGCTAATGTTCACCTTCACAGGGTGCTAGGGAGAATAAGAGATCTTGGAGGGTCACCATCTGTTGCCTTAAATCCTCATACACCATTTGAAATGATTGAAAACATAATGGATATGGTAGATCATGTTTTAGTTATGACAGTGAATCCAGGATTTGGAGGGCAGGCATATATACCGACAATGCTAAATAAAATAAGAAAAATCAGAAAATTTATAATTGAAAAGAATCTAAATGTCGACATCGAAGTTGATGGCGGAATAAAAGCTAATTGGACAATATCGCAATGTGCGGATGCTGGTGCTAATTGTTTTATTGCAGGAAGTGGAATGTTCGCTTATCCAACATTAAAAGAGGGTTGTGATGAATTAAGAAAAGTTGCTGAAGACGCTCAAAATGGAAAGATAATTTCAGAGCCTTAAGAATTCGCAATAAAAATTAATTTAGTATTCCAAATATCCAACCATAACTATGTAAACCTACCCCCCAAAAATTAACTCCAATATAACAAATTAATAAAACGAAAAAGCCAGTAGTCGCAAGTAATGCTGGTCTTCGCCCTTGCCAGCCTTTACTTATTCTCATATGCAAATATGCAGCATATAATAACCAAGACACGAAAGCCCAAGTCTCCTTAGGATCCCAACTCCACCAAGTGCCCCAAGCTTCATTAGCCCAAATAGCTCCTGTAATTAAACCAAGAGTGAGCAGAACAAATCCTATTAATATAGATCGATAACTAAGAGTGTCTAATTCCTCAGAATAAGAAAAGTTCATTGGTTTCTCTAAATTATTAATTGAGTACGAATTAGAAATTTTGAAACCTCCTATACCTGTAGAACTACTTCTAATTTGAAGAGGTTGACTGTTATTAATAAAAAGTACAGAAGCTGAGAGTAATGAACCGATAATAAGGGAAGAATAGCTAAGCATTACAACGCTTACATGCATAACTAACCAACTTGATCTTAATGCCGGAACAAGATTTGATGATAGTTTTAAATCTTCAGGCAAAACAAAGCATGCAAAAGCAACAGTTAAAAGCTCTACAGGAATTGCTATTGATGAGATTATCGGAATAGGATATTCATTCTCAATTAATAATTGACCAAGAGTTATACCCCAAACCAAGAAATAAAGAGATTCATATAAGTTACTAATAGGAAAATGTTCAGAAAGAATCCATCTTGAGAGAAGCTGAAGAGCTATTAAGAGATTAATTGCAATAGTAATAAATCTTACACTTGACGAAAATTTTTTATTAAATAATGAGAATAAAGAAATAGGTAAATTAATTAATAAAAAATAAAAAATTAAAATTCCTAGAACAGATACTGGATCGTAAATTGAATTTTTTATAAAACCATCAAGTATCATTCGTGGAATATAGGATTGTATTTTGCTTTAATAACTATAAAATAATAAAACAAACAAAATAATGTATGCTTATTTCGAATATTTTAATTTAAATTTATTTCTCAATTAAATACTCAAAGATAAAAATCGTCCCCCAAATAAAACTTTTTCACTATTTGATTATTTGCAAGCTCATTTGATGATCCATAAGCTAGAATCTTCCCCTCACTTAAAACATATGACTTATTGGTTATTAGTAGAGTTTCTCTTACATTATGGTCAGTAATTAGAATTCCCATCCCATCATTACTAAGCTTAATTATAAGTTTCTTTAAATCATTTACAGCTAAAGGGTCTATTCCTGCAAAAGGTTCATCTAATAATAAATATTTTGGCCCTTTTCTACCAACTGAAAGCGCTCTTGCTATTTCACACCTTCTTCTCTCCCCTCCTGATAGTTGATAACCATAACTATCAACAAATTTATTTAAATTAAAATCATTAATTATTTTTTCTCTCTTATTTCTTACTATTGCCCTACTAGAAAAGGAACTTTGTAAGGCTAAGTCAATATTTTCCTTAACTGTAAGATCTCTAAAGATACTTGCTTCTTGCGTTAAATATCCCAAACCAAGTCTTGCTCTACTTGGTAATGATAAATTTGTTATTGATTTATTGTTAATAACAACATCTCCTTTATCAGGTTTTAAATTCCCAACTGCGACATTAAAAGTTGAAGTTTTGCCGGCACCATTTGGGCCCATTAAACCAACAACCTCTCCGGGAGATACTTTTATTGAGACATCATTAACTATAGATTTCCCATCAATTGTTAGAGATATATTTATAATTTCAAAACTCATTTTTATCTTTTCTCGTTAAATAAGGTTTATCATTCTCTTTTATTTCCTCTCTGTATTGAAGTTTTCTTAATAATTCCTCAAGAGATTCGCAAAAAGTTTCTAGGTCTATTCCTAAATTAATATTAGTTCTATTTTTTATCCTTCCTAAACCTTCTCCAAGTAATATAATTGCTCCATTCATATTTCCCCTACTTAAGTGAAATTGAGAAACTGAAACTTGAAGTATGCCTTGTATGATTTGTCTTTCATCTCCATCTAGTGTATTCCATATTTCTTCAAAAGCATCATGAGCTTCATACCATTCTTGATTATTAAAAAGATTTAAAGCATTTAATAAATTACTCTCGAAATTATCTACAGTTACCTCTCTCATAACATTTTATTTTTTTAAGAGCTTCTTCTTTTTTAATTTTCTCATTCTTATAGAATCAGGTGTTACCTCTAACATTTCATCAGGTCCTATATACTCTAACGCTCTTTCAAGAGTAATATCTACTGGAGATTGTAAAGTATCCAATTCTTCTGCCCCCGCTGATCTCATGTTTGTCAATTGCTTCGTTTTACAGACATTTAACTCTAAATCTTGTGATCTATTGTTCTCGCCAATAATCATACCTTTATAAACCTTTACTCCAGGTTTGATAAAGTAAACACCTCTATCCTCAGCATTTTTTAATGCATAGAATGTAGCAACGCCCTCCTCAAAGGAAATTAGCACTCCGTTTCTTCTGGTCTCAAAATCTCCTACTTTAGGCTTATATTCATAAAAAGAATGACTCATTATTCCTTCTCCTCTAGTAATTCGAACAAATTCTCCACGAAAACCTATAAGACCTCTTGATGGAACAAGAAATTCTAATTGCGTTCTACCATCTGAACTTGTCTGCATATTTTTCATCTCTGCCTTTCTAGACCCAAGCTTTTCAATACAAGGACCCACAGCTACTTCTGGCACATCTAAAACTAATGTTTCTATAGGTTCACATTGAACATCATCAATTTCTCTAAAAATAACTTGAGGTTGTGAAATTTGGAATTCAAAACCTTCCCTTCGCATTGTTTCTATCAAAATCCCTAAATGTAGTTCACCTCTACCAGAAACGGAAAATCTATCAGGTGATTCAGTTTCCTCAACTCTTAGGGCTACATTTGTTAATAATTCTCTTTCCAATCTATTTTTTAATTGTCTGCTAGTAACAAATTTCCCTTCCTTTCCAGCAAACGGAGAATCATTTACGACAAAAGTCATATTTAATGTAGGCTCATCAACCTTAATTAAAGGAAGTGGATGAGGAGATTCAGGACAAGCAATTGTTTCCCCAATATTTACATCATCGAAACCAGAAACAGCCACAATATCCCCTGCAAAAGCTTCTTCAATATCTATTCTTTGTAATCCTTCAAATCCTAATAATTTACTTACTTTACCCTTGATAGTTTTCCCATTTTCTTTAATTAAACATGCTTGTTGACCATTTTGAATTGTTCCATTGTGAATCTTGCCAATAACAATTCTTCCTAAAAAATCAGAATAATCTAAAGTTGTAATTTGGAGTTGTAATGGCTTTTTTAGATCTCCAACAGGTGGAGGAACATGCCTGAGAATAGATTCAAAAAGTGGCATCATATTATCACTCTTTGATTCCATTTCTTCTTTTGCGAAGCCAGATAAGCCGCTCCCAAATAAATAGGGGAAATCACATTGATCGTCATCAGCACCTAATTCAAGAAATAAGTCAAGAACTTTATCCACTGCGATTTCCGGTACAACTCTTGGTCTATCAATCTTATTTACGAAAACTATAGGTCTAAGTCCTTTTTCTAAGGCTTTTTTTAAAACAAATCTTGTTTGAGGCATTGGACCTTCATTAGCATCAACTATTAACAGACAACCATCTACCATACCCAAAACCCTTTCAACCTCTCCTCCAAAGTCAGCGTGACCTGGTGTATCAATAATATTAATTCTTGTGTTTTTATAGTTAACAGCTGTATTCTTTGAGAGAATTGTTATACCTCTTTCTCTCTCTAAATCATTAGAATCCATTACACAAGTTGGAACAACTTCATTATCTCTAAAAATTCCAGATTGAGATAATAATGCATCGACAAGGGTTGTTTTTCCATGATCTACATGAGCTATTATTGCTACATTTCTTATTTCTTTAATTGAGGATGACATCGAAAAACTAACAAACCAATAGTTGATTATATCAAGGCTAACTCAAAGAATGCTTATTCTGAAGAAATTACCTCCAAGACTTTGAAAATCAAATATAAAATTTTTTAGTTTTCGAAATTTTTTTTTGTTTTAATTAACTTCCTATTTGATGCTTCAAAAACTTTTAGAGCTTCAATTGATCCCTCGTATCTCCAGTGCCAAGGCTCATAATCAACATTATTATGATTCTTGTTGAAAGATAATTTAAAATGATACTTTGCAGCATTCATTTTTAACCATTTAAAGGCATCAGTATTTTCAAATTCAACTTCAAAATCTGTTTCTGGTTTATTAAAATCACCAATATCTATAGCAAAACCAGTGCTATGTTCAGAATATCCAGGAGGGGCAGATACCCTCGCTCTTTCTGTAGCAACTTGATTTCTAATAGATTTTAAAGAATAAAAAATTTCTTCCTGTAAATTTATTGATCTATACCCACTTAAAAAAACCAAAAATATCCCATCATTTTTTGCATCCTCTTTCATTTGCAGTAAAGATTCTCTCATATCTATATGAACTTCAATATTAGGTTCAATAACTACAAGTTTTTCTTTTGAAATTTCATCATATGGTAGGTGGCCTAATATACTGTGATCGTTATTATTAGCATCTTGAATATTGATATTTGCAGTAGGACTTAGTTTTGAATTTTGATTCAATCTGAATCCCATAATAGAAAAAAATAGTAATAAAACTGGCACAATTGGAATTAGAATTTTATTAAACTTTGGGCTCTGATCTTCTAAATATTGCCTTTCTGCAACAGGGATATCAAATGGTTCATTTACCTTTTCTTTTTGGTCCAATATTAAAAGCTAAATTTAAAAACATATTTCGATATTAACTATTAATTTACGAAATGCACTTTTACGAGGAAATTGATGTAGTTTTTTAATAGGATACTTTTTTTTTATATGTTGAGAGTTGCTGTTATTGGTGGAGGTCCAAGTGGTTCATGTGCTGCTGAAATACTTGCTAAATCTGGAATACAAACTTGGCTCTTTGAAAGAAAATTAGACAATGCTAAACCTTGTGGAGGAGCCATTCCTCTCTGCATGGTTGAGGAATTCAATTTACCAGAATCAATTATTGATAGAAAAGTAAGGCATATGAAAATGATATCTCCTTCCAATAGAGAAGTTGATATTAGTTTAGATGACGTATACGGCAAAAGTGATAATGAATTTATTGGAATGTGCCGAAGAGAAGTAATGGATGCTTTCATGAGAAACAGGGCATCTGAACTTGGAGCAACATTAATTAATGGATTAGTTACATCAATTGATACTGGGAATAATAACCAAGGTCCATATAAACTTTCTTATTCTGATTTCTCTTCTGGAGATAAAAAAGGAGAACTAAAAGAACTTACTGTAGACCTTTTAATCGGAGCAGATGGCGCTAACAGCAGAGTTGCTAAAGCTATGGATGCAGGCGATTACAAAGTAGCTATTGCATTCCAAGAGAGAATAAAATTACCTAAAGAAGAAATGAGTTACTACGAAGACCTCGCAGAGATGTACGTAGGGACTGATGTTTCTCCTGACTTTTATGGTTGGGTGTTTCCTAAATATGATCATGTCGCTGTAGGGACAGGAACAATGCAAAAGAATCAATCCTTAATTAAAGGTCTTCAAGAAGGAGTAAGGAATAGAGCAAAAAAAAGGCTTGTTAATGGAGAAGTTATTAAAGTTGAAGCACATCCAATTCCCGAGCATCCAAGACCTAGAAGAGTTGTAGGAAGAATGGCTTTAGTGGGTGATGCTGCTGGCTATGTCACTAAAAGTTCTGGTGAAGGTATATATTTCGCTGCAAAAAGTGGAAGAATGTGTGCTGAAGAAATCGTGAGTGCCTCGAAAAATGGTCAGGAGATCCCATCAGAAAGCGATTTAAAAAATTACCTAAAAAAATGGGATAAAAAATATGGCACGACATATAAAGTATTAGAAATTCTTCAAAATATTTTTTATAGAAATGATTCTGCTAGAGAAGCTTTTGTTGAAATGTGTGATGATATGGATGTTCAAAGATTAACTTTTGATAGTTACTTATACAAAAAAGTTGTTTCTATGAAACCTCTTCAACAACTAAAGATTACCATGCTTACGCTTGGATCAATTTTAAGAGGTAAGGCACTCGCTCCATTAAAGTACAAACCTGTTAATAGTGCTGTAAGAGAAGACAAAGAAGTCGAAAAAATGCTTAAAAATTATTCAATAAAAGGGGGAATTAAAGTAAAGAGTTAAAGAAGTCTGAAGTCAGCAATTTTTAAAGAGTAATTCCTTATCAAGCATAGTAAATTTAGTCGATTATCTCTAATTTCAGGATTTTCTGCCATAATATGCACACCCTTTTCATTATCAAAAAGTTCATTAAGATTTCTAGTATTGATTTCAAATAGATTAAAAAGTTTAAAGTAATCAAAACTTGCTAAGGAAATCAGACTTTCTATTTCTTTAATAAATTCAAATACCTTATTTTCGCAATCTTTTTCAAAAAGATCTGGATTTACATAATCTAAAGATGAAAATATTGTTGTATTAAGTTTTCCATTTTCAGCAAGTTTACTAATTCTAGAGATTACTTTTTGAATTTCAGGAAAATTTGCTTTTTTTCTAAGTTTTATAATTGCATTAATTCTATTTTTTAAATCCAAAATATTAATGATTCTTTCTTTTGCATTAGAGGGGTTCATAAAACAGGTTGCTTTAATTAAATCCTTATCAATTGATAATTCTTCAAGATGGTTAACAATTCTTTGATTAGAAAATTCAATTAAATCATTTAAAACTTTTTCTTTCTCAAACTTTAAATTTGGTAGAGAAACTTTCCAATATTTGAGAAGTTCCTCAAAAATATTTTCAATTGATAAATCCAGCTCAAATTGCCAAATAATTAGAATAATCCCATTCAAATTTCTTCTTAATGCATAAGGGTCAGATGAACCACTTGGTCTTTTCCCAGAAATAAATATGCTTATTAAAGTTTCTATCTTGTCAGAAATTGAAACAATAGCTCCGTATTTTGTAGAAGGTAAATCATCTTTATAAAAACAAGGCAGATAATGTTCAGATACAGCTATACAAATTTCCTTACTGAAGCCTTCATTTCGTAAATATTTTCCTGCCATTATCCCCTGCAATTCAGGAAATTCATAAACGATTTCACTACATAAATCGTTTTTGCAGTTCCTTGCAGCCTCTTTTATTTGTTTACTATCTAAAGATTGGTCATTTAAAAACTTTATTATCTTTTCTACAATAACCTGAATTCTTTCTACCCTTTCAAAAACATTACCCATTCCCTTTAAATAAGAAACAGATTTTAGTTTTTGATTTCTTTCATTGGAAGAAACTTGTTTATCACTCTCTACAAAAAACTTTGCGTCAGAAAATCTTGCCTTTAATACCTTTTCGTTCCCTCTAGAAATAATATTATTAGATTCTTTTAAACCATTCGAAATGACAAGGAAATTTGTACTTATAATTCTTTCAGAACTCAATTCTAATTTAGAAAATATTATATTTTTTTTCAGTAGAGGGATATATCGTTGATGACTTTTCATTACTGTTGAGAGGACTTCAACAGGTAAACTAAGAAAAAGTTTATCAAAACTACCTTTTATTAGACTAGGTGATTCAACTAAATCAGTAAGCTCGTTAAGTAAATCTTCAGAGAGATCAGGTTTTAAATTTTCCGATTCAGATTCTAGATTTATAAGATTTAAAATTTTATCTTTCCTTTCCTTTCTTTTAACCAGCACTCCATTTTTTGCCATTAATTCAAAATAATTGTCTGGACTATTAATTTCTATAACTTTATTAAATAATCGGTGACTTCTTGATTTATTACCTATGGAGATCTTAGGATCTAATTCATCTAATAGAAAGTCAAGAATTTCATCATTATAAAGTGAGACAACCCATCTGATAGGTCTTGAAAATTTAAAGTCACTATATCCCCATTTCATAAATCTGGGCCCTTGCAAATTTTTTATTAATTTAGGAATTATTGAAGATAAAGTAGACCTTGTAGACTTTCCTTTCTCAATTTTTTTCCCAAATACAAAATCACCCTTTTCTGTTTCTTTTATTTCAAGGTCTTCTATATTTATTCCTAAACTATTTGCAAAACCTAAAGCAGCATTAGTTGGGACTCCATTTATAAATGCAGTGGTTGCTTTAGGACCTTTTTTTATTAATGTCGTATCTTCAGAATAGTCAACTAAGCCTTCAAGAAATAGCACTATTCTTCTTGGTGTGGAAGTGCAAATAATATCTTTATATTTGATAAGTTTTTTATCAAATTCAAATTTTATTAAAGATTTAATTTGGTTTACTACAGAATGAGAAAAATTTGCTGGCAACTCTTCTGTACCTATCTCAAGTAAATATTTTGACAAGAAAAAATTATGGCTATTACAACTATAATTTACTACCGGTTAAATAAGCTTTTCGCTAATGTATAAAAAGAGATATGTTTTGGTCCCTTGATCAAAGTTGAGAAAGTAAAAAAGAAAAAAGAAATTACCAAACAAGATACTGTTTGTTTAGCAAATGGTCTAGAAGTTTCTAAATTTGAGAATTTTAAGAAAGATAGTCAATTTCTGAAGGAACCGCTCGCGAGTGAATTAAAAAATGAAAGCGACCATTTTACAAATGACGCTGTTCAGTTATTGAAATTTCATGGAAGTTATCAACAAGACAATAGAGAAAATAGACGACCTGGCAAAAATAAAGATTGGCAGATGATGCTCAGGCTTAGAAGTCCTGGGGGGGAAATACCTGGAAAATTATTTATAGCTTTAGATAAATTATCTGATGAACTTGGTAACGGCACGCTTAGGGCTACAACAAGACAAGCCTTCCAAATGCATGGAATTAGGAAAGACAATCTTAAGGAAGTTATTCAATCTATAGTAAGTTCTATGGGATCCACATTAGCTGCGTGTGGAGACATAAATAGAAATGTTATGGCTCCAGCAGCGCCTTTTGAAACGCCGGAATACATAACAGCAAGAACTTTAGCAGTTAAGGTTGCTGACCTTTTAACGCCTGTAGCAGGACAAGGAACATTTTTAGAACTTTGGGCTGACGGAGATTTGGAATATAAAATAAAACCAGATAAAGAAATTACTAAGAATAGAAAGTTACAGTTTACAGAGAATGTTTTTAGCGGGACCAAAGAGGAGCCCCTTTATGGTTCTACATACCTGCCAAGAAAGTTTAAATGTGCTGTCACTGTACCAGGTGATAATTCTGTTGATCTTCTTACCAATGATATTGGAATAGTCGCATTCACTTCAAAAGAGGGAGAATTGGAAGGCTGTAATTTTTATGTTGGTGGAGGGATGGGTAGAACTCATAAAAATGAAGAGACATTTGCAAGAATTGCAGATCCACTTGGTTATGTACCAAATAATGACATCTATGAATTAATTCAAAGTATCGTTGCCGTACAAAGAGATTATGGTGATAGAAAATCAAGGAAAAATTCAAGAATGAAATACCTTCTGCATAGGAAAGGTATAAAATGGTTTAAAAAAATACTTTCAGATAAGTACTTTAAAAAAGAAATAATGCCTTTAAGAAAAGAACCCGAAAATAAATTAATTGATTATCTAGGGTGGCATAAACAAAATAAAGATTATTCATTTGTTGGATTACCTTTATTATCAGGAAGACTCTCTGGAAATAAGAAATCACTCATAAAAGATATTGTCAAAGAAAATGATCTTGATATAAGGCTTACTCCGAATCAGGATATCTTGCTTTGTAATATTCTTAATGAAAACAAAAATAAAATTAACAAGGCTTTAATTAAGATTGGATATAAAAATCTTAACGATATTAATGAAATCCAAAGACATGCTTTAGCATGTCCGGCCCTTCCTCTTTGCGGATTAGCCATTACCGAAGCTGAGAGAATTTTACCTCAAATACTAACTAGAATAGAAAAGTTACTAAATGACATGAACATAGAAAAGACAATATTATTTCGAATGACAGGATGTCCAAACGGATGTACAAGACCTTATATGGCAGAACTAGCTCTTGTTGGTAGTGGACAAAACAAATATCAATTATGGTTAGGAGGCAGTAAAAACCTCCAAAGGTTAGCCAAGCCTTACTTACAGAGCATGGATCTTGATGATTTAGAAAAAACCATTAAACCTCTATTAGAATGCTGGAAGAAAAGTAATTCGGGGGAAGATTTTGGGGATTTTATAAATAATCAAAATGATTCTTTAACTATAAATTTACTAAAAGAAATTGATTAAGGTTTAGATTTTTCCATATATAGCACTAGCTTTTTTATTCTTCCAAGCCCATAATTGATCCCCATAACTAAAATGCCACCATTCATTAGGATGCTGGACGAATTCAAATTCAAGCATAATTTCTTTTAATAAATTTCTTCTATCGTTATAGATAATTGCCTCTTCCTTATCAACATTATTATAAAAATCTGGTTTTGATTTTTCATCCATCTGATCAATATCACTTCCCATATTTACAATATTACCGTATTTATCACTCAAAGTAATATCCAAAGCGCCTCCAGTTGAATGAGGCGGAGGAAATCTTTTATCAAACGATGGGTATGCCCAATATTCCTCGACTTTCTTTTTTATCAAGGGATATCTTGCCATATCTTTTACAGAAGCATCAATATCTAACCTTTCACACGCCAACCTAAATTCTCTATTGAACATAAATTCTTGCACTTCGATAGGTCGCCAACTGTCATAAATCAAAAGGTAAAAACCATTATTTTTTAATTTTAAATAGTCATTTACTTTTATTAATCTTTTAACAACTTCCTCTCTTAATTTCCAAATACCCTTATCTAGATTATAAGGAGCACCCAAACAATAATAAGGATGAGGACTAAAAAATTTAAAGCAACTAGGTATATCTATTAATTTATCTTTATTCTCTTCAATTGGTATTTCATTCCAAATTTTCAATAGATTTATCCTAATAATCTTATATTTGCATATTTTATAAAATTAACAAATATGAGGTCTTAATTTAAAAAATCATGTATAAATTTGTTTTCAGAATTATCAATTAGTAAATTTCTCAATAAAATATTATTTCTTAAATCCGGATCATCGTTTATTACCTTCATAGCCTCTTCCCGTGCCATCTCAATTAAAATTTTATTATTTGGTAAGTTATCCAATACAAAATCTGGTAATCCTGACTGTTTATATCCTAATAGTTGGCCTGGTCCTCTCAATTCTAAATCTTTTTCCGCGATATAAAAACCATCATTAGATTTTTCTAAAACACCTAGTCTTTTATTTTCTGAACCGTTATTTTCAGACGTTACTAAGTAGCAAAATGATTTATGCGATCCTCTACCAACTCTCCCTCTTAATTGATGCAACTGAGACAACCCAAATCTTTCCGAGTTATAAATAAACATAATAGATGCATTAGGCACATCAATTCCAACCTCAATAACTGTTGTAGAAACTAAAATACTAATTTCATTTCTTATGAATGAATTAATTACATTTTTCTTTTCTTCAGAGTTTAATTTTCCGTGTAATAGTCCAACCCTATTTTTTTTAAAGATCTTCTCTGATAGATATTTAAAAATTTTTTTTGCAGAACTTAGGTTCATTTTTTCAGAATCCTCAATTAATGGCAAAATTACATAAGCTTGCTTTCCTTTTTGTATTTCATCCACAACATTTTTAAATAAATCCTCTAACTCATCTTCTGAAATTATTTTTGTAGTTATTGGAACTCTTCCTGGGGGGAGTTCTGTAATCTGACTAATATCTAAATCACCATAAAGGGATAAAGCAAGAGTCCTGGGTATTGGAGTAGCTGTCATTGATAACAAATTAGTATTGTCACCTTTTTTAAGTAATCGGTTTCTTTGTGTGACCCCAAACCTATGTTGTTCATCTATTACTACCATCCCTAATGAATTAAAAATGACCTTATCTTCAAATAATGCATGGGTACCAACAAGAATATCTACCATCCCATTTTTTAAATTCGTTAGTATTTCTTTTCTCTTTTTTGATGGGGTATTACCTGTAAGAAGTTCTACCGAAACGAAAAGTGGGTTTAAATAAGCTATTAAATTTTTATAGTGCTGTGTAGCAAGAACTTCAGTAGGGACCATTAATGCTCCTTGCTGATTTTTTTCTAGGACAAGCAAAAGAGAAATAATTGCAACAATAGTTTTACCACTACCAACATCTCCCTGTAGTAATCTAGACATAGGGGACGAGTCTAATAAATCATATTTAATTTCATCAATTACCTTTTCCTGAGACTTCGTTAATTGAAAAGGAACTTTATTTAAAAAATCTTGAAGTAAAAATTTTTTTTGAATTAATTTATTTGTCGTAAATTTTTTATTATTCTTTCTTTTTCTCAATAAAAACTTCATTTGTAAGAGGAATAATTCATCAAATAACAATCTTTTTTTTGATTTGGTTAAAGCTTCCTGATTTGGAGGTAAATGTATATTTATTAAGGATTCACTTTTTGATAATAAAGATAATGAATTAAGTTGTTTTTTAGTAAGCAAGTCTGGATAATATTTTGAATAAATAATTACTTTTTTAATCAATTTTATAAAACTCATATTTGAAAAAGATTCTGATAGGGAATATAAAGGCATAATCTTTCCAGAAAAATTAAGAGATTCATCATTATTGTTTAGAATTTCAATTTGTGGGTCCACAAAATTCTTTCCATACTCAGATACTTTGACTTTCCCGGAAACAGCTAATTTGGTACCAGGCGCAAATAAAGACTTCTGAGATGAAAAAAAAGAATAGGATCTAAATCTTTTTCCTAAAAAAAATTTTGTAACTTTTATAGATGCGGTCTCATCGAAAATAACTATGTTCATTATTGATAAATTACTATTTTTTTGACTTTTATAAATAAAAAACTTTTTAATTGTAGCTATACAAGTATATAAATTATCTGGTTTTAAATTATTTATTTTAACTCTATTTGTATAATCTAAATAAGTTCTTGGGAAATAGTTGATTAAGTCTTTTATATTAAAAATCCCTAATTCATTTAGCTTATTTTTATTAACCTTGCCAATATTTTTTATTAAGCCAATATCTGATTTTAAAGATAGATTAGAATCTATGATTTTTGAATAATAACTACTATTTTTTTTATCAGAAATATATACATCAATAGATTTACCTAACTTAAATAGACTTTTTCTAGTATCAATTACAAGTCTTTTTCTTTGATTAGTATCTAAATTATCATATTCATAATATCTAATTTTAAATTGACTAAATAATTCAATAAATTCTTCGGTTAATTTTAGATTTTCTATATTACCTAATGATTCATAGAGATAATCATTAAAAAATTGTTTTCTACCAAGTAAATTTGAAAATTTATTTTCTGATTCAAGAGTAAGAGATTTTTGAAGTGGTCTTATCCAATTCTTTATTAAATCTATGTATTCTTTACTATAATTCACTTTATCAGAAAGATAAAATTAGATATTAATTAAATATCTATAAGGAAAGTTCCTTATTTTTCCAATATAGTTGTTTTTTATTTATTAATCTAAATCTATTTTTTAATTCATTTATATTATTTCTACATATCGAAAGTTCTAAATTATTAAATTCTAATTCAATATAAGACATGTTAAATAAAAAGATATCAGAATATTTATTACTATGATTTGATAACTTCTTTGGAGCTAAAATATATTTAATGACGAAGGGATGAGGATATTGAATTATATTATCTTTATTAATATTAGATAAGATTTTAAATGTATCTTCACTTAAAGTTTTCTTTATTAGATTTATTTTAAATAATTCTAGATTTATATTATATGAAAGTTTCAATAATAAATGACTAAAAGATTTATCAATATTTTGAAAGAATTTTAAATTATTAGTTGATATGGATAAATCATTAACTTCATTATCATAATTTAATTTATTAGATTTAGTTTCATCTATTGTTTGAAGAACAGAATCAGGAATATTTTTTTCATAATTAATATTTTTAAAATTATATTTTTTAGAACAAGCATCTATATAAATATTTTTATCTAAATTTAAGGATAAAGATTCGTCTTCACTTGGAATTTCATAATATTCGTATGAATTTGAATTGATATCGCAATTAAATTGAAAGGATTGTGTTGAAATAAGTTGATTCTCATCATAAAAACCTGCTTCTTGATATTCTTTAATTTCTAACAATTCTTTTAATGATTTTTCATTTAATTGTAGATTTTTGGGATCACTAATATCTCCTAACTTTAATTGTTCAATAGTTAATAAAGGTAATTTTGAATTAATAAGATAGCTTATATTGTTATTTAAAAAGTTAAATATTTCACCTTTATTTAATGAACAATTACTATCAGCTATAGATAAGTCTGAATAAATATCTAATATGCCTTTTTTGGCAGAAGAAAGGATGAATTCCCTAACAATCGTAAAATAAATCTCATATTCTTTATAAATATTTTTTATTATTTTATTTTTTTGCACCTCAGCTCTCTTGAGCTGAATTTTCACTTCTTTTGAGTTCCTTACTTTAATGCTATTATTCAAATTTCTAGTTTGACTTTAAAGAAGCGACTTCATCGGCAAAGTCCATTTCATTCTTTTCAATACCCTCTCCTAATGTATATCTTGTAAAACGCCTCACTTTGATATTTTCACCAATTTTTGCAGCGGCTTGTGTTACTAGTTCCTCAACTGTAAGTGAACTATCTTTTATATAAGGCTGAGAAAGCAAGACTAACTCATTTAATCTTTTAGCTATTCTTCCCTCAACAATTTTTTCTTTAATATTTTCTGGCTTGCCAGACAAATCATCTCTTCCCATTTCTATAGCTTTTTCTTTCTCCACAACATCTTTAGGTATTTCATCAATAGATACATACTCTACATTGGGACATGCAGCTACTTGCATTGATACATCCTTTAAAAGAGATTGAAAGATATCACCTCTAGCAACGAAATCAGTTTCACAATTTAGTTCTAATAGAACTCCCACTCTTGAACCCGTATGAATGTAACTGCCAATAGAACCTTCTGCAGCAACTCTTCCAGATTTCTTTTCAGCACTTGCTATGCCTTTTTTTCTTAACCATTCTAGGGCTTTTTCAACATTTCCCTCTGTTTCCTTTAAAGCCTTTTTGCAATCCATCATGCCGGCTCCAGTCTTATCTCTAAGATCTTTGACTAATTTTGCTGTAATGTTTCCCATTTATAAAGATAAATTTTTTGTTTATTTTGAAGGGTAGAATTAATTTTTTCTTTGCTCATTAGAACCTTTTCTACCCTCATTAATTGCATCTGCAAGTCGTCCTAATATTAGTTGAACAGATCTCACTGCATCATCATTGCATGGAATAGGAACTTCACACAAATCAGGATCACAGTTAGTATCTAACATTGATACCAAAGAAATATCTAATTTTCTAGCTTCAAGAACAGCATTAGATTCTCTTCTTTGATCTACAAGAACAACTACGTCGGGTAATCTTCTCATGCCTTTGAGACCGCCTAAATATTTTTGCAAGCGCTCTAATTCTCTTCTCAAAACAGCAGCTTCCTTTTTAGGTCTCATAGCAATAGCACCACTGCTTTCCATTCTTTCAAGATCTTTCAATCTTTCTATCCTAGCTTTCATAGTAGTCCAGTTAGTGAGCATACCTCCTAGCCACCTCTGATTTACGTACGCAGCACCACACCTTGCTGCTTCTTGAGCGACAACATCTGAAGCTTGCTTCTTTGTTCCAACAAAAAGAAATCTTTTTCCACTCTTTGCAGCATTCCTAGTCCATTTATAAGCATTGTTCATGCATAAAGCGGTTTTAACAAGGTCAATAATATGAACCCCGTTTCTCGCGCAATAAATATACTTAGACATTTTGGGATTCCAACGTCTAGTTTGATGCCCAAAATGAGCACCAGCTTCCATCATTTCAGATAGAGATACAACAGCCATGTTTAAAAAGTTTCGGGTTAGCCTCCATCCGACGGGAAATTTAAATATTTAAATCACCCGAAACTGTCAGATGTGTGGTTTTAAGTTTTATTTACTATAACAAACAATCAGTATCCCTTAAAGAATTTGCTTATGAAATTAAACTTTTAAATTCATATTAATTTTCTCAGTTCTCTAACATAAATTAAATTAAGAGGTATTCTTACAATTTCTAATGCCATTCTATTTCTACCTGAATAAATAAGAAATTTTAATAATGGAAATAGTTTGTTAATAGTTATGAATCCCCCCAGGCACATTATTTCCCAAAGTAAATTATGAATAGGGGTTAATTGGATCATAAATCTAACTCTCAAATTTGAATGTTTTTTATAAAAAAGCAAGGCCATCCTTGCTCTTTCTTTTTCCTGAGATATTAATGATTTAATTTGTCCACAATCAAAAGGAGGGTGCCAATGAAATCCTACTGCTTTGGGACATTTAACTAATTTTGTCCCAATTTTTTTTAATCTTTCTCCCAACTCTAAATCTTCCCATCCATAAAGGCTAAAAGAGTTATCAAACAAACCAACATTTAAAAGTAATTCTTTAGATATAGCAACATTTCCAGTAGCAAAATATGCAAATGAAACATCAGTTAATTTATATTTTTCACTTTCTGGATTTTCAAAGTTAGAAGTGTTTATTACGGAACCATAAGTAAAACATTTTTTATTATTTTTTTTCCAAGAAGATGAGAGTTTATTAACATGGCAGATTAGAAAGTCTTCTAAAACTATCAGATCACTATCAATAAATATTATGATTTCATATTTTGATTTCATTACACCCAGGTTTCTTCCTAATGCAGGTCCACTATGTTCCTGCTCGTATAAAACAACATGAGGAAGGATTTCACTATTACTTTTTATCCAAGAAGGAGTTCCATCAGTAGAACCATCATCAACAACAACTATTTCATAATCACTAATAACGTCGTTTAGAATCTGTTTTTCAAGAGCTTTAAGACATTTCTCTAATATTGATTTTCTATTATACGTAGGTATAATAACGCTCGCATTCATAACCATATATTATCCGTTATTTAATATACAGGATTTAAAATTAAAAAAAAACAAAAGTGTTCCTAATCAGCAGCCCCACCGTTATTAGCAGTTCCTGTTACCTGACTGCCATCAGGCCTACCATCAGTTCTCAGCTTTCTTTTCTTGAACTTTCTAGCGTATGCACGGTTACGATCTTGCTTTTCTTTTTTTAAATTCCTTCTCTTTGACATAATTTTTTTACTTTTTACTATCTTAGCTCACCAGGAGCATTAAATATTTTACCATCTTCCATGTTTAATATCCTATCCGCCATATCTGAAATCCTTGGATCATGTGTAACCATAAGTACAGAACAATTTTGTTCCTTTGCTAATTTCTTTAAAAGAGAAACTATTTCTCTTCCTGTGACACTATCTAAAGCTGAAGTTGGTTCATCCGCTAGTAAAAGTTTGGGATTAGCAGATAAAGCCCTTGCAATTGCAACTCTTTGTTTCTGACCTCCAGACAAATCGCCTGGTAGCTTTTTATGATGATCTGCCAGTCCAACGGCTGATAACCACTTTCTTGCAATTTCTCTTCTTTGTAAATAAGTTAAATCATTAAGTAAATCTGCACCCATTTGAACATTTTGTTCTGCTGTTAAACATCTGAGCAAGTTATGTCCCTGAAAAATCATCCCAATATTTCTTCGAAGTCTTTGTCTTGTTTTTCTTGACGCTCCATTTAATTGATTATTTAAAACCGTCAAGTCACCGCTTTGACAAGTTCTCAGAGCACCAATCAATGTTAAAAGTGTTGTTTTACCGCATCCAGAGGGTCCTTTCAAAAGAACTAATTCGCCTTTTTCAATAAAGAAATTAACATTATTAAGAACTTTTTTCTTATTCTCATCTTTTCCATAGGAGTGACTCAAATTATTAATGGAAACAGTTTTTAAATTTGTATGTTCTTTTTTTAAAGTTTTTGGCATATTAATTATTACGTTTAAAATATTTCTGCGGGATCAGCATCAACTAGTTTACGCATAGCAATTCCAGCAGAACCCATACACATAATTAAAATCAAAATAAAAATTAAGATTGTTTTATTAGCATCCATTATTATAGGTAATTTTGTAGAATTCCTAACAACTGAATAAAGTATTTGGCCGGAAAAATAAGCAGGTAAATAGCCAAATAATGCCAATAAAAAGCCCTCTCTGGCTACAACAAAGAAAAGAGACTTTAACCTATATCCCATCGCCAACAAGGTTGCATATTCAGGAAGATGATCAGTAACATCGCTATAAAGAATTTGATAAACAACAACACATCCAACTACAAAGCCCATCAAAGCTCCTAAGCTAAATATAAATCCAATCGCAGTACTATTTTTCCAATAATTTTTTTCAAATTCTATAAATTGATCTTTGGTCAAAACTCGTACATCGTTAGGTAGAGAATTATTTAATATTTTAGATACCAAAATAGGGTTAGAGCTACTTCGAAGTTTTACTAATCCTATTTCAATACTTCCTTTTGGATTAGCTGGAAAAAGTCTTAAAAATGTCTCCCTACTCGTTATTAGGTTTCCATCCGCCCCAAAGGAAGGTCCCAACTCAACAAGCCCTTCAACTATAACTCTTTTCCCGGCAACTTCTGTTTCTACTTTTTTATCTGAGACAAACCATTGTTCAATAGGACCAAATTCTGGTCTTGAAAGTTTATCAAAAAGAACTCTTCCTGGATTTTTAAGTTTATCAGCCTTTTTTGAAAATCCATCATCAAGTAGAAGAGAGTCTGAAGGGTTAAATCCTAAGGTTAAGATTGATCTTGTTTTTAAATTTTCTGGATTTCTCCAAAGAAGATAAGTTAAGTTAACAGGTGCAGTCTTCTCCACATCTTCTAAGGCTAAAGTTTGAATCAATCTTCTTTTTGGAAATCCACTCATACTTATAGAACTTTTTGATCTGGGACTTATCAAAACAAGATCAGCATCTAAAAGTTTATGAATAGTTACACTAGTGTCAAATAAGCCATCTCGAAAGCCTAATTGCATAAACATTAAAATTCCTGCGAAGCTAATTCCTGCAATTGCAACTATTAATCTGAGTGGCTGTCTTGTAAGTAACAACCATGCTAAAGGAATTTTCCTGAATTTTATGAATGAAAATTTCATAAAGGTAGGAATTTTGCAATGACCTTCATGCCAGTATAATTTCTTACTAGTTTTATCGATTCCTCATTTAACTTTACAAGAACTTCAATAATACGTGCATCAGCATCACCTGTAGGATCTGTAGATAAAACTTTTCTTTGTTTTACTTGAGGACTAATTCTAATTACTTCGCCTTTAAGAATTTTTTTAAATCCTCCATTTTCACTAGTTAATTCTACATTTTGTGATATGAATACTCTATTAATATCAGATTCATATACTTCTATCAGGGCCTCCATATTCTGACTTGATCCAATATCTAATATGCCTTCATTTTTGGGCCTTTCTCCAACTCTTGTGTTAATTGAAAGTACATAGCCATCAATTGGACTTCTCAATTTAGAGTTAAAAAGATCTATTTCAATATTTTTTTTATCTCCTACATTAATTATTTTTTGTTTTTTTAATTTTAACAATTCATCTTTTCTCTGAATAAGCTGAACTAATGAATATGCCGAATTTTGTACTGCTAATTCATATCTCTTAATTTGATCTTCTTTTAATGAAATCTCTAAATTATTTGTTTTGATAAGGTTATTCTTTTTCTCAAGATCTGCAATTAATTTTTTTCTGTTTTCAAAGATGGCAAGTACAGTTCCTTTTTTTACAAAATCTCCTTCTCTAACTAACAATTCGGATAAACGTGGAGAGGATCCAATTTGACTAATGGGTGCGGCTAATTGTCTAATCTCTCCAGCTGGAGAAAGTTGACCTAAGGCTGCCACTGCCTTTATTGAAGGTAAAACTTCAGAATTAATTTCGCTGTCAACTGTAGAATTTATTTTTTTACTTTGTGAGCAGGAACTAATTCCAATTGATAATGGTAAAAGTATCAGAAAATAAAAAATTTGATTTTTAAAATTATTTGTAGCCATCAAAAGTCAAAAAGTATTTTTTTGATGTAGTAATCTACCCATTTTTTGTCAAAATATTGAAGTAAAACCAAACTTGTTTTTTCATTTTTCATTTGCTGAATACAATAATTTCTTTGATAATTAATTCTTTCTTCAATTATTTCTTTATCATAATCAGGACTAATCCTTTCACTTAATTTTACTAAAATCGAAAGATAATTATCTACTATTTTACAAAAATAATTTTTTTCACTTTCATTTTTTAATGAAGCAAAAAGTACATTTTCTGAAAAAATATCTCCCCATTTTGGAAGCATCCTTTTAGATTTGAAAATGCTCTTATCAATAGAAGAAAGATATTTATCATATTTTTTATTTTGTTTTTTTGATGAAGGGGATAAATCAACGATTGCGGCTGAAACCAGTTCATTAGTTTTAACTAAATCAATCCCAAATATTGGTATATCATATTTTGGGTCTGGGAAAAATACACAATGTAAAATCTTTAGACGTTTTGAAAATTCTGCGACTTCAATATGTAATTTTCTAAACCCTTTTGCTTTATGAAATTCATTTTCTATATAAACTTCTTGGCCTTCCTCATTAGAAATTATGTTAGAAAGATTTGGATCTATATTTATACGATCTAGGTTTTTAAGTTTAGACCTATGTCCTTTTATATTTTGCAATAAAGTCAAAATAAGTGGATCAATTAGTTTAGTTTTAGTTAAAGATTTAGACAACAAGAGTAAAAAGTATCAAAATAATAAAGTAAAAAAAATTTTCAATGAACGTCGGAGAAATTAATTACTTAGACCATTCAAGCAAACCTAAATGCGTTTTTGTGGAAAATAAAGAATTACCTTTAATATGCGTGGATTTCTGGTTTAAAGCAGGATCTGCATTTGAGGAATCAGGTAAAAATGGAACAGCTCATTTTTTGGAACATATGATTTTTAAGGGTAGTAATAAACTAATGCCAGGAGAATTTGATCATAAAATTGAATCTCTTGGTGGAATTAGCAATGCATCAACAGGGTATGATGATGTTCATTACTATGTTTTAGTCCCTGAAAACAACTTTAAAGAATCAATAGCTCTTTTGACAAACATTGTTTTATCGCCAAACATTAATAATGATGAATTTTATAAAGAGAAAGGTGTTGTTATTGATGAAATAAAACAACAAAATGACCAACCGGATGAAAAGCTTTTTAATTATTTTTTAAGCAGAGTGTGGATGAATACTTGTTATGGAAAAACAATTTTAGGTACTGAAGAAGTTGTCCAATCATTAGAGATAAATGATCTAGAAAAATTCCATCAAAATTACTACAATAGTCAAAATCTTTGTATAGCTATTGCTGGAAATCTACACTATAGAGTTTTTGAAGAATATTATGAAAAGACCTTTTCTCATCAAGTTCAAAATTTAACATCTCAATCTAAAACCCAAAACAAGTTAAATATAATTCCAAGAATTGGCAGAGAAGAAATTGATTTTAAAAATATTGAATTTTCTAGAATATTTATAGCTTGGAAAATACCTAGCCTTAATAATCAACGCATAAATATCGGGATAGAGATTTTAGCTTCGATACTTTCCTTTGGAAGAAATAGCAGATTGGTTAAAGTTTTAAAAGAAGATAAGAATCTTGTTCAGTCAATATATGTGGATGTAAATACCGGCGAATTAGGAGGTTTATTAATTATTGAAGCCTCTTGTGACAAAAAAAATTTAAAAAACGTCGAGGAAGAAATTAATGAAATACTTAAAGAAGTGATCAGTTGTAAAACCTTAACTAGGAATGAGCTAAAGAAAGCAATAAATATCATTAAAAGCAACTATATATTTAATCTTGAAACTTCGACTCAAATAGCCTCATTTTTCGGCAATGAGCTTTTGTGGGGCAGAGAAAATTCTATAAAAGATTTAAATATTCATCTGGAATATTGGAGTGAAATAGAGAATTTCAAAGAAATAATAAATTTTTTATCAAGAGATAAATTCACATTAATTGCTTCAGCAAGCTAGTGATACAAAAATATTTAAAAACGAAAACTGTTAGGGATTTTTCAATTGCTATGATTTGGATAAATGGGGGCAGTAGCATAGACGGTGAAGGCAAAAAAGGGATAAACAATATTCTTTTTACACTATTAGGAAGAGGGTGCAAAGGTTTTGAAAATTTAGAGTTTTCAGAGTATATCGATTCACATGGAGCAGAATTAAATCTTGAAACATTAGAGGATGGTATGTTAATCAGCCTAAAATCTCTAAACGAGCATTTTTATAAACTTTTACCTTTATTAGATTTAACAATAAACAAACCATTGCTTTTAAGTAACCAATTCCAAAAAGTAAAGAAAAACACCATAAATACCTTAAAAAAGGATAAAGAAAATCCTTTCAATATTGTATTTGAAAAATGGCGAAAACTTGTATATTTAAAACACCCTTACGCATATAATTCCTCTGGGTATGAAGAAGATATTAGAAATATTACACATGATGATATTTTAAATGAATATCAGAATTTTAAAAAAAGAAATAAATATCTAATTTCTAATAATTTGTTAATAAATAACAAAAGTTTTGATTTTTTAAATAAAAACAACTTTGAAAATAAAAATAATTCAATACAAAAAAATTGCAAATATGTAAATAGATTTGCAAGTACTCATGGAGATTCAAATCAAATCATTTTAATGTTAGGGAATCAAACATGTTCACAATCAAGTCTTGAATACTTACCATTAAAAATTTTAGAATCGCATCTCGCATATGGTATGAGCTCGGTATTGTTCAAATTGTTCAGAGAAAAGAATGGTTTAACTTATGATGTAGGAGTATTTAATCCTTTTAGGCAAAAAAATTCTCCATTTTTAATATACCTTTCGGTATCAAACGAAAAAGCAATCATAGGATTCAAAATCTTAATAAACTTATGGGAAAAATTAATTTCAGATTTAATTCCTAAGAAGGAAATTAATCTAGCCAAAGTAAAATTAAAAAGTTCTTTTCTAATCTCTAATCAAACATTGGATGAAATTTTACAGAGAAGGGTGCGATTAATTGGCAATGATTTAGATCCAGATTTTGATATGAATTGTTTAAAGAAGATTGAAGATATTAATTCTGAGGATATTTTAAAAATAACTAACAAATATTTTTCAAAACCATTTTTAAGTATTTATGGAAATGAAAAATTATGTAATAAAATCAAAGAAAGTTGGATGAATAAATTTTAATTAGTTATTTTTTCAATTTTGTCGGTATCGATTAAAAAAGAACCTCTTCTAAATTTTATTTCTACTGTTTCTGGAGATTTTATAGATATAATTTCTCCAATTTCGTCAATTGCCACCAATTCAGGAGGTCTAAGCATTGGCATGTTTTCAGAAGTTTTGAGGTAAGATAAAGGAACTTTAAGTTTAACTTTATCTTCAATATTAAATTTCATTTATTGATTTAGTAATTCACTTAGCTAGTTTATTATAAAAAAAAATCTAAAAAAATATCAACGATAAGACATGATTCATTATAGAATCAGATTTATTTGAATGAAATAGATTAATGAATCAAAAATTTAAAACAATTTTTTTATGGGCTCTTCCTATTATTTTAATTATCGCTCTTTCATATCAATTTCTTTCTACAAGCAATATCGATAATTTAAAATCAAATGGGACGACGATAGCTCCTAAAAATACTGCAGTAGCGAGAGTAAGTTATGGTAGATTTTTAGATTACATTAAATCAGGAAGAGTTACATCAGTTGACATTTTTGATGGAGGTAGAAATGCAGTTGTTGAAACAGTAGATTCAGATTTAGATAATAAGGTACAAAGACTAAGAGTAGATTTGCCAGGTTTAACTCCTGAATTAATAAATAACCTAAAGAATGAAGGAATAAGTTTTGATGTTCATCCTGTTAAAACAGCTCCTCCAGCCTTGGGAATTCTTGGTAATCTCTTATTTCCCGCTATTTTAATAGGAGGTTTGATTCTTTTAGCCAGGAGATCTAACGGGATGCCAGGTGGTCCAGGACAAGCCATGCAATTTGGGAAATCAAAAGCTAGATTTGCTATGGATGCAGATACTGGAGTAGTTTTTGATGATGTAGCAGGTGTCAATGAAGCGAAAGAAGATCTTGAGGAGGTAGTTACATTTTTAAAAAAACCAGAGAAATTTACTTCTGTTGGTGCACGTATTCCAAAAGGAGTTTTACTTGTTGGCCCTCCTGGAACAGGTAAAACACTTTTAGCAAAGGCAATAGCCGGGGAGGCAGGAGTTCCATTCTTCTCACTAGCAGGTTCAGAATTTGTTGAAATGTTTGTTGGAGTAGGAGCTAGCAGAGTAAGAGATCTTTTTAAAAAGGCCAAAGAAAATAGCCCATGTTTGATATTTATTGATGAAATTGATGCTGTTGGGAGGCAAAGAGGTGCTGGCATTGGTGGAGGAAATGATGAAAGAGAACAAACACTTAACCAGCTTTTAACAGAAATGGATGGTTTTGAAGGAAATAGCGGTATTATTATTATTGCGGCGACTAACCGTCCAGATGTTTTAGATTCTGCCTTAATGAGGCCAGGAAGATTTGATAGACAAGTCACTGTAGATGCTCCAGATATCAAAGGAAGATTATCAATACTTGAAGTTCATGCTAAAAATAAAACGCTTCAAGAAGATTTAACCTTAGAAAGTATTGCAAGAAGGACTCCAGGTTTTACTGGTGCAGACTTGGCCAACCTATTAAATGAGGCAGCAATATTAACAGCAAGAAGAAGAAAAAAGTCAATAAGTATATTAGAGATAGATGATTCAGTTGATAGAATAGTTGCTGGAATGGAAGGTTCTCCTCTAACAGATGGAAGAAGCAAAAGACTTATTGCCTACCATGAAGTTGGACATGCCATAATTGGTACTTTAGTAAAAGCTCATGATCCTGTACAAAAAGTAACAGTAATTCCAAGAGGACAAGCAAAAGGGCTTACCTGGTTTACTCCTGATGATGATCAATCTCTCATAAGCCGAGCAAACTTAAAAGCAAGAATAATGGGCGCTCTAGGAGGAAGGGCCGCTGAGGATGTTGTTTTTGGCAGAGGTGAAATAACAACCGGAGCAGGCGGAGATTTCCAACAAGTAGCTCAAATGGCGAGACAAATGGTTACAAGATTTGGAATGAGTGATCTAGGTCCAATAGCTCTAGAAAGTGGTAATCAAGAAGTTTTCGTAGGAAGAGATTTAATGACAAGAAGTGAAGTTTCTGATTCTATATCTAAACAAATTGATGAAAGTGTAAGAGTTATGGTTAAGGATTGCTATAAGGAAACTTATTCAATAATTAGTAAAAACAGACAGGCTATGGATAAATTAGTTGATATATTGATAGATAAAGAAACTTTAGATGGTGCAGAGTTTGTAGAAATACTTTCTAAGTACACAACTATTCCTAAAAAAGAAAGAACTCCTCAATTATTGAACTAAGTTCCTCGTACTGGTTTTTTATCCAAAACCAAATCTATTAATCCATAATCAACTGCTTCTTGGGGAGACATATAAAAATCCCTGTCTGTATCCTCTTTAATAGTTTCAAGATCTTTACCAGTTCTTTCCGACAATTCAGAATTTAGACGTTCTTTTAGATATAAAATTTCATCTGCTTGAATTCTTATATCACTAGCTTGACCTCTTGCTCCACCGAGTGGTTGATGTATCATTATCCTTGAATGTCTCAAACTACTTCTTTTGCCTTTTGTTCCTGCAGCGAGTAAAAAAGCACCCATACTTGCTGCTAGTCCAACACAAACAGTATGAACATCAGGCTTTACATGTTGCATGGTATCAAAAATACCTAAGCCATCATAAACTGATCCTCCAGGTGAATTTATATACATATAAATATCTTTTTCAGGGTCTTCTGCTTCAAGAAAAAGTAATTGAGCAACAATTCTATTTGCAGTATCACTTGTAACTTGTTCTCCTAGAAATATTATCCTTTCTCTTAAAAGTCTTGAGTAAATATCAAATACTCTTTCACTTCCACCAGATTCTTCTAAAACTAAGGGGATCATAATAATATTTATTTGTTTATTAGATCTTAACGATATTGAGTCAACATACGCTATGGTTATTAAGGTTTACATATAAAAAATTGAAAGAAAAATTGACTGTCTCGGATAGCAAAAAGTTATTTCATGAACAATTTCCTTTTGTAATTCCTGGATTATACAAAAGGATAGTTGATGAGATGCTTGTTGAACTAAATCTTTTGAATCACCAGAATGACTTTACTCAAGATGATTTATTTTGCGTTGGTCTTACAGAAACATTTAAAGAATTAACCCAAGATTATCAGCCAAAGGAACATTTAGTGTCTCTTTTTGAATCATTATGTAACGCCTCAAACTTCGAACCTTCAAAAATAAAAGAAATTTCTAAAAAAACCCTGGAAAAATACAAAGACAAATCATTGGAAGAGATCTCAAGTTTATTAAAAGAAAAAAACACTTCTAATCTTTACGCATCAAGAATATTGAATTTAGGTATTTATTTGATTATTGCTAATACTAATGACTTCAATGAGATAAAGGATTCTGAGAAAGATAAGGCTATTTTTGATATAGTCAAAAATTTAAATTTATCCGTTAATAAAGCAGAAAAAGATATTGGTATTTATAAAAGCAGCATAAAAAAATTGGAGCAAGCTAAAGAACTTCTTAAAGAAGCGAGTTTACAAAATAAGAAAAAGGAGAATAAATAATTTTAAAATTAAATTTATTTATCTAATCTTTTATTATCTTTCCAAGAAATATAAGAAATATAAATTACTGCAATGGTTATTAAAGTTAGTAAAGTAAAAGACCCAAAAATAAGAAATTTATTTAAATAATCTTCGTATCTAAATGATGGGGAATCATATATCAATAGAACCATCGCCATTTCTGCCCCAAACAACCATCGCAATTGAAAAAGTAAAAATTGCTGCTAAAGCAGCCCAACCTAATTGAAAAATCATAATAATTGACTCATTAAACTAAATATAACAGAACTACAAAGATTTTTTAATTATCCATTTAATTTAGAAGTAAATTTTATTTTTCAGAAGTAACATCTAGTAAATAGATTATATTTAAAAAATTTATCTTGGGCAGAGTTGTTTTAAATCACAGTACTCATATAGAAGGTTTGATTCCAGTTCTTAAAAAACTCGCTTTAAACAAAAAAATTAAACTCGTTACTCCAGCAATAATATCAAGGTCAAAAGGAAGATGTTCTAACTTAGTTATAAGAGTTTCTGTAAAAACAATTAATGGTTACAAAGCTATTGCAAGAAAAGGGAACTCAGCGCAAGAAGTTTTTATTTCGACTGATCTAAGTAAAGATGAATTAAAAAAGCTTTTGGATTTTTGTATTCATAGTTAATGTTTAAATATGATTTAAACTCCTAGAAAGAAATTTTTATGAAATCTTTTTTTAATACTCTTTTATATTTATTATTTTTACTTTCATTTGAAAATAGTGCTTATTCACTATCTGAAAATCAAATCAAGGAAATATGTCGAAAAAATCTAAGAAGGTCAACCTGTATAAAAAACTTAAAATTTAAAAAAATTAATTTGTTAGAAGGAAATAGAATTGAAATCCCTGTAATACCCTTCAAAAAATAAATATATTTCAAATTTCAAACTCTGCTTCAAAAAGAGAAAAAGCTTTATTATAGTTTTCAATTAGATTTATAGAATTATCATTGAAGCCAATTAATTCATAATCATTTTTTAATTGATCATAATTATAAATGACCTCATTAAATGCGCTCATGTATTCTTTTTGGATATCCTCATCATCAATATCATAAATTTTAGCTAAAACCAATTCCACATTTTTTTTTGATGTATGTATTTCCTTCTCGAAATCTTTATTTAACTTTCTTCTTTTTTTAGGCATTATAAAATTACATGATATAAATGTAAATTTACAATAATCAAAATCATAAGTAATTTAAATTAAAAATTAAAAAATAAAAATATAGTTTTCAAATCAAAATAAAACCACTATATTCCAAATAAGCCATTTGATAATATGGAGAAAAAAGAAACAAAAAAGCTACAAGATATAAAAAGTCCAAACTTTGAGACGAAAAAAAATTTAAAAGCTTCTAGAAATTCAAATAATAAAAGAGATAAATCTCTACCTTGGTGGGTAGAATTATTATTTGTTCAAATTGGATTACCAGATAAATGGTTAATAAAAGTATTAAAGACAAAGCGGAGAAGTACAGAGTTTCTCAAAAATGAAAAAAGATTAATATTTATATTTTTCTTCGTTCTCGCTGGTCTTACTTATTTTTATCCTGTAGTCAAGTACTCTAAAACCAAAATAAATTGTGAGAATATTGCAAAAAATTATATATTAGAGAAAATGAACTTAAACAAAATAAATAAAAATCAACTAAGAATGTTATCTACTAATTTTTGCAATGGTGGAAAAGAGATATATGAAATAAAAAATCTCAATAACTGATCTAATTATTTTTTATTCAAATAAAAGTATTTTAAACCACTATAATTTATAAATTGGATTTAATTTAAATATCAAAAAATAGTTCAATGACTGATATTAACGAAAAAAAAGAAAATGTAAAAATGCATTTAAAAGATTTAAGGCTAGATTTAAAAAAAATGCATCTTGCAGTTACTGAAGAGTTATTAATACCTAAACCAGAAGAAGTTAAAACTCTTATTTATAAAATGGATAAATTATTAAAAGCAATAGAATCAAAATAAATTATCATTTATCATATATTAAGGTAATGATTCTAAGACAATTAACATAGATGAAATTTTTTATAAAACTTTCTCAACTTTTCTTACTTTTAGCATTTTTAACTTCTTGCAAAAAAGCAATTAATAAAGAAGAATTTAAAAAAGATACTGAGGAAAATCAAAGTGAACAATTATTTAGAGCAAAAAACAAGATGGAGGTTAAATATTCTTGTGGAGAAGATGGAATTGCTGAATTTCTAAATAATGGATGGGTTGTTGTTGAAGAATATACAGAAGAAAAAGTATGTACCTGGAAATCTATACCAGCTACTAAAGATTGTGATATAGAAAAAGATAAGGGTTGTAAAATAACCGTACCAGATGAAATAGGTAAAGAAAAAGTTTACATATTAGAAAAATAGTTAAGAATAATGTCTAAGAATAAAGAATTTTTAATTGAATTAATATTTAAAAAATTAAAAAATAATAGCTCAAGAAAAATAAATTTAGAAAAAAATGAATTTGCCGAATTTATTAATTACCTTATAAATAATAATTATTAAAAAAATTTCAAATCAAAATTTGTTAAAATTAAAAAAAATAAAAACAATTTGCCATCAAAAATAAATGAACAATTTTTCATTTTTAACAATAGCTCTTATGACTATTTTTGTTATCAGTTTATATTTTTTATTTCAAGTTACTTCTAAAGCAAAAGATTAAATTAATTTATTTCTACGTATAAATTTAAATAATTGGGTCTTCTCTCAACAATAAGACAGATTGATAATCAAAATCTTCTTTTATCCACTCTTTATATTCCTCTAAAATACATTTTTGATCCATTTCATCTAATAAATCAACTCTTTTCTTCGCATTTTCAATAGCTATATTTATACAGTATTTATAATCTTTAGAATTTTTTCTCATATAATAATTTTTAGTTTTATTATTGATAAGTTATAAATTATTTTTTGTATTACAAATAACATTAATGAACATTTATTCAATAAGAGTATCAAACAATACTGAATTAATCCTATTATATTTAGAATAATAGGGAAATTTATAGTTATGTCTTACGAAGCTGGGAGTAAAGAATGTAGACATCTGATTGAGGCTAAGGAGAGCCTATTGTTAGCAATGGAATCTTTAAGTAACATCAAATCAACAGATGTTTTGCAAATACAATTAAAAGAAATTTACAATAAACTTGAAATTATGCACGACAAACGTAAGCAAATAGAATACACTTCTTAATTATTTTAAATTAGTCTGCTAAAAGCTTTTAGAAATTTTCAAATTCATTTTTAACCTTTTTTTTCGTTTTATCAGATAACAATTCATAAAGAGCATCTAGTTGTGCATGAACTTCTTTTGCTTCGCCTATGTCTGGCAATAAATCATCCTTAAGAAGCATTTGATGCATCTCTCTTAATTCTAGCCTTATATATCTAAGGTGTGAACTTACTTCTTCTCTCTTAGATGCACTCATATCGAATATCTAGTATGAATATTATACAATATTATGTTTTTTCTATTTTCTACAAATATTCTATATAAATAGAAACCCATAAAACTTTGCTTATTTAATAAATATCTTTATTTGTTTGTTGTAATATGGATATTATGAAGAAAAATTCCTCAAAAAAGAATACAAAAAAGATAATTAAAAAGGTTAGTAATGAATTGGGTCAAACAAAAAATTCAGCTAAGTTAATTCTATTTATATTTGGTATTGGTCCAATAATTGGAATTATAGTTTTCCTATTTAGCAAAGGATTTTTTAATTCTCCAAATCTTTAATTTGAAAAGTTTTATTTTCCCAAAAATAATTATTTATTATTAGGAATTTGAGTCAATTTGCAATTAAAAAAATTTTTTAAGAGAATAAATTCTGAATTTTGCAATATTTCTTGCATTCTCAGGATTTGAAATAACAAATGGATGATCGGATAAAATTTCAATTATCATATCTATTTTTTTGGTTTTATCATCACAATCAACCTTTTGCCATTCCTCATCAAAAGATATCGCAAAGCTGTCTGCGTTATTATAAGTTTTATCTTTCATATAAAATTGTAATTAATAGTTAAAAGTAATTAAAACAAAATTACTAAACAAATTGAAAATCATAAAAATAAATCTAAATAGAAAATCCTTCTTACGCTAATTTAGGGCAATAAAGGGTTTTCCAAAAGTCACTTTAATACATTACCAAACTCTAAATAATTTATAACCTGATAAATGTTTGGAAATAATTTGACAGAAGTGTTACGATAATGACAAATGATTATAAAAATGGAAACCACAGTAAAGAGGATAGGTTATTTACCAAGGAAAAGAGTATTAGAAATTATTGATCAAATATCCAAGAGTGAATCTATAAGTAGGTCAAAAGTAGTTGGGATATTGGTTGAAGAAGCATTGGATGCACGAGGTATAGCAAATTTTGGATATAGCAATTTGAGTAAACCCGAGTCTTTCAATTCTAAAAATTTTATTGATAATAAACCTATTAAAAATATATCCGATTCAGAGGATGAATTCGTTGATGATAGTGGCTATACAATCCCTTCCCACAAAAAGTTGGATAGATCCATATCAACTGCTGATATTGAACTTGCTAATAAGATTAATATCTTAAAAGAATCAGGTTTAATTTAAAAAAATGAATTATTTTGTTTATTATGAGTAATTAATGCACTATTTTAAAACTAGGATTATTGTATATTCATAATTAACTAAAGTATTTATAAATCAGCCAAATATATGGCATTTTCTAATTTAAAAATCTTTAATCATAAAAAATGAAAGAAATAAAATGTCCATCATGTGGAGAAACTTTCAGGATAGATCCAAGTAGCTATGAAGAAATTCTTCTTCAAATTAAAGACGAGGAATTTAACAATCAAATAGAGGAAAGACTTAAACTTGCTGAAGAAGATAAAAAGAAAGCTATAGAAATTGCTAAACAAGAATTAGAAATAAAGTTAATGGAGAATAGGCAAAAAAAAGATTCAAAAATTCAAGACCTTGAATCTAAGCTAAATATAGCTGAGGAAAAAAAATCGAATGAATTAAATGAGCTTAAGAACAAAGCATCAAATAAAATTTATATCTTAAACAATGAAATTAATAAATTAAGGGAGGATATTAAAAAACAATCTATAATTAGTGATTTATCTTTAAAGAATAAAGTAAATGAGGCTGTGAATAATTTAGAGTTAGAAAAAACATCACTTTTAAATTCTATTGAAAAAATGAAATTAGAACAATCTATAAATGAAAAAGTAATTGAAGAAAAATTTAAGAACAAAATTAATGAAAGAGATTTAACAATTCAAGAACTAAGAGATATGAAATCAAAACTATCTACAAAGATGGTAGGTGAAACCTTAGAAATTCATTGTGAAACTCAATTTAATCTTAATAGAGCAACGGCTTTTAAAAATTCATATTTTGAAAAAGATAATGATGTGAGTTCAGGAAGTAAAGGCGATTATATTTTCAGAGAGATTGATGATAATAATATTGAGGTAATCTCAATTATGTTCGAGATGAAAAATGAAAGTGAAGGCGGATATAATAAACGCAAGAACGAAGAATTTTTTAAAGAATTAGATAAAGATAGAAATCAAAAATCATGCGAATATGCAGTACTAGTTTCTTTATTGGAACCAGAAAGTGAATTATATAATTCTGGGATTGTTGATGTATCTTATAAATATCCAAAAATGTTCGTAATAAGGCCACAATTCTTCATCCCAATTATTTCTCTTTTAAGGAATGCTTCTTTAGAAACTTTAAAGTATAAAACTCAAATGGATTTAATGAAGAGAGAAAATTATGACATAACAAATTTTGAGAACACTCTTGATCAATTCAAGAATGCAGTAGGTAAAAACGTCTCATTAGCTCAGGACAGATTTAATGATGCAATTACGGAAATAGAAAAATCAATAAGTCATTTACAAAAAACAAAAGAGGCTTTACTGATATCTAAAAAACATCTTTTATCTGCAGATAGTAAATCACAAGATTTAACAGTAAAAAAATTAACAAAGAATAATCCAACGATGAAGAAGAAATTTAATGATTTAAAAGGCAGGATTTAATAAAATAAATAAAATCAACTACAGAAAGTTCATAAAAATTTGAAATTTCATAATTTATTAATTAATCGAGATATAATAAAAATGATTTTTTGAAAAAAAATAATGGCTACTAACACACCTATTTATAGTATTGCTAAGGAACTTAATATTGATAGCAATAGAGTTATATTAGCTTGCAAATCAATTGGTATTCAAGCAAAAGGTGCAACAAAAAGACTAAATAAAGAAGAGTTAGAAAAAGTAAAAAATTACTTTGAAACTGGTAAAAACGTCTCTGAAGAAATAGTTGAAATAAGCAAAAAAGATACAATAACAAAAAGTAAAAACACAAAAATAAAAAGGGAAGCCAAAACAAACTATTTCCCGAATAGACTTATTGCAAAATCTTAAATAAAGCTTATTTTTCCTAATTGAAAGTATAGGGAACCACAGAGGAAATAAAAAATTAATTAGTATAAGTAAAAATACTTAAAAATGAAAATAACAGATGCCTTAAGATCTCTTGAAAAATCTTGGTCTAGAGAAAACGTTTTATTAAAAATTAAAAATGGAGAAGATTCAGAAAAAATTGTAAATGATTTTTTTAATACTAAAAAGCAAGAAATCAAAGTTCTCACAAGTTTTATTAATACAAAAGATAAAGTACTTTTAAATGAAATAGAGAGCCTATATAAGATAGAGTCAAAACTAATAAATAAGATAAAAAATTCTAGTTTTACCAAAATTGATTTATCAGAAAATGTAAAAGATCAGAAAAAGAGTTTAGAACCTGAGCAAAATAAAAAATTCAATTTTAGTTTATTTATGATGAAATGGAGTAATAAATTTGTATTCATCTCTCTTTTAGTAATTTCAGCCATAGCTTTAACTAAACAGGCTTGGGCATAATTCGCTAGATTAATAAAATATATTCTTATATTTTTGATTAAAGAAAATACAGATTTAATAAAATATAGTAATAAGGGCTTATATTGTGAAATTGCCGATATTTGGATTGATCCTCATAAACCAGTAAAAAAAGCATTAATTACTCATGCTCATATGGATCATTTTACTTTAGGTTGTGAAGAATATATCTCCACATATGAGACCTCAATAATTTTAAAGGAAAGAATAGGTAGTGAAATAAATATTAAAACATTCGATTATGGAAAAGAATTTAAAATCAATGGAATAAATATTTCTTTCCATCCTTCAGGACATATCCTTGGTTCGAGTCAAATTAAGTTTAAATTTGCAGGTGAAGCATGGTTAATAACTGGTGATTTCAAACGTCAAAAAGATGATACTTGCAGGGAATTTGAAAAAGTTAAGACTGATTATCTAATAAGTGAATCAACATTTGGATTACCAATATTTAAATGGAAAGAACCTCAAGAAATTGCTGTTGATATTTCAAAATGGGTGAATTCTACCCCCGATAAAACTTCTATACTATTTTGCTATTCCTTAGGCAAAGCACAAAGATTATTAAATGAAATCAATAAAGCTAATTTTAAAAATAATATTTATACGCACAGTAGTATTTATAAGATGAATAACTGTTATAGGAAATTAGGAATTAACATTGTTAGTACAAAGAAATTTGATAAAACACAAAATATCGAAGAATTAAAAGGAAGTCTTATTTTACTTCCACCAGGATTAAATAAAGGCTCTTATCTTAAAAATTCCAAAGATATTCAAACTAGTTTTGCTAGTGGATGGATGACAATTAGAGCATTAAGAAAAAGATCTGGATATGATAAAGGATTTGCTATCTCAGACCATGCTGATTGGGGGGGTATTTTAAAAACCATAAAAGAATCAGAAGCAAAAAATGTTTTTTTTCATCATGGAGATAGTGAAGCTTTAAATAGATATATAAATGAAAAAGAATCTATAAATGTTCTTCATTTTGATTCTAAAAAATGAGCTTAACCCAGTTTTCAAAATTATTTCTAAATTTAGATTCAAGTAATAGTATTAATGAGAAACTTGAAATATTAAAAAATTATTTTTCAATAAAGAATGATTTAGAAAATTCCTGGTCGATATATTTGCTTACCGGCAAAAAGAATAAAAGATTTATTAGCGGCAGATCATTAAAAAAAATTTTTTCAGATATTTATGAATTTCCATTATGGTTAATTGATACTTGTTATTTAAAAGTTGGAGATTCCGCTGAAGTCATAACTTTGTTATTAGAGAATAAAAATATTAAAAAAAAGAAATTATTGCAGGAAATTTCCTTAGATGAATTACTAAATAAAATTTTGCCTGAATTAGTTGTTCTTAATGAAGATGAGAAGAAATTAAGAGTTAAAAAAATATGGGAGAATTTACCAAAAGAAAATTTACTAATTTTCAACAAAATATTAACTGGGACATTTAGAGTGGGAGTATCTACTGGACTTATAACTAAATCTATTGCAAATTTAATAAATTTAGATGAGGCAATAATTTCACATAGATTAATGGGCAATTTTGTCCCCTCAGCTAAATCATATAAATTTTTAATAAATGAAAAAATTGTTTTAGAAGAATTAAATTACAAGCCATACCCTTTTCTTCTTGCTAGTACATTTGAAAAAAAAGTATCGGAAGAATCGATAAGTAATTTTCAATTTGAATGGAAATGGGACGGCATTAGAATTCAATTAATAAAAAGATCAGGCAAGGTATCATTATGGACTAGAGGAGAAGATTTAGTAAATAAATCATTCCCAGAATTAGTAGAGAAAACTTTTTTTATAAAAGATGACTTTGTAATTGATGGTGAATTATTAGTTTGGAATTTTAAAGAAGAACTTCCAATGAATTTCTCTTTACTTCAAAAAAGAATAAATAGGAAATCTCCATCAAAATTAATACAAAATAATTTACCAATTATTTTTATAGCCTATGATCTTATAGAACTAAAAGGAAAGGACGAAAGAGATTTAGATTTAAAAAATCGAAGAATTAAATTAGAAAAAAATTTACATAAATGGATAAATGAAAGTGAAGAAGATATTTCTAAGATTTTTAAAATAAGCAACTTACTATTTCCAAAAACTTGGAAAGAAGCTGAAAACTTAAAAAATAAATCTCGCGATAATGCTACAGAGGGTTTAGTGATAAAAAAGAAAAATTCTTTATATACTTCGGGAAGGAAAAAAGGTACTTGGTGGAAATATAAAGTGGATCCTATGCAACTTGATGCTGTTTTAATATATGCCAAGGCAGGGAGTGGTAAAAGGGCTGGTTTATATACTGACTATAGTTTTGCACTATGGAATGATGGAAAGTTAATAAAATTTGCAAGTGCCTATTCTGGTTTAAATAACACAGAGATTACAGAGTTAGATAAATGGATTAGAAAAAATACAGTTGAAAGATTTGGCCCTGTAAGGTCAGTAAGGCCTGAAATGGTTTTCGAAATATCATTTGAAAATATACAAATTTCAAATCGTAATAAAGCAGGTATTTCAGTAAGATTTCCAAGAATAACAAAATGGAGAAAAGACAAAAATATTAAAGATGCTGATACCTTAGAAAATGCAAAAAAATTAATGACAAACAAATTATGAAAGTCGGTACTAATAAAACTTATTTAGAAAAAATTAAAAAATTCTTTAAAAAAAACGATTGGGAACCACTACCTTTTCAAGTTCAATCATGGGAGGCATACTTTAATGGCGAAAGTGGGATAATTCAAGTTCCCACTGGTTGTGGTAAAACATACGCGGCATTAATGGGTCCTCTATCAAGGATGGCAGATTATAAAACAAATTCAGGACTATACATTTTATTAATAACGCCATTAAAAGCTTTGAGTAGAGATCTAAAAAATTCAATAATTTCAGCTGCTCAACATTTTGATAAAGAAATAACTGTTGGGATTAGAAATGGCGATACAAGTCCTTATGAAAAGAAAAAACAAATAATTAATCCGCCAAATATTCTTATTACTACTCCAGAATCTCTAACTCTTCTATTGTCTAACAAAGAATCTAAAAGAATATTTACGAATTTATATTCAATTATTATTGATGAATGGCATGAATTAATGGGAAGTAAAAGAGGTAATCAATGCGAATTATCTTTGAGTTGGATAAGAGGAAATAAAAATAATTTACAAATTTGGGCAATGTCTGCCACTATTGGAAATATTGAAGAAGCTGGGAGAGTAATTGTTGGAAATAAGGCAAATACACCAAAAATAATTAGTTCAAATATTAAAAAAGAAATTGAAATAATAAGTGTTTTGCCTGAAAAAGAAACAACCTTTCCATGGGGCGGGCATTTAGGTATTAGAAACTATTCTTCACTTTTAAAAATTTTAAATAAAAATGAAAGTACCTTAATATTTACTAATACAAGAAATCAATCTGAAAGATGGTACCAATGTCTTAAATTCTGTTTACCTGAAATGGAAGAAAAGATTGCTTTACATCATGGTTCATTAGATAAAAATGAAAGAAAGATAGTTGAAGATGGAGTTAAGAATGGATTCATAAAATGGGTTGTTTGCACAAGTTCTTTAGATTTAGGAATAGACTTTCAACCAGTTGATCAAATTGTTCAGATTGGCAGTGCGAAGAATCTAGCAAGACTTATACAAAGAGCAGGAAGAAGTGCTCATAGACCTGGTGGAAAATCAAAAATTATTTTTATGCCTACAAACTCATTAGAGTTATTTGAAATAAGTGCAATGAGGAGGATAATAAAAAGTGGAATTTCTGAGAGAATTAATCTTCCTGAACTATCCTTTGACGTCCTTCTTCAGCATTTAGTTAGTTTAGCTTGCGGACCAGGTTTTAATCCAATTATTGAAAAAGAAAGAATTAAAGATTGTTGGAGTTATAGAAACTTAAATGATAAGGAGTGGGATTGGTGTATTGATTTCTTAGAGTATGGAGGTAAGTGTTTAAAAGCTTACCCAAAATATAAAAAAATAGAAAGAGAAAAAGCTAATGATGATGAAAATAACTTTAATTATTTTGTAAAAGATAAATCCATAATAAGGATACATAAATTCAATATTGGAACTATAACTAGCGATAAATTTGTTAATGTAAGATATTTTAAAGGGAAAACGCTAGGAAATTTAGAAGAAAATTTTGCTACAAAATTGAAACCAGGTGATACTTTTTACTTCGCGGGAAAAATACTCCAGTTTTTAAAAATAAGTGATATGACACTTTATGTAAAAAATTCATCCAAAAAAAGTTCTTTAATTCCCGCTTGGGTTGGAGGTCAAATGGCCATTTCCGATCTTCTAAGTGATAGTTTAAGAAAAGAAATAGATATTTCTCAGAGTTTAGAAAATAGTAGTGAATACTTGAATAAAGAATTACATTCACTTCTTCCAATTTTAAAAAAACAGAAATCTCTTTCAGATATACCTAAAAGCAATCAACTTCTTATTGAAATATACAAAAATAAAGAATTTACGAATCTTTTTGTTTTTACACTTGATGGAATTTTTGTTAACGAAGGAATTGCTTTTTTATGGGCATCAAGGCTTGCAAAGAAAAAACAATCAACATTCAATATTACTGCGAATGATTTTGGCTTCAGCTTAACTACATCAGAAGATTATGACTTTTCAAGTTTAGAAAAAGAATATACTTATTTAGTAGAAAATAAAAATTTAGAAGAAGATTTAAAAAATGCTATCAATTTATCAGAATTAACAAAAAGACGCTTTAAAAATATTGCTCAAATAAGTGGGTTAGTAAATCAGAATAATCCAACTAGAACAAAAAGCTCATCACAACTACAAATAAGTTCAAGTCTTTTTTATGATGTATTTACCAAACATGAAGAAGATCACTTATTAATCAAACAAGCGCAAGAAGAAGTAAAAGAATACCAATTAGAAAATAAAAGAATAACTAATTCACTAGAAAGATTATCTAATTTAAAAATCATAATAAACGAGACTGAAACTCCCAGTCCATTTGCTTTCCCTTTATTAGTTGAGAGACTTAAAAATACATTAAGCAATGAATCAATCGAAAAAAGAGTTGAAAAACTAATAAAAAATTATAATCGTTAAATGCAAAAAAAATCTTCTGTTTTTCATTGGGGTAACTCATCACTTGAAATGCTTCCTAGTAGAGCATTACTTTTACGTCAAACTAAAGAACTTTTAATATGTGATATTCACCTTGGGAAAGGTGAATACTTTCAGCAGAATGGTATTCCTCTTACAAATAATTCAGACGAGCAAAATTTAATAAGAATTAAAAATATTGTAAAAGAACACATGCCTAATAAATTAATTATTTTAGGTGATTTATTTCATAGTAAATATTCAATTAGTGAACCTTTAAAAAGAAAAGTAGAACTTCTGGCTGAAACATTAAAGATAAAAATTGAATTAATAGTTGGAAATCATGATTCAGGTTGCGATGTAAAAAATATAAGATTTCTAAATTTTAAAAAATCTAATAATTTTATCTTTAGTCACCAGCCATTAGATTCTATTGAGGAAAATATTTTAAATATTTGTGGACATTATCACCCCAAAATTTACTTAAAAAATGCAAAGGATAAATTGTCTTTTAGATGTTTTGCTTTAGATGAAAAAGAAAATGTATTTTATCTCCCTGCATTTGGAGATCTTACAGGAGGTTATCCTTGTAAAAAATCATTTAAAAAATGGGCCATTATTTCTGAAAAACAAATAGTTCAAATATAAATGTCAACAATTTACCATATAGTTCTAGTTAAATTTATCTTTATAACCTATATTTTTATACACCCAATTCTATTTTTGAAAATTTGTTTTATGATATCAACAACCATAGATTTTTATAAATTTGAAAATTAAACCTTTTTTTAAAATCTCTAACCCTTTCTTTAATTTAAAAACTACGTTATAAAAAAAATAAACTTTACTTTTGATAATGAAAAAATTTATAACAATTATTTTATTTCAAACTCTTATAGTACCCTTTGGACTAAAGGCGAATGAAAACTATTCTGTAGAGATTGAGGCAGTGACACTTGTGATGGAAAAATATGAAAAAGATTTTGTAGAAGAGCCTGAAACTCAATTTAAACTAAACAACAAGAAGCCAAGTTATATGGCACTTAAGGAAGATGAATGTAATGCTACTGTTAAAGTTACCGAAAAGACAGGATTAGAGATAGTTGGGACTGAATCATTCGATGTAAATGTATGCAAGAAAGAAGTAAATAAAGTTATTAATTAGTTTCAGAATATATATATATATATTTAAAAGATATTTTTAGAATAAATAAAAAGTTATAGAGAGGTCTTTTACTTAAAGAAGGTAAGACCTCGAGACCTAACAGAAAACTTTGGAACGGGTTCTGCTTATTGAATTAATAACCA
The DNA here is from genome assembly GCA_003209655.1 of Prochlorococcus sp. AG-442-M23. GTDB lineage: Bacteria > Cyanobacteriota > Cyanobacteriia > PCC-6307 > Cyanobiaceae > Prochlorococcus_A. The sequence goes on along the minus strand of QCPW01000002.1, from coordinate 38,227 downwards.
AACTAATAATTTCAAGATGTAATAAAAATTACATTTATCAAAATATCTCTTATTACTAACTATTTATTTTTTTGTGAAACTTTTTGTAATTCTTCTCTAGACATAAGTGCTTCAATTTGGGCAAGGACTTTCTGAAGCTCATCTGTTTTAGATAAGGAGGCTTCAGCTACTTCTCTTAATTTTTCTAATTGTTCTTGAGTTTTATTCATAGTTAATTAGTTAGAAATTCATCAATTTGAATGATGGTTTTAAAACAAATTTTTTACTCACACACAAGCTTATCTTCACGCTTTTTTCTATAAAGTCAAATAAATTTCTTTTATTTGATGTTTTATGTGGACATCCAATTAAATCTTTATTTTTTAACAAAATCATAGAATTTCATCCTTTAACTAGAAGTAATATTCAGACTTATGAAGTAAATACTGGAAGACCAATCGTCGCAGTTGTAAGTATAGCTCCTGCGAAGATAAAGAAAGGAAGGTAAGGAAATTTTTTCAAATCAAACTTTTCTAATTCGGAAATACTATATAGGTATTTATACTGTTTGTCTACCCCTAAGTCTGATTAAAGTTCAATATCTTGCTTTAAAAAAAAAATAATAGTTATCCGAATTTGCCTGATATGTATTCCTGAGTGGTTTTTTCTTTTGGAGAGTTAAAAATTTTCTTTGTCGAATTAAATTCTGCAAGATAACCAACTTTGCCTCCATCACCGTCTTCATATTCAACAGCATTAAAAAATGCAGTCATATCACTAACTCTTAATGCTTGTTGCATATTATGAGTAACGATAATTATTGTGTAATTCTTCTTAAGTTCATGCATCGTCTCTTCTATTTTCAAAGTAGATATTGGATCTAAAGCGGAGCATGGCTCATCCATCAAAATTATTTCAGGTTCAATTGCTATTGTTCTAGCAATACATAATCTTTGTTGTTGGCCACCAGATAAGGAATAACCACTATCATTCAATTTATCCTTACATTCATCCCATAAAGCAGCTTTTCTTAGTGAACTTTCCACTAATTCATCCATATCTCCAGTAAAGCCATTAATTCGCGCCCCAAAAGCAATATTTTCGTAGATAGATTTAGGAAAAGGATTAGGTTGTTGAAAGACCATCCCAATTCTTCTTCTTACTTCAACTGGATCTACCCTTTTATCGTAAATATTAGTTCCATCAAAAAGAACAGTACCTTTTAACGAACAATTAGGTATCAGATCGTTCATTCTGTTTAAGGATCTAAGAACAGTTGATTTACCGCAACCAGAAGGTCCAATGAGTGAGGTTATATTTCCTTTTTTAAAGTTACAAAAAACATTTCTTACTGCTTCAAAAGTTCCATAGCTAATAGAGACATTCTCAAGAGATAAAATGATATTCTTTGGTGTTTTTTTATTAGTTTTGATCATTTATACTCTTTTAGTTTTCTCAGTAAAAGCGCCTAATATCCTTGAAAATATATTTACTGATAGTATCGATAAAACAAGAATAAAGGAAGCTGCCCAGGCTAATTTATTCTGGGCATCGTATGGTTCTAGAGCAAAATTATAAATAAGAACAGCTAAAGAACCCATCTCGTAAAATAAATCTCCAAAGCCTGTTATGTAGTAGTAAGAGAATAAAGCAGTAAAAATTAATGGTGCTGTTTCGCCTGCAGCTCTTGCGATTCCAAGTACAACCCCAGTAGCAATAGACCTAAACGCAGAGGGCAAAGTAACCTTCAATATAGTTGTATACATACTTGCTCCAACACCAAGAGAAGCATATCTCAACTCATTAGGCACCAGCTTTAATCCTTCGTCAGTTGTTTTTATCACAGTAGGCAACATTAATATTGAAAGCGCCATCCCTCCCGCCAAACCGCTGTACATGCTTCCAAATAGGATCTTTGTTGAGACAATTAAGGCATAAATAAATACACCGGCAATAATTGAAGGGACTCCAGCTAAAACATTTACTCCGAATCTGATAAATTTTGAAAAAGCACCACCTTTAGAGTATTCAGATAGATATATTCCACCTCCAACACCTACTGGTATCGCAATAATTGAAGCAATGCTAGTAATTATTAATGTCCCTATTAATGCAGGATTAATACCTCCTGCATCTAAATCATCTCCAGGAGGATTTGGTTCTAAAGTAAATAATTCTGGTGTAATTTGAGATCCACCTTTGTAAAGGATATAAGTCACTAGAAAAATCAAAGGAAGTATTGCTATCACTGCACAAATTACTGATAAAGAAGTAAAGAATTTATTTCCTATATTTCTTAATAATCTTTTCTGGTAATAGAGAGAATTCATAATTATCTAAAATTTGAGACTAAATTTCTTAACTAGCCATTGAGCAAAGATATTGACCACTAAAGATAGGATCATCAGTACAAAAGCCGCATAAAAAAGTGATGAAACTTGACTTCCATCAGCTTCACCAAACTGGTTTGCAAGCATGGATGAAATTGTATATCCAGGAGATAATAAAGACCAACTAAATGCATTTGAATTACCAATAATCATTGTGACAGCCATAGTTTCCCCCATTGCCCTGCCTAATGCCAATAGAATTCCTGCCATAATTCCTGATAATGCTGCCGGCAAAATTACTGAAAATATTGTTTTCCATCTACTTGCTCCAATTCCGTAGGCTGCATTTCTAAGCTTTTTAGGAACCTGATTGAGTGAATCTCTTGCAATGGAGGTCACTATTGGCAAAAGCATTACAACTAAAATCAATATGGCTAACAAGGAATTCCTGCCTGTCGGTTCTGTACTAAATAAAGGTATCCAACCAAAGAAATTATGTAAAAAGACAAAAAATGCTCTGAAAAAAGGTTCCATAACAAATATTGCCCAGAGTCCTAATACAACTGATGGGATAGCTGCTAATAATTCAACAAAAGAACCTATTATTTCTCTAAAAATTTTAGGTACAAAGTCTTCAGTAATAAATATTGCAGTTCCAACTCCCAAAGGGATAGTTATTAATAACGAAAGAAATGAAGTTACCAATGTGCCATAAATTGCAGTAAAAGCTCCGTATTCATCTTTTACTGGGTTCCATTCAGAGGTTACTAGAAACTTCAATCCATACCTTGAAAAGGATTCAAATGACTGAAAAAAGACTACTAGAATAATTCCTAAAAGTATTATTGCTACGAAACTAGACAAGACTAGAGCAGTATTCTTGAAGATAATATCTATATTTTTTTCGATACCGAATCTTTTACGATTCTTGAAAAGAGTTAATTTCTCTTCCATTAAAAAAAGAATATCTCTATAAATCTACTACTAAATGCTGTAAAAGACTTTAAGAGGGGTTAAAGGTATATGAAAGTCATGATAATTTGACATGTATTGAGAAATTTATCTATCTATTTTTTTAACGGTGGCTATAGATTTATCAAGAATATCACCTTTGAGTGGAACAAATCCTAGAGGCGGAGCTTTATCTTGATATTCATCGCTGAGCAATTTATAGAATGTATCTTGAATTGCCTTAGTATTCCTGCCATTACCTTTTTCCATAAGCAAGTATCCAAGTTAAAGTTGCTATTGGATAAGCTCCTTTAGCAGTGGGGTTTGGATTTTTACTGGCCAAGTTCTTAACAAGCTTTATTCCATTTAAAGCTATTGCGACTGATTCAGTATTGGGGGTAACGAATTCACCAGAAAAATTTTGAAGTGCAGCAGCCTTTACATTACCTTTAATATATGACTGGTTTACATAACCAATTGCCCCTGGAGTATTTTGAATAACACCTGCAACACAAGAATTTCCTTTTGCTCCAACACCTGCCGGCCATTTTACAGACTTACCTGTGCCTAATGTACAGGTTTTTGAAAACGCTTCCATAGAGTTTGTAAAGGCTTTAGTAGTGCCTGAACCATCAGAACGATGCGCCCAAGTTAACTTACCTGATTTACAACCTATAAGAAATTTAAAAATTGAAAGATTTATATATCAAATTATCTTGATATATCTACTTTAACAAGTTAAATGCTACAGCAAGATTTCCTAATAGTCCGTTCAAAATATTTAGCTAATAGAAATAAAAAAGAGGAAAGAAATAAGCTTTGCATTTACTCCCAACCTTTTTGGGCATTTTGAATAATCCATTGTGCAAGAATCTTATCCTCACCATCCTTTAATTTATGTTTATAACCTTTCATATAACCAATCCCGTCATTAGCAATTTTTGTTATTGAATTTACATCTGCAATTCCTCTTTTTTCAAGGTCGGAAAGTTTTAATGATTTAGACCCTTTTAGAACAACTGATCCTCCCCGTATATGACAGCCTGCACAAACATTTCTAAAAATTGTTTCTCCATCTCTAACATCAGAAGCTAAAAGATATCTATTTTGAAAAGAGGTTTGAAAAATAATTATTAAAGTTATTACAGGAATTACAAATAGAAATTTAAATATTTTCATTTGATTTATTTCACTCACAATTAATTTAGCAATTAATTCTGAATCTAAATTTATCTACTTTAATAGCTCTACTGCTACAACAAGATTCCCTAATAAACCGTTCAAAATATTTAGCTGTTCTTTACTACCAAAAGCTATTAATACCTGACCTGGTTGAAGTATGAAATTACCTCCAGGATTGGTCACCAACTTTTCGTTTTCCTTAATAGCTAATATTTTTGCCCCACTCTTTTTGCCTATTCCAAGTTCAGAGAGTGATCTTTTCTCTGCTGTTTCAAAAAGACTAATATCATTACTTAATTCAAATTCTTCAATTTCACATTCACTTCCTGCTAAAAGATCTAGAAAGTCAATGGCAATAGGTCTTAATGCCATAGATGCCATGGCTCTTCCTGCCGCTATATAAGGGCTTACAACTATACTTGCTCCAGCCAATCTCAATTTACTCGCAGCTTCTTCAGTTCCTGCTCTTGCAATTACTCTTATAGAACTTCTTATTCCCTTAGCACTTAAAACTACATATAAATTGGCAGCATCATTAGGTAAGGTAACGACCAAACTCTTACATTTTTCTAATCCTGCCAGTTTTAAAGTCTCATCAAGAGTTGCATCAGCACAAAGCACTTCTAAACCATTTTCTTCAGCAATCTTTTTTCTATCTTCATCGCTCTCAACAACAATAATAGGAATGTTTTGAGTTTTTATTTGGTTAGATATTTCCTGACCTACCCTCCCATATCCGCACAAAATTACATGATTTTCCATTTTTCTAAGAAGTCTTTTAAAACGTAATTCGTTTACTCTTTGAAAATAGCCGGATTCAAATAATCTAACAGCTTTTTGAAAGGTAAATTGAATAAAGATCAATCCGCCAACAATTACTAAAACAGTTACGATCCTGCCTTCAGGACTTAAAGGTTGAACTTCTCCAAAACCAATAGTGGTTATTGTGATCAGAACCATCCATAAGCAATCACTCCATTCCCATCCCTCTGTTATTCGATAGCCAATTGCACCTAAAAAAAACAGAAAGAATAAAGAATAAATAAGACCAAACCAAGGTCTTAAATAGTCTTTAATAAAATAGAACTCAAATAATCTAAGCTTCATATCTCTTATTATCGTTAACTATTCAAAAATTTCAAAAAAATTTTCTATTATGTTCCTAAAACTATTTATTTGATTAAGTGAAATACATATTAAGCAGGATAATAATATTTATTTTCGTGGCTCTTTGCATTAAACAAATGCTTTCTGTTTCAGGGATAATTTAATTTTTTCTTTTAATTTATTTCGGTTCAACTTTTACCGATTCAATTAAAAAATCAGAAGCTGTCCTTAACCAATCTGCAACAGTAAGGCGCAAATCAGGTTGAGAATATACTAGTGCGATTATAATTCCTACTAATATTATTTTTAGCATGACATTTAAAATATTCTCTCGAATTAAAGCACATCTATTAACTAAAAAGAACCTTAATTAAACAAAAATCAGATTAATTACTTATTTATAATTTCTCTAATTGATTAAATAAATATTCTACTCTCCTTAAATTTACCCCTAAATCTGATTGACCTATTCTTGCAGCAGACCTTACTTGAATTATTCCTTTGGATCTATCAACATAACTTCTTATGTCGAGTTTTAAAATCTCAAGATCATCTGGGAATCTAAAAACTGCGCTTCTACATACACCTTTCCAATAATTTTTACCACTCTCAATAACCTCAGTTCTTGGTAAACCTTCTGCTAAAGAAACGAGTTGAATAAACCTCTTGTCAACATTTATCATTTTCTTTTCCACTAAAACACTATTTAAGGGATTTGATATTGGAGCAAGGCCTTGAGCAGTAAACGTCATTAAATTAAAAAATGTATAAATGTTCTAACTAATTTTTGATATAAAGTGAGAGCAAAAAGAAAAATAATTTTCCTAAACAATTAAATTCTTTCTGAAATTGTTTTATTTATGGATTTTTTTAAAATTTTAGATTTTTAATAATCTTTTTTGATAGAGATGGTTGTCTACTCTTATTACTTTTCAAGTTTTTTATCCAAAATAAAACTCCCATTAACAAAAAAAGTTCGAAAGTTATACCAAGACCCATAAAATTCATTATTTTTTCTGCTCCTTTTTCTTATGAATTCCCTCAATATAAGGAAAAAGCATATTTAATAACCACTTTTTGAAGGTATTAATTGGATTCATTATTTATCCCTCCTCCACATACTTCTTCCTCTAATCAGGTCTTCTATATTAGGCCAGGCTGCTATTAATTCCTTAAGGGCTTTTCTATTTGGGGTATAGAAAATACATGAAAATGAACTAAAAATGTATAAAACAAACCAAATTTTATTTTCTGTGTAAGCTAAATAGAACGAAAATATAAAACTTCCTACAAAGGAAAAGAAAAGTAATCTATTGATTATTTCAAGAGAAGTTTTTCTAAGCCTATAAAATCTTTTGTATTTTAAATCAACATCAGCTCCATATTTATTTTCGGACGAATTAATTACCTCTTCCTCGAGAATCTTTTCATAATCTAGCTTAGTAGTTGATTTTGAATTATTTTCCTTATTACTCATAAACTTTTATCAACTATAAATATTTACTATTGATTATAAATCTTTAAAAGAAAATATTTTAACCAAGACTTAATATTCTAAAAATCAAATAAAAAGATCATGTTTTTTTTAAATACTCAAAAATAATTTTATTTAAAAATAAGACATTAGTTAGAATATCCTTTTTGATTTTTTTTATTTGGATCATTGGTAACATTCACTTTATAAAACTTTTAGCATTCTAAGAATTGAAAGGGAATATCTTATTATCGAGTTAGGACAATTAAAAACATAAATTTTATGCAGAGGTATTTAATCTCCTATGAATTTACTGATGGAGAAGATCAAGAAGAGGGTGGAGATATGCTTATTAATTGGTATGAATCAGGGGGGCCTCAAAATAGGCCTGAAAATTACGAAGTTCATTCATGGATCTTTATGGTCCAAAATGGAATTGGTCATTCCGTTGTAAGTGCAGATTCCTTAGAAACAATATGGAAACAGTGGCATCCTTGGAGGAGACTGATGGATATTAATATTCAACCTTGCTTAGATCTTGATGAAACTGTGTCTTTATTTAAAAAGCAAAAAATGAATACTCGTATGAATTAAACAAGGTTTAAGAGGGTATTTTAAAATTTACTTTTAGTATCCACCAATACTCCAAGCGTGAATAGCTGCGTTAAAAAGGGTAAGAATAATTTTCTATGATGTTTGATTCTTATCACATTTACTTTAAAGGAGAAATTCTTTTTAAAAATCTAAGTAAAGATGACTTTGAATTTGTATGGGATAAACTTTACACTTCATATATAAATGCTCTTAACGATGAACTTACTTATGAAATAATTAGTGAAAGTAATATGAGAGAATCAGCTCATAATTTAGAACCATCATATTAATTAATCAAATTAAAACTAAGAATAAAAAAGGAATATTTTTTTATCCTGAATTTCACAATATTCCTTTTCTTCCTTACTAATGTCAAGACTTATATTTTTGGCTTCCTTTTCTACATATATATCATAGGCCTTTAAATTTTCATCATCCTTAAAAAGTGCTGCAATACCAATATCTGTTACATACCATAAGAAATGATCTGTTTCACCTATAGGCGGATCTTTTAAAGATTCAAGTAAAAGAAAATGAGTAGGATTCACTTTAATTAAACTAATCAATCCCCCCCATTACAGTATCTAACTGCCTGGGCATTAGTACTGCCATTTTCAACAATTTCAGTAACACAATTATTAAATGCTTTAGACTCCTTCTTTAAAAAGCAAAAGCTAAAAGCAATAGCAGCTAAAGCTATGGCAGAAACAAAACTAGAACCAAGTTGAATAAAACCATAAGCGACCATAATTTTTTTCTTACCGTTACATTTTTTAGAGTCTTTTTTTTCTTCTGTCATTTTTGTTTTATTAATGTCCTGATAATCTATTCGATAAATTTTCTAAATAGAAAAACAAACCAGAGAGAAAACCGAATTATTTATTTTTAAATAATTTAAAAAATTTCAAAAAATTAAAATTTGTAAAATTTTTGATAAATTAAAATTTTTATTTTGAAACATCTTCAACATAAAAAATCATATTTCATTAACAACAAATTCTTTAGATTCCATAAATATCTTTTTTTTTAGAAAAGTAATGATCCCATTGTTATTTCAATAAGTTTTATTGATTATTAAACTATATTTAATCATTTATTGATGAAGTATTAATACTCAGAAAATAAGCCAAAAAACCCTGTTTTTACTATGATCCCGACGAGTTATCCACTTTTTCACCCTTTTTCAACAGGTTTTTCCACAGCTTGTAGATTAAAATGAATTTTCTATGTGCGAAATAAAATATAAGAATTTTTTGTAAAAAATATCACGCAAATTTTTTTTTAGAAAGATAACATTAAGATTTGATTTTGAAATTTAAGATTTGATGACTAATAAAATAATTCCAAAAAAATTACCTCCCGACAATCATAAAATTTTTAAAAAATCAAATCTTGATATTCTTACTGAAGAGAATGATCGTCTACTTAAAAGCCTTAAAAAACCTGGGGGGTCGTATAGAGCTGCTTAAATTAATAATTTTTTAAAAAATGCTTCACCATAAATCATTTAAATAAAATTTAATTAAACAATTAACTCTTACACAAATTAACCTAATTTTTATTTTCTAGATTAAATTTTTTTTTATTAAATTTAATAATATAAATTTTCTGTTAAATTAAAGAATTTTTAAAGTCAAACTTTAACGATAGTATTGCTTTATCGTTATATTAATAGAATCTCATGTCGAGATTGGATAAGTATATTTTTCATAAATATTCAAGTTAATATTAGATATTTTCTAATAATCAACATGTCACTAAGTTTAATTTTCACCCTAATTTCATGTCCATAAAAGAATTGAAAGTAAACTACAAAAAACTTTTAAACAAAGCTGATAAAGCAAATGGTCGTAAAGAGACTATTTCTTACTTAAATAAAGCTGCTAAAATCAAATCTAAAATCCACTTAAAAACTAAAACTAATTGTATTAAATGCAATGGGGTAGGTTATTTAAGAACTTCATTAGAAGAAGCAAGTACTTGCCTCCACTGCTATGGGAAAGGGTTTTTAATTGTAGAGATTCAAAAATTTTAATTCTTTAAATATAGATTTAACAATGAAAGACTTCATTCAGGCTCATAAAAAATTAATTAGTACTGTTAAAGAACAGATGGGATTTTCAGACTATGGAATGTATTGGCTAGCTTTTATTGAAGGAGGATTAACAATATGGCTCTTAGAAAGAATCTTTTTTCACTGGTTGAAGTTTTAAAAGTAGATTTCAAAAAAAATTTTTTAATTAATTCTTATTTTTAATTAATTCGCACATATCACTTCTATTTAAATAGTTGTAGGATGTAAAAAAAATAATGTGTATGCAATTATTAGGTTTAATTTTACTTGCAGCAAGTAGTTGGTATCTATGGAAACTCACTTCAAACTTTCTGGATGAGCCAACAAAAAAAGAACTTTCGAATAGTTTTAATAACTTAAAAAACAAATTTAAAGAAAGTAAACAAAGTTTTTCAAAAGAAAAGATAAGTGAAGCTTGGGAAAAATATAAGGAGGAGGGCGGTGCCCTCTCTAATAAAGATAAAAAATAGTGGAATATTTTAGTATCACAAGTTTTACAAGAGGAATTTCTCGTATTGACTTAATTGGTATTTTAGTAGGACATTTTGTATTTGCTATAGCTTTGACACAACTTTTGGATTGGTCATGGTTAAATAATTTAATGAGTGAGGAAGATAAAATAAAGATGTTAAAAAGTTACACGTGGAAAGACTTATTAGTTGATGGGGCAATAATTACAGTAGTTATTGGAATTATTTTTCTTATAGTCAGTATATTTCTATAAATGAACATCACGTACATACTTTTGATATTTTTATTAGCCTCATTATTAATTTTTTCCGAAATTATTAAATCTTCAGATAAAGCCCCATAAAAATGTCAGAAATTTCCAGCAACTCATCATCAGGTTGGTATCTAATAGCAATCGTGAGTACAATTTCATTCCTGGCTTTGATATATTTTGGGGGGGGGAGAAATAAATAATTTTAAGTCACTTATATTTATTTTCAAAATAAAAATTTCTTAAATATGCTCTAAATAAAATTACAAATGAAACGTCTATTAGTTTTACAGCATTTGGAAATCGAGGGGCCAGGGCTTTTTAATCAGATAGCTAAAGAAAGAGAAATGGATATTGAAATCATTCGCCTAGACCTTGGAGATGGACTTCCTAAAACCAATAAAGAAGATTTAATTTTAATAATGGGTGGACCTATGGGCGTCAAAGATATTGGAAGCATAAAATATCCATGGCTAAAATCTGAGAGCGATTTTATAAAGTCAGAATTAAGAAAAAAGACAAGTATTATCGGGGTTTGTTTAGGAGCGCAGTTATTAGCGAAAGCAGCAGGAGGAGATGTTGAAACTTTAAACTATGGATCACCCCCTAAACCTTTGCCAGAAATTGGATGGTCTCCAGTTTTTTTTAATCAATCAGACAATGACTTAAACAAGTTTTGTGAAACTCCTTTTCATGTCCTGCATTGGCATGGCGATAGGATTTTATTACCCAAAAATGCAGAGCTCATTGCTAGTAGTAAACGTTGTAAAGAGCAATTCTTTAAGATTGGGGATTTTGCCTACGGATTACAATTTCACATCGAGTCAAGTAAAGAAATGACCGAAAGATGGATTAATGAGGATAAATTATTTGTAAACAAAGGATTAGGACCAAAGGGTCAGGAAATTCTAAGAGAGGAAGATGAAAAATTTGAAGGAAAAACAATCTTAAAAAGAAAAATGTTAATAAATAAGCTTTTTAATTTACTAAGCAAAAAATAAAAAAAGCTCTGTAACTTAGAAGTTGCAGAGCTTTTATTGATATTTAGATTTTTCTATATAAATCTATTAATGATAAAACCTTTCTTCTTTATTAAAGAATAAGAGACCAATGAAAAGGTTGTAGATACTGATTTCACGGCCTCTTTTGTAACCGTAATTTTCGGTAGATACGACAATGAATCACCTCCTTTACTAATATTTTTCTAAACATAACCAAAACGATTAAATAAAGAAACTAAATTAATTAAAATTTAAAGCTTTTTTAACAAATCAAATTTTTATAAAATATTAGTTAGAGCTTTTCAGTTAAATCTACCAAGGTAAAATCTCTCCATTAGTATGCCAAAATGTACCGGTATTATTTTTATTAAGAGAGTCGATACGTTTTATTAGTCCATTTGCAGATTCTTCTGTAGATATTCCATATTTTGTAAATCCAGTCATGCGAGTACTTACTAATCCTGGATGCAAAATAGCAACATAAATTTCTTCTTTTAACAAATCTCTTGATAGTGATTTCGCTGCCATAGATAATGCCACTTTAGACATCCTGTAGCCATAGGAACTACCTGATGAATTATCACCAATAGATCCCATTCGACTCGTTATAAAAGCAATCTTTGAAGAGTTTTTCAAGAGACTTTTAAGTGATTTAGTGAATGAAAGTGGACTTAAAGCATTTACTACAAATTGACGAATGATACTTTGCTGATCCAAATCATCAATAGAATTAAATTCATAAATACCGGCATTATTAATTAAACAATCTAATTCGACCCCTAATAATTTTTGCTTCAAATTGTTTATTGAATCTTCTGAAGAGATGTCTACATCTTCTTCAATTCTTACACCTAAGTTCTTTAATTCTAAAGAAGCCTTTCTACATGTTGCTATTACTGCATCTCCTCTCTCGATAAGTTGTTTACATAATTCCAATCCAATCCCTCTATTTGAACCTGTAATAAGGAAAGTAGACATATTTTTATAGAATTTTAAACATTATAATTTCATAAGCTTTAAAATAAAATCTAGATTATTAATTTAATAAGGAAAATAGAAAAGTTTTTAGCTATAATTTAGAGATGTCAGAAAGTAAAAGTCCATTAGACAGAGTCTATAGATTAATAGCATCTCACACTTGGATGACTGAGAAGGAAGCAAAAGTTTTATTAGTAATGATGTATGCCTCAGGTACAAAATCATTAGGATTAGAAGGTAAAGGTTTAAACCAATTTATGGAAAATTCTTTAGAAAAGATGTGTTCAGATAACAAAGAAAATTTACAAGAATATCTTTTAAAAATTAAAAATAAATTTCCAAACAACGAACTACTTTCTGAAGATTAATTTATGGAGATTTTTAATCAAGAAGTTACTCAAGAAGTTATAAGACTTACTTGGAGAAATCCCGCTTTTATGGCTATTGCAATAGCATTGATATGGCTAATCCCACAAATATTTATTAGAAGAATTTTAACAGCGAATTATGAGAAAAAAAAATTAGAAAAGCAAAAAGATAAAATTGGAAAACTTTACCCTAAAACTATTAAATAAAGCATTTTGAACTTTAGAATAAAGCTATTAGATAATTTAATATAAGAAAATTTCATGATTTATAAAATTGTAAGAATTGACGGAAAAGAAGATAATATAACTTCTCAAACTTTTTCAAATTATGCAGATGCATATGATTTATTAGACAAAATATATGGTGATATATGCTGTTCAGATGCTGATTATGAAGATATTAATTATTACGATATTGTAGAAGATTAGAAAAAACCTAAAAAATATATGAAAAAAGAAAATAAAACTTGAAAACCTACTAATGAACAAAACATTGTAATAATTTCAAGTGTTTATGAATTATCAAAGAGGAACTTTCTGAAATACAAGAAGTAACATAATGTCCTGATAATTTTATTTACGAGTTCATTGGAAGAATCAAAAATGAATGGGATCCTCAATCATGCCAATAATTGGCTAGGAATCAAAAAAAATATCAAATAATCAAGAAGTTTTTCGAAAATCTAATTAAAAATTAATACAATTATTTTACTCATTGATTTTTATTTAATATTATTCAAAAGTTGAATTTCAGTTAAAAAATGATTATCCGCATATTGGGAATAGTATTGATTCTAGGAACTATTGCATACTATGGTTTAGCTTTAACAGGCAATAGCAGTCTATAAATCCCTTTTTTAGCAAAATATCTTCAAATGAAATGGCCTCCTACTAATTGCTGGACAGCACCAAAAACAATAAATGGTAATCGTCATTATCAAGTTAAGTCCTATGGAGGTAAATATGACAAAAGATGGGTAGACCTATTCCCTACAAAAAACAAAAAAAATATTATTAGAATTTCTTGGATAACTCTAAAATCAACTTGGACAAGTGGTTGGTTGAGACTTCCAAAAGATTGATAAAAAAATAATTTATTCCAAAATAGCCAGAAATGAATTTTAAAGTTTTTTCATCTAAAAAAAGTATCAAATAATAAAACCCAATTTAAATAAATCGATAGATATAAAAACTTTTTTGTAAATAAATATAATGAACTAACTTTTTGTAAAAAATCATACTTAAATAAAAAATTCTATCTTTTAATATTCACCAAGAAATAAACTTAAAATGAATTCAGAATCTGGAAAGAAATTACCCAATAAAAAAATAATACGATCAGCAAAATTTGAAGCAAAAGAACAATTTACTAAATCTGCATTAGAAAATCTGAAAACTGAAAAAGAAAGAATTGTAAATTCGTTAAAAAAATCTGGTGAAATCGATTAATTAAATAAAAAATGATCCTAAATAATTCATTAATCCTACAAAATAAAAAATTTTTAATTATTATAGTGATTTAATTAAATCCTAAGATGGATAAAATTTCACTAGCTAATGCACATCTTCCTCAACTAATAGGTTTAGTATTAATGTCTATTGGCTACACGTTAGGAAACAAATTTTATCTTCCTGAAATAAATAAAAAATAATTACCGAATTTCCCTACTTGAGAATAAATAAATGCCTAGCTTCTTCAATATTAAAGTCAAAATCAATAAAATATTCACACTTATGTAGCATTAATGTTTCTAATAACTGAGAATAGGCAAATTTAAGTCATTATTATTACAAAAATTAATATTTGTGTTACATTGGTTAACAATAGGATAATTTAAAAATGTCAAAAATTAAAACAATCGAAAAGGAAAAAGTTGTAGCCGAACAGCTTAACGGTCGTTTTGCAATGCTGGTCTTTATAGCAGCAGTTGGAGCATATTTAACAACTGGTCAAATTATTCCAGGGATAGTTTAATCTAATGGATCCATTAACAGGTTTCATTATTGTTCTCATAGTTATAACCTTTCAATTCACGTTATACGCAATAAAAAGGATGCAAGAACCACTTGAGCCAAATTTATCAATCAATCAAACATTCAATAACGTAAAAAACCCAAGGAAAAGTTATTGGAAAAATGCAGAAATTACAAATGGCAGATTAGCCATGGTTGGATTATTAGCATTAGTTGTGAATTACGGTTTTTTTGGTTGGATAATTCCTGGATTTATTTAAATAAACTTTGTTTAATATTTAAATTTAATATTTTTAGTCATTTTTAAAAAGAGTTGTTTTTAATCATTTTCAGAAAGAATTTACCTTATTGACAGACGATCTAATGTAGAAGATATATTAGCCCTATTTTTTATGTCTTCTTTAATGAAAGATTTCATAGATAAATTTTTTGATTTATGTAGAGAATATCATGAAGAAATTCCACCCCAAAAGATGGCTGAAGTTTTAAGAGATTACGCAGATAGGTTAGATGGATAACAAGGAATTACCGCATTAAATATTTCCTCCTTGGCATAATCAATCTAGATGAATTCTCCATCGAGCTTAATTACAACACCACTAAAAAATTCTGCTAAAAGTTTTGATGGATCTTGGACAGATACTTTTCTGTTCTCTTTAGATAATTTCTTTTTGATTGGATTTAAATTAGTCATGCTGATTCAGGTAATTCAAGTTCTTCAAAAGTCCAACCTTCTAATTGAAGGTCATGCCATTTGTCCCAGGCATTATCCAAATAAATTTGAGTTGATGATTTAATTGCAGTTGGCTCACCAAGATCATTTGTATAATATGTATGAGCAAAAATTCTCATACTATTTCTTGGAGATTTTTTATTCCTTGTAAATAAAATTAATCTGCTGCGGTCTGGGTTAAGTAACCAGCCACTTGGGTACTCATTACGATAACCGTAAGAAAAATTAGACCAAACATTAGCTCCTCCTAGAGTCATGAGAATAGTACAAATATACTATCAGAATAAATGTTTCTTTTTAAAACGTCAAGTATTAAATTTTTTAATTGGCAATTTTATGGGGATTTGGTTCTATATGTATAGAGTCTCTTTATTATGCAAATTTCAATTTTTGCTAAAGCAATTTTCTTTTTAACTCTATACGCAATTTCTGATCTTTCTATAAAGAATCATATTTTAAAAAAAGCTATTCGAAAAGCTAATAAGGCAAGAAAAGTTTAATAAAGTTGATAATGGCAAATCATGAAAATAACGCGTTTATCTATCTACCACGGACATCTATTAATAACACTATTGATACCAATCAATAAAAAAATGAACATTCAAAACATGAACCTCTTAATAAAGACATATTTGTCATTTTATTTTTTAAATTTATGTTATTCGCGATCTGTTTCTTAAGCTATAACTTAATTATGTTAGTAATTGCTAATATGGTTTTGTATTTGGGACTGCACACCTAATTCTTAAAAATAAGATAATTATCAAAAGCTTGTTATATCAAACGGTTTTGATAGGTAATACCGGATCCCCGTCAGTCCTCTGAGCGTCGACCTGGAAAAGCCAGAAGAGGAGTCAAAGTGGGCTTTCGTTTCCAATTACAGGATTGGTTTACGTCCACATCACGACAGTCTCCTCGAGTCGAAAAAGAGTCAGATCAGAGCACATAAAGAAGAACTTGACCAAAGATCCAGTACCTTGATAATAACTTATTTTTTTAATCATTTGGAGAAGGCCAAATCTCTCTAACCTTAGTTAATATTTCGTTTGATTTTTCTATTCTTTTTAGGTGATTCATTTCATCAAGTATAAAAGTTATATGAGCCATTTTTCGTCCAACACTTTCTTTGGATTTACCATACCAATGAAGATTGGAACCTTTAATTTTAGATAATAATTCTATCCTTTTTTCAATTGATAAAGGAAATGTTTTTTTCAACCCTAGTAAATTAATCATTAAGGATCCTTGAGCATACATATTTATTTCTGGAGGCTTTATACCTGAAGATATACAAATATATTGATCAAACTGACTTGAAGAGCAAGCTTCTATGGAAAAATGAGCAGAATTATGGGTTCTAGGGGCTATTTCATTAATTAATAGACCAGTATCCCCATAAAAGAATTCTATTGCCATTACACCAACATAATTAAGTTCATTTATTATTGAGGAGAAAATATTAATTGCAAAAGTTTTTAAATCATAATTAACTTCAGCAGGCGAAATAACCCAATCACAAACATTATTTTTTTGAAATGTTTCGACAATAGGAAAAAATCTTATTGTGCCATCAAAATCTCTTGATCCCACCAAAGCAAATTCATTTTTATAATCTACCCATTCTTCAATTAACCATTCATCTGAATTTGTTTTAACCAAAAATGAATTTAAATCTTCTTTAGTATTGATTTTTATATTTCCTTTTCCGTCATATCCTCCTTTATAAGATTTAATCATTAGAGGAAAATTCCATTCCTTAATTGCTTCATCATCAAGACTTTTAAATTCCTTTAATGATATCCATTCTGGCGAAGGGAGGTTCATTCTCTTTATTAATTTTTTTTGAGAAATTCGATCTACCAAGGGTTGAATTGATTCAAGACTTGGTACGAAAATATTTTTAGAGTCAATTAAATTTAATTTGTCAATTTTAATCCATTCATTTTCAAAAATAATTTTTTCACACTTTTTAATTAAATCCTTATTTCCTTTTACCTTTAATGGATCTGCTTCAATTATATGATCTGCTTTAGAAACTGCTGGATCATTAAAAGATTTAGTTTGAACGCATACTTTTATTCCTCTTTTATTTGCAGCTTCAGCAAGCATTAATGCTAATTGACCACCTCCAATTATTCCTAATGAATAATTTTTCTTTATATTTTCTATATTTCTTTTTTGATTCATATGATGATCTTATTATGATTTTTAATTCTTAACAACTGATTATTTTAATCTAAGTTTTAAGTCAAGATAAGGTTAAAATAAATAAAAAAAGATTTAAATATTAATAAAAACATTCCTAGGACATTTATTGTGAATCAGAAAAGAATACTAATACCTCTAAATAAAAATTCATACGAAGTTATAATTAAAGGTGGAATAATTAATAGTATTGGTGAAGAACTTAATCGAATCGGGATTAATAAACAAAGAAAAATACTAATAGTTTCTAATGAAGAAATTTCAAACTTATTTGGTGAAAAAGTTCTTAATAGTTTAAAAAAAGATAATTTCAGTGCCAATATATTTAATATTAAAGCGGGAGAATCTCATAAAAACATAGAAAGTTTAAATGATATCTATAATTCTGCTTTCAAATTTGGTTTAGACAGAAATTCATTAATGATTGCTCTTGGGGGAGGGATTGTTGGAGATGTTACTGGTTTTGCTGCCGCGACATGGTTAAGAGGTATTGAATATATTCAGATTCCTACGACATTATTATCTATGGTTGATTCATCGGTAGGAGGTAAAACAGCGGTGAATCATCCTAAAGGTAAAAATTTAATAGGTGCATTTTATCAACCTAAAGCAGTTTTTATTGACCCCGAAACCCTAGTAACTTTACCATCCAGAGAGTTTAAAGCAGGTATGGCAGAAGTTATCAAATATGGAATTATAAAAGATAAAGTACTTTTTGAATACTTAGAAGATGATAAGAATAGAGATAAAATACTTAATCTTGATAATGAATCTTTAATACAAATAATCAATAATTCAATCCAAACAAAGGCTTGTATAGTTTCTGAAGACGAGAGAGAAAATGGGATTCGAGCAATATTGAATTATGGACATTCATTTGGCCATGTAATAGAAAACTTATGTGGTTATGGAGAGTATCTTCACGGCGAAGCAATATCAATTGGGATGAAAATTGCTGGAGATATTGCTACTGAAAAAAGTTTGTGGCTAAAAGAGGATTCTGTAAGACAAAACAATCTTATAGAAAGCTATGGTCTACCAACACAAACCCCAAAAATTAAAAAAAATGATGTAAATACCATACTTATGGGTGACAAAAAAGTCCGTGATGGGAAAATGAGATTTATCTTACCTAAAAAGATTGGAGAGGTTGATATATTTAATGACATAGATGAGTCACACTTCCTAAAATATTTCGATTAGCGAATACAACTTGAATTAATTATGGTTTTTTTATTCTTGAATTTACTAAAAACGAACCATTTAAAATCTCCTAAACAGATTGGATCAACTAATCTCAATAAAGCTTCTCTTCTAGAAAGAGCCTTTGATATATCATCCTTTAATTCATTCTGAATTTCAAAAAGTCTTTCTGCTAAACCAAGTGATAATAATGCCTCTCCTTGTTTTACTATTCCAATAGTTTTAAAACCTAAAGTTTCCGACTCATAAATTAAACTTTCAATACAAACATGAGAAGTTAAATCACAATCACCTGGAGACTCAAAAACATTTTCAACAATTTTTTGGTTTTTATAGGCAATTAATGTCCCATTACTATTACTTAATGAATAATATCTTTTAGCTTCTTTGGCATAATCAATTATTAATAAAATTCCATTATTGATTTTTTCATAAATGGCCTTTAACCATTTTTTATTATCTATATGCCATTCCGTAGTCCATCCTTCTGGAGCATCCTTAGGAGGTATTTTAATATCTAATTTTTCTTCAGCAGTAGCGATACTTTTTTCTAACTCTTTTGAAATTATAATTTCATCAAAGAACAATCTTCCTGATTCCTTATCTATAGAAACTCCTTGCCGATACATTTTACCTTTTAAATTTATTATTCTTTCTATTGGCAAAGCATCAAGCACTTCATTGGCTAATACAACTGCATTCAAACTTATATCTTCCAAATCCTCTAAACTTCTCCATGAAATATCAAAATCCAATTTTAAATATTTTTCTAATTTCTTTTGCTGTTTTTCGATCATTCCTTTATTAGGCTCAATAATAATAAAACAAACATTTTTTAGCAGTTTTTTATTGTTAATAAATAAGTACTCAAGGAGACCACTCATAAGACTTCCGTCTCCTGCTCCAAATTCAAGAATTGATAAATTATTACCAAAAACTAGTTTACTTTTTAACTGAATTAACCATTCTTCAATTTGTTTTGATAATAAAAAAGCAAAGTCATTAGACATTGAAGGTGAAGTAACAAAATCACCCTTGGAGCCTAAAGTAGCCCTACCACTTCCATAGTATCCATTTTTTGGATCATTCAGAACTAAGTTCATATAGTCATAAAAACTTATAGTTCCTCCCTTTTTTATTATTTTTTTTATTAACCATTCTTGATTATTCGCGGGTAGGCTTTTCATCGGCGAAAATAAATAAAGACAAAAAACTTTTATGCATTCAAAGATTAACTATTTCTTGGGTATATTTCTATCTATATTAATCTTAATTTTTAATCAACCTTCTTTTGCTATTAATAATCCAAATCTTTTACCTGAAGAAAAAACACCTGTTATTGATTTAGCTAAAACATTAAGTCCTAATCAAAAACAATCCCTAGAGCAAAATCTCAATAATTTAGAAAAGGAGAGCGGTTGGAAGATTAAATTTTTATCTCAATTCGAAAGTGTCCCTGGAATTGCCATAAAAGATTATTGGGATTTAGATGAAACAAGTTTATTAGTTATTGCAGATCCTAGAGGAGGAAATTTATTAAATTTTAATGTTGGTGAAGCATATTTCGCTTTCATGCCAAGATTATTTTGGGTAGAACTTCAAACAAGATTTGGAAATCAATATTATGTAAAAGATCATGGAGAAGATGGAGCAGTATTAGATGCAATTAATTCAGTAAAAATTTGTCTTGAGAAAGGAGGCTGTAAAGTTGTTCCTGGACTACCAAAAGAACAATATATATGGACTTTATCTACTTCGATTTTAGGCGGATTAATTGCAGGTTTTGCTGCTGCCCCAAGAAAAGAAGGTCAAATTATATCAATTGGATTCTTAGCTCTTCTTTCTCCTCTTTGGGGAATGCTTTTTGGCATTTTTGGTTTAGCACCAATAATATCTAGAACAAATGAATTATTACCTTTATTCAAAAATAGTCTTGCTTTTACAGCCGCAGCAATTTCAGGATACCTTTTATCTCAAACCTTGTTCTCAAGATATGAAAAACCTAAAAAAAGTTAAAGATTGCCTATTTTAAATTTACATCTCAAAAAAGAATTTCCTCTTCACATATTTCTCCTAACTCCGAATACCATCGATGAGAAATATGCGTAAGTTTATTGTCTGCAAACTCAACCCATGAGAAGTTTACTAATAATTCGCCCCTTGAATTAGTTCTATATCTCGGAACAATTGCAGAATTCAAATAAGCTGTACCTTCTTTGTCAATTTTGAACATTTTTCTAAGTCCTTGATTTCTTTTCAAACGATTATGCATATGACCAAAAATGACGAGTTCGATCTTTCTTTTTTTTTGAATTTCTGAAATAGCTAAAGCCAAATCCCTATCTCCCCAATCACAAGAGGGTTCTTTCCAATCTTTACCACAAATACTGTTTGAATTTGATCCCAAACCAGAAGGGCCTGCATGAGACATTAGAATAAGAGGTAAGTCTTTAAAAATTCTTTCTGAGCATTTAAGGATTTTGTTAACTGAATCTTGTTCGCTTATCGGCCCATAAACAGCTTTTACCTCTTTTGAAAGATAATATCCACCACCTGAACTACAAGGTCTGGCACTTAAAATATTTAATTGATTATTAAATATTTTTAAATCCCAAGCACAATATTTTTCTTGCAAAACTCGGATTTGCTTTAACAAAGTCTCTCCTGTGGAATCTTTACCTCGATCATGATTACCTAAAATCACGAAAGCAGGAATATTTATTAGATTAATTTTTTTTATAATCTTAATACTGCCATCTGAAATATCTCCAACAAATAAAACCAGATCTGGTTTTGAGACAGATAAAATTGCAATATCTATCTCAGACCACTGACCGTGACAGTCACCAACGATAGCAATTTTTAAATTTGTCAGAATTTTTTCTATTTAAAGGCATATAATCTAATAAGATACACTGTAAATCCTGACAAGTATAACTGCTACTAAACATCAGAAATCTAATCAAAACGAAAAGTATTTGATATCTGAAATTAAGGAGCTTTGCTTAAAAGCTAATGCGATAATTCTTGCTCATTATTATCAAGCTCCAGAGATTCAAGATATTGCTGATTTTATTGGAGATTCTTTAGATCTTTCTAGGAAGGCGGCAAATAATGATGCTGACGTAATAGTTTTTTGTGGTGTACATTTTATGGCAGAAACTGCAAAAATACTCAGCCCAAAGAAAACAGTCTTATTACCTGATATTGATGCAGGCTGTTCCTTGGCAGATGACTGTCCTGCCGATGAGTTCCAAAAATTTCGAGATAAAAATCCAGATCATTATGTTGTAAGTTACATAAACTGCACAGCAGAAGTAAAAGCTCAAAGTGATTTAATATGCACTAGTAGTAATGCTGTTTCACTAATAGAAAAGATACCTAAAAACAAAAAAGTCATTTTTGCGCCAGATCAAAATCTTGGTAGATGGGTTCAAAAAAATTCAGGGAGAGAACTTAAGCTTTGGCCAGGCAGCTGTATTGTACATGAAACATTTAGCGAAGAAGCTTTATTAAAATTAAAGCACAAACATCCTGATGCAAAGGTAATAGCCCATCCTGAATGCAGTCAAAATTTATTAATACTCTCAGATTTTATTGGCTCAACTAGTAAGTTACTAGATTTCGTTAGTAATGATTGTTCTGAAACTTATATGGTTCTGACTGAACCTGGAATAATACATCAAATGAAAAAGAAAGAACCTCATAAAACATTTATTGAAGTACCAGATATTGATGGATGTAAATGTAATGAATGTCCATATATGAAATTAAATACCCTAGAAAAGATTTTAGATTGTTTAAAAAATAAAACCCCATCAATTGAATTAGACCCTGAAATAATTAAAAAAGCATACAAGCCTATAAAAAGAATGCTTGATATGAGCAACTAGTTTAAGGAATAAACGAAATTATTATCTTTCTTTTTAAAAACAGCTAACAAATTCGTAGATTTGGGTTGAAACTGGCTAACTAATTTCGTTTTTTTAATCATCTTAATGAGCTCTTTCTCCCCAGCTCTATACTGTTTATCTCTTCTGGTACCAATTTCTCTCTGAAGAATAGGATTAGCATTCATTTTGACTTCTATGTCTGGAGTAATCCCAAACTTATTAATATCTGTTCCGTTTGGAGTTAAATACTTTGCGACAGTAACAGTTAAGCCTGAGCCATCGACCAAAGTTCTCATAGATTGAACAAGACCTTTGCCAAAAGTTTTCCCCCCAACTAATTTACCTCTTTTATTATCTCTTATTGCTCCTGAAACTATTTCACTTGCACTTGCCGAACCTTCGTTTACCAGTACAATTAAAGGCTTTTTTGTTAAAGCCTTACCATTTCCTCTTTTTATTTCTTTCAATCCATCTTTAGATAAGGTACTTACGATTATGCCTTTATCAATAAATAGTCGAGAAATATCAACGCTTGATTCTAACAATCCGCCAGGATTGCTTCTTAAATCAAGTACATAGCCAGAAACTTTTTTTATTTCTAGATCTTTTAAAGCATCTTTCATCTCTCTTGAGGCGTTAGCGTTAAATTGCTTTAATCGCACGTAACCTATTAAGAAACCATCTTTGGTCTCATTTATTTTGCTTGTTACTGACTTAATTTCTATCCTTTCTCTAGATAAATACTTATAAAAAGAATTACCATTTCTAAAAATCTCAAGTTTTACTTTTGTACCTCTTGGCCCCCTTATTAATTTAACAGCATCCTCAATACTCATTCCCTTAGTAGAAGCATTATCAATTGATAAGATTTTATCCTTAGCTTTAATTCCAGCCTCGTAGGCAGGTGTTCCTTCTATTGGAGAGATAATTATTAAATCATCAGAATCTTTATCTTTAAAAATTTGTATACCTACTCCTGTCAATTCTCCTGAAGTATCTATTCTCATTTGATTAAATTCTTTAGGATCTAAAAATCTTGTATATGGATCATCTAAATTTGAAAGCATATTTCTAATAGCATCGTATGCCTGATTACTATTTAAATATTTTTTTGCTAAAAAATCTTTTCTTATATCTATCCATTTAGAAGTTTCAAATTTTCCATCCGAATCAAGAAATTCTCTATATACAATTTGCCAAACATGATCAATAACCTCTTTATAGTTATTTTCTAGAATTGTCGCCTTTGTATAATCACTAATTATTATTCCAGATAAAGTAGTTGCCAATAAGAAAACAGATTGCTTCTTAAATAAATTTTTTATCTTCAAAGTTTGGTACGCAATATTAATCTTTATTTATATCATTATAAATTAAAAATTTGTTTATGGATCGGTCCATTTTCCATCATCTTTGATGAGTCGGATTAGAGCATCAACCCCCTCATCTTCAGGTACTCTTTTAATCTCTTCCTTTCGTCTATAAAGAGCAATTGTCCCTTTACCTTTACCTACATAGCCGTAGTCAGCATCAGCCATTTCTCCTGGTCCGTTTACTATACATCCCATTATTGCGATATCTAAACCTGTTAAATGCGAAGTAGCTTTCCTGACTTTATCTACAACCTCCTCAAGATTAAAAAGAGTTCTTCCACAGCTAGGACAACTGATGTATTCAACCATTGTTTTTCTTAGTCCTAAAGATTGCAAAATTGAATAGCAAACTGGAATTTCTTTTTCAGGGGCCTCAGTTAGAGATACTCTGATAGTGTCTCCAAGACCTTCTGCGAGAAGAGTACCTATACCAGCGGTACTCTTAATCCTTCCATAATCTCCATCTCCCGCTTCCGTAACTCCTAAATGCAAGGGATAGTTATATCCTTCTGCATCCAATCTATCTGCAATCATTCTATATGCAGCCATCATCACCGGTGCTCTAGATGCTTTCATAGAAATTATGATGTTATGAAAATCAAGTTCATCACAAATTTTGACAAATTCCATTGCAGATTCTGTCATTCCTAAAGGTGTATCTCCATAAGTAAAAAGCATTCTCTCAGATAAAGAACCATGATTAACGCCAATTCTCAAAGCTTTATTCTCCAACTTCAAAACTTCTACAAGTGGAGTAAACCTTTTTAAAATTGTGTTTTTAATAGTCTCAAATTCCGCGTCAGTATATTCAGTTCTATTAGGATCAGATTTCTCAAAAACAAATAACCCAGGATTAATTCTTACTTTATCTACATGTTTTGCAACCTCCATTGCAATTTTCATTCCATTATGATGTACATCTGCAACTAATGGGGTATTGATATTATTTTCAATTAATTTTTCTTTAATATCTCCAACAGCCTTTGCATGTGCTAAGGAAGGGACTGTAAGTCTTACTATTTCACAGCCTACCTCATGAAGTCTTTTAATAGCTAAGTAAGAATTATCAACATCCATAGTATCTTCATTTATCATAGATTGCACTCTTACTGGATAGTCACTACCAATTCCAATATCTCCAACCATTACTGTTCTAGTTATCCTTCTCTCAATATGGGTTGAATATCTTTTTGAGAGACTATTCACCTCTTTTGATTGAGTTAATGACATTAAATTTTAGAAGTTCCAAAAGCCTTTCTTTAATTATAAAGCATATAGTTTAATACTTACATTCTTAAGATCTTTTAAAGTTAGATCATAAGGTTTTCCAATTTCTTTTGAAGGAAATCTCAACAAATAAGATGGGTGAAAAATAGAGATTAAATCTCGCCCATCTTTCTTTACCCATTTACCTCTTAACTTAGAAATTGGATCTTTTGTTTCCAGGATACATCTCATAGCAGTTGAACCAGTTAAAATAATAAATTTTGGATCTACAAGTTTGATTTGTTGCAATAACCAAGGCTTATGAATATTTATTTCTTTAGTTGTTGGTTTTCTATTATTTGGAGGACGACATTTTATTACATTGCAAAAATATACATCTTTTTGAGAATCAATTCTCGCTTTCATTAATAGTTCATCCAACAATTTTCCTGATTTACCAACATATGGTTCTCCCTCCAGCTCTTCTTGAGCCCCAGGCGCTTCACCAATTATTAATAAATTTGCAAATACATTACCTCTGCTAATGACTAACCTTTTCAAAGTAAATTTAAGTTCAAAGCTTATAAATAATAATAAAACTATAAATGATTAAAAAAAATAATAATAACTATGTAATTCTTCACTCCACATTTTAATTTTTCATAAAAGACAATATGAAAATAAATTAAATTTAAGAAAACGAACCAAATCAAACCAATCTGTGATACTTTTACTTATTCTTAATTAATAAAAAATTTTTAAAAGTTATATTTAAAGAACTTTGGATCAAATGAGTGAAGTAAATTTATCACAAAGAGCACTCTCTATTGAGCCTTCACTTACTCTGCAGATAAGTGCTAAAGCTAATCAACTCTCAAAAGAGGGGAAAGACATCTGTAATTTAAGTGCTGGAGAACCAGATTTTGATGCTCCAAACGAAATACTAAAGGCAACAAGTGGGGCTATATTTGATGGCTATACAAAATATGGGCCTGCCTCAGGGGATCTAGAACTTAGAAAAGCTATTGCAGAAAAACTTCAAACTCAAAACAATTTAAACGTTGAATTTGAAAATGTAATGGTAACAAATGGAGCAAAACAAGCAATTTATAATCTTTTCCAGGTTTTATTAAATGATGGTGACGAAGTTATTATACCTGCTCCTTATTGGCTAAGCTATCCTCAGATGGTTAGATTGGCAGGAGGGAAGCCTATCTTCCTAAATTCTTCTGCTAAAGATGGATTCAAAATAAATATACAAGATTTAAGATCAAAAATATCTTCAAAAACGAAATTTATAATTATTAATTCTCCCAACAATCCAACTGGTAGAGTAATGCCAAAAGAAGAGTTGCTACAAATTGCAGAAGTAGTAAGAGAAAATAAAAATATTAATATTCTTTCAGATGAGATTTACGAATTAATTCTTAAAAAAGAATTTAAGCATTTAAGTTTAGCTTCACTAGCAACTGACCTAAAAGAAAGAATTTTTATAATTAATGGTTTTGCAAAGGGTTGGGCAATGACTGGGTGGAGAGTTGGTTATTTAGTAGGACAAAAAGATGTTATTAGAGCATCATCAGCCTTACAAAGCCAAAGTACAAGTAATGTTTGTTCTTTTGTTCAAAGAGGTGCTTTAGAGGCTTTAAAAGTAAGCGGTGAATTCTTCTTAGAAATCAATAGCCATTATGACCTAAGAAGAGAAGTCCTTTATAATGGGCTAAAAAATATCGAAGGACTATTTATATATCCACCTAATGGAGCTTTTTATGCATTTCCTAGATTACCTAATAATTCCATAACCTCTGTAGAATTTTGTAAAAGAATTCTTAATGATTATGGTTTAGTGGTGGTACCTGGAAAACCTTTTGGTGATGATCAATGTATTAGAATATCTTGCGCATCTTCAAAAGAAAAAATTCTTGATGGCTTATCAAGATTAAAAAAAGGCATTTTAAGTTATTACTTTTAAATGAAAAAGATTTTTATTAATTTCAAAAGAATATTAGTAACCTCTACTATTTTTTTTACAACTTTTTCTTCACCCTTGAATGCAAATCCAAAAGTTTTAAAGATCGGGGCAATTCCTGATCAAAATCAAGAGGTGTTAGACAAAAGATTTAATTTGTTTTCAAAAGAATTAGCCAAGAATCTTGATGTAAAGGTAAAGTATATTCCCGTTATTAATTATGTTGCTGCGGTTACTGGATTTAGAAGAAATGATTTAGATTTAGTATGGTTTGGTGGTTTATCAGGAGTTCAGGCAAGATTACAAACCCCTAAGGCAATTGTGATTGCTCAAAGAGATATTGATAAAGAATTTAAAAGCGTTTTTATTGTTAACAAGAAACTAAAACTTGATTCAATTTCCAATAAAAATGGACTTAAAAAGCTCAAGAATCTAAGATTTACTTTTGGTTCTGAAAATTCAACATCTGGAAGATTAATGCCAGAATATTTCCTTAATGATGCTGGAATAAAAATAGATAACTTTAAAGGAAAAAGAGCAGGCTTTAGCGGTAGTCATGATGCAACTCTCGCTTTAGTTAATAGTGGAGCCTTTGATGCAGGAGCTTTAAATAAACAAGTGTGGGAAAACAATCTTAAAAATAATCCTAAAAGAACAAATAATGTAAATCTTTTTTGGATAACTCCTGATTATGTTGACTATCATTGGGTTGCCCAAGGAAATCTTGATAATAGATTTCGAGAAGGTTTTACTAAAGAACTTAAATCTACGATTCTTAATTTAGATATTAAAAATCCACAACATAAAAAGATATTAGATATGTTCAACGCCAAAAAATTTATAGAAGCAAAATCTAATGACTATAAGAATATCGAGTTAATCGCAAGAAAATTAAAAAAAATCAGATGATTAATCCTCTTCTCGAATTAAAAGAGGTAAGCTATAAAAATAAAAATGATTTCACCTTAAACAAGGTAAGTTTAAGAATTAAATCGGGTGAAAAAATTGCATTAATAGGCAAAAGTGGTGCGGGTAAAACTACTCTTATATCTATTCTTAACGGAACACTCAAGCCTAACAAAGGTATAGTCAAATTATTTGGTACAGAATTTGATAAATTAAACTTATATCAAAAGAGTAAGATCTCAACTATCTGGCAAGATCTAAGATTAATAGAAGATCTATCAGCAGAACAAAATGTTAATTGTGGACTTCTTGGAAAACAAAGTTTCCTATTTGCTTTTAAAAATTTACTAAATATAAGTTCTTTTAATAAAGCTCATCAATATATGAAAGTTTGTCATCTTAAGAAATCTATTTTTTCCAAAAATATTAGAAAAATATCTGGAGGCCAAAAACAAAGACTTGCTATTGCAAGAGCATTAATTCAAGAGTCAGATATCCTACTTGCTGATGAGCCTTTTAATAATTTAGATCCAAAACTAACTTCTTACTTTAAAAATCTATTATTAATTACTAAAAATAAAACTAAAATAAAAGTTCCTAACACTACTTTAATTTCTTTGCATAGATTAGATTTATTAGATGGTTTTAATAGAATTATTGGAATGAAAAATGGTGAAATATTATTTGATATAGAGAAAACGAAATTAAAAAAATATCATTTAAACGAGATTTATTAGGTAATTGAACAAATTAAAATTAAATTCTTCATCAATAACTTTTCTACCAATCATAGTTTTTATACCTATAGCCTATGAACTATTTATTAATTTTCATATTGGAGGAATTGAATTATTTAAAGAATTTATTATTTCTGCCTTAAATCCAAAAATTAACAATGAAATCATTTTCACATTAGTAAAAAGATTAAATGAAACTATTTTCATTGCATTTTTTAGTTGGCTAATAAGTATTATATTTGGTGTTATTTTTGGAATATTATCTTCAGAAATTTTTTATAAAATATTAAATTTACCTATATTTTTAAAGAGATTTTTAAATTTATTTTTAACTTTTATCAGATCGATTCATGAGATAATTTGGGGACTTATATTAATGCAAATATATGGTTTAAATTTTTCTATTGGGATAATTGCTATCTGCATTCCTTATGTTGCTATAAATGCAAAAGTTTTTAGTGAGCAAATAGAAAATATTAATCTTAAAACAATTGAATCAATTAAACAAATTAATGGTATTAAATCTTCCACTTTAATAACATTAGTTTGGACTCCAGTGATAGAAACCTTTAAAAATTTTGGGTTATACCGTTTGGAATGTGCCATAAGAAGTACAGCAGTTTTGGG
This sequence comes from Prochlorococcus sp. AG-442-M23, assembly GCA_003209655.1. Lineage (GTDB taxonomy): Bacteria > Cyanobacteriota > Cyanobacteriia > PCC-6307 > Cyanobiaceae > Prochlorococcus_A. The sequence continues at coordinate 8,642 of QCPW01000002.1, read as the reverse complement.
ATTGTTTGGAGTTGGAGGAATAGGCACTAGTATATTTTTATCCTTTCAAACTTTGAATTTCCGAGAGCTATGGACTTATCTTTGGGGTTTAGCTATTTTAATTATCATCTCAAAAGAACTATTAAAAAATTTTAACCTCTCTAACATTTCTAAGAAATTTTTGAACTCTTTTGTAATAGCTTTATTTTCTATTAGTATATTTTCTCTATCTTACTTTGTTTATTATATATTTAATAAAAATGAAATACCTTTTATTTCGATCAACAATCTTTTGATATCAAACTTTAATTTTATTTCATATGATTTTTTAAAGCTTTTATTCGAAACAATAGTTTTATATCTATTATCTACTGGAATAGCTATAAGTTTTCCTCCCATTTTTATATTGATTTTAAATAATAAAATAGGAATTACAATTATCAGATTAATCTCATTTTTATTTCGTTTAATACCTCCACCTGTATTAATTCTAATACTCTTAATGTTTAATGATCCCTCAATATCTTTAGCAGCAATAACTTTGGGGTTACATAACGCAGCAATAACAAGCAAATTACTTTTAGCGAATTTACATAACCAAGATAATAAACAATATATTGCGTTGAAATCATTAGGAGCTGCAAAGAGGTCTAGTTGGCTTTTTGGATTATTTGTTAAACAAGCAAATAGTTACTTAGCATATTGTGCTTATAGATCTGACATCATAATTCGAGAAACAGCTATTCTAGGAGTAATTGGTAGTGTTGGTTTAGGTTGGCAACTTCAAGAATCATTGAGTTCATTCGCATGGGAAGAAGTCCTAGTAATATTGATTGCTTATAGCTCAATTGCAATAATTGGAGAATTAATAAATGGTAAAATCAAAAGTAATCTAACTTGATTAGTAATAAAAATCTTCTTAAATCAAGTGAAATAATTAAAAGGAACCTAGTGCCTGTTTTACCAAAACAATTGGTTGTAATTGGAGATAGTTCAGTATATGGATGGGGGGATACTGAGGGAGGAGGGTGGTGCGAAAGACTTAGAAAAGATTGGTCAAAATATCAAAATTTTCCAATTATTTATCCCCTAGGAGTAAGAGGAGATGGAATTGAAAAGGTTTCTTTACGTTGGGAAAAAGAATGGTCTTCAAGAGGTGAAACAAGAAGAAATAAACCCAAAGCTATCCTCTTGAATGTGGGCCTCAATGATACTCCAACAATTGGACAAAAAAATGGCCGACACCAATTAGAGATAAATGGATTCGAGTATGGATTAGAAAGATTAATTTTTGAAATGAAATCCAAAACTCAAGTTTTTGTAGTTGGGCTAACACCAGTTAATGAAAATAAAATGCCATTTGCTGGTTGCTTATGGTATTCAAATGATTTCTGTCATTCTTATGAAAGAAGAATGGAAGAAGTCTGTAAAAATCAAAATGTCCCTTTTCTGTCAACTTTTAGAGAAATGTACTCAGATAATAGAAGTAAGAATTGGATCACAGAAGATGGTATACACTTAAATGAGCATGGACATCTTTGGATTTATCAACGTCTTAAAAGTTGGGATATACTTAAAAAATGGATGGAATCCTAAGTTTGATAAAAGGTAATTCAATTAGAAATTTTAAGATAAAATATTAGAAAAAAAATAGCAATCATAGAAGAAATACTTGTTTGAATAGAATTTACTAATTCATTACTTAATTTATATTTGTCTTGAAATTTAGCTCCAATAAAACTTTCAGAAATAGTTGCTAAAAAACCAGAAATTGCAACTATCAAAAATTGATATTTTGTTGAGATAATATTTAAAACAAACATTATTAATGACATAAATATTGCCCCTAAGGCACTTGCTGCTGTACCTTCTAAACTAATTCCTCCTTCTGTTCCTCTTTTAACTTTTCTAAAAGAAGTAATTAGATATGTATTCCTACCAAATCTTTTTCCTATTTCACTACCAAAAGTATCTGCCAACTTTGCGGCAAAACTTGCAGCAAAACCAATTTTGTAAAAAACTAAATTAGTAAAATTCAATTTAACCATTATTGCAAAAAATAATCCTGTTGCAGCTGAACCCCAAACATTTTCAGGACCTCTTTTTCCTCCTCTTTTTTCAGCTATCCCTTTTTCGTTTTTAAATTTATAACCAATTTTTGTTACAAGAGATCCAAGGAATAAATAAATTACAACAGAGCTCCAACCTTGCCATGAAAAACATCCCCATAAAATAGACCCCAATACCCCAGCACTTATCCACCCCGCTTTTGTCATTAATGGGACTCTAAAAAACAAAGAAATCAGAATAAAATTAATTAAAAAACCAAGTAAAAAATCATTAGAAAGTAAATTCATTTTTTTAAAGAATTAATTTAAGATCATTACGCCATTGACTAAGAATTGAAGTTGCATTAACAGTGGCTGTTGAAGTTCTTAAAATGGTTTCTGAAAGTTTTACAAAGGCAATTTTATTTTTTATAAAAAATTCAATTTCACTTAGGGACCAGCCTCCTTCCGGTCCGATGACATTCCATAAAACTCCTCCTTTTTTATCCAAAAGATTTTTCTTTTTTTTTAACCAATGGTTTAAATTATCAGATCTATCATCTCTTGTAACAGATACTGAAATAATATCTTTATTTTCTATAGAATTTATCCAGTCGAATACGTTAATATCACTCAAAATATATGGTCTCCATAATCTCTCACATTGTTCAACAGCTTCATTGATAATAGAATCCCATCTTACAAGTTTATTTGAGAAGTTGTTATACTTCTTAACCTGTCTATCTGAATTCAAAGGTTGTATAAAATCAATTCCTATTTCAGTACACATTTTTAGAATATCTTCAAAACCATTTTTAGGAATAACAACAGCTATTCCTAATAAAATTTTTTCTTTTTTTTGAAATAAATAAGGATTATTAATATTGTTTATCTTTATAAAATTGTCCTCTAAGTTTATAGCTTTCCATAATGAACCTTGGCCATTAGTGACAAATATTTCTTTACCAATTTTTATTCGCATTACTTTATTTATATAGCGCGCTTCATTATTTGTAAGTTTTAAATTATTGTTCTTGTTATTAATTATTCTTTCATTCTGTATAAATAATCTTTTTAAATCATCCATATATAAAAATCAATTTTTAAAAACCAAATCTTCATGTTCCTCAATCGACCAATCACTATTTTCTCCTCCAATTATTAATTCATCAATTTTTACATAATTATTAGATATCTCATTTAACGCATTTATTAAAATATCAATAGAAATTGAATCTGAAGTTCCAAAATCAACCCAACTTCTTGACCATAAATTTTGATATTCCATAACACCTAAATTATGCATCAAGGCAGGAAGAGTAGATTCTTTTTGAGCATTATCGTATGACATCCAACTTAAATCAGAACCCTCTTCATGAGTTTGTAAATTTTCAGAATTAAAACCACCTAACCTACCTAAAACATACCAACTATCAAAAACACCATCTAAGTAGTTTTTTTCTGCTTCAGTAGGGATTTCAAAAAATTTTATCCAAATCCAACAATTAAAAGGATCAACTTCCCTAAATGCGATATTCATATTTACTGTTAGTTTTTTTTAGATCTATACTTATTATAAGTTGATTATTCAAAGTTTAAATTTTATACCTACAACTAAATTAATAATGCTTGATTTAAAAGATATTACTTATCAACCTCAAACAGGAAATAAAAAAATACTAGATAATATTAGTTTCAATCTACATGAAAATGAAATTATATTAATTTGCGGTAGTAGTGGTTCAGGTAAAACTACTCTATTAGAAATAATAAGTGGGCTAATTAATCCTCAGGAAGGAAAGATTACTTGGAAAAATAAAAATATGTCTGCCAGGAAAAGAAGATGGATAAGTGGAGTAGTATTCCAATTCCCAGAAAGATACTTTTTAGGAACAACCATCGGGAAAGAATTAAAAATTGGTTATAAATCATTGAGAGAAAAAAAAATTGAGCAAGTTTTAAAACAAGTAGGGTTATCAGATATAAATCTGACTCAACCTCCTGAGAAATTAAGTGGTGGTCAACAGAGAAGATTAGCTGTAGCCGTTCAACTAATGAGAAATCCAACTATTCTTTTACTTGATGAACCAACGGCCGGGCTTGATTGGTCAATGAAAAATGATGTTAAGAATTTAGTTCTAAATCTCAAAAATAAAAATACAATAATTATCGTTACGCATGAACCCTCATTATTTGAGGGGATACCTTCTAAAATATTATTTCTTAAACAAGGAAAGATTAAGGAATTAACGAAACAAAATCATGGTTGATAAAATTGTACGCGCAACTGCCGCTAATGGTGGAATAAGGTTAGTAGCGGTATTAACAACAGATGCATCAATGGAAGCGAAAGAGAGGCATGGATTGTCATATTTAACTACTTCTATCCTGGGTAGAGCCTTCAGCGCCTCTCTTCTTTTAGCAAGTTCGATGAAAGTAATGCATGGGCGAGTCACTTTAAGAGTAAGATCTGATGGTCCTTTAAAGGGATTACTTGTGGATGCAGGCAGAGATGGGAAAGTTAGAGGTTATGTAGGAAATCCTAATTTGGAATTAGATCTAGTTAAAACCAAGTCAAATCAATATTCTTTTGATTTCACCAAAGCATTAGGGACAGGCTATTTAAATGTTATTCGGGATAATGGTTTTGGAGAACCTTTTACCAGCACAGTTGAGTTAGTTAATGGAAATGTTGCTGAAGATTTAGCATCTTATTTATATCATTCTGAGCAGACTCCTTCTGCTGTATTTATTGGGGAAAAGATTCAAAATAAAAAAATTATTTCTAGCGGAGGATTATTAGCTCAAGTTTTGCCAAAAAAAGAAACTGATCCCTTATTAGTTTCGCTTCTTGAAGAAAGATGTAAAGAAATTAATTCTTTTAGTGAGGACTTATTTAAATCAAAAGACAATCTTCTTTCACTAATAAAAAATATATTTCCAGATATTGATGATAAATCAATTTCAGAGAAAGCTCGAACTCAAGAAGTTAGATTTGAATGTCGGTGCTCTAGACAAAGAAGTTTAAATGCAATGAAAATGCTTGATAAAAAGGAGTTAGAAGATATTTTAATTAAAGAAGGAAAAGCCGAATTAGTTTGCGAATTTTGCAAGAATAAATATCTAATAAATTCTGAAGAGATTAAAAAGATGATTAAAAATTAATTCAAAGGAAAATTACTCCTATCCACAAAATTATCATTGCTGGTAAACTTTGAATTTTTTGAATTGATAAAGAGTTATTAGATATTTCCTGAATAAATGAGTTAGTCTCAAATAAACCTCCAAATATTAATCCTATTGAAAGAAATGTCACACTCCATCCAAGAGAACTAATAAACTTTTTACCTGATTTAATTTGAATATAAGTAAGGATTAAAGTTGAAATAGAAAGCAGAAGTCTATTGTAAGAATCAGGACTAATTAAAAGTATTATCAAAAATAATAATCCAACGGATAATTTGATCGGAAGATTATCAAAAGATGGAGGGGTTATTTTGGGTAGGCTATATTCGTTTGACTTGTTACCATTATTATTTAAATTTTTTATTTTAGATATAAGCGGGAAATCATTATTAATTAGTTTATTAATTTGTTTCTCTTTCTTAGACGCATTTTGAGCTTCGAAACTAACATTCCCTGACTGCCTTGCTTTCAAACTACCCATTAACAATTGATCAAAAGATGATTCTATTTTTGCCTTAAGTAGTAAATCTTCACCAGCTTCCTTAACTTTAAGATCTCTTGCTTCTTGTATATCTTCAAAATCAGCACCTTCGTCAACACCTAATATTTCATAGGGAGTTTTATCGGGATTATTTTTGCTTTTATTTGAATCCAATTGATTTTTACAATAACTATAGATTAGCCAATTTTATTATCCAATAGGACTTTATAAAACAATTGGTTCCACTCCACTAACAACAGGTGCTACTTTTTTTAAATCTAAATTCTCATTATCTTCAATAAATTGATTAAGATTCCACTGATTTTTAAAAAGAATCACTGGCCTATTCCAACAATCTTTAACAACTTTACAATTAAAGATCTTTCCTAATTCATCAACAGCAGACCACCCATCAGACACCCATCTTGCCAATTGATATGGCATTGATTCGAGATTTGCATCTACCCCATATTCATTTTTTAATCTATGAATAACAACTTCCAACTGTAATTGTCCAACAGCTGCAAGAATAGGATCCCTTTTACTCTCATCAAAATCATAAAGTATTTGTACAGCTCCTTCTTCACGAAGTTCGTTTACTCCTTTCCTAAAGTTTTTAAATGCTGAAGGGTTTGGATTTCTTAACCAACTAAATATTTCAGGACTAAAAGAAGGTATTCCCTCATATTCAAGATGGGTTCCTGTATATAATGTATCTCCAATAGAAAACATTCCTGGATTATTAAGTCCAATTACATCTCCAGGATAGGCATCATCAACTACTTCTCTATCTTGACCAAATATTTTTTGAGGTCGAGATAATCTAATAGTTCTTCCTGTTCTAGAATGTTTAACTGACATATCCTTTTCAAATTTTCCACTACAAACTCTTATAAAAGCAACTCTATCTCTATGCTTTGGATCCATATTTGCCTGTAACTTAAATACGAAACCGCTAAATTCATCACTTGCAGGCTCGATATCTCCTTTATTACTATTTCTTGAAGCAGGTTTTTGAGCCATTTTCAAAAAACTATCTAAAAAAGGTCTTACCCCAAAATTTGTCATCGCCGAGCCAAAGAAAACAGGAGTAAGCAAACCATTAAAAATTTCTTCTTTTTCTAATTTCGAACCTGCCTCATCAAGGACCTCGAGCTCTTCAAGAGAGATATCAAGTAATTCTTTCTCTACATATTTTGAAAGTTCTTTATCATCTAAACTCATTCTTTTCTCATATGACTGTTTCCCTCTAACAGCTTTATCAAATAAAATAACCTCTCTTGTAAATCTATCAATAACTCCTCTAAATTCCTCACCTATACCAATTGGCCAATTAACGGGTAAAGTATTTAAACCAAGCTCTGATTCAATTTCATCAAGCAAAGAAAAAGGTTCTCTGCCTGGTCTATCCATCTTGTTAATAAAAGTAAAAATAGGTATTTTTCTCATTCTGCATACCTCAAATAATTTTCTTGTTTGAGGTTCTAACCCTTTAGCGGCATCTTCAAGCATCACAGCATTATCTGCAGCAGCCAAAGTTCTATAGGTATCTTCAGAAAAATCTTTGTGACCAGGAGTATCCAAAAGATTTATTACTGATCTTTCATATTCAAACTGCAAAACAGTTGAAGTAATTGAAATACCTCTTTGTTTTTCAAGTTCCATCCAATCAGAAGTTGCTTTCCTTTGATTACCTCTTGCTTTTACTGCCCCTGCTTGCTGTATAGCGCCTCCATACAAAAGAAGTTTTTCAGTAAGAGTAGTTTTACCAGCATCAGGATGTGAAATAATCGCAAAGTTCCTTCTTTTATTTACCGCCTCTAAGATATTTTTATTTTTTAAGTTTTTTGTACTTGAACTCATTAATTTCTATTTTAACAATCCCACTAACTCTAAACCTTACCATAAATGACTAAATATTGATCACCCTCTTCGAACACTTCTAAAGAGGATAAATTATTCTCAAAAATAAAATCTTTTAATTCTTTTAACGTGTAAGAAGCCTTTAATGATGCGTAATAATCATTAGTTAAAATTTCATTATATTTTTCCCCACATTTTTCTTTTAAATACAAGGCTGATTGTTTATCAATCGGTCTTTTCAGATCTTTATGAAAATTTATAGTCAAATCACTTGATAATTTCTTTATGCAATTAAAAAAATCATCAAGATAAGTAATGTGGTGAATTAAACTGTTGCTGACTAATAAACTTATATTTTTCTCGAGAGAAATATCACTTAATTTAAAGCTTTTTATATCTGCACAAATGTAACGCAAATTTTTTAATCGACTCCGATTTAAGGAATTCTTTTTATTTAACTCAGCTATTCGAATCATCTCTTTTGAGCCATCAATACCAAGAACATTGGCATTAGGCCATTTAGTTGATAACTTCTCAGAAATATTGCCAGGTCCGCATCCTAAATCAACAATCAATTCTTTTTCACTCAAATGAATATTATTTTTAATCAAGTAATGATTTATTTGACTAATAAGATTATTCTCTCCCTCTGAAAAGTCAGCTTTAGCATAAGAATCAACTTGGTCTTCTCTTTCCATTAATTCAGGTTCAACAGTTCTTTCCATAAACTTCCGTGAACAAAGATTTCATAATAAACATATTTTTACACAAACCGTTAAATAGTGGTAAAAATAGTTGCAGACGCCACAGGTAGAGTTATTCTTCCTATACGGGTAAATTTACATACTTTTTTTATCGTGACAATTGCACCAAATAAAGCTTCCTCTGAGAGCAATTCTAATAATCTTAGAAAAGATGACTTCCCAAAATCAGCTCCTGCTGCTTATCCCGTCTTTTTTAGGTCGTATAGCAGAAAGACAGTTTCCGGGAAAAGAGAGAATTGGAGTGAAGTTGGAGAAAGAAATTTATCTGGATTAAAAGAATTAGGAAAACTCTCTGATCAAGAATTGATGTTAATGAGAGAA
>QCPW01000001.1 GCA_003209655.1 Prochlorococcus sp. AG-442-M23 | reverse complement strand
AAACTATCTTCAAAAAACACTTTTGATATTTTATTTTGATTGATTAAAATTGCTCCCCCAATTGAAGAGAGTATCATCGCATTTTTTTCTTGGTGATTATTTTTAGAATATGGGTATGGAATTAGAATTGATGGTCTTCCAGTTTGCATAAGTTCATTAATTGTACCTGATCCAGATCTCGAAATTACGAGGTCACAGTTTTGCATCAGAGATGCAATTTGATTAGTAAATTTCTTCTGAACATAATTTTTAGATTTTGTTTTTACTTGATTATTTAGATTATATTCTCCAACAATATGCACTATTCGAAAATTTTGTTTTATTAAAAAATCAAGAGATTCAAAAAAAATTTCATTAATAACCTTTGAACCTTGGCTACCTCCCATAACAATTATGAGAGGACCTTTTCCTCTTGGGACCCAGTCTGGCAAAGAATTAGTTTTATAAAACTCATCCCGAAGAGGAGTTCCAGTAAAAATTGTTTTACAATTTTTTAAATAAGAATTTGTTTCTTTAAATCCTATAAGAACAAATTTACATAAAAAGCCAAAATATTTTGTAACCATTCCTGGAATTAAATTTGATTCATGAATAATGACTGGTATTTTTAAGAACCTTGCTGCGAGAATTGTAGGGGCTGAAATATACCCACCAGTTGTAAAAACTAAATTAATTTTTTTTTCTTTTAAGATTTTAATAATATCAAAAGTTGAAAACAAAATTTTTAAATATTGAATTAATATAAAAATATTTTTTTTAGGAGTCTCTATCTTTAAAGTAAAAAGATTATATTTTCTAGGTACAACTTTAGAATCAATTCTTTTTTGTACCCCTAACCAATTCATATTCCAATCTTTTTCAATCTTTTTAGAAACTGCCAAAGCAGGAAAAATATGGCCTCCAGTTCCACTCGCAGCAATTAATAAATTATTTCTTTTTTTAGACATTAAACATTAAATAAGTAGAATAAATTAGAAAGTTATGAAAATGCTTAATTTAAATTCTTTAGCAAGATTAGGAATATTTATATATATAGTTATTTATCTCATTTTTCCAAAATTAGCAAACACCCAAAATACAAAAGTTGACATTATTGATAATTTTGAAAATGCATTAAATACCAGAAACTTAAAATTGATAAAAAGTAATTTTACAGAAAAAGAAAGCTTAAGAATTGAGGAAAAATTTTCAAAATTAGTTAAAGATTTTCCTAATTCAAAATGGCAAATTAAAAAATTAAAATCAAACAAATCAAATGAAAACATATTTGATATAAGAGTTTATGGAACGAAAAAAATTAATGAAGAAATATACTTTCTTGAATCAAAGTTTAAATATTTATTTACTACCTACAACTACAAAATAAATAATGGACATATAAAAAATTTATTTACTACAGTTAGAAACGACCAAAATAAAATTGATATTATTTTTAGAATTCCAGAGAAAGTTCTTACTGGTACAAAGTATGATATAGATATAATCTTAAATGAACCTCTTGGTGATTCAATCATAGCTGGAGGAATAGCTCCTCATCAAGATGATTCTTATTTAAAACAAGAAATTAATATTAAACCTCTTGCCTCTGGTGGTATTTTTAAGACCACCAGGGCATCGTCAAAACCATCTACACAAATATGGACAGGTGTTATCGCTCATCCAAAAGGAATGATATATTTCACAAAAAGCGTAGAAATTGTTGAAAAGATATAATTTAAGCATCTTTTAAAGCAGCTACCCCAGGTAAAGTTTTACCTTCTAAAAGCTCTAAACTAGCTCCTCCTCCAGTAGATATATGCGACATTTTTTCAGCCAAACCTGCTTTCTCTACTGCGGCCACAGAATCACCTCCTCCAATAATTGTACAAACCTTTGAGAAAGAGCTTAAATCTGCAAGGGTTGTTGCTATTGCATTTGTACCTTCAGCAAATTTATCAAATTCAAAAACACCCATTGGGCCATTCCAAATAATTGTTTTGCATTCAGCAAGGGTATTTTGAAAAACTTTGATTGAGTCTGGACCAATATCTAGTCCCATCCAATCTCCACTTATTGAATCAATTTGAGAAACTTTACTTTCCGCAGTAGGAGAAAACTCATTTGCAAGTATTACATCAGATGGTAATAGAAGTTCAACTCCTTTAGATTTTGCCTTTTCCTCTAAATTTCTAGCGAGCTCAAGTTTATCTTCCTCAACAAGACTCTTGCCAACATCTAATCCTCTTGCCTTGTAGAAAGTAAAAATCATACCTCCACCTATAATAATTTTGTCACATTTATCTAAAAGAGAATCCAAAACTCCAATTTTACTACTTACCTTAGAACCTCCCACTATGGCTGCAAGAGGACGGTTCGGAGCATCAATTGCTCCCTGTAAATATTGCAATTCTTTTTCTAACAAAAATCCTGCTACTGAAGGTTCTAAAAATTTTGTAACTCCTTGCGTTGAAGCGTGAGCTCTATGAGCTGCTCCAAATGCATCGTTAACATACATATCTGCGTGAGCAGCTAAATTTTTAGCAAAATCTAAATCATTTTTTTCTTCCTCCTCATAAAAACGAACATTTTCTAATAATAAAACATCCCCAATATTTAAATTATTTGATTGTGCTAGAGCTTCTTCTCCAATACAGCTTTCAGTTAAATTTACTTTTTTTTTCAAAATATCACTTAATCTTTCTGCAACAGGGGTTAATCTCATTTTCTCATTAACTTTTCCTTTAGGTCTTCCGAAATGAGCGGCCAATATAACTTTTGCTGAGTTATTAATAAGATAATTTATAGTAGGAATTGCTGCTCTAATTCTAGTATCATCAGTAATATGACCATTTTCATTTAATGGAACATTAAAATCAACTCTAACAAGAACTTTTTTTCCTTCTAACTTAGACTTATCAAGAGTGGAAAGGGACAACTTCGACATTAAAACATCCATATTTTCACAAAACCCTAACGTTAATTTTGACTTATTGGGTTAAAAAGTAGTAACTGTTACTTATGACTTAATAAATTTTAAAAAATACGATAAAAATATAAAATTTAAAAAATAAAAAATTTTAATTTTTACATTAATATTAGTTTTATTACTTTTTTAAGTAATAATAATCAAAAGGTATAGAAGTAAAACTTATTAGATTTGATCAAGTGGAAATACCTAAAATTCAATGGTACCCTGGCCATATTGCTAAAGCTGAAAAAAAACTATCTCAAGTTATCAATAGAGTAGATTTAATTATAGAAGTAAGAGATGCAAGAATTCCATTATCAACAGGCCATCCTCATCTCAATAAATGGATCACAAACAAAAAACATATCCTTGTTATAAATCGCGCAGACATGATATCAGCAGAAACTTTAACTAATTGGAATGCGTGGTTCAAAAAAGATAATATATATCCTATTTGGTGTGATGCAAAAAAAGGTAAAGGAATACAAGAAATTTGTAAGTCTGCTAAGGAATCCCGATTATCAATTGACAAAAGACGCTTATCTAGAGGAATGAAGGTTAGACCAATCAGAGCTCTTACCCTCGGTTTTCCTAATGTAGGAAAATCTGCTTTAATAAATAGAATCGCTAATAAAAAAGTTGTTGAAAGCGCTAAAAAAGCTGGAATAACACGAAATCTCAGATGGATAAGATTAAATAATGGAATAGATTTACTTGATGCCCCAGGCATTATACCCCCAAATTTAGAGGATCAAAAATCAGCTCTAAATCTTGCGCTCTGCGATGATATTGGCGAGGCTGCTTATGATACAGAAAGTGTTGCAATTGCATTTATAAAAACAATTTTTAGACTAGAAGAAGATAAAAATGCAAATATCTCACTTCAAAAAATATCCGAAAGATACGGGGTTGATTTATTAAAAAACTTTAATAGACCTCATGAATGGATTGATCTAGCAGCTTTAAAACATACCTCAGGTGACAGAAGAAGAATGGCTCACAAATTATTAGAGGATTACCGTAATCAAATGCTAGGAAAGATTTCTTTGGAAGTGCCAATATGAAATTAATTAATGAAAATTTTTTTGGAGTAGGGAAAGGTGAACTAATTGAAATTACTTATGATCTACCTCTTCCAATGCGATTGGATAGATGGCTAGTAAGCAAAAGGCCAGAACAAAGTAGAGCAAGAATACAATATTTTATAAACAAAGGATTAGTTCTTGTTAATTACAAAACTGCAAAAGCAAAAACCCCACTAAAAAATGGAGATAATGTACAAATTTGGATGCCTCCTCCAGAACCTCTCAATTATTTGAAGCCAGAGAAGATGAACTTAAATATTCTTTTTGAAGATGAACATATCATTGTAATTAACAAACAATCAGGATTGATAGTCCACCCAGCCCCTGGACATAAATCAGGAACTTTAGTAAATGGACTGCTCTTTCACTGTAAAGATCTACCTGGAATAAATGGTAAATTAAGGCCTGGAATAGTGCATAGATTAGATAAAGATACATCTGGATGCATGGTTATAGCAAAAAGCCAAGAATCACTCGTAAATCTCCAAATACAGATAAAAGAAAAAATCGCATCACGAAATTATATTGCTGTAATTCACGGGGCTCCAAATAATTCAGAAGGTAAGATTGTTGGCCACATTGGGAGAGACAAACTAAATAGATTGAAGTATGCAGTAGTTGATGAAAATTCCGGGAGATATGCATGTACTTACTGGAAATTACTAGAAAGATTAGGCAATTACTCATTAATGAGTTTCAAATTAGATACGGGAAGAACTCATCAAATCAGAGTTCATTGTGCGTACATAAATCATCCTATTCTTGGTGATCAATTATATGGAAGGTGTAAAAAGCTTCCTTGCAAATTGGATGGCCAAGCTTTACACGCCATAAAGCTGGGACTTTTTCATCCAATTAGTGGAGAGGAAATGAAATTTGAGGCAGAATTACCTCAAGAATTTCAAAAATTATTGAAGATCTTGAAAAAAATTAATTAAGATTTAAAGAACTAGCTACTAAAGCTTTTGTAATATTGTTCTTTGGGGTAGAAAAAATAGTAGAAGAATCACCCTCTTCAATAATCTGTCCATTATTCATAACTAATAATCTATTACAGAAATTTTTCGCAATTCCTAAATCATGAGTGATAAATATTATACTTAAATTCATTTTTCCTTGAATATTTCTAAGTAAATCAAGTATTTCAATTTTTATATGGGCATCTAGCATATTTACACTTTCATCGCAGATAAGGATTCTTGGTTTAAGTAATAATGATCTTGCAATTGAAATTCTTTGTAATTGACCACCAGATAATTGGCTTGGATAAGAGTTTAAAAATTCAGAATCTGAAGGCAAGTTTAAATTATTCAAAATTAATTTAATCTCATTTTGAATTTGATTATTATTAAATATTTTTTGAATAAAAAATATATCTTTTAAAATATTTTTTATTTTCATTTTTGGATTCAAACTTGAAAAAGGGTCTTGAAAAATTATTTGTATATTATTTAGATTATTCACTTTTTTATTTTGAAATTTTAAATTTCTTTCATAAACTTTTATTTCACCACCTCTTATTTTTAAAAGTCCTATTAAAGCTCTACATAAAGTACTTTTTCCACTTCCAGATGATCCAACAATTCCAAGTGTTTCATTTCGATATAATTTGAAACTAACCTCTTTTAAAGCCTTATTCCATTTGGGTCGGAAAATTGAAGAGTTTAATTTATACCAATGTCTTAAATTAATCGCCTCTAAAATAACATCATTTGTAGAACTATTTTTTTTTATTGGCTGCAAAAATCTATGAGATGCATTAACTAATTTCATACCAATTTTCGATCTAGGTGATTTAAAAACTTCTTTAATATTTCCTTGTTCTTGAACTAATCCTTCATCCATTATCACAACTTTTTTACACCACTTAGCTGCGAGATTAATGTCATGACTAATCAACACTAAAGTAGTACCAAATTGCTCACTTAAATATTGAATTTGATTCATTACTTCAAAACTTGTCTTAGTATCAAGACTTGTTGTAGGTTCATCTGCTATTAATATTTTTGGTTTTAAAGCCAAAGCCATAGCAATTGAAACTCTTTGCCTCATGCCTCCACTAAATTCATGAGGGAATGAATCTAATCTGTCATTTTCTATTCCTACTCTTAGAAAAGTATCTTTTACTAAATCTTTAATTATTACAGAGGGCTTATTATGAAAATGTGTTTTGAATAATTCATATAAATGATCACCTACCGACATTAAAGGATTTAGTTTTTTTAGAGAATCTTGATAAATAAATCCAAAATTATTTCTTCTAAATAATTGAATTTCTTTTTTATCAATTTTCGTGATGTCCTCTCCAGATATTTTTATTTGACCATAAGCGAATGAACCTTGAGGAAGCATATTTACAATTGTTTTTGCAAATGTAGTTTTACCGCATCCAGAAGGTCCTATTATGGCTAAGTGATCTCCTTTACTGAGATCTAATTTAAAATTTTTTATGGTAAATTTCTGGTTAAGACCATATCTTACATTTAGATTTCTGACTTCAAGAATTTTACTTTTATTTTTTTTCATAATTTTGTAGCAAATTTCTATAGTCCTAAATAAAATAAAATTAAAGTACCAAGATATGTCAGAGGCAGCTGCGAATTCAAAAGAAAAAAAAGAAATAAAAGTTTCCACAATCATTTTGCCTGAAAATAAAAATTATGAAAGTGAATCTTTGAAATATGAGATAAAAATTCCTAGTTGGCTTCTCGAAAAAATTCAAAACTATGAAATATCTAATAATAAAAATGATGCTAATCAAAATCTTATAGTTAAAGCTTTCAAACTTGCTTATGAGGCACATGATGGGCAATACCGAGCAAGCGGTGAGCCGTATATAATTCACCCAATTGCTGTTGCAGATCTTTTGCAAGAAATTGGTGCAAGTCCATGCGTTATTGCTGCAGGTCTATTACATGATGTTGTTGAAGATACAGGAATTACCCTTTCAGAGATTGAAGTTAATTTTGGGTTAGAGATTAAAGTACTTGTAGAGGGTGTAACTAAATTAGGAGGTATACATTTCAATAATAGAACTGAAGCACAAGCTGAAAATCTAAGAAAAATGTTCTTAGCTATGGCAAGTGATATAAGAGTTGTTTTAGTTAAGCTTGCAGACCGTCTTCATAACATGAGGACTATTCAATGGCTTAATGAAGAAAGGAAAGAGAGAATTGCTAGAGAAACACGAGAGATTTATGCCCCTCTAGCCAACAGGCTAGGAATAAATAGATTCAAATGGGAATTGGAAGATTTAGCTTTTAAATTTCTTGAACCTGAACAATATAAAAATTTAAAAGACCAGATTTCCGTCAAGAGAAGTGATAGAGAAAAGAGATTAAACGTTACTTTAAATTTAATGAAAGATAACTTACTATCATCAGGTTTAGAAAACTTTGAAATAACAGGAAGACCAAAACATCTATATGGAATTTGGAGCAAAATGGAAAGACAACAAAAACAATTTAGCGAGATTTATGACGTTGCAGCTTTAAGAATTATTGTTAAGAATTCAGATAGCTGTTACAAAGCTTTAGCAGTAGTTCATGATACTTTTAAACCAATTCCTGGAAGATTCAAAGATTATATAGGCTTACCAAAACCTAATGGCTATCAATCCTTGCATACGTCTGTTATCGGCAGGCATAGGCCAATTGAAGTTCAAATAAGAACGAATTCAATGCATCAAATCGCAGAATTTGGAATAGCTGCTCATTGGCAATATAAAGAAGGTGGTTCTCCTGCATCTAGTAATGCAGAAAGATTTAATTGGCTTAGGCAACTCGTAGAATGGCAGCAAGAAGGTAATGAAAAAGATCATAATGACTATCTTGCATCTATAAAAGAAGATTTATTTGATGAAGAAGTCTTTGTCATAACGCCAAAAGGCGATGTAGTTGGACTAAGAAAAGGATCAACTGCAATCGATTTTGCATACAGAATACATTCGGAAATAGGCAATCATTGCAATGGAATAAGAATCAATGAAAAACTTTCTCCTCTATCGACGGCATTACAAAATGGCGACTTTATAGAAATATTGACAAGTAATAATTCAACTCCAAGCTTAGATTGGTTGAATTTTGTGGTTACTCCAACTGCCAAAAATAGAATTCGACAATGGTATAAAAAAAGTCATAGAGAGGAAACCATAAAAAGAGGTAAAGAATTACTAGAAAAAGAGATCGGCCGAAATGGATTCGAATCACTACTTACAAGTGATGCGATGAAAAAAGTTGCAACTCGATGTAACTTAAAAACTACAGAAGATTTATTGTCTTCTTTAGGATTTGGCGGTTTAACCTTACATCAAGTATTAAATAGATTAAGAGAAGAAATAAAAATACAAACAGAAGAAATTAAAAATGAATCTAATGCTGAAATAGCAAAAAATCTTATAAATAAAAATATTTCATCAACATCTAAAAATAATACGAATAATAAATCGCCAATCGCAGGGGTGGAAGGTCTTGACTATAGAATTGGCAAATGCTGCAGTCCACTTCCTGGAGAGCAAATAATTGGAACTGTCTCTTTAGGTAATCATGGCATAACTATTCATAGAAGAGATTGTGAAAACGTTATCCAAATACCAATAGAGAGAAGATTACCTGTTGCATGGAACGAAAATAATAAAACCCTTGACAACAAGTTTCCAATTCAACTCAGAATAGAAGTTATAGACAGAGTGGGAGTCTTAAAAGATATTCTGATGAGATTATCTGATAAAGGAATAAATGTTAGTGATGCAAATGTAAAAACTGCTTTTGGTAAACCTGCAATAATCAACTTATGTGTTGGTCTGGAAAGTTATAGCCAACTCCATAAAACTATTGATCAAATCAAATCAATGGCTGATGTTTTAGATATTGCAAGAGTAGAAATGAGTTAATTTAAACTCAAAAGATTCTTAAAAAATACTTTTTTTAACTTTTCTTTTATATAGCAAAAAAACAATCACACCAGAAATAAATGATAATAACGATCCAACTAATACTGAACCCAAAATTAATCTTAATGAAAAAACACTACCTTGTTCCCATAATTCTTCTATCTTTAAAGTTTTATCAAAAATTATATCTGGAGAAATTTTCAGTAAGAATGAGCCAACTTTATAATTGAAAAAATATAAAGGAACATAAGTAAAAGGATTACTTATCCAAGTACCAATTGCAGCAAGAAAAAAATTTCCTTTTACAATTCTTGCTAAAAATAAGCCTAATAAAGTTTGAAACCCAAAAAAAGGAAAGCATCCGCAAAAAACACCAACAGCCACTCCCTTAGCATTATATAGTGGGCTACCATTTTGTTTCATAAATAATGATAGAATTTTTTTATAGTTAAGTTTCTTTATTAACTTCATTCTGAAAATACAATCAAGAAATTTTTACTTTGATAATAATAGTTAAATATCCATAACATAGTGAGAGATGGAATCAATAATCAATAATGAAGATACAATAGCAGCAATAGCTTCCGCTATAAGTCTAGGTAAGGGAGGAATTGCAGTCATAAGAGTATCTGGCAAAGAAGCAATAAATTCCTGCAAAAATATTGTAGAAACAAAATCTAAATATGCTTGGGATTCTCATAGAGTTTTTCATGGCTTTATAAAAGATAATTTAGAAAATAAATTAATAGACGAAATTTTAATTTCAGTAATGCATTCTCCTAATACTTTCACTGGAGAGGATATTGTTGAGTTGCACTGTCATGGAGGATTGATTGTTGTCAATAAAGTTATGAAGACATTATTATCTAATAATGTAGGTGTGAGAATAGCCAATCCAGGCGAATTTAGTCAAAGAGCTTTTTTGAATGGGAAAATAGATCTTACTCAAGCAGAATCAATTAATCAATTAATTAATGCTAAAAATGATAGGTCGGCAGAAATCGCTTTTAATGGAGTTAAAGGCAAAATAAAAAATAAGATTGATGAAATTAAAAATGATTTAATCGAGCAATTATCAGAAATAGAAGCAAGAGTAGATTTTGATGAAGATTTTTCGGAATTTAATTATAATCAATTTTCTAATAACATTAAAAATATCAAAGAAAAAATAGAAATCCTTTTAGAAAATACAAAAAGGGGGGTGCATTTTCATAATGGAATATCAATTGCTCTTATAGGTAAAACAAATGTAGGTAAAAGTTCTCTATTAAATCTTCTTTCTAAAAATGATAAAGCAATAGTTACTAGTATTCCAGGTACAACAAGAGATACAATTGAAGTAAATCTGACCATAAGAGATGTACCCATAAAAATAATAGATACCGCTGGCATTAGAGAAACAACTGAATATATAGAAAACATTGGAATAAAGAAAAGCTTTGAAATGATTAAAAAATCAGATTATATAATTTATTTATATAGTCTTGAAAAGGGTTTTAATAAAGATGATGAGGAAATTATAAACACAATTCCTAAAGAAAAATTAATTACGATCTTAGGTAATAAAAAAGATTTAATTGATTCAAAAAAAATAAAAAATAATTTACCAAACATTACTTTAATGAGTATTAAAAATAATGAAGGAGAAAAAGAATTAATAGAAAAGATAGTTAAAAAATGTGGATCAAAAGAATTTGAAAATATAGATATTTTCTTAAATGAAAGACAGATATCTAAACTAACTGATTGCTTAAAAAATTTAAATGATACTGATCCAATAATTGCTAATCAACTACCCTTCGATTTATTATCAATAGAACTTAGAGATGGCATAAAAAACTTATCTAGAATTACAGGTCAAGAATTAACTGAAGAGTTACTAAATAATATTTTTTCAAAATTTTGCATTGGTAAATAACTTTAATAAAATTTCATAAATATATAAATGAAACTTTTAAAGTTAAAATATAATTTCTTACATCATTGAAATTCAGTGGATTTAAACTCTCCAAAAATATCTAGGATTATTGATGATTGGATTGAAGAAGATATTGGAAAAGGGGATTTAACATCTTCGGCTCTTACCACAAAAATGGGGAAAGCCCATTGGATAGCAAAAGAAGAAGGGGTATTTTGTGGAGTTAGCATAGTAGAAAAAATTTTTAAAAAAATTGATAAAAAAATAAAGTACAACTTTTTTATTAATGATGGTGAAAAGTTTGTAAAGGATCAAAAACTTCTAGAACTATATGGACCAACAAGCAGTTTATTAGCAAGTGAAAGAATAAGTCTTAATATCTCAATGCATCTATCTGGAATATCTACTCATACCAAAAAAATTGTAGATCTTTTAGAAGGTACTAACATAAATTTAGCTGACACAAGAAAAACTACTCCTGGTTTAAGAATATTTGAAAAATATGCTTTTCAATGTGGTGGTGGTGTTAATCATAGAATGGGATTATATGATGCTGCGATGATTAAAGAAAACCATATTGCATGGACTGACAATTTGAACAATGCCGTTAAAAAAATAAGATTAAATACACCATTTACCACTCATATCATTATTGAAGCAGAAAATATGAATCAAGCAAAAGATGCAGTTTTAGCAGGGGCAGATAGTATTTTGTTAGATGAATTTAATCCTGAATTGCTTAAAAACGCAATAAAAGAATTAAGAGAGATATCAAAAAAAAGCTCTAAAAGAACAATTAGGAATAATTTACTTATAGAGATCTCTGGGATCAAACCAAATGAAATAAGTAAATATTTAATTGATGGAGTTGATTTAATTTCAACAAGTTCTTCGATTACTAAAAGTAATTGGATAGATTTTAGTATGCGTTATATTAATTAAATGACTCGAACAAAATTTTAATAATTCATGCAGGTAATTTTTAAAGAATTAACAACTAACTTTGAAGTAATCCTCTTAGAAAGTCTTATAAAAAATGAAAAGAAGGAAGAATTTGAAAAAATTCGTAAAAATCTGATAAATCAACCATCTAAAGAAGAGTTTGGAGATTATCAATGTAATATTTGTCTTGTTTTATCAAAAATTTATAAAAAAAGCCCTAGAGAAATTGCAAATAGATTTGTTAAGAAACTCAAAGCAAATAAAAAAATATCTAATTTATGTGAAGATTTAGAAATTGCTGGGCCAGGATTTATAAATATAAAATTAAAAAACAATATTTTGATTGAAGAGATCAAATCAAATATTAAATGTCCCAGAGCTGGTGTTCCTCTATCTAATAAAAAAAATAAAAATCATTTACGCAAAAAAGTTGTCGTAGACTTTTCAAGTCCAAATATTGCAAAAGAAATGCATGTAGGACATCTCAGATCAACAATTATAGGAGACTCGATTTCGAGAATTTTGGAATTGAGAGGTTATATCGTATTGAGACTAAATCATATTGGAGATTGGGGAACACAATTTGGAATGCTTATTACTCATCTTAAAGATTTATATTCAAGTGATCTAAAAAAAATAGATAATATCAAAATTAGTGATTTAGTTGAATTCTATAAAGCTTCAAAAAAAAGATTTGATAATGAAAAAGAATTTAAAAAAAGATCTAGAGAAGAGGTAGTTAAATTACAAAGTGGAGATAGGGAATCAATTCAATTATGGAAATTATTATGTGATCAATCAAGAAAAGAGTTTGATCAAATTTATAAAACATTAAATATAAAAATAAAGGAGAGAGGAGAATCATTCTATAATCCTTATTTAAAATCAATTATCGAAGATTTAAATTTGAAGAAAATTTTAATAGAAGATCAAGGAGCTAAATGCGTTTTTCTAGATGGAATGACCAATAAAGAAGGGAAACCATTACCACTTATTATTCAAAAAAAAGACGGTGGATTTAATTATGCTACGACTGATCTTGCTGCTCTTAGATATAGATTTAATAAGGAACCAGATGGAGATAATGCAACTAGAATTATTTATGTAACAGATCATGGCCAGGCTAATCATTTTGCAGGAGTTTTTCAAGTTGCCAAAAGAGCAAACTGGATTCCGGAAGATTGTGAAGTAAATCATGTCCCTTTCGGATTAGTACAAGGTATTGATGGTAAAAAGCTTAAAACAAGAGAGGGAGAGACCATAAGATTAAAAGATTTATTATCAGAGTCAATTAAAAGAGCAAAAGAAGATCTATTAAAAAGACTAGAAAATGAAAGTCGTTCTGAAACTAATGATTTCATTTTAAATACTTCGAGAGTTATTGGAATTGGAGCAGTAAAATATGCCGATTTAAGTCAAAATAGAATTACAAATTATCAATTTAGTTTTGAAAAGATGCTTTCACTTAATGGGAATACGGCTCCATATCTTTTATACACACTTGTAAGAATTTCAGGAATTAACAGAAAAAATAATATGCCTGAAGACAATATAAATTCAGAATCTATTTCATACAGTCATGATTTAGAGTGGAAGCTCATAAGAAAATTACTTAAATTTGATGAAGTTCTAATTTCTATAGAAAAAGATTTAATGATAAATAGACTCTGTAATTATCTTTTTGAATTATGTCAGACTTTTAATAGGTTTTATGATAAAGTGCCTATTCTTAAGGTAGAAATGAGTAAAAAGATATCGAGACTTACATTATGTGCTTTAACTGAAAAGACTTTAAAATTAAGTTTAGAGCTTCTTGGAATTGAATCTTTAGAGAGAATGTAATGAATGATTTTGATCTAATAAATAATAACTCTCCTACACCAAGAAAGGAGATGATAAATATGCAATCTTATTCTGCACCTTTAGAAAACAGAAGAAATTTGCTACGTTTGGATTTTAATGAAAATACTTTAGGCCCAAGTCAAAAAGTGTATGAAGCTATCCAAGATATTCATTTAAATCAAATTTCAATCTATCCAGAATATAACTTATTAAAAAAATTTCTATCTAATCACTATTGTAAGTCTAGGCAATTTGATCCTGAAGAGATAGGCTTGTTCAATGGAGCAGATGCAGCAATAAATGCAATATTTAATTCTTTTGGAGATAGAAATGAGATTTTCCTGACTACAAATCCAACCTTTGGTTATTATTCTCCTTGTTCAGAGATACAAGGTATGAGAAAAATAACTTGTCCCTACGAGGGAGAAAGCTTTCTATTCCCAATAAAGCGCTTTAGAGAAAAAATTATTAAATATAATCCTAAGTTAATATTTATTTGTAATCCAAATAATCCAACTGGCACTGTGTTGAGTGCTAAGGAAATAATTAATTTTGCGAATCTGAACAAAAAATCATTAATTGTCGTTGACGAACTTTATGAGAAATTTAATGGTGATAGTCTTCTTCCATTAATAAATTTTGAAAAAATTAAAAATATAGTCATTCTTCAATCCCTTTCAAAGACGGCTGGCCTAGCAGGTTTACGAATTGGCTTTGCTTTTGGAAATAAAAATATAATTCATTTTATCAATAAAGTTACTGGGCCTTATGATGTGAACAGTTTTGCAGTTACTGCTGCATTGGCTGCTCTTGATGATAAATCATATATAGACAATTATGTTTCTGAAGTGAAAAAAGCAAGATTATGGATTAAAAATAAATTTGAATCCACAAAAATTAGAAAACATTTTGGCGGGGGAAATTATTTTTTAATTTGGCCAAACAAAAATCCAAAATTTTTGACAAAACAAATGAGGGAAAAGGGTATATTGATAAGAGAGATGAAAAACAAAAAAGATATTGAGAATTCTATAAGGGTAAGTATAGGAACTAAAGAACAAATGAGTTTTTTCTGGAGTAATTATAAAGAATTGGATCTTTAAATTAATAGGCAAAGATATAAATAGTATCTTTATCAATTCTTTTTGAATTTATTTTATAGCTTTCACCAATATATTTCACTTTAAAATCTTGCATATTTTCGAGAAACAAATCAGCATTAGAAAAGTCACAATCATCAATAATATTTTGATCTCTCACAAAATGAACAGGTACTACAATAGAGGGTTTTAAGATTTTAACTACATCTGATGCCTCTTTCCCGTTATAAGATTTAAATCCACCTCCTATTGAAATAAATAAAATATCTGGACGGGACAACATAATTTGGCTATCAATATCAATCTCACCAGCAGCTCCACCCATATGAACAATTTTTAAATTATTAAGCTCCCAGGACCATACCGTAGCCATTCCCAACCTTCTTCCACCAAGTCTGTCGTGCGGAACCTCAATTCCATTTAATAATATATCTTCGAATTTATAAACTCCAGGATTTACAAACATCAATTGATCGTTTGGGTTATAACCTTCATCAGCTAGTTTTGAACTGGCTAAAATAAAATCAGAGGATACTCCTTTAGGTTCCCTTAATCCACTTGCACAGCCAACAGACTTGAAGGGATTTAAAAGAATTGATTTACCTTTTCCTTTAATCAAAAAACTACTGTGACCAAAACTTTTTAATAATAAATCACCTGCCATTGAAGACGAGGGAATTAAAAATAAAAAAATTATGATAAAAATTTTTTTTAGTTTAAAAGTATTCATAAGATATATTTATAAATTCAGTTTACTTCTGTTCGGCCATATTTAGAAAATTACTAATTAATTTATGACCAAATTGTGTTAATACACTTTCTGGATGAAACTGAACTCCATGTAAATTTTTATATTGTTTATGAGAAATGGCCATTATTGTTGAATCCTCCAGTGTTGCTGTTATCTCAAAACATGATGGGAGTGAATCTGAATCAACAATTAAACTATGATATCTTGTCGCAACAAATGGACTTTCAATATCTTTGAATAATCCTTTTTGGTTATGAAAAATTTTAGAGGTCTTTCCATGCATTAATTCATTACCAACTATTACCTTGCCTCCAAAAGCTTGGGCCAAAGCTTGATGACCTAAACAAACTCCTAAAATTGGAATATTTTTAGATAATTTTTTTAGTATTGGAAGACAAATTCCAGATTGATCTGGGTTGCCCGGGCCTGGTGATAATAAGATACCACTAGGATTTAGTTTGATAATTTCATCTAAATTAATTTCATCATTTCTTTTCACTATTAATTCTTTAGTTATTTCATGATGGACTGAAAGTTCCCCTAAATATTGAACTAGGTTATAAGTAAAACTATCGTAATTATCAATAACAAGAAACATATTTATATGGATTTAAAATAATAACTTTATTTTAGGAACAAAGATATATACAGCAATAATAACAGAATTAATCGAAGCTAATAATACTGCTCCTGCAGAAGTATCTTTTGCGATTTTAGCTAGACTACTAAATTCTTTCTTCACTACTAAATCAACGATTGATTCAATAGATGTGTTTAATATTTCTAATATTAAAACAGACATAATTGTTGCAATCAAAATTAAATAATTACTTAGACTAATTTTGAGTAAAAAACCAATTATTAAACTTGTAAATGCAAAAATTAATTGAATTTTAAAATTTCTTGAAGTTTTTAATACGTAACTAATTCCACTGAAAGCATACTTAAAACTTATAAATACATTACTAGAAGTTTTGTATGATTCTTTTCTATTTTCTAAATAGTTTATTTTTTTTTCCATTGATTTTTAATCTAATCGAGTAATTAAATATTCTTGAAAATTTAACATATTTTTTAAATCATGCTCATTATTATGTTCCAATCCCAAAAGATGTAAAAATCCATGACTAGCCAACCAGATCATCTCTCTATAGATTGAATGTTTATATTCATAAGATTGCTCAATTGCCATCTCTAATGATATAAATATATCTCCCAACTCTATATGATCTAAATTATTTAGAAATTCATCAGAAATGATTGGAAAAGATAGAACATCAGTTGGACCATTTTTTTGCATCCACTTCTTATTCAAAGAAGCAATTTCTTGATTAGATATTATCTGTAAGCCTAATGAAAAAGATTTTTTTTCAAAAATATAATTTGGCAATTCATAATCCTCTTTTTTTAATATTGTATTTATCCAAGATAAAAAAACTTTCTCCCAAAAAATAGATTCAAAAATAAGCTTATTTCCAGTATCTTTAAACTTATTTGAAAATTGAGAAAAATCATTACATTGAAAAACCAAATCTAAATTTATTTCTGAAATAATTTTTTCTTTCATACATTCTTAAACAGGAATATTGGGCTTACCTATAGTGGCCACGAGTATTAATATCCCAAATAAAACTAGAAAGGTTATTGAAAAATGAAAAATACTTTTTGAACCTTTCCTTACCATATTTCTCATAGCAAGCTTTATAAAGCTTGGAGGAGCAATTTTTTTTTCTAAAATTTCTTTTTTATTTTCCATTAGTTATTCAATAGATTCGTTAGAAGAAATATTCATACGTAATAATTCATGAATAAATGGTTCAAGTCCACCATCTAAAACACTATCTAACTCGTTAGTCTCCTGCAAAGTCCTAAGATCTTTTACCATTTGATAGGGATGAAAAACATAATTTCTTATTTGATTGCCCCATGCAGCTTCCACAATATCACCTTTAATATCAGCGACTTCTGCAGCTCTTTGTTCTTTAGCAATCACTAATAGTTTAGACTTTAGAAGTAACATAGCTTTTTCTTTATTTTGTAATTGAGATCTTTCTTGGGTGCATCTTACTGAAATCCCTGAAGGCAAATGAACAATTCTTACTGCTGTTTCTACTTTATTAACATTTTGTCCTCCTGCACCACCGGATCTACTCGTTGTAATTTCTAAATCTTTTTCAGGTATATCGAGTGAAATATTATCATCTAATTTTGGCATAACCTCTACCCCAGCGAAGCTGGTTTGCCTTTTACCATTAGCATTAAAAGGAGAAATTCTTACTAATCTATGAGTTCCTTTTTCATGTTTTAGATAGCCGTATGCATATTTTCCATCAATTTCAAAAGTTACACTTTTAATACCTGCTTCTTCTCCTTGAGATAATTCATTGATGATAAGGCTCATTTGATTATTATCGGCCCATCTTGAATACATTCTCAATAATATCTCCACCCAATCCTGCGCATCTGTTCCACCCGCACCTGCATTAATAGAAACTACTGCTCCTTCCTTATCGTATTCACCACATAACAATCTCTCAAATTCCCATTTATCTAAATTCTCTCTTAATTTCTTTAATCCCTGCTGAGATTCAAAAATCATTTCCTCTTCAGGTTCTAAAGAATAAAGCTCAAGAGAGGCATTAGCATCAGAAATAAAATTTTTCCATTTATCTAACAATTCAAGTTGTGCCTTGACATCATCAAGGATTAACATTTGCTTTTTAGCTGCTTCTTGATTTTCCCAAAATTCAGGCTGAGCAGAAATTTGCTCTAACTCTTTCCTTTTCGCTTTTAATCTTGGAATGTCAAAGACAATCCTGAGCATTGCCCAGGCGCTCTGTTAGTTCCGAAAGATCTTTTTTGAAATCTGTAATATCTATCAAAATAGAATTTAATCGTTATTTATAATCTAACAAGCACTTTTATTTAATAGTATAAACTAAGTATTATTTTAAAAAAATGTCCAAAGTTGAAATTTATACTTGGCAATATTGTCCATTCTGTATTCGAGCAAAATCACTACTCAAGAAAAAAAATGTAAATTTTACAGAATATAAAATAGATGGCGACGAAGATGCCAGAGCATTGATGATTGAAAGAGCTGATGGAAGAAGAACATTACCACAAATATTTATAGATAATGAGGGTATAGGAGGATGCGATGATCTCTACACATTAGAAAATGAAAATAAATTAGAAGCTTTATTAAACTAGATCTTATGAAATTTCTATTCGTAATAGATCCAATTAAAAATATAAATCCCTTAAAAGATTCAACTGCTGCTTTAATGCAAGCTTCATCAAAAAAAAATATTGAAATCTGGAGTTGTACTCCTCAAGACCTCGAAGCTAGAGGTGATGAAGTATGGGCATCTTCCGTAAAAATTGAAGTAAATCCGTGGATTTCTTTTAAAGAGAATGATTGCATACCTCTCGCCGAATTTAATTGCATTTGGATGAGAAAAGATCCTCCTGTAAATGAAGCTTATTTATATGCAACCCATCTTTTAGAAGTTGCCGAAAGAAAAGGAGTAAAAGTAATTAACAAACCCTCATCGTTAAGAGCATGGAATGAAAAGCTCGGTGCTTTGAGATACAGTCACTTAATGGCACCTACAATAGTGGCGAGTAAGGTAAAAGATCTTATTAATTTTGCAAATATAAATAATGAAGTAGTCATAAAACCTCTTGGAGGAAAAGGCGGTCAAGGTGTTATAAGGATAAATAAAAATTCTCCAGGAATTAAATCAATCATTGAATTAATCACTTCCCAAGAAGAATTACCCGTTATGATGCAAAAATTTATTCCTGAAGTCATAGAGGGTGATAAAAGAATAATTATCGTAAACGGTGAAGCAATTGGATCTATAAATAGGATTCCGCAAGGAGGCGATTTTAGGAGTAATTTAGCGATGGGAGGAAAGGCTGAACCAACATTATTAACAGAAAAAGAAAAAAGTATCTGCTCAGAATTATCTCAACACTTCAAAGATGAAGGTTTATTTTTTGTGGGTATTGATGTAATAAATGGAATGCTTAGCGAAATTAATGTAACCAGTCCAACAGGTTTAAGAGAAATAGAAAATTTATCCAATAAGAACGTTTCAGAGGAAGTTATTCAAAAATTAGTAGAAATTATCTAGGCTTATTAGCGAAAAATATCTGTTTTACTATAGATTCAAATTTTAATTTAATCTCATCTATTTCATTCTCTAAAACGGAACCTGAAACTAAGCCTGAACCGGCAGTAAATTCAATATTTTCTTCAATATATCTTGCGCCTCTTATTGCCAAAAGAAATGAAGCATTCCCTGATGCATCAACCCAACCCATTGGAGAAGCATAATTTCCTCTAGGAAAAGACTCAAGAGTGTTTATCCAATCCAATGCTGCATTTTTTGGGTATCCACAAACAGCTGGAGATGGATGTAGGTTTTTAAGCAATTCAAAAGGGCATATATTTTCAACTTTAGAGAAAATGAGTGTTTGCAAATGCGAAATATCTCCAAATGAATTTACCTTGATATCACTTTTTTTAAAGTTTGTTATTTTTGAATCTTCTAAACATTTAACCAAATAATGTATTACATAATTATGTTCCTTTAAATCTTTAGTACTTTTTAGGAGTTTCTTAATATTTGAATTTGTTGAGATAGTTCCAGCAAGAGCCTCCAAAGTTAAATTAGGTTTAGTAAAGGAAAATAATTTTTCTGGAGATGCTCCAAACAAAATATCCTTACTATTCCTCTTCCAAACGTATCTGCATGTATTTGGTTGATTCTTTTTTAATCTTTTTAAAATTTCTACTAAATCTAATTTATTTTTAATTTTTATTTTAATCCTATTTGCTAAAACTATCTTTTCGAGGATACCTTTCTCTACTAATTGAATTCCTCTGTTTACTACTTTTTTCAAATTTATATTAGAAGTTTCTAAGGAGTGAAAGAAATCATCAATAACAGGGAAATCAAAACTATTTTTTAAGCAAGATGATTTTATTAATTCTGAGCTAGAATTAATAACTTGATTTCTAATTGTCCAAATTTCTTCAATTAATGTTCTTAATGATGATTTACCTTCAACATGACCATTGATTCTTAACCAGCAATTCTTATCACTTTTAATAATTAATATTTTTGGTAATATGGCTTCCAAACTAGGGACATCTGAAGATAAATTCTGATTATTCAAATTTTCAGAAAAAGAAAATAAATAAATTATTTTTGAAAGTGCAGAATTATCTGATTCATTAGTTAAGTTAATTAAATTTTTAAAATTCTCAGAATTAAACTCATTTGCCACCTCAAATCTTTTTGGACCATCCAAAGTAATATATTTACATTTCTCTAGAGCAATATATGAAATACCATCAGATTCCTCCCAAAATGAAGAAAACGGATATTTATTCATAAACAATTCATATACTTGAAATAAATCAATACAAGGAATCTCAACACAAATACTGACTAATCCAGAATTTTCCACTTTCTTATCGAAAGAGGAAAATATATCTTTTAAAAAATCTGTTAAGTTTAAATCATTTTTCATTACTTATTGAAAATAACTAAAAATCATGCAATAAAGTAAAAAATGTAACTCAATTTATAAACTACATTTAATAATGATCGAATTTTGTGTGTTAATTAAAAATGGACGAAGATAAAAAAAAATTATGGAAACAAGCAATAAAATGGCCACTTTATTCTGTTGCCATACTTCCAGTTTTAATAACAGGGGCTTATTTACTCAATGAATATGAAAAGGTAAAAATTTATAATTTGATTGCATTTATTTTAGCTGCAATTTTGATATTACTTTGGGAAAATCTAACTAATGATTTATTCGACGCAGAAACAGGAATCGATGAATTTAAATTCCATTCAATTGTAAATCTTGTAAAAAATAAGAGAATAATTTCATTTATTGCATATACATCTTTAATTATTGGTTTATTAATAATTTCAATTATTTCAGTATCAACAAGTATAAACATTTTGATTTTAGTGGCAGCTTGCTGCTTCTTAGGATATTTGTATCAGGGCCCTCCTTTTAGATTTGGCTATCAAGGTTTAGGAGAACCATTATGCTGGATTGCATTTGGACCTTTTGCTTACTCTGCAGTCTTAATTGCATTAAATCCGTCTAATATTTACTTCGAAAATATTCCCTGGAAAATTTCTTTATTACTTGGTTCAGGACCCTCCTTAGCAACAACTCTTGTATTATTTTGTTCTCATTTTCATCAAATTTCTGAAGATAGAAAGCATGGAAAAAATTCACCTTTAGTTCGCTTAGGAGCAAAAAAAGGTTCTCAATTTGTGCCTTGGATAATTTTTACAATATATATTTTTGAATTTTTTACTATATTTACTGGATTTATTCCAGTATTTTGTATCCTTTATTTGATTAGTTTTCCCCAAGCAATAAGACTTATAAATTTATTAAACTCTTCATATAAAAAACCTTCTGCAATAAAAAATTGTAAATTCGTCGCAATTAAATTTCAAACTCTTAATGGAGTTGGCTTAATCATAGGATTAATATTTAATTACTTGATTAATAAATGAACTTAATATTTAAAAAAAAATCTTATAGCTTTAAGTTATCCACAAAAGTAGAAAATTCTAAAACCACTTACCTTACAAAATCGGGTTGGATAATTAAATTAACAAGTAATGATGAAAAAATTGGGTTTGGAGAAGTTTCGCCGCTTCATAAAGAAGACTTAACAAAATGTGCAAAACAACTAAATATGATCCCTGAGAATGTAGAGGTATTTAATTTATTTGAGCAAATAAATATTTTTCATCCATGCATTCAATCTGCAATAAATTCTGCATTAGCTGAGATAAATGGAAAAATAATTTTCAAAGAAAACTATTACTTTGATGAAATTGATAAAACAGCCATACTTTTAAATCATGAAAATGTAATTTCAGATCTAAATGAAATAAAAAAAAGACAATCTAATACTGGAAAATCAGTCACAATAAAATGGAAAGTAGCTCTAAAAAATAACTATGAGGAAGAAGCATGTTTAGAAGAAATTTTAAGCCAAATAAGTAATAATATTAAGTTAAGAATAGATGCTAATGGTTCTTGGGGAAGAGAAATAGCTAATAGATGGGCTGATATTTTGAAAGACAACAAAAATATAGACTGGTTAGAACAACCTCTCTGTGTTGATGATATTGATGGACTTACAGAACTTAACAAAAAAATTCCAATAGCATTAGACGAATCACTTTTAAAATTTCCAACTTTGATTGATGAGTGGAAGGGTTGGCAAATTCGAAGACCTTCTCAAGAAAATAATCCAGTTAAGCTTTTAAGAGAATTAGAAAATAAAAAAGCTTTAATATCTATAAGTACCTCATTTGAAACTGGAATTGGAAAGAGATGGCTTTATCATTTATCGTCTCTACAATTACAAGGACCAACGCCAAAAGTTCCTGGTTTAGCAATTAACAAATTACCTAATTCGTTTCTGTTTTTAAATGAAGCAAAAAAGATATGGGATCAACTATGAAAAATAAAATTCATACAATTGAAGTTGAAAATAATGAAACTCAATCTGTAGAAAAAATTATTGAAAAAATTAGAGAGAATAAAATTATTTATGTAAAAAACAAACTTTATGAAGACGAAGATGTATTAGATTCAATTACTGAAAATGGGCCAGCAATTATCTTAAATAGTAGTGGGAGTTCTGGAAAACCGAGAAAATGTTTTCATCATTTAGATAATCTTAAATTATCTGCAGCCACATCAGGTCAATGGCTAATAGAGCAAGGCTTTGAATTACAAAACTGCTTAATTTTAAATACTTTACCGCTGAACCATATAAGTGGCTTAATGCCAATTTTTAGAAGTCAAACTTGGAGATGTGATTATATTAATATTTCTCCAAATTTAATAAAAAAAACTAGAGAACTTTTACTATTTACAATTAAAGCTAAAAAAAACAAAAAACACTTAATTACATCATTAGTACCTACCCAATTACAAAGACTTTTAACTCAAAAAGATGGTATTAGTTGGCTAAAAATTTTTGATCTAATTTGGGTAGGTGGAGCTTCAATTTCAAGCGAAAATGCAGAACAATGTATACAAGAAAAAATAAAATTAGCACCTTGTTATGGCTCAACTGAGACAGCAGCAATGGTTACGAGTTTAAAACCAGAAGAATTCTTAATGGGTTTCGGAAATGTTGGAGAAATACTTCCTGATACAAAAATAAGAATTAACGCACACGGATTAATCGAGATAAAATCAGCCAGAATTGGAATAGAAATAACAGACTATTCAAAAACTGAAAATTTCAAAAATAAAAATGGGTGGTGGCAAACCGGTGATTTAGGTGAAATTAATCAAATAAATAATTCTTTATATTTAAACTTTCTTGGAAGAAGTGATAACGCTTTTAATTCAGGTGGAGAAATTGTTTTTCCAGAAGTAATTGAATCTCGATTAAATGATTTCATTATGAAAAAAAATATCCCAATTAATAAATTCAATATTTCAAAAGTATCCAACAAATTATGGGGACATAAAATTAATGTAATCGTTGAATTTAGAGAACTTACAAATCATAAAAATATTGAAAATTCATTAAATTTATTAAAAAAATTTTCTCAAAGTTGGCCTAAGCATGAAAAACCTGAAAAGTGGGTTGTTAAAAACAAAAATTCCAGTACTGAAAAAATAAACTATAAGTTTAAAAAATAATAATTAGCATTCTTTTAAATTTTTACTTACATTTGAAGCCTCTATCCATCTTTCTAACTGATCGGGAAGTTCTATTTTATTTCTTGAATCAACATCTAAAGAACAATGTATTATTTTTCCTTCTGCTACTTTATTGCCATTTTTTATAAAAAAGCTATTTACTTGAAACAAATGTTTATTAATTTTATTAGGGGAAATTTTTACTTTTAATAAATCTCCAATTTTTATAGGAGTAAGAAAGTTTGCTTCGCAATTTACTATGGGGAAAATAATTTGACTTTTACGTAAAGAAAAATCTGGAAAAATATCTTGATAAGGAATCCCATATATTTCAATACTCTCTTCCCAAGCTTCGTGTGACCATTTTAATAAGTTATGAAAATGAATTACACCTGCAGAATCACAATCACCAAATCTTACCTTCCTATGCAATGTTAACCAATCAGCGGATTTCATTTAAAGAAATTATCTATCAACAGATCCCATAATGACATCTATTGAGCCAAGGATTGCCATAATATCAGCAATTTTGGCACCTTTAAGAATATGAGGCAATATTTGAAGATTATTTAAATCAGCTGCTCTGATTTTGAATCTCCATGGAGTAACTTCATTATTTCCTTGAATAAATACACCTATTTCTCCTTTACCGGACTCTAATCTTGTATACAATTCTCCATTAGGAATTTTAAAAGTTGGAGCAACCTTCTTCGCTACATATTGATAGTCAATACCAAATATTTCACTTTTCTTATCTTCAGTTGCCATTCTTTGAGCTTCTAAATTTTCTGTTGGACCTCCTGGAATCATTTTGCAGGCTTGGCGAATGATGCTTAGTGATTGCCTCATCTCTTCAACTCTTACTCGATATCTCGCGTAACAATCTCCTTCTTTTTCTGAAGCAATCTGCCAATCAAAATCGTCATAACATTCATAACTATCGACTTTCCTTAAATCCCAAGAGACTCCAGAAGCTCTAAGCATTGGTCCAGACAAAGACCAATTAATTGCCTGGTCTCTTTGTATTGTTCCTAGACCTTCAATTCTTTTTCTAAAAATTGGATTATTTGTGATTAATTTTTCATATTCATCTATCTTAGGACCGAACCAATCGCAAAAATCAATACATTTTTCTAACCATCCATAGGGAAGATCACATGCGACACCACCTATCCTAAAGAAATTATTATTTATTAGTCTTTGTCCTGTAGCGGCCTCCCAGAGATCATAAATCATCTCTCTTTCTCTAAAAATATAGAAAAATGGAGTTTGAGCTCCTACGTCTGCCAAAAAAGGACCAAGCCATAAAAGATGATTAGCAATACGATTAAGTTCCAGCATTAGAACTCTGATGTAACTAGCTCTTTTAGGAACTGGAATATTAGCTAATCTTTCAGGAGCATTTACTACAATAGCTTCATAAAACATTCCTGCTGCATAATCCATTCTGCTTACATAAGGGACATACATTACATTTGTCCTATTTTCAGCTATCTTTTCCATTCCTCTATGCAAATATCCAATTACTGGCTCACAATCAATGACATTTTCACCATCAAGAGTTACAACTAACCTTAAAACCCCATGCATTGAGGGATGGTGAGGGCCAAAATTGACCACCATTGGTTCTGTTCTAGTCTCTAGCTGAGCCATTCGAAATTTAACTTCTAAATAAATCTTAGTCGAAAGTTATGCAAACTGACCTATCTGATTCATCTTTTTTCAATCATAAATCAGTTATGACAGATGAGATTATGGCCTCATTAGAACATTACCCATTAATACATAACAACAAACTTAAAGGAATAGACGCAACTTTAGGCGGAGGCGGGCACTCTTATCATTTATTGAGAAAATATTCGGGTTTAAATATAATTGGACTTGATCAAGATCCATTCGCGAGGAAATCAGCATCAAAAAAACTTGATGAATTTAAGAATAAGATTGATATAAGGGCTTCAAATTTTGCGGATTTTGTACCAAAAGAAAAAGTTTCTTTTGTGATTGCAGATCTTGGAGTAAATAGTAACCAAATTGATGACCCTAAACGAGGATTTAGTTTCCAAAAAGATGGTCCACTTGATATGCGTATGAATCCTTTTCTTGAGATTGATGCAGAGAAATTAATTGAAGCTTTAAATGAAAAAGATTTAGCTAACCTAATTTATAAATATGGAGACGAAAGATTATCAAGAAAGATTGCTAGGAAAATAAAAATGGATTTGAGAGTAAATGGGAAATATTCGGGGACAAAAGAGTTAGCCTATTCTATTGCAGGCTGCTTCCCACCAAAACAAAGATATAAAAAAATACACCCAGCAACAAGAACATTTCAAGCACTAAGAATTGCTGTTAATAAAGAAATTGAAGTATTAGAAAAATTTTTGCAAATTGTCCCTGATTGGCTATTGCCAGGCGGAATTATTTCTATTATTAGTTTTCATTCCTTAGAAGATAGGTTAGTTAAAAGTTATTTTAAGAATGATCACAGATTAAAAAACCTTACAAAAAAGCCAATTACTCCCTCAGAACAAGAAGTAGAAATAAACAAAAGAGCTAGAAGTGCAAAATTAAGAGTTGCACAATTAAATTAGTGAGCCAATAATTCCTAACGTAATAATTTGATTGTGTTAGTTAGTATTTGAATTGCCTGTTGTATATCTTTTGAACTAGTGCTTAATCCAATACTTAACCTTATGGAAGATTCTGCTTCTTTAAAAGATCTACCTATGGCAAGTAAAACGTGGGAAGGTTCGCCATTGCTACATGCCGATCCACTAGAACAAATTATTTTAGATTTTAAAAGTTTATGAAACTTTGCTCCATTTAAATCCAATACAGTCAAATTCAAATTGTGAGGTAACCTTTTTTTTATAGAGCCATTAATTAATAAACCAGAATTATTTTCTAACAACCCCTCTAAAAGGTTATTTCTGTAAAAAAGTAATTTCTCAGCATTCTTTTTTTGATTAAGAACGGCTATCTCTATTGCTTTAGCAAAGCCCACGACTAGAGGGAGAGGTAATGTGCCAGATCTTAGACCATATTCCTGCCCTCCTCCAACTATTAAAGGCTCCAGATTAATTTCTTCATCAATCAAAAGAAGTCCTATCCCTTTAGGTCCATATATTTTATGGGAACTCATCGTTATCATATTTACATTTGATAAAAGATCTTTTAACTCGACATAACCTAAACATTGTGCAAAATCAGAGTGAAAAGTTATTCCTCTGGATTTACATATCTTTGAAATATTCTCTATGGGCTGAATAACTCCTATTTCATTATTTGCCATCATGATACTTACCAAAAATGTATCATCTTTAATACAGCTAATAAATTTCTCCTCTGAGACTAACCCATCTTTTTCTGGACGTATTTCAGTAACATTAAAGCCTTCTTTTCTTAATTTATTTAAAGGTTCTAATACAGCTTTATGCTCAGTTTTTAGAGTAATAATATGACCATATTTTTCTGTTTCTTTATAATAATTTCTTGCGCATCCTAGCAAAGCCAAATTATTAGATTCTGTTGCTCCACTAGTAAAAATTACTTTCTTTTTTTGTAGAAATAAACATTCTTGTATTTTTTCTCTTGAAGCTTCTAATATGGCACTTGCATTAATACCAGCTAAATTTGATTTACTCGAGGGATTAGAAAATATTTCACTCCAATAGGGGGCCATAGAAATCACAACATCTTCTATACAAGGTGTTGAGGATTGATAATCTAGTAGTATAGGAGTTGAAAGCATCATATTAAGTATATAAAATTATCATTATGCTGAAGAAAATTTAATTCGAATTCAAAAAAATGCATGACACTAATCAAATAAATAATGAAACAATAAGAAAATCAAAAATTTTGTTAGTAGATGATGAGCCTGGTTTAAGAACCGCTGTAAAAACATTTCTAGAAGACGAAGGGTTTGAAATTTTTATTGCAGTTGATGGAGAGGACGGCTGGGAGAAAGCTCAAACAATTTTCCCAGATTTAATTATTAGCGATATTATGATGCCGAGATCAAATGGGTATGCTTTATTAGAAAAAATAAGAGAAGATGAAAAGCTAGGAGGTACTCCAGTTATTTTTCTAACAGCAAAAGGTATGACTCTTGATAGAACCCAAGGATATCTTGCAGGTATTGATGATTATATTTCTAAACCATTTGATCCCGATGAGTTATCAGCAAGAGTTAAAAATGTAATTAATAGGCAAGAGAGATTACTCAAAGAAGCCGCACGATTTGCTGATGTTGATGTTAGTCAAATGGCAAAACAAATAACTGAAATAAAATCTATGCTTACAGATCAAAATCCACTAAATCAAGAAAACTCTATAGATATTCCAAGTTTTACTCCAAGAGAAGCAAGTGTACTTCAACTTGTAGCAGAGGGTCTTATGAACAAAGAAATTGCCAGAAGACTTGAAACCTCTATTAGAAATGTTGAAAAGTACGTAAGCAGGCTTTTTATAAAGACGAGTACATCTAGCAGAACCGAATTAGTCCGATATGCACTTGAAAATCACCTAGTAAAGTAATTCACTTAACTTTCTTAAATTCAATTAATTTTGAAAAATAAAATGGAGCTTTATTTAATTTTTTTTGAACGACTATAAAACCTTTTTCATTAGCTGCATTAACAATACCTTTTTCCCTTAAGGTATAGGCTCTAGTGGTTTTACTTGGCCCAGGAAATAATTTTCCAATATTCTTTAAAACTGCCAATATAGGTGTATAAGGGGCAAAACTAACTATTAGTGTTTCTTTACTCAAGTCACATAAATGTCTGACCATTTCTTCAGCAACTGGTTGCGGATAATGAATAAATACATCTAAGCAAATTACAACATCAAATAACCCATTTAATTGTTCAAGATCACTCGTGAAAAATTTAATTTTGCTTTGATTTAGACCTGATTCATTAATACGTTTCTTTGTTTCTTTAATCATTTCAGAAGATATATCACTTACCTGCAAATTTTTTATACCAAGTTTTAGGAGAGGAATAGCTAGACTTCCAACACCGCAACCAGCATCACAAAAAGTCCTGGTCGTTAAGTCAGGGTAGCTTTTTACATATGAAACAACATCATCTACAGTCTTTTGATGACCTTTTCTAATATTTTTCTGCACTGTATTAATTTCTTCTGATTTACTATAAATTTTTCTCCATCGATCAAATCCAGTCCCATTAAAATATTCCCTAACTTCGCTTTTTTCGAGATTTTTATTAGACGTCATAACAAATCATACAAAATTGGTCTTTTTAATACTAACTAACTAGCGCTCAAGTAATTGCACGTCATTATAAGAAAAGAATTGATTTGTTATTTTGTCAAACTTTAATTCCAGCATTATTAATAAAGTTGCTGTAGTAATGGGAAGTGATTCAGATCTAAAAACTTTAAAACCTGCAATAGATATATTGGATGAATTTGGAATTGAAACTGAGGTTTGCATACTTTCTGCACATAGAACACCGATGGAAATGATGGAATATGCAAAAAAAGCAGAATCAGAAAACATAAAAGTTATTATAGCTGGAGCAGGTGGAGCTGCTCACCTGCCAGGTATGATAGCTTCGCTAACATGCATCCCTGTCATAGGCATCCCGGTAGAAAGTAAAACTCTGAAAGGAATTGACTCCTTGTTATCGATTGTTCAAATGCCTGCAGGGATTCCTGTGGCAACAGTGGCTATAAACGGTTCAAAAAATGCAGGTTTATTAGCAATTCAAATTCTTTGTTTAATGGATAAAGCTTTAAATGTAAAAATTAAAGACTTTAGAGACAAACTTCATACACAAGTAAGAAATAAAAATAGTAGATTATCCTCCATAGGAGCTGAAAATTACATAAACAATGAATAAAGGATTTTTATAATCAAATCCCATAGAGTAAATCCTTTTCTTTAAGATAATTAATAACTTTTTGAACAGAATCATTTAAATCTAAAGAACCTGTATCAACAACTATTTCTGCACTTTCAGGTGCCTCATATGGACTAGAAATCCCAGTAAAATCCTTAATTTCACCCAAACGTGCCTTTTTATAAAGACCTTTAGTATCTCTACTCTCACATACATCAATATTTGCAGCGCAATGTACTTCAATAAAATCAGCTGATCCAACAATTTTTCTAACTTTGTTTCTATCGCTAATGAAAGGGGATACAAAAGCTGTAATGGTAATGATTCCAGCATTCATAAACAAATTAGCCACTTCTCCAATTCTTCTTATATTTTCTTCTCTATCTTCATCAGAAAATCCAAGATCCTTACATAAACCATGTCTTATATTATCTCCGTCTAATACATAAGTTGATAGGCCTTCAGAGTGCAAAACCTCATTTACTGCATTTGCTAAGGTACTTTTCCCGGACCCTGATAATCCTGTAAACCAAATGACCATTCCTTTATGCCCTCTCATTCTTTCTAACTTCCTTCTATCAATTGTTAAATTGTGCCACTTAATATTTTTTTCAGAATTTTTCTGATTTAGTTTCGTCATTTTTTTTTTCAAAAAGTAGAACTATATCTTAACTCTTGACTTATAAATTTTGAAATCCATCATGGCGAAGAAACTCAATTGATTTAGTAACCATATCACCTTGCAATTGAATATCTTCGCCAATTAATGTTCCTCCAGTACCACAAAACACTTTCATTTTTTTTAGTAATTCCTTAACTTCTTTTTGACTTCCAATTCCTAAACCCTTTATTAAAGTAATTGTCTTTCCTTTTTTACCTTTTTTTTGTTTTGAGATATTTATTTTTGCTATTTTTTTGAAATTTTCCTCTTTAAGTTTTTTTTGATCAAAATTTTCTTGATTATGAAATTCAATCCAATTTTTTTTTCCCATTATTTTTTTTATAATCTATAGTTAAGTAATACTTATACTATAAAAAATTGGTAAGTACTTTTTCCCGTGAGGATCAAAATAATAAAAATAATGACTTAAATCAACCTTCAAAAGAAGGTAGATTTGGAAAATATGGTGGTCAATATGTCCCAGAAACATTAATGCCTGCACTTTTTGAGCTAGAAAAAGCAGCATCTGATGCCTGGAAAGATGAACAATTTGTTAATGAGTTAAATCATTTGCTAAAAACTTTTGTTGGGAGAGAGACACCATTATATGAAGCTAAAAGACTTACTGAACATTACAAAACAAAAACCTCTACTAGCAGGATATGGCTTAAAAGAGAAGATCTCAATCATACCGGTGCGCACAAAATAAATAATGCATTAGGACAAGCTTTATTAGCTATAAGAATGGGTAAAAAAAGAATAATTGCAGAAACAGGTGCTGGTCAACACGGAGTTGCTACTGCGACTGTATGCGCAAGATTTGGTTTGAAGTGCATTATTTATATGGGAGCGGAAGATATCAAAAGACAATCATTAAACGTTTTTAGAATGAAACTTTTAGGAGCAGAAGTAAAAGTTGTCACTTCAGGAACTGCAACTCTGAAAGATGCCACTAGTGAAGCTATTAGAGATTGGGTATCTAATGTTGAAACTACACACTATATTTTAGGATCAGTTGCAGGACCGCACCCATTCCCAATGATTGTTAGAGATTTTCATGCAGTAATTGGAGAGGAAGCTAAAAAACAATGCTTAGAATCATTTGGATCATTACCTGATATTTTACTTGCATGTGTAGGTGGAGGATCAAATGCAATGGGTCTTTTTTATCCTTTTCTAAAAGAAAAATCAGTTCGACTAATCGGAGTTGAAGCTGCAGGAAGTGGTGTGAATACTGAAAAACATGCTGCAACTATTACTAAGGGATCAGTTGGAATTTTACATGGATCCATGAGTCTTCTTTTGCAGGATAAGCATGGTCAAGTACAAGAGGCACATTCTATAAGTGCAGGCCTTGATTATCCTGGGGTAGGTCCTGAACATAGTTATTTAAAAGATATTGGAAGAGCAGAATATGGCTCTGTTACTGATAAAGAAGCTTTAGATGCTTTGAAACTAGTGAGCCAACTAGAAGGGATTATTCCTGCGCTTGAAACAGCTCATGCCTTTGCCTGGCTAGAAAAATTATGTCCCACATTAAATAAAGATACTGAAATAGTAATAAATTGTTCTGGTAGAGGCGATAAAGATGTTAATACAGTCTCATCATCTTTGGATATTGACTAACTAATATCTAGGTATTTTTTGATCAATATACTTACTCCACCCATCTATACCTTCCTCAAGGTTCCATATCTCATCTACGAGATTATTGTCTAAAGACCATTTCCCAAAACTATAACTTCTAACACCAGCATGACAAAGAACAACAAACTTTTTATCTTTTGCATCACTAATTTTCGTTTTTACATACTCAGCCGAAACTTTACTGATTGGTAAATGTAAAAATTCCCTTGGGAAACAGGCTATTTCAAGTTCTGAATCCTCTCTAACATCAATAATAATAGGATTTTCATCGTCTGAATTAAACCATTCATTAAGTTCAAAAGCATTTATAGTTTTTGGATAATTTTCCAATTTTT
This sequence comes from Prochlorococcus sp. AG-442-M23, assembly GCA_003209655.1. Classification (GTDB taxonomy): domain Bacteria; phylum Cyanobacteriota; class Cyanobacteriia; order PCC-6307; family Cyanobiaceae; genus Prochlorococcus_A. Next base: position 512,440 of record QCPW01000001.1, on the reverse strand, counting down.
AGAATTCACTATTTGCTATTAACAATTTAATAAGTAAAGTTGCAAGAATATGTTTATTGTTAAGAATAAAAATAAAAATAAAAATGAATATTAAACTAATAACCTTATTTATTATATTATCTTTATCTTTAATATTAGGATTTGAAAAAACATCTTATGGTTTAAATACAGAAAGGCAAGATGATATTTCAGAATTAAAAATTTTAAATTACTTACCAAAAGATAATAAAACAATTTTCATATCAAATACCAAAAGTTCAGAAATCAGTAACGATATTAGAAAAAATTATGAAAATAAGTATGAAGATGAGCTAGTTTTAATAAAAAATACCATATTAGCTTATCTAGGTATAGATTTAGGTACAAATAAATTAGAAGATATTTATAATGATGAACTTACCATAACTACCTATGATAATAAAGAAAAAGCTAAAGATGATATTTTATTAATATTCAAAATCAAAGGAGAGAAAAATCTAGATGATGTTTTAAATCTTACTAATAAAATTGATGAGCCTGATAAGTTAATTAAAATATTTAGAGAAAATAAATTAAATTATTTAAAATATATTTATCGAACAAATGATAACTATATTCTTACTTCTTCAAATAAAAACTTAATAATTAATGCCTTGCAAATAAGCTCTATTAGGAAAAATTTGGGTGAAAAATATTTACCATTAAAAGAAGTATTAAAAAATTTTAAAAATAAACACAATATATTATTATCTCAAAATTTAAACAAAAATGAACTTTTAAAATATGGAGACTATTCTCCAACTAAAGAGGACTATTTAATAACTATTTTTGATTTAAAAGATAAAAAAACAATTTTAAAATCTTACTTAGTAAATAATAATAAAAGTTTAGATATTATGTCTTATAAAAAAATAGATAATGAAAATATATTAGATAAAAAAAACTATCAAATATCAATTTATAATGATGCATTAAATTTTAAGAATTATCTTAACAATATAAAAATAAATAGTTTTGAAAAAGCTTTTTTTAAAGAACTAAATGAGAAATTAAAACAAAACATGCTATTCTTTATTACTAACAAAAATTGGATGATAATTTTTGATAAAAATATTTTATCTATTGAAAATATAAAGTTATTAAAAGATTTTAATAAAAATAGATTAGAAAATAATAATAAAATCTATACAATATATTCAAAAGATATACTTACAAAAGAAGCAGACATTATAAAACAAAAAAATTATGAAAAGATTTTCTCAATTCAAACTGATAATCTGATCTTAATTAGTAACAGTTTAATAAATGACGAAGATATAAATTTACTTTCAAAAGGATTTTTTAATTTTACAGGTGACAGTCATCCTAAATATTTTTTAAACAAAAAAATAATTCTAAAGAGTCCTTATTTCATTCAATCTCAAAATACTGCTTTTTTAAATAAAATTAATTACTTGTTTAAAAACATAATTAATTTGTCGATTATAGAATTTAAAGAAATAATAAAACAATCTATTCCAGAAACAACTCCTTTATATTATTCAGAAACTAATTTGAAAATTTTTAATAATTAAATTTGATTGATATCTTGTGGTTAACTAAAAATTATTTGACTATCTTATATCTATAAAGGTTTTATATCACATTAATCAATTGGAGACTAACAAACTAATTTTAAAACCAGGATTAGAAGGTGTCCCAGTAACTAATTCATCAATATGTGATATTGACGGTCAAAAAGGGGATTTACTATATAGAGGTTACTCAATTGAAGAATTGGCACAAAAAAGTAGTTTCTTGGAAACTGCTTTTCTATTAATTTGGGGTGAATTACCCACAGCAAGTGAGCTAAGGGATTTTGAACAAGAAGTACAGATGCATCGTCGATTAAGCTTCAGAGTAAGAGATATGATGAAATGTTTTCCTGCTTCAGGGCATCCCATGGATGCTCTACAATCCAGTGCTGCCTCTCTTGGCCTTTTCTACTCAAGAAGAGCTATAGATGATCCCAAATACATTTATAACGCTGTGATCAGGCTCATTGCAAAAATTCCGACAATGATTGCCGCATTTCAACTTATAAGAAAAGGACAAGATCCTATTCAACCAAGGGATGATTTATCTTACTCATCCAATTTCCTTTATATGCTCACTGAAAAAGAGCAAGATCCAATAGCAGCAAAAGTTTTTGATAGATGCTTAATTCTTCATGCGGAACACAGCTTAAATGCAAGTACCTTCAGCGCAAGAGTTACGGCAAGTACCCTTACTGACCCTTACGCAGTTATTGCATCTGCTGTAGGAACATTAGCTGGTCCTCTTCATGGAGGTGCCAATGAAGATGTAATAGAAATGTTAGAAGAAATCAAAACACCAGAAAATGCTGGCTCTTTTTTGGATAATGCAATTCAACAAAAAAGTAAAATAATGGGTTTCGGTCACAGAGAGTACAAAGTGAAAGATCCTCGAGCAATTATTCTGCAAAAATTAGCAGAAGAGCTTTTTATTAGATTTGGTAAAGATGAAATGTATGAAGTAGCTAAAAAATTGGAGTTAGAAGCAATTCCAAGGTTAGGTCCAAAAGGCATTTTTCCTAATGTTGATTTCTATTCTGGACTTGTATACAGAAAACTCGGTATACCAAGAGATTTGTTTACTCCTATTTTTGCTATATCAAGAGTCGCAGGATGGCTTGCTCACTGGAGGGAACAATTAGGAGCAAACAGAATTTTCAGACCATCTCAGATTTATACTGGTTCCAATCCAAGGAATTGGATATCCCCAGAAAATAGAAAATAATATTTTCAGCTTTTCATAAAAAACACACATATCGTATATGACGAGTTAGTCTATAGGATAAATAACAACGAAATTTTGAACTCCGGAATAGATCTTGAATATAGTTTTAATGAAATCTTGAAAGGTTTTGGCCTCTCTAGTGAAATTGCTCATGTAATATGGCTACCCTTGCCAATGTTATTAGTTTTAGTATCGGCGGTAGTTGGGGTATTAGTCACTGTTTGGTTGGAAAGAAAGATTTCTGCAGCAGCTCAACAAAGAATAGGGCCAGAATATGCAGGTGCGTTAGGAGTACTTCAACCAATTGCAGATGGTCTTAAATTACTTGTTAAAGAAGATATTATTCCTGCAAAAGCAGACTCATTTCTATTTACTGCAGGACCAATATTGGTATTAGTGCCAGTTATACTCTCCTGGTTAATTGTTCCTTTTGGTCAAAACTTACTAATTAGTAACGTAGGGATTGGGATTTTTCTTTGGATTTCTTTAAGTAGTATCCAACCTATAGGTCTTCTTATGAGCGGATATGCCTCCAATAATAAATATTCACTATTAGGCGGTTTAAGGGCAGCTGCTCAGTCTATAAGTTACGAAATACCTTTAGCTTTGTCTGTACTAGCTGTTGTCTTGATGACAAATTCTCTCAGCACAATTGATATTGTTAATCAACAAAGCGGTGCTGGGATATTAAGTTGGAATATATGGCGGCAACCTGTTGGATTCATAATATTTTGGATATGTGCACTTGCTGAATGCGAGAGGCTTCCTTTTGACTTACCTGAAGCAGAAGAAGAATTAGTAGCAGGTTATCAAACTGAATATGCTGGGATGAAATTCGCGTTATTCTATCTAGGTAGTTATATAAACTTAATTCTATCTGCATTATTAGTATCAATACTTTATTTGGGAGGATGGGGCTTCCCTATTCCCGTCGAGATAATTTCCAAAGTTTTAAATCTTCCAATTAATGCTCCTGTAATCCAAGTATTCACAGCTTCTTTAGGAATTATAATGACAGTTCTTAAAGCATACCTACTTGTTTTTATTGCTATTTTATTACGGTGGACAACACCAAGAGTCCGAATAGATCAACTACTTGATTTAGGATGGAAGTTCCTTTTACCGATATCTCTTGCTAATCTCCTCATAACAGCAGGACTAAAACTAGCTTTCCCTCAATTTTTTGGTGGATAAAGTTTAAGTATATGTACTTAAACTTTACTTTAATCCATTAGAATAAAATTATTAAGTTAATTCTTTAAAATGAAAGATTTTCTTCAAAAAGTAAATAGTTATATAAAAGAAGCTTTTAGTGCTGGTAAATATCTATACAATGGGTTCTCTGTAACTTTTGACCATCTCAGAAGAAGACCCGTTACTGTTCAATATCCCTACGAAAAGTTAATTCCTTCAGAACGGTACAGAGGCAGAATTCATTATGAATTTGATAAATGCATAGCCTGCGAAGTTTGTGTACGCGTTTGCCCGATAAATCTTCCAGTAGTTGACTGGGTTATGAATAAAGAAACCAAAAAAAAGGAACTTAGAAATTACTCTATAGACTTTGGAGTTTGTATTTTTTGTGGAAATTGTGTTGAATATTGTCCAACAAATTGCTTATCCATGACTGAAGAGTACGAATTAGCTACTTTCGATAGACATAATTTGAATTTTGATAATATTGCTCTAGGTAGACTACCCACAAACGTAACTACCGATCCATCCGTCAAACCTCTAAGGGAATTAGCTTATTTACCCAAAGGAGTAATGGATCCTCATGAAATTCCTCCTTCTGCTGTTCGAGTTGGTAAACTACCAGAAGAAGTCTATGATTGGATGAAACCTGAAGCTAATGATAAAAAAGATCCTGCTGTCAAACCACAAAATTAATTAAAATAATTCATGTCTATAGCAGTCACAACACAAATAATTTGCTTTTCAATATTATCTCTTGTTGTAATAGTAGGAGCCTTAGGGGTAATACTCCTAGAAAGTATTGTTTACTCTGCATTTTTACTTGGTGGAGTTTTCATGAGTGTTGCAGGCTTATATCTGCTCTTAAACGCTAGTTTTGTTGCTGCAGCTCAAGTATTAGTTTATGTAGGAGCAGTAAATGTTCTGATAATTTTTGCGATTATGTTAGTAAACAAAAAAGAAGATTTGAAGCCAATTGATAATATTAAATCAAGAAGAATTATATCAACATCAATTTGCCTAACTCTTCTAAGTCTCTTAATTAGAGTTGACTTTTCGAATGTTTGGAGTGTTGCAGATCCAAATGCATCTATAGGTGAGGAATCAACAATAAGAATCGGAGAACATTTATTTAGTGATTATTTACTCCCGTTCGAGGTAGCATCTGTACTACTATTAATGGCCATGATTGGTGCTATAGTTTTAGCTCGAAGGGATGTAATGAATGAAGATATCTCGACAGGATTGCCCGTAGATCAAGAGCTGATAGAAAAAGCTAGTGAGCCATTGCTAATTAAAAAAAATTAATATGAATTTAGAATCTATTCCTCTTCAAGGTTTTTTAATAGTTTCATCAATCTTATTTTGCATTGGGATTTGGGGATTATTAAATAGTAGGAATGCAGTAAGAGTTTTGATGAGCATAGAGTTAATGTTGAACGCAGTTAATATAAATTTGATGGCTTTTTCTTCTTATATAGATAATAATTTAATTCAAGGACAAGTATTTACAATTTTTGTTATCACAGTTGCTGCTGCTGAAGCAGCGGTTGGTTTAGCTATATTGTTATCTCTATACAGAAATAGAGTTACTGTGGATATGGAAAGTTTTAATTTATTAAAGTGGTAAGAGCATCTAGTGAAACTTTCATTAGTGCTTATTATCTATCGCTCTAACAGCTCTATTGCTAAAGAATCGTCCATATTTTGTGAAAATGCTCTGAAAGATAAGAATATTAAATCAAACAGCATAGAAAGTGATTTTGAAAAGGAACAAATAGAAAACTATTTTTGTAATCTTATTTCATTACCTGATCTAGTTATCGTTCTGGGCGGTGATGGAACTGTTCTAAAATCCGCCAATGCATTAGTTAAATATGATATTCCTTTACTTTGTTTTAATATTGGCGGTAATTTAGGGTTTTTGACACAAGAAAAAGAGTTTTTATATGACAAATCATTTATAGAAATTTTAGAAAAAGAAGAATATACAATTGATTTTAGAAACAGGCTACATTGTGAGGTATTCAGTATAAAAAATTATAAAAAAGGAAAAATCATACAAAGCTTTGACGCACTAAATGATTTTTATTTTAAATCTGTTGAGGAGGATATTTCACCCACTAATCAAATTCAAATCGAAATAGATAATGAAAAGGTAAATGAATATAAAGGAGATGGTCTTATAGTTTCTTCCTCAACTGGTTCTACAGCATATTCTATGGCAGCAGGAGGGCCAATAGTACACCCCTCAATCAATGCTTTTGTAATAAATCCAATATGCCCTATGAGTTTAGCAAGTCGTCCTATTATTATTCCTGATACCAGTAAGGTAATTATTAGAGCCGTTCAAAAAAATAAAAGAAAAATAAAACTATGGAAAGATGGAATAAAGTGTATGACTATAAAAGAAAGTGATTATTGTGAGATTAATAAGTTAACAAAGCCATGCAAAATGATTACTTTTGATAAAAGTATTTCATACTACATTAAATTAATTAAAAAGCTTGAATGGAAAGGTGATTTATCATTAAAAAATAATAAGAGTAATTAAGATGTCATTAGAAATAGAAAGACGATTTCTTATAAAAAATAATCAGTGGGAAAAATTCATAACTCATAAAATTTTTTTAGAGCAGGGCTATCTATCTTATAATTTAGAGGATTGGATCATTAGAATCAGATTTAACGGTAGAAATTTTAAAATTGCATTAAAAAAACACATAAAAAATTTTACTAATTATGAATATGAATACTTAATTCCAACTAATGAAGGCGAAGAAATCATGGCATCACTTACAAATACAATAAAGAAAGAAAGATTTTTTTTAGAAGTTGATCAACGAAAATGGATAATAGATTGTTTTAAAGAAAAAAACTTTCCATTAGAAATTGCCGAAGTTGAGCTTAATGAAGAAAAAGAAGAAGTTATTCTTCCATCTTTTTTATCAAGAGAAATTACAGGTCTTAAAATTTTTACTAATTTAAGTTTGGCAAAACATCCCTTTTCCAAATGGGAAAACCAAGATTTAAAAAATCTATAAAAAATATCCAAAAAGCTCACAAATCATATATATTCTTATTAATCATAAATATACTTTTTCATAATTTTGATATGTATGGTCTTTATGACAGAGATGGGGTATTGAGATTTGTTAACTCTGATAAGGAGGCATGTCTTGATTACGCTGAATTATTTGAACTAAATTCAACAAACTATTGTTTAATAAATTTAAGAGAGAATAGTGATATGGGAAATGAAATTAATCTTGACCTGAATCAGGCAAAGAACAACAATTAAATCCATCTCTGCAAATCTTGCCATGATCCATGGCCCAATTTAATAGTGCTACTCTATTTTTTGAGCCTGTTTTCGTAAACATATTACTTACGTGATTATCAACAGTTCTTTTACTAATAGTAAGCTTTACTGCAATTTCTTGATTTGTAAGCCCATCAGCTACTAAATCTATGATTTCCATCTCTCTGGATGAGAGACCCATCATATCAATGTCGTTAACTCCTTCTTCAACCATTTGCATTTAAACAGTTCCTTTTTTATATTAATTGAGTTTAGCAATATCAGTAAACTTCTTAACCAAGTTGGAAAAAAGCAATTGAAATCAAAACTTCAGCAAACTTTAGAAAAAAATTCAAAAGTAATTACAGCAGAATTAATGCCGCCAAGAGGAGGGGACCCCATAAGATCTCTTAAGATAGCACAACTTCTTAAAGATAAGGTACATGCTGTTAACATTACGGATGGAAGTAGAGCAATAATGAGAATGTGTAGTTTAGCAATGTCCAAACTACTACTAGAAAATGGGATAGAACCGATAATGCAAATCTCCTGCAGAGATCGTAATAAAATCGCTTTACAATCGGACATTCTTGGAGCAAATGCCTTGGGTATTAAAAACATTTTATGTATTACAGGAGATTCTGTAAAAGCTGGCGATCAACAAGAAACTAAAGCAGTTCATGAATTTGAATCGGTTCGATTATTAAAACAAATTCAGGCATTCAATCAAGGAATTGATCCTACTTTTAAGCAACTTCCTGACAAACAAACCAATATCTTTGCAGGTGCAGCAGTAGATCCCAGTTGTCGCAATCAAAGAAGTTTAAAAACTAGAACTAGAAAAAAAAAGGAGGCTGGAGCTAATTTCTTGCAAACTCAAATAGTTATGGATAGAAATTGTTTAATTAATTTTTGCGAAGAAATCAGTAATCCACTTGAAATACCAGTTATTGCAGGTGTTTTCTTATTGAAATCATATAAAAATGCTCTTTTCATCAATAAATATGTACCTGGTGCTAATATCCCTGATAATATTTTAGTTCGTCTTAAAGAAGCAAAAGATCCTCTGAAAGAGGGTATATTAATTGCCTCAGAACAAGCAAAAGATTTTATTAACATCGCTCAGGGTATCCATTTAATGGCAGTCAAGGCAGAGCATCTTATCCCAGAAATACTTGAAAAATCTGGTCTTAATCTGGAATGTTAATCAAATCAGTACCTAGCAACTCCGCCATAGCTTTTTGCTGAGGAGAAGGCTCAGTTAAATCTAACCTTCTTGAGTCTGTTATTAACCAGTCCAAGGAAGCATCTTTTAAATCAAAATGATCTCCATTTTTTCCAACACAATACCTACCAAATACTAATTTATCTACAAGTTGAACTCCTTTACCAATTTTTGAATAATCAAAAATTATAGAGTTATCTATTGTTGCTCCCTCGCAGATACAACAACTTGGTCCAATCATTGAGGGGCCAATAATAGTGGCACCATTTTCTATTCTTGTCATCCCTCCAATATAAACTGGACCTTTTATATCAACTTGATCCCAATTTGCAGCAACGTTTAGACCTGTAAAGACTCCAGGTTTAATTTCTTTACCAGGAATTTCTACTTGTCTTACTTTTCCTTGTAATACATTTCTAATCGCACTCCAGTAATCAGGAACTTTTCCAATATCTACCCACTCAAAATCCATTGGCAAGGCAAAAAATGGCAAATCCATTTCAACAAGTTTAGGAAATAAATCAGCCCCTATATCAAATTTTTCCCCTGAAGGAATATAGTTAAAAATTTCTGGTTCAAATAGATAAATTCCAGTATTTATTGAATCACTCAGAGCATCATCCACCGATGGTTTTTCTTGAAAAGCTTTGATTTTTCCATTTTCATCAGAAACTACAACTCCATAGCTAGAAACCTGTTCTCGAGTTACCTTCTTTGTAATTAAACTTGCTATTGCCCCCTTTTTTTTATGATTCTTGACTGCTTCAGTTAAATCTAAATCAACTAAAGCATCACCGCAAAGTACAACAAAAGTTTCATCAAAAAAATTCTGAAAATCTTGTATTTTTTTTAATCCTCCTGCTGAACCTAAAGCATCACCAATCATTTCTCCATCTTCAATTCTGCCTTCAAAGCTATAAGCTATCTCAACACCGAATCTTTGCCCATCTCTAAAATAGTTTTCAATTTCCTCTGCAAGATGGGAAACATTAACCATTATTTCTCTAAAACCATGTTCTTTTAAGAGTTCCAACAAAAATTCCATTACAGGTTTTTGTAAAATCGGAATCATGGGTTTAGGGATAATATGCGTAATTGGTTGAATACGCGTTCCCTTCCCTGCTGCAAGTATCATTGCCTTCATCAGCTTTTAAAAACCTCTTTTTACAGATTATACGTTATTGTTCTCATACCTTTAAGCAGCAGTTGATGAACTGTCAGCGACTTCCAGATTCTCTATAGGTAACTGCGCTAATTCACCATCAGGAAGAATTCTTTTTATTTGTATTGGACCATAAAGTGAATTTTTTTGTTTTATTTCAATTTTATTTTCGGAAAATAAAAATAATAATGCCCAAAACACACCAAGTCTATCTTTATCTAGATCGCTCTTTACCACATTCTGCCACTTATTTACTAAATATTCAAAGTCTGTCCATTGCAGTGCCTTTTCCCATCCATCAAGAAACTTTCCAAGTGCTTTAGTTGTCTCAGGAAGTTTTTCACGATGTGCTAGAGATTGAACTTTAGAGATTAAAATTTTTTCAGAATATTTTTTATTTCTTTTCCTTTTCATAAGCAAAAGATCTTGCTTTTCAATTATTTCAGCAATCGCTTCAAGTTGACTAACGAGTTCTCCTAATGTTGACGTTCGTTGAATAACAGGCTGAGCTACTGATCTTCTCCTAAGATATTTTTCAGGATATTTTGGGATATCAAATCCTTGATTAATCCATTCTTGGTTGTCATCTATCTCAATTTCTTCTCCAAAACCTAATTTTTCTTGTTGAAAAACATCAGATTCTAAAACTTGAGCTTTTAAATTAACTAATACTGAAGCAGCAAAAAATGCTTCACTTGTTTCAGATAGGTCCTTTTGATATGAAATTTGATCATTTGATGTATATTGCAAATTCTGATTGAATTGTTCTAAAAAACTATCAATTACACTTATTACATCAATGTCCCATGGGTCAAGATCACCTCTCCCAGCTGCATCTTGAAGAAATCTGATTAGTAATCTAGGTCCGAGCTGTGACCTATCAATAGACTTAGAATTAGTTATTTAATTTAATTAAATCTTTTTTAAAGATATCTTTATATCTATTTTTATGCCAAAAAATAATAAATAAATTTTATAAAATTATATAGTAGGTGCTTTTAATATTTCATTGTTTTTATTTCCTGCAAAAATATTTGTCTTGCCAGCACTTTTAACGGCATTTAGATCTCTATCAACTAAATTATTGATTGAAGCCAAATAACTTTCAGTAACTAACCTTGGATACAAACCTATCCCGATTATTGGCAATAGTAAACAAGCTATAATGTAGACCTCTCTAGGCTCTGCATCGATTAAATTTCTATCTTCAGTTAATTTTGGATTTTCTTTACCAAAGAAAATCTCTCGCAACATAGAAAGCAAATAAATAGGAGTAAGTATTACTCCTATCGCAGCTAAAGAAGCCATGACAACTCTAAAAGGCAAAGTGTATACTTCATCGGTAACAAAACCGGTAAATACCATTAATTCAGATACAAAACCGCTCATACCTGGTAACGCAAGAGATGCAAGAGAGCAGGCAGTCCACAAAGCAAACATAATACGCATTTTTTGTCCTACACCACCCATTTCATCAAGTTTAAGAGTCTTGGTCCTGTCATAAGTAGCTCCAACAAGAAAAAATAAACTTGCTCCAATTAATCCATGACTAACCATTTGCAACATCGCGCCACTTGTCCCAAGGCTACTAAAACTACCAATTCCAATTAGGACAAATCCCATATGACTAATTGAACTATATGCAATTTTTCTTTTGAGATTTCTTTGTGCAAAAGAAGTTAATGCAGCATAAATTATATTAACTACCCCAAGAACTATTAATAATGGAGCGAATTGAGCATGTGCGACAGGTAATAATTGTGCATTAAATCTTAAAAGAGCATATCCACCCATCTTTAACAGAATTCCTGCCAATAACATATGAACAGGCGCTGTCGCCTCTCCATGTGCATCTGGCAACCAAGTATGCAATGGGACAATTGGCAGTTTCACACCAAAAGCAATTAGTAGGCCGATATAACAAAGAATTTGAAAGTTTTGACTAAAATCTTGATTAGCTAGATGAGAAAATTCAAAGTTTGGAACTCCAGTTCCATAAAATCCCATTGCTAACGCAGCTAAAAGTATAAATATAGAACTACCAGCTGTATAAATAATAAATTTTGTAGCGGCATATTGTCTATTTTTACCTCCCCAAATAGCTAAAAGTAAATAAACAGGCAATAATTCTAGTTCCCAGCTTAAAAAGAATAAAAGCATATCTTGAACTGCAAAAACGGCAATTTGGCCGCCATCCATTATAAGAATTAAAAAGAAAAATAACTTTGGTTTAAATTTGACTGGCCATGCGGCTAAAACAGCTAGTGATGTTATAAAACTAGTTAACAATATAAGGGGCATTGAAATACCATCAGCACCAACTGACCAAGTCAGTCCTAACTTAGGTAACCAATTGAGACTTTCTTGCAATTGAATATTTTCATTATTAACATCAAAACCATTTATATAGGATCCTACAGTTACAAGAAATGTAATTAAAGCAACAACTAGCGCAAACCACCTTACTTCTTTTCCATCTCCTTTATCAGGAATTAAAGGTATCAAAAATGCACTTCCAATTGGGAAAAGAATGGAAACTGATAACCAAGGGAAATCAGATAAACCTATACCTAATGTTCCTATGGTATGAAATACAAAATGTGGGAAAAAATAGCTGCTCAATTGAATAGGAAATTTATCATAAATAAAGTTTAGAAATTATCTAGATTTTTTCATCCCTATGGACAGTGAAGACACACATTTGTAATTAAGTTACCTGAGGAGATTGAAAACCAAATAAAGCTACCAATAAAATAACTCCTCCAAAAACTATAAGAGCATAAAATTGAGCTTTTCCAGTTTCAAAATACTTTAAACCTTCTCCACTTCCTAATGTGACAAGTCCAGTAAGATTTACGACTCCATCAACAACTTTCGAATCAACTTCTAAAACTTCTTTTGCAAGTTTTCTACTACCTTTGACAAAAAGCTTTTCATTAATATCGTCTAAATACCATTTATTAGATAAAAACTTATTAACTGATGGAAATCTTTGTGCAAATAATATTGATAAATTAATTTTCTTAGCAAAATAAGCTTGGTAAGCAATAGTTATACCTATTGAAGCAATCAAAACAGATGCTATTGCTAAAGGTAAAAATTCTTTTAATTCAAAAGACTCTATAGCCATCAATGCTTCTTCAGGATCTAATAAACTTGCAAATTTACTATCCCAAGGAAATCCCATAAATCCGATGATTACTGAAGGAATTGCTAAAAATACTAATGGGAATGTCATAGACCAAGGAGATTCATGGAGTGACCCATGTTCATGATTATTTTCTTCTTCTAAATTAATTCCAGAAGCTAATAAAAGTTGTTTTTGTAATTCCTTATTTTCTCCTCTGAAATCTCCTTCAAAAGTCAAAAAATAAAGTCTAAACATATAAAAAGCTGTCATTCCAGCTGTTAAAAATCCTATAAACCAGAAAGCTGGGAATGAGATAAAGGCATTTCCCAAAATTTCATCTTTACTCCAAAACCCAGCTAAAGGAGGAATCCCACTTATCGCTACGCAACCTATTAAAAAAGTTGTAGAAGTATAAGGCATTTTTTTTCTTAAACCACCCATTAACCGCATATCTTGTGCAAGCACAGGTTGGTGACCAACCACTTCTTCCATCGCATGAATTACTGATCCAGAACCCAAAAACAGCATCGCTTTGAAGCAAGCATGAGTTATTAAATGAAAAATTCCTGCTACTGGAGCGCCACAACCCATTGCAAGCATCATATACCCAAGCTGAGAAACTGTACTATACGCAAGACCTTTCTTGAGATCCATCTGTGTTAATGCAATAGATGCTCCTAAGAAGCATGTGATAGTTCCAACCAAAGCAATAATGAATTGAATTGATGGAAACAATGAGTAAAGAGGTTGAAGCCTTGCTACTAAAAAAATTCCAGCAGCAACCATTGTCGCAGCATGAATAAGAGCAGAAATAGGAGTGGGACCCTCCATAGCATCCGGGAGCCATACATGGAGAGGAAACTGAGCAGATTTTGCCATAGGTCCTAAAAAAACCAAAAAACACAGTAGTAGTGCAGCCCAAACTGGCAATGAGTTTTCTGCGACTGACTGCGATACTCTCAAGGCAATTTCATTAAAGTCAAAACTCTTTGCAGCCCAAAACAGACCTAGAATTCCTAGTAATAAGCCAAAGTCTCCTACCCTATTCACAACGAAAGCCTTTTGAGCAGCATGAGCGGCGCCATCTCTGTCATACCAAAAGCCAACTAACAAATAAGAACACATTCCGACTAATTCCCAAAAAACATATATTTCCAACAAGTTTGGACTTATAATTAAGCCCATCATCGAACTACTAAATAGAGCTAGATATGTAAAGAATCTTACATAGCCTTTATCATGATCCATATAACCATGAGAGTAAATCATGACTAACAAAGTTATAGTGGTTACCAATGCAAGCATTACGCTGCCTAATGGATCAAGAATGAATCCCATTGGTATTGTAAAATCTCCTGCACTAGCCCAAACAAATAATTTTTCAACTGGTTGAAAACCATTTATTTGTTCAATAAGTGCCTTATAACTTATCACTGCAGAAACACCTACAAAAGATATAAGGCTTACAGAAACAATTTCTCTTGAGTTATTTATTTTTTTATTAACACTTATTAATCCTAATCCAGAAAGTACTGCTCCAATAAGCGGGAAAACAGGTATTAACCAGGCAATTTCTGAAGCTTGTGGCATTTTAAATATTATTTATGTATTAATACTAGACTGCTAATTGAAAAATTTAGACATAAAAGATGAATTAAATGTTGTAACAGCAATATTTATATATTTATGAGACCACCAAATTACTGCAATTGCTATTAATATCCCAAGTTGCGAAAATTTAAAAAATTCTTTTACTTTAATTTGTTGTCGACCATCCAAGACTGCAGCAAAGGGTATTATTGAAGTACTATTTCTGAACTTATAAAATTCTTCACCAAATTTAATTTCTAATCTCTTATCACCGTGCCATATCGCAAAAAGATGATGAAAAATTAGCCCTAAGGAAGTTATAAATGTAAACGATGAACCGATCCATAATGTATGTGCAACACACCAAATTATTTGTCCAAACGCCTGGGGATGTCTTGTAATACGCATTATTCCAGTTCCATAAATTCTTACTTCTGGTTTAAATATTGATGGAATTTCCAATAAATTATATGTTGCAGGATAAAGAAATAAGAAACTTATAGCGGTCAATATCCAAACAAACAAAAATACATAATTATTTCCTTGAAAATTCCATAATCTGATTCCATCATATCTGTGAGCCAAAAAATAACTAATTAATATGAAAGCGGAAGGCAAACTTAAAGAAACAAAACATAATCTCCATAATCGCGCTCCCATAATGGCTTCTCCCTTACTTCTTAAAGCAGCACCCCCACTATGAATAATTGCGAAAATTAATATCATTACTAAAATTATTAAAGAAGTTTTGTGAGTCTCCATATAATTTCAAAATTCAAGTTATTAGTTATTAACAATAATACTCTTAGGTATTAGAATTATTATCAACATAATAGGCATAATTAATGCCAGAATTACCTTTTACTCTTGATCAATTAAGAATATTAAAAGCTATTGCAGCTCAAGGAAGTTTTAAGAAAGCTGCAGATTTGTTATATGTAACTCAGCCAGCTGTCAGCTTACAAATTCAAAATTTAGAAAAACAACTTGAAATAACAATTTTTGATAGAGGTGGAAGAAAAGCGCTTTTAACTGAAGCAGGTAAGCTTTTACTTGATTATTGTGAAAGAATTTTGAATCAATGTGATGAAGCTTGTAAAGCTATTGAAGACTTAAATAGTTTAAAAGGTGGAACACTCATAATTGGTGCCAGTCAAACTACAGGTACCTACTTAATGCCAAGGATGATTGGAATTTTTCGTCAAAAGTATCCTGATGTATCTGTCCAACTTCAGGTGCATAGTACTAGAAGAACGGGTTGGAGTGTAGCGAATGGTCAGATTGATTTAGCTATTATTGGAGGCCAATTACCAGCCGATCTAGAAAATTTATTAGAAGTGATCCCATACGCGACTGATGAATTAGCTCTTGTATTACCAATAAAGCACCCACTTGCAAGTAAGAAAGAACTTATGAAAGAAGATTTATATAAACTTAATTTCGTCACATTGGATTCTCAATCAACAACCAGAAAAGTGGTTGATAAACTTTTAAAAGATTCTGGTCTTGATATTCAAAGATTAAAAATTGAAATGGAGTTAAACTCCCTTGAAGCAATTAAAAATGCAGTTCAGTCCGGCCTAGGAGCCTCTTTTTTACCTGTTGTTTCAATTGAAAGAGAACTAGCAGGTGGGACGATTCACAAACCCTTTTTAACTGATTTAGAGGTTAAAAGAGAGCTTAAATTAATTACAAATCCATCAAGATATACTTCAAGAGCTTCAGAAGCTTTTAAAAAAAACATATTACCTCAATTTGCAAGTTCTGAAAGCCCATTAAGGCAAATGAACTAAATCTAAAATTGAATTGCTTCCTTATTAATCCCCACACCTCCGTCTTCTGCTTGTCCATCGCCCTTGATGATAAATTTATTCTCATTTACATCAGTCTGATAAACGCATTTAACAATAGGCTTATCTCTTATTGAACCAATGTAAGCAAAAGTATTCATTCTTTGCTTACACTCTCTAACATCTTCATTACTTATAGCTCCTTGTTTTTGTAACACTGTCCAATTCTCCCTTCGAATAACACAACCAGGCTGAAGTGCAGGTTGTGTAACAAAACTAGTTGAGGGATTTAAAGTTGTATACATCTCTACATCAATTACAAAAGCGCTTGCACCCCATTGTCTACAAAATTCTGGGTCTGGAACTGCCATATCTAATTGTTGTTGGCTGGCTATATTACCCTGTCCTCCATCTGTCGTACTAGTAATAGCACTTCCAATTCCTACTCCTAAAATCAAAACTCCAGCAAGTACAGCAATTGTTCCAGTGTTGAAATTATTTTTTTGTTCAGCATTAGAAGGTGATAATCTTCTACTTCTCTGTGAATAATTATCTCCTTCTCTTGAATTTGGGGAGTAAGAATTTCTGGTAGGGCCTCTTCTGGAACCTCTGTTTGGGTATTTGTTCACAATACTTCCTTGGTCTTAGGCAAACCCATTGAATAATTCATGACTCTACATTCTGGGTTATAACTTATTAAACCATTTTGAAGCAAATATTTTATTAAACCTTCAAGTTCAGAACCTACTTTACGAAGTTCATAATCATCTAAATTTTTTCCATCTCTCGACTTAATAAGTTCAGCAAACCTGTCATTTACTTTTTTTAAAGATTCTTCATTCCAAATAAATTCATTATCTGGATCTAAATCAAGAGTTAATTTATTAGGATGAAATTGTAAATTGTTATTAACTACATCAGCAGTAAATATCCTGACATGCCTAGTAGTTGATTTTAAAAGCATTTTTTCCATAATTTAAAAATAATCAACAAAAAAAACTATAATGTTCTAACTTTAGAATAGCTTCTTAGTAAGTGTTAACTTATTTTTTTATTTCATAATGCGTGTTGTAATTGCAGGTGCAGGTTTAGCAGGTTTATCTTGTGCTAAATATCTTGTTGATAATGGACACATTCCTATTGTCTTAGAAGCAAGAGATGTTCTTGGTGGTAAGGTCGCTGCCTGGAAAGACGAAGAGGGAGATTGGTATGAAACTGGTTTACACATATTTTTCGGTGCTTATCCAAATATGCTTCAACTTTTCAAAGAATTAGATATAGAAGACAGACTTCAGTGGAAAAGTCATTCAATGATTTTCAATCAACCTTCTGAACCTGGCACTTACAGCAGATTTGATTTCCCAGATATACCTGCTCCTGCAAATGGAGTAACAGCAATTCTTAGTAACAATGACATGCTTTCATGGAATGAAAAAATATTATTTGGCTTAGGATTAGTTCCAGCGATGCTAAGAGGACAGAAATATCTTGATAAATGTGATTCGAAATCATGGACAGAATGGCTAAAAGAACACAATATTCCGGAAAGAGTTAATGATGAAGTGTTCATTGCTATGAGCAAAGCGCTTAATTTTATTGGTCCTGACGAAATATCATCAACAGTTTTATTAACTGCTTTAAATAGATTTTTACAAGAAAAAAATGGTTCAAAAATGGCATTTCTGGATGGAGCCCCTCCTGAGCGACTTTGCCAACCAATAGTGGACTACATTACTGCTAGAGGAGGGGAAGTTCACATGAAAAGTCCACTAAGAAAAATCAATCTTAATGAAGATAGTTCTGTTAAAAGTTTTACAATTGCTTCATTAGATACAGATGAAAAGAAAGAGCTAACAGCAGATGCATATGTAAGTGCAATGCCTGTAGATTTATTTAAACTCATGATCCCTGAACAATGGAAAGGTATAAACGCTTTCTCAAAATTGGATGGTTTAAATGGCGTTCCTGTAATAAATATTCATTTGTGGTTTGATAAAAAATTAACTGATATTGACCATTTGTTGTTCAGTAGATCGCCTCTTCTAAGTGTTTATGCAGATATGAGTATTACCTGCAAAGAATATGAAGATCCAAACAGATCAATGCTCGAATTAGTTTTCGCTCCTGCAAAAGATTGGATTAACAGAAGTGACCAAGATATAGTAGATGCAACAATGGAAGAACTGAAAAAATTATTTCCAACACATTTTATTGGAGATGAAAAAACTCAACTAAGAAAATACAAAGTTGTAAAAACACCAAGATCTGTCTACAAAGCAGTTCCAGGATGTCAAGAATTTAGACCTAATCAAAGATCTCCTATTGATAACTTTTTCTTAGCCGGTGACTATACAATGCAAAAATACCTTGCATCCATGGAAGGAGCTGTGTTAAGTGGTAAATTATGTGCAGAATCTATTAATCAAGAATATACAAAGACCTCGAATAACCTATCTAAAGAAACATCTAAAATAAATTAAAACATTAAAATAAAAAAAGCTTTTTGAAAAATTCATTGTCTCAACTTAATAAAGCATATGAAGTATGCCGGGAAGAAACTCAGAAGTGGGCTAAAACCTTTTATTTAGGAACTCTTTTATTACCTGTCGAAAAAAGAAAAGCTATATGGGCAATTTACGTTTGGTGCAGGAGAACAGATGAAATAATGGATAGCCTTGAAGCTTCAACCAAATCCTCTGATGAACTTTCTGATAACTTAAATGAATGGGAAGAAAACACAAAAAATGTTTTTGAGGGGAAAATACAATCAGATTTAGATGCGGTTCTGTACGACACAATTCAAAAATTCCCCCAAGAAATACAACCATATTTAGATATGATTGAAGGGCAAAGAATGGATCTTAACAAATTTAGATATGATAGTTTTTCTGAATTGAAACTTTATTGTTATCGAGTAGCAGGGACAGTTGGCTTGATGACGCAAAATGTAATGGGAATTGACAGTGCATACACTTCAGCCCCCTGGAGCAATACACCTGACCCATCAGAAGCAGCTATATCATTGGGAATAGCTAATCAACTTACTAACATTTTAAGAGATGTAGGAGAAGATAGACAAAGAGGTAGAATTTATTTACCTCAAGAAGACATAAAAAAATTTAATTATTCTGAAGAAGAGTTAATGAAAGGGGAAATTAATAATCAATGGAGATTGCTTATGAACTTTCAGCTAACAAGAGCAAGAGATTGGTTCAAAAAATCTGAAGATGGCATAAAATGGCTTTCCGCTGATGCGAGGTGGCCAGTATGGACATCTTTACGGCTTTACAGAGGAATTTTAGATTCTATTGAAAGATTAGATTATGATGTTTTTAATAATAGAGCTTTCGTAAAAAATTCTGTCAAGGCTTTTGAAATCCCAATATCTTTTTTAATCTCAAGAATCAAATAACTAAGCTAGAGTTTTCTGATTAGCTAATAAATCTTTTAATTTTGAGAGTTCTCCAGCCCATCTAGGATCAGGAGCCTCAAGATTAGGGGCATCACTATGAACAATCTTCTTAAAATTTTTGCTCTTTTTATTTTTATTAGAACCTAAATTATTTCTTTTATTTGTAGAAGAATCTTTCTTCTCTGAAAGCTCAACGCGTAATTTAGAACCATTAAATTCCAAACCATTAAGTTTTTCAATTATCAAAGTTGCATTTTTTTCGTTATTTGTTGTAGCAAAACCAAATCCCCTGCACTCTTTTGTTTCTTTATCAAAAACAGCTTTAAATCTAATAGAATCAGATACTGATTTTAAAATGCCATCAAACTCTTTTGGATTAAATCCTTGTGGTAAATTGCCAATGTAAATACGAATGCTCATAAATTTTTAAAATAATAATTTGAAGTCAGAACTTTTAAACAAAACTAAGCTATGTGTATTTAATCACATTTTGGCGCATTTTGTTTAATCCATTGCTTTCCTTTATAAATAGCTTCATCAAAATTATCCAATCGATTAAAAGCAAGTTCTCTGGACAGATAATTAATTAGCTTGCCTAGAAGAGGTCCATCCTTAATTTTTAAATACTTTTTTACAGCATCTCCACTTATAAAATTTGATGGATGGAATAATTTATCATTTTTATCTCTCCATCTTGTAATCCAATCCATATAAAATTTTTGTGGCAATGTAAGAATAAAAGCAGGTAAGATAGTTTCTAATTCTTTATGCAAATCAAATCTTTCTTTTTCAGTTAAGTCATAAATATTTTTTTTATCTAATATGATTTTCCATTTTCTTAATAGCTTGATTTTTAAAATGTCAGATTTACTGAATTTAAGTTCTTTTAAAGAAACTTCATCTAAAATTTGAAATAAAAAAAATAAGGGTAAAAATTGCTTTCTTTCAAGTTCATTTAATTTTTCAAAATTAATCTTTTCTAAATCAATAAATATCAAATCTCTTTTTGATTGTATATAATCAAAAATCTTCAATTTATTAATTAATTGAACTGTTGAAGCGGCATTTTTCCCTCTTATTATTCTCTGTATTTCATAATTAATTCTTTCATTAGCTACCTGTCTCAAGTGATTTCTATATTTTTTTATAAAACCTAATAATTCTTCATCGATATTGAAATTTAATTGAGAAACAAAACGAAAGCATCTTAAAATTCTCAATGGATCATCAATTAAATTCTGTTTTGAATTAGTTCTCAGCAAAGAAAGTTGAATATCTTTTATTCCATTTAATGGGTCAATTAATAATTTCTTCTCGAAAGAAAAAGCTATTGCATTCATTGAAAAATCTCTGCTAAGCAGATCAGTATCAATAGAATGAGAAATTTGGACTGCTATATCAATTGTTATATGTTTAAAAATGATTCTTATAACATCTCTACTCTCATCAAGAATAATAAATTTACCTTTAAAATTCTCGGCAATCTTTTTGCCAATCTCCATAGCATTTTGAGGGACTATAATATCTACATCAACATTTGAGTTTAATCTCCCTAGAATAAGATCTCTTATATAACCGCCAACCAAGAAAGATCCAGGAGGTAAAGAAGAGATAATAAATCCCCACTTATAAAGTTTTATACTTCTATCTATTTCATTATTTATTAGTGTATGATCAGTTAAGAAGTTATTTTTCTGATTTTCTTTCTTTATTATGTGCATTTGCATTAACTGTAAGTGGGTTGATAGATGTATTACGTATCATGATGTTGAAAATAATCATGGTGTTGATAACATTTGCAATTCACCTAATTTTAAAGCAAAAAAACCTTACATTCACGTAAGTATACAAAAAGATTCAGACGGTGAATATAAAACTGATTGGGATGTTCAATCTTGTTCTAGTTTTATAGAGGAAATTGGGAAATGGTCTAAGTGTAAGCCTGGTTTAGAATTACCTGTTTAAAGGTAGATGTCTTACGATTTTAAAAAAAATTCAGACCAATTAACCCTAGCAATACATAGTACTGATAATTCTTTTGGCTTCGCTTATAGAGAAAATAAAAATAAGTTAACTGATAATTTCTTCGTAAAAAAATTCGAGAAAGATTTATGTAATAACTTAATAGTTGATTTTACAAAGTTTATTAAAAAAAAGAATTTTCAAAAAATTAATAAAATATCTGTAAGTATAGGCCCAGCTAATTTTAATGCTTCAAGACAAATAGTTGTATTAGCGAGAACTCTTTCTCAGCAAATCAATTGCTCATTAGATAGCTTTAGTTCTTTTGAATTAATGGCAAAAAGAATTGCCATAAAAAATAGTATATATTCACATAAAAAGAAGTTTTGGATTTTTAAAAAGTTAAAGAGAAGAGGATATATTGCGGGACAATATGAAATCTTTATTTCAGAAAAAACCAAAAAAATTATAAATATAAAAGAAAAATTAATACCAAAAATATTTGAAGAGTTAAAAGATAAAGAATGTTCTTTTCAAGCTGAATATAATGAAATGGAAGAACTAAAAGAGTTATTAAATTTGTCTGATATCAATTCACAAAATCATAATTTCAATTCATGGATTAAAGTCCTTCCATTATATCCAATATCCCCAATTAACTAAAATTTTAATCAAGCATATTATTTATAGATTCCTGCAAATAGCTTGTTAAAGTTAATAAATCATCCTTTGATGAAACTTTGGGAGGTTTAATAGGTTTTCCAACTCTAATAACTATTTTTGTAAAAATTGGAATAAAAGATTTGAATCTAACTAATCTATGTGAATTAATAATTGCAACTGGTAACATCAATTTTTGGTTCTTAGTTGCTAAAAGTGCTGCTCCTTGTTTTGGCTTGTTTACACGACCATCTTTTTGACGAGTTCCGTCAATAAAAATTCCAATACTATTATTATTTGATAATTTTTCACATGCAATTTTAATAGTATTTTTGTCAACCATGCCTCTTTTTACAGGATAAGCTCCACAAGCTTTGATGATAAAGCCAAGTAATGGGATTCCAAAAAGTTCTGACTTAGCCATAAAAGCTATATTGTGACCAACAGCATGACCTAATAAAGGCGGGTCAAGCAAGGATCCATGATTAGATACCAATATAAAGGACCCGTTTTTTGGAATATTTTTTCTCCCAATTAAAACTCCTCTAAAAAGGAATTTATAAATAGGAAATATAATTACTTTACTTACGAATTGGTAGATTATTATTTGAAAAAAGTTAGTTTTCATAAATCAATAGTTAATTTGATCCGCAGAAGAAACTTGAGAAATCTTTACTTCCTTTAAATGCCTTTTTCCTAAGCCTCCTAATACATTTGAAGGGCCAATCTCTACAATATGGAGATCACTATTTTCTGCCATTAAATTCATAGTTTCCCGCCACCTAACACCATTGCACATTTGATTTTTTAATCTATCTTTTAATTCCTTAGGATCATTAGATAGTGAAGGATGAGAATTGCTGATAACAGGAAAATTAGGATGCTTAAATTCAATATTATCCAAATATTTTGAAAATTTAATTGATGGTTCTTTCATAAATGGTGAATGAAAAGCACCTGAAACATTAAGTTTAAGAAATCTTTTACAAGTAATACGTTTTGAAATATTATCTAAAGCCTTTTCGCTTCCTGATAAGACAACTTGAGAATCACTATTATCATTTGCTATTACCAGTTCATCAATCTCCTCGACCAAAAACTCCAGTTCTTTTCTATCAAAACCAATTAATGCTGCCATTGATCCCTTTGCAGCTTCTGCCATTAATTTGGATCTTTCTTTTATGAGTAATACAGAATCTATAAAAGATAAAACACCGGCACAATATAAAGCTGTGATTTCACCTAAACTATGACCAGCAATATAGTTCGGTTTAAAACCATTTTCCTTTAAGGAATCTAATAAAACAGACTCAACCAAAAAAAGACAAATTTGCGTGTTCTTAGTATTGTTTAGGTCTTCATGAAGATTATTGTTCTCCGAAACTTGTTCACAAATTTCAAACAAATTCTTTCCGAATACTTTAGAGGTGTAATTAAATCTATCTTTTGCATTTGGCAAATTTATGATCTTATTTGCCATTCCAATTTTTTGTGAGCCCTGTCCAGGGAAAACCCAAGCTACTGTCATAATAAAGTTTTTTTTTAACCCCAGCGAATAAGGGCTGCACCCCAACTTAACCCAGCGCCAAAGCCACTAGTTGCAATAATATCATTTTGTTTAATTTTCTTATTTCTTACAGCCTCATCAAGTATTAAGGGAATTGTTGCAGCTGAGGTATTTCCATAGTCACTCAAATTACTTAGAATTTTTCCTTTCGAGACATTTAGTTTATCTCCGACAGAATCTAATATTCTTTGATTAGCTTGATGTAACAACAACCAATCAATTTTCTCTGAAGTATAGTTAGTTTTTTTAAATAAATTTTCAATAATTAACGGCACTTCTCTAACTGCAAATTTATATACCTCCTGACCATTCATTGTAATTGAAGAAAAACCACCATTTGAATAATTAATATTATCAACAATTACCTCTTGATTATTTTGAGATGAAAGATTTAAAAAACAACCTCTTTGCCCATCAGTTTTCATGTCAAATCCAATTAAATTATCAAACTCATTTGTTGCTTCCATTGCTATAGCCCCTGCTCCATCTCCAAATAAGATACAACTTTTTCTGTCATTCCAATCTACATAGCTTGATAGTTGATCAGAGCCAATAACTAAAGCTCTTTTATAGCTTCCTGTTTTTAAAAATTGAGAAGCTGTTATTACCGCAAATAAAAAACCGCTGCATGCAGCTGTCAAATCAAAAGCTACAGCATTATTTGCACCCAATTTTTCTTGAATATTAGGCGCACAACCAAATAAATCATTTGGGGTTGAAGTGGCTAAAATTATTAAATCAATTGTATCTAAATCCCATTTAGTCATCTTAATTGCTGCTAATGCCGCTTCATAACCCATTTGACTTACATCTTCATCTAACCCAGATATCCTTCTCTGAGATATACCTGTTCTCGATTTTATCCATTCATCACTAGTATCTACTTTCTTACTTATATCCTGATTAGTAAGAATTTGATTTGGCACATAACTTCCACTGCCCTTAAATGAGACTCCGATTTGATTTAAATTTATTTCTTCCAAAAGAGTTGTCTAATTACTTATATAAGTCAAACATAAATCTGACAAAATATGTTTTAAGAATTTAAAACTTGAAGCTTTTGAAGCTGATTTAAATTTTCCATTACATTATGATTTACCGCGGAGTGAGCCAAACGCAGAGCACTTACAACAGATAAAGACTTGCTACTACCATGTCCAATTACGCAAATACCATTTACACCAAGCAATAATGCTCCTCCATGTTCAGCATGATCCAACCGTTTTTTAATCCTTAGTAAATTACTTTTTAAAAAAGCAGAACCAACCTTACCCCTTCTTCCTCTTGGCAGTTCAGATTTTAATATATCCAATAAAACTCCTCCAACTGACTCAAGAAATTTAAGTAATATATTACCTGTAAAACCGTCGCATACGACTACATCAAAATTTCCAGACAAAACATCTCTTCCTTCACAATTACCCCCAAAATTAAAACTTTTTTCATTAGAAAGTAATTCATATGTTTTTAAAGACAAATCATTACCTTTACATTCTTCTTCTCCAATATTTAATAAACCAATTCGTGGCTTTTTTATTTGTAAAACATCCTTGGCATAAATATTACCAAGAAGAGCAAATTGATGCAGATAAGATGGCTTGCAATCAGTATTTGCTCCAACATCCAAAACTAATACAGGTCGAGTTTGATCTCTTGTTGGAAACAATGCTCCTATTGCAGGGCGTTCGATACCTTTTAGTCGCCCGATCCTGAATATTGCAGATGCCATAAGAGCACCTGAGTTGCCTGCGGAGTAAACTGCTTTTGCCCTATTAGTTTTAACTAAATCCATAGCAATATTTATGCTTGCATCTCTTCTCTTTCTTACTGAAGTCGCCTCTTCATCCATTCCTATGGGGTCTCCACTATCTATTAATTCAAGACGATTGTTATCAATTTCTTTCTCCAATAAATCTAATAAACCAACTTTTTCAGCTTCAAATCTAACTTTTTCAATTTTTCCTACAAACTTTATATTTATTGGGAATCTACTAATAGCATCAAGGCAACCCTCCAAAATGGGTACAGGTGCATAATCACCACCCATACCATCAACTGCGATCCAAATCCTCTCAGAATTTAATACCTCTTTTTTGTTTATCAAGTTATCATTATTTTGCAACCTTTTTAAAGGATCAAAAACTAATGGCTGCAATGTATTCTTTGCAATTGAACTAGCATTTGAAACTACGCTGGTTGCAGTATTAACAACTGATTCAGCACTAGAGACTACATTTCCTGCTACGTTACCCGCCACATTACTTGCTGTGGAGGCAGAATTAGCCGCAGTATCAACTATTGAAGTTACAGCAGAATTTCTTTTATACCAAATAACTAATCTTCTTATAGCTCTAGACTTTTTATTAGAAGAATATTTTTCCATCTATTTATTATCAAATGGAGATAGATCAACTATTCTCTGAAAAAGATATCCCGTTCCTCTTGCTGTGAGAATTAATTCAGGATTTGCAGGATCAGCTTCCAATTTTGATCTTAATCTAGATATATGAACATCCACTACTCTTGTATCTACATGTCTTTCAGGCGTGTAACCCCAAACTTCTTTTAAAATCTCTCCTCGACTAAATGGCTCTCCTGATCGACTGACTAAAAGCTCTAAAAGACTGAATTCCATTCCAGTTAATCTGATTCTTTCATCACTTTTAAAGACTTGTCTTCTATTTGTATCAATTTTTATATCCGTGACCAAAATTAAACCTGAATTAGGCATACCAGGAAGTTGTTCCTTATCTATTCGTCTTAGTACACACCTAATCCTAGCCTCTAATTCTTTTGGACTAAATGGTTTAACGACATAATCATCAGCGCCTAATTCTAATCCAGTAATTCTATCTGCTACATCTCCTAACGCAGTCAACATGACAATCGGGACATCAGAATCTTTTCTTAATTCTTGACAAACACCATAACCATCTAATTTTGGCATCATAACGTCGAGTACCACCAAATCAGGATCGTAGTCTTTGAACAATTTTAATGCTTCTTTACCATCACAAGCGGTTACAACCTTGTAACCAATCA
The DNA here is from genome assembly GCA_003209655.1 of Prochlorococcus sp. AG-442-M23. GTDB lineage: Bacteria > Cyanobacteriota > Cyanobacteriia > PCC-6307 > Cyanobiaceae > Prochlorococcus_A. The sequence continues at coordinate 485,627 of QCPW01000001.1, read as the reverse complement.
TTGAGAGACGAGTTTCAAGAATTCTTCTAATACTCGCCTCGTCATCAGCGACAAGAATTGTTTCTTTTGTTTGACTAGATACAGCCATTTGTTTCTATTAGCTAATCAGTAAGAGAATTTATCTTTTAACCAATCTAACTTGTAGAGGGGCAATATCCCAAACATATTAGTTCGTCAATCTAATTTAAAATTAAATGTCTAATAAATTTTCGACTTTTATTTGTCAAAATTGCGGATCTGAAACTTCTCAATACTTTGGTAGATGCATAAATTGTAATGAATGGAATACAATCATTGAAGAAAAGAAAAAACCAAGAGCTAAAACAACAAATATTACCGAAAGTAAAAATTCTAAGCTCTTTAATGAAATAGAAATAGATACAATATCAAGATTTACGAGTGGTTTTAGAGAATTTGATAGAGTTCTCGGTGGTGGAATAGTACCAGGATCTATAGTTTTACTTGGGGGAGAACCAGGGATTGGTAAAAGTACAATAGTGCTTCAATCTGCAGGAATAATATCCCTCAATGAAAAAGTTTTGTATATAACTGCAGAAGAATCTTTGGAACAAGTAAAAATAAGATGGGAACGATTAAATCAAAACAGCCTCGATCTAAAAATTTATGCAGAAACTAACTTATCTTTAATTATCGAAGAGATTATAAAAATTAAACCTAGTTTTGCGATTATTGATAGTATCCAAGCTATTTATAATGATGAAATGGAAAGTTCTCCAGGATCTGTCTCCCAAGTAAGAACTTGTTCATCCGAACTTCAGAAACTCGCTAAAGCTAATAATGTAGCGTTATTGATAATCGGCCATGTAACTAAAGAAGGAGCTCTTGCAGGACCAAAAACTTTAGAACATTTAGTGGATGTTGTACTTAATTTTGAGGGAGATAATATTGCCTCACATAGATTACTAAGAGGTATAAAAAATAGGTTTGGATCAACTTTTGAAATTGGAATCTTCGAAATGTTTGAAAATGGTTTAGAAGAAGTTTCCAACCCTAGTTCAATCTTCACAAATAAAGAACATATATCTGGTGTCACAACCACAATAACAAATGAAGGATCTAGACCATTTGCTGTAGATATTCAAGCTTTGGTGAATAAAACTTTCTACAATAACCCTAGAAGAACAACAACTGGAATTAGCATCAATAGATTACATCAGATATTAGCAGTCATAGAAAAACATGTCGGTATTAAATTATCAGAATATGACTGTTATATAGCCACAGGAGGAGGCTTTGAAATAAATGACCCATCTTCAGATTTAGGTGTTGCAATATCAATATTATCAAGCTTAAAAAATATTCCGCCTTTAAAAAATTGTTCATATATTGGAGAATTAGGTTTAAGTGGTCAGGTAAGGCAGGCATATAATCTTCGTGCAAAAATTGATGAGGCTATAAGGATAGGTTTTAAAAATATTTTGATACCTAAAACAACTTTTGAAATTAAAGATAATTTTCAAAGTCTAATTCATATCAAAGAAATTTCTGACATAAACGAAGCCATGAATTATGTTTTAGAACAGAAAGTTTAACGAAATTTCAAAGATAAATATCAATTGAGCTCCTACCAGAAGTTTTTAACCAATTTTCAATATCTAGATATCCACCTGGATAAAGCCTCACTGCCTTAGACCAAACTTCTGCAGCTTTGTCAAACCAAATATCTCTTTGATCTAAATCACCATTCTGTTCAGCGTATCTTCCCCTTTTTTCATAAATTAAACCTATATTTTTAAGACAGGATGGTTGTTTTGGATTTTCAACTAAGGCTTTTTGATAAGTTTCTATTGAAAGATCTTCCTCTCCATTACTCATATAAATTATTGCCATATTTTTTAAAGTTTCTCCTCTATCAATTTTATTTTCTTCTAGTAATAAACTTTCTTTATAGTATTCCAAAGCTTCTGAATAATCGCCATTATTTTGAGCAGCCAATCCGTCTCGATAGTATATATAAGCTTTTTTTTCTTTTTCAGCAATTGGCATGATCTTAACAATAGATTCAGCTATTACAGTAAAAGCTTTATCAATAAAATTGTCTCTGTTCTGATTACTTGGCACTTTTTTTTTAATAAAATTAAATTAGTCAATTAAACATCAACTATTTAAAAATTCTATAACATTTATTATTATAATTATGAATAAAATTAAGCATTAATATTCTTTCATTTCAAAAAAAATATGAAAAGCGTTCAAATAAATATATCTGGAATGAAATGTGGAGGTTGTGTTAGCACGGTGGAAAATATATTAAAAAATTTCGATGGCATTGAAAAGGTCTCTGTAAACTTACTCACTGAAAGTGCATATTTTGAAACTAATAAAACTTTTCAAAATATGGATCAGGTTTTAGAAAACCTTCAAAAAAACGGATTCCCTTCAAAGATATACATAAATGATTTTTCGAAAAAAGTAAATAAAGTTCAATTAGAAAAAAAAAAGAAATGGATTAATGAATGGAAGAAACTTAATTTCGCCATCATACTTTTATTATTTTCAGGATTAGGGCATCTAGCAGAGGGAGGTTATTTAAACTTACCAATATTGGGTAATTTGTTCTTTCATGCTTTACTTTCCACCACAGCTTTATTATTTCCCGGAAGAGAAATTTTAATCAAAGGATTTAGATCCTTTTTAAAAAATCGACCAGATATGGATTCTTTAGTAGCTCTGGGTGTAACCAGTGCTTACTTAACAAGTCTTTTATCATTAATGTTCCCATCCACTGGTTTTCCTTGTTTCTTTAATGAACCAGTAATGTTGCTAGGGTTTATACTAATTGGACGTTTTCTAGAAGAAAGAGCAAAGTATCATACTGGTTCATCAATTGGCGAATTATTAGATCTACAACCAGAAATGGCAAGGATTTATTTAAAAGGAAACAAAGTTAAATCAGTAAGAGTTAATTCTTTAAAAACTGGAGATGAAATACAATTATTAGCTGGGGATCGAATACCTGCTGACTGCATTGTCATTGAGGGAAATTCATCCATAGATGTTTCTCACATAACGGGTGAATCTAAAGCTATCAATGTTAAAGCAGGAGAACATTTACTCAATGGCTCATTAAATTTAAATTCAACATTAAGATTAAAAGTTACAAAAGTCGGAGATGAAACCTCTCTCGCGAAATTAGTAAGTCTAATTGAATCAGTCCAAAATAATAAACCACCCATTCAAAGAATTGCAGATCAAATTGCAGGTAAATTTACATACTTGGTACTTTTCATGGCAACTTCAAGCTTCTTTTTTTGGTGGAAATACGCAAAACTAATTTGGCCAGATTTATTGATACATAATCATCATGAATTAATAACCTCATCAAACCATTCACTACATAATTCTTTAGGTAGTAATGCTGAAAATTTTTTAAGTTTAGCCATTCAACTCTCAATTGCTGTTTTAGTAATAGCCTGTCCTTGTGCACTGGGTCTTGCTACTCCCACCGTCATAACTGTCGCTTCAGGGAAAGCTGCAAAAAAGGGGGTTTTATTTAAAGGAGGAGACAAAATAGAAATGGCATCCAAAATCAATCATATTATTTTTGATAAGACAGGAACTTTAACAAAAGGAGAGCCTTTTATAATTGACTATATAAATAGTGATGATAATTTACGTCTATTAAAGATATCTGCAAGTCTAGAAAGTCAAAGCAGACATCCCATCGCTAGTGCATTAGTTAAAGAAGCGAAAAAACAAAATCTTAATTTACTTCCAATCAAAAGAATACATACAGAATCTGGTAGAGGAATTTCAGGAGATCTTGAGTCGATTGATGGAGTAATCGATATTGGAAGCATAGAATGGTTATCTAGCAAAGGAGTAATTATTGATAGAGAATCTAAGAAAAAATTAGAAACTGAAGAATACAAATCCTATTCAGTAATTGGAGTCAGTATAAATTGTTCATTAGTTGGATTTATTTTACTAGGAGATTTATTAAGAGAAGATTCCATAAGTTCTGTTCAAAAATTGAGGGAGGATAATTACAAGCTTAATATTTTAAGTGGAGATAGAAGAGAGTCTGTAGTACATTTAGCTCAACAATTAGGTAGTAAAGAAGATGAATTAAAATGGGATCTTCTTCCAGAAATGAAATTACAAATTATTCAAGATTTAAAGAAAAACAATAAAGTTGCCATGATTGGAGATGGTATTAATGATGCTCCTGCTTTGGCTGCCTCCAACTTAGGAATCGCCGTTGGTTCAGGTACCCAGATTGCAAAAGCAAATGCAGATGTTGTATTAATGGGAGATCAGCTATCTGGGTTACCTTATGCATTTACTCTTGCGAAAAGAACAATTAGAAAAATTAAACAAAATATCTTTTGGGCTTTTGGCTATAACTTAATAGCAATACCAATAGCTGCAGGTGTTCTATTTCCCAAATATGGCATTCTTTTAACACCATCAATAGCGGCATTATTGATGGCGACAAGTTCCATAACAGTTGTAATAAATGCTTTATCTTTAGATTAAATGGAAGGTAAATTTATTGTCATAGAAGGAATAGATGGTTGTGGTAAGACAACCCAAATTGAAGAGATTTCAAAATGGCTACCAAAAAGTGGCCTTATGAAAAAAAATTCAAAATTAGTAAAAACTAGAGAACCTGGAGGAAGCCTGTTAGGTAAAAAACTTAGAAATTTAATACTTGATAATAATAACAATAATAAACCTTCTCCACTCGCTGAATTATTACTTTATTCAGCTGATAGAGCAGAACATGTTTCTAAAATAATTTCTCCAGCATTAGAAAACGAAGACTGGGTAATTAGCGATAGATTTTCCGACTCTACACTTGCATATCAAGGATATGGAAGAAATATAAATATAGAAACCATCAAAAAGATCGAATCAATTGTTTGTCAAGGAAAGAAACCAGACCTAACTATTTTTCTAGAGATTTCTGCTAATGAGAGTGTTTTACGTAGAAAACATTTAGTACCTGATCGTATTGAATCTGAAGGTATAAAATTTTTGCAAAAAGTCAATGCAGGTTTTCAGCTAATTGCTAAAGAAAAAAATTGGAAAGTAATATCTGCAAAGCAAAATATTAATACTATTTCTAATGAGATTAAAGAAATATTGTTAAAAGAATTTTCATAAATAAAAAATGAATTACTTAAAAACTGATAACCTTTTAATCACTAAAGAAGTAAATGAACATCTAGAAAGCATACTCAAAAGAAAAAAATTTTCTAATGGTTATATTTTTTATGGTCCTGAAGGTATAGGTAAAAAACAAACAGCTATTCAATTTATTAAAGAAATTTTCAATCAATATTCACCTAATTTAAATATTGAAGAACGAATTAAAGATAACAATTATCCTGATTTTTTATTAATCGAGCCCACGTATATTTTTAAAGGCGGTCTTATAAATCGTTCGGAATCTGCGCATTCAAAAAATAAAAAAGAAACAATAAGAATTGAGCAAATTAGAAATATAAAGAATTTTCTATCTCAAAAATCTATTGAATCAGACAAAAAAATCGTATTGATTGTTGATGCAGACCTTTTAAATGAGGCCGCATCAAATTGTCTATTAAAAACACTTGAGGAACCTACTAACGGCATATTTGTTCTATTAACATCAAGATTAAACTCTCTTTTAGATACTATAATATCTAGATGTCAAATTATAAGATTTAAACCTTTTTCATACAAACAAATTAAGTTTTTTTTAAAAAATAGTTCAGATTCATTCATAGAAAATACTGATAAAGAATTAAACTTAGAAGATTTGATTCATTTCGCAAATGGCTCTCCAGGTAAAATAATGCATAATATAAAAATATGGAAAGAATTACCCGAAGAAATCAAAGATTATTTAGACTTTCCTCTAAATGATACTTTAGAAATATTTAAAATTTCACAAATGATATCTGAAGAATTGGAATTTGATCAACAGATTTTTTTAATTAATTTTTTACAAAAAAAATACTGGGAAAAAACTAAGAACAAAAACATAATTATAAAACTCGAAGATTTGAAACTAAATCTCAAAAATTTTATTCAGCCAAGATTAGCTTGGGAAGTAGCTTTACTAAAGATAGCTATGGAAGATTTATAAATTTACTCAAATGCTGTATTGATTAAAGTTGAGTTTCTGGAATCTGAAAATTCTTGGCTAGCTCCGTCAACTTGATCTCCCAAAGGCAATTCAAGACAATATCCTGCTCCATAAACGGTTTTTATATATATTGGTTTGCGAGGATCGGGCTCTAATTTTGTTCTTAAGTGTCTAACGTGAACTCTAATTGTCTCTATATCATCATCAGGCTCATAACCCCAAACTTCTTTTAGAATGAGAGCAGGTGATACAGTTTGTCCATGCCTTTGTAGTAGGCAATGAAGTAGTTCAAATTCTAAATGAGTTAGCCTCACAGGGGATTCAAACCAAATAGCCTCAAATCTTTCTGGAACAAGAGTTAAGGGACCATAATTTAAAATTTCTTGTTGATTAGTTGAATTCAATTGTGCTCTATTAGTTCTTCTTAGTAATGCTTTTATACGAACATGTAATTCTTCAAGATCAAAAGGTTTTGTTATGTAGTCATCAGCTCCAGAATTAAATCCAGTCACTTTATCTTTTAATCCACCTAAAGCTGTAATCATTAAAATTGGAATATTTGAAGTCCTCTCATCCCTTCTTAGTCTCTGACATAAAGTTAAGCCATCAACACTTGGTAGCATCAAATCCAAAAGAATTAAATCTGGAGAATACTGAAGTGCCAAGGCTTGACCTTTAATTCCATCTTCAGCTCTTTGAACATCGAAGCCAGAGTGCTCGAGATGTCCCGCTACCAATTCACGCATATCACGATCATCTTCTATTAAGAGGATTGAAATTTTCATATTTCTTTGCTTTTAAACTAAAGTAAGTTTTTTGTAATACGATTCTCTCAATAATTTGTATTTATTGCAGACTTACTGTAAAAACATTAATGAGTAATTACAATCAAAAAAAATAGTGATTTCAAGTTGTTTGGAGGAAAAATACGCTAAAAATAAAAGTTAAATTTTATAAATTCTTTCGATTTATTTAAGAATTGCTTAATATTTCAATGTAAATCAGCAAATAAATCAAAACAATCCTAACAAAATTTAGGGTTTTAAAATTATTAGCATTATCAAATTCCGATTATTATTAGCGTTAAAATTGAAATACTTTATTTTTTTAAATTAGTATTTTCATTAAGTTAATATTATAAAATTTAGTGAATAGATATTTTTTTCAAGATAATTAATATGAAAGTGTTATGAACAATCTCAATATTCATGAAACAGAAATCAATTACATATGCTGATTTAACTAAAAAACAGCTCCAACATCTAAAAGAAATTTATGCTCAGAAAAAAGTTGAATCTATGAGTCATAAAGAGTTGAAAGAATTTGTTCTAGAAATTATCAGCCATCAAATAAATGACACAATAGGTGAAGAGGAAGAAATGGAAGCATGGAAAGAAATGTCTAATTTTTATGGAGATCAATTTGAAATTATGATTCTTGAAATTCAAGAAAAATATGAAAACAAAGAAAGATTAAAAGTTTTTGAAGAAGATTCAAAGGAACATAGATTAGAATTGCTTGAAAAAAATAGTATCGAAAAAGATAAACAAGACATGTGGGATGACTAATTATTATTTTACAATTTATCTGTAAAACAATGAAAATATATTCTCTATAAAAATGAAAACATGAAATTAATTAGAGAAATTTGATAATAGTATTTAGAAAAAAATTTTTTTAGTTATATAAAACCATTTTAAAATATAAGTAAATCACTTTTTAATAATCAATAAATATTTAAATCAACTATTCCATATATTTTAAACATTAATAAAGACTATCCTCTTTTATACTTATTAAATAAAAAGTATAAAATATAAATCTTAATGCTTTCATTTTTTTTCTTTTTTTGAATTAAAATTTATGGTCAAAATTCTAGTAATATTTTTTCAGAAAAGGACTTTTCACAAAAATAAGAAATTTCATGAACTATGTGAGCAAAAAGGTTAGACATAAGTTAATAGGTCTAAAATTATAGTTATAAAAAATTTTTACTTATAGTTAAATTTGGTATATTTATACATTTTGATCATTTTAAAATAAGGTTTTTTTAATCAGATTATTTTCTTTTAAGGAAGAAATATTGCCATTTAATATACTTCACTTAAAATATATTTAGATAAGAAAGCTTAAGTATTTGATTAAAATATTTGAACTCATTTCATATTTAAATAAAAATACAAAAAGAAAATTTATTTTTATATCAATAATTATCCTATTAAATTCATTATTTGAATTTATGACGATAGGAATTATGGTTCCTTTTATATCTTTTGTTAGTAATCCAAATAAAATATTAGAAGTAGACTTATTAAGAAAAACTTCGAATTTTTTTAATATTCAACAAACTGAAAGATTGTTTTTATTTATATCTTTTTTATTTTTGATGATAATATTTTTATCTGGATTTATAAAGATTTTTTCTATAAAAATAATTAATGATTTTAATGGAGATCTAAAAATTGAATTGGGTAAGAAATTATATAAAGAAATTTTATATCGCGATTATGAATATCATTTAAGTACAAATTCTAGTCAATTAATTAGTTCTCAGATCCAGCAACTTGACTCCTCTCTAGTTGTAATATCTCAATTTATGAGAATGAGTCTTTCTGTTCTTAGTATTTTAGGAATTACTACCTCATTATTTATTATTGATTTTAGAATTGTATTTTTCATTATTACTTTATCATCTCTATTTTATTTAATTGCATCAATATCTACAAAAAAGTATGTTGATCTATATGGGAAAATAATTTTTGAAACTAGAAAAAATATTATAAGAATTGTTCAGGAATCTTTAGGTTTTATTAGACAGATAATTTTAGATGATTCACATAAATTTTTTATTAAAGAATACGATAAAAACAATATTGAAAATATTTTAGCTTCAAACAAATCTGCTACTATCTCAGAGGTTCCAAGATACATAATGGAATCATTAATACTATCAGTGCTTGTGATATCAATTATATTTATGTATTTATCAGGGATTGACTTTAATAACTACTTATCAAAAAGTGTTGCTTTTATATTAGGACTTCAGAAATTGTTACCTCTTTTTCAAAAAACATTCAGTTCTTTATATACAATAAGACAAGAAAAATTAAGTGTCTATTCAGTAGTAAAACTTTTAGAAGAGTCTAAAAAATATAAAAATAATTCAAGAGATAAATTAGTCAATATTTTTGAAATGAAAAATAAAATTAAATTAGAAAATATTAGTTTTTCATACAAAGAAAATCAAGTTTTAGAAAATATCAACTTAGAGATAAAGAGAGGAGAAGTTATTGGTATTGTTGGGAAAACCGGAACTGGAAAGTCAACTTTTATAGATATAATGTTAGGCTTAATAAAACCTAATTCTGGCAATATTTTCATAGATGGGAATAAAATGAACTCTAATCTTTTTCGACGTTTTAGATTATCAGTATCTAGTGTTCCTCAAGATTATTTTTTATTAGATAGAAGTATTGAAGAAAATATAGTTTTTGGAAAATCAAAATCTAGAATCGACTATTCCTTATTGAATAAAGTAGTTAATATTTCAATGTTACGAGAACTAATAAATTCTCTTAGAAACGGACTTAAAACTTTTGTTGGGGAGAATGGAGTTAACTTAAGTGGAGGCCAAAAACAGAGATTAGCAATAGCTAGAGCACTTTATAAAAAACATTCTTTGCTTATACTTGATGAGGCAACGAGTTCAGTAGATTCAGAAACTGAAAAAAACATTCTGAGGAATATAATTAATAATGATCCTAAAAATACAGTAATTATGATTGCACATAGATTACAAACATTAGAGAATTGTGATTATATCCTAGAAATAAAAAATAAAAAATTAATTAAGTACCAAAACATTAATGAATACAAATCTAAATACAAAAAAAACTAAAAATAATATTACTAAATAGTTAATTTCTCAAAATAAATAAGAAAAGTAATTATTTATTTTATCAATTCAAAAAATAAAATATTTTATTCAAAATTAGTACTTATAGATCTTAGCCTTTATGAATTAGGTTAGTTAAAGAATTTAATTATTTTATCGTGATCAATTAAATCAGCATTTATTTTTGCATTTGCATCTCTATCCCAATTGTTTTCATTTTGAGGTCTATATGAATCTTCAATATAAAATCCATATTTCAACTTTGCAGGTGCACAAATATTTGAGATTGCAGGATCAACAAAACTTTTAGGGAATATTTCTACAACTTTTGAGTCGTTATTCATTAAAGTAGATAAGCTAAAAGCTGATCCGTTTACACCAACAACACCTTTGGCGGACAAAAATAAGTCAATTTGTTTTTCAAATGAGACTTTCTCAGGTTTTATAAATTCAAATCCTGATTCTTCATACTTACATTTAAATTTATCAAAGTTAACAAGTTCTCTTTTTTGTAAACCACTATTAGCGTCTCTATCTAAAAAATATTTTTTGGATTGATCGATTTGTTTGTTGTTTTTTGCCCAAAAAAAGTTTCTTAAATCAATTCCTGAAACAATATTATCTATATTAGCAGTAACTAAGTTGCCAGTGCATCTATAAAAAGCGTTATCACTTATTATTTTTCTAGAATCAACTTTTAGCAAATCTAATGCCTCCTTCTGATATTTATGCATCAATGCAGGCATAATATAAAAATCAAATTTGTCAATATTATAGTTTTTCTGAATTCTTATTATTCTTGCATATATTTCATGTAACCAATGATAAAAATTTGAAGGGTTAGATGAAATACCAAGGTGAAGAATATTACCAGGAATTTCTTTCGCCTCTAAAAGTTCATTTTTTTTATAAAAATCAAATATAGATAATTTATTACAGTCAAACTTTGACCCAAGATCCGATGAAGATTTGTCGAGATCACAAAAATAAATATGAGATTCGGCAGGTGAAACAACTACGTTATTCAAAGAATATATAAATCTTGGCCGTGTTATTAATGGGTTTGCCCAACTAAGAGATAAAGGAATTTCTTTACTATCAACTGAAGTAATATTCAATTCAAAAGAATTTATATTATTGCCCTCATAAATAAATTTATTTTTATTACTTTTAAGCCAATAAGTACAAGCCTCACTTGCAGAAATTCTATTTTTAAATCTTATTTTCCTTGTAAATCTATTAAATCTTAGTTTGTTTTTAATTTTTTGATACATTAGAAAACAAATTTAATTATTTACCCTAAAAAAAGAGTTGTTTTGAAAACATATTATCATTATTCATATTGTGTTTTAATAGAATGGAAATTATTGATTTTTATACTTCATGAATAAGAAAATATATTATGCAGAAGCTAGTTATTCTGATGAAGAAATTTCCGAAGTGACAAAAGTTTTAAAGGAAAGTCGATTAGCCTTAATGGATGGACCTAAAGTCAAAGAATTAGAAGATAATGTAGCAAAGATTTTTAATAAAAAATATGGGCTAATGGTAAACAGTGGATCATCAGCAAATTTGATTGGAATATTATCTTTACAACTAAAAAAAGGATCAAAGGTAATAACTCCTGCTTTAACTTTTTCGACTACTGTTTCTCCCTTGGTTCAAAGTGGATTAATACCTTACTTTATTGATGTAGATAGAAACACATTACAATTGAATACTGATATTTTAAAAAAAATTGATTTAGAAAATGTTTCAGCTATTTGTGTTCCAAATCTTATAGGTAATGTCGCGAATTGGGAAGAAATATATAATTTTGCTAGAGAAAATAATTTAAAAATAATTGAGGATTCTGCTGATACAATTGGTTATTCCTATAAATCTTCGCTATCAAATTGGTCAGATATTTCGACTACAAGTTTTTACGCCTCACATGTGATAACTGGAGCAGGATTTGGAGGAATGACATGTTTCAATGATAAAAAAAACTTTGATATAGCACTCTCATTAAGAGGATGGGGAAGAAGATCTTCCCTATATTCCAATTCTGAAGACTATGAAAGAAGATTCAATGTAAAAATAGATGACATGTACTATGACGATAAATACATATTTGACGATGTTGCGTATAATTTCCTGCCTTCCGAACTTTCAGCAGCTTTTGCACTTGTTCAACTGAAAAAATTAAATATCAATATAGAAAAAAGAATTAAAAATTTCTCTTATTTAAAAAATAATCTTGATGATTCAGATAATTTCTATATCCCCAGCACTTATAGTAATGTAAAAACTGGATGGCTTGCATTTCCTTTATTATTACAAGGGAAATTAGCAAATAAAAGAAAAGAAATGCAAATATTTCTTGAAAAAGAGGGTATACAAACCAGAACAATTTTCACTGGTAACATTATGAGACAACCAGTATCCAAAAAGTTTAAGTGGGATAGCTTTGGCTCTTTTGAAGTAAGCGATGAAGTGATGAAATCTGGGATATTATTAGGATCACATAATAGACAACCTAAAGAAAATCTTGACTTTTTAATAAATAAGATTAAAGAAGCAGAAAAAAACTTAATTAACTTATAAGTTTTATTGACATAACTCTTCTACTATTTGCTCTAAAGAAATTACTTGATTAAAACCAAGTTCTTTTATTTTTTTATTTTCCATCCAAAAATCTTTATTTTGAACTTTTTCATGAAATGCTGGTTGATTTATATAGTTAATTTCAGAAGATGAATTAGTAATTTTCTTAGATAATTCAATAAGATATTTGATAGTTGTAGGTTTACCTGATCCTACATTATATATTTCATTTATATTACCTTTTTTGCAAATCAAGTCTATTGCGTTGCAAACGTCATGAACGTGTAAATAATCTCTATATACCTCACCTTTGTCATATAGATCTACAGGTTTATTTTCTTTAATTCTATTTATCATCCATGTTATCGCATTCTTTTTTGATGAAGCACCTTTATCACCTTTCCCAACGACATTACATAATCTAATTATTCTATATTTAACACCAAATGTATTACAGAAAGAAATTAATAAATCTTCCGCACATTTTTTTGTAATTGAATAAAAGCCTTTTGGATTACAATTTTGCATTTCATTAACTGGTAAATTATTTGTTTTACCATATACAAACCAAGAACTTATAAAGTTAAAAGTAAAATTATTTGATTTACAATTTTCTAAAACTTTACATAGCAATTCTAAATTTACTTTTACATCTTTTGTAATATCATCAAATACATTGTAGTTATGAACAGTAGAAATAAAATAAAGAATATCTTGCGATTCTGGTTTTAAATTACCTCTTTTAATTTCAATATTATTTGGATAAATTTTTAAAAAATTACTTCCTATAAAACCTGTAGAACCATAAATAGACAATTTCATTTTTTATTAATTTATCTTTAGTCTTCTTTTTATAATAACTTTAGATTAAAAAAATTAATATTTTTTAGATTTAATTTTAAAATCTAAGGATATTATTTTTATATATTTTCTAAAAAAGGATTTGTCTTATAATGAAAATAGCTCATAAAATTTATAATTTTATTTATTATTTTTTAATTTAAAGTATGACTAGAAAAGGAATCATTCTTGCAGGAGGTGCTGGAACAAGATTATCTCCCCTAACAAAAGCTGTAAGCAAGCAACTGATGCCTATTTATGATAAACCCATGATTTATTATCCTCTCTCGACACTTATGAGTTTTGGAATAAATGAAATATTGATAATTTGTACTCCATATCATATGGATTCTTTTAAAAGTCTCCTTAGTGATGGAAAACAATGGGGAATAAGAATTGATTATAAGAGTCAGCCTAAGCCAGAAGGCATAGCACAGGCATTCTTGTTAGGAGAGGAATTTATAGGCAATAGTAATGTTGCATTGATTCTTGGTGATAATCTTTTTTATGGAAATAATTTTGAAAATGATTTAAATGATGCTAACAAAGATAAAGATTATGCAACTGTTTTTGCTTATCCTGTAAGTGACCCAACAAGATATGGAATAATCTATTTTGATGAAAATACTAAGAATGTTATTGATATCATTGAAAAACCTAATAATCCAAAAAGTAATTATGCAATGACTGGGCTTTATTTTTATAATAATGAAGTTATTAATTACGCTAAAAATCTTAAGCCCTCAAATAGGAACGAATTGGAAATTACAGATATTAATAAAAAGTATCTCCTTGAAAAAAATTTGAAAGTGAAAGTACTTGGAAGAGGAATGGCTTGGCTTGATACTGGAACATTTGACTCGCTACAAGAAGCTGGCACTTTTATAAGAACATTAGAAAGAAGACAGGGTTTAAAAATTGGATCGCCTGAAGAAACAGCATGGAAATCAGGTTTTATAGATAATAAACAATTAAAAAATTTAGCCTTAGAAATGTCTAAAAGTACATACGGAGATTATTTATTAAATTTACTAAAATAAAAAAATATCATAATCATAACGACTTTGAGTTAATATTTTTTATGATTTAATTACTTTCAAAATAATCACTAAATTTTAATTATCATATGAAAAAAAATAAATATAAAGTAATAGTTACAGGAGGAGCTGGCTTTATTGGGGGAAACTTAATCAGAAAGTTGCTACAAGAAAAAGACTGGGTTGTTTATAACTTCGATCAAATGGGCTACGCAAGTGACTTATCTTGGATAAAAGATTCAGAGGATTATAAATTACGACATTTATTCTTAAAAATAGATTTAAGAAACAAAGAGATATTAGAGAAAGTAGTAAAAGAAATTAGTCCGAATTTGATAATACATCTAGCAGCTGAAAGTCATGTTGATCGTTCAATTGATAACCCTTTAAATTTTATAGAGAGTAACATAATAGGAACATTTAATTTACTTGAAGCCTCAAGAGCATATTGGGAAACAATAAGTGATATTAAAAAAAAATTATTCAGATTTATTCATATAAGCACAGATGAGGTTTTCGGATCTTTAGGGTTGAATGGAAAATTTGACGAAAATACTAAATATTCCCCCCGCAGTCCATATTCATCTAGCAAAGCATCCAGTGATCACTTAGTACAAAGCTGGTATCATACTTATGGATTGCCTACTATAATTTCAAATTGCAGTAATAATTTTGGCCCATATCAATTTCCAGAAAAACTTATTCCTTTAAGTATCTTAAAAGGCATTAGAGGAGAAAGTATCCCACTTTATGGTGATGGTTTAAATATTAGAGATTGGTTATATGTCGAAGATCATGTAGAAGCTATATTACTATTGGCTGAAAGAGGAAAAGTTGGTAAGAGTTACTGTATAGGGGGTTTTGGAGAGAAAACTAATAAAGAGGTTCAACTTCAAATTTGTAATATTCTTGATATGGTTAAACCAAGTAAATTCCCTCATGCAGATCTCATTAAAAATGTTGAAGATAGGCCGGGGCATGATAAAAGATATGCTATAAATTCAAATTTAATACAAAAAGAGTTAGGTTGGACTCCTAAAATGACTTTTGAAGATGGTTTAAAGAAAACTATTCATTGGTATCTTGATAATCTTGAATGGAGCGATTCAATTATGCAAAAATCTGGCTATTCGGGCTATAGAATTGGACAGAAAAAATAGATTAGATAAAAGATTTTAAAAAATAAATAGAGAGAGAATCTCCGACAATATAAAAATTTTTAAAGGATATTTGGAATATTATTAAATTAACTAAGGATTATTTACGATAAATTCTATTGCCTCAGGATTTTTGTAGATTTTTTAACCATCGCATAGTTTATAAAAAAGATTAGAAAAAATAACTCTAATATTTTACATATGATATAATTGCATACTATTTAAAAATAAAAAAGCTTAATGGATGCAGGTGATAATATAAAAACAAATATAAGTTCATGGGATTTTGGTGGAGATACTGTGAAAACGTTCGATGACCATATTGCTAAATCAGTTCCTGGATATGAATTCGGCCAGAATCTAATATCTTCTTATGCCGATTTTTTTGTTAATTTAACTCCCAATAATATTTATGACATTGGATGTTCTACTGGCTCCTTATTAGAAAAAATTGAATCTCGGCATTACCAAAAAAATATTAATTATTATGGTATTGATATTATCCCAGAAATGATAGATCAGGCAAAAAAAAGAAAATACAAAAAACCTGAGAATTTAAATTTTGAATGTGCAAACGTACTTAATATAGATCTCAAAAAAGCATCAATTATTACTGCTTACTATACTTTGCAGTTTATATTACCAAGTGTAAGACAAGAATTGGTAAATAAAATTTATCAAAGTTTAAATTGGGGTGGCGCATTCTTTGTTTTTGAAAAAACAAGAGGATTTGATGCTAGATTTCAGGACTTAAATACACATGTTTATAATGAATACAAGATTAAAAAAGGTTTTAAGCCAGAAGAAATCTTTACAAAAAGTAGATCTTTAGCAGGTGTTTTGGAACCATTTTCTGATAGAGGAAATAAGGAAATGTTTGAAAGAGCTGGCTTCAAAGATATTGAATATATATTTACAAATATATGTTTTAAAGGTTGGATTTGTATAAAATAAAAAGAATAAAAAAATAATGTATTATTATAAATATTGCTAAAAATACTAATAAATTATATTTCTAAAATACATATTATTCTTCCTATTTTATTAAAAAACCTTATTCTAAAATTTTTTTCTATACCAAATTATATCCTAAAAGGATTTAAGATATTTTTTAACAAAAAAGTTATTATCCTTATTCACTAAGAAGAAGTTTATTCTCAAGAGAATGCAAAAAGAAAGACTTCTTTTTATCCTTCATATTTTGAGTTAAGACTTCACAATAGTTATAATGTTAAATAATAAATTCTAGTAAAATAGTGTTTCCATATTACATTTCCAGGAATTTTAAGTTTTTTTTGAGAATACCTTTTTTAAAAAAATCTTTATCAAAAATTGCCAGAAAGAATACAAGGTTATATATGAGAGGATATGAAAAAACAAAAAATAAACTAGGTGTAGATTTTTTGAACCAATTATTTATAGAGTTATCTAAAATTAATATCAAAAGTAATTCAAAATCAGAAAATTTTTTAAATAAAACAAACTTCAATTTAAATTATTCTTTAAGGCAATTTGTAGTTTCACGATTACTATACTGCAACAAATTTAGTTTACAAAGAGTATTGTTTAAAGCGATCAAGGACGGTGAGACCTTAACATATGCATTACCTTGGGAATACATAATAAAACTAGAAAAAAATGGTTTTAAAGTAAATCATTTTTCTTGCCTAACACTTTGGAGAATATTAATTTTATTTGAATTCCTTAATGGAGTTAAAGAAGCTGTCAGTTATATCATAAGGAATATTTTTAATAAGCTTAAGAAAGAAAATATAAAAAAATGTGATGCTTATTTTCTTGGACTATCTTTAGAAAAATTACCAATTAAATTCCAAAGAGAATCAAATTGTCAATGTTTTAACTATTTTGGAGGTAAATTTTATAGCCAAAAAAAAATATTATTCAAACATGACATAAATATAAAACAAAGAAAATTAGATCATAATATGACCCTAGAATATCAAAGATACCCTTTTGGATATCTTTCATCATGGCTAGACATATTTAATTCGGTCTATTTCTTATTTTCTCAGATTATCTATTTCCCAATAAATATTTTTTCTAATAAATTGACTAGTACTTTTTTATTAAGTGAATTATTTTTTGCAAAGGTTTGTAGTATGCAGAAAAAAAAGTTTCTTGCAAAATCATATTTATTTCACAATGCATTTATATTTAGACCAATTTGGACATTTATTGCCGAGAAAAAAAGATCAGAAATAATTTTTTACTATTATTCAGCAAACGATATGACAATGAAAAATAAAAATGGAATAATACCTCCTATTTCTTTTAGATATAGAAATTTGAATTGGCCTAATTATGTTTTTTGGAATAAATATCAATTAAAAATATATAAAAATTTTATAGAAAAACCTTTTTCTTATTCACTTTCAGGACCTATATGTTTACACAATAAAGAATTATCAGAAAACTTTAAATTACCTAATAGGACAATTTCAGTTTTTGATGTGCCTCCTGTACGAGATTCTATGTATAAAAGTATTTCACCTCCTATCGAACATTATGTCCCTAAAAATTGTTTACCTTTTCTTAGAGATATTCTTTTTGTATGTGAAGAAAATAATATTACCTTATGCTTTAAATCAAAATCAGATTTCAAAACAAATAAAGCTCATCCTAGTTACAAAAAATTCATAGAGTCTATTGCTGATAAAAGTAATGTTCTAATAATCCCAAATGAAACTTCTCCTTATGATTTAATAAAAAAAACTAATATTTCTATCGCTATGCCATTTACTTCTACACCTTTGATCTCTAAAGTTTTAAAAAAACCAAGTTGTTATTATGACTCATCTGGATTTGTTAACAAAAATGATGAGGCGGCTCAGGGAGTAGAAATTATAGTTGGATTAAAACAACTTAATAATTGGGTATTAAATCAAATAAGCCTTTAAATATTTTTTGTAAAGTTTATTTTTATAAAAAAGTTTAATAATAACTTTTTTTCTATATTTAAAAAATGATGGTTAGTAATCTCTCTAAAAAGAATTCACAAGAAAATATAATTTCTCTTTTAAAGTGGCTTTATAAGTTTATTTCAAGAAAAAATAAGATTAAACTTCTAAATTTATTACTTTTAATGCTTGTTTGCGGCTTTTCAGAAGTTGTAGCTATCTCTTCAGTAATACCATTTCTTAACATGCTAGCAGATCCTGAAAAGGTAAATAATTATATATTTTTAAGCTATTTAATGGAATTTACAAATTTTTATAGACCAATTGTAATTAGTGGTTTTCTACTTATTTTAGCTAACGTTTTAAATCTGTGTTTAAGGCTACTTAATATAAAGAAAATAAATCAAGTAACTGCTCAATTAGGCAATGAGTTAAGTTTCAGTTTATTCAGCAATACTATTTATAAGCCATATAATTATCATCTTAGTCTTAATAGCAGCTTAATAATTACGGCTGTTCTAGAAGATATACAAAGAACCATTGTTGTTTTAAGCGCTGTAAATCAAATTATTACTGGATTAATAATTTCGTCTTTTATAATCACAACTTTAATAATTATTGATTTTAGAGTTGCTTCTATTTCGATAATAGTTTTTGGTATTTCTTATATATTTGTTGGTAAAGGAGCAAATAAAAAATTAGTTAGTAATAGTTTTCAAATTACAAAAGCCGCTTCTGATCAAATTAGAATAGTACAAGAGACTTTAGATTCTATTAAAGAGGTTATTTTATATTCAAATCAAAAAATTGCTTTAACTGAATACAATAATAAAGATAAGCCTTTAAGAAAATTAAGAGCAGAGAATAATTTTATAACTATCTACCCAAAATTTGTTCTAGAAGCATTAGGAATAATTTTTATAAGTGTTCTTGGAATTATTTTCTCATTTGATATTGAAAATAATATGCTTGCAATTACTTCATTAGGAATCTTTGCATTAGCATCACAAAAACTTCTACCAAGTATGCAACTGATATATAGTTCTTATGCAGTTATAAAAGGACATAAAGCAAGTGTGCAGAGGGTTAAGAATTTACTTATTTCTAATAAATTTAATAAAGAAAATATCTCAGTCAAAGGTTATTTATTTAAGGAGAAATTTGAATTGAAAAACATTAGTTTTTGCTATCCAAATGAAAAGCCCCTTTTATCAAATCTTAATTTAGAAATAAAAAAGGGAGACAAAATTGGGTTAATTGGAAGAACGGGTTGTGGAAAATCTACACTAACAAGTATTTTATTGGGATTATTAGAGCCTAATAATGGGGAAATATTTCTAGATGGAAAATTGATAAGTAGTTTAAAAAATAAACGAAATTTAATCAAATGGCAAAAATCTATAGGATATGTACCACAAAAGATTTATTTACAAAATAAATCATTTGCAGAAAACATTGCTTTTGGTATCAATAAAAAAGAAATTGATTTGCAAAGAGTAATTAATGCTGCAAAATTTTCTGAGATTAATAAATTTATTGAAAAAACTAAATTTGGTTATGAAACCAATGTTGGAGAAAGAGGTATTCAACTTAGTGGAGGACAAATTCAAAGGATTGCTATTGCAAGAGCAATTTATCGAAAACCTCAAATCCTTTTTTTAGATGAAGCAACAAGTGCTTTAGATATAAATACCGAAGAAAAAATTATAAATAACTTATTTAAAGATGATATTGGATATACAGTTTTTCTTATTTCTCATAGGTTAAAAACATTAAAACATTGCGATAGAATTTACTATTTTAAAAACCAAAATATTCAGAATGTAAGTTTTGAAGAATTAGATAAGCACTTATCTTCTGAGAATTTATAAATTGAAATCACTAAAAAAGAAAAAAAAATTACTTATTC
The DNA here is from genome assembly GCA_003209655.1 of Prochlorococcus sp. AG-442-M23. GTDB lineage: Bacteria > Cyanobacteriota > Cyanobacteriia > PCC-6307 > Cyanobiaceae > Prochlorococcus_A. The sequence goes on along the minus strand of QCPW01000001.1, from coordinate 465,188 downwards.
TTGGTGGCTCAAGCTTATTAGCTTATTTATGGGTCAAAAGAGTTGAAGATTTATATCAAATCTATATCACTAAAAATAAATCCTGTATAAATTATATGGGTTTAGAATCCATTGAAATAGATCTTTTTTCAAAAAATTCAGTAAAAAAAACATTAGATTCTTATGAAATTGATATAGTATTAAATTGCATAGGATTAACTAATGTAGAAGAATGTGAGAGGAAACCTTTTGAAGCATACAGACTTAACTCTTATCTTCCTGGAATAATATCAAGTGCATGTAGTATCACCAATACGAAATTAATACACATATCTACAGATCATTTGTTTGATAATAAAAATATTTTATATTCGGAAGAAGATGAAGTAAGACTTGTAAATATTTATGCCAAATCTAAATATGAAGGTGAATTAGAAGTGTTAAGTAATTGTAAATCCTCAATTATTTGTAGAACAAATTTTTTTGGATATGGTCCTTCCCATAAGAATTCGTTTAGCGATTGGATTGAAGAATCAGCTATAAATAATAAAAAAATAAAGCTATATAAGGATGTATTTTTTACTCCAGTAAGTGGAAAAAATTTGTCTTTTTATGTACATAAATTATTAGAAAAAAATTGTTCTGGAATATTTAATATTTCCTCAGATAAAAAAATATCTAAATTTGACTTTGGAAAACTTCTTTGTAATAAGTTAAATATACCCTCCCATTCGATCTTACCAGGTTCTATCAATGAAAGATCAGATCTTACTAGGAGACCCAAATCTATGGGTTTATCTAATAAAAAATTAACTCAAGCAATCAAAAATCAAAATTTAACTATTGAAAATCAAATTGAAAGTATTTTAAAAAACTAAAAAACACCCTATATTCAATTTATAGTATTAAAAAGACATCTAGTCATTAACATCATACAAAAATATATTTACTTCTATTTTATTAGTTAAATAATCCTACTTAAATTTTGAAATTATTAGTATTTATATATTGATTTTTTCTTCCTATTTTAATTACCAATTCCCTAGCACTTTCATAAATTATTTGTAGGATTTATTCAATTAAAATCACTTTATATACTAATTAACTTAAGTAAAGTTATCTATTATCTATCTTTAACATCAAATATTATAATTTCTTGATATTCATAATCTAAAGAAATCGAAACATTAGTAAAAAATTCAACAATATCAAAAATAAATAATTTAATATATTTTAGTTTTCATAGAATTTTTATAGTATAAATCTTTTTAAAAATTTTAATTAATATCTAAAAATTTTTTTCAAAAAAGATTTGAAATTTATTATTATTTTTCTTAAAAAATAATTGATAATTAAAATGAAATAAGCAATCAAAAATAAAGATAAAGGGTTGTCTATAACTTTTCTATAATAATTTCTTGCTTTGAAATCGTTTTTTATAAACTCAATAAAATCTTGGATATTAAGATCAGTATATTTTTTTTGTATTGTTTTAAAAAAGGATTTGTTACTGATAAATAATTGAATACCATTTTTTTTTAACAAGTTACTATAAATTAGATCTTCACAAAAAGCCTTACCTTCAAAATTAAAATATTGGTTTTTAATAACATGCTCTTTCCTTATTAAAGAAATACCGCCTGGTATCCAATCAACTTTTTCAAATGGATTATTTGAATAAAAAGAAAAATTATGTGAAACTTCAAAAGTAGATTTTGAAATAGTCCCTGGTCTTGGATTTATATGATTAAAAATCAAAAAATTTTTGATATATTTTATTAAAAATATTTCTTTATTATTGTCATTTTCAATAATAAATCTTGGGACTATTGATGAGTTAGAGGGCAAATTCTCAAATTGGTTTAAAAGGATTTTTAAATTTTTGATACTTATAAAAATATCATCATCCATATGCATCAAATAATTTGTTTTGACAAATTTATAAACATATTGTCTTTGACTGACTTGACCTCTTTTATCAGATCTGATAATTAATATTTCTTTGTCAAATTTATTTATAAATTTATTTTTTTTACTTAGATTTGGAGGTAGAGAAATAATTATATTTATTTTATTCTGGTTAAAAGTATTAACCTGTTCTATCCACCTTATATTAATATTTGACAATAAGCTTGGAATAATAATTGTTAAATTTTTTAAATCTATCATTAATTATTTTTTTAAAATATTATATAAAACTGATTTTTTTAATTTAAACTTTAATTGCTCCAAATCCTGATTTAGCTTCAAAAAATTTTTATTTAATTTATCTTCAGTTTTCTCAGAATATTGATTTTTACGTATGATTTCAAAAAGATCAACTTCAGATTTTATAGTTTTAATCAATTTTGATTTTAATTGCCAAAGAGGATCGGATAAGTCATTCGACGAGTTCCAATATAATCTTATTGGTATACAACCTAAAGCTATTGATTCAAAAACTGCTGTACTTGTTGAATAAATCACGTATCTACTTTCTTTTGAATCATATTCAATTTCAGAATTGCTTATATTAAAGTTAATAATTTTTGGAAATTTATTGATAAAGTTTTTATCAATAATTAAGGGATGAAATCTTATTAAAATTTTTAATTCTGGATATTTCTTGGCAAATTTATAAGCAAATTTTGTAAAAAAATTAACTTCTTTTTGATCACCTGAAGGAAGGAATAATATCTTATTACTTACATTTATTTGATTATTTTTTAAGGAAATTGATTTTGGAGAACCTAATGTTTTAATAATAATTTCTTTTGATATTCTTTTTTTTAAAAAAAATGTTGAAATATCTCCTGAAGATAAAATAAAATCCGGATTATATTCTTTTCTTAATAATCTAGTTAAAGAATGCTGGTATTTGAAAATTATTGTATGTTGGAATGCTATACAGTTTATAGAAGGATTATTTTTCCGAGAAAAATAATAAAATAATCTTTCCCAATTATGACCTTCAAATGTCGTTACTATATTTTTAGATTTAGTATTTTTAATAATATCTCCAATTTGCAATCCATAAATATAATTAAAATAATTATTTTTAGATAAAAAAGATTCTGCAGTATAGAGAGCAAGATTACTATTATAACCAGATATATTTCTTGATATTTCAAGAAACTTTCGCCTTCCTCTAAGTAATGAAATTAAGGTCCTTGATTTTGCTTTAAAGCTTATAATATTTTCGTCAAGAAAGTAAGAATCGTGGCCTTTCTGTTTTTTAAGATATTTAATTAATTTTTTTTTATTTGATTTTATATGAGGTATAAAAATTAGTAATACAGAAAGACCTTTTTTGCTAGTGTAATTTATTAAATCCCCATAATAATTATCAACTGATGAATCAAATTGTTTTTCATTTACAAGGTGTGTAATAAAAACAACATCATAATTTTTTTTATAAATTTCTTTTTTATTCTCTAATATTATTCCTTCATTATTACTTTTAAAAATATTGAAAAAAATAGTTAAAAAATTAATATAAAAATTTGCTCTAAGCCTTAACTTATACAATAAGGAAATTTTCTTTAAATTTAATAAAATTCTATTTGTTTGAATAAGTGGTCTTATTGGATGAAGAAAAAAATGACTAATAGTATATTTATTTACAGAATTATAATTAATATATTTATCTGTAAATTTGATATATGATTTCCATTCATTATTAGGCTTAATAATTATCATAGATCTAAATGCTTATTTAATTTATGAATTTCAAGATTTTAAATACCTAAAAGAATTTATAAATTTAATTTATTATTCATCCTAAAAGAATATCATAAGAATAATAAAGATTTAACAAAATTTCTGTAACAAAATTAATAGGTCTTGAGATATTGGTAGATTGACAAAAGAAAGGGTCTATCAACCTTTAGAATGAATAAAAGCAGTTAAAGGAATCTCAGCATTTTGGATGAATAAATTATGATTCAAAGTAAAAGTATTGAAAATTCGGTAATATTAATAACTGGAGGCACAGGATCATTCGGGAGTACATTTACTGAACTTCTGCTTAAGACTAATGTTAAAGAAATACGAATATTTAGTAGAGATGAAAACAAACAATATTTAATGAGAAAAAAATTAAATGACTCTAGAATTTCTTTTATTATTGGTGATGTTAGAGATTTCAAAAGTATATCTGATGCTTGTCTAAATGTTGATTATATTTTTCATGCAGCGGCTTTAAAGCAAGTACCCTCTTGTGAATTTTTTCCCTTAGAGGCATTTAAAACAAATGTTCTAGGAACAGAAAATATTTTAAAGGCTTCTTTATATAGAGATGTTAAAAAAGTTGTATTTTTAAGTACTGATAAAGCTATTTATCCAATTAACGCAATGGGTCTCTCAAAGGCAATGATGGAAAAATTAATGCTTTCGCAATCTTTGCTTAATCATAAAAAAGGCATATTTTGTGCTACACGTTACGGGAATGTAATTTGTTCAAGAGGTTCTGTAATTCCCTTATTCATCGATCAAATCAAAAAAAACAAACCCATAACAATTACTAATCCAAAAATGACAAGATATCTAATGAGTTTAGAAGATGCTGTCAACCTAGTTTTATACGCTTTTGATAAGGGATTAAATGGAGATATTTTTGTTCAAAAATCTCCGGCATGTACTATTGGTGATCTTGTAATAGCATTAAAAGAAATATTTAATTATAAAAAAGAGAATATAATAATTGGAACCAGGCATAGTGAAAAATTATATGAAACTCTTATATCAAGAGAAGAAATGGCAAGGGTAGAGGATATGGGCAAATTCTTTAAAGTACCCCCTGATAAAAGGGGGTTAGATTATGATAACTATCACATAAAAAGCAAAGAAATCTCTTCCGATTCATTAGATTATAATTCTAATAATACTAAAAGATTAAAGGTTAATGAAATCATAGAAATCCTCTTAAAGAATAACGTTAAATCATCCAATTTTATAAAATTTTAATTAGTTAAATAAAAAAGCACCATTTAAAAGTCTAGATTTATTTTGAGTCTTAAATTGGACTCTTCAGGCGAGATAATTTTGAATGAAACAGCATTGACCTAATGAATATAATCTAAGAAATAAAGTGGTCTATTAATTATCACTGCTAATCAACACAAATTAAATTTTTCATAAACCTAAAAAAACTCTATTAATTTTTTTAATGCTCTTTATCTATTTTTTAAATATTAAACGTAAACTGCACGGGTGGGATGTAAATCAAATTATTTATAAAAAACCTGGGGGATAGATATAAGTAATAGTGGATATGCTTCTTTTACCTTGAGTAATATATATTAAATTTCTAAAAATAGCTGCCAGTAGATATCTGAACCTAGCAAATGTAGCAGTAATATGTCCTTTATATAAAGGGATATATGGAGTTCTTGCATCCTTCCTACAAGTATTTTTATGATTTAGAAAAAGTACTTCACTTTTTCTAAAAACTGATAGATTTTGATTTGAAAAGTTCATTAAATCTTTGTATTGATTTATATTTGATACTGAAGTTATTGCTCTAAAAAAGCCGGCATATTGCATATCCAATTTTAGTTTTGCCTTAGCTTCCATAATTTCCTTACTATTCATTTTTGAACCCATTACTCGCATAGGAGCAAATAAGAGTGAATTTTTAGTTATAAAATTTCTCATTTCTTGTGTAAAACCTATCAAACTATTGTTTTCATATGAAGTGACTCCTAATTGGATAATATTTCCTAAACCAGAGGAAATTTGAGCTTCTTTCATTCTTATTATTGCTTGTTTAATAAACTTTTCAGATGCAGGAAAAGACTCCAAAAGTATTGTTTTTATTGAGAAATCATTAAACATTAAGTTTAGAAATTTATTTAAATTTGAAACGAAAAAATCACGCGAAGAATTGATTGATGAAATTTGTATAATAATTTCATTTTCAACATTAAGAATTTTTTTAACTCTATATATTTGTTCATATAATGATCTTCTTCTAATGCTATTTATATCTGGGTAGTTAAGATAGCATTTTAAAATTAACTTTAATTTCTTATTATTCCTTATTGCTGCATCTCTAACAAATTGTAGATGGCCTCCATAGTCATAACATGTGTGTATGTAATTTCCATCAAGAATTATTCTATCTATTAAATCAATACTTTGTTTTTTATCAGCATTCCAGTTTTTGGGTCCTCCAAAAGCAAACACCTTATCCATTATTCAATTGAATATATTTCTATTATAAACATAGCGATAAAAAAGATTATCTTGCGATTACAAATCATAGTCCCTCCTTCTATTCTAATAGTACTGAATAAATATTTATAGATGACTATGAAAACATAGAATTAAATAATTAGACTTAAAAGTTTACGAAGTATATTTTTTTTAAGAGAAAAACAATAAACAATTTCAAACAAAATTTTTTTAGGAAATACTTTTTAAAAATTATTATTGTGCTTCTTCAGTAATTTTTAATGGAACATTTTCTGTAATAGTGCAGGAAAAAGTTTTGGTTAGGACTTTGAATTAAAATTATGGTATTAATATGGATACTACTTTTTTAATAAATAATCTACAGTTCCACTCATATAAATTTGATCTCCTAACTCAAATATGTATTTTAAACAATTAAAGACTCAATTTCTCATACTATTAGGATTGATATTCTTTTCCTGTCTAATTATTTTTGAAATTCCCCCTAGGTTAAGAATATACTACGCAAAGTATATTTTAGAAAAAAATTTCAACTCATACTGTGAAAACTTAAAACTAAATCAAATTAAATTTAGATATGGTTCCTGCCCTAATACTATCTCTACAAGAATTAGAACCGAAGACTATCCAATAATAAATGAAACTATATCTTATACTGATAATTTTGGAGGGAGAGTTAATAAGAAATCAATAAGTCAAAAGTTTGCAAAAAATAAATTTAATCTCTTTTTAATTGGTGATTCATTTATTCAAGCAGATGAAATTCAATATGAAAAAACAGTTTATGGATTAATTAATAATGATAAAACAGTTATTAAAGCATATGGCTTTGGTTATGCTTCTTGGAATACTGAGCAATATTTAAAATCGATAAAAGCTATAAATGCAAATAATAGTAAGTATGATATTTATCTTTTCGCAAACGATTTTACACCTAGTTATGGGTCTAGATATTTTTCCTTTAATAAGCAAGAAACAGCTTTAGATCAAAAATATTATAAAAGTATTATTAAATATTTTATGAAAAAATCGTTTACCTTACAAAAATTGCAAAAAGTTTATTTATCACAAAAACATAAAAAACCTCACCAAGATTTTTGGTTAAATTACTCAAAAGATAATAATAAATGTCAATTTTTAAAGGATAATAAAGATAAATTATCTCCGTTATTAGTTGATTATCTATATTTTTCCCTACCTTATAAATGTTGGGATAAAGTGTACAAAGAATCATATGAAATAGTTTTAAATGATGTAAAAAATATGATAGAAGAAGCTACTAAAAGAAATTCTAAAATTCGCTTCATTTATATACCTTCTCCATTTAGTTTTAAAGGAGAAAATTTTCCTGGCAGAACAAGTTACCAATATAATGTCCCAATCCACACAGAATTAACCCTAACTGGATTAAAAGAAAAATTAAAAAATGATATTGGAAAAAATTTTATTGATCTATTTGAACCAATGAAGATACACATATCTCAATACAATCAAAATAAAGATTGTTCAAAAGAAAATTGTAATAATATTCTTTATTACGGTTATGATGGACATCTCAATGAAGAGGGACACAGGTTTTTATATGAACACTTGTACTCCAATTAAATCAAGCGAAATTATCATTTCCTTTATGACTTAATTAAATGTAAACTAACACTATAAAGTATTCGAGTTATGAGGAATCAGAATTTAAATAATCTGTACTGGTTCTAATAATTAATTTCGCCAAGCAATCAAAAAATCCAAAATAGGGATTTAGCAATATATCGATTAAAGTAAATAATTATAATGAGGGATTATCTTTCTAATAATTGGAATGTCTTAAGACATAAAACTTTCTATTGATGAGCATATTTGATTAAAAAATAAACAAGTTTAGGTATGTAAAACATCAAAATTAACTGATTTTAATCCATTCACATTTTTGAATAATAAAGGTCTGCAAATTGGGAGTTTTGATCTGAAAGTTATACTTCCAGCAAAATTTTCTAATTTAAAACTTTTTGTTCCTAAAGAATTAATTTGTAAGTGGTGAATTTCTTCTGAGTTTTTATTTAAAATTATTTGTATATTTATTTTAGAAGAAGTTGGATTATTAAAAACTAAATCATAACTATTATGAGATTCAAATTTATAAACAGGGGTGTATAGGTGAAATAATCTTTGTCTAGCTAAAAGATTTTTGCCTTTACTTGCAATTCCTCCAAAGTTCCCATGAACAGCTGATCCGACAAGAGAATTTTTTGGATAATAAATACAATAACCCCTGTTTTGTTCACCAAAAAAAAGCTTGTTTTTAAAGAAAATTTTTACTAGCTTATGAAAGCTTTTTTCAGCCTCAATATAGTGAATAAATGAACTATAAAACGAAGATTTTGGAGGACCATTTAATGGTATTCGGGAGAAGAAGTCATTACTTTTATATTTTTCTTCACTAAGAAATTCCCCTTCATGCGAGAAAAATTTAAAACAATGAAGAACCTCTACATTCTCTCCTGTAAACAAAGCTCTAATATTTTCTGCAATAAAATCAATCTTTTCAACGTGAGGATTCCAAACAAAAAAATCAGAAATATTTACTTGAGAAAAAATACTACTCTTTGAGCTATAAGGATTAGATCCTCTATTGTAAATAACAGAAAAAATATTTCTTAAAGGTCCAGGTATATTTTTTTTAAAAAAAGACTTTATTTTATGATCCATCTATCCTTTAATAGTTTAATGACTTTAAGTCTGTCTCGACCCCATAATAATGAATGAGGTGGATGGGTATGTTCGAGGGAGAGTTGCTTATTGTTAAAATCCACACTTAAGAACATAGGGATAAAATTACAACTTTTACATTGAATGAAAAATGTTTTATGGATTTTTTCAGAATTTAAGGCCTTATTTATTTCTTCTAGATTAATAACTGTAAAACTGTTTTGGCGAGCTTTCCAATGCAAAGATTCATCTTTTTGGTGAGGATTATAAATATCCAAATTAACTTCGCTCTGCTTTTCAGCATCACGATTTATATTCATTAAAATCAAGAAACTTTTAACACTTTTGCTTGTAATAGGAATTTCTTTAAGAGCATCGAAAGACCAAAAACTTCCCTTATCAATGTTAGCCATTTCATAGGGATATTCTCCTAGATAACTTGTTGTTGTGCCTTCAAAGTGATAGTTAAGTGAAACTCTTTCAGCTACTGGGGATGAATCAACTCGTAATGAATCTGGTTTTGGGAGAATGCGTGAAGATGTTGGAAACTCATCTTGTATTTTAAAAAGCGAAACAACCATTTGATTTGATTTTACATTAATAGCATTTCTTGTAATATCAAAAAACTCACCATATTTGCACTTTTTTATCGAAATGAGCTCCCAAATCAACCCAGACAATTTGTATGTTCCAATATATATAGATTTAAGATTTTTTCTTGATTGATTAAATTCTTTTAAATTATTAGTATTATTCAATAATGTCGTAGAAGATTTTATTTCTTTATTTAAAGAGTGTAGACATATTGAAGGGAGTAGGGGGAAATATGATGGCATATTACTTTCAAAAAAAAGACCCTATTTTGGGTCTTAAAGTTAATATTATCTTAAATTGAACTCCCCGGGCGGGATTCGAACCTGCGACCAATCGATTAACAGTCGATCGCTCTACCGCTGAGCTACCGAGGAATATAAGAAATTTAACTCCTACATGTCCCTTATGACAAGAGGTAATCCCTAATTATATTGAAAGTTTAATGGTTTCTGCCAATCTGACAAATTTCCATTCTTCATCTCTGCTACTGCATCTGCATAAATTAATTCCTCTAAACGATGTGTAATCCATAAAACAGTAAAGGGATTTTTTTTATTATTTGTAAGATCTCTAATTATTTTTAAAATTTTTAATTGACTAGAGCTGTCCAATAAAGCTGTAGGCTCGTCCATAAGAATAAAATTCTTGTCACCAATTAGGCAACAAGCAATAGTTAATCGTTGTTTTTGACCACCACTTAAAGTGTGAATCGGTCTTTTATCAAATCCAGTTAATCCAACTTTTTTGAGTGCAATATCAATTTTATTAGTAATTTCTTTTCTACTTAACTTTTGATTAATATTTAAAAGAAGTTCGCTCCTGCAGTTTGGCATTAAAATTTGATGATCAGGATTTTGGAAAACCATCCCAAAATTAGCTGAATTATTTATAACTCCATTGCTTGGCTTAAGAAGTCCAGTTATTAGTTTTAGCAAGCTACTCTTCCCACTTCCATTTTTACCTACAATCATCCATAAACCTTGTTTATTAATAGAAAAACTACAATTATTTATCACAAGCTGTTTTTTTCCTGGCCATGAAAAGCTTACATTTTGAAAAGTTACTTTCGGTACTTGATCTAGGGAAGTATTATCAATACCTATCATATTAAATATCTAAAGAAAATCCCGGTCTTTTTGAACCACCGGCTACTGCAGACTTTTCATATATCTGAACAGAAATAACTTCTTTGGCAAGAACAGTAATCAATTTATCTTGAACTTTTTCACAACTCAATTCAATTAAAGTCGAGGTTTGGTTATTTCCATTCATGAAATCTTTGATTTCATCATAGATTCTTTTAACATCATCATAATTTCTCTTCTGGATTGAAAGTGGGAAAGGAGAATATCTGAGGCTTATTTCAAGAGAATACATAAAAAATCCTAAATAATTAATTATAAACAAACTATAGAACAATCTTTTCTAAGAAGTTGTTTTGAAATTAAGTTCAATTAAAACTTTTTTTCTAAAAGATCGATATATGCAATTACTATTAGAATAAACAAATTTATTTTTGTAGACTTTTTCATGGAAATTGCTAATGATATTACTTCTTTAGTTGGTAAAACACCTTTAGTTAAATTAGATCGTATAAAAAATTTCTGTAAGTGTCACCCTGAAATAATAGCAAAACTTGAAAGTTTCAATCCATCTGCATCTGTTAAAGATCGTATAGCATACTCGATGATAAATTCAGCTGAAAAAGATGGATTAATATCACCCAAAGAAACAACCTTGATTGAAGCAACAAGTGGAAATACTGGTATAGCTTTAGCAATGGTTGCTGCAGCTAAGGGCTATAGATTGATATTAACTATGCCTGATACTATGAGTATTGAAAGAAGGGCAATGCTTCGCGCATATGGTGCGGAATTACAACTTACTCCGGGCGAAGAAGGAATGAAAGGGGCATTAGATTTAGCTAATGAATTATCTTCAAGTATTTCAAATAGTTTTCAGTTTAATCAGTTTGAAAATCTCGCTAATCCAGATATTCATGAAAGGACAACAGCTAGAGAAATTTGGGAACAATCAAATCAAAATGTTGATGGATTAGTAACTGGAGTTGGTACCGGAGGAACCATCACTGGATGTGCTCGATTTTTAAAAAAAGTTAATCCAAATTGCAAAATATATGCAGTTGAGCCAGCAAAAAGTGCTGTTATTTCAGGCGAAAAAGCAGGCTCCCACTCAATACAAGGGATTGGCGCAGGCTTCATTCCTAAAGTACTTAATACCGAATTAATAGATGAAATTATAAAGATAGATGATGATGATGCGTTTTACTATGGGAGATTACTAGCTCGTTTAGAGGGTCTTTTATCAGGGATTAGTAGTGGCGCTGCTCTAGCAGCAACAATAAAAATTAGCCAAAGGGAAGAACTTATTAACAAAAGATTAATTGTGATCCTTCCAAGTTTTGGTGAGAGATATTTATCCACAGCAATGTTTGAATCAAATTCTTTAATTAAAGCAAGACAAGACGGTTATTTGTAAAAATGGGGATTAGATATGATTAAAAATCATTATGAAGAATTAGGTTTAAAAAAAGATGCAACGCAAAGCGAAATTAAATCTTCATATCGTCGCTTGGTAAAAAAACATCATCCCGATATAGGAGGGGAAAAAGATAGATTTATTGCAATACAAGTTGCATGGGAAACACTCAATGATCCCTTAAAAAAAGAGAAATATGATAAAACCCTTTTTTCTGCACAACAATTATCTAATTTTAGAAATGAAAATTGGGAAGAAAAAGTAAATAAAAAAAAATATAGTTCAACAATAAAAGATAATGAAGTTAAAAATTGGATTAAAAATATTTATATTCCAACCAATAGATTTATTAGCCAAATAATCAAACCTTTTAGTCAACAAATAAAAGAACTATCTGCTGATCCATATGATGAAGAATTGATGAATAACTTCTGCAGTTACATAACTCTTTCCCAAAAAAAAATTGAAAAAGTTGATAAACTCTACAAGTCAATATCTGTACCCAATTCAATATCTTCTCTAGGTTTAGATCTTTATCACTGTTTTTCTCAAGTTAAAGATGCATTATCAGAACTGGATAGGTACACACAAGGATATGTAGATGATTATTTATTTGATGGTAAAGAAATGATGAAAGAAGCAAAAAGAATCCAATCAAAAATGGCTTATGATAAAAAATGTATTATTTCCTGAATAATTATTCTGCAACTATATATTCTTTTAGTTGATCTAATTTAAACCAGACATCTGGGACAGGTCTACGCCATCTGACCTGAGCATATTCCTCTTTAACACACAAAATTTCTCCAGGGCCTTCAAACACATAACTAGGTAAATCTTCATCACTTGCCAATGATTCAATACTTGATGAATATACATCTTTATCTAAATAGACTAAAATACCTTTTTTAAGAGGATTTTGAGGTGTAGACTCAGTCATAATTAGATTTATTCTATTAAATATCAAATCTATTATACAAAAACTTTTTTGCTTTATTTTTTTTAAATTGATTACATGATAAAAATTACAATCGATAAAAAAATTTAATAACGTTAAATGATTACTTAACTAAAAACATGCGTCTTTTGCTACTTGGATGTACAGGATTTGTGGGGAAAGAATTAGTCCCAGCTTTGCTCAAAGAAGGGCATGAAATTTGTATTATTAGTAGAAAAAATATTAATAATTTGAAAATAAATGTTCCACTTGAGAAATTTAAGTTTCTTAAATTGGATCTGTCAAAAAAACAAAATTGGGGCGAGGAAAATCTGTTAATTAATCTAAAAGATTCTGAAGGGATAATTAATTTAATAGGTGAACCAATAGCAGATAAAAAATGGACTGATAGTCAAAAAGAAAAGATTGAAAAAAGTAGGATTAATTCAACTCAGTTTTTGATGGAAACTCTTAAAGAATACAAAATTAATCCAAAAGTAATCATAAATGGCTCAGCCATAGGTTTTTATGGGACAAGTTTAACTAAAGAATTTAATGAAAATAGTAATGGCGGTAAAGATTTTTTAGCTAACCTCTGCAAAAAATGGGAGAAAGTTGCCAACGCTAAACCTTTTTTTTCAAGATTAGTAATTTTCAGGATTGGAATAGTCATAGAAGCAGAAGGAGGGGCACTAGGGAAAATGCTTCCTGTATTTAAAGTTGGATTAGGAGGTCCAATTGGAGATGGGAAGCAATGGATTAGTTGGATTCATAGAACAGACTTATGTGAATTAATTATTAAAGCATTAGTAGATAAACAATTTTCTGGGGTATTTAATGCAGTTGCTCCGGATCCAGTATTAATGAAAGATTTCTCTAAGACTTTAGGGAGATGCTTAAATAGACCAGATTTAGTCCCAGTACCTGGAACAATACTTAAATTATTATTAGGAGATGGTGCCAAATTAGTTCTAGAAGGACAAAAGGTAACGAGTATAAAACTGAAAGAAAAAATGTATAAATTCAAATATCCTCTTCTTGAGAAAGCCATTTACGCCTCCACCAAGAATTAATTCCATTAACTAAAGAACTTACAATTAAAATTGTGATTAGTGGAACTATAAGAGGATTCCAAATATTCTGAATGAAATTCAGGAAAATAAATATTCCATTTATCTGCATAATGACTGCAAAAATAAAAAATACTGCAAAAAAAATTACAACAAACAAATTTATCAATAAAAAATTATCAATAATTTCTTTAAAACTTGTTTTTGAGTTCTCATTAGTCATTTATCATGACGTTTCTATATCGTCTATTATTTTAGTACATGCTTTACTGTCTCCTATTCTTAGATTTGCATTTTCAAGGCAAGAACTCAAAAATTTACTGTCTATCTTTATAAGATAAATAACTTTAAGAATAAGATTAATGGTCTGATTAATTTGATCTTTCTTATTTTTATAATTAGTAGCACAAAAAACATATTTACCAAGTAATCTTCTTTGAGCTTCTGCAAAAGATTTAGTGAATTGAGGACCTTGTCCTTCAATTTGAATAACCGGCTTAGCTAATCCGATGGCTTGCTCTGTAGCAGTTCCAGCCATACTAATAACAAACTTACTTCTCCACAATATTTCTTCAAACTTATTCCAATTCATTTTAATTGTAATAAATCCATATTTGAATATTAAACTGCCATTTTTTATTGTTTTTTCTCTATCAATCCATTTTCTTTGAATTAGTATATGCCTAATTTTGTCCAGTGTGAGAGCATTTACTATGGCGAAATCAAATTTTACATTCTCAAAATATTTCAAACCAGACATTGTCTCTAAAACTTCTAGAATCTTTTGCAAATTATCTAAAATTTCAGGAAATCTGCTTCCAGGAAATAATCCAACATTAAAAGAGAGGGTCTTTAATTTATTTTCAAAAAATGAAAATTTGTCCATAAATGGATTACCAAAAAAAGAAACTCGTTTTCTTAATTGTTGAGTTAAATCATTTGCTGTTAAAAAATCCCGAGCATATATTTTTTTTGCATATTTAGATATTAAAAAATATTTGCAAGGCCAAGGTAATTTCAATTTTCCCTCATAATGACTCGAATATGCGACTAAATATATAAAAAAATCTTTTTTTGCAAACCATGCAAAAAAAATAGGGACTATATCTCCAATAACAAAATAAGAATCATATTTATTTCTTAATTTGTAAGATAAATATAATTTTTTTAATAAATAAGTAATTTGCCCCCCAAATATTTCAAGCATTCTTCCTTTGAGAGAATTGTAACCAATACCACCAGTCTTAAATTTTTTAGTTTTACCAATGATTCTTATATTTATTTTTTTGTAATGTTCGCCATCACCTACGATTGGAAGCGCATCAACGAGGTATCCTTTATTTACTAAATATTTGGCTAGCAAACTACCTGATAAATCTTCCCCATGTCCATTACTTAATAGTAAAATTCTGGACAATTTAAAATTCCAACCATTTATTTACTTTGATTAATTCTGGCCAATTTGGATATCTTTTAAAGCCATCTTCAACAGACTCCTTTAAATCATTCTTTACATCAGGCATCATCATTGCCATTTTTTTAATTAATTCAACATGTTCTCTAACACCTTTATTATTTGTAGCCAAAAGTGCTAAAGACAAATTCATTCTTGCTTGAGGATCTTGCTGATTTAATCGAACCGCATGTCTAGCAGCTGCTAATGCCTCCTCATTATTCTTTAATAAAAGTTGTATCCAAGACAGGCAAGTCCAAGCTGCAAAGTGATTAGGTAATTGTTGAATAATTTTTTGAAAATCTTCTGCAATGGCTATCAACTCTTGACCATCTTGATATCTTGATAAAGCTGCATTGAAAGCAGATTCAATTGGATTAATATCATCTGTCATATATATTTTTTTTAAACTGCAAAAGAACTTCCGCAACCACAAGTTTGAGAAGCATTAGGATTAACGAAATTAAAACCTCCTCCAATTAAATCCTTACTAAAATCTAATTGCATTCCGTAGATATACAACAGGCTTTTCGGGTCGCATACTACTTTAAAGGTTTGTTTTGAAATCAATGAATAATCATATACTTTGTCATCAGGATTTATTTCATCACCCCTAATAAAATCCATCGTATAACTCATACCACTGCATCCACCAGATCTCACACCAACTCTAAGTGCTTTTTTATCAGTCTGATTCTTCATTAAAACAGATATTTGTTCAATAGCATCATTCGTAATTAAGATTCCTTTACCGTTATCTGAGGTATTTATTTTTTCATCTATTTTTACATTTTCCATAGATACAAAAAATCATTTACTTACACTATAAAAAATTCAGAGACATCATGCACTGAACAAACAATATAGAAAGTTGATTTGTTATAATTTTGTAAAAAAGTGAAAATTGCAATAGTAGGTTCTGGATTAGCTGGTTTAACAGCAGCTGTTAATTTAGTTGATGAAGGCCATGAAGTTGAGATTTATGAAAGTAGGTCATTTTGGGGAGGCAAAGTTGGAAGTTGGGAGGATAAAGATGGCAATCATATCGAGATGGGATTACATGTATTTTTTTACAACTATGCAAATTTATTTAAACTGATGAAAAAAGTTGGAGCATTAGATAATTTGCTTCCAAAAGAGCATACTCATTTATTCATAAATAATGGTGGGAATTTAAAATCTTTAGATTTTAGATTTGCTTTAGGAGCTCCCTTTAACGGACTGAAAGCTTTTTTCACTACAGAACAACTTACTTGGGTAGACAAATTAAGAAATGCATTAGCTTTAGGAACTAGCCCAATAGTAAGAGGTTTAGTAGATTATGAGGGTGCAATGAGAATAATTAGAGAATTAGATAAAATAAGCTTTAAAGAATGGTTTTTAAATCATGGCGGTAGCATAAGAAGTCTTGAAAGGATGTGGGATCCGATTGCTTACGCATTAGGTTTCATCAACTGTAAAGATATTTCAGCAAGATGCATGTTAACTATTTTTATGATGTTTGCCTCTAAAACTGAAGCGTCTAAGCTTAACCTTTTAAAAGGATCCCCTCATAAATGGCTAACACAACCTATAGTTGATTACATCTCAAAGAAAGGCTGCAAAATCCACCTAAATCATAAAGTCGAAGAAATTATTTATCAAAAAGAATCCTCTTCATTCTCTGTGAAGCAACTAAAGATATCGACTCCAGAAGGGGTTAAAGCTATTTTTGCTGATACATTTCTTGCTGCTTGTGATGTGCCTGGTATTAAAAAAATAGTTCCCAAAGAATGGTATCAATTTAAAGAATTTGAAGGTTTAAAAAAACTAAGAGCAGTCGCAGTCGCAACAATACAACTAAGATATGATGGTTGGGTTACTGAATTAAAGAATGATAACAAAAGTCAGATTCCTAGAGGTTTAGATAATCTTTTATATTCAGCTGATGCATCTTTTAGTTGTTTTGCAGATTTAGCTCTAGCAAGTCCAGTAGATTACAAGAAGGAGGGCATGGGATCTCTTCTGCAATGTGTATTAACTCCTGGGGATCGTTGGATGGGTAGATCAACAGAAAGAATAACCAAAGAGATTGATTCTGAGGTACGTCGTCTATTTCCTTCATCGAAAAATCTTAAATTACTTTGGAGTAACGTAGTACAAGTGCCACAATCACTTTATAGAGAGTCACCAGGTATGGAACCTTTTAGACCAAACCAAAAAACTTCAATATCAAATTTCTTTATGGCAGGTAGTTATACAAAGCAAGACTATATTGATTCTATGGAGGGAGCTACTATGAGCGGTCATCTTGCAGCAGCAGCAATCCTAAATAAGAAAGTTAAATTAGCAAAGAATCTTGCGGTTAGCTAACAATGGGTACTTGGCTTAAACATGAAGTAATTACAATTGTAAATGCTCCACTAGATAACGTTTGGAACACGTGGAGTGATTTGGATTCTATGTCTCTATGGATGAGTTGGATTGAATCAGTGAAAACAGTTGATCAAGAAACATCTACCTTACCTGATTTGACTGAATGGACTTTAGCGGCTAATGGATTCAAATTTAAATGGAAAGCACAGATTACAGAAAGGATTGAAAGGAGCAAATTGAAATGGGAATCTATAGGAGGATTACCAACTCGAGGATCTGTCGTTTTTGAATCAAAAGGAGACCAATCAACGTCAGTAACCTTAGCTATTACCTATGAATTACCAAAAATGATTGCTCGACTTATGGAAGAAAAGATATTGGGTAAAATGGTAACTAATGAATTACAAGCAAATATTGATAGGTTTCGAGACTTGGTAGAAAAAAATTACAAACATGAATTATCTAATTAAAAATATCAATTGCAGCATCCAACAAGCCTTCAAAGGTATATTTAACAGCCTCACTATCTACTCTGCCAAAAATTTTTTTACATGTTTTTGAGGTTTGAGGGCCAATAGTTAAGAACTTTACATTATCAAGAAATGTTAACCATTCTTCACCAAATTCTTTTTTCAGCAAAAAAGCAGAATTTAAAACTGTTTTACCACTTGAAAAAACCATTGCATCAACTCTTCTATTTAAGATCGCATTAATTGTTTCTCGAGGAATTGAATCTGGACATCTTGTTTCATAAGCTGCAACCTCTACAACACGTGCACCAGAATTCCTAAATTCATCAGCAATTACATTCCTTCCTCCTGTTTGAACTCTTGGCAAAAAAACTCTAAGCCCATATCCTGATATCGGAAAATTTTCAATTAAACTTTCTGCTACGAATTCAGGAGGCGTGAAATCAGCCTCTATTCCTAATTCAGAGAGAGTTAAAGAAGTTTTCTCCCCTACTACAGCAATTTTTATTTTCTTAGAACAATCTTTTAATGAAGTATTTAAATTTCTTAATCTCTCATCTACAAATTTTATTGCATTACTACTAGAAAAAATAATCCAATGAAAATCATTTATTTCGAATAAGGCATCATCAAGAGGATTTAGATCATCTGGATATCCGACATCAATGGCTGGAAAATCAAATATTTGTGCTCCTTTATGGGTGAATAATTTTTTTACATCCGATATCTTATCTTTTGATCGAGTAATAATTATATTTTTTTGATATAAAGGAAGATCAACTATTGTCATTATTTTTCTCGACTTTTAAATCTTTATTTTGATTTTGATTTTTCAATTCCTCAAGTAGCTTAAGTACTGACAACCCTTTTTCCAACACTGTATCGTCTTTGAAAGTCATTTCGGGTACTCTTCTCATCTCTATTCGTTTACCTAAAGTATGTCTTATAAAGTTTTTTGCGAGATTTAAATTATCAATAATTTCTTTTCTTATTCCCTCTTCAGCAGTTGAAGTTACGTAAATCTTGCAAAATTGTAAATCTCTTGTTAAATCGATTTTTGAAATATTAATAAAATTACTCCTCAATAAATCATTTTCCAAATCATTCTGGACAATAAGAGTTATCTCTTTTTTCAGCAGTGATGAAACTTTTGCAATCCGGTAATTATTAGGCATTATAGTTTTAAGTTAATGGGATTTGTCATTGCTTGTAGTACAAAATAAACTGTTATGAAAGCACTTATTACCGAAGATATCAAACCAACTAAGGTTAATGGGTTTGATTTATTTTTAAACAAAGGTTCGAGTAATGCAACTAAACCTCCTGCAATAATAGAAATTAAATACTTAGGATATCTTGCAACATTTGAGAAGAATTCGCCCATTAGCACCACAATTAGATTACTTTTTTAGCTAAGTTTTAACAAACATTAAACAGCATGATTACATTATATCAATTTAGACATAGTGCTTTTTGCCTTAAGACAAGAATGGCGCTTCAAGCTAAGAAGTTACAATATAGGGTTGAAGAAGTTACCCCAGGCATTGGGCAATTTGAAATCTTCAAAATATCTGGTCAAAAACAAGTACCTATTATTGTTGATGATAATGATCAAATTATTAGTGACTCTTCAATTATATGCGAATATATAAATAAAAAAAATGATAAAAATCCACTTTTCCCTGAGGATTCTTTATTGTTTGCCCAATGCAAATTAATAGAAGATTGGGCTGATACTACGATGGCATCAACTTGTAGAAAAGCTCTAATTAAATCTGCAATAGAGAATCCACAACTACGCAGTGCTTTACTTCCAGACGAGATACCAAACTCAGTGAAAGGATTAGTTGATAAATTACCTTTTAAAAATCTTAGTAAAATATCTAATGTGGTTTTATCTTCTAAAGATAATTTAGAACTGCAAAAAATATTAGAGTCTTTATCAAAAGCATTAATTAATAAAAAATATCTAATAGGTGATAATTTAACAATAGCTGATATTGCAATTGCTGCACAATTGTCTCTTCTTAAGTTTCCAAAGTCTTCAGGGCCTATTCTTTCTGGGGAAGGTTGCCAAGAATTTATAAACAACCCTTACCTAGAAAATCTATTTATATGGAGAAATAATTTAGAAGAATATATTTTTAGTGCTAATTCCCAATAAATTTAAAAGTCAATTTGTATTTATTAGTTTTTACTGCATGAACTGAAGGATCACCCACTTTCGATCCATATGAAGCAATATATTGAAAACCGCATATATCCTTTTTTTCATTATCTTTAGATTCTGAATTAATCTCATCACATTTTTTAAATTTGCTTATGGCTTCCACCTGATTAACTCTTGAAGCACCTGGTTTATGAGCAGTTTGAATTACTAATTCGTCCGCAAAAAAAATATCATTATCTTGAATTTGAGTTCTTCCTGTAATTCTTGAATCAATATAGAAATCATCTTTTAAATAAGTAATTTGACTATTAAAAGATTGTGGATCATTAACTACTTTTATCAATTTGTCACCAAAGATTGCCTTTCCAATAGACTGAGCATTTTTTGAACGATTACCAACAATTTCATTTAAATTATTCCTGTAAAAATTTACTTCATAAACAACAGGTTCTTCTGATTCATTTATTAAATCTTGAGAAGTAACAAGCCAATTACCTTCAAACCAATTAGGATAAACTAAATCTTTTGAGGTATCAGAAAGCTGAAAATTTGGCAAAAATAATTCTGGCCATAAATTTTCTCTATTATCCAAAAATTCTCTTACATTTAATTCGCCTAAAGCAAATGCATTGTTCATAGTAAGCATTTGAATAATTAGATAAAGAACTAAGCAAAAAAAACTTTTTATCATGTCAAATCCATTAATAAGATCTGCAGATCATTTTGTTTTATTAGAGCCAGATTCAAAGGAAAAAATAGTAACAAAAAAAGAAGCAATAATATGGTTAAAGAATTGGATCACAAAGGTTGAATCTTCAACAATATATCAAAATCTAGATTATTCCAAAGAAGATTTTTTTGAAGACTTGTTAGAAAGTACTTATGAATTAGAAATAAAATTAGGATACGTTATCAAATGGTTTGCTGTAAGAATTGAACCAGATTAACTAATTATTTCTTTATGAATTGCATTGATTATTTTCATAGCAACTTCTTCAATATTTTCCCTTTTTACCTGAATTCTTAAATCTGCTTTAGAATACAAATTTTCTCTAGATTGAAAAATGCTCATATATAAATCATTAAGATTCTTTCCCTGAAGTAGTGGCCTGTTTTCAATTTCATTTTTCAATCTTTCAATTGCTATATCTTTGTCGAGATCTATCCAAGCAATTATTCCTTGTCTTAAGATTCCCCAGTTTTCTGATTTGGTAACTATTCCTCCCCCAGTTGAGATTACTAATGAAGGAATTTTAATAGTTTCTTTGAGGCAGTTTGCTTCTAATTCACGGAAATTATCTTCTCCTTCATCATTAAAAATTTGATTGATAGATTTTTTTGCCAACTTCTCTATTAATGAATCTAAATCAATATATTTATACTTCAATAATTCAGCCAGCTTCAACCCAGTTTGTGACTTGCCAGAACCCATCATTCCTATTAAAAATATGCTTCTGCCCTTGATAGTATGAACTGTTTTTTCGATAATGGATTCTTCCATAAAGACAAAAGCGTATTTAAAACCTTAAGATAGTATTATCGCAGACAGGTATGACTTCTACACAATCCAAACCATTACATGGAAAAGGACGTGAATGCGTCATAACTAGACGTGCCTGCTTTAGTTCTAGTCACCGTTATTGGCTTCCTGAAAAAAGCCCAGAAGAAAATTTATCTCTTTTTGGAAAGTGCAGTATTGCTCCAGGTCATGGTCATAATTATGAACTTATTGTTTCAATGGGTGGCGAACTAGACTCTGATGGAATGGTACTGAATCTCTCTGATGTAAAACACTCTATTAAAGATAAGGTTACTGGACAATTAGATTTTCGTTTTTTAAATGATGTCTGGCCTGAATTTAATGTTAATAATCAAGAGGGTGTACTTCCGACAACTGAAGCATTAGTAAAGGTCATTTGGAGTCGTTTAAAGGATGATTTACCTCTTACAAGTCTAAGGCTTTATGAAAACCCAAATTTATGGGCCGATTATTTTGGAAAAAACATGGAAGCATTTTTAACAGTTCAAACTCATTTTGCAGCCGCTCATAGACTTGCAAAAGCAGAGATATCCTTTGATGAAAATAAAAAAATCTATGGGAAATGTGCCAGAGTTAATGGACACGGTCATAACTATCTTGTCGATATAACTGTAAAAGGAGAAATTGATAAAAGAACAGGAATGGTTTGCGACTTATCTGCCTTCCAAAAGATAATTAATGATTTGGTTGTTGAACAACTAGATCATACTTTTCTAAATAAAGACATCGAATTTTTCCATAATTGTGTTCCAACTGCTGAAAATATAGCTTTATATATTTCTGATATTCTTAAAAAACCAATACATAACCTTGGTGCAACATTACACAAAATAAGACTCCAAGAGAGCCCAAATAATGCTGCAGAAATTTATGTTGATCAAAAGTTAACCAATTCATTGAAGTTGAAATTTGAAAATAGTTTAGTCACACAAACTTGATTATCCCAAGAGTAATAATTGTTATAGCATCTAGTCTTGATGGGAGAATTGCATTTCCTGGAGGTGGAGAATCGCATCTTGGAAGCGAAGAAGACAAAAAAATGTTGAATCAAAACTTATCAATGGTTGATGCCACTATTTTTGGTTTAGGTACTTTAATAGCTCATGAATCAACTTACCTAATTAAAAATCTCAATGATAATGACGAAGTAAAGATATCAAAAAGCCAACCAATTTCTATAGTTGCTTCAAATAGCAAAAAATTTAACAGTAATTGGAAATACTTTGGTCAACCAATTAGAAGATGGC
The DNA here is from genome assembly GCA_003209655.1 of Prochlorococcus sp. AG-442-M23. Taxonomy (GTDB): domain Bacteria; phylum Cyanobacteriota; class Cyanobacteriia; order PCC-6307; family Cyanobiaceae; genus Prochlorococcus_A. The sequence goes on along the minus strand of QCPW01000001.1, from coordinate 441,997 downwards.
TAATAAGCTCTAGTAGAGTTGATAATTCGTCTAATAATTACTTCGAGAAACAACTCTTTTTCGAAGATTCATGGGGGAAAACATTAATTTTACTCAAAAAACAAGGAATAAATGATCTAGCGCTTTTAGGAGGTGCAAAACTTATAAATTCATTTTTAAAAGAGGATCTAATAACAGATATAAAAATTACAATAATTCCACGAATTATTGGAGGTAGATATACATGGATCCCTCCAGAACAAACAAATGAGATTTTTAATCTCAACAGACTATGGGAAATAAAATCAATTAAAAATTTAATGAATAATGAAATCCACGTTCATTACAAAAAAATTTAAATAGATTCAATAATAAATGAACCAAAAAACACATAAAGTTGAAGTCAAATTTTCAATTAAGGAAATCTCCAAGGAGATATGGAATGAATTAGCAAATGAACTCAATAATCCTTTTTATGAATGGACCTGGCTTAGAAACCTTGAAATATCAAAAAGTGTTTCAAGAGAAACTGGTTGGCAGTCTCTATATTTTGTTGCTTATAAAAATGAAGAAATATTAGGAATTGCTCCACTCTTTTTAAAAAACCATAGCTATGGAGAATTCATTTTTGATCAATCATTTGCAAGATTGGCTCAAGAGCTGAATTTAAATTATTATCCCAAATTAATTGGAATGAGTCCTTATAGTCCTGTAAATGGATATCAATTTCTTTATAAAAAAAATAAAGATAAGAGAGAAATTACAAATTTACTTATAAACCATATCGAAAGCTTTGCGATTACAAACAAAATTTTAAGTTGTAATTTTTTATATATTGATGAAAGCTGGGGAAACCATCTTAAATCTTTGGGATACCATGAATGGATAAATTCCAGCAGTGAATGGAGAAGTAATGGAGAAGAAACGTTTGATGATTTTCTTTCTAGATTTAACTCTAATCAGAGAAAAAATATAAAAAAAGAGAGGAAATCAATTACTAAACAAGATATTAAAGTAAAAATTTTTAATGAAGATGATATAAACCAAGAAATCCTCAAAAAAATGCATAATTTTTATGAACAGCATTGTTCGAGGTGGGGAGTTTGGGGAAGTAAATATCTAACATCTACATTTTTCGAAAAAATTGTTGAAAATAAAAAAAATCTTTTACTTTTTAGCGCATCAAAAAATAATTCGAACGATATTTTTGCTATGTCGATGTGCGTTAAAAATAAAAATAACTTATGGGGTAGATATTGGGGTAGCCAAGAAGAAATATCTAATTTACATTTTGAATTATGCTACTACCAGCCAATTGAATGGGCAATAAAAAATAATATCCATTTGTTTGATCCTGGAGCGGGTGGTAAACATAAAAGGCGAAGGGGGTTCTTTGCAAAAAGCACCGTTAGCGTGCATAAGTGGTTTGACAAAAATATGGAAAATATAATTTATCCTTGGCTAAATGAAGTTAATAAACAAACCGAGATGGAAATTGATTTTGAAAATAAATCTATACCCTTTAAATAAAAAATTGTTTGGCTTTACCAAAGATTATATTAGTAATATAGTTTTTTATTAACTTCTGAGAATGGATTCTAGTAAAAGTTTCGATGAAAAAATAAAGATTGATAATAATCTATCTAACCGATATATAGACTTAGATCCAAACGGTTATTTTATTATAAAAGTAGATTTAGAAGAAAATAAAATAATTTTAGAGCATTTTCTAAATCATATTAATGATGAAGGATATGCGCTTGACCCAGAAACAAATGAACCAATTAAATGCGATTCTCAAAATAAAAGAATTAGCAATGAAGTTTTTGAAGGTATTAGTGCGAAACAAATAGGAATATTGATCACTGAAAAAAGAAATGACTTAATAACCAGATTCGATCATGCTCTATATTTAGGCCGGGAATTACAAAAAGCAGAAGAATGTTTATACAAAAAATTACCCTACATCCAAGATTAAGAAATTAAACGAAAAAATCTAATCTTTTAATCTGATGTTAAATTAAATAAAAATAAAAAAATTAATGAACATCATTTTCTATTTTGCATTTATTGGTTTTGGTTTTGGAGCTGCTTTCGCATTAGATAAGCTCTTAAGAGCAGTTAAATTAATTTAAAAAACTACAAAATTTTAATAGTCTCTCCATACAAATCATATTCATCCGCAAAAGAAATATTTGCTTCAACAAATTTACCAATATAATTTTTCAAATCATTATTAGCATTAATAGATAAAATCACATTGCCGTCGATTTCCGGCGCAAAATTGTACGACCTACCAATTAATTCTTTATTTTGTGATATTTTTTCTACCAAAATCTTCATTTTTGAACCAACATATGACTGATTTTTATCTTTAGAGATATTTTGTTGAACTGAAATAACGTTATCTTTTCTTGCCTCTGCAACCTCTGGGGATACTTTATTTGGCAAATCAAAAGCTGCAGTTCCTTCCTCAGGAGAAAAAATAAACACTCCTACATGATCAAATTTGTGTCTATCCAAAAATTCGAGAAGATGTTCAAAATATTCTTTTTTTTCTCCTGGGAAACCAACAATGAGACTAGTTCTTAATACGGCAGATGGAATTTCTTCTCTAATTTTCTCCAAAATTGATTCATTCAAAGAAGCCTGCCAAGGTCTATTCATACTCTTCAAAACATCTGGATGACTATGCTGAAGTGGCAAATCAAAGTAAGGTACTATATTCTTTGAATCTTTGAAAGCTCTAATAACTTCATCAGTTAAACCCGTTGGATAAGCATAATGTATCCTTATCCAAGGAATTTGAACTTTAGAAAGCTCATTCAAAAGTTTGGCTAATGATGGTTTTCCATAAATATCTTGACCATAATTAGTTGTTATTTGACTAATTAATATAATTTCTTGAATACCCTGCTTTACAAGACTTTTGGCTTCTGAAACTATAGATTCTATTGTTCTACTTCTTTGAGGACCTCTCAACTTAGGAATAATACAAAAAGCGCAATTATAGTTGCAGCCTTCAGCAATACGAAGATAAGCAACAAATTTGTTTTTATCTACAAAACGAGGTATTTCCTCATCTGCAATAAATTCCGGTATTTTTGAAACTTCATTAACGATTTCCCCCTTTTCTACTCTATCTAAAACCTTGGCTATCTTTTGATAATCTCCTGTCCCAACCAAACCTCTTATTTCAGGGATTTCTTTTATAAGTTCATCTTTAAAATGCTGCGCCATACAGCCCGCAACTATTACTTCCTTGCCTTGATTTGTATATTCTAGAATTTTTCTAATAGATTCTTCTCTAGCTGTTTCAATAAAACTACAAGTATTTACAACTACAACATTTGCATCATTTATATTGCTATCAACTTCATAACCCTCTTTATCTAATAAGCCTTGCATATGTTCAGTATCAACAAGATTTTTCTCGCAACCAACATGACTGAATGCAATCTTAGAGAGTTTTTTTGCTTTTTCATTGAGACTATTTTGTTTCACGACTTGAAAAATAAGACTTAAAAGATTTAAAAAGCATTTCGTATGTAACTCTTATGCCAAGATAATATTAGGATAGATAATGAAAATCACAAACTTTCATTTTGTATGGCCCTTAAGACTTTAAACAGAAGAAATAAAAAAGATTTGAAATGGCCAAAAATTATAATCGCAATTCTTAGCACTATAGGCATAGTTGACACTGGTTCGATTACTTTAAAAAACTGGGGACTATTTACTTCGCTTTCATGCCCAGGTATACAAAATGGTTGTGAAACAGTTTTAAATAGTCCTTGGGGTACTTTATTTGAAAATAATCAAGTTAATATACCTCTCTCATTAGCTGGATTAATAACATATTTATCAATATTAGTTATCACAATAATACTTTCGCTTAATTTAATTTCCCCAAAAGAAACACTAAATAGGTTTTTATGGTGGTTAGTATTTCTAATATCTTGTGCGTCATCAACATTTAGCTTTTTATTGATAAATATAATGTTTTTTAAGATTCAAGCATATTGCTTTTTTTGTATACTTTCAGCAATTTTATCGTTTTCTATCTTTATAATTTCTATGATTGGAGCAAAGTTTGAAAGTAGAGAACCTATGATTTTTAGAGGTTTCATTGTAGCCATTAGTGTCCTGCTGGGGGGCCTAATTTGGTCAACAAACGTTGATCCTTCTAATGCTATTGATGTTGCAAGCCCCACTGAAAATGTATCGCCAATAATTACCACTTCAAGCTCTCCCCAGAAGGTAAAATTTGCAAAATTTTTAAGTGAAAACAATGTTGTTATGTATAGTGCATATTGGTGCCCTCATTGCCACGATCAGAAACAATTATTTGGTAAAGAAGCAGTCAAAGAATTACAAGTAGTTGAATGTGCTAAAGATGGTAAAGATAATGAGTATGAGCTATGCCAAACGAAAGGAATAAGTGGATTTCCTTCTTGGGAAATAAATGGAGAAATCATTAGTGGTACTCGCGACTTGAATGAATTAGCTATAAAGACAGGCTATCCAGGAGATTCTAATTTTTAATAAATCTTTTTTGAATTTTTTGATCTAACTGTTGTCTAGTGTGGCATTCCCAATCTTTATCTTTATCTGGAAAATCATCTCTATAATGCCCTCCTCTGCTCTCTTCTCTAAATAGACAAGCTTTTAATAAAGTTGTAGTTGTTATTTGTCTATTCTTTAAATCAAGTAAAAGATTCAATGCTCTCCTATTTGGTTCAGTAAGTTTAATTCTTTGATCAATTCTTATTTTTTCAAGACTGTTTAGTAAGGAATTTTTTTGTAAATGAGCCATATCATTTTGAATAGTATCAAGAAATTTACTCATATTTAACTTTTTTCGAGATACACCTAGATTTGACCAACATAGTTTTCTTAATTCATCAATTTTTTCTGCAATTTTAGAAATTTGATCTTCTTGCGGATCTTCAATATCTAACTCTTGGATTGATCTATCTAATTTTTCGAATTTAGAAGGATAATTAAGAACAATCGAAGACATTTTTCTAGCAAAAACAAGACATTCCATCAGTGAATTACTTGCAAGTCTATTCGCGCCATGAACGCCTGTGGAAGCAACTTCTCCTACGGCATATAATCCTTTTCTTGTAGAAGAAGCACTCAAATCAGTTTTGACACCTCCCATCCAATAGTGAGCTGCTGGAGCGACAGGAATAACCTCATTTAATGGATTAACTCCATAATCCTGACATCGACTTAAAATTGTGGGGAATCGCTCGACAATTTTTTCTGGATCAATATACCTAAGATCTAAACCAACATGATTTACATTATTGTCATGCATATTCTTCATAATTGCTCTACTAACCTGGTCTCTAGAAGCTAAATCACGATTTTTAAGATTTTTAACTGGGCTTTCACCATTTTTATCGACTAAAATGGCCCCCTCTCCTCTAAGTGCCTCAGATATCAAGAAACAAGGAGCCCCATAAAATTTTAAAGCAGTTGGATGAAATTGAACAAACTCTAAATCTTCAATTGCAGCGCCTGCTTTCCATGCAAGAGCAATCCCTTCTCCAGAGGATTGAGCAGGATTAGTTGTATTAGTGAATAAATGCCCACCTCCACCTGTAGCCAAAACAACCGCTCTCGATTGAATCCAATATAAATTCGCCCCATCAAGAACCTGAACTCCTTTACATTCTTGATTTTCAATAAAAAGTTCAGTTACTCTTACACCCCTACAGTGAAGAATATTTTTTTTATTTTCAACATGATCTTCTAAAACTTCTACTAATGCTCTTCCAGTACGATCTTTTACATGCAAGACTCTTCTTCGAGAATGAGCTGCTTCTAAAGTAGTAGCTAGTTGATCAGAACTTTGATCAAAAATCATGCCTAAATTCTGCAACCTATCAACACAACCTGGGGCTTCTTTAACTAGCATTTCTACAGCTTTAAAATCACATAGTCCATCTCCTGCTTTTAACGTATCATCAGCATGAAGTTCAAATGAATCATCTTCCCTAATAACAGATGCTATCCCTCCTTGTGCCCATCTACTAGAAGATACCTTGCTAGTGTTTCTATTTAAAAGAAGCACCCTTAAATTTGCAGGTAATTCAAGGCAAGTCATAAGTCCTGCAGCTCCAGCACCTATAACGATTACATCCCAATTATTAATCGAAATCAGTTCTTGCGAAAATGGCGGCCTTAACATTAAACCAACCCACTAAATGTTGGTTGAATAATCGCCAAGAAAATAAAAATACCATCAACAATTAAAGTAGTTTGAATTACATAACTAGATACTAAAAATGCCTTTCCATTTGCAGAATTAGCAATTGCAATATTAAAAATTTCTTTTGATATTAACCAAAGTATCAAGCCCATCAAAATAATAATAGACAAAGATTTTAAATGAATAAGATTTTCAGATGTTTTCTGAAGTATTAATGGAGCATTCCTAGAATCTGCAGTGATAACCTCCTTCCATTGATCCATTATTCCTGTAAAAAATATTGCCATATCTGTCATAGCTGTTCCAAACAAAGAAGAAATATAAAAACTTGAGCCGATTTTCCATTTTGTTCCAAGTCCAACCATAGCAAGAGGTAATGCCACCGCTTCAACCGGGATATGTAAAATAGGATAAGCACTTAACCAGCCCCAAAATAAGCACCCCCCAAGCCAACTTCCTGAGACTCCTAATAATAAGGAACCGACAATAAACCATTTATCTTTCTCTTTTCTAGATAGCAAAAATGCCACTAAAAGAATAATAAAAGTCGTACAAAGAGCACTTATAGGTTCGAATCTAACCCATGGTGCTTGAACAAAAATTGGCAAAATTACAAAAAAAGAAGACCATAATCTTAAAGAAATTGGTCGAGATAAGAAATTTCTTTTAAAAATATCAATTTCATCATGAAATCTAGGTTCCAAATTATCTTTGACTTCTATCTTTTTTGTAATTAATTCTTCCAATGCTTTAAGGCTTTAAAATATTTGAATTAATCTAGATCTAGGTTAATAAAACTGCTCTATACATATTTTATTAGACTTATAGTTGAAATAAATTAACCATTTTTAGTATTTTAAGAGTATTTAATATACTTTGAGTCTTATATAAGTTTACAATAAATATATAGTTAAAAGTTTGGCCCTTTAATCGTGTGGAAAGAAATCAATTATAAAGAGGATTCTAATGATCTTTTAATTCCTAATATAAATTACAAAATTAATCCAGCAGAAATTGAAAGTGTTGAAAATAATTCTATTGCTGAAGAAATAGGTTTTGAATCAGGTGACTCAATTATTAGTATTAATGGAAAGAAACCAAGAGATTTAATTGATTATCAAATCCTAATTAGTGAAGAAATTTTAGATATCTCAGTTTTAGACAAAAACAAGAAAATTCATAATATCAATATTGAAAAAGATCAAGATGAAAATTTAGGTATAAATTTTAAAGATGCATTATTCGACTCTATTAAACAATGTAATAATAAGTGCCCGTTTTGCTTCATAGATCAACAACCCAATGGAAAAAGAAAAAGTCTTTACGTAAAAGATGATGACTATAGACTAAGTTTTTTATATGGTTCATATTTAACACTTACAAATCTAAACAAAGATGACTGGAATAGAATATCCACTCAAAAACTATCACCGCTTTTTGTATCGGTACATGCCACAGATCCAAATACTAGAGAAAGATTATTAGAAAATAAAAAAGCAAGTCAAATTCTTAATCAAATTGAATGGTTAAAACAAAATTCAATCCAAATACATGCTCAAATAGTAATATGCCCGAAAATTAACGATGGTAAAATCTTAGAAAAATCTATCTATGACCTTGCAAAATTTCATAAAAAAAATTTTAAAACAGTTCTCTCTGTAGCCATTGTCCCAGTCGGCCTTACAAAGTTTAGACCCGAACAAGATGGTCTAATTTCAATTGATAAAGAATATGCAAAAAAAACTATTAAACAAGTAGAGAAAATTCAAACCTTTCTTCAAAAAAGTATTGGAACCCGCTTTTGTTGGCTTGCGGATGAATGGTACTTAATAGCTGGTATCAAATTACCAAGTTATAAATCATATGAAAATATGCCCCAAGAATCTAATGGAGTTGGTTCAATTAGATTTTTTCTTAAAACATTAGAAACCAAAACAAAATCTCTGCCTAAAAAAGTAAATAAAAAAAGAAAAGTTAGTTGGATTGTTGGGAAATTAGTTTATGAAGCACTTCTTCCTACAGTTGAGAAACTAAATAGTATTGATGGACTTACGGTTAAATTATATGGCTTACCAAGTGTTTATTGGGGACAAGATCAAGTTGTTACAGGACTTTTAACTGGTGAAGATTTGATTTCTGGGCTTTTTAATAAAGATTTAGGAGAATGTATTTTCATCCCATCAATAATGCTAAAGTTTAATAGCAACTTGTTTTTAGATGACAAAGATATAACTGAAGTCTCAAAGAAATTAAAAACAAATATTCACGTTCTTGATGATACAAATGATATTATTAATAATCTAATTGGAATATCAAATACTCAAAAAATACTCAATTATGCTTAGAAGACTTATATATCCAATTTTAGTTTTTCCTCTTTTTTTATTCTTTAATCCTCAAACAGCACTTTTAAGTAAAAGCAGAAATAATATTGAAGAAATCTTACAAGAAAAAGCAAATCAAATATTCGTTAATTACTCAGAAATAAATAACCTTACTTTAAAAAATAATCAAGAACTAAAAGCATTAGAAAATTTAGTCAAATCATCCAGTTTTAATCTTTCGAGCAAAATCGCCAAAAGATATCCTTCATTAGATTTGCAGGCCAGTGGATTGCCAAAATATGTTGCAGGTAAAAACTATAGTAGTACTTCAAATACTACAAAAACTTCTCAATTCTCAGCAAATCCTTCTCTAAATATTAAGTTAGATTTAATAGATCCTCTAAGAGGATTAGAAATTCAAATAGCCAAAGATAATTTTGTAATAGCAAAAAATAACTATGAGATTAAAAAGAAAGATTTAATACAAGAAGCAAAATCTAGATATCACAAGCTTCAAAAATCTTATCAAGATATTCAAAACAAACAATTATCTCTTGATTTATCAATTAATAGTTTGAAAGATGCGCAATCAAAATATGATGCAGGGATTGGTACAAAATTCGAAATTCTTGAAGCCGATGCGCAATTGTCTAGAGATAGACAAGCACTAAATGAACAAAAAATTCAAAATCAAATTAACAAAGTTGCACTAAGAGAGATCTTGAATATAAAAGGCGATTTTGTAATTAATCAAAACCAAAAATTAGTAGGGTTTTGGAACAATAAATTAAACAAAAATATAACTGAAGGTTTAAATAATAGTCTTTCCCTAAAAAATATTAATCTTAAAAAATCTATTAAACAAAAGCAAGCTAAAAATTATCTAAATACTTATAAGCCGAATATTTATATTAGTAATACTTTAACTAGTTCATTTTTTAAAGGTGATTCTTTAGCATTTGAAATAAATCCTAAAAAATCAGGGTCTTCATATACGAATACTGTGAGCTTAAACTTTGGTTGGAATGTTTTTGATGGAGGGCAAAATAAAAATTTAAATAAATCAGTTAATTCAGATGCCATATCAGAAGATTACATGTACAACAATCTTGCAAATATCTTAGAAAAAAATATTAATAAAGCATATTTAAATTTAAAATTAAACGAAGAAAAAATATTATCATCTCTTAAAGAAATATCTTCTACAGAAGAGTCTCTCAGACTAGCAAGATTAAGATATGACGTTGGAATATCTACACTTAAAGACGTCCTCATAAGACAAAAAGATTTAAGTAATGCTAATTCAAAAAAAATTAATGCCATTTACAATTACAATCTAAATTTAGATGAATTAGAGAGATTGACTTATCTGAAAAAAAGTAATGTTTGTAATGAAAACAAAAGTTTCACAAAAAATGATATTCAATCTATTTGCCAAATCAGGTTATGAATAAAAATAATTTATCCAATCAACAGTTAAAAGATTTAAATTCTTTATTTGAATTAGTTAGTGATCGCCAATTAAAAGACTTTGGGAACATCAGTGCTAGTAATAAGTCAGACGGTTCCTTAGTTACAAGTTGTGATTTATGGAGTGATAAAAAGATCGTAGATGCTCTATCTATAATTGCTCCCAATGAGGGGGTTTTAAGTGAAGAGGGTGGAAAGTTAGTTCCTAAAACAAAAGCTTATTGGATAGTAGATCCTCTTGATGGTACGACAAATTTTGCCGCTGGAATTCCATATTGGTCTATATCGGTTGCAAGATTTGTGGATGGTGAACCTCAATCTTCATTTCTAATCATTCCTACATTAAAGAAAAAATTTGTAGCGATCAAAGGAAAAGGTGTTTGGCTTAATAACAAAAAAATAGAAGTTGAAAATAATACCCAAAGAAGTGAATGCGTATCATTATGCAGTAGATCAATTAAAATTTTACAAAAAAACCCTAATTCTATTTTTCCCGGAAAAATAAGACTTCTGGGTGTGTCTAGTTTAAATCTAACAAGTGTTGCGATGGGTCAAACATTTGGAGCAATAGAATCAACTCCCAAAATATGGGATATTGCAGCAGCATGGCTATTACTTGAGGAACTAAATTGCTCCATTGAATGGTTAGAAATGAACCCTATGCATTTGTCGGCAGAACAAGACTTACAAGACACTAATTTTCCACTAATTGCTGCTTGGACAAAAGAAAAAATTAAAATATTAAGGCCATGGGGTAATTTATTAGTGGAAAAATAGTTCAAAAATTTATAAAAGACTTGAAAAATATCCCGATTAGATACAATAAAAAAGACTTGGGAGAAATATTTGAAGAGAATTGATATGCAGCGCAGTTCAACTTGGATTATTAAAAGTTTATGGGGTGCATGTGAAAGATGGAGTAAATCAGATTGCATTGATTTAAGCGCTGCTTTTGCATATTACACACTTCAGTCATTCTTTCCGATACTTCTTATTTCTCTTTCAATAGCGTCTTGGTTTCTAGGGAAGCAAGAAGGTTTAGATCAACAAATAATATCTATTGCAGCTCAAATCTTACCTCCATCGGTTGTTGAATTAGTTGAGACAACCTTATTCAAATTAATTGATCAAGGATTTGGAGCAGGAATTTTAGGAGCTATGTTTTTACTATTTACTGCAGGCAACGCTTACTTATCGCTTCAAAGAGGTTCAGATAGACTTTGGGAAGACGAGCTCCCCTCCAGGAAAGTAATATCTCCATGGCAAGAACAAGCCTCAAGATTTCTTAGGAATAGAATTGAAGCTTTCTTAATAGTTTTTTTTATAGGTTTTCTGATGGTATTAGATCAAATTAGTGCAAATCTTAGAATGATTCCAACGACGGTTTTAGAGAATCTTTCCAATTCCAGTAATTTTTTTTCTGATTTATTCATGAAATTACCACTTTTGCAAGTCGGCAAATTCGCTTTTCCACTTGTGGGTTTTTCATTAATGGCTTTATTACTGCAAGCACTTTTACCAAGTAGAAAAGTTCCCTTAAAACCACTAATTCCAGGTTCAATTCTTATCGGAATTGGACTAACTACTCTTAACCTCGCAGTTAGTAAAAGTATCCTTTCTCTTGGTGTTAGATTTCAAGCTTATGGTTTTATTGGAGGTTTTTTAGTACTTACTTTATGGGTATGGCTCCTAGGAGTTATTTTATATTTTGGACAATGTTGGAGTGTTGTCATAGCTAGTATGTCTTTGATAAGTAGAAGAAGACGTAATTAACTTAACTAAAAAATATGATTTCTTTTATTAAATGAACAAAAGTTTAGTATTCTATTCTTCAATATTTTTAATAGTTCTTCCAATTTTTGGACTTAACTTTTTATTACATTTTATTGGTAATATATTATTACTGATATTTTTAATTCCGCTATTAATATTTTTGATTTCATTGATAAGCATTAATTCCATAAAGTCTAAAATAAATATTTGTAATCAATGTGGAAATATATCATTTGGAAGGAATGATACCTGTATAAATTGTGGAGCAGAGTTAGATCATGGCAATTCAAATAACTCCCAAAATTTTAAAAAACCAAGTGAGACTACTATTGAAATAAAAGCAGAAGAAATTAAGTAATTAGCTTAAATTTTCTAAATGAAATATTTAACCAATTCCAATTTGTCTTAAAATACTTTGACCTGTAATCAATTCTGTACCTAAGCCTATCAATATACCCATCATGGCCATTCTGCCATTCCATGTTTCTGCAAAATTTACGAAGCCAAATCTTGGTTGATTATCATCATTCATGGTAGGTAGTTAAAATATTTAAAATTATTTTAGCGTTTGACGGTTAGATTTATGGAAAATCAATTTTTAATTATCTGACGTGTCTCATTCCATCAACTGGTTTATATTCATCTCCAGTTAATTCTTCATATATTATGGCAGGTAGTCCTGTCTCAAACATTGTTTGAAGCGCCTCTTTAAGCATAGGGTTCCAACCTCCAGTACTTACTTTCCCATGCCTTACAGTCCAATCCCAAGTCCCTTGTAAGTCTCTAGGCATTCTGCCTTCTCTATCTCTTCTAGCGACTAAGTCAAGAGATTCTACTAAGCCAACAACTACTGGATTTTTTCCGTAAGAAGGAGTTAGGCTTAATTCCAATCTCACAGGATCATCTTTGACCATTTTTAGACGAAACCTAGGAGGCAACTTAAGTGATCTGATGACTCCAGAAACAATTTTTGTTCTTAATTCCAATTTTTTTCCCTTATAGATAGTTTAGTGACTTTAATCAGTAGTAGTTCCTTTTTCTTCAAGAGTAGAATCTGTATCATTAGAAAATCTTACAGTCAATAATTCTTCTTGAGTTATATTTCCTGATTTATCAAGAAGTTCAGGATGAATTGTATACTTCTTTTGTTTAATATTAGTTTTAAACGAACGACTTTGATCTTTATCAAAAACTCCCCAACCATTTGACATTACTTTAAAAGCCTTCCAAACGAGGTATGTAAGTGCAGCTGAATAAATAATAGGAAATAAAAATGACATTAAAATGATTATTATTTAGTGACTTTAATTTATAATAGCTCGAAAAAAATTAATTTAGCTACTCTAATTAAACAAATTCTGAATTTACCAAACAATTTTGGAAAATTATATAATCATTGTAATTAAGAAAAAACTTTAAAATGTTTTTAATGAGTCTGGCACAAAAAAAATATAAAAAGTACTCATTTAAAAAATTAATTTTTTTTTCTTATTTAACAATTATTTTAATTAACCAATCAAACTTAATATCTAAGCCGATTTCAAATCAAAATCTTGATAAAGAATCTAAAATTTCAAATATTTCTTTCATAACAAAAGCAGTAAAAAAAGCAGGGGCTTCTGTAGTAACTATTGACTCTCAAAAATTTGTTAAAAATAAACAATTTTCTAGGGATTCAAGAATTTTCTTAGACCCGTATTTTGAAAGGTTTTTTGGCTTAGAATTTCCCCCTGAAAACAAACCAAGAATTGAACAGAGTCAGGGGAGTGGTTTCATATTTGGAGATGGTCTTGTTATGACTAATGCCCATGTTGTTAATGGATCTGAAAAATTAGTCGTAGGCTTATCTAATGGCGCAAAATATAAAGGAAAGTTAATTGGACAAGATTTACTGACTGATTTAGCTGTTGTTAAGCTTGAAGGTCAGGGTCCTTGGCCAAAAGCAATACTTGGGGATTCAACAAAAATAGAAGTTGGCGATTGGGCAATAGCTGTTGGCAATCCTTTTGGATTGGAAAATACAGTCACTCTTGGGATAATTAGTAATTTAAATAGAAATGTCTCCCAATTAGGCATTTATGACAAAAAATTTGAATTAATTCAGACAGATGCAGCAATAAACCCTGGGAATTCTGGTGGGCCATTACTAAATAGTAAAGGAGAGGTAATTGGAATAAACACCCTAATAAGATCAGGTCCTGGAGCAGGTTTAAGTTTTGCAATTCCAATAAATAAAGCCAAAGATATCGCCTCACAACTTATTAAGGATGGCAGAGTAATTCACCCGATGATTGGAATAAACTTAATAGACGAAAATTACTTTGAGAATAATAAAAGTATTGTAAAAGTAGGATATGTTGTCCCAAATAGCCCTGCCGAAAAAAGTGGGATTTTTATTAATGACATTATCTTAAAAGTGGGCGAAAAAGATATTACTAATTCCTCAGATGTCATAAATGAGATAAGTAATAATGGAATTAATAAGTTTATAAACGTAACGTTGAAAAGAAAAAATAAAATTATTACATTAAAAGTGAAACCTACTGATATTAAAAATTTATCAAAAAGTTAAATTTTTAACCGTCTTCATCCCGTAATATTTCTACGCATTTTGAGATACAAATACCATCAGAAATATCACAACTAGAAATACATTCAAAATAACTCTCTACAGGATCAGACATAAAATAATTACTTTCTTTTAAATCAGACTTTTTCATAAATATATTAAATAAAGTAAATTGATAAATATTAGATTAAGTAAAGTCATGAAGTATGTAAAGATAAATAAGTGATCATGCCTAGAGGATTGTAAAGTTTTTTAAAAATCTTTCAATAAAACCAGAAGGAAAGAAAAATTTCTTAAATTATTTGTTTAATCCTTTTTTCTCTAAAAAATATTCATAATTACCACTAAAAGATAACAATTTAGAGTTTTTTATTTCAATAATTCTATTTGCAACTTTAGAAATAAAATACCTATCATGAGAAATAAAAATTACTGTACCTTTATAGTTATTAATTGCAAGTTCTAAATTCTCCTTGGTTTGTAGGTCTAAATGATTCGTAGGTTCATCAAGGAGCAAAAAATTACTCGGATTCATAATCATCAAAGCCAATGCTAATCTGGCTTTTTCGCCCCCACTAAGTTGTTCAACATATTTAAAAACAGCATTATTGTAAAATCCAAATCCTCCTAAGAATGTCCTTACTTTTTGTTGAGACCAATCTGGAGATTTTTCGTAAATTAAATCAATAACTTGCTTTTCAACAGCAAGGGCTTCAGCCTGATTCTGCTCATAATAACTTGTAATTATATTATGTTTACCTAAATTAATTTCTCCTATCTCAGGTTTTATTTGTCTCATAATCAACTTGAGCAGAGTAGATTTACCACATCCATTAGGTCCTAAAATTGCTATTTTTTCTCCAGCAGAAACCTTTAAATTAACATCTAACAAAAGTATTTTTTCTTCAAAACTATGTGATAAATTCTTAATTTGTAAAACTGATTTACCGGAGCGAGGACAATCTGGAAAATTAAAAGAAGGAATTTTTTTTCTTGAAATAGGCGCATCAATTTTTAAAATCTTTTTTAATTGTTTCTCCCTACTTTTAGCCTGTGTACTTCTTGTTGCACTAGCACGAAATCTTTCAATATACTTCTTTTGAGTTGCAATCTCTTTTTGCTGCAACTCAAAAGCTTTTTGTTGAGATTCCTCATTTAAAGATTTCTGCTCAACAAAAAAAGAATAATTACCATTAAATGTTTCTGAAATTCCCCTTTCTATAAAAATAATCTTTTTACATAATTTGTCTAAGAAATATCTATCGTGACTGATTAATATTATTGCTATTTTCAAAGAAACTAGATACTCCTCTAGCCAAAAAATTGTTTCTAAATCTAAATGATTAGTTGGCTCATCGAGTAAAAGTAAATCAGGTTTTTGCAAAATAATTTTTCCAAGAGCTACTTTCATCTGCCATCCACCCGATAAATCACCTAGTAATTTATCGGCATCTTTCTCAGAAAAACCTAGTTTTGGTAACACCTTATCTACCTCTGCTTGCATTTGATAGCCACCCAAAGCTTCAAATTTTTCTTGATAGTTCGCTAACTGATTTACAAGTTTGTCTAATTTTTTAGGGTCCCTGCTTGCCTGTAAAAATTTCATTTGATTTTCAATCTCTAACAGTTTATGAGAGACTAATTGAATATCTTTAAAAGAACTTTCCAATTCCTCTCTTACTGTTCGTCCTAAATTGCAATCTAATTCCTGCTTTAAGTGAGAAATTTTTGGACTTCCTTCCTTTAGCACTAACCCACTCGTTTGATCTTCCTCACCAATTAAGATTTTAAATTGAGTAGATTTGCCTGCACCATTAGACCCAACTAAGCCTATCTTTTCGCCCTGCCTAATCTCCCAATTAATATTTTTTAAAACAACATCAGTAGAGTATATTTTGCTTATGTTTTCAAATCTAATCACTTTAAAAAATTGAATTTACAAATTAGAGACTTTTAACAAAATAAATTTTTGTGGAATAAAATTATGCTATGAAAAGAATAGAACAAATTGTAGTAATTTTCATCGCTGCTGCACTAGCCATACCAAGTTATTGGTTTTTTTGGACATTAGCTGGTGGTGGTGGATATAACAAAAGAATAATGCCATTAAAAAAGGAAGATAACACCTCTATTCCATTTACTAAAGACCTCCTCGAGCCTTAATTAACCATAATTTAGTTGCTTCGTCATCAATAGTTTCCAAATATTGCACAACCTCTTCTTTAGTCACTCGAATATCTAATTCTTTACCGATCTCACAAATTCTTTCTAAAGCTGACTTTGGATTATTTAAAGCAATCAAGAATAAACTTTGTTTTTTTTTAGAATCGTTTGCAATCAAACTATAGAGTTTTTCAACATTACTAGTCATCAGTTTTCGTTAATTCATATAAATAGAATATGCCCTTAAGCTACATTTTGTTCATTATATTTATTTATAGATAAATCATGATCGGTTTCTTTTATTTCTTTAGCTGAGGCATCTGCCATACTTCTTGCATCTACACACAAAACTTTTCTTAGCTTCGCAAAATTAGCAGCATGAGATACTCTTCCATCTTTCTGAGCATAATATTCAGAACGTTGAAGAATTTGATGAAGATGAGTCAATAAATATGGACTGATCACTGCTGATACTAATACGTCACTGTTGTCAGTATTTAGAGGCTCAGATTGTGTTAATTTTTTTTTCTTTTTATCAATCACTGATTTTTGGGACGAATCAAGTTTTCTTGAATTTTTCATAATTTAAGCAATGAACTAATAAATCAAAGGTACGTTAATCCTTACTAATAATATACACAAAGATACTACCCTTGACTAACTGTGTATACTTATAAGTAACAGTTATTCAGAAAGACTCATGGCAACCCGCCAAAATTCAACTAATGGGAAGCCAAAATCCCCTAGGATACAAGTAGTTCTTCCGGAATTTATTTGTGAACAGTTAACAAACCTTGCTGAAAATGAATCACGAACTGTTAGCAATATGGCGAAAGTGTTGATCCAAGAAGGTATTAAAAATTATCTTGAGAGAGAGGCCAACTCACCTGTTTCTGAAAAAGCAATTAATACCAATCATTTTAGAGATTCATTAGAAAGAAGTAGTATTAAAAGATTAAAAGGAGCCCCTCAAAGAATTAGATACACCGAAAAATCAGATAATAAATAATTAACTTTGAGGTAATTTTTGTAAATCTACAGTTTTTCCCATAACTACCAAAATATTTCCTCTTTCGAGTATATATTTTGCAGGAGGATTGACTGTTAATTGTTCTGCTGGACCAGCAGCAAGAACGTTAACTAAATAATTTTTTCTTAAATTTAAATCTCTTAATGATCTACCAATAAATTCTTCTGGAACTGTTATTTCATCTATTCCAGTTTGATTATCCAATTCTAATCTTTCAATCAGGTTTGGTCTAACTAGTTCTAAACCTAATCGTTCGCCTTGCATTCTAGAGGGAAACACGACCTTGTCAGCACCTACTCGTTTTAACATCTTTTCATGCAAATCACTCGTAGCTCTCGCAATTACTCTTTTTACTTTTGTCCCCTCACTATCTTTGGCAATAAGAGTGGTAGTAATACTCGCTTCAATTGGCTCACTGATACCGACTACAACAGTATTCATTTCTAAAATACCTGATTCCCTCATTGATTCTTCATCCGTACAATCTACTACTCTTGCCTCTATAGAAGGTTCTAATTGTCTTAAATCATCAATAGCCTTCTCCGAGTAGTCTGCAGCTAAAACTTCTGCTCCATTATTTATCAGTTCTCTACAAACAGCCGTTCCAAATCTACCAACACCTACAACGGCAAAAGTCAGAGCTTGCTCTTCTTTTTTTAGAGACCATTGCCACCAATCAGCCATAACAGAACTTAGTTGAAACTAGACATAAAGATCAGCTTTTGGATAGCCGATTCTTTTTTGTCTTTCTATTCTACTCTTATATAGAGCCTGCCATAAGGCACTTAAAAGCAAAAGGATACCAAGCCTACCTACAAACATCCCAATAATTAGAATGAATTGACCTAAATGATTTAATTTCGCTGTTAAACCGATATCAAAACCTACTGTTGCAAATGCAGAAATACAAGTAAAAAGAATTTCTAGAAATGTAAATGATTCTTTTTTTATAAACGTATTAGTTGTACTAAGCAGCATTGCCATTAAAAGAACGAAAAGCAAAGATCCCACTGTAATTCCAACTGCCTTTAGAATAACTTTATCTGAAATTAATCTATTGCTAATAATCACATCTTTCTGACCTCTTAATGTTGATCTAGTTGCAGCCATTAAAGCAATAAATGTAGTTGTTTTTATACCTCCACCAGTACCACCAGTACTTGCTCCAATAAACATAAGAGTCATCAATAACAAAAGACCAGTATCTGAAATAGAGTTCAAGGAGATCGGGTAATTTGTAAAACCTGCAGTTCTTGCACTTACTGTTTCAAAGATTGATGATAATAACCTTTCAAACAAATTCAAATCGTTAAAAAATTGACTGCTTAACAATGATTCAGTGATAAAGAATCCTAATGATCCGAACAATATTAGAGATAAACTTGTCCTGATAACTAGTCTGGAATGAAGGCTCAATTTTTTATAAGAAAGATTTTTTTTATTACTCCAAATATCATCAATTACTCGCCATCCAAGTCCACCCATAACAATGAGAAAAATAAACACACTATTAACCAAAAAATTTGTTCTATAGTCTGCGAGACTATTTGACCATAAAGAAAAACCTGCGTTGTTATACGCAGATATACTGTGAAAAATAGCTGACCAAAGTCTTTCCCAATTATTTTGAATATCTACAAATCCAAAAGAATACAAAATAATTGCGCCAAAAGATATGATACAAGTTGCAGTTATAGCAATACTTTGAAAAGTTCTACCTATCCCTCCAACTCCAAATTCATCAAGGGTCTTTCCTTTATCTAATCTAGTTCTAAGCTTTGTCCCCTTTACAACGAAACCTTGTAGAAATGTCGTAATAGCCATTAATCCTAGACCACCCGATAAAAGCATAAAAGCCAAAAAAACTTGACCAAAGAAATTTAAATCAACACCAATATCTATTATGGTTAAGCCAGTAACTGTTATGGCAGAAGTAGATGTAAAGAATGCCTCCCACAAGCCCACCTTTGAAGATGAACAGAGAGGGGAGCTTAAAATTAAAGTTCCAAAGAAAATAATAAACAAGCCTGTAACAATAGTAAATTGAGGAACAGATAGTTTTCTGTAAGCATCTTTTAACCTGTAAACTTGACTTCTGAATTTCACTTTATTTATCTGAAATTTAAAATTATCAATGCTGGCACTATAAGTGACATTATAAGTGTTAATCCAGCTCCGTATTTTGCGATATCAAAAAATCTATATCTTCCAGGACCAAAAACCATTAAATTTGTTTGATATCCCATTGGAGTCAAGAAAGATTGACTTGCTCCAAATAAAACAAGCATTATTAAAGCACTGGGTGAAATGCCTAAAACATTTGAAAATTCAATAGCAACGGGCAAAATCAAAGCAACTGAAGCAGCATTACTGATAAATTGAGTAAGGATAACGGTAGATACAAAAATTACGACAAGTGCAAAATACAAAGGCAACCCATCAAGAGCAAAATTAAGATTGAAAGCAATTAAATCTGCTAATCCTGTTACCTGCATAGCAACACTAAAACACGATAAGGATCCCAGTAATAAAATAACGTCTAACCTAATTGATTTTTGTATCTCTGCAGGTCTTAAACATCCAAAAGCAACCATTGCAATAACTGCTAAAAGAACTGAACCTACTAATGGAATATTAGTAACAGAAGGCAAAACAACCATCCCTATTGCAATTGCAATCGATATAGGTTTTTTTATCAAGACGGGTAAATCATCTTCGAATTGATCTAAAACAAGCAAATCATTACTGGCTTGCAAACCTCTTATTGAATCTAACGGTGCTTGCAATAATAAAACATCTCCAGCCCGTAAAACAGCTTGGCCTAATCTCTCCTGAACAGTTTGTTGACCTCTTCTTAGTGCCAAAACTGTTGCATTATGACGCTGCCTAAATCTTAATTCTCTCAAACTTGCACCAGCCAGAGTTGAGCCAGCTGGTAAAAGAGCTTCAAACGTTTTAGTACATTCGTCATCTGAGAAAATATTAGCTCCGTCAAAAGATGTTTTATTTTCTCCCAATAGAATGGTATGTTCCTGCTGCAGCCTAAATAAGTCAGCCCTTGTAACTCGGATTATTAATCTATCATCAGGTTCAATCTTTATATCAGCCAATGGTGGAAGAATAACTGTTCCATTTCGTTGTAATTCGAGAACATCAACATCAAATCGTCTTTGCAATCTACTATTTCTGACAGATTGTCCAACTAATTCTGAAGTAGAGGGAATAGTAACTTCAGTAAAGTATATATTCATATCCCCATTTTTAATAAACTCTTTATCTCTCCCTCTATCTGGCAAAAGTACGTCAGAAACTAGGATCATATAGGTTGTACCTATAAGCCACACAGGAATTCCAATTGAAGTCAGACTAAATAATTCCAAAGCGCCATAACCTAATTGTTGACTAATATCGCTTACAAGAAGATTTACTGAGCTACCTAATAATGTCAGAGTTCCACCTAGTAAAGTCGCAAAAGAAAGAGGTAATAAAACTTTTGATGGCGATATATTTCTACGCTCGCACCAACCTTCAATTAAAGGTAACAAAGATGCTACTACTGGTGTATTAGGAACAATTCCAGATATTGGAGCAATCAAAAAAGCGATTAAAGAAATTAATTTCCTTGGCGTTCTAATACTTTCAGAAGAAATCAATTCTCTTACTCTATCTAAAGCACCACTTTTGAATAATGCAGAGGAAACTGCAAATAAACCCATAAGGGTGATTAAGGAAGGGCTACCAAATCCAGCTAAAGCTTTTTCAGGAGAAAGAACCCCTGTAGCTATAAATATTCCAACACATAACAAACCAGTCAATTCTGGCGCAATAGTATTTTTGATAAACAAAATTATTGACATTATTAAAACAACTACCGTTATGAACGCATCAAAATTATTACTAACTACTGAAATTAGATTCATATAAAACTTATTTAACTCAATAATACCCAAAAACAATATTTCAAAAAAGTTTAATTGGAATTATCTTTTTTAAGCAACTTTTTAAAAATAGATTTTTTTTGGAATATCCATGAAGATGCAGATTTTAAGCTTTCCGTAATAACAGGCAACTTAGAAGCATATATAAGTCTTCGTGCTTCAAAAGCCAATTTCCCAGATAAAGTAACACCAAGCCCAGAAATTGAAGCTTCGCCTATTCCTAAGCTAATCATTTCACCATTATCTTGAAATTCAAAGGGTAACGGATCTTTTCCTTGAATTAAAAGTTCTAAATTATTAGCAAGATAATTTCCCTCCTGCATAGCGACCTGAGCAGTTATAGGTAAATCCTCCATGCCTTCAATAACTGAAATATCACCAATAGCAAAACAGTTTTTATGGTTTTCTATTTGCAAATTATTATTAACTAAAATTCGTCCAAATTTTTTTGTTATTTGATCAGTTTCTAAGTAAGACAAATTAGGTTTAACACCTGCAGTCCAAATAACAATATCTTTATCAAAGGAAGTTATTCCAACCTCACTAGAAATAATAATCTTATTTTCTGAGACTTCTTTAACTGTGGAATTCAAAAGAACGTTGATTTTTCTTTTTTCTAATGCCTTTTCTGCTTGTTCTCTATTAAAAATTTTGTTTTTATTGAGGATTTCATTTGATTTTTCTATAACATTAATTTCAAATTGGTCTTTAAATATATCTTTAATTTTGCAAGCCAACTCGATGCCAGAGGGGCCACCTCCAACTATGAATAACTTTTTATACAAAGCAGTATCTTGTGATTTTTGTAAAACAGAATTTAATTTATATAGATCGTGTATATCATTAAAAAAATAACAATCTTGATCTACACCTTTTATAGAAAAACTATTTGGAATAGATCCTGTACAGATAACAAGATACTGATAACTTAATTTTAAATCATCACTAAATTCAAGAAAATTTTCTTTAAAGGAAATCTTGGTTAAACAATTTCTTAAAAAAGTTATACCCGCATCAGAAAAAATATTTGCAAATTTTGGGGTAGCTTCCCAACTTCTTATTTCTTTACTTAAAACTTCGTACATTAAAGGTTTAAATATAAAGTTAGTTTCAGAATCAACCACAAGAATCGGTAAAGAAGGATTAAGATTCTTTAAATTCAAAGCAAATGTCATACCTGCAAAACCTGCTCCAACTATTACTATTGGTTTTTGTATTGATTTCATTAGAGAAATATTGTTATGCGTAAATGTATTATTAAACTATACGAATAATTTTTAAATTGAGCGAAATAAAATTAAACTCATAACCAAACTGAAGAATGATTGAAAAAATCCACAAAGATATTCAAACTAACTTGAGGAAATATAATCAAGAGCTAGTAGATATGAAGCCTCAAGGAATGCTTACATGGGGTTATGAAAAGTTTGATAATCAATTTGCTATTACAACAAGTTTTGGTATACAGTCATCAGTCCTTTTAGATATGGTTAGTAAATTATGTCTACAAAAAAAAATCAAAATATTTTGGATAGATACAGGTTACCTTCCTAAAGAAACATACCATTACGCTGAAAGGTTGATTGATAATTTATCTTTAGAAGTTGAAGTGCTGCAAAGTGAATTATCACCAGCAAGGATGGAGGCCAAATACGGAAAACTTTGGGAAACAAAGAAAGAGAGTGATTTAGATAAGTATCATGAATTGAGAAAGATAAAACCTTTAGAAAATGGTCTAGAAAAATATGATATTTTCTGCTGGGCAAGCGGTGTTAGATCAAGTCAAACAGAAAATAGAAATAAAATGAAATTCATAGAAGTAATTCGTCAAAGACTGTCTTTAAGACCTTTATTAAATTGGACAAATAAAGATATTTTTTATTATATGGAAGAGAATAATTTACCTGCCCATCCACTTTTTATCAAAGGTTATTCTTCTGTAGGAGATTGGCATTCAAGCAGTCCCGATGGTATTGAAACAAAGGGCAGAGATACAAGATTTGGGGGGATTAAACAAGAATGTGGAATACACACTAATAATTAAATTGATCATAGAACAATGGTCTCAGATATAAATTTTTTATTAGTAGGCAATAGTAGGCTTCATTGGGCAAAATATTCTAAAAATCAATCTAAATTCTTCCATACCAAAAAAGAGCAAAAAGTTCCCGAAAATATAGATCTTGATCAATTAATTTGGGCTTCTGTAGGAAAACTACCAAATTTTTTGCTGAAAAAAGAAAATGAAATAAAAACTCAAGATATTCAGTTATCAAATCTTCCTGATTATTTTGGAGTTGATAGAGCTCTTGCCTGTATTGCCGCTTTAAAAAGTATTGAAAACCCTTTCAAAAAAGATTTGCTAATTGCAGATTTTGGAACAATATTATCAATAACAAAATTGAATTCAAATGGATCTATTATTGGAGGTCAACTTCTTCCAGGTTTTTTAACACAACTAAAATCAATGGAACAAAATACAAAAAATCTTAAAGTTCCCCAAAAATATGATATTCCGATCAAAGATTTTTTAATTAATACAGAAGAAGCAATCTTAAAAGGAGTAATCAACTCTCTTACTGCCGTGATTAATAGTTTGTTTAATCCCGAAAAGGATATTTTAATAATCTGTGGAGGAGACTCTCAATTACTCACAAAATCTCTAAAGACTCAACAAGAAAATATTATCAATACTCCTAATTTAGTTATGGAGGGGATGATAATTCACCACCTTTACATAAAAAATTAGCTTAACCCAAGGTCTGCAATTATATGATCAGCCATTATTGCTGCTTTTACTTTTAAGTAAATTTTTTCGATGTTACCTTCAGTATCAATTAAAAAAGTATTTCTCATCATTCCCATATATTCTTTTCCCATGAATTTCTTCAGCCCATAGCTATCGTAATCAGAAGAAACATTGAAAGGTTCAGGATCAGTTAAAAGAATAAAAGGTAAATTAAATTTTTCTATAAACTTCTGATGAGAGGATGCATTATCTTTACTAATACCAAGCACAACAATATTATTTTTTTGAAGTAAATCCCAATTTTCTTTAAAATTACATGCTTCTTTAGTACATCCTGGAGTATTATCTTTTGGATAAAAATATAGTATTATTCTTTTACCTTTAAAATCACTAAGAGAAACCTCTTTCTCAAAAGAGTCTTTTAATTTAAATTCTGGTGCTTTGTCACCAACCTTAAGAGCCATTGAAATTATTAAATGAGTATGAATATAAAATACCAAAAATTTGGTTTTATGAGATTAAAGGTGTGCAAGATGTCGCAACTGTAGAAGAAATTAAAACTACCAAAAACCTAACAAATTCAAGATCGAAGATTTTCTTAGAAACAAGAGCTTATTTGCGACAATTGCTCTCAACACTTTTTGATTTAGGCCCCCTTAGAAATTCCAATTAATGCTCATCCAGGAGAAAATCCAAGTTTACCCTATGGTGTGAGAAATATCAGTTTAAGTCATTGTAAAGATGCCATTAATATAGTCTGGCATAAAGGCAAAATAGGGATTGATATTTAGAGAACAGATGGAGATTTTACATATAAAATTTGCCAAAAAATATTTTTTTCATACCAATAAATCAAACCATAATAATTATTTAACAAAAAATATGATATTAAATCAATGGTGTGCTGTTGAAGCGGCTATAAAATGGGATCATAGAAAATTAGCTAAAGACATCAACCATTGGCAATTTTTTGAAAAGCCAAAAGAGTTAATTCATTAAGAAGAAAAACATAAATTTAAATTATTCACAGATTAAATTCAATAATTGGACTATCGCTTAGCATACGAAGAAAAAACTTCTTTTAATCCTGAAATTATTTGTTGTTCAAAAAATTTTTAGTTTTCTTTTCTTCTAAGCAGTTCTTCATATTGAATTTTTTCCCATCCATTATTATTTGGTGCCCATATTTTTAAACCTCTTAAAGATTTAGGAAGATATTCTTGTGCGACCCAATTACCTGGATAATTATGAGGATTGATATAACTATTAGAATTATTTTTTAAATGAAGTGGAACATCAAAAGCATTGGTAGATTTGATTGTTTCAATTGCTTTAAAAATACTTTTCGTACTATTACTTTTTGGGGACATAGCTAAATATAAAGAAGCCTGCGTTAAAAAATATAATCCTTCTGGAAAACCAACTCTATCAAAAGCATCACAACAGGATTGTACAACTACTATGGCGTTAGGATCAGCTATTCCAATATCTTCACTGGCAGATATAAGTAGTCTTCTAAAAATAAAATTAGGATCTTCACCAGCCTCTAGCATATTCGCAAGCCAGAATAAAGTTGCATCTGGATCAGAACCTCTTATGGACTTGATAAAGGAACTTATTACATCATAATGATTTTGACCATTTTTATCGTAAACAATATTTTTCTTTTGAATAGCATCCTCTGCTATTGAAAGATTAATCTTAATTTCTTTGGCATCATTTTCAGCAGTTGTTTCTATTGCCATCTCTAGCGCATTGATTAATGTTCTTGCATCGCCGCCAGAAAATTTAATTAAATGACTTATAGCATCTTGAGTTAAATAAACCTTTTTTGAATCTTGTTTTTTAGAATAGTGAGTTATGACTTTTTGTATTATTTTATGCAAATCATTTTCTGACAAAGGAAGTAATGTAAAAATACGAGACCTACTAACAAGCGCTTTATTAACAGCAAAGAAAGGGTTTTCAGTTGTAGCACCAATAAAAGTTATAGTTCCATTTTCTATTGAAGGTAATAAAGCATCTTGCTGAACTGATGTAAATCTATGAACCTCATCAATAAATAAAATAGTTTTTCTTTTTGAATTTATTAATCTATCTTTTGCATTAGCGATTTCATTTCTTAATTCTTTAACACTTGATAATACTGCATTTAACTTAATTAATTTTGAACGCGTATTAAAGGAAATAATTTCAATTAGAGTAGTTTTTCCAACACCAGGAGGGCCAGAAAAAATAAAATTACTAATCTTATCGTTTAATATTGCACTTCTTAAAAGCGAATTCTCATTCAGGATTGGTTGTTGACCGAAAAAATCTTCCAAATTCTTTGGTCTTAATTGATCTGCCAAAGGTGCATTATTTTCTATTTGAGAAAAATTAGTAAATAGATTTTCAGAATGCATATAAATAAAATCAAACAATAATTACTTTTAATTCTATGTAATTACTGTAGGAGTTTCCATTTGAGTAAGTTTTGAAATATTTAATAAAACATCTAAATCATTTATTAGAGGTTTCAAGGCGATCTGAGGATTTAACGAAAGATTCTGTTGAGGATTGAAAAATTTCTCAAAGTAAAGTCTTAATGTTGCACCCTTAGTTCCAGTTCCAGAAAGGCGCACAATTACTCGCGAATTGTCATCAAGCACCAATCTTAAACCTTGATTTTCACTTATGGAATTATCAACAGGATCTAAATATGAAAAGTTATCTGCAACTTTAACTAAATGGCCAGCAAAACTATTTCCTTTTAAATGTTCGAGCATAGAAGTTAGGTTACCAAAGATTTGATTAGCAATATTTGAGGGGATTGCCTCATAATCATGTCTTGAATAATAATTCCTACCAAATTGTTTCCAATGATTCTGCATCAAATCACTTACAGAACATTTTTTCTCAGCTAAAACTTGTAACCAATACAAAACTGCCCATAGTCCATCTTTCTCTCTCACATGATTACTACCCGTTCCGAAACTTTCTTCTCCACATAAAGTAATTAAATTAGAATCTAAAAGATTTCCAAAAAACTTCCAGCCAGTAGGTGTCTCAAAACAAGGTATATTTAATGCTCGAGCAACATTATCAACCGCTGAGCTGGTTGGCATGGATCGTGCCACACCTGTAATACCATGTTTATAACCAGGGATACATTGTGTATTAGCAGTGATAACTGCAAGGCTATCACTAGGATTTACAAAACATCCACTGCCTAAAATCATATTCCTATCTCCATCTCCATCGCATGCAGCACCAAAACTATAAGATTTTTTATTTAATAACAAATCAGCCAAGTGGGATGCGTAAGTAAGATTAGGATCAGGATGTAAACCTCCAAAATCTTTTAACGGGTTACCGTTCATAACACAATCATGTGCAAGACCCATTTTTTCGACAAAAATATTTTTTGCATATGGGCCTGTAACCGCATTCATTGCATCAAAGATTAACGAGAAGTCTTTTTTTAAGAAATCACTAATTTGATCAAAATCAAAAATTTTCTCCATCAAATTAGAATAATCTTTAACTCCATCAATAATTTCTAAAGTAGTTTCACCGTAAGAATAAGTTCCATATTCACTAAAATCAGGTAATTGTATTTTACAAAGTTTATAACTAGTTAGTAATTGTGAAGCCTTGAAAATCTTATTAGTAATTATCTCCGGAGCTGGGCCACCATTAGAGATATTCAATTTCACTCCAAAGTCGCCATCAATCCCACCAGGATTATGGCTTGCAGAAAGAATAATTCCACCAATAGCGTTTTCTTTTCTAATTAAATGTGATGTCGCAGGAGTAGATAATAAACCGTATTTTGGAACAATAACCTTTTGAACATTATGAGCAATGCATATTTGGACAATTTTTTCTATTGCTTCAATATTGCCATATCTGCCATCACCACCAACTACTAATGTTGAACCTTTTAAATCTTCCAATGATTGTAAGATTGCTTCAATAAAAATTTCTAAATAATGTTCCTCCTGAAACTTTAAAGTACTTTTTCTTAAACCAGATGTGCCTGGTTTTTGATCTAGAAAAGGAGAATTGATATTAATTACATTAACTTGAGTCATATTTTTAAAAAACTTCCAAAAATCTAACTAAATTAATGCGGCATTTCGGATGTTCTTAACATAGCGATAAACCATAATGAAGAAATTAATAATGCACTAAGAATTCCATAGTTAACACCAAATTTAGAAATTGTAATTGGAACTATTAGTGGAAAAGTTAAAGCCCCAAACAAAGGAGTAAAAGCTACAATTTTTTTCAACATTAATTTAATTTATTAGAACCATTCAGTCTGAGCATTATCTTTTTCATTAGTATCGTCAAGAGGAGTAGCTCTATCAAATTTCATCGTAATTCTTTTTTCCTGATTGCCAGAGGTATCAACAGCTTTAATTTCATATTTTTGAGAACCATCTCTAAAAGGCACCTGAAGCCTAAAAGTACCATCAGCTGCTAAGGGTACTTCTTCATCACCGATTGTTAGCTTGGCAGATGGGTCTGTTGCTCCATAAACAATTAATTCTGCATCAGCAACTAACCAAAAAGATCTGTTTTTAACTATTCCAATACCTGAATCATTTACACCTGAAGACCATTGTCCTACACCAGAATCAGTAAGGTTTATATTTGTTGAATTCATATCTTCCATAAATTCCTCCGATCCGACTTTTCTTCTAATTGGAGAACTTGTAGCAGCTTGATATAACCGCTCGTGTAAACCATTAATTTCCTGACCCTCAGGACTTTGTGACATTGAAGGAGGTTCAGCTGATGTTGGGGTCTCTAGGTTAAAAGGAACAAATTTATCTAAAATCTGCTCTGAAGGCTGAGTTCCTGGAACATGACTTATAGAAGAAAAAGCTAATGACATCCATTTAAAACCGTATTTATAACCCAATTCAACCTTATAATCCCTATCTGCAAGAGGGATTGGTAAATACCATTCAGTACTGTAACTATCAACTGCAATTTCTCTTAATGTTCCCTGATTTAATTGTCCTTCAATTGACCCAGTAGCATCATACAAACGGAGACATAATTTGTTTGCACCTAAAGATTGAGCTTTTTCTCTATCATTTTCTGAAATTTGCCAAAATACATATGCCCATTCTGGGTCTCTAGGCAAGAAAACAATTTTCGTAACAATTTCTTCTTTTACTTGGTTAGTTTTAAAGTTATCAAAATCTTGAGAATTGGTATTAGTTAATTTAGTGACTGATTTATCAGAGATATTTTTTTGATATTTGATTATGAGATCAATTAATGCTGCTTTTGTTTTTCTACTGTAAAGGGGGACAGATAACTTACTAGCAACTTGACGCAGTTGTCTAAGGGTTAGATTGAGTAAATCATCTTTATTTTTGATCCCGTCAACCACTTTTAAATCTCCATAATTAGCATGGGATCAGTATGTTCTTTTTTTTGGCTGATTGCGTGACATTAGAGGCAGTCGTCAGGATCTTCTGACTACTTTCTAGAATTAAGAATTGATTATTTTCTTATAAATAGTTGATATAATTGTATTTTGAACAAATTTAGAAATATACAAGTTGTAAATTAATTTTCTTTTTTTTTAAATTTTATTACCTTGAATTGTTAAGAACTCAACAAAAATATATTTTTTCTTCGGGATCACTTCATATTAATTTTCCCGATTTTGTTCTACTAAGGTAATTAAATCCTCAAGATCCAATTCTTTTAATTTTTTTTCAATACTCAACGAAAAGGAATTTAATTTTTTAGCAGCAGAAGACATTTGTTCATAAAAAAGTTGATTAAAATTTTTATCATTAAATTTCTGAGATTGTTTATCACACCATTTTTTCAGAAGCTCATCTTTTTCAAGTAAAGATATGTCATCTTTCCCAATCTCTTTAAATATTTCCAGGCAATGAGCAAGTAACCTTACATGTTGCTTTTGAAGTATAGGTAAATTGAGTTGATCTATATTTTTAATGTTTTCTTCGCTTAACGGACTCGAGAAAGAATTAGTTTGATTAGACATTAATTTTTAAATTTAATTAAAGATAAATACTCAATATTAGGCATATATTTAGTTAAAGTATAGAGGTACTAATCGTACATAGATTAATTCATAGAGATTATGGTCAGTGAAAATTTAGTTAAAAATGTAGTAACGGAACCATATAAGTATGGTTTTGTTACAGAAATTGAAACTGAAAAAATTTCTAAAGGTATAAATGAAGATACAATTCGATTAATTTCAGAAAAAAAGGAAGAGCCTGAGTTCCTTCTTAATTTTAGGCTTAATGCCTTTAAGAAATGGCAAAAAATGAAAGAGCCTTGTTGGGCAGACTTAGGTTACAAAGAAATTGATTATCAAGATATAATTTATTATTCTGCTCCCAAACAAAAAGAAAAAATATCTAGTTTAGATGAAGTCGATCCCAAATTATTAGAAACTTTTGATAAGTTAGGCATTCCTCTTACTGAACAAAAAAAACTTACAAACGTTGCTGTAGACGCAGTTTTTGACAGTGTTTCCATTGCAACAACTTTCAGAAAAGAACTTGCTGAACATGGAGTAATTTTTTGTTCTATTAGTGAAGCTGTCAAAGATCACTCAGATTTAATAAAAAAATATTTAGGTTCTGTAGTTCCATCCAATGATAATTATTTTGCTGCATTAAACTCTGCTGTTTTTAGTGATGGTTCATTTGTCTACATACCAAAAGGAGTCAAATGTCCTATGGATCTCTCTTCCTACTTTAGAATCAATAGTGGGGATTCTGGTCAGTTTGAAAGAACTCTAATTATTGCGGAAGAATCTAGTTCTGTTAGTTACCTGGAAGGATGCACAGCTCCAATGTTTGATACTAATACTTTGCATGCAGCGGTAGTTGAACTCATAGCCTTAGACGATGCCTCAATTAAATATTCAACAGTACAAAATTGGTATGCCGGTAATGAAGAGGGAGTTGGTGGAATTTTTAATTTTGTCACCAAAAGGGGGAAATGTTTAGGCAAGAGAAGTAAAATAAGCTGGTCTCAAGTTGAAACAGGCTCTGCCATAACATGGAAATATCCCAGTTGTATCCTATTAGGAGAAGAATCGGTGGGAGAATTCTATTCAGTAGCACTTACAAATAACCTGCAACAAGCTGACACGGGCACAAAAATGATTCACATTGGTCCTAAAACAAAATCAACCATTGTTAGTAAAGGAATTAGTGCTGGAAATTCAGTGAATAGTTATAGAGGTCTTGTAAAAATGGGTTCAAAAGCGATTGGATCAAGAAATTATAGTCAATGTGATTCAATGCTAATAGGCGATCAAGCTGCAGCAAATACTTTTCCTTATATTCAATCTCAACAACCAAATTCAGAAATTGAGCATGAAGCAAGTACATGTAGAATTTCTGAAGATCAACTTTTTTATTTGCAGAGCAGAGGTATTGAATTTGAAGAAGCTGTATCAATGATGGTTAGTGGCTTTTGTAGAGATGTATTCAATCAACTACCAATGGAATTTGCAGCTGAAGCAGATAAGCTTCTCGCTCTAAAATTGGAAGGCTCAGTAGGTTAATTAATTTAAAATTGTGATGCAAAGCAAAACGAAAGAATTTAATCCAATACTAGAAGTCAATAATCTTTTTGCATCTACAGAAAATCTTCCTATTTTAAAAGGGGTAAGCATATCAGTTAAACCTGGTGAGATACACGCAATTATGGGACGAAATGGCTGTGGCAAAAGTACTCTCTCCAAGATTATTGCAGGTCATCCATCATACACAATCACTAAAGGTGAAATAAAATTCACTGGACAAGATATTCAGTCTTTAGAGCCAGAAGAAAGGGCTCAATCAGGCATTTTCCTAGGTTTTCAATATCCAATTGAAATTCCCGGTGTCAGTAACCTTGAATTTCTAAGAGTTGCAACAAACGCAAGAAGAAAATTTCTTAAAAAAGAAGAATTAGATACCTTTGATTTTGAAGACTTAGTAAAAGAAAAACTAGACTTAGTAAAAATGGATTCTGCATTCTTATCAAGAAGTATTAATCAAGGTTTCTCAGGTGGTGAAAAGAAAAGGAATGAAATACTACAAATGGCATTATTAGAACCAAAAATTGCAATTCTTGATGAGACAGACTCAGGATTAGATATTGATGCCTTGAGAGTAGTCGCATCTGGTATTAAAAAAATATCAAATGAGAAAACTGGAATTATATTAATTACTCACTATCAAAGATTATTGGATGAGATAAAACCTGATTATGTTCATGTAATGTCAGACGGTCAAATCATAAAAACTGGAGAAAGTGATCTTGCCCTTGAACTTGAAAAGCATGGGTATGAATGGACTGATAATTTCTCAAAAAAACAATAAATAAATGCAAATTATTGAAGAAATCAAAAAAAATGAATTAGTAAAGAATCCATCAGAGATACAAAAAATTTGTCTTGAAAAATTAAAACTAAATCCATTGCCAAATATTAAAAGTGAATTGTGGAGACATTCTAATAAATCAAAATTTTTAAGCTTCTTAGATTATTCACATACAAAAAAAGAATCTAAAGTTAATTTCCCATATGACAATGCATCTCAAAATGTAATTAGGTTTACTATAGGTGAGAATAGTTCCATCAATTTAAAAGAAGAAAACTATTCCATAAGAAAATTAAAAGATTCAGAAATATTTGACTACATTAAAAAAAATATCTCTGATTTTGATCAAACAGACCATTGGAGTGATCTACTTAATCATTGTTTAAGTTCAAAAAATAATATTTTAGGTTTAAATATTTCTGGAAATAAAATTCCTCCTATTGAAATATTAAGTGCTTCCTCATACAACTCTTTTAATGCAAAAACACTGATTTTATTCTTTGAAAAGAACTGCGAGGCAAATTTATTACAAATTAATCTAGGGGATAAAAACTCTTCACTATGCCAATCAACTTATTTATGTTTAGAGGAAAATACTTCAGTGAATCATGGTGTAGTTTCTTATGGAAAAAACAAATCTAATTTATTAAATTCTTTAAATGTAATACAAAAAGCAAAAAGTGAATACTCTCTAAGCTCCTTACATTTTAAATTTAACTATGCAAGATTTGAAATCCGTATTAACCAATTAGATGGAGATGCAGAAACAAATATAAAAGGGATTCAAATAACTAAAAATGAGGACCAAATAGCTACTTATACAAAAATGCAATTTAACGGGCCTAATGGGATTTTAGAGCAAATAAATAAATCCTTAGCAGATGATAAATCACATTCTGTCTTTGAGGGTGCAATAGTTGTTCCAAAAATCGCTCAAAAAACTGATGCATCACAATTAAGCAGGAATTTACTTTTATCAAAACATGCAAAAATAGATACTAAGCCTCAGTTAGAAATAATCGCTGATGACGTAAAGTGCAAACATGGCGCTACAATTTCTCAATTAAATAAAGAAGAACTATTCTATATGAGATCACGAGGACTCACATTAGAAGAAGCTAGTAAACTTCAATTAAGTTCTTACTTTCAAGAAATAATTTCATGTATTCCTGTTTCAAAAGATAGATGGGATTTACTTGATAAACTTTTAAAAGAAGCTTAATGGAAACCACTCAGAATTTGCCCAAAATAGAAAAAAAAGACTTTCCTTTATTAGAAAATAATTTTATGAGTAAAAATAAAATTATTTATCTAGATCATGCTGCAACAACGCAAAAACCAATCCAAGTTTTAGCCAAAATTGACGAATACTACAGAAATTTCAATGCAAATGTTCATAGAGGAGCTCATCAATTAAGTGCAAAAGCAACAGAGGAATTTGAAAACGCAAGATCTTTAATTGCTCAATACGTAAATGCTGATTCAAACAAAGAAATAATTTTCACTAGAAATGCCACTGAAGCTATAAATTTGGCAGCCAGATCATGGGGAGAATTCGAATTAAAAGAAAATGATGAAATCCTATTATCAATAATGGAACATCATAGTAATATTGTTCCATGGCAAATGGTAGCTGCGAAAAATAAATGTAAATTAAAATTTGTTGGAATAGATCTTAATGGAAGATTAGATTTTGATGATTTAAAGTCAAAATTAACTAAAAAAACAAAACTGGTAAGCCTATTACACGTAAGCAATACTTTAGGTTGCTGTAATCCAATAAAAGAAATTACAAAATTAGCTAAAAAAAAGGGTGCTCTTGTGCTACTAGATGCTTGCCAGAGTTTAGCTCATCAAAAACTGGATGTTCGTGATCTTGGGATTGATTTTCTGGCTGGTTCAGGACATAAATTGTGTGGGCCAACAGGAATAGGATTCTTGTGGTCTAAAAAAGAAATTCTAGAAAAAATTCCTCCTTTTTTTGGAGGTGGTGAAATGATCCAAGATGTTTATGAAGAGACAAGCACTTGGGCAGAACTACCTCACAAGTTTGAAGCTGGTACTCCAGCTATTGCTGAAGCAATAGGATTAGCAGAAGCAATTAAATATATTAACAATATTGGACTAGATAATATTCAAAAATACGAAAAGGAGATTACTAAATATTTATTTGAACAATTAAACCAAATAGAGGATCTTGAAATAATTGGCCCTTCTCCAAAAATAGACCCAAACAGAGCTTCATTAGCAACTTTCTATGTGAAAGGAATACATTCAAACGATATTGCTGAAATTCTTGATTCGAGAGGTATTTGTATTAGAAGTGGTCATCACTGTTGTCAACCTTTGCATAGACATTTAGGAATTAATTCAACCGCAAGAGTTAGTATGAACTTCACCACTAACCAAGAGGAAATAAATATTTTTATAGAGAATCTAAAAGAAACTATTAGTTTTTTAAATATTAATTCTTAAATATTTAAAGTTTTTTCTAAAAATTTTTGACTTTTTAAAAGAACTGTTTTTTTATTATCAATATTTTTAAAACCATGACCCTCATTATCAAAAAAGATTACTTCAGAATTTTTATTATTTCTGCGCAGTTCCTCTTGAATTTTTAAAGATTGTTTGTATGAAATAACTAAATCTTTTTTGCCCTGAAATAATAAAATTGGTTTTTTCAATTCAGTAATTTTATTAATTGGTGATCGAAGTTGATACTCATTCCTAAATTTTGAATATTCACCTACAAGGGAATTTAAGTATCCTTTCTCAAATCTATGGGTGTTTTGATACATATCATACAAATCAAGAACCGGATATTTACAAATCGCTACTTTAAAGAGATCACCTTCACATAAAGAATTAATGGCAGTTAAACCACCAGCACTATTACCAAAAATTGCCACCTTATTACGATCAACTAAATTTAATCGAATCAAATTAAGTGCCACTGCACTACAGTCATAGGTATCAACAATTCCCCATTTATAATTTAACCTCTCTCTATACTCTCTACCAAAACCAGATGAACCCCCATAATTAACTTCTGCAACAGTAAATCCTCGAGAAGTCCAATATTGCACTTCCGAATTTAAAGATCCATCAAAACAAGAAGTAGGACCACTATGTGCTTTGACAATTAATGGTGAATGTATAAACCTTTGTAATAATGGCTTATATATAAATGAATGTATCGATTGATTATGATAACCACTAAACCAAAATGATTCTGGTTTTGAATAATCTTTGACAGATTCAAATGATAATTTCTTTGATAAATAAGTAGAATCTTTTTCTTCAAAATCATTTTCAAATAAATAGCCAAAATAATCAAAACAATTACCTTTAATAACTAATTTTTGATCAAAAACACCGAAATCACTTATTGAACTAAAAGGCAATGTAAGTTCTTGGATAAATGAAAGATTCGCATACTTTTGAAGAATCCAACTATTTTCTTTTTTAGCTAGACAAAATAAGTTTTTAACGGTTCCAGAAAAAAATGAAATTCCTTCAATCCACTGAGGAGATCCATATTCAGTAAAAGGTTTGATTATTCTTTTCTTAATAACAATATTTTTTAAATCAGTTACATCAAGAAAACATAAATTCCACCAACCTGTACTATCTTCAGAACAAACTAAAAGATTGTTACTAATCCAATAAGGTTGGAAGAAGGAAACATTTTTCACCTTATTAATGACTTTATTTGAAAATTGTTTTATTTCATTTATCTCTCCATCGTTAGCAAGAGTAGCAAAAAAGAGAGAATTTTTTTCCCAAGGCATATAATTACTCTTCCACTCTATCCAGGAAAAAAAATTACCTTTAGGATTAGAAGATAAATTACCAGCAAAATGATCAAATTTTTTAATTTTACGAATTTTTTGTTTAGTTTTTTTTAGATTTATTGAATACAAATAATCTCTATTTTTTATCTCACATAAACCGTATAAAAAATTATCTCTATAAATATTAAATGAGGCGTCAAAATTACTTTCTATTGCTTCAGTAAGTTGTCTTGGTTTAGTATCACATAAAAAATATCCAATATCTTTTTCAGGAACTATTTTTTGAAATTTCAAAATTCGGAACCACAGAGCTTTTGAAATCTGATCTATCCATATTAAATAAATTTGATTATTTACCTCTATGCATTGATATGCATTACCCCCATAACCATGAAAATTACTTTTAATATAAAAGTTTTCACCTGTCAATTGTTGAGGAATTGCATATTTATCATTAAAAGGTCTAGCAAATACGGCATTATTATATTGTTTTCTATCATGAAGAATATCTACCCAAAAGATAAAATTCTTGATTATGGATAACTGTTTAAAAGATGAATTTTTAATATCGCTTTTCTTTAATTTTAAATTCTCTGGATTACTCATTGAAAAACATGAATTAAAGTGAATTAAAAGTGCTACTATTTTTATAGTTTAACTGTTGATTAAGTAAATTTTTTCCGTGGCAAACCATTTTTCACAACTAGCACGAAATTCAAAATTAAATGGTTCTGTGAAAACAATATCTAAAGACCAACCGGGGAAACCATCACTTGAAATATATAAACTAGGTGATAATGTACTCAGACAAAATGCCAAAAGAGTAAGCAAAGTTGATAATTCCATAAGAAATTTAGCTAAGGAAATGCTCCAAAGTATGTATGCAGCAAAAGGTATTGGACTGGCCGCTCCACAAATAGGTATTAATAAAGAGTTACTAGTTATTGATATTAATTTTGAAGATTCAGCTGCCGAACCCTTGATTTTAATAAACCCAGAGATTACTTCTTATGGTACAACTTTAAATTCATATGAAGAGGGCTGCCTAAGCATACCTGGAGTTTATTTAAATGTTGTAAGACCATCAACTATAAAATTAAAATTTAGGGATGAGATGGGTAGACCAAGAAAAATGAAGGCAGATGGACTGTTAGCTAGATGCATACAGCATGAAATGGACCATTTAAATGGAGTTTTGTTTGTTGATAGAGTTACCTCAAAGGAAGATTTAAATAAAGAACTCGTAAAAGAAGGATTTCATGAAAAAGATGTTATTCCAATCAACTAATTTAATTAGTAAAATAAGAAATGACTGATACTACAATATTCAGCAAAATTATAAATGGCGAAATTCCTTGCAAAAAGCTTCATGAAGATGATCTTTGCATAGCATTTAATGATATTTCTCCTCAAGCCCCGGTCCATTTTTTAGTAATTCCCAAAAAGCCATTGGTAAGTTTGTACGAGTGTAGAGAGGAGGATAAGAATTTATTAGGTCATCTTCTTTTGATTGGAAAGAATATTGCTAAATCCAAAAATTTAAAAAATTGGAGAACTGTTATTAATACTGGGGAAGAATCTGGTCAAACAGTTTTTCATTTACATATACATTTCTTAGCAAACAGAAAAATGAGTTGGCCACCAGGATAATACTCTCGAAAGAGTTAGTTTTTAGCTATAAATAAAGAAAAAAAATATGAATACCCCTGAATCTCTAAATGATAAGCCTAAAAACTTTATCAATTTGATTAGTTCAAATTGGGAAAGTTTAGATGAAGCTCAAAAATTAGTCCTAATTAAAATTTGGAAGGTATTGACATATAAATGGCAGTTACAAATTTTGTTTAATTTGCCTTTTTTAATATGGTGGTTAATGGATATATCAATAGTAAAAGTTCATGAATTTGACTTAAGGTTATTATCTTACCTTAATCTTCCAAATTGGGCATTATCCCTTATAGGTTTTGGGCAATCATCTTCATAAAAGATATAATTTATCTTAAAAGAAGTTAATTGAAATATTAATGAATTCAATATTAAGCAATAAATCTAAAATCTCTAATCAGCTAGAAAAGCTAAGGAAATTAGCACAACCATTCTTTTTACCAATTGATCAATGTAATGGATATCAATTTATTTGGCTCTTAGTATCACTCTTATTTTGTGTAGGAGGAATTGTACTAATAGGCCTAACTGGAATAATAAGCTTTTTGAATAATATTCAACCAGTTCTTGTTAGTAAATATTTTGGTGGAGTAGAAAATACCATAAATGCGATTTGGTCTGGTTGGTGGGGTTTGTTGTTTTCGGGGTTATTTTTAATAGGTTCAGGAAGCTTCTTCGCATTAAGAAAACAATTAAAAAATAGAAGATGGTTGCATTGGCTAATTCTTGGAATAATTGTATTAATGCTACTTTCTGTAAATGGGATTAATGCGGGTATAGGTTTTATATATAAAGACCTTACGAACGCTCTGAATTTAAGGCAAGAAGCAAGTTTTAACAATATCTTGATCATATATGGATGCTGTTTTGCAGCTGCCTTACCAATTAGAGTATTGCAAATTTTTTGTACATATAAACTTGGAATTATTTGGAGAGATTGGCTTACCAAAAGATTAATCTCTGATTATATGACAAATAAAGCCTATTACACTTTAAATCCAAATGATGAATCAACTGATGTTGATAATCCAGATCAACGAATTACAGAAGATACTCGAGCTTTCACTAGTCAAAGTGTAAATTTCACGATAGGGCTTTTTGATGCTTTACTTACTTTTTCAGTTAATATTATAATCCTCGCAAGCATTAGCATAAAACTAACTTTTTCTTTAATTGGTTTTGCTGCTTTTGCAACTTTAATTCTTACAATTTCTGGTAGAAAATTAGTTAAACTTGATTATAATCAGCTACGCTATGAAGCTGATTTTAGATATGGGTTAGTTCATATAAGAGACAATGCTGAATCAATAGCTTTTTATGCTGGAGAAAAACCAGAAAAAAATGAAACTCAAAGAAGATTAATTAACGTTGTTACTAACTTTAATTTATTGATCATTTGGAGGGTGATTATTGATGTAATGCGTAGATCCACTAATTACGCAGGTGTTTTTATCCCATATCTAATCATGTCAGCTGCTTACTTTACAGGAGACATAGATTTTGGAAGTTTTAATCAATCAATCTTTGCGTTTAATATAGTTGAAGGATCTTTGTTCTATGTCGTGAATCAAATAGAAGAATTAGCAAAATTCACAGCTGGAATTAGCCGTTTGGAAGGTTTTCAATCTAAAGTAGAATCAATTAGTAATGAAAAACCATCAGAAAGTAAAAAAGTTATTTCTGATTTTTCTTCAATCATTATTAATGAGGTTAGCCTTTCTCCTCCAGATTCAACAAAAACTATTATCAAAGACCTAAATTTAAGTATTGCTACGAATCAATCTTTATTAGTTGTAGGACCATCTGGTTGCGGAAAAACATCTCTTTTAAGAATGATAAGTGGATTATGGGAACCAGATCTTGGTTCAATACAAATACCAAAAACAGGAGATTTATTATTCATTCCTCAAAAGCCATATATGCTTTTAGGTTCTTTAAGAGAACAATTATGTTATCCAACAGAAGTTAATAAATTTTCTGATGAGCATTTAGTAGCAGTTCTTGATGAGGTTAATTTAACTTCCCTTATTGATCGTTATCCTAACCTTGATATAAAACAAGATTGGCCAAGGATTTTGTCCTTAGGGGAACAACAAAGACTGGCTTTTGCAAGATTACTACTAAATTCTCCACGATTTGTTGTATTAGATGAAGCAACTAGTGCACTAGATATTAAAACTGAAAAAAGATTATATAATTTGCTGAAAGAAAGAGAATTATCATTAATAAGTGTTGGTCATAGACCCAGTTTAAAAAATTTTCATGAGAATATCCTAGAATTAAACGGTAATGGAGACTGGAAATTATTCACTACAGATAAGTATAATTTTAAAAATTAATTTAAAACCATGAATTTAAATCAAGATCAAAATAATGAGGACATTATTGATAAAGAAACATTAAATTCCGAAGACAATAAAATTGATAAGCAATCAATAGAAATCGAAGATAAGTATAAATTTGGTTGGAGTAGTTATTCAGAAATAACAAATGGAAGATTCGCAATGCTTGGATTTTTAGCAATAATTTTAATAGAATTATTTAGCCAAAAATCTTTCCTTACCTGGGCTGGGATATTTTAATTAGTCATCAAACCTTGAGCTATTATCTCTGGGCTTATTTTTTTTTGTGCCCACGCTATATCTACCAGTCTGATTTTTAGAAGTAGATCTTGAATTAGCTGCTGTTCTGCGTACTTGACGAGGTTTTTTTACTTCATTTATATTTTGAGAAAATGATGCATCTTCAACTTTATCTTTTAAAGTCTGAGATTTTATTGATGGCTTTATTCTGTTATTAGAGGCTGGAGAAGAATCTTTAGGAAAAGAATTATTTAATTTTCTAGAAACTTCTTGATTAGGAAGTGGTCGAGAGCCTCTTCTTACTTGACTTCTTTCTTCCCTCCTTTCTCCAAAGCTACTTCTTCCTTCCTCACTACTCATTCTATCTTCAGACCTATTTCTTCTTCTATTTGGTTCATAATTCTGAAATTGATTAGATTCTCGTAAAGAAGGACGCCTCTTACTAACTGCAGATTCAGGAATAGCTCTAGATATATTTTTCCTTCGCGATCTGCCTTCAATAAAATCATCTCCGAAATCATCCTCTTGAGGTTTAAATCTTCTAGAAACCCTATCAGAATCTTCAAATTGATCATAATCATCATTAAATCTATTTCTTGAAGAATTTCTTGGCATATCTGGAATCTGATCATCTTCAAAATAAGAAGATCTTCTTGCTTGATCAGTTGCAACTCCTCTTAATCGAACACTTTCATATGCAAAAAATACTGTAGTTCCAGCTAATAGAAACTGGCCAAATTGCAGAATAGGATCTAATCTCCATCCTTGAAAAAATAATATACCTCCACACAAAAGACCTATTGCTGCAAAGAAAACATCGTAATCTCTTGCCAATGCTGGTTTAAATGACCTCAAAAAATATAGGCCACCTCCACACACAGCTAATACGATGCCAACAATACTTGCCCAATTTAGACTAGCATTGACCACTTTTTTTCTCCAATAACTGATTTCCAAGGTGTGATTAAACACCTATATATATAGTTTACTTAAAACTTCTATAAAAACTAGCGTCTACGTGTAGCCGAAGTACGATCAAGTGAATCTTTTTGGCTAACAAAAATCAAAAATGCAGCTGCAGGGATAACTATCAGCAATGCTGCTGCTAAGAAACTTGCTATCATGTTGAAAGCGGAATTATTAGTCACCTCTGGAGAAAAATCAGCCGCTAATATTAGATTTGAAATTTGAATCACTTTTTTAAATTAAATTCTGAATTTATAATACGAATTAAAACCTAACTTATGGGATATTTATTAAGATGAATTAAATATTGTGATTTCGTTGTTTCTAAGTTATCTACCAATTCT
Organism: Prochlorococcus sp. AG-442-M23; assembly: GCA_003209655.1. Taxonomy (GTDB): domain Bacteria; phylum Cyanobacteriota; class Cyanobacteriia; order PCC-6307; family Cyanobiaceae; genus Prochlorococcus_A. The sequence continues at coordinate 400,065 of QCPW01000001.1, read as the reverse complement.
AGATGTTGCTCTAGGAATTCTTTTATCATTCCTAACACTAATTTTTTTAATGAGATTAATATTAACCTGGTATCCAAAAGTTGATTTAAATAAAGGTTTATGGTTATTGATTGCAATTCCAACAAGTCCTATATTAAATTTTACAAGAAAAATAATTCCTCCTATTGGAGGAGTAGATGTCGGTCCAGTTATTTGGATAGGAATAATAAGTTTTCTTAGAGAAATATTAGTTGGTCAACAAGGTTTAATCAAACTTGCTATGCAACATAGCATTAGTTAAGGAAAATCTGTATATCTAGTTTTTAATAGTTGGGTAATAACTCTTCTTCTACATATTTAGTATGAATTTTCCCTTCCATAAATTTAGTCTTATTAAGAAGATTTAAATGAAAATTAATTGTTGTTGGTATTCCTGTAACAGCACATTCATTTAATGCTCTATTCATTCTTTTTATAGCAGTATTACGATCCTTACCCCAAACTATTAATTTACCTATAAGTGAATCATAAAATGGAGGGATTTCGTAACCAGTATAAACATGACTATCAACCCTTACCCCTGGACCCCCTGGAGGAAGCCATCCTGTTATTTTTCCTGGCGATGGACGAAAATTATGGGAAGGATCCTCAGCATTAATTCTGCATTCAATAGCATGTCCATTTAATTTAATGTCATCTTGATCAAATCCTAAATTATCTCCTCCAGCTATTTTGATTTGTTCAGCAATAAGATCAACTCCTGTAACCATTTCAGTTACTGGGTGTTCCACTTGAATTCTTGTATTCATTTCCATAAAATAAAAATTATCATCATCATCAACTAAAAATTCAACAGTACCTGCTCCTTCATAAGAGATACTTTTTGCTGCAGCGATTGCTGCCTTACCCATTTTTTCCCTTAGAAAATGATTAATAGCTGGGCTAGGAGATTCTTCGAGTAATTTTTGGTGTCTCCTTTGTACAGAACAATCTCTTTCACCAAGATGAATTACATTTCCAGCCCTATCAGCTAAGATTTGAATTTCTACGTGCCTTGGCTTATTTATAAATTTCTCCATGTATAAACCATCATTACCAAATGCAGCTTCCGCTTCCCCTTGAGCCGCTTTAAACATTTTTTCTAAATTAGATTTATTTTCAACTAACCTCATTCCTCTACCTCCTCCTCCAGCTGTGGCTTTTATAATTACCGGATATCCAATATCCTCGGCCATTTTATAGGCCTCTTCAACACTTGATAATAAACCTTTACTTCCTGGTACAGTGGGAACTCCCACTCTCTCCATAGTCTCTTTAGCAGTAGATTTATCTCCCATTGATCTAATAGCATTTGAAGATGGTCCAATAAATGTTATGCCATGATCCTTACACATTTCAGCAAATTTATCATTTTCAGCAAGAAAACCATAACCTGGATGAATAGCATCAACACCCCTAGATGTAGCGGCGGCTAAAATATTAGGAATATTTAAATAACTCTTGTTACTTAACGAGTCCCCAACACAAACTGCTTCATCAGCCAACTGAACATGCAATGCTTTTTTATCTACTGTGCTATATACAGCAACAGTTGCGATATCAAGCTCTCTACAACTTCTGATAATTCGTAAAGCTATTTCTCCACGATTAGCAATTAAAACTTTTTCAACCATTACAAAATTAAATTTAAGAAGTAAAAATGAATTTAAATTAAAAAACTTAGAAATTATTCAATAAATTTTTTTGAATTTGAAGAATGCATTGGTTTAGAATACAACCTCAAACGTTATATGTGGATAATTATTTGTTTTATGCAATAGAAAAAATTAGTAAATAGATAAGTATTAATGAATTAGATAAACAAAATGGTATCGCAATTTAATACGATTAATGTATGATGACTTAGTGGTTTAATAACTCGCCTGTGTTCGAAAACCCTTTGCGGACGTGGCGGAATTGGTAGACGCGCACGTCTAAGGAGCGTGTGGCCTAGGCCTTGCGAGTTCAAGTCTCGCCGTCCGCATTTAACTTATCTTGGATTAACTGCAATGAAAAAAAAATCAATTGCAGTATTAATTATTACTAATGGACCCGGAGAGTTGTCTACGTGGGTAAGGCCAATAGTTGATAATTTAAATAAAATAAATTGTTCCTACAAAATAAATGAAAGGTTAAATTACTCTTTAAATTTGATTCTAGTGCCTTGTCCAAATGCTACTGGCTCTGAATATAAAGTTGCGAAATCATGGAATAAATTTGAAGTGATTACTAAAGCAGAAACTTTTTGGAAATTAATAATATGGCCCTACAAATATGCAAAATGGCCACAAAAAGGGATTGTTATTTTTCTTGGGGGTGATCAATTTTGGAGTGTATTATTAGCAAAAAGATTAGGTTATATCAACATCACATATGCTGAATGGATTTCAAGATGGCCACGTTGGAACGACATAATTGCAGCAATGAATATAAAAGTTAAAAAAAACATTCCCAAAAAATATAGATACAAATGTCAAGTTATTGGTGATTTAATGGCAGATATCACGACTAATAATGAAATATCTTTGAATCTTAAAGCTGAAAAGTTTATTGCATTACTTCCGGGTTCTAAAAAAGCAAAGCTCTCGGTAGGTGTTCCTTACTTTCTGGAAATAGCAGATCATATTAATAACAAAAATAAAAATATTAACTTAATTATTCCTATGGCTCCAACAACTACTATAAGCGAATATTTATACTTTCAAAGTGATCAAAATCGTATTGCAAAATATTATTCATCCAAAATAAAACATATTAAACCTATAAAAAATTCAATTTTTAAATTCAGTATTGAAACATCAAACAACACAAAAATTTTTCTTGTTAATAAACATCCTTGCTATGAGGTACTTCAAAAATGTGATCTTGCAATAACTACAGTTGGAGCAAACACTGCAGAATTAGCAGCTTTGAATTTACCTATGATAGTTGTACTCCCTACTCAACATTTAAATGTAATGAATGCTTGGGACGGTGTCTTCGGAATACTTGGAAAAATTTCTTTCATCAATAAATTATTTACTTTTATAACTAAAAATTGGTATTTAAAGAAGAAAAAATTTTTTGCTTGGCCAAATATAAAAGCTAAAAAGTTTATTGTCCCTGAAAGAATAGGCAATATATCACCCAAACAAATCGCTGAGGAGGCTCTATTTTTGATGGAAAACAAAAAATATTTAAAAAGGCAAAAAGGATATTTATCAAAACAACGAGGAGAAACTGGTGCTATTAAAAAATTAGCTTACATTATTTTTAACTCAATCAAAAGGCTTAGCTAATTACCAAGGATCATCAATTTCAAAAGATTCTGAATCCTGATTTTCAATGACTATTTTTTTATCTTCAAAAGGTTCAATATCTATAGGTTCCTTAGATCTTTGTATTGGTCTTTTTGAGGCTCTCTTAGAACTAGTTTTACTTTCAACGACAAATTCTGTCGAATTTTCTTCAGGAATTTTATTTTCTTCATCAATTTGAGTTTCTAAGTTTCCGGAAAAGTCATTATCCAAATAAAGTTGTTTTTTATTATTGATTTTTTCTCTTTCAGTTTCAATTTCTACATATTCCATTTCATCTTCGTATTCTTCTTCCATTGAGTCTTCCTCTTTTAGTTCTTCCATTAAAATATTTTTCTCTTCTGATTCGGAACCTGACAATAGCTGATTCTCTACAGGAACAAGATTTGCTGTGTATCTATTACTTTCCGTTTCTTCCCAAGAGGAACCTCCTACTCCTAGTTTCTCGAGTAATCCGCTACTTAATTGATTCAGTTTTTCTTCTGCTCCTTCATAAACAATTATTCTGTCAGTACCACTACTTACTATCTCATCTACAGGAATTTCCCAAGTACTTAAAACACCCTCACCTAAAAGGGGAACTCCTACAGCACCCATCACAAGAGAAATTAAATCCCCAGTTTCAATATCGAAAGAAAACCCAAGAACTCTACCAAGAAGCTGACCAGATTCTGTAATAACCTGGCAATTAATAACTTTCCCATATCTTTCAGGAGCAAACTCATCGTTCAAAGAATCTAAAGAATCCACTAAAATTACATCTCCAACCTGCTTTATGCTTTCAAGAGGCATCCATTTAGGTAAACCTGGCAAAAATCTTGTAAGAGGATTATCTCTAAGACCTAAAGCAACTACCTCTCTCCTATCAATATCTACAACAACTTCACCTACTACCCCTAATCTCCTACCAGTGTCAGTAGTAATCACTTGTGTTCCCATAAGTTCAGACCTCAACCATAGGCGTTCGCTAGGGACGGAATTGCTGCGATTATTATTTGTGGAAGTGTTCGACAAACTCATAAATATGTTTATGTTATTCTGACGTAAAAATTAAAAAAAGTGAGATTATGCAGCATTTGGTAATCCAACAACTTGAGTATTAGCACCTCTTGCTTGAGCAACACCAATTGTTCGTTCAGATGCACTTATCATAGGCCTTCTGTGGCTTACGACTATAAATTGTGCATTTGATGATTGACTTGATATCAATTTTGATAATCTCTCAACGTTAATACCATCTAAAAAACTATCAACTTCATCTAATGCATAAAAAGGAGAAGGCTTATATTTTTGCAAAGCAAATAAGAAGCTCAAAGCAGTTAATGATTTTTCACCACCTGACATTGAAGCTAATCTTCTAACATTTTTACCTTTAGGATGAGCCACTAAAGTTAAACCTCCCTCCAAAGGAGAGTCAGGATTTTCTAGTTGTAAAAACCCATCTCCATCAGATAAATTAGCAAAGATTTCCCTAAAATGTTTATCAACTTCGACGAATGCCTGCATAAATGCTTCTTGTCTCATAGTTGCAACAGTTTCTATTCTTAATAACAATTCAGATCTCTCGTGCGATAAAACTTCTAATCTTTCCATCAAATCATTTAATCTTTCGGTTAATTTCTCTAATTCATCAAGAGCTAACATATTTACCGGTTCTAAACTTTCTATTTTTGCATTAATCATTACGATCTCTGACTGAAGTTCATCAAGAGTCTTACCCTCATATTCACCTAGGGTAGGCAGAGGATCAGGTAGATCTTTTTTATAATTTTCTAACTTAATAGTCTCACTACGCATTTCCTCATTTAGAGAACTTATATCTCTTTCGAGATATTCCAACTTCACAGTAAGCTCATTAATTTCTTGTCTTTTATTAGAAATTGACGAATTCAATTCATCTCTTTTTCTTCTTAATATTCCGAGATCCTTTTCAAGTTCAGATCTTTGATCATTAAGACTTACAAGCTCTTTTTTGTAATTATCTCTTTTCTTGATCCATTCATTATGGGTCTTGGAAAGTTCCTTGACAGATTCCTGTAGATTCTTTTCTTGAAGAGATATTAGATTTAACTGATTTTTTATACGTTCTTTGTTTAAAACAAATTGATTTTTTTTATTTAATAATTCATCTTTCTCTTGAATCAATAATGCAAGTTTTTTATCTAAATTGTCGAACTCATTGCTATGATTCATTAAAGAAGATGTTTGATTATCTGCATAATTCTTTTTAAGATTTAAATCCAGTTCATCTAGCTGTTTTTTTAAGGGTTTTATTTCATTTTCAATAAGATTAAACTTTTTATTCAATAAATTACTTTGGCTAATAAGATTGTTTAACCTCGCTTTATTCTCCTCAATCCTTTGCATCAAGACTTGTAGAGAATTATTATTTACTTCAATTTCTTTATTAGAAGACACGCAATCCTCTAATACTTCCCTTTGAATAACATTCAGCTTATTAAGATTATTAGTTTTAGTTAACAAATCATTATCTGATTTCCTCAAAGCTTCTCCAATTACTGATAGTCGTTGTTTTATAGGGTGAGCCTCATCAATATCATTATTTGTTCCAAACCTGTAAGCTAGATCTTTATTAACTTTACTACCTCCAGTAATTGCACCGCTAACTTCTAATAGTTCTCCACTCAAAGTCACAATTCTAATTTTTTGTTGAGATAATTTTGCCGACTCTAAATCAGAGAAAACTAATGTATCACCAAAAACGTATTTAAAAACATCTGCATAAACATGCTCGCAATCAATTAAATTAATAGCTTTTTCTACAAATCCATGCTCTTTAGAATTTTCAAATCTTGTAAGAGCGAAATTCTTTTTGTAACTTTTAATTCTATTAAGTGGAAGAAAAGTTAATCTTCCTGCTTTCTTTTTTTTAAGAATTTCAATTGCCCTTGACGCAATAGTGTCATTATCAACAACAATTTGTCCCAGTCTATTGCCTGCTGCAATTTCCAATGCATACCTATGCTTTTCATTTACTGCAGCCAATTGAGCTACATATCCATGTATCCCCTCGAGACCTGCCTCTAACAGAACTCTTAATGCGTATGATCCCCTCGTTTCACTTATAGCCTCTTTTCTGCTTTCACATCTTGATAAATCCTTTTCAAGCCTTAATTGTTCGTTATTAAGCCTTAATTTAGTTTTATTTAATACCTCTATTTCGACTTTTACAGTCTCAATTTCAGATCTAATATTACTCAATCTGAGGTTTTTTGTATCAGTTGATTGTCCATTAATACGATTAGATTCTAATAGTTTTTGTTTTTCTGAATTTAGAACATCTATGTGAGAAGTTATTTCGTCTTTTTGAATATTAATTTGTATATTTTCCTCTTCTATATTTCTTTTACTGGATTCAAGAGGTTGGATTAAAGATTTTATATTTTCCAACTCATTATTCAACTTCATACTTTGCTTTGAAAATTCGCCGGATTCTCCTGCAGCATCAGAAAGTTTTTTTCTAGATAACTGATGCTTTAAAGTGAGAGCTTGAATCTCTAAGTTTAATTTTTCTAGATACTTATCATTAAAGTTCTCTTGTTGATTTTTTTCTAACTCAATATTTTTTTTTGATATTACTATCTTATCCCTTTGCTCTTGCAATTTAGTGCCTTCCTGTTTATTAACAACAGCTATTCTTTCTAATTCTCTTAAATTTGAATTTATACTCCCAATATCAGAATTTACTTTAATTAGGTTATCTTCTCCTTTTTCTTTTAATTCAGCAATCATGACTTTCATTGCGTCTTGCAATACAATAATTTCTTTGCTAATTAATTCCTTTTGTTGATTGAATAAAACTTTATTATCATCCAATTCAATAGATTTTTTCTTAATTAATTCAATATTTTGAATTTGCTTATCTAATAAAAGTATTTTTTCAATCTCCCTAATATGAAAAAGTTTTTCCTTTAACTCCCTATATTTTTTTGCTTTTTCACATTCTTTTTCAAGTTTTATTTTACTAGATTGCAATTCTTTTTCTAAAATTTCGCATCTTTCTTGTCTTTCAAAAACATCATTAAGTTTTGAATGCGTTTGTTCAATTCTGCTATCAAAAAGAGCTACACCTGCCAATTCATCAATAAGTGTTCTCCTTTCCTTATTATTCATAGATACTATTCTTGTGACATCTCCCTGCATCACTACATTACTGCCTTCTGGATCAACACTTATATCTCTGAGAAGTTTTTGTATTTGTTGTAAAGTACATTGACGCCCATCAGAAGTATAAGTTGATGCATAAGAACCCCCAGGCATAAGCCGCAATTTTCTAGAAACTACCCATTCTTTTTGATTTTTATTAAGTGTAATATCTTCTTCTTCTAACTCTAAAGGTGGAATATCTTCCCTTGGAGACCAATCTTGAATATTAAATTTTACAGAAACAAACGTCTCTGAAGATTTACCTTCTTTTACTTTCGAATTATTTATTAAATCTGGTAATCTCTCGGCTCTCATGCCTCTGCTATTTGATAAGCCTAAACAAAACAAAATTCCATCCAAAATATTACTTTTACCAGATCCATTTGGACCAGTCACCACAGTAAATCCCTCTTCAAGGGGAATTTTAATGGTACCCCCGAAAGATTTAAAATTTTCAAACTCGACCTGATTGATGTATACCAATCGCAAGTCACAATAGCTAAATAAGAATAGCTACTTTTCAAAAAATCTCAAGCGAAATATTAAGATTATGTCTAAAAACAAATTAATTATTTTTCGTTAATTGACAAAAATTTCCATTAATTGTTAATAAACCATGGAGTAGTTTACCTTTCAAAATAATTTTAAGTACTTGTAAGTCCTGATCATAAAAAATATCAGAGAAAGTTCCACGATCAATTCTTTTTACAAATCCTCTATTATTAGAAAGTTGATATTCAACTCTTGAAAGCCACACTAATCTATGATTTGGTTGTCTTGTGATTTTAACAAAGCCTTTATTAATTAAAGGTATTTCATACAATTTCCAGGTATAACAATCTGAATGATCTTCTACAAGAAAATCATAGTGTATATCAGGTACATTACTAAGAAGTATCTTATGTTCGAGTAAAACCCATCTATTCATTATCTAGAGCAACAAAAAATTATTTTATTTCAATAGTCAATTCCAAAGATGAGCAAAAAAATGATATCTAATTTAAAAATGGGGGAGCTAATTACCTGCATCAGGAACAAATCTCAAAGCAATAAATAGCAAACTACCAGCCCCTGCAATAGCTGCTGCTACCAATCCAAAATCTGTTGGAATTGTACGTGATGCAAAAATAATTGCTGCAAGTGTGATATACATGATGAAATAAAACTTAAATTAATTAAATCAGTAACAGCTTAACAAAACCTCATTACAGATCAGGATAGATAAATGAAATGTAAATAAACTTTTATATGAATATTGCTTTGTTATTAAAAAAAAATCTCTATAGAAGGGTTTCAAATTAAGAGAATAAAGACTACTCTAAAGGTAACGCTGGTGGATTAATGGAATCTTTGCATCCTCCCAAAGAAGTTAAAGAAAAAGTTGACGATGCTGCTATGCCAGAGAAAGAAGGCATTTCAGAAAAATGGGTACGTGAAAAAATTGATAGATTAATTCCATTAATAAAAGAAAAATGGCCATCTATTGCTCATCAAACTCTTGAAACAGCAAAAGGGAGTATTGATGATTTAGTTGGGGTAATCGCAAATCATACAGGTTCCTCTGCAAGTGGAATTAAAAATCAATTATTTGATATCATTGACTCTATTCAAGAAAATAATTGGGAAATTTCAGAAAAAATAGAACCAATTGAAAGTCAATTAGAAGAGTTATTAGATGAACTTAATAATACTTTGAGGCCAAAAATTGAACATCCAATTAGAAAAAAACCAATTTTATCTATTGCTATTGCTGCTGGTATAGGATTAATAATAGGTAGTTTAATCAATAGTAGAAAAAAATAAATGGATAAATCCAAAAGCGGAAAATTTGCTAATACAGCTTCAAGAATCTCTGCAATTGCCAGTTCTGTAATGGATTTGCATGTGCGAATAGCGCTTCAAGAAGTCGATAGAGAAAAACGAAGGTTAATAAGCGGAGGAATATTTCTTACCATAGGGGCTATATTATTATTATTGGTCTTAATCTGTATTCACATAATTTCTTATCTAACCCTTAGTAAGCTTAATAATTGGAGTTCTGAATATAATCTACTTTTAATAATTTTTATTGATTTATTTCTTGCAGGTATAAGCTTAAAACTTGGCGGTAAACTAGCCAAAGGACCTTATCTTCCACAGACATTTGAGGGATTAGGGAAAACAACAAAAGCAGTATTAGGTAAAAAATAAATTACCTTATTAAATATTTGATCCATCTACAATCAATACCTCCATTACTTACTGGAATTTTCAAAGATGATTTCATTTTTAAATGTTTTGTAAGTCTTCGATTACCACTGAGTAACCAGAATTCCCAGCCTGAAAATTTTTTCTTCAAAAATTCTCCCATACGCATATATAAATCAATTAATTCATTTTCATCGCCTAATTTTTTTCCATAAGGGGGATTACATAAAATCAATCCTTCTGAAGACTTGAATTGAATTTTTGTAAAATCATCATTTAATAATTCAATGTAATTTTCAAGACCTGCCATTGAAAAATTAACTTTTGCCTGATGACAAACATCTTTATTAATCTCACAACCAATTACTTTTGGTAAGTTAGCAAAGGTAACGACTTTTTTTGTAGCCTTATTTCTTTCATCTAAAAAAATATCTTTTTTAAAATCAAACCAATTTTCAAAAAGATAACGTTTCTGGGATTTAAGTGGAACTTTAAGACTTTGGTTAATAGCCTCTATTAAAAAGGTTCCTGAACCACACATAAGATCAATCAAAGGTTTAGTCCCGTTCCATTCAGTTATCTTTAACAATCCAGAAGCTAAATTTTCTTTCAGTGGAGCATTCCCAACAGCAGGTCTATAACCTCTTTTATGAAGACTATTAACACTACTCTGTAAGCTTAAAACAGCCAGATCATTATTTAGATGCAAGTGAATTACTAAATCTGGATTATCTAAAGAAATATTTGATCTTTTATTCCAAACAGATCTTTGCAGATCTGTTATTGAATTTTTAATCTCAAGAGCTGTGAAATGAGAATGACTTAAAGATGAAGTTTTGCCAGTTACTTTTATATTGAATGTTTTTTCAGAAGGTAACCATTGCAACCAATTAAATGACTCTCTAACTCCTTCATATAAAGAGGATCTGTCATGGCAGGGAAAACGTGCAATTTCTCTGTAAAAACGAAAAGCAACTCTTGAAAAAAAATGGATTCTATAGAAAGTCGCATAATCACACTCAAAAGAAACTGATCTTTTATATGTATCAATATTAAATCCACCCAAATCAACAATTTCTTTAGCTAAACATTTCTCCAACCCTTCAGGAACTGATCCAATTACTTTCATATATATATTAAAGAAATTAATGAAATAACTATTCAATCCTCATTTTGCCTGCCAGAATGTAAATGTCCAATGGACTAGGTGATCTCAACCGATGTTTCGGACAGCGGTTCGATTCCGCTCAACTCCATCCTCTTTTGGGGTTGTAATGGTTTCGACGGGGCGTAAGGAAGATGACTGAAGCCTGCTCGGTTAGAGCAAAAACACAAACGCTAACAAAATCGTTAGTTTCTCCCGTCAAACAGCACCAGTTGCCGTTTGATCTCAAAGGAGATGGGGTAATATCAGCCTTATCAACCAAATGATACAAGGAGTCTGGAAGGGCTCCACCATTTTAAATTTATCGAAATTTAGTATTAAATAATTTTTTAATTTGTAAAATTTACTGCAATAGGTTGTATCAGAATTTTTTTTAGATATTTTATGAGTATAAACACTTAGAAATTAATCGAAAAATTATTTTAAGGTAATTAAAAATCTTACTTTGAAAATGAATACTGAGAAAAATATTTATGATTTACTTAAAAGATTTAAACCTAAAGTAATAAGATTTGCGGGTAAAAAATTTCCAACAGAATTATGGAGTAATAGTCTTAAAAAAAATAATAAAGTATCTGCATAAGAATTTAGCGAATTTCTTTCACAAACTTGAAAAAGGATTACTTGGCATTTTTTTTATACAATTTTGAGAGGCTTGTTGAAGAATTTTAAACTCTTTTTCATTTAAATCCCATTTAAATACATTAGATATATCAATAACTTGAGACTTCTTCCTCATCCCGACAAGTGGAATAGCCCCTTGATAAAAGCACCAATTAATTGCTACTTGTGCCTGAGAAACTGATCTTGAAACGGCAATCTTTTTGATACATCTTCTTAAATCTGTAGTTGATTTTTTATAGTTTTTAAAAATCAAACTTCTTATAAAGGAATTTTGTTTTTCTTCATCTTTATCAGGATCTATACATAATATTCCGAAAGATAAAGGACTATAGGCTAAGAAATCAATATTATTTTCTTTACAAATTGCTTTTACTTTTGCCTGTTTTTTCGAATCCGGAGACAATAAAGAGTACTGAATCTGAACACTTTTAAGTTTCTTATCTCTTTTTGATAAGTATTGAATAATTTTCTTTAATCTTTGGGGTCCAATATTTGATAATCCAATTTGAAAATTAAAACCTTGATCCATTAGATCACAAAGATTATTTAATAATTGAAGTTCTTGCCATGGATTATATTTTGCTGTTGACCAATGAATTTGGACTATATCTAATTTATTATTTAATCTTTCTAAACTTTTTAAAAAAGGCTTATTAAACCCCTTATTACCTATTCTCCATGGATAAGGAGCAAGTTTTGTTCCTATTTGAATTCTTTTTTTTTGAGCAGAAGAAGTATCCAATAAAAATTTTCCTAAAAGTTCCTCACTTCTACCATTAAGTTTTCCAGTCCCATAAGAATCTGCAGTATCAATTAAGTTAAACCCTCTTTTTAAAGCTTCCTTAAAAGTCTCGCGTAGATCATCATCATTACTAGTTTGATAGTTCCAAAAAAATTTGTTCCCCCAAGACCAAGTTCCTAAACCAATTCTTTTTTTCACTTACTCTTGTTTAAACATACTTCTAACATTACTCGAAACTATATATCCCTCAAAAGAATAGTTAGGAAATATAAGTTTTCAAACTTTTCAAATAATTACCTATTGACATTCAGAAATTATTCTCCAAAGTAAGGAAAATAAGTAAAAAATTGTTTATTACTGTTTGTGGTCAAAAAGGAGGCGTTGCTAAAACTTGTACAAGTATTCACCTTGCAAGTGTATGGCATTCTGAGGGAAAAAAAGTATGTATAGTTGATGCTGATAAAAATAGATCAGCTTTAGCCTACTCATCCAGAGGTAAACTTCCATTTCCCGTTTTTCCAGTTAGTACGGCAGCAAAAGCCTCCAGATCCTCCGAAATTGTTATTACTGATGGCCAAGCAAGTAGTGATAAAGAAGAACTTAAACATCTTGCATACGGATCAGATTTAGTAATTCTACCCACAACTGCAAAAGCAAGGTCTGTTGAATTAACTGTTGAATTAGCCAGCTTATTGAATACTTTAAAAGTTAATCATGCAGTCGTGATTGTAAAAGTAGATTTTAGGCAACAAAAAGCAGCACAACAAGCTAAGGCAGCGTTGGAAAATTTCGGTTTATACGTTTTTGATACATTTATTCCTTTACTTTCAGCTTTTGACAAAGCTGAGGCATCAGGAAATGCCGTTTGTGAAGCTGTTGATGATTTAGGAAGATCAGATCCTCGTCGAATGACGGGCTGGTCTGCCTACTGTTCAATTGCATCTCAAATTCCATGCCTGATTTCGAAGCACTCATCCGACACCAACAACTTAAGCAACCAACAACCAATCAGCGCTTAAAAGTTGTAGAGTCTAGCAATTACAAAGAGGGTGAAAGCGAAAATCAAGAAGTTAATAACTTTAAATTATTAAATAATTTTTTTGTAAGTTTTGTTGGATCTACAATTGGAACCTTAATAACCCTTTTTCTGTATATAAATGATTATCTCCCAATGGATTTACTAAAAATTAAGTAGTTTATTTACTTTCCGTTTACACATAAAATTATTAATAAATTTGTTATTTATTAAGGTTATGACTAAAGGTATAAGAGAGATTTAAAGAAAAATAATTTTTCTTTAAATCAAACTCTTTTAATTTTTGTGTTTTTATTTTTAATGGAAAAATTATATCTTCCAAAAAACTTTAAGTAGTCCTAACGTAAAAATTCAATTCAAATGTTTTGATATACAATATTTAACCTCACGATCAAGGTCAGTAGCAGAATTTGATGAAGAATTATATTTGAAAGATATTTGATCTTTGTGAACCCGATTTGAGACTAAAACATCATGAAGATATATTGGTTCTCCAAATTCTTTTTTAATATGATAATAAATTTCACAGTCCATCATCATAACCAAAGATTCATCAAACATTATTTGATCAAATACCCTCTTTTTAGCAGCCATAACTGATGGCGAACTAATAGTATTTACACCTTTTATTATTTTTTTATTCCATCTTGGATAAAAGTCCCGAAAAAAACTTTTCCCATTATCTTTTGTATGATTTGAACCACAAACTAACCAATGATGTTCATCATCAAAAGAATCATATATCTTTTGTAGTGCTTCATGATCATAAAAAAAATCATCCTGAAACATGATCTTTACTATATCTCCAGAACAATTCCTTAAAGCATTATTAGTATTCGAAGAACCATTATTTAGATCATTTTTATTTTTAATATATCTAATATCAAACTTATCTTTAAAATTATCAATAATGTCAACTAATTTATCATCTTTACTATGGTCAGATACAACCACCTCAAAATCTTTAAAAGTTTGAATCTCTATAGTTCTAAAAAGAAAATCTAAAAATTCTGTACCTCTTCCTTTATATTCAAAAGTTGGAATAGCAATTGATAATCTCATAATTTCATCCAGTTCTTAATAAATATAGATCTTTTGCATAATGTCTTAAATTTTTAATAAGCCATATTTTCGATGCAAAAACTTTACCACAATTACATAAGCAAGATGATCAAAATAAAAAAGTTGTATAAGTCATAAACTCGTTAAAACTTTATGTTGTATATTCGCTATTGATAAAAACATACAGGTTAAAAGTCAGTCATACCAATAACTCTCAAGGATAAGATTAGTGTTTTATTTTGATTTATCTCGCTCACAGGTATTGCTATGACTAAAGCACTGTTTTATTAGTGCTTCATTAATAGTTAAAAAATGACTATTTAAGCAGCAAGATTTCTATATCTAGTAAATTGCGGTTCAAATAATAATTTAACTGTTCCTACTGGTCCGTTCCTATGTTTACAGGTAATAATTTCAGCAATACCTCTATCTTCAGTTTCTGGATTGTAATATTCATCTCTATAAATCATGGTAATAATATCTGAATACACCTCAAGAGGTTCAAAGTCTCTGATATCACTTAACATTGGTCTCTTATTTCTTCTTTTCTCTACATCCTTACTAAGTTGAGAAATAATAATTATAGGGACATTAAGTTCCTCTGCCATTCTTTTAAGACTCTTCACTAATTTCAATAAATATTCTTCTCTATTTGATACATCAGAAATAGGCAAATAATCGAGTAATTGAACATAATCAAGAATTACAAGTCCTAAACTCTTTTTTTCTGACTCCTCCTTAATCTTTTGACAGATTGATTGCATCTCTTGAATTGAACTGATTGGTTGATCTGTTATGTGTAAGGGTAATTTGCTCAAAGAATCAATCCCTTCACTCAATAAAGACCATTCATCAAGTTGTAATCTGCCAGTTCTTAATCTGCCTGATTCTATTCCTAATTCCATTGATAAAAATCTATTAGATATCTGTTCCTTACTTATCTCCAAATGAAATAGGCAAACTGGAAGATTCTGAGTTTTAGAAACATTCAAGGCCATATTCAAAGACAATGATGTCTTGCCCATTGCAGGTCTTCCTCCCAAGACAATCAATCCTCCCCTTGGTAAACCTTGAGTTAAAGCATCAAAATCATAAAATGATACTGGGATTCCAGATTCACTATTACCTAAAGCACGACTTTCGATTTCTTCAAATTTAGTACTCAATATCTCTCCAATGACTTTTGTTCGTTCAGGAATACTTTCTTTTTCCATTTTATTTTTTTAAGGAAACTTATATAAGCGAACTCTGAATAGAATGCAAATTAAATTTCTTTAACTTTTTTTATTATTAATGAATTAGTTTATCAATAAAATTTTTAACGCAGAAATTTACTAATATATAGTTAATTCACAATTCTTTTAATGGTTTACTACATAATTGGTTTTGTAATTTTAATTGGTTATATCGCTTACACGATTGGCAAAGGTAATTCTGGAAATGTAGAACTAAGACTTCAAAAAATTAAAGATTTACATAAAAGAAATATTATTAATGATGAGGAATATGAGTCAATGAGAAGAAAAATAATCCTTGATATTTAATCTTGAAATATACCTTACTTTTTTTTATTTGTATTTATCTATTCTCTTACTGGAGATGTAAAAGAAAAATTGCGGCAAGTGATAAGCAACTAAAACAATGTATTGATTGGGCAAAATCAAGAAAATTACCTCTTCCAAGGAAACCATCTTTTACAGAATTTTATATTGTTTCTATTGCTTATACATTTAGATTTCCTTTTTGGTTAATTATTAAAAATCTACAGTTCTCAAAGGAAGTAAAATATTACGAAAGAGAAATGAAATTAATCTTTGACAAATGGAAGCTAGAAAAAAATAATTAAATATTTTCTAGTTATGAAAAAAATTAATTATGTAGAAATCAAGGGTTATAACTCTGCCATATAAAAGTAAAATGACTGAGATCCATTGCAGCACAATGGATTTAGACTAAGTTGTATATTCGCTATTTATTGCAACATACTTTTTAGAAAGGTCACATCCCCAAGCAGTCCCACGGGATTGCCCGGAATTAAGATTAATACTAATTCTCAGGATGTCTTCTATCAAATATTTACCATTCATTCTTGACTTCATATAATCAATAACTTTTTGAGAGTCGTATTGATTCAATTTACCTTTTTCCAAAATCTGATGATTACCTATATATAGATCAACTTGATTAAGTTTAAATTTAATCCCGGAATTCCCTGCAGCTGAAATAATTCTGCCCCAATTTGGATCACAACCATGAATTGCAGTTTTTACTAGTGAAGAATTACATATAGATTTAGCCATCTTAATTGCATTCGAATTATTCTTTGCTCCCTCAACCAGCACCTCTAACAAACAATTTGCTCCTTCTCCATCTCTAGCAATACTTTTTGCCAAGCTTTGACATACCATATCGATTCCTGATTGAATCTTTGATAGAAATTTCTTATCAACTTTTTTCCCTGAATTTATTCCTATAAAGGCATCATTGGTACTGGTCTCTCCATCAACCGAAATAGCATTAAAAGACTTTTTAACAGCAATAGCAATCATCTTATCCCATTCTTCTTTATCGACCCCAACATCACATGTAAGAAAGGCTAACATTGTAGCCATATTTGGATAAATCATTCCTGATCCTTTTGCGAAACCAGATATCTTTACCTTTCTACCTTCAATTAATGTTTCTATAGTTATTTTTTTATCAACTAAATCAGTAGTTAAAATAGCTTCCGCAGCATTCTGTAGACTATTTGTTTTTAACTCCTTGACCAAATTAGGTAAATTATCAATTAAATTTTTTATTTGTATAGGTATCCCAATTACACCAGTTGAGCACATTAAAACTTCTTCTTCATTAATTCCTAATAATTTAGAGATCTCCTTAGTAGCAATTAAAGTATGTTGAATACCGAAATCTCCTGTACATGCATTTGCTTGTCCCGAGTTTATTAATATTGCTCTTATAAGACCTGAAGATTTTTTTATCCTTTGTTCAGAAATATCTATACAAGATGCTCGAACTATTGATTGTGTAAACAGACCACTACAAATGCTATCTTCTGGGGCTAATATTAAAGCCAGGTCTTTCTTCTTGGAATCCTTTAATCCTGCTGCGATGCCAGCGAAAGAAAAACCATCAGGTGTTTCCTCACCATCACTAACAAATGACCAATTAGTCTGAAGCTGACTCAATATTTTTTATATATTAAATTCATAATAACTATTCTTTCTATTAAAACACTGCAATATAGATTCTTATTAAATTTATGAGCATCAAACCAAAATTAAAAAACAAACAAAGAAGAATAGGTCTTACTGGAGGTATTGCAAGTGGAAAATCTACAATTGCTAACTACGTAAAAAAATATAAAGACATTCCTATATTGGATGCAGATCATTATTCAAAAGAATTAATCAAACCGCAAAGTATTTGCTATGAGAAAGTTTTAGCTTATTTTGGACCTCAAATAGTTGATAAGAATTCTTCAGAAAATGAAATAAACAGGGAATTACTAAAAAAAATTATTTTTAGTAATTCTATACATAGAGAATGGATTCAAAATCTTCTTCATCCTTTAATCAAAGAAAAAATGATAGAAAAATGTAATCAATTTGAAAAAAATAAAATTTTACTTTTAGTTATCCCTTTACTATTTGAAGCGAAATTTATGGATCTTTGCACTGAAATATGGTTAGTAAAATGTCCAAGAGAAGTCCAAAAGAAAAGACTTATCAAAAGAAATAAAATCAGTGATATTGAGGCCGAGAAAATTATAAATCTTCAATTAAATTTTGAAGATAAATCTAAATTATCAGATGTTATTTTGGATAATTCAGACGATAGAAACAGATGGATAGAGGAAGTAAAAGAACTTATTTAAATGTTTATCCATTTAATTTTTCTGCAAGAAGTTTATTAACAAGTTTAGGGTCAGCTTTACCTTTAGTTATTTTCATAAGTTGACCTACAAAAAAACCAAGTAATTTGGTTTTTCCATTCTTAAATGATTCTACTTCTTTAGGATATTCGATTATAAGTTGATCAATTATTGGCAAAATGCTTGCAGAATCAGATATCATTGCCAAACCTTTTTCTTCGACTAAATTTTTCGGAGATATATTTTTTTCTATTAGTTCAGGTAAAATTTCCTTAGCTATTTTTCCACTAATAGTATTTTTAGAGATCATATTAATCATTTCGGCGAGATTTTTAGGACTAAGTTTTAATTCACTAAAACTAAGTTTATTTGCTTTCAAATAGCCAACAATATCACTTGTAATCCAGTTTGATGCAAGTTTTGGATCAACATTATTAGCTACTGTATCTTCAAAAAAGTTTGCCATATAAATCTCATCAGAAATAACTCTTGCATCATATGGTGATAAACCTAATTCATTGACATATTTATTTCTTTTCTTAGAAGGTAATTCAGGTAATTCATTTAACCATATATCTTTTTGCTCTTTTGATATCTCAATTGGTCCTAAGTCAGGATCTGGGAAATACCTATAATCACTACTCCCTTCCTTTAATCTCATGCTTTTTGTTAATTGCTTAGCTTCATCCCATAGTCTAGTTTCTTGGTAAATTTCTCCTCCTTTTTCATAAACCTCTATTTGTCTAGCAATTTCATAATCGCAAGCCTTTTGAATAGCAGAAAACGAATTCATATTCTTTATTTCTACTTTGGTACCAAAAGGGGCATTAGGTCCTTTTCTAACAGATATATTTACATCACATCTTAATGAACCCTCTTGCATATTTCCATCTGAGACACCAAGATATCTAACTGTTCTTCTTATTTCAGAAGCATATTCAGATGCCTCTCTACCAGTTCTAATATCAGGTTTACTTACAATCTCACAAAGTGCTATTCCAGCACGATTGTAATCAACCAACGAATATTTGGAACCAGCTAATCGATCGCTTCCGGCATGTACTAACTTACCTGCATCCTCCTCCATATGAAGCCTTTCAATTCCTATTTTTTTTATATAAGTTTCTTTATCTTTTTCTGTAATTTCAACTTCTAGCCATCCATTCTCGGCTAACGGTTCATCAAATTGAGAAATTTGGTAATTTTTAGGCAGATCAGGATAAAAATATTGTTTTCTATCAAATTTACAATGCTCTGAGACTTCTAGATTTAATGCCAAAGAAGTTTTGACTGCGTACTCTAAGACAGTTTCATTCAAAACAGGAAGAGTACCAGGTAAACCACATACAACAGGATCTACATGTGTGTTAGGTTCATCCCCAAAAGCTGTTGAAGCAGATGTAAATATTTTACTTTTAGTATTAAGCTGTACATGGGTTTCTAAACCAATCACAGCTTCCCAAGATTCAAATTTTTTCATTATAAAATGTTCCTTTCTTAATATTATTGGATATAAGGTTAAAGAGGATCAAATCATATGTAAATTATAAGAATAATTAAATGACTGAGAACAAAAAAAATTCAATTTTAATTATTGGCGGTGGACTATTAGGATTATCTATTGCATATCAATTCGCAAAAAATAATTTGAAAGTTACAGTTTTAAGCAAGAACAGAGGAGAGTCTGCTGGTTTTGTAGCTGCAGGGATGTTAGCCACTCATGCCGAAGGACTTCAAAATGAATTATTGAAATTTGGGCAACAAAGTCAAAAATTAATTCCTAAATGGATTAAAAATATTGAACAAGATAGTGGAATTGAGTGTGGGTTAAGGAAATGTGGAATAATAGTACCTTTTAAAAATATGAAGGAACTTAAGGAATTCCCAACTCATAAATATGGTAAATATCTTAATCAAAAAGAACTTAATAAAGAGATTCATGGAATAAATTCGATTTGGAAACATGGATTAGTTTTTGAACAAGATGGGCAGATAGATAATAGAAGAAGACTTATGCGTGCACTGGAAAAAGCATGCTCCTTGCATGGCGTCAAATTTCATGAAGGATCAGAAGTTAAAGATTTAAGAATAGAAAATAACAAAATTATTGGTGCAAAAGTTTTAAATGCAACAGGAGAACTAAAAGAAATTAATTGTGAAAAAACAATATTATGCAGCGGTGCTTGGAGTAAAAAAGTTTCAAATAAAATTCCAGTCTTTCCTGTAAAAGGACAAATGCTATCAATACAAGGTCCTGCAAATTTTCTTAAAAGAGTCCTTTTTAGTACAACAACCTACCTAGTCCCTCGTGATGATGGACTAATAGTAGTAGGGGCAACGGTTGAAAAAGATGCAAAATTTGATCATGGCAATACACCTAATGGGATAAGTCAACTCCAAGAAGGTATTCGATTTTTATTACCTGAAGCGTTGAATTGGCCACAAATGGAGCATTGGTGGGGATTTAGACCTTGTACTCCTGACTTTAAGCCAATCATAGGTAAATCTGAAGTTGAAAATCTTTATCTAGCTACTGGACACTACAGAAATGGGGTTTTATTCTCTGCAATAACGAGTGAAATTATTTTCAAATTAATTCAAAATAAAACTCTCAAAGATATTGAAATTAGCTTTTTAGAAAAATTTAGTTTAAATAGATTTAAGATATAAATTTTTAATTTTCAGAACGCCACTTTAAATCAGAAGGCTCCCATTCACATAATTCATCTTGATTAAACCATAAATTAATCTCAAATCTTGCAGTTTCTTCTCCATCAGAACCATGAATTATATTTCTGCCAATATCTACAGCTAGATCACCTCTTATAGTGCCAGGTTCTGCCTCAAGAGGTTTTGTAGCACCTATTAATTTTCGAGCGCTTAAAATAACTCCTTCACCTTCCCAAACCATCGCCACTACAGGGCCACTTGAGATGAAATCTACTAAATCACTAAAAAAAGGTCTCTCTTTATGAACTCCGTAGTGATCTTGAGCAAGTTGTTTTGATGGAATTAATTGTTTTAAAGCTACTAATTTAAATCCTTTTTTTTCAAATTTACCTATAATTTCAGCAACATATCCTCTTTGAACGCCGTCTGGTTTAATAGCAATAAAGGTCCTCTCTTGGGTCATTTAATTTTTAATCACTCTATGTATATTCATCTTTTAGGTGGTAACTTGGCAAGTAATCATTAAAATAAAAGATATTGTTTTGAGTTATTTTCAAAAACATTGATTATTTACTAAGGCATAAATTGAACAATTTTGAGCCAGAAAAATTAAATAAAAATTGGACTATAGAAGATAGTATTTCAATTTACAATATCGACAAGTGGGGTGATGAATATTTCTCTATTAATTCAAAGGGAAATATCTCAATTACTCCAGAAAAAAAATCAACAAAAAATATTGATCTTTTTAAGCTTATCGAAGAACTCAAAAGTAGAGAAATTAATACGCCATTAATAGTAAGATTTAACGATATATTGAAAGATCGTATAAACGGTTTACATGAAGCATTCTCAAAAGCAATTAAAACTTACGAATATAAGAATATTTATCAGGGAGTCTTTCCAGTAAAATGCAATCAGCAGAAGAATGTTCTAGAAAAAATATTAGAGTTTGGAGAACCATGGAATTTTGGTTTAGAAGTAGGCAGCAAATCAGAATTATTAATTGGCCTTTCTCTTCTTGAAAACCAAAACTCTTTATTAATTTGCAATGGATATAAGGACACAAAATATATTGAGGTTGCTACATTAGCCAGAAAACTAGGCAAAAACCCAGTAATAGTTATCGAGCAAACAGATGAGGTAAAAAGAATAATTGAAGCAGTAAAAAATCTTAAAGCAACACCACTGCTAGGAATTAGAGCAAAGTTATCAAGTAAAAGTAGTGGAAGATGGGGCAAATCTGTTGGAGATAATTCCAAGTTTGGGTTATCAATTCCAGAAATTATGTCAACGATAAAAGAACTTAAAGAAGCACATCTATTAAAAGAAGTGAAATTACTACATTTTCATATAGGCAGTCAAATAAGTGATATATCTGTAATTAAAGACTCATTACAAGAGGCAAGTCAAATATATGTTGAATTATGCAAACTAGGAGCCCCGATGAAATATATAGATGTTGGTGGAGGATTAGGAATAGATTTCGATGGAACGAAAACTTCTTCTAATACATCAACAAATTATTCTCTTCAAAATTATGCTAATGATGTAATTGCGACAATAAAAGATTCATGTCAAGTCAACAATATAGATCATCCAACTGTAATCTCAGAAAGCGGAAGAGCAATTATCAGTCATTGTTCAGTTTTAATCTTTAATGTTTTAGGTACAAGTCATGTAAGATCAGAGATTAAAATATTTGATGAAAAACCCAAATCATTAATAATTGCAAATCTAATTGAAACTTTCTATCAACTAAAAAAACTTACGAAGAAGAAGGTAAATTTGTCTGAAATAATAGAACTATGGAACGATGCAAAAAAGTTTAAAGAAGATTGTCTAGCCGCTTTTAGATTAGGATTTTTAAATTTAAAAGAACGAGCACAAGCAGAAGAGCTTACGTGGGCTTGTGCAAAAGAGATTGCTAATAATCTAGACAATGATGAAATGATTCATCCAGATTTATGTGAGATCACAGAAACACTTGCATCAACGTATTATGCAAATTTATCTATCTTTAAATCTATACCTGATAGCTGGGCAATAAATCAGATTTTTCCAATAATTCCAATACATAGACACTTAGAAAAGCCACTCTGCAAAGGAAACTTTGGAGATTTAACTTGTGATTCAGATGGAAAATTAAATAGTTTTATAGATAATGGAAAAATCAAATCTCTTTTAAATTTACATGAACCAAAACAAAACAAAGATTATCTAATCGGAATTTTTATGGCAGGAGCATATCAAGAAGCATTAGGAAACTTTCATAATTTATTTGGCAAAACAAATGTTATTCATATTGATATAAATCAGGATAATTCTTATAAAGTCAAAAATATTATTAAAGAGAATAGTAAATCTGAAATTTTAGAATTACTAGATTACAGTTCAAAAACCCTAGTTGAATCAATAAGAATTAATACTGAATCTGCTATTGATCAAAAGCATTTAACAATTAAAGAAGCAAGAAAATTAATTGATCAAATCGAGACAAGTCTTAGAAAAAGCAGTTATTTATCCGAATAAATTCTTAGCTTTTCAAACAAATCATTTCTTGCATATTCCAATGCTAAATCAAGTTTATCAATATCCTTAGCACCTGCCTGGGCAAAATTAGGTTTTCCTCCTCCCCCTCCAGAACAAATCTTAGCAATATCATTAATTAATTTCCCTGCATGAAAGCCTATTTTGACTATGGCATCTCCAATAGAGACCACAAATAACAACTTTTTATTCTGTGGATTCGGTATTCCTCCAAGAATAACTAAAGATTTATCACCCAATTGGGAAGTTAAATTTAATGCTGCTGATTTAAGTGAATTTCCATCCAAGTCATCTATCTGACTTACCAAAATTGAAAAAGAACTAACTTTTTCTGCAGAAGAAATAAGCGAAGAATATTTAAAATACGCAATTTCATCTTTCATTTTTTGTATCTCTTTGTTTTTATTTATAAGTTCCGATTGTAAATAATTAACTCTATCAAGGAGTTGGTTAGGATTTGCCTTTAACAAATCACTAAGTTGATTTACTAAAGAATTTCTATCACTAAAGTAATCAAAAGCTGATTGACCTGATAAAGCTTCGATTCTTCTTACACCAGCTGAGATTCCTTCTTCACTAATTATTTTAAAATAACCTAATTCAGATGTACTTTTTACATGAGTTCCTCCACATAGTTCCATCGAAACACCAGGAACATCTACAACTCTTACTTCATCATCATATTTTTCTCCAAACATAGCCACTGCTCCTTTTTCTAGCGCCTCACTCTTCGCCATATTTTTTGTACCAAGATGATAGTTTTCCATAATCCAAGAATTGACTAAAGTCTCAACTTTAGAAATTTGATCTTTAGAAATTGGTTGAGAAGAATTGAAATCAAATCGTAATTTATTAAAGGCGACTAATGAACCTTTTTGCCCTACGCTTTTATTTACAACTTTTTTAAGAGCAGCTTGCAACAAGTGTGTAGCTGTATGATTTGCCGCCGCCTTAGCTCTATTAGAAGCATTAACTTGAGTTTTAACCTTTTTCCCAAGAATAACTATTCCTTTTTTCACAACTCCATAATGTAGAAAAACATTTTTCTTTCGTACGACATTATCAATAATCACCTCTAGATCAGTTGAAAATATCTTTCCAATATCGCCAACTTGACCGCCAGATTCACCATAAAAAGAAGTCTGATCAAGAACAATTAGAATTTTCTGGCCTTCAATTGCTTCCTGAACCAAGGTGGATTCCAAAAATATACCTTTTATCTCTGCTTCTGAATAAAGTGAACTATAACCTGTAAAAACAGTTTCATTGAATAAGTCTATTTCACGTTCTAGTGAACCCCTTAGAGTTAAATCAATATTATTTGAAGCAGCTTTGGCTCTCTCTTTTTGTGCATTCATTTCTTTCTCAAACCCCTTAACATCTACACCAATATTATTTTCCTTAGCAATTTCTTCTGTAAGTTCTAAAGGAAAGCCATAAGTATCGTAAAGTTCAAAAGCTTTGTAGCCAGAAATTAATTTCTGCCCTGAGGATATTAATTCATCTAACAATTTCTCTCCTTTATCAAGAGTTTCCCTAAATCTTACCTCTTCAATTTTTATCTCATTTAATATTGTATCAATATTATTTTTTAAATCATGATAATTTTCTTGCATTAATTTAATACCTATAATCGCAATTTCTGACAAAAATTGATTTTTAATACCTAGTAATCTTCCATGTCTAACCATTCTTCTAATTAGTCTTCTGAGTACGTATCCCCTCCCAAGATTACTTGCTACTACACCATCAGAAATTAGATGTATAACTGCTCTTGTATGATCTCCAATAATTTTTAAAGAAATTTTGGTTCTATCATCTGCAGAAAAATAATCTATATCTGAAATCTCAGCAGCCCTTTGAATAATTGGAAAAATCAAATCTGTCTCGTAATTATTTTTCTTCTTTTGCAATATTTGAGCCATTCTCTCAAGACCCATTCCAGTATCGATATTTTTATATTTTAAATCTGACAATTTACCATTAGGATCACGGTTAAATTGCATAAATACAAGATTATAAAATTCGATAAAACGATTATCATCCTCTAAATCAATATTTTGAAGTCCTTTTTCAGGATTAAAATCATAATAAAGTTCCGAACATGGGCCACAAGGCCCAGTTTTACCTGAAGACCAAAAATTATCTTTTTCATCAAGTTTAATTATCCTTTCTGGAATAATCCCAATTTCTTCCTTCCAAATCTTTTCCGATTCATTATCTTCGTGAAAGACACTAACTATTATATTCTCTATGGAAAGCCCATAAACTTTAGTAACTAATTCCCAAGCCCACTCAATTGCCTCTCGTTTAAAATAATCTCCGAAGGAAAAATTACCAAGCATCTCAAAAAAAGTGTGATGCCGAGCAGTAACTCCAACATTTTCAATATCGTTTGTTCTTATGCACTTTTGACTTGATGTAGCTCTTCTTGATGGCCTTTCTCTCAAACCTAAAAATACAGGCTTAAAAGGTAACATCCCTGCAATTGTAAGCAAAACTGTGGGGTCATCAGGAATTAAAGATGCACTTGGAATAATTTTATGAGATTTTTCCTGATAAAAATTTAAAAATATTTCTCTAATTTCATCTCCAGTAATTTTTTTTTTAATAAGATGAGATGTCATTTATCAAGAATAAAAAGAGTAAAAAAATAAAAGCGTAGTTTCGGTAATTCCACAAAAAAAATCACACGGATTTATATTCTATATAACTAAAGTAAATTAATAAAGCGACTCATTCTATGATAACCTCTGCGCAAACTAGTAATTCAAAATTGGCACAAAATGATAATAGGTTGTCAGTTCAAACTCAAAAGTTTGCTGATGATTCTTGTGCCATTAGATCCTTAGATTGGGATAGAAGTAGATTTGACATTGAATTTGGTTTACGGAATGGAACTACCTACAACAGTTTTATTATTAAAGGTCAAAAAAAGGCAATAATTGATACTAGTCACGCAAAATTTGAGAAGATATGGTTTGAAGAATTGATTAAAGAAATTAACCCTCAAGAAATTGACTATTTAATTACAAGTCATACAGAACCTGATCACTCTGGATTAATAGGTAATCTTTTAAAATTAAATCAAGAAATCACAGTTGTGGGTTCCAAGTTAGCACTCAAATTTATAGACGACCAAATACATGTTCCTTTCAAACGACTTGAAGTTAAGAGTGGAGAGTTTTTAGAACTTGGAACCAACCCAGATAGTGGCTTAAACCATAATATTGAATTCATAAGCGCTCCAAATTTGCATTGGCCAGATACAATTTTCTCTTTTGATCACGCAACTAACGTTCTCTACACATGTGATGCTTTTGGCCTACATTATTGCTCTGAAGAATTTTTTGATACTGATCAGAAAGAAATATATGATGATTTTCGTTTTTACTATGATTGCCTAATGGGTCCTAACTCAAGAAGCGTTCTTCAAGCGTTAAAACGTATAAATAAGTTACCTAGACTTAAAACTATAGCAGTTGGTCATGGCCCATTGCTCCAAAATCAAGTCGATTTTTGGAAAGAAAAGTATTTTGAATGGAGTAATAATAAGAGTAAAGGCAATGAATTCGTATCCGTTTGCTATGTAAGCGATTATGGATATTGTGATCGACTAAGTCAGGCTATTGCTCATGGCATAAGTAAGGCAGATGCACAGGTTCAATTAATTGATTTAAGGTCTTCAGATTCTCAAGAATTAACAGGCTTAATATCTGAATCTAAAGCAGTAGTAATACCAACATGGCCTGTTGATTCAGACAACGAATTAAAAGAGTCTCTTGGCACTCTCTTTGCAGCATTAAAACCTAAACAATTTACGGCTATTTATGATGCGTTTGGAGGAAATGATGAACCGATAGATTCGCTAGCTAATAAATTAAGAGAATTAGGACAAAGAGAAGCCTTTTCACCTTTAAGAGTTAAAAATATTCCAGATCCTATTATCTATCAACAATTTGAAGAAGCTGGTACTGACTTAGGACAATTAATTAACAAAAAGAAAAATATTGCTTCAATGAAAAGTCTTGACTCAAATTTAGACAAAGCTTTAGGAAGACTTAGTGGAGGCTTATATGTCGTAACAGCTAGCCAAGGAGAAGGTTCAACATTTAGACAAAGTGCGATGGTAGCTAGCTGGATTAGTCAAGCAAGCTTTAACCCACCAGGTATTACGGTTGCGGTAGCAAAAGATAGAGCTATTGAATCTTATATGCAAGTTGGAGAAGGTTTTGTAGTAAATATCTTGCGAGAAGATAACTATCAAAAAATGTTTAGACATTTTCTAAAAAGATTTGCACCAGGGGCAGATAGATTTGCTGAAGTAGATATTGTTAGTAATATCGCAAATGGTGGGCCAGTACTATCTGATTCCCTTGCGTTCTTAGATTGTAAGGTAAGCTCCCGACTAGAGACTCCAGATCATTGGATAATTTACGGTATAGTTGAAAATGGAAATGTTTCAGATTTATCCTGTAAAACAGCTGTTCATCATAGGAAAGTTGCAAATCACTATTAATATTAAAAAAAACACTACTAAAGACCAGTCATAATAACAATAGTAAACAAAACTCACATTTGAGAATGTCTTTCCAATATTGTATGTTTATAAAAGTAATATTAGATATGTTTTTATGCAAATAAATTTTAAGTTAGAAATTAACACTTTTTTTCTTTTCAACACATATAAGATAAACAGGGACTGCGTAACCAGGCAGCATTTAAATCAAGATGATTACCTCAGATAATCAAATGTACATAAAAATTATTCGAGGGATAAACAAACAAGCTCACAAATTTTCACAACTTTCATTACCAATTAAATTATTTTCTTATTTAATTTCAAGTGCGATTGTAGTGTTAATTGCGGCTTTTGCTTTAGATTCAACATTTGGAGATAATTTTTATCTTCCCTCGAAACAAACTACAACATTTTCAGCTTTATTTTCTCCTGCACAAGACGGTGGGTACTTTGAATTGTTTCAGTACATACTACTGCTTTGGTGCTCAATACTTTCTGCAATATGGGTAATTGGAAGGAAATATTTTCAACTAATTTACATTCCATTTATATATTTTTTTTTGTTTTTAGATGATGCGCTTTTAATTCATGATGCAATAGCAGGTTTCTATATTAATGAAATATATCAAAAGTATAATTTATTTAATAATGACTTTATTAGAGTCAAGGATTTTGCTGAGTGGTCTTACTGGTTAATTGTCTTTTTTATTATTTTAATATTAGCAAAATCTAGTTTCCAAAATAATCAAATTGAAATTCAAAAGTTTATTAAATATAATTTTTATTTCTTTTTTGGGATGGCTTTCTTTGCATTATTCATTGATTTGATTAATGCTAATTGGTATAGGTGGATTACTGTTGAACCTGAATATCTCAAGAGTTTCGTTCAACATTTAATTATGCTTATCGAAGAAATAGGAGAAATTAGCGTAATTGCCTCTGCATGTGTTTGGTTATTCTCAAAAAATTTTACTAAAATAAATTTAAAGAATTGAAGAGTAATAATTAAAAATTTTTATTAGTTTCTTTTCAAACTAATAAGTTTGCAACGCATTAAGTACCAAGCACTATAAGTTTTTATGCAAATAGAATAATTATGCTGTCCTAAAATCTTTTAATTAATTAAGTAATTTTCCATCTCCAAAAGTTTCTTTAAAATTTGTTTTTTGCGAATACTGTGGTCTTGAAATTATTTGAGTTAATCAAGCAATTTTACAGTTGAATAAAGCTGCAAAGAAAATTAATTTCCCTCCCTAATTCATTAATTCACACGCCCCAAGTGAAAAACCTACCCAAAATGCTTACGAAAACTGGTATCTATAGGTATAATTGAAGGCACAAAGAATAGTTCAATAGGGCAGTTAAATGTTTAGGTCGTCAGTTGAAAACAAATTAAAAATGTTTATCACAGCAGTGGTAGAAAGATAAGTTGTTATTACTTATTAAAAAATAAATCTCACAAAATGTCAGAAATTAATACGAATTTACTTTTAGAAAATCAAAACTTTTCAGTATTTGAAATTACTGATAATTTTTTTTGCATCAGATTTCTTGATCAAAATAAAGAAAGATTCGAGCTTGAATTTAATCTTGAAAAAGGAACATCTTTCAACACTTTTCTAATTAAAAGTAATAGAGAACTTTTCATTATTCACCCTCCTGAAAAAAAATATTTGAAATCTATTAATAGAATAATATCTACCTTTTTTGATCGATTTGAATTAAACAAAATTAACATCATTACCGGTCATATAAATCCCAAAATTATCGAAACTATTAAAACTATCAGTACAAAATTTAGCAACTTAACTATCACATGCTCAAACCCTGGATTTAAACTTATTAACGAACTTTGGAATCAAAAAAATCCATATTTAACAAATTTTATTGACGTTCAATTGCCCGAAATCAAAGTCATAAAGAAAGAATTTAGTTTAGAACTAAAAAACAATTTTTTAGAACTTATTCCTATTCCAACTGCGCGCTGGCCTGGTGGATTAATTGTCTATGAAAGTAGTGAAGAAATCCTTTTGAGTGAAAAAGTTTTTTCTGCACATATTGCAAGTAAAGACTGGTCAGAGAAAAATCGAATAAGTACAGAAACTGATAGAAAGCATTTTTATGATTGTCTTATGGCGCCAATGTCTAATCAAATCGTAACAATTGCAGAAAAAATTTCTGAATTAGATATTAAAAGTATCGCCCCACTCCATGGACCAGCAATAGAGTATAGCTTAAAAAGCTTTTTAAATGACTACATTAGATGGGGAGAGAATCTTTCGACAAATAATCCTAAAATTACCTTGATATACGCCAGCGCATATGGCAATACAGCCTCCATAGGGGATGCATTAGCAAAAGGTATCAATAGAACTTCAGTAGAAGTTGAAAGTATAAATTGCGAATTTACCCCGAATAATGAACTTGTAAAATCTATTAAAAATGCTGATGGCTATCTAATAGGATCTCCCACTTTAGGTGGGCACGCACCTACTCCAATAGTCAGTGCTCTGGGTACTTTATTATCTGAGGGAAATAGAGATAAGCCAATAGGAATTTTCGGTAGTTTTGGATGGAGCGGAGAAGCAATAGATTTGCTTGAAACAAAATTAAAAGATGGCGGCTTTAAATTTAGTTTTGATCCAATAAGAATAAAATTTAGTCCTAACAAACCAAAGATTAAAGAGCTAGAAGAAATTGGTACTCATTTTGGTAGAAAAATCTTAAAAAAAGCAAAACAAAAAATTAGAAAATCTGATACAGGAATGATATCAAGTAAAACTGATCCAACTTTACAAGCTCTAGGGAGAGTCCTTGGTTCACTCTGTGTTCTAACGGCCTCGAAAGGGAAAGATGAGAATAATATAAAAGGAGCCATGCTTGCATCTTGGGTTAGCCAAGCAAGTTTTTCTCCTCCAGGATTAAGTATTGCTGTAGCAAAAGATAGATCAGTAGAATCACTACTCCAAATAGGTGACTCTTTTGCATTAAATATTCTTGGCGAAAAAGATTTTAAAGAGCCATTAAAAAGATTTACAAAACCTTTTTCACCAGGAGAGGATCGATTTGAAGGCATAGATATTGAATTAACACCTAATGACCAAGTAATTATTCCTGAGTCTTTAGCATGGTTAGATGCTTCCGTAAAAGAAAGAATGGAATGCGGAGATCACTGGGTAATATATGCTGAAGTTTTACACGGTAATGTATTAAAATCAGATAGTCTGACTGCTGTTCATCACCGAAAGAGTGGAGCGAACTATTAAAATAAATTTTTTTATATATGACTGATTCCAAGGATCTGATAATTATTTCTGCTAGTTGTGGAAAAAATTTAGAACTTTCACAAAAATTCCAAGCAAAAAGTATTGAACTTAAAATAAATTCTGAGATTTTGGATCTTACTACTTTTAATATTCCTTTATTCAATCCGCGAATCCACACCAAAGAAAATATCCCAGTTGAGATTAGTAAAATAAAAGAAAAGCTTTTTGCAACTGAAAAATGGATTATATGTGCACCTGAATACAACGGTTCAATACCTCCAATTCTCTCTAATTTGATTGCATGGTTATCCGTCTCAGGAGATGATTTTAGAAATTTATTTAATGGTCAACCAATTGCAATTGCAACTTTTTCTGGTGGAGTTGGATTAGAATTATTAACTTCATTACGAATCCAACTTGTACATTTAGGGAGTCAAGTATTAGGAAGGCAGCTGCTTTCATCATTTAGTAAACCAGTAGAGATGAAAACAGTTGAAGACATCATTCAAAGATTATCGCAAATGAAAAAATTAAAAATATAATACTTTTTTTTCAAAAAAATTCAAAAATAATAACTTAACTATTTATTTTTATTCCAAACTTTTAAAATTTCCCTAGCCATTGGTAAAGCATGAACAGCACCTCCTCCTGGTGTATTTTGTGCAAAAGCAACTATGAGCAACTCACTTTTTTCTGAAGGAGTAAAGCAGACAAACCATGCATGATCAGGACCACCCTCTCCATCTTCAGCAGTACCAGTTTTACCAGAAACTGGAGGAAGATTAGACACTCCATAATTAATTGAAACTCCTGTTCCAGATTCAACTACTTTTCTTAATCCATTTTTAACTAACTGAAGATTATTTGGATCAATATCAATTTTTATTTTCCTCTTATTTGATAGGGATTCTTTATCCATGTTAGATAAATAGGGTGTCACTAAATATCCACCATTTGCAATCGCAGCATATGCACGAGCTATTTGAATAGGTGTCACCTGAACAACAAATTGACCTATAGACATACTTGCAATGTCTTCCTCAACCCAAGGAGTTCTTCCTGGCTCACCCCATCCTCTACCTTTCTCGGCCCATTGACTACTAGCTACCAGACCTTCATTTTCTTGTTCAGAAATTTCGATCCCTGATAATGCAGTAAAGCCTAGCTTCTTAGAAATATTGAAAATTTCATCTACGCCTACGCCATATCCAATCTGGTAAAAAAAAGTATTACTAGAAACTTTTAGAGCATCTTCATATCCTATTGTTCCGAAACCTAAATCATTATGTTCTCTAAAACATTGACTGCCATATGTAATGCAAGGTTTAGTTTCTAATAAAGTTTCAGAAGGAAACTTTCCACTTTCTAACCCAGCGATTGCAGTAACTATTTTCCAAATACTACCTGGATCATATGCATTTAAAGCTCTATTTAATAATGGTTTAGTAGGAGAATTAAATAATTCATCATATTCTTTTTGAGGTTTAAAATCTTTTGAAAAAAAATTCAAATCAAAATTTGGTTTACTAGCCATTGCTCTTATTGCACCATCTCTAGGATCCATAACTATTATGGCTCCTCCCTGTTTATCTTTAAGAACCTCTTCAGCGATTAATTGCAAATTCAAATCAATTGTCAATTCAACATCTTTTCCTTGTTTTGATGGTTTAACTCCTAAAGATTTTGTAAATGTACCAGAAGCGTTTACTTCAATCATTTCTCCTCCCCATTCCCCTCGAATATGATCTTCATAGACATACTCAATTCCAGTTCTTCCTATGAGATCATTTAATTTATAGCCCCTCTTAGACAAAACTTCATATTCTATATCTGTAATGGGTTGCGTATAGCCAATCACATGTGAAGCGAGATTTTTATATGGATAATTTCTAATCAATTTTGATGAAATCTCTATTCCAATTAAAGTATTTTCATTTTCTTTAAATTTGATAATTTGATCAACTTTTAAATCATCTATCAGAGTTATTGAAAATTTATAATTTTTTAAACCATCAGAATATTTTTTTTCAAGATAATCGGATGAAATATTGAATAATTTCGAAATCACTTTCTTGTAATTCTTCCATAATGTTTCATTAACGTATTGAGGCTTTATTATTAAAGAGTAATTTACACGGCTATCTGCAAGAACCAATCCATTTTTATCAATTATTCTTCCTCTAATAGGCTGGGTCGCAATTAGCCTAATTCTATTCTCATCAGACATTTTTTTATAAGCTTCATGATTTAATAATTGTAAAAAAATTAATCGTATTAATATTAATAAAAAAGTAAAACTAGTAATTAAATAGAAAACTAAAGGCTGTTTATTTAATCTTTGGAAATTATTATTCAAGTTACTATTTTTCAATAAATTTATATCTCTTTCTTTAAAAATTTTTTTTCTAACATACTAACAATCTCGCTTATAACTCTAAGTTTTTCAAGCAAAAATTTATAATCACTTGGAAGCCTCCCCTTATCAAAGTCTTGATTTGAGGTATCTTTTTCTTGCTTATTATTATCCATAACAAAACTATAACTTAATTAAAAACAAACTTTTTTATTATCTTAAATAATAAATTAGAAATTATCAAAATAATAATAAATTCTAAAAACTAATTATATTTCATATAAGTTTTAAATTGACTGATCTAAATTTTGTTCAAAATATGGATTACAGCTATTTTTTGAAACCCCTGAAGACCATCCAATAAATGCCGAGATAAATATAACGACAATTATAGGTAGAAGTGCTTGCTGTGTGTTTTCAAGGATTAACCATTCCTTCCAACTTCTAATGAATCTATCTCTTTGATATTTTCTTTTTTCACTTTCTTCAGCTCTTGCTTTTTTAGCAAAAGACTTTTTTACCCACTTTTCAAAAGGAAGCTTTTTTGTAATGGCCATTTTTCTCTCAACTTCTAATAATTGTCCAGAGTTAAGCTGAGGATGAAAGGTGCTTATAAGCTCTAGAGTCTTAAGAAACATTTCTACACTCCCATCTTTTATTAGCTTTTGATCTTGACTTAAATCTGACCAGTCAATTTCGGGATAAAACCGATTTCTATTTGCTTGAATTTGCTCTTCTGACATTTGCCCAGGTTCTCTCAACCATCTATTAGTATTTTCATCAAACCTTCTCCAATACAAAAATGGATTAATAAAAATTGTTTTGCCTGCTATTTTTACAACGTCTTGTTGTAGATGATTACTAATTTTATTATCAGAACTTTTCGGTTTCACCAAAATCTTAAATTTATTCTCTACTTAAAGATTATCTTTATTTAAAAATTTTTCCATAAATATAAAATAATATTATTTGTTGATTGTAATTACTTAATTTTTGATAACTGCCAACGCTTTTTTAAATAATTACAATATTCACATTTTAAAGATGGCAGAGGAAAATCATTAGATCTTAATAAGTTTACTGTCTGAATAACTTTGTCTTCTACCCATGATGAAGAACATTCTAGCTTAATGAAATGAACATCAAATTTAAGCTGATTATTAAAAAACTTTTCATTCTTTTTTCCATTGAAATAAAGAAGATAAGCTTCGTCTGCAACTTTGAAACCATTTTTTCTAAATAACCACTGATACATCTCTAATTGTCTTTTATATGCTTTTGCATAATCATATTTATTAAATGTTTCGTGCCAATCAAAATTATTTCTCGAGGTTGCTTTCACATCAACGATAATAAGCTCTCCATTCTTTTTTTGCCAGACATCATCCACTGCACCACCAAAATCATAGTTATGCTTTAGGCATTTATATCTTATACCTTTAAAATTACTTCTCCAGATATCTATATCTTCATGTTTAAAAGGTACAGCATCAATATTATGCTCAATAAACAATGGATGAGGTTCCTGAATATTGCGATAATAATCAAACTCATTTTTACACAAATTGTCTACAGCAATATTCAAAGTAAATGGTAATGATGGAGGTTTTATTTTATACTTTTTATCAAGAATGCAACATCTAGGACATTCAAGGTATCTTTCAACCGTAGACCTACTTAATTTAATAACTTCATCCATAATTATTTTATAAGAAATTTAAAAACTAAAATTACCAAGTTATTTTTTAAGCATAATTAGTTTAAATAATTAAAGTATCTATTCTAAAACTCTTTTTGAACAATACACTCAAATTGTTTGAAGGGGGGAATCTAAAGTCGATAGTTTAATAAAAGAACTAATATTTAATTTCTCCTTTTAATTCGAAATAAAATAAATTCAAATCATTTTATTTTTTAGTAATAACATAAGAACCAAGATACAACTCATCTAATCCTGTACTATAAAAACATCTTAAAGCCTGTTCAGGAGACTCAACAATTGGCTCCCCTTTTATATTAAAAGAAGTATTCAAAACTAATGGATGGTTCTGTATTTTTTCAAGAAAATCTAACAATTTCCAATATTTTAAATTACTCTTTCTACTTACTGCTTGGGGTCTAGCTGTATTATCAATATGGACACATGAAGGGATTTTGCTAATCATATTTTCTTTCACATCGTAAGCTATTATCATGTAATAAGGGTTAGTAGAGTTAAGATTTCCATCAAAGTATTTATCAAAACTTTCCTCTTTAACGGATGGACAGAAAGGTCTCCATTTCTCCCTACTCTTTACATTCAAATTTACTAAATCTCTAGCTTTTGGAGATAAAGGGTTGGCTAAAATAGATCTTGCCCCAAGAGATCTTGCCCCAATTTCCATTCTCCCCTGAAACCATCCAATTAATTTATTTTCGGATATTGACTTAGCGGCTTCAGCAGAAACATGTTCAGAATATCTAAATTTAACTTTAGCTTTTTTAAGTAATTGCAGTATATCTTCATCTTCATAGGAGCTCCCAAAATATAAATTATTTAAAATTGACAATTTAGAAAAAGATTTTTTCTTATCTCTGTTTTCTGCTAATAATGCAGCACCTAAACTTACCCCATTATCCGAAGAGGCTGGCTGGAAATAACATTCTTTATAAATATTACTTTTGACTATACTTCCATTTGCTTTACAGTTCATATGTACACCTCCTGCAAAAAAACAAACTTTCGAATTAGTTTCTTTTTGCGACCAATCACACATATTAATTAAAATCTCTTCTAATGTTTTTTGAAGAGAAAAAGCTAAATTTTTAAATCTATTATCTAATGGTGATTCGTCTGGCTTTCTAGGTTGACCAAATAGACTAACCATTTTATCTGAAAAACGATTTCCATAATTCCGCTTGAAATTATATCTAAAAGTGGGGTCAGAATAATAAAAATTCTCTTCAGAACTTACTGGTTTGAGTACATTCAAAAAATTATTATGAATTTCTGCATCATATTCACCGTAACAAGATAAACCCATAACTCTACCTTCATCTTCATATGCTCTGTAGCCAAGATATTCTGTTAAAGAGGCATAAATTGAACCAAGACTATTTGGTAAGTAGATTGTTTTTAATGGTTTAGAAATTGAATTTCCATCGTAATAATGTATAGAAGTAGAAATGATTTCTCCTGCTCCATCATTTATTATTACTACCCCTTCTTTTAACGGATTTAAAATTAGAGTAGAAGAAACATGACATAGATGATGAGGGAAAAACTCTATATTTGGTATTTCAGAAATATTTTCTTTGGTAAAAAGACGACGAATATATGACTCTATCTTAATTTGATCATATCTTATATTTAAATTTTTTTGAGCGAGTTTATTTAAATAATCACTTGATGAAGGATATGATAATTGAGTTTTACTTAAATTATTTAATGCCTGTTCCGAATAATTTTTACAATCCCAGCCATAACCAATTCCTTTAATGTCTTCTAGAGAAATTTTTAAATATTTTAACCCTCTATAAATGCTTTGATAAGGAAATGAATTTGGAGAGGTCTTAATCCTAGTAAATCTCTCTTCTTCAGCCCAAAACAAAACATTTCCATTATCTACAAAACAAGCTGAAGGATTGGGACCTGGCCCAAAAAGACCCAAATACATTTCAAAAAATAGAAATATTTAATCTAACATAATAATAAAAATTTACTTCTTCATTAAATATTAATTCTCAAAGCAAAGATATATTACTATAAAATAAATTCTTTCAAACTACAAAAGCCCTTGATAAAGGATTCATCTAAATTACTTATAATTTCTGCACATCCTGATGATGAAGTTCTTGGATGTGGTGGGTTGATAGCAAAATATTCATCGATTATTCCAATTAAAATTTTATTAATTGCTGAAGGATCAACTTGTAGATTTGAAGAAATAAATTCAAAAAAAGCCATATTAGCTATTGAAGAAAGACATTCTTTTTTCAAAGAATCTTGTAAAATTTTAGGAGTTAAAGATTTTGAAGCACACCAATTGAGATGTGGTTGTTTATCAAGTTTACCAATCATTAATATTAATAGATTAATAGAAAAGTCTATAGAAGAATATAAACCTACTCATATTTTTACACACTACAATTTTGACAATAATAATGATCATAGAATCGTTAGTAGAGCTACTGATATGGCAACAAGGCCAAAGTCGGGATCTTCAATAGAAGCATTATTGCACTATGAGGTCCAATCAAGCACTGATTGGAATTTTTCGAATGCTCAGTTTCAACCAAATTTTTTTTTAGGACTAAGTGAAGATAATTTAAAACTTAAATTAAAAGCAATGTCAGCATATTTTAGTGAATATAAAGATGGCATTGCTTCAAGAAGTTCTGAAGGGCTTAGAGTTCTTGCCAAATATAGAGGAATACAATCAGGATTTAATTTCGCAGAGGCATATAGACTGATAAGAGCAAATATTTAGTTATTCAGAATTTAATCCTCGAGGGTAATTCAAGTGGGATCAACTTTTCAAGTCTATATATTCTATTCTTCACTTCCAATCAATAGTATTTAATCTTAAAATGAGTTATAGCAGAGGATGCTTGGGGTTATAGGAACAGTTATATTCTCGACAAACTGAATATTCACAATAATAATATTCGAACTATTCCAAAAACTCAAATCTGTAGAGCATCCATAGAAAGTAAACTTAATGAGCAGAAATTATTTTGTCATAAGGTCGCAGGATTCAATAATTTATTTTCTTTTTTTTCAAAGTTTTATGAAAATCAATTTTCGTAATTATGTCAATTAACCAAAAACAGGATTTAGCAATTCTGGATATGAAAATAAATCTGCATTTAATTGAAAATTTCTATCCAAAAATTCTTTTGCAATTTCATCGGTGAAATCTTTATTTTTTGTATACCTGACTTGATTCTCCTTATTCTGCATTACGGGAGAAAACGAGAATATTGATTTATCATTCACAGCAGCGACCAATTCTTTTTGAGCCACTAATACTGAGCGCATTGTGAAGTCAAATGGACTATCTTTGCGATGAAGCTTTGGTATGCAGTGGAATAACATATCACCACTATCTAATCCTTTACTTAAAAAATGAATTGTTGCTCCTACATAACTTGGATTATTGTCATATAGTGCCCAAAAGTTGCAGGAAGAACCTCTGTAATATGGAGCAAGACCCATATGAATGTTTATTGCTCTATGCTCAACAAGAAAATCTATCAGCCATCCTTTTATATAACTTGAACCAAAAACAACATAAATATCAGAATTTATTGCATCATTAATTTGCATCTTGTTCAGTCTATTTAAATCGCCTGATTTAATTGAAAGTGATCTAACATTATTAGGTAAAAATCTTATATCACCAAAAAATTTTTTTTCTGAGTTAATTACATTTTGGAAGTAAGTCTGCATTACTTCAGACTTTCTAAAGAAATCGTCAATTTGTCCTGGAAATAAAGTATTAACTTCACTTACAAAAAAAACTTGATCAGCAATTTTTGAAAATTCTCGAGCAAGATTAAGATGCCTGGGTAGATTGCTACTAAATATCGTAACTTTCATCTTCGCATCAACTTCATGACATTTGTATGATCATTTCTTGGGATTTCGAGGGAGGAACGTATTTCTTTTATTGTCATATTACATCTAAACCCTATTTCAATAGGAAACTCTTTAAGGATATCAAGCGTATCGCCATTATAGTCACCACAAGGGTGTGACATAGAATTTATTGGTTTGCTTAGCAATTCAGAGAGATGTTTATAGTTTCTTTGGTATTCGAGCTTTTGTTCGGATTTATTTAAATAACTAATCTTAGTGGGATGGGAATATGAGTGCAAACCTATATTATGACCTGAAGAATCTAAAGTAATTAAATCATTTTCTGACATCCATAAGTTTTGTTGTATAAGTTTGACATCAAAATCTTTTTTTAACATCAAGTTACTCATAATACTCTCATACTGATTTCTTATTAGATAATCATCCCGAATGTATCTAAACCACTTATCATTTTCAGAATAAAATGGGTAATCAGAAAGATAATTTAGACTTAAATACTTTGCATTTTGAAAAACATACTCATCCTTATCCATCGATTTAACAGATTCAAAAAAGTCTATGTAAAATTCGTCAATATTTTCATAACAAACATTTCTAAAGTATCTATATATTTCTAAAAGTTCTGGGTTATTACTAAAAATACTACTATAAACAAAAAAAAATGACTCGATTCCCAATCTTTCTAAAACTGGATAGGCAATATCAAATTGGCATTTAAGGGCATCATCAAAAGAAAAACAAATATCTGTTCCTTTTAGTGTAAAGTTGTTCAATTTTTTCTTAAAATCACTAGCATTCAAGATTGTGTATTGATTATTTAACCAATCAATCATCTGAACAAAGTCAGAAGAACTTAAACTTCCTTGAGAAGAATAATGTTGCGCATTATGAAAATGGTGAAACATTATTGAATGCGTAACAGAATTCATATTTTTTATGTTAATAAGAAAATCAACCAACTATAACTTAAAAAGTATCTCCTAAAACGGAACTTTTAGGAATTTATTATCGAAGAGGGCAAACAAATGCCCTCTTATCTATTATTAAATTCTTTACGATTTCTCTATATAGATAAATTTTTTACATTTAGAAAATAATTTCCCAGAATTTTTAAAAACACTATAATCAACACAAAGTTGAAAATTATTTCTCGAAAATGAAAGGTTTTGGAGAACAAAATAAATTTAAGAAGAGAGTCAACAAGATAACTACTCCTTCAAAAGTGAAAATAATCAATCAAGCATTTTTATTTCATTCACAAGGAAATATTAGAGAAGCAGAAAAATATTATAAATATTGTGTTAATCAAGAAATCAATGACTATAGAGTATATTCAAATTATGGTCTCATATTAAAAAACAAAGGAAATTTCAAGGAAGCAGAAATATTTCTCAAAAAAGCAATAAAGTTAAATCCCAACTGGTCGGAAGGACACAATAATATTGGAACTATACAAAAAGATTTAAGAAAATTTTACGAAGCAGAAATATCTCTGAGAAAAGCAATTGCACTTGATCCTAACTCAGTAAATGCTCACTGTAATCTTGGGAATATTCTACGAGAATTACAAAATTTTCAAGAAGCAGAGATATATCTGAGAAAAGGAATCGAACTTGATCCTAATTCGCCAATTGGATATGCAAATTTAGGAGATATGTTAAAAACTATTGGAAGAGTAAATGAAGCAAAAATGTTACTTATAAAAACAATTGAAATTAATCCTAACTTTGTAAAACCATATTTTTCATTATCAA
This sequence comes from Prochlorococcus sp. AG-442-M23, assembly GCA_003209655.1. GTDB lineage: Bacteria > Cyanobacteriota > Cyanobacteriia > PCC-6307 > Cyanobiaceae > Prochlorococcus_A. The sequence continues at coordinate 359,195 of QCPW01000001.1, read as the reverse complement.
AACTTAAATATGAAATTTCTGATAAAAAATGGAGAGATTATTTATTTTCTGAGAAATTTTTAAACAATAAAACAAAACAAGAAAAAATCAATATCTATTTTGCAAGATCAAATATTCTTCATAAAGAGAAAAAGTATCAAGATAGTTCTAAAAATCTTGAAATTGCAAATAAATTAAAACTTTCAATAAACCCATCTAATTCCACTCTGGTTATCAAAAAATCCAATTCCTTACTCATTGAATCAGAAAAAAGAAAAAAAGTTGATAACTTTCAATCCTCTCATCCACTCAGCATTTTCATTGTGGGAATGCCAAGAAGTGGTTCTACTTTAGTTGAATCTATTCTTAGTTTGAATAAAGAAGTTTTAGATTTAGGAGAAATTAATATCTTTGAAAAAGCATTTAAAAAAAGTAGAAGTTTAAATCAAAAAAGTAGCCTTGCAGAATTATACATACAAGAAATAAATCAAATATCAGAAGGAACCAGTATTACTACTAACAAATGGTTATATAACTATCAATACGCAGGAATTATTGCTAATGAAATCGTTAATTCTAAAATAATTCATTGTTTTAGAAATCCTCTAGATAATATTCTTTCAATTACACGCGCGAATTTTGAAAAAGGCAATTATTATTCGTCTTCAGTAATTGATTCAACAAAAGTCTATTTAAATCAAGAAAAAATAATGAGTATTTACAAAAATAAATTTCGATCAAATATTTATGATTTAAATTATGATTTACTCGTTAAAAATCCGAATAAAGAAATTAAATCATTAATTTCATGGTTGGGATGGGAATGGAATGATACTTATCTATTTCCTAATCTAAATGAACGAGCAGTTTATACAGCGAGTAATGTTCAAGTGCGTGCTGCGATTAATTCACAATCTGTTGGTGGATGGAAAAACTACGAAAGTTGGCTTAATCCTGCTATCAAAATAATTTCAAAAAAAAATAAATTAACAAATTTTCTTTCTTAGATCTTTATAATGAATAAAAATTTTTCCAAATATTAAAATGAGAGGTTTTGGAGAAAAAAAAACTAAAAATGTAAAAATCAATAAAGATCAAATAATTAATCAAGCTTTAAGATTTCACTATGAAGGAAATATTGCAGAAGCAATAAAACATTACAAATATTGTATAAATCATAATCTTCAAGATTATAGAGTCTTTTCTAATTATGGGTTGATACTACAGAATTTAGGAAAACTAAAGGAAGCCGAACTATGTCAAAGAAAAGCAATTGAACTTAAACCTGACTTTGAAGCAGGGCATTCAAATCTTGGAACTATCTTGAAAATGACAGGAAAACTAAAAGAAGCCGAACTATGTCAAAGAAAAGCAATTGAACTTAAACCTAATTTTGCCCTAGCTCACTCAAATTTAGGAAATATTTTATACGATCTTGGGAAATTAAGAGAAGCAGAAATATCTCTTATAAAAGCAATTGAGCTGAATCCTACAGATAAAAATATTGAGAAAAATTTAATTCGTTTATTAACTGTACATAATCCCAAAAAAATCAATTCAAACCATTTATTTAAAATAAATCAAGAATTCAAAGAATTAAATACAGAAATAAATGAAAAAAAAATTATAAGTGATAAAAAAATCATAGAATTTTACAATAATGGATTAACAATCTATAAAAAATATAACTTAGATTTAGAAACTCCTTTTACTCAAATATTTCAAAGAAATGAAAAAAATCTCGATTGTAAAAGGCATAAGCTAATTTTTAATACTCAAAAAATAATTCCAAAATTTTGCTTTGAATGTTACAAGGTTCAAATAGAAGTACACTCAATAATTGATTTGCTTAAATTATATTTTGTTTTCAATTCACTAAAAATCCCAAAAAACAATACAAGAAAATGTATGATAGAAGTCAGAAAAAATGTTGATGGATTTTATAAAGGACTTATATATTGTTCAAGCTTAAAAGAAGCATTCATAATTTCTGAACAAATAAATATTAAAATCCAACGTAATATTAGATCTAATCTAGTTTCTATAGTAAAAAGAGGTTGCACTGAATATGGAGTTGCGTTTCCAAAATATAAAGAAATCAGAAAAAGTAGTAATCAACAAATGAAGTACATTGAAGAGTGGCAAAAAATTGAAAAAAAATTCGATCAAGGTGAAAGAAATTGGGGTAAATCAAATCAAACAATTGAAGGATTTAATTTAAATAATTTTCTGATAATTAGAAATTGGATCATATATGCTCAAAAAATAGGGGATATTAGCGTCAACAAAATTACAAATGAAAAAATAGGAGGACCTAAATCTTTCAATTATTTAAATAAGATTTTAAATTAGAAAAACTATTAACCACCTAATCAAAAAAATTTAATTTTACTGATCAAAACTATAAGTTTTTCCCAAGTGAAGAACTTAAGAAAAATAAAAATTTATAAATGCATTTAGATTTTTATATTTATGCCTTTTATACCCATAAATCAAAAAATATAGACCTATAAAAAGAAATGTGTAGAGAAAGAAGTTCTTCAATGATTTCTCTATATAAACAAGAATTTTAGCCTACGGAAAACCTTTTTTTGAATCTATAACTAGGTTTATAAACTATTTTTTACTTTCACTCAATAGTGCCACGTGATTTTGATACTTCGAAGTCGTTGGTATCATTGAATTGAGTGATGGAACTATTCTCACGTAAAACCCAAGTAAAACCGATTAACTCCATTCTTTATACTTTGCGTTTTAATTAGATGAACTAATTATAGAGAATTCGTTGGTAATAAACAGCAATTTAAATACAATATATTTTTAAACAAGTCGGGAAAAAAATATATAATTAATCCAAAAGTATTTTTTATGACAGGTTTTGGCGAATTTAATAAATCTAAAAATAAAAAAAATAAACCTTCTAAAGAACAAATAATTAATCAAGCAATTAAGTTTCATTCAGAAGGAAATATTTCAGAAGCAGCAAAATATTATCAATATTGCATAAATCAAAGATTCAATGATTGCAGAGTTCTTTCTAATTATGGTTTGATATTGCAAAATAGAGGAAATTTACAAGAAGCAGAACTTTCATATCGTAAAGCAATTCAACTAAATCCTAATTTCTCAAATGCTTATCTCAATCTGGGAAATATTTTTAAATTTCAGGGCAATCTAGAAGAAGCAAAATTATATACTCAAAAAGCAATTCAACTAAATCCTAATCTTGCAAAAGCACATTCCAATTTTGGAGTTATTTTAAAAGATCTTGGCAAATTACAAGAAGCAGAACTTTCATATCGTAAAGCAATAGAAATCAATCCTAATTTTGAAGATGCTTATCTCAATCTGGGAAATATATTGAAAAATATTGGCAAATTACAAGAAGCAGAATTTTCATATCGTAAAGCAATAGAAATCAATCCTAATTTTGAAGATGCTTATCTAAATCTGGGAAATATATTGAAAAATATTGGCAAGTTAAAAGAAGCAGAATTTTCATATCGTAAAGCAATAGAAATCAATCCTAATTTTGAAGATGCTTATCTAAATCTGGGAAATATATTGATTGATCTTGGCAAGTTAAAAGAAGCAGAATTATCCCTACTTAAAGCAATTGAACTTAATCCTGATTTCGCAATGGCATACAATTCTCTCTCGTTGCTTAAATATTCAGAGAATAATCAAATTTGGCAAGATCAACTCTTCTCTAAAACTATTTTAAATAACAAACTGCCAAAAGAACAAGTTGATATTTACTTCGCGAGAGCAAATATTCTTCATAAGAAAAAAAAATACAAAAACAGTTCTAAAAATCTTCAATTAGCAAATAATCTTAAACTCGATCTTAATCCAACTAATGCTGATACTTTAATTAATAAATCTAATCAATTGCTTATTGAGTCTGATAAGAAAGAAAGTAATAAAATTGAACGCACAAGATTTCCAGAAAATATTTTTATTGTAGGAATGCCAAGAAGTGGTTCTACATTATTGGAATCAATTTTAAGTATGCGAAATGATGTATATGATCTAGGTGAGATTAATATTTTAGAAGAATCATTTATTGAATATAAGAAATCTAAACAGGAAATAAATCTTGCTGAATTGTATTTTAAAAAAGTCAATAATAAAACTAAATTTAATACCATAACTAATAAGTGGTTATACAACTATCAATATGCTGGCATTATTGCAAGTCAAATACTTAACTCCAAAATTATTCATTGTTATCGAAATCCTTTAGATAATATTTTATCGATTTATCGCGCCCATTTTGCTAAAGGCAATGAATACTCTTCTTCCTTAGTTGATTGCGCAAATGTTTATTTAAATCAAGAGGAAATAATGAGTAAGTATAAGAATAAATTTGCATCAAAAATATATAACTTTAATTATGAATCGTTAGTTAGAAATCCTAATAAAGAAATTAAATCTTTAATTTCTTGGTTAGGTTGGGAATGGAGCGAATCCTTTTTATCACCGCATCTCAATTTACGATCAGTTTCTACAAGAAGTAATATTGAAGTTCGATCCCCAATCAATTCAAAATCTATTAATGGATGGAAGAATTACAAAGATATGCTTAAACCTGCTATAGAAATCCTTACTCAGACAGATAGATATCGAGACTTGCTTTCATAAATGCGTAACAAGAACAGTCCCTTTTTTTTATCTCAAAATTTCTATTCATTAATATACCAACTTTAGAGAAAACAGACTTTATACGATTTCTCGTAAGAGACAGCGAAAAGGTGCTACGTAAAATCCGCGTAAAACCGCATTATATTTTTTCGCCCAAAAGCATTGCTATGACAAAAGCATCATTTTGACTATATCCCACGTAAAACCGATTAATTCGAGTTATAACTGGGTTCTTAAAATCGGTTTATTCCCACTCAATAGAACCATCATAAAAGACCCCTTCACTTCTATTGGTATAATTGACATCTATAAAATTGATACTTTCGCAACAAACCAGCAACAAAGTTAAACCCATAATTCTTTATATTTTTTAGTGATACTTATTGATTTAAGTGTATATAAAATCAAATATTCTTTATCCTGAGCATTTACCATGCTGAACAGTAATATATTCTCTATCTAGATGTGAATGATATGAATAAGTTACACTAATCGGACGAGTAACATCTTCAACCAAATTATCAAGAATAATCGTTGAAACTTGTGGTTTTTCTGTAGATTGATATGTTAATTCTTCACTTACAGCAATAACACTATTCTTTTTAAAACTAATAATTTTGTAATCCGTTTCTAAGATTTTTGTTTCATCTGGGAAAGGGAAAATTTGTTTCATAAGCAATTTTTTATTAAAAATATCTACTTCAAATTCCAGACCAACTTTGTTAAGTATAGTTTCCGACCATTCAAGATTATCTTGCAATCCTACAGTTGATACTATGCATTTGAAATTCAATAAAAAATCATTTGCGTATATAGGTGAAAGATAGAAAAAGAAAAAAACTGAAAGAAGATTTTTTGTAGAAATTATTTGTAGAAAGTTTTTGAACATAATAATTTCTTACTATCAATTCTCCTTATTTTAATCTAACTTAATTGATTTCTTCATGAAGATGAGGAAAGTCTTATGCAATAAACTGGCAACAAACATACCTTTTAAAATCGTAGTTATATTCTCATCTTGTCTTTATAGATTTACCAAAACAAACTCGCAACAAACCGCAAGAATAAGGATATGAATACACTTTGACCCTATGGTTTATTCCCACTCAATAGTACTTGCAAAAGTTGTAAATAAAAACACTGTCATAGCAATGTATTTGAACGTATTATAACACGTATTGTCTCACGTGAAACCCACGTGAAACTAAGACAAATTAAAATTCTATCCCTTCTAAAATAATTTTAAATTTTTAAAGATAATTGCGAGCTAACAATATTATTCCAATTCTCATCTGAGGTGTTTTTATACCTTGAATATGGGAAATTTGTATATTTATTTGACTTAAGTTCATTTCCTCGCGAATGGTTGATTAAATGTTCACCAATTAACTTACCAAAACCAACTGGAACAGCATTACCCAACTGCTTATATTTTTGCAAAGTATTACCAAATAAAAGAAAGTCATCAGGAAATTGTTGAACCCTTTTGTACTCTTGTACTGATAAAGGGCGTATTATTTCTGGATGACATAAATCAGTAGCTGGCATTGCTGGATGAGTCACTAATGTAGGAGTTGGTTTATCCCAATAAATTCGTCTATAAAAACCTGTTTTTCCACCACCAGAATATAAGCTTTTCCCCATAGCTTGTATTTTTATTTCATCTGGCAAATCTCGCCAATATTGACCCTCTTTTAAAAATTCATAAAATTTGACTCGATTTTTTGAGAAATTTATAAATTCAGCATCTTTTTCTTCTAAATTTCGTGCCACATCTCTAAAAGTTCTCCAGGGAGGTAATTCATAATCTTTCTTTTCTGAATTAGTTGGGATAAGATGTGGAACTTTTTTATCATTTAAGGTTCCAATAATTATTACTCTTTCTCTCTTTTGAGGAACTCCAAAATTGGCAGTATTGTATAAGTTAAAAGAAATTTTATATCCCTCAGCAGATAAAATCTTTAAAATTTCCGCTAATGCACCTCCTGGCATCTCATCAAGTGCCAATGGAGGTTTTTCGAGACCTCTTTCAGAATGAGGTCTATGCTTAAGGGCAGCAGATAATAATCCTCTTACATTCTCAATAACAAAATATCTTGGTTTAAGTTGAGATATCAAATCTATAAAATGCAAAAATACATTTCCTCTAGGATCCTGAAAGCTGGCTCTTTTACCTGCGGTTGAAAATGCTTGGCAAGGTGGGCCTCCAACAATTAAATCAATATTTTCTTCAAAAGAAAGACCTGCAATTTTTCTAATTTCTACCGCATCAAAATCTAAAATATCATCTATTAAAGGTACATTTGGATTATTTAATTTGATAGTGCTACTAGCATATTTATCAATTTCACAAAATAATAAATGTTCGATACCGGCCATTTTTAATCCAGTATCTAACCCTAAACATCCACTAAAAAAAGACAAGCATTTCATAGCTGCATAATAGTTAAAAATACAAAAAAATTAGGGAATATATTTCACAATTTTGAAGATGATATAAAACTCCTAAAAAGATCCTCGAGATTTTCAAACATTCTTACAGCTTCCTCAAAAATAAATTCATATTCATTAATACCAGCTAATTCCCAAAACTCTTGACCTGCAATTCTTTTGATTTGATTAGAATTAAAAGTCCAATCTCCAAGATCTAATGCAGCGGCAAAAACACCCTTTCTAAATACGCTCAATTCCTTTATAGATCTTGGGCCCTGACTACCTGTTAAGGTGCCTTTAGCTGTCTTTAGTTGAGTAAAAATTATCTCAAGATTAGATGAATCGACTATTAGAAGATCAACTCCTTTAATTTTGACTTTACCAAAACTTTTTTCTGGTGAAATTACTTTTGAACTTAAACATGCAATATCTTCAAAAACACTTCCTAAAGTAGTACTTAAAGACCTGGTAAAAGTATTTGCCGCAGATAAATCTGGAGTTAAACCAGAAGTAAAGATGCTTTCTTTTGGAGAATTTATTTTTTCAACTATTAGACTCTCAAATCTTTTTTGAAAGTTCTCAAAAAGAATTCTGATCTCATCCCTTGTGACGATATGACTAAAGGTAAAATCAAACCATTCTTCAATATTATTTTCCAAGACCTCTCCATATTTATGAGACGCTTTTAAATCTTTATCGCTTAATTGAAGCCTATCCTCTTGTATGGAAAACTTTTCAAGAAGCCATTTTTTAGGATTAACAATATTTTCACTAACATTTCCCATAAAGTTTTTTTTAAAAAATAGCACAAACATAGAACTTAGGATTACGAACTGTAGAGAAAAATATTTATCTTCGATTTCTCTGTAGAGACGTACTTTTAGCATCACGTGAAAGCCACGTGAAACACAGCCATCGAAACTCCCTACAAATAGGTTTAAAATATTCTACGTGAAACCCACGTGAAACTCATTTTTTAAGACTATAACTAGGTTTATACCCCAATTTTCACTCCCACTCAATAGTACCAAGAAAAAAGGTAGTCATAAACGCTGTGATACCAACATGTTTGAACCCATAATAACACACATTTTCCTGAGGGAAACCTGAGGGAAACGTCTCTTTAGATCGAAATTATTTAATAAAAACTTAAAATTTATTACTCAGTCACAGTAAATTATTTTATGGATGAAAGCGATTATTCAACCTCACATATTAAAGGCATATGATCGCTAAATTTAATCCATTCAGAATAGGAACCTAGTGCTACTTTTTTAGAGTTAAATGATTTAAGAAATAGAAAGTCAATGTGATAAGACTTATTTTCATTTTTAGTGTGAAAAAAAGTTGGTTGCTTTTCATATCCATATTCTTCATTAAAATGACTATGATAAACGCTCTCATAATCTAAATTTCGCAAAAAAGATTCAATATTCAAAAAATTATTCTGCTTATCCCCTTTGTCCCATAAAACAGAATTATTTAAATCACCGCCCAAAATAAATTTATTTGATTGCTCTAACCATTTTTTATAAAAAGACAAAGCATTCGAAGTATATCCACTGAATTCTTTCCCAAATTTTGATGCTCTATGATTGAACGCCCAAACTCCTAAAAGATTTGTAAGTTCAGTTTCTAAAGGAAGAAAATATATTAAATTTTGATTATTGAAGTGACTAATCCTCGCTTTCAAACTTTTTGTGACCAAGATACCAAGACCTTTTTTCTCATTTTTACCTGACCAAAAATAATCATAATTAGGAAAAAAGTTAATTTTTAATCTCTCACATTCTTGAATAATAAAAATATCGCAATTATATGGTTCTAAAATATGAAATTTTTTTGCAAGATTAAGATTGCAATTCCAAGTTAACAATTTCATAAAATCTATTTGCCCTTGAAATATACTCTGAATATTTTTTGTAAAAATATAACTTAAGTGTAGATATCAAATAAAATTAGTCTAGAAAATAAAAAAATCATTGTTAAACATATCTTGGTCGATCTAAAGTAGAGAGATAAAACTTCTTTTGTTATGGAAGCAAATAAAAATAAGAATCTTGGAAATGCAGGTGAATTTTATGTATTAGCACAGTTAGCACAGAGGGGTTATATCGCAGGGAAAACAGATGATGGAACAACATTAATAGATGTCATTGCGACTAACCCAGATAACTTAAGTACAGTAAATATTCAAGTTAAAACAAGAACAATTGATGGTAGAAAAAGTTCATGGATGATGGGAAGAAAAAACGAGCAGATTCATCAGAATCTCTGGTATGTAGTAGTAGAAATAGGTTCAAATGATGTATTGCCAAACTTCTTTATATTTAAAAGTTCTGAAGTAAGTAATTGTATAAAAGATACATTAAAAGAATATATGAATACTCCCAAAAAAGATGGAGGGCAAAGAATAGATAAAGGTATAAGACATTTTGAACCAAGTGAAAAATCCAAAGAAAAAAGAAAAGATAACTGGGATATTATGTTTCAACAAACTTAAAGCAATGGAAAAAGAACGTAATTACGATAATGACGGACTAGATCCGTCCGAAGAGTATTTCAGAAATAAGAAAAAAGGTAATGATGAGGATACCTATTTCCCTCCAGAAGAATCAGAACCACCTCATTATTAAGAGCGTAAACAAATATAGAATCTTAAATACAAAGTGTAGAGAAATTTAAAACTCTACGATTTCTCTATAGAGACAAGAATTTTAGTCTGAGGGAAACCTGAGGGAAACCTACATGCTGAAAACCATTGCAAATAGGATTATTTATTTCTGAGGGAAACCTGAGGGAAACCAAGTTTCTGAGTCTATAACTGGGTTTATACTCTTCTTTTCATTCCCACTCAATTGTTCCAGGCGGTTTGCTAGTGATATCTAAAACCACTCTATTAACCTGAGAAACTTCATTTACGATTCTAGTGGATATCCTCTCTAAGATTTCATAAGGAATTCTTGACCAATCTGCTGTCATACCATCTTCGCTTGATACACATCTTAAAACTATGGGCCAAGCATAAGTTCTTTTATCTCCCATAACCCCAACAGTCTTTACAGGTAGAAGCACAGCAAATGCCTGCCAAATATCATTATAAAGACCAGCTTTTTTTATTTCATCTCTTACTATCCAATCTGCATCTCTTAAACAATTAAGTTTTTCATTAGACACTTCACCCAAAATCCTGATTGCGAGACCAGGGCCTGGGAATGGATGTCTTTGAATAATTTCATCAGGCAGTCCAAGAGCTTTTCCAACTTTACGAACTTCATCTTTAAAAAGTTTTCTTAATGGTTCCACTAATTTAAATCGTAAATCTTTAGGCAAACCACCAACATTGTGATGACTTTTTATCTTTACGGCAATTCGCTCACCGGTCTTAGGATCTAAATTCGTTCCAGCACTTTCAATTACATCTGGATACAGAGTCCCTTGTGCCAAATATTGAAAAGGACCTAACCTGTTACTTTCTTCTTCAAAAACTTTAATAAATTCTCCACCAATAATCTTACGTTTTTTCTCTGGATCAGTTATTCCATCCAATTTTTCAATAAATCTTTCTCTTGCATTTATATATTCAACTTTTATATGAAATTTCTTATCAAAAAATTCCATTAAAAATTCAGGTTCACCCTTTCTCATAAAACCTTGATCTATAAACATACAGGTAAGCTGTTTACCAATAGCTTTATTGAGAAGAAAAGCCAGTGTTGATGAATCTACCCCGCCTGAAAGAGCGAGTAAAACTCTCTTATTCCCCACCTGTTCCTTTATTATTGGTATGGTTTCATCTAAAAAAGTTTCAGTAGTCCAATCCGCTTTACATCCAGAAATAGAATAAACAAAATTTTTAATTACTTTCATTCCAAATTCTGAATGAATAACTTCAGGATGAAATTGAACTCCATATAATTTCTTTTTTTTATTTGATATTGCTGCATGAAGCGTATATTCTGTATGAGAAATTTTAATAAATCCTTCAGGTAAATTATTTATAGAATCTCCATGACTCATCCACATAATCGACTTATCTTTAACACTTGCAAGTAAATCACTCTCACAATCAATATTGATCGGTGCTCTACCATATTCAGCTTTATTTGTTGCTGGAGTTACACTGCCTCCTAATTCTTTTACCATTAATTGCATTCCATAACATATACCCAAAACAGGAATACCTAAATTAAAAATGTTTGCATCACATTTAGGTGCATTGTCTTCATATACCGAATTTGGACCGCCACTTAAAATAATCCCTTTAGGATTTATTTCTTGAATTTCTTTAATGGAAATAAAGTTACTAACCACAAGAGAAAAGACATTAGCTTCTCTTATTCTTCTTGCAATTAATTCAGAATATTGAGATCCAAAATCTAATATTAATATTGAGGGATCCCTCCCTTTTTTTAGAAATTTTTTACTCATGTATAAAAGTTACCTCAATTCATTTACAAAAACATAAACCACTTAAAATTAGATACCTTTAAAAGTAGAAATATAATCTTTACCATTTTTACCAGACCAACGTATGTTTCTTTTTTTATCAAAAATAATAGCTGCAACTTGCATATCTGTTTTTGTATATCTATTAACGTACTCTATAGAACGCTTTTCAACAGTATCAGATAATTTATTCCATATTATGTGAGCCAAAGAAAGACTGCAACTTTCAAGGATTAACCAAGCATCTTCAACAGTATTTGCTTGGGACAATTGTTTAATTATCTCTATTGGAACTTCTTCTTTAACAGCCAAATAAACTAAGATTTCAATCCTCGCATCAGCTAAATGATTATGAGTATGAAAAATGCCTCCAGCTAATTTTATTAACTTTCCATGATAACCAAAAAGAATTACTGTTTTAATTTTTTTTATTGCGGCATCAACTAATAACGGTCCTATCCAATTTCCAACCTTAATAACAGGAATTTCTGTATTAAAGCTTTTGGCTAGATGAAAGCCATTTTCACCAATAACGAAAATAATGGTTTCACTAAATTGATTTAAAACAATTCTTTCAAGCTGGGCTTTTGCATTTTTTAATTGCTCAGGTGAAGCACTTGAAAAAGTGTCAGCACTAGTACCTATAATCGATAACCCCTCTACAATTCCAAATGATTGATTACTTGTTCTCTCAGCTAAAAATTTTCCATTTGGTAATATTATCTCTAAATTGAGTTTGTATCCTTCAGGGAGGATATCTATTAAATTTGTAACTAATACTTCTTTTGCAAAATTAGAAATACAAATCTCTGATGTTTTTTGATAGATGCCGACACCATAACCTGGAATAATATTTATTAAATCTAATGACTTATCAAGTTTGACAAAAGTTTTTTCTAAAGAAACTATTGTCCAAATTTCTAAGTTTTGCGTTAAGTCAAGGTCCAAACCAGAATCTACGAATGAAATTCCAAGAGCCTGAGACTTTCCATTAATTAATCCAGCTGAATGAACCTTAATTTTTATTCTATTTTTATCATTAGGAATCTTAATTAATTCATGATTTTCATATGGTAATCCAATTAATTTTTTCGCTGCTGATTTAGCAGCCCCGGTTACCCATAAAGGTAAAGAAAATCCTTTTTTCAAATCAAGTAATTGAAAAATATTTTATGACTACTAATCTTAGAATGACTTATTACCTAAAAAGTGGCCATACAACAAAAATTATCATTGATGATACCTGGTCCCACACCAGTTCCAGAAAAAGTTTTAGAAGCACTCGGAAGACACCCAATAGGTCATCGAAGTAAAGATTTTCAAGAACTTGTTGAAATAACTACTCAAAACCTAAAGTGGTTACATCAAACAGAAAATGATGTTTTAACAATTACGGGTAGTGGAACTGCTGCAATGGAAGCAGGAATAATAAGCACACTAAACAAAGGAGACAAAGTTATATGCGGAGAAAATGGAAAGTTTGGGCAAAGATGGGTGAAAGTTGCAAAAGAATTTGGACTTGATGTAATTAAAATTGATGCAAAATGGGGAAGTCCACTTAATCCAGAAGATTTCAAAAATATTTTAGAAAAAGATGATAAAAAAGAAATAAAAGCAGTCATCCTTACACATTCAGAAACCTCAACAGGGGTAATTAATGATTTGGAGTTGATAAGCTCTCATATTCGCAAACATAAACAAGCGTTATCTATTATTGACTGTGTAACTAGTATTGGAGCTTGTAATGTACCTGTAGATGAATGGGAGCTAGATGTTGTTGCTTCAGGATCTCAAAAAGGTTACATGATCCCACCAGGTTTAAGCTTTGTTTCTATGAGTGAAAAAGCATGGCAATCATCTAAAGAGTCTAATCTACCTAAATTTTATTTAAATTTAAATTCATATAAAAAAAGTCTTTTAAGCAATAGCAATCCTTATACTCCAGCAGTTAATTTAGTTTTTGCTTTAGATCAATCTTTAAAAATGATGAAAGAAGAAGGACTAAGTAAAATTTTCAAAAGACATGAGAGACATAAATTAGCAATAAGTGAGGCTGCTAAAAATTTAAATCTGAAATTATTTGCTGATGAAAAACATTTGAGTCCTTCAGTAACAGCAATAGAAATAGAAGGGATAGATGCAGAGCAATTTAGAAAGTCAATAAAAAGTAATTATGATATTTTGTTAGCCGGAGGACAAGATCATTTAAAAGGCAAAATATTTAGAGTAGGGCATCTTGGTTATGTAAACGATAGAGATATTATTTCAGTAGTGGCAGCTATTGGTAACACACTAGTTGAACAAGATAAGATTTCTGCTCAGCAAACAGGGGAAGCATTAAAGATAGCCTCTAATTATTTAGGATTGACTTAATTTATGTACCTGGCTCCTCAACATTTCCACCTAATTCAAATATTTTTTTTCTCAATATTAGTGATTTTTCTTCATCACCTTGGGTTTGAGCAACAGCAAGAGCAAATTCTAATTTTTCGAGTTGATGACCACCCTCAAAAAAAGATAATTTCTTTTTAATTGGGTTTTTATTACCTTTATAAGAAATTTGTGAATTCATGACAATTTGTCTCTAATTATTATTTATTATGCCAAGTCAAGGGCCTATTATGCAGCAAAAAAAGAAACTAATTTTTGATATATTTAATATTCGTTGACCTATTAATAAAAATTTTGGCGAATTAAAACTAAATAATATTATCAATTTTACTTAATCCGAAGGACCATTAATGCAATTTATATATTTTCATAGACAATGCTCTAAGACCAAATAACAACATATTTTGAACATATAACTAACCCTTTAAGATTTTTTCTAAGTATTATTATCGAAAAGTTATATTACTAAAATGTCCAATATTAACCTAATTTATTATTTAATTGCTGGTGCTACATTTGGTGCATTCGCTATTAAAACAGGAATCCCTGCCGCTCCTCTAGCAGGGGCTTTAATAGGGGCAAGTCTTTTAAGTATTAGTGGCAAAATTGAAGCTGCTCATTGGCCAAATGGAACAAGAACTTTATTAGAAATAGGAATTGGAACCGTTATTGGGACTAGCCTTACAAAAGACTCCTTAGTAGAATTGCAAACTTTATGGAAACCTGCAATTTTAATAACCTTTACATTGATATTAACGGGTTTAACGATTGGTTTATGGACCAGCAGATTACTAAAAGTAGACATATTAACTACGATTCTGGGTGCGGCACCAGGAGGTATAAGTGGCATGAGTCTTGTCGGCTCAGAATATGGAGTAGGTCCAGCCGTTGCAACTCTCCATGCAGTTAGATTAATAACTGTCCTTTTAATTCTCCCTTTAATAGTAAAAATGCTAAATCTATTTGGAATCATCAAATCTTAAGAATCTCTAGACATAATCTAAAAAAAAGATATTTTTTATATAGAAAGTAAAACTCTTATGAGAAGATACAAAACTAAAAAATCACTGTTTCCTATTTTGGCAATATTAACTCCAACAATATTATTTATGTCTGAGGTAAAGGCAGGTTCTTTCGGAGCAGAAATCTTCTGTACTATGAGAAAGGGAGGGAATGATCATGAAAGCAGTTGGGAAGCAGCTTATAGCTATATCAAAAGACAAAAAGGAGGACTTTTTAAGACATCTCCAAATCAAGCTGCCGCACAAATAATTGAGACAGTAGTTAGAGAAAGAGAAAAATTTTCTTATTGTGTTGAATATTTAAATCAACTTCATCCTGACAGAAAACTTCAGCTAGAAAACAATAGAAAAGAAAAAAGGAGGAAACAGCAAGAGCTTTTGGAAGAAAAAGAAAATAAAAAATACTCTGAAGAAACATTTGATAGATATAGCTATTAATTCCAAAAGTAAGATTAATCATATTTAGTTGATAAATTAAATAATTCTTTTTAGCAAAAATATAATTTATAAAATAAAAAAATCTATTGACATTTATCATAAATCAGTCAAGATCATATGTAATTAAATAATCTGAATGCACATTGATGATGCTGTCTTTTTAGAAGATTTATGCCCTAAATTCAGATTGAGGCAATGGCGAAAATCAATTCATAGATTCACTGGAAAAAGTTGCATATATTGTGGAAAGCCTTCCGAGTCAATTGACCACATACTTCCAAGAAGTAAAGGGGGGTTAAGCATAACTGAAAATTGCGTTCCTGCTTGCCTATCATGTAACGGTGACAAATCAGATGATAATGCTTTGTATTGGTATCGAAAACAAAAATTTTATGATCCTAGAAGAGCTATGGCTATTAGAGCATGGCTAGATGGAGATTTAAGATTAGCTATTAAATTATTACAATGGGCAAAGCCAACTTTTATTAATAGAAGAAGAGAAAATTATAAATTAAACGATAATGAATATAATGCTGCTTGATCACCAAACAATGCATGCCTCAATTGAATGATATTTTTTACATAAAACCTCAGAGTTTTTGGGTGATTCAGGAAATATTAAAAATATAAAAGATGCTAAAAGTATTAGAAATAATTTTTGATAGAATTTAAGATCTAAATCAAATTTTGAATTATTCGATTTTTCTTTTAATCTATAAATAGATTTGTTAAAACTATTGATCTTTGGTTTTATCTCTTGCTGAATTAGGGATTCCATTATTTAAATGATACATTTGTACTAGTTATAATACTATATGATTAATTTGGCAAATCAACTAACGAATAGAAATAAATTCATAATTTTTGGAGGAGGTTTTAGCGGAAACTATTTTGCTAAATCAATCAGAAAACTTGGATGCACTGCATTAACGAGTTCTAGATCAAAAAATAATGATCCCAATAGTTTTATTTTTAACAGTGAAACAAACTTATTACCTGAAAGTTCAATCTTTGAGGGAGCTACTCATATTCTTAGTTGCATACCTCCAGACAAAAATGGTAATGACCCAGTTTTAAAAAGTCTGAAAAATAAATTACAAGGTCTTTCTCTCAAGTGGGTTGGATATCTATCTACCACTGGAGTTTATGGTAACACTAATGGTAATTGGGTGTCTGAAAAAGATAATCCCAATCCTTTGCAAGAAAGAAGTCAAAAGCGATTAAATTGTGAAAAAGAATGGATTAATTCATATTTGCCAATACAAATTTTCAGGTTACCAGGTATTTATGGACCAGGAAGATCAACTTTGGAAGCTATTAAAAATAAAAAAATCAAAGTGATTTATAAAGATGATCAAGTTTTCTCTAGAATACATGTTGCTGATATCGCAAATGCGATTATTTACTTAATAGAGAATAAAAATAAATTAGATTTTCATCAAATAATTAATATCGCTGATGATGAGCCATGCGCACAGGTTGAAGTTATAAGATATGGCTACAAATTACTTGGATTAAAGATGCCTGAAAAAATATTATTTGAAGATGCAAAAAAATATTTATCTCCAATAGCTCAATCGTTTTGGTTAGAAAACAGGAGAGTTTCTAATAAATTATTATGTGAAAAATTAGGCTATAGACTTATTTATAAAAACTATAAAGTAGGGTTAGATAACTGTTTTATAAATATTATTTAGTCAACAATCATTATAGTTTTAATGAAATTTAAATTTAAATTATATTTATGAGTAATAAAAATAATCTTATTGATAACAAATTTAGAATTATCATTAGCGTTGGTGATGATTCAGGTATAGGGCCTGAAGTTATTTTAAAAGCCCTTTTTTCAAAAGAAATTCCAAAAAATACTGATATTGTAATTGTTGGGTCACAAACAAACTTAGAAAAGGAATATAGCAACCTTAAATCTTTAGGGGTCAAAAATATTGTTGATCCAAGTGATTACCAAATTTATGATATTGAAATTCCTTTTGAAATTAACAACCCAAAAAAAAGTAATGGGAATGCAAGTTTTTTCTATTTAAAAAAAGCTATTGAAATCGTCCAAAAATATCCAAATGCAGCATTAGTAACTGGACCTATCTGTAAAAAGTCATGGGCTTTAGCAGGTCATAATTATTCTGGCCAAACAGAATTCTTGGCAGAGTCTTGTCAAGCAAAGAACGTTGGCATGTTATTTACTGCTAAATCTCCAATAACAAATTGGAGATTTAACACTTTATTAGCCACTACTCATATACCTTTACACGAAGTGCCAAAACAATTGACAACACAAGTAATTCACTCAAAGTTAGATTTGCTTTCAGAGTTTTGCAAGAATTACGTTGATGAGCCTCTTCTAAAGATTGCTGGATTAAATCCTCATGCCGGTGAAGAAGGATTATTAGGAAGTGAGGAAAAGAATTGGATTAATGATGCAGTTGCTAGCTGGAGTAAAAAAAATAAAGGAGTTAAATTATTAGGGCCTATATCTCCTGATACTTGCTGGAATTCATCGGCAAAAGCATGGAGAGAAAAGACGTCTCCTATACAAGATGGCATTCTTGCTATGTATCATGATCAAGGATTAATTCCAATTAAAGTTATAGCTCTTAATTACTCAGTTAATACAACTTTAGGTTTGCCTTTTATTAGAACTTCTCCAGATCATGGAACAGGGTTTGATATCGCGGGAAGAGGTTTTGCGCAATCTCAAAGTATGGTTGAAGCAATAAAAACAGCTTTTGATTTAACCAAAGATTCAAGACTGTTTAACGCGCATTAATACTTGCCCAAACTCTACTGGTGTGCCGTTCTCAACAAGTATTTCTACAATTTCAGCATTAAACTCAGATTCAATTTCGTTCATTAATTTCATAGCTTCCAGTATACAAATCGTTTGGCCAACATTAATTTTACTTCCTAACTCAACGAAAGGATCCTCTCCCGGGGCTGCAGCTCTATAAAATGTTCCAACCATAGGAGAAGTAATTTCTACAAGATCTGAGCTCCCTGGAGGGGCCACCTGAGCAACTTCAGCATTACCTTTCAAAGAAATATTATCTACTGAAGCTAATTGAGAAGAAATTATTTTCTTCTCAGATAAATTGTTTGTAACTAAATTGTTAGTTGAATGACTCTTGTCAAAAAGATTTCTTTTTATTTCAAGTTTAAAATCTTCCCCTTCTAGAGAGAATTCTTGAATATCGCTTTTAGTAATTTTTTCAATTAAGCGATCTAAGTCATCATGATCTAATTTCATAGTCATTAATTTTCACGTCCTAGGTAACTGTCGTTACGGGTATCAACCTTAATCATTTCTCCTTCAGAAATAAATAAAGGAACCATAACCTGAGCACCTGTTTCTAGGATAGCTGGTTTAGTGCCCCCACTTGCAGTATCTCCTTTAACTCCAGGATCTGTTTTTGTAACTTTTAATGTCACAGAAATAGGAAGTTCAACTTCTAAGACTTCTTCTTTATAAAAAATTACATTAACCTCCATACCTTCTTTTAAATACTTTGATCCTTTCCCTATTTGATCCGAAGAGAGTCTTGTTTCTTCAAAACTGGTCATATTCATGAAAACATAATCACCGGACTCCACATAAGTATGTTGCAGGTTAGACTTTTCAAGTACAGCTTGTTGCACTGATTCTCCAGCTCGAAAAGTTTTTTCGACTAAATTGCCGTTTCGAACTGATTTTAATTTTGTTCGTACAAATGCAGAACCTTTGCCAGGCTTAACATGTAGAAATTCTACAACACGCCAAACTTGTCCATCTAACTCGATGGTGGTACCTGTTCGAAAATCGTTACTGGAAATCATTCCTGTATTACATCCCCAAGGATCATAAACCTGTAAGAGTGCTATGCAAAACTTCTTATCAAATCAGAACAAATATTATTTGTTTCTAATATTACTTTTAATACAAGTTTTCTTCTTAAAACCAACGCAAGTATTTGCTGATTTACCTACCGGGAATGCCGTAAAAGACCCTAATGCAATCCTCAGAAATGCACTCCCTATCAAGCAATTTGAGCTGCAAGAAATTCAACATAAGTTAGAAGAAACAAGTGATCTTGTAAGAGGAGGAAGATGGCCAGCTCTCTCAAAAAATGTTACAAAATGTCAATCTTTACTAAAAAAATATAAAAGTAAAATTATTGAGGAATTACCAAGTGAAAAACAACAAGTAGCAGAATCAACCTTTTTAGAAATTAAAAATGATTTTGATAATCTTCAAGATCAAGCAAAATTAAAAGATAAAAACTCATTCATCTCAACTAGAAAAAAAGCACTAGATAAAATAGGCGGATTAGAAGAGTATTTTTTACCCACTGAATTTCCGTACTCTATCCCAAGCGAATTCGATAATCTTCCCAGATTACTTGGCAGAGCAACAGTTAACATAAAGACTTCCAAAGGCGATATGCAAGCCATAGTAGATGGGTTTAATGCGCCTCTTACAGCTGGAGCATTTATAGATTTGTCTTCAAAAAGTTTTTATAATAACCTACCAATTAATAGAGCAGAAGAGTTTTTTGTTCTTCAAACTGGTGATCCAATAGGTGATGAGATTGGATATATAGATCCTGAAACTAATTTGGAGAGACATGTCCCTTTAGAGATAAGAATACCTAACGAAAGTGAAACTTTTTATAACGAAACCTTTGAAGAATTGGGTCTTTATACAGAAACTCCAACTTTGCCATTTGCAACACTTGGTACCTTGGGATGGTCCCATTCAAGTACAGAAGTTGATGATGGATCATCTCAATTTTTCTTCTTTTTATATGAAGCAGAACTTAATCCAGCTGGTAGAAATTTAATTGATGGAAGGAATGCCGCATTTGGTTATATCGTAGAAGGTTTTGAAGTTTTAGAAGAGCTGACAAAAGATGACAAAATTATCTCTATAGATGTGCTTAGCGGAATAGATAAACTTAAATTAAATGCATAAAGAATTATTAGAGGACATTGGCGAGAAAGAATTAATAAAAAGGCTTGCCAGATTTATGCCTAAAAATCAAATTTCTGATGATTGTGCGTTCATTAAAACAGCAAATAAAGATCTTTTAATTAATACTGATTCATTAGTTGAAAATGTCCACTTTAGTAATGAAACAATTTCTAGCCTAGACATAGGTTGGAAAGCCGTATCCTGCAACGTATCTGACTTAATCTCTAGTGGTTGCAGTAAAATCATAGGCGTTAATATTGGTTTAGTGGTTCCAGCTAAAACAGATTGGAATTGGATTCAAGATTTATATAAGGGAATAAATCAAGCTTTGGAATATTTCGGAGGCTCGATTCTAGGAGGAGATTGCTCTGTCGGGAAAGAGAAAGTAATTTCAATCACTGCGATAGGAATACAAGGGGAAATAAAATTACGACGAAACTCATGCAAGCCGAAAGAAATTATTATGACAACGGGTCTTCATGGCCTTAGCAAATTAGGTTTAATGATAAAAAGTAAAAAAATTTTTGATAAAAATATTTTTCTGACACAAGCATTAATTGATAGCGCCATAAAGCAATTTTGCAAACCAAAACTTAATCCTAAATTTCTAAAACAAATTCTAAATGCACGTCCTAAAAAAAGTGATAAGATAATTGGCTGCACTGATAGCAGCGATGGGCTATTTCAAGCATTACTAGATTTATCAATTGAAAGTAATTGCAAAGCAGTTATAGATTATACAAAAATCCCTAAGCATAAAGATTGGCCTCAAGGAGATGAATGGGACAAATATTATTTCTTTGGGGGCGAAGATTATGAACTGGTTTTTTCACTCCCAAAGAAATGGGCTACAAATCTTTTGAATTCAGAAAAAACTATTTCTGAAATAGGATATTTTACTGAGGGAAGCCCTTCAGTTGAATTTAAAAATCTTCAAAATGATAATTTTCTAAAGTACAAATCTTTTGCCCACTTTTAGTTACTCCCAGTTTTTCGCTACTATTTCAGCTAAATCTACAACTCTCTGACTATAACCCCATTCATTGTCATACCAAGCAAGAACTTTCACAAGGTTATCACCAATACACATTGTAAGATCGCTATCAACTATTGATGATTCATTTGTTCCAGCATAATCGCTTGAGACGAGTGGTTCATCACCATACTTTATAATTCCTTTCATTGATCCCAAAGAAGCTTCTTTAAGAGCGTTATTGACTTCATCACTAGTAACAGCTTTTGAAGATTCAAAGACAAAATCAACAGCAGAAACATTAGGAGTTGGCACCCTCATTGCTATGCCGGTTAGTTTACCTTTCATCTCAGGATAAACAAGAGCAACTGCTTTAGCAGCCCCTGTCGAAGTAGGAACAATATTTGTTGCCGCTGCCCTAGCCCTCCTTAAATCTCTATGACTATTATCTAATATACGTTGATCGCCAGTATAACTATGGATTGTTGTCATCAATCCTTTATTAATGCCAAAAGTTTGATCCAGTACCTTTACTACTGGAGCCAAACAATTTGTTGTACAACTAGCATTGCTTAAAATATCATAATCACTGTGTTTATAAAGATCTGCGTTTACTCCTACTACATAAGTACCAACTCCATCACCTTTACCAGGAGCAGTAAGAATAACCTTTTTAGCTCCAACTTCAAGATGTTTACTTGCTCCTACATCAGTATTGAAAACCCCAGTTGATTCGATGACCAAATCAACGCCCCATTCTTTCCATGGTAAATTCAATGGATTTCTATCGGAGAAACATTTAATCGTTTTATTATTTATTACAAATGTGTCATCAGTATACTGAATGTCTACTCCATCCAATTGTCCTAATACTGAATCGTATTTAAGAAGATGTGCGTTGGTTTTTGGGTCTGAAGTAACGTTTATACCAACAACTTCAATATTGGTATAAGCACCTCTACTAAGCCAACAACGCATGAAATTTCGACCAATTCTGCCAAATCCATTAATAGCAACACGCAAAGTCATAAAATTTTCTAATGATTAACCTAAGTTGCTGATCATACAGAATTTTGTGCAATAAAGTGAGTATTTTTTAATTTATTAAGCAAATAATTCTAGTTTTGTATTAATTCATAAAATAAAACGAGCTTTTTTTTAAATAATCACCAAAATAATTACTTTGAAGTTATCTTGATTTTAGTCAAAGATGGCAATTGGAATCAGAATTAATTAATAAAGATCATTTTCATTTAATAGGCATCGGTGGCATTGGGATGTCGGCAATCGCCATAGCATTAATAAAAAAAGGATATTCTGTTTCTGGCTCTGACTTAGTAAAGAATAAAGAGACAAAAAAATTAAAAGAATTAGGTGCAATAATTTTTGATTCACAGATGAAAAGTAATATTGATGTTGTACTTTCGAAATTTCAAAATCAGAAAATCAATTTTGTTGTAAGCTCTGCAATAAAAAATGAGAACGAAGAATTAAGGTATTGCATAAAAAAGAATTTTTTAATAAAACACCGCTCAGAAGTTCTTTCGATGATAATGAAATCTTATTTCACATTATCAGTAGCAGGCAGTCACGGGAAAACATCTACAAGCACTTTCCTCTCAACAATATTAGAATTATGTACCCATAATTCATCATCAATAACTGGTGGAATAATTCCTATTTATGAATCAAATGCATATATAAAAAATACAAAATTCTTAGTAACAGAAGTTGATGAATCTGATGGAACAATTAATAATTATATTTCTAATATTGGAATAATTAATAATATTGATTTCGACCATTGTGACCATTTCTCAGATATTAATGAAGTGCTATCTTCATTTAAAAAATTTTCTTCTAATTCGAAAAAGTTATTAATAAATAATGATTGCGAAATTACGAGGCAAAATTTTACTTCAAGTAATCAATGGTCAAACAAAAAAATTAATGGCATTGCCTATTCAATCATTCCTGATTATGTAAATAAAGGCAATACTATTGGGAAATATTATGAAAATGGAAATTTTATTGACATGATAAATATTCCAGTTCCTGGATTACATAACCTCTCTAATGTAACTGCAGCTATAGCAGCTTCTAGGATGCTTGGAATAAGTTTTAAAAAAATAAAAAAACATATTAAATTTTTAAAATTACCCAAAAAACGATTTGAATATAGGGGTAAACTAAATGAAAGAATCATTTATGATGATTATGCTCATCATCCTAATGAAATTAAAGCAACCATTAGTTTGGCAAGGTTATTTATTCAAGAAAAACAATATAAGCAGAAAGGTCGATTAGTCGTTATTTTTCAACCGCATAGATTTAGCCGGGTAAAACAATTTAAAGATGAATTTGTTAGAGAACTTTCAAAAGCAGATGTTATTTATTTAACAAATATTTTTGGAGCTGGAGAAAGAAATATATATAATATTGACTCACAACAAATTGCTAATCTTATTTATAAAAATAATAAAAATGTTAAATATCTAAAAGATAATTATAAAATAAAAGATAAATTTTTTAAATTAACACAAAAGGATGATTTTATAATAAATATGGGGGCTGGAGATTGTCATAATTTGTGGTCAATCTTGAGTGAAAAAAATACTTTAGATAATAAAATGGATAATGAAAAATATTAATTATCAAAAAAAAGTACAGCTTGCTTGCTATACAACAATAAAAGTTGGTGGGTTTGCAGAATATTTTTCAAAGCCTAAGAATATAGAAGAATTCGTCAATTTAATAAAGTGGTCTCATTTTAATAATCAAGAATGTCGAATAATAGGTGCTGGCTCAAATTTATTAATAAATAATATTTTCTTAAAAGGAATAACTATATGCACCAAAAAAATGAGATCTATCAAAATCAACTCTGATACAGGAATTGTAGAAGCAGAAGCTGGTGTTATGCTCCCAACCATGTCAAACTTACTTGCAAAAAATGGATTACAAGGCGGTGAATGGACTGTTGGAATTCCAGGAACAGTGGGAGGCGCTATTTATATGAATGCGGGATCAGGAAATTTATCATTCGCCAAAAATCTTTTGTCAGTGCAAGTTATAAATACTAAAACTCTTGAAATCTTTGAAATACAAAAAAAAGATCTAAATTTTAAATATAGATTCAGCCCTTTTCAGGATAACAATCTCCTAATAATAAGTTCAAAAATGCTTTTTCAACCAAATGGGAATATTGAAAAATTATTAGAAACTACAAAGAAAAATCTCAAAAAGAAAACAGAAACACAGCCCTACGATTTGCCAAGCTTTGGAAGCGTTTTTAAAAATCCAACTAATAATTATGCAGGAAAATTGATTGAAGAATTGGGATTAAAAGGTTTTACAATAGGTGATGCAGAAATATCAACTATGCATGGAAATTTTATAGTAAATAATTCGTCTGCCAATTCAAAAGATATTTTTGATTTAATAACAGTAATTCAACAAAAAGTACTACAAAAAAAAGGTATTTTACTTCAACCTGAAGTAAGAATGATGGGTTTTGACTATCCTTAATTAAAGAAACTTTTTATCAAATGGCAGGTTTTGGACTTCCAAATTTTGGACAACTAACAGAAGCTTTTAAAAAAGCTAAAGAAATTCAACAAAATGCTCAAAAATTACAAGATGAACTCGAAGGGATGGAAATTGAAGGGAAGAGTGATGATGAAATGATAAAGGTATGGATTAGCGGGAACCAAGTCCCTCTTAGAGTTGAAGTAAATGAAACAATTTCTAATTCCAATAAAGAAGAAATTGAAAAAAATATTTTAGAGGCTATAAAGAATGCTCATGAAAGTTCTACATCAACAATGAAAGAAAGAATGAATGACTTAACTGGTGGCCTGAATCTTAATCTCCCTGGATTAGACAACAATGACTCTTAGAAGATTCAATCATTTCTTTATAAAAACCGTACCTTTCAAAATCTTTATTTAAATTACAACCATCGTCATCGACATGTGTGCAATTACGAAATTTGCACTTTACTCCTTGATTCACCACTTGTTGATAAATTTCTGGATATAAGTTAGGTAATTCACGAATACCTATTTCAAGAGCTTGCATATTAAATCCAGGACTATCTACAATAAAACTTTTACTCGATAAAGAAAATAGCTCAACGTTTCTTGTAGTATTTTTTCCACGTTTTATTTTGCTTGAAACTGGTGAAGTAGTATTATTTAGATTCGGAATTATACGATTCAATAAAGTAGTTTTACCAACGCCAGATGGTCCTGTGAATATTGAACATTTTTTTTCTTTTAACAAATCCAAAAATTTTTTGAAATTATCTAAATTATTTAAATCTAAAGTTATTGCTTGATAACCCCATTTTTGAAATTTATCAATTAGAAAAATTCTTTTTTGTTCTGTGATCAAATCGCATTTAGTAAGGACTAATGAAACCTCCACTCCCATTTGCTCAGCTGATATCAAGAACTTATTTACCTGAGACAAATTTAATTTTGGCTCTTCGACAGAACAGATAACGTATATGTTTGAAATATTTGCCACAGATGGTCTTTCTAAAAGATTAGTTCTTTTAACTAAACTTTCTATTATTGCCCGTTTATTTTTCAAATCAATTTGATCAATAATCACTTCATCACCAACAAAAACAAATTGATTCCTAAAATTTACTGATTTCCTAATTTTACATAAAAATTTCTTTTTAAACTCGAAATTCTCATGTTGCATTATTGCAACCAAAAAGAATTCATTAAATTTTTTTATAACAAGACCTTTAAGTTTTTTATCAATTATCATTTAAAATTTTTAACTTTAATGTTTTTTGATCTTCTTCAAGAATTTCAAACACATAATTCATTTCTATTAAAGTTTTTTTGATCATTTCTTCCGGTTCACCTTTATCTAAATGCACAATCAAGATCTCATTTAAAGATAATTTCTCTAACGCTAATTTAAATTTCACTACGTTCAAAGGGCATGGTATCGACTCTAAATCCAATAACTTTGAAACTTCTTTCAAGATTCCTTCCCAAAAAACTTACTGAACAATCCACTATTAGAACTAGAATTTTTATCAGAATATTGAGAAGCTAAACTCTCTAGAAGATTTCGTTCATCTTCTGTTACTCGAGTTGGAAGTTTAACCTTTACTAAAACTTGATGATTACCTCTGGCAACTGGATTCCCCAATCTAGGCACACCTTTATTTTCTAAGGACAAGGTAGTATTTGGCTGTGTACCACTTGGAATTCTTAGGTTAACTTTCCCATCAACTGTAGTTATGTCAACAGTATCTCCAAGGATAGCTTGCAGGTAACTTACTGAAATTTCAGAGTAAATATTAATACCATCTCTTTTTAATTTTGGATCATTTTTAACTTTTATGAAAACGTAAAGATCTCCAGGTGGGCCACCTTTTAAACCTACATTTCCCTCGCCAGAAACTCTCAATTTAGTTCCCGTATCAACTCCTGCAGGAATATTTATACGTAGTTTTTTTCTAACTTGTTTAACACCATTTCCACCACAACTCGTGCATGGATCAGCGATTATTTGACCAGAACCATTACAAGCTGGGCATTCTGCAACTTGTGTAAAATTACCAAAAGGTGTTCTTGTAGCTCTTCTAACCTGTCCACTACCCCCACATGTTGTACATGTTGTTGGACCTGTTCCTGGTTTGGCCCCAGTGCCTCTACAAACTTCACAAGTTTCTAAATGAGGTATCTTTATTTCTCTTTGTTGTCCAAAAATAGCATCTTTAAAGTCAATATTTAAGTCATACCTTAGATCATCACCTTGTTGTGGTCCTCTTCTTTGTGTTCTACCTCCCTGTGGAGATTGTCCTCCAAAACCATTAAAAAAAGTTTCAAACAAATCAGCAAAGCCACCCATGTCGCCCATATCTGGCATCCCAGCCGCTCCTCCTATACCAGCTTCACCAAACTGATCATATCTAGCTCTAGTTTCAGGATCAGCCAAAGCCTCATAAGCCTTTCCTATCTCTTTGAATTTATCTTCAGCACCTGGATCTTTATTAACATCAGGGTGGTATTGCCTTGCTAACTTTCTATAAGCACTTTTTAAAGTATCAGCATCAGCATCTCTCGAAACACCAAGTATTTGATAAAAATCAGCCATTAGATAATGCTCAACATT
Source organism: Prochlorococcus sp. AG-442-M23 (assembly GCA_003209655.1). Taxonomy (GTDB): domain Bacteria; phylum Cyanobacteriota; class Cyanobacteriia; order PCC-6307; family Cyanobiaceae; genus Prochlorococcus_A. Next base: position 331,759 of record QCPW01000001.1, on the reverse strand, counting down.
TTATTAAAGGATTTAATTATCTCCAGAGATAGTGCTCTCTGAATCAATATCCTCCTCAACTTTATCCTTTTCTTCTGGTTCCTGTGAATTTTGTTGACCTGGTCCCATTGAAACCTTGACTAAAGCATGTCTTAGAACCTTTCCTTCCAGATGATATCCACGCTGTAATTCTTCTTTAATAATGTCCTCATTAAACTCTTCACTTGGCTCTCTTAAAACCGCTTCGTGTAAGTTTGGATCAAATTGTTGTCCAACCACCCTCATTGGAGCAACTCCTTGTTGTTTTAATACTTCTACTAATTGTTTATATAGTCCTTGATAGCTTCTATGTAATGTTTGAGCCTCTTCACTTTCTGGTTTTAATTGTTGTCTTGCTCTCTCAAAATTATCGACAATAGGCAATATGGCAGTTAAAGCTTTAGAAACAAGTTGAATTTTTAAATCATCTTGATCTCTTGATTGTCTTTTTCTAAAGTTATCAAAATCAGCGGCTATTCTTACATATTGACTTTTTAAAGTTTCATGCTCTTTTTCTAATTGCTCTAATCTTGCATCATTATTAGTGATCGTATCTTTTAAATCCTCTGCATTAATTTTTTCATTAATTTCTTCAGATGATTCTTTATCTTGATCAGTTTGATCTTCAATAACAGAGGAACCTGTATTAGTATTGTTCTCTTCAGGAACAACCTCATCTATATTTTCATCATTATCTAATTGTTTTTCAATCATTACAATAAGAATTTATTAAAACTATTGTGTATGAAATTGACGCACATAACAAGTTGCGGAAGGCCGCACTAATTTATTAATTAGATATAAACTTCAAGGCAAGACCATTATTACAATATCTTTTACCTGTTGGTAAAGGTCCATCATTAAAGACATGACCTTGATGACCTCCACATCTAGAGCAATGATATTCTGTTCTTGGAACAATTAATTTAAAATCAACCTTCGTTTCTATGGAGCCTTTGATAGGATCCCAAAAGCTAGGCCAACCAGTACCACTATCAAATTTTGTTTCAGAGGTAAAAAGAGCTTGATTGCAACCAGCACAATAAAAAATTCCTTTTCTCTTCTCATCATTTAATTTACTACTAAAAGCTCTTTCAGTACCTTCTTCACGCAAAATATAATAAGAATCTGGATTAAGCTTTTTTTTCCACTCATCTTTTGATAAGTTCCAATCTTCATCTAAAGCCATAGATGAAGCTAAAACTTGCTTAGGTTTAAGAAAAAATTTCAAAAATGACATAATAGAAATTAAAATAAAGAATCTTCTAGATAAAAATTGATTCATATCTACAAATATTTTGAAAAGAGTTAAATGAATAACCATATAGCCAATTCTATAAATAAATTACACAAAATAAGTGTTGCTCCAATGATGGATTGTACAGATAAACACTTTAGGATGATGATGAGAAAAATAAGCTCTAATGCGCTGCTGTACACTGAAATGATAGTAGCCCAAAGTTTAATTTATACAGAAAACAAAGGAAAATTTTTAGATTTTAATCCAGAGGAACACCCAGTATCAATTCAATTTGGTGGAGATAGTCCTCAAATACTTAAAGAGGCAGCAAAAATGGCTCAGGATTGGGGATATGATGAAATTAACTTTAATGTTGGATGTCCAAGTCCAAGGGTTTGTTCAGGCAACTTTGGTGCTTCTCTCATGAAAGAACCTTCCAAAGTGGCCAAATGCATTGAGTCATTAAAAAATAATTGTACTTTACCAGTTACAATCAAACATAGGATTGGTGTTGATCAAGAAGATAGTTTTGATAAGTTAAATAGTTTTGTAAAAGAAGTTGCAAATGCTGGAGCAGACAGATTTACTGTTCATGCAAGAAAGGCAATCTTAAAAGGCTTAAACCCTAAACAAAACAGAACTGTTCCACCACTAAAATATGATGTAGTTCAAAAACTAAAAAAAATCAATCCTCAACTACTTATAGAGGTAAATGGTGGGTTCACAAACATTGATCAATGCATAAAGGCATTAAAAGATTTTGATGGTGTAATGATAGGAAGATCAGCTTACAAACATCCTTTAATATGGTCTGAAATTGATCAAAAAATATATAAAGAAAATTATGAAACAAAAACTGCCTCTGAAATCATATTTTCGTTAATTCCCTATATTGAAAACCATTTAAAAAAAGATGGGAAAACTTGGGATATATGTAAACATCTCATAAATTTAGTTGAAAATATACCAAAAGCAAAAATTTGGAGAAATAAAATCTCTAATAAATCGATAAAAAAAGAATTAAGTATTGATTACTTAATCAAAATGACATTAGAACTGAAAGAAATGGGCTATTAGTTACTTTCTTGAGAAATTTCCGAATTATTTACCACGCTTCTTTTTCTTCGACTTCTCCCGTTTTCAAATTCAGCGTTTTCAGTTGAATTGCCGTAACTTCTATCTTCCCAACCTTCTGCTCCAGAAGATTTGTTAGTGTTCGTTGAAGAAGGCTCAGCATAGCCACCATTACCGCCACCGTAACCACCATTACCGCCACCGTAACCACCATTACCGCCTCGGCCACCATAACCGCCTCGGCCGCCGCCGCCGCCACCTCTTCTTGGACCGCCGCCGCCTCTTGGTTCGGCTTTATTAATTCTTAAGGGCCTTCCCATAAGCTCGGTTCCCTGCAACCCATCAATAGCAGTTAATTCAATTGATTCGTCTGCCATCTCTACAAAAGCAAATCCTCTTTTTCTACCGGTATCTCTCTCCAAAGGTAGAGAACAATTCATAACTTCACCAAAAGGTGTAAATAATTCTAAAATGTCTTCTCGCTCTGCACGAAAAGGCAAGTTGCCAACAAAAATACTCACTTGAAACTCAACTTTAAAATAATAACCAAGATAAAAACTACTTTTTAATAATTAAGCAGTCTAAATACAATACTATATTATTCTACTTCAATACATCCCATGATGTAGAAAATTAATTGATATTTAGATTAACAATTTTTTCTTCCATTCATTCACCTCTCCTTTTACTTGCTCAAATCCTGTGCCTCCTAAACTATTTCTAGAATTCACTACATTCATAGGATTAAGATTATCGAAAATATCCTCTTGGAACTGGCAATGAAATTTTTGGAATTCTTCCAATTTTAAATCTTTAAATAAGATATTTCTTGTTAAGCAGTACCTTACAATATCTCCAACTATTTGATACGCGTTTCTAAAAGGAACCTTTTTACCTACTAAATAGTCTGCTAAATCAGTTGCATTAGAAAAATCATTATTCACAGAATCCATTAACTTCTCTACATTAAACTCTATCCCTTCTTTTAATAGAATAGTCATTGCTTTCAAGCATGTAGAAATGGTTTCAACCGTATCAAAAACTGGCTCTTTATCTTCTTGAAAATCCTTATTATACGAAAGAGGGATACCTTTAATAATGGTTAATAATGCTTGAAGATTTCCATAAACTCGACCTGTTTTACCTCGTATTAATTCAGGAACATCTGGATTTTTTTTCTGAGGCATCAAGCTACTACCGGTAGCGCACTTATCTGTTAATTTTGCAAAAGAAAATTCATCAGTAACCCATAAAATTATTTCTTCTGAAATTCTACTTAAATGTGACATTATTAATGCAGAAGTTGAGACAAATTCGACACAAAAATCTCTATCGCTTACAGCATCAATACTATTTTTATAAATGTTTTCAAATCCTAGTTCTTCAGCGGTAAAATTTCTATCTATTTTTATTTTTGTACCTGCAAGAGCTGCTGCACCTAAAGGCGAAATATTTACCCTAGATCTAACTTGTTTCAACCTTACACGATCCCTTTCAAACATCTCTAGATATGCTAAAAGGTGATGAGCCAAAGATAACGGTTGTGCTCTTTGCAAATGAGTATAACCAGGAATTAAGGTATAAATATTAGATTCAGCAATATCCAGCAAAGAGTTTTGTAATTCAGCAAGTAGAATATCTATAACATCAATTTTTTTCCTCAACCAAAGTCTGATATCTGTTCCTACCTGATCATTTCTACTCCTGCCAGTATGTAATTTTTTTCCAGTTTCACCAATTAAATTAATGAGCTTTTCTTCAATACTATAATGAATATCCTCAGATGGAGGTCCAGGAGAAAATTTACCTGCAACAAAATCTTCTTTGATAGACTCTAAACCCTCAATAATTTTTATTGACTCTTCAGTAGACAAAACTTTGGTTTTACCAAGCATTTTTGCATGAGCAATAGAACAATCTATGTCTTCAAAAATTAATGTCTTATCAAAACTAATTGACGCATTAAATTCTTCAATAAAAGGATTAAGACTACTATCAAATCTATTGCTCCAAACTTTGGACATATTAATCAAAACTTTAGCTACCTTTAATAAAGCATTTTTTTTAATGTGTGACAAAAAAATCTAATCTATCTGAAAGACTATCATTGAGGCATCATCCTCTAATTGTCTGTTTTCACCAGTAAATTCATCTAAAGTTTTAAAAATTCTATTTACAATTTCTTTAGACTTGAGTGATTTATTACATAAATTTGAAAAGGATTTAACTAAACGTTCTTCATCAAATCTTTCTCCTAAAGCATTTGAAGTATCAGTTACTCCATCTGTGTAATAAAGAATTGCGTCATTTGTTTCTAATTGTATTTGACCACATTGATATTCAGCATCATTTTGTAAACCAAGCACAAAGCCATCTGAATCAAGCTTCACTATTTTTTGCTCAGAACTTTTCCAAAGCAAAGGAGGATTATGTGCAGCATTTGCATACCTTAATTTTTTTGTTCTAGGATCATAATCAGAATAAAATAAGGTTATAAATCTATGTGACTGATCTAAATCATAGATAGCTAACTGATTTAAATCGTGCAATATTCTGTCAGGAGGTAAGCCAGTCAAAACCTCTGCTCTAAGCATTCCGCGCAACATAGTCATCAAAAGACCAGCAGGTATACCTTTACCCATGACGTCACCAATAACTAAGGCCCATCTTCCTTTTTGTTTTCTTTTTTCAGAGATATTTGTTTTCAAGGACATGAAATCGTAATAATCTCCTCCAAGTTGGAGTGCGGGTCTACAACAGGCAGCTAAATCAACTCCAAAAATAATAGGGCAATAATCCGGCAAAAGTTGAGATTGAATTTCTGCACCGCTAGAAATCTCTCTATCCAAGTTCTCATGTTTTTTTTTGGTTTTTGTTAGCCAATAGTTTTCTAAACCAACCGCAAGACAACTAATAATAAACTTTAAATTGCGTTCATTAATTAAAGATTCATTTGAGAGATCTCGATTAAAGGTATATACAAAACCCCTACATTTTCCTCGTGAAGAAATTTTATAAGACTTGATTGAATATTCTTGAAATTTATTATTTAAATCTTTTTCAAAAGAATTATTTTCTTTTAATCTGTTATTTTTTGAAAAATCAAAAATTTTTAAAAAACTTTTAATTTCATTATCAATTTTAAAATTATTTGTATCCCCAGAAAACTTAATATTTTCTTTCCATATCTCACCATTTTCCTTTAATGGAATGATTAAACTTATTTGTTTATTAAAAGTATGTTTTAAAATTAAAGCAATATATTCAATAAATCTTTTAATATTTGAAAAAGATTTTAAGTAATAAGCTAATGAAGATGCTAATTCAATGAATTTTTCATTCTTATCCAAAGGCAAATTATGATCATTTTCTAAAAATTTTTTAATTACACTATTAGAGATTAATTTTTCTTTTTGATTATTAGACAAAACAAATTACAAGTATTAGGTATGTTTTAACACTAAAAAATCTTTTTTTAAAAAGAATTAATTAAATTTTTATCTATCCGCAAGCAAAGCCTCGACAAACTCAAAACTATTAAAAGGCCTTAAATCCTTAATACCTTCTCCCGCTCCAATAAATCTTATTGGCAAATTAACCTCAGCAGAGATAGCTAAAGAGACTCCACCTCTTGAAGTACCATCTAATTTAGTAATAATTGCGCCACTTAAGTTTGCAGATTTTGCAAAACTTTTTGCTTGTTTTAATCCATTCTGCCCTTGGCTAGCATCTAAGACTAATAATGACTCAATAATGGCATCAGGCACTTTTTTATCAATGATTTTTTTTATTTTTGATAATTCATCCATCAAATTATTTTTGTTTTGCAGCCTCCCAGCAGTATCTACGAGTAATAAATCACTATTTCTTTTTTTTGCTGCATTAATAGCATCAAAAACCACTGCTGCAGGATCTGCATTTTTTGATTGATTAGAAATAACATCAACCTTACTTCTATCTCCCCATACTTTTAATTGTTCCACTGCTGCAGCTCTAAAAGTATCTGCTGCTGCTATCAAAGTTTTATAATTACTTTTTGATGACAAATAAGCAAGTTTACCAAGAGTGGTTGTTTTGCCAACTCCGTTAACTCCAACGATTAACCAAACATTTAGCTTACCTTTTTGAGGAACAAGTATTTTTTTTCCAGAATTTTGTATTGGTTTTTCTATAATTCCACGTAATTCATCTTTTAAAAACTTTATACCCTCTTCCCCTCCCACAACTTCTTCATTTAATTTTTTCCTAAGAGAATCAATAACCTTTTCTGTTGAATCAATACCAACATCAGCTCGTATTAATAGAGTTTCCAAATCATCCAAAGATTCTGGTGTAAGTGGATCATCACCTAACTTGTCCAATAATTCTGTTACGAAACCTTTTCTTGTTTCCTCTAATCCTCTTCGCAATTTACTCAACCAATCAATTTCATCTGTAGATATTTCATTCACCTGTTTACCTTGTGCAGCTAAAACCATCGCTGACCAGGTAAATTCATCATCAAATTCACCCAATTTGGGTTCAGTATCATATTGCACATTAGAAAAATCTTGAGTTTGAACCTGTTCTTTTAGCTGTTCCTCTTTTAATTCCTTTTCTTTTAATTGCTCTTCTTCCTTTTTTAATTCTTGTTCTTTTAGCTGTTCCTCTTTTAATTCCTTTTCTTTTAATTGCTCTTCTTCCTTTTTTAATTCTTGTTCTTTTAGCTGTTCCTCTTTTAATTCCTTTTCTTTTAATTGCTCTTCTTCCTTTTTTAATTCTTGTTTTTGTTTTAACAAAGCATAAGCTTGCGCAGCCCATTCACGAGAAGTATCAGATTCATTATTAGCCATAAATATTTTTTTAATCGAATTGATTAAATTATAAAAAATTATTGATTTATATCAAATAATTATTTCACTTTAACTTTTTGCATTCTCCTTAAAACACCGTTAATCATTTTTCTACCTTGCGTATCACTGTATTTATTAGCTAAATTTACAGCCTCATCGCATGCAACTGCAACAGGAGTATCTAAAAAATGAATATCAACATAAGCTAAGCGCAAAATATCACGATCAATCCTTGGCAATCTTTTTAATCTCCATCCATCCATCACCGAATCAATTTCAGAATCAATAGTTTGTAAATTATAGATAATACGTGAAATTCTATGATAAACATCTTCTCTAATGTCATTATGATTACTGGAAATAAGCAATTTAGGAAAATCTAAAGTAACAGAAAGCGAATTCATAATAGATTCGATTTTATCAAAAGCTTTTTTAAGTTCTTCTCGAACATTTTCTAAAGAAGAATTACTACTTTCCTTTAATTCACTTTCTAACAAATTTTGCGATACATTTTCTAAATCTGCTTCACAATTATCTAATTCATCTCTGCAATGATTTATTAATGAATCTAAAGCAGATTCAAACATTTGTTCTATTTGTAATTTATTTAATTTTAAATCTTCTTCTTCCTTAAAAAGACCTAATGAAAGTAAAGATAATTCCCGGGATATCGATCTATTATGCATCAATTAAGAAGATGAAGTATTTGAAGAAGCTCTTAATTGAGAAAATAATTTTGAAAAAGTTGGATTTGAAGAATTGACTTTTTCATCTGGATTAACAATACCAACAGAAATAATTGTTCTAAATGCATCTTCTACTGAAATATTGAGATCTTTAACAGAAGCTTCTGGAACTAATGTATACCATCCTGTTGTTGGGTTAGGAGCAGTAGGTATAAAAACGCTTAATAATGTTTCGTCTAATTCTGATTGTAATGATGGGCCAACATCTCCAGTTACAAAACCAACACTAAATAGTCCCTCTCGCGGATACTCAACTAAAACAACTCTTCTAAATCTATTAGACTTATTACTTAAGAAAGTTTCGAGTAATTGTTTAAGAGTTTTATAAACTGCTCCTGCAACTGGAATCTTTGATAAAGTACCTTCTCCAAATTCTAATAACCACCTACCTACAAAATTTCTAGCCATTAAACCGATAAGCAAAATTGCTAACAATGGCACTGTTAAACCTAACGTTAAATTTATTAAATCTTGTAATAAAGGATTTAAGGTAATAAATGGATTCAGTTGTTTAGGTACTGAGGTAACTAACGTAAGAACAAATTTACTAACAATAGAAGATAGCCAAATAGTAGTTGCCAATGGTATGACAACTAATAATCCAGCTATGAGATCATTTTTTAAATCTTGTTGGAGCCTAGTACCTAGGTTCGAATCTTGACTTTGAGTAGATTCAACCAAAATTGAAGTTCCTAATTTTATTCATTTTACTAATAATTTAACTAGTTTTACTTAATAGGGATATATTTATTTTGAATAAATTAAAATTATTTATTAGTTTTTTTGATTCAAAATACAGTTTTTTCAATCTAAATCATAATATAGTCATGAACAACATCATTAAAGAAAGAGAAGAATTAAGCTATAAATTAAAAGAAAAAGCGATTTCAGAGGGTTTTGCTATCTCTGGAATAGCTTCTATACCAGGAAGCTCTCGTTTAAAATTAAGAACTGAAGCATTAGAAAGATGGTTGACAAAAAACTATCATAGTGAAATGAAATGGATGGAAGCTGAAAGAAGAAAAAATATAGAATCTCTCTTAAACGGAGCAAAAAGTGTTTTAACAGTTGGTTTTAATTATTTAAGTAAAGAGCACCAAGAAAAAACAAAATTTAAAATTGGAAAATTTGGCCAAGGAGATGACTACCATAAAGTTATATATAAAAAATTGAAAAATATAGGTAAATGGATTAATAATGAAATTCCAAATTGTCAATGGAAAATTTGTGTTGACACTTCTCCACTATTAGAAAAAGCATGGGCGGAAGAAGCAGGTCTTGGTTGGATAGGAAAAAATAGCAATCTTATTAATAAAAAGTATGGATCATGGTTAACATTAGGTTTTTTAATTCTTACTAAAGATTTAGCACCTGATAAACTAGGGCAACCTCTGTGTGGAAAATGTGAAAAATGTATTGAAAGATGTCCAACAAATGCAATAACAGAACCGTTTGTTATAAATTCTGAGTTATGTATTGCGTACCATACTATAGAAAATAGAAATGAAAATATTCCAGAATTGATTGAAAAGAATTTGAATGGATGGATTGCTGGTTGTGATATTTGTCAAGATGTATGTCCATGGAATAAAACGGTGCCTTTCAACGAAAGTATTGAAGCCGCTCCTAAGAAATGGATTAAAAATCTTAATGCTGAATCATTAAATTGGGATGAAAAAGAATGGAGAGAAAATCTTCAAGGAAGTACATTAAAAAGAATAAAACCTTGGATGTGGAAAAGAAATATCAAAGCAGTACTAAAACAGAAATAATACTATGAAAAAACATTTCATAAAATTATTATTTTTTACACTAATAAGTATCCATATAGTTGATACGCAAAATTTAAAAGCTTTAGTACCGCTTTATTATTTCCCAGATATTAAACAACTAAAACAAGAAGCTTTATCTATTGGGCAACAAGCATATCAGCTTCTTTATTTTGGCCAAAACAAAGATAGCCTAAATTTTGCAAAATTAGCTGTAAAGATTAATGATCAAAATGAAAAATTATGGATTATTCTTGCTGAAGCTCAAATAGCTAATAAATTGTATGAAGAGGGGTTATTTTCACTGAATAATGCCCAAAAAATTAATTCTGAAATTCCTGAAATATATTTTGCAAAAAGTACTATATATCTAAAACAATCAAAAATAAAAAAAGCAAGGGTTTCTTTGCAATCTGGTATTAAAATTATGCCAGACAATTTTAACGCAATTTTTCAATTGGGAAATATATATCTAATGGAAAAAAATTATGAAAAAGCTCTAAAAGAATTTGATAAAGCGATAAAAATTAAAAAAGATTTTTGGCAAGCAATCAACAATAAAGGATTAGCCTATTTTGAACTGAATAACATAAGTCTTTCTCTTATGTCTTTCAAAAAAGCTATTTCTATAGAAGAAAATGCAGAACCATTATTAGCGCTTGCTGCATGTTTAAGGACTCAAGATATTAATGAAGCAATATTTTTGGCAAAAAAAGCTCTAGAGAAAGAGCCGAATTATGTTGATCATAACTACAGAAAAGAACAACTTTGGGGTGAAAAATTGCAAAAATCTACTGAAAAACTTTTTGAAAATACAGAACTTAAAAAATCAATATTACTTGCGAAAACAAAAATAAATTAAATTTTCTAATTATTAATACTGGTAAATATTTATTTACCTATTAATCTTAATTTAGTTTATGACAGAATACTCTAAATTTCCTATTGAATGACTAAGGAAAAATTCACTTCTATATCCTTGCAAGAAGAAATGCAACGTTCCTATCTTGAGTACGCAATGAGCGTAATAGTAGGACGTGCTTTGCCTGATGCTAGAGATGGACTAAAACCAGTCCAAAGAAGGATTCTTTTTGCTATGCATGAATTAGGACTTACACCAGATAGGCCATTTAGAAAATGTGCCAGAGTTGTTGGAGATGTTCTTGGAAAATATCATCCTCATGGAGATCAAGCCGTCTATGAGGCTTTAGTAAGGTTGGTTCAAGATTTCTCTACAAAATATCCAACTCTTGATGGTCACGGAAATTTTGGATCTGTTGATAACGATCCGCCAGCTGCAATGAGATATACAGAAACACGTCTAGCACCAATAGCTCATGAATGTTTTCTTGAAGAAATTGGATCTGATACAGTCAATTACTCAAATAATTTCGATGGTTCACAACAAGAACCAGATATATTACCTGCACAATTACCCTTTTTATTATTAAATGGTTCCTCTGGAATTGCCGTTGGAATGGCTACTAATATTCCTCCACACAATTTAGGTGAAATAGTTGATGGTTTAATAGCTTTGATTAGAGATAGAGAAATAAGCGATTCAAAATTATCTAAAATTATATTAGGACCTGATTTTCCTACAGGAGGAGAACTAATTTATAATGATTCTTTAAAAGAAGTTTACCAAACTGGAAGAGGATCAATAACAGTAAGAGGTATTATTAAGAGTGAAGAAATTAATTTTGGGAAAGGAAAGCATAAAAGAAATGCACTTATAATATCGGAACTTCCATACCAAATCAGTAAAGCTGGTTGGATTGAAAAGCTTGCCGAACTTGTAAATATAGGAAAAATAGATGGAATATCAGATATCAGAGATGAAAGTGATAGAGACGGAATGAGAATAGTAATTGAATTAAAAAAAGATTCAAATCCTGAAATTATAATATCGAATTTGTACAAAAAAACCGCATTACAGTCAAATTTCGGTGCAATATTTTTGGCTTTAGTAGAAGGTAAACCTATTCAACTTAATCTAAGAAAATATTTAGATTATTTTCTAAAATTTAGAGAAGAAACAATTAGAAAAAGAATAAAATATTTTCTAAAAATTGCATCTGACAAACTTGAAATATTAAAAGGTTTTTCAATAGCAACTAAAAATATTAGAAGTATTATTGATATTATTCAAAGCTCTGAAAGTGCAGCCGAGGCAAAATCAATATTAATACCAAACCTTAAACTAAGTGAAAAACAAGCAGATGCGGTTTTGGGCATGCCACTTAAGAAGTTAACAAACTTAGAAAAAAAGCAAGTTGAAATTGAGATGAAAGAACTACTTGAAAAAAAGAAATACCTCAGCAATCTTCTAAATAATAGAAGCTTATTACTTGAAACGTTAATTGAAGAACTTACGCTTTTAAAGAAAAAATTTAATGTAAAAAGAAAAACCAAAATCTTAAAGGATATTAACCAAGCAGCAGAAATAAACACAATTAATAATCAAATATTGGAAGACCTTATAGTTAAAGAAACAAAAATATCAATAGATAATAGATTTTATTTTAAAAAATTAAATTACTCCAATTACAAAAAATTGCTAGATCATGAAAATAAATTGATTGAAAGTAAAAATGTTCAAAAGTTTATTTGTGACATAAAAAAAAGTCTAAAAATCGTTGGAATAACAACCTGTGGAAAAGTGCTTCAAATAAATTGGAAATTAAACATTAATAATGACTATAAGTTAGATAAAAAAATTTTAGGGAACATAGATCCGCGAGAAATTATAAATTTTCATTATTTAGATAGTAATTTAAAGAATTATTTATGCATTTTAAGTTCAGATGGAAAATTTAAAAAAGTTTTATTTGATGAAGATATGATTAAAAGCACAAGAGTATTTTCAATTGCAAAATTAAAAAATTCTACAAAAATTATTGATTCCTTTGTTTTCAGCCAGGATCAAAAGGTGATAATTCTGACTTCGATTGGAAGGATATTTAAATTTAATTTATCTGATAAATACTTAAAGCCTCACACAAAACAATCGCAGGGTTTACTGTTGGTTAATCTTTTGCCTAAAGAAAAAGTAGTTTCTTGCTGCAAAAGTAAAGAAGAAGATTTTATTTATTTAGTTTCTAAAAAAGGAAAATTTTTTAAATTAAAAATTGAAGAGATTTACGATGCTCATAATGCAAAATTAGGATATTTACATGAAAAAATTCAACTTAATAATGATTATTTCATAAAAGTTATTACCAACAATCAATATATTGATTGTGAAACAAATAAAAACAAATCCGCAAGAATAAATTTAACTAGATTGTCTTCTAACTCTGGTAAAAATTGCCTTAAAGTTGATTTTCTGAATCTAGAAAAAGATGAATATCTTGAAAATTGTTCATGTCTAGAAACTCTTATAAATTAAGATTTATATTCGTTTTCAACCCAATTTAAGTACTCTTGGTTTACTGTTCCTGTAACATACGAACCAGTAAAACAGCTCATCTCTAAATCTTTGATTTGAGAATCACTAATAATGGATCTCCTCAAATTATCAACACTTTGATATACAAGATTATCAATCTCAAGCTTTTCAGCTATTTCGGTTATTGTTCTATCATGAGCTATCAATTCGCCCCTTTTAGGCATATTAATTCCATAAACATGTGGAAATCTAACGGGCGGAGCAGCTGAAGTAAAAAAAACTTTTTTTGCTCCAGCATCTTTGGCCATTTGAACTATTTGTTTTGAAGTTGTACCTCTAACTATAGAGTCATCTACTATCAATACATTTTTATTTTTAAATTCTGTACTCATAGCATTCAATTTTTGCCTGACAGATTGTTTACGTTTTTGATGTCCAGGCATTATGAAAGTTCTGCCAACATATCTATTTTTAAAAAATCCTTCTCTGTATTCTATACCCAGTTGCCTAGCTACTTGCATTGCTGCAGGACGTGAAGAATCAGGAATAGGCATTACAACATCTACATCACCAGAACTTATTGTTTGTTTTATTGTTTCTGCTAAATAGTCTCCCATTTTTAATCTGGCCTTATAAACAGAGATTCCATTCATAACGGAATCTGGTCTCGCTAAATAAACATATTCAAATGCACATGGATATAGACAAGGATTTTCGGAACATTGTTTTGAATATAATTCACCATGATGGGTTATAAAAATTGCCTCCCCTGGTTCGACATCCCTAACAACCTCATAATCGTTATTTTCTAAGACTAATGATTCACTTGCAACCATCCATTCCTCTTTTTTAGTAGAGTGAGATATTCTTTTTCCAATTACTAAAGGTCTAATACCAAATGGATCCCTAAATGCCAATAAACCGTGGCCTGAGATTAGGGCAATTGAAGCATACGATCCTTGAATTCTCTTATGTAAGTTTTTAACTGCGTTAAATATTATATCTGGCTGTAAATCTTTGGTATTAGTTTGTTCTTGTAATTCAGTTGCAAATACATTTAACAACATTTCTGTATCACTTGAAGAGTTTGTATGACGTTTATCTACATTAAATAATTGCTTTTCTAAATCTCTAGTATTAGTCAAATTTCCATTATGGATTAAAACTATTCCATAAGGTGCATTAACATAAAAAGGTTGTGCTTCTTCAACACTTTCTGCTGAACCTTTAGTAGCATATCTGACGTGACCTAATCCAATTTTTCCTATTAGATTTCTCATATCTCTTGTTCTATAGGCAGTATTTACTTGCCCTTTAGCTTTATGTATATGAAAAACGGTTTTTTCCATTGTAGCTATTCCTGTAGAATCTTGTCCGCGATGCTGGAGTAGCAAAAGACTGTCATAAATTTGTTGATTAACATCATCAGAAGAGACAATTCCAACAATTCCGCACATAATTAACTTCTGAAAAATTTAAAGAGTTGCATATATTTTTTCATTATTGAACACAACTTGAGATACTATTATTAAATTTTTTGGTTAAATCATCAACCCTAAGATTGCAAAGTATTTTATCTGCAACAGATATATTAAGATTTTCTTTGGTGACAAATCCTATTTTTTTAACATATATATTTTGACCGAAATATTTACTTTTACTATTAACAAAACTCAAGAAATTTTTTTCTTCATTTTGATTCAGTGAAAAAATTATTCTTGAACCACCTTCACTAAACAACAAATTATCTTTACGAATATTTTTTCCTTCTAATTTTATATTTGCTCCTTTAGAAGACAAAATACAACATTCTGATAAAGCAATAGCTAAACCGCCATCACTAACATCATGAGCAGAAATAATATAATTTTTTAAAATTGCTTCTCTTAAAAAACTTTGACAGAATTTTTCATCTTTTAAATCAATCTTTGGAGGTCTTCCTGTCACTAAACCATGAAAATACTCTAAATAAGAACTTCCTCCTATAGTAGATTCAGAAGAATTCGAACCAATTATCCAAATTTGATCATTAATATTTTTCCATCCTGCAGATACAGCTTTATCTACATTCTTAATTGTGCCTACCATTCCAATAACTGGAGTCGGATTGATCGGGGTTAATTGGTTTTTATGATTTTTTGATTCATTATATAAAGAAACATTACCGCCAGTAACAGGAGTTTCTAGAGCAATACAAGCCTTAGAAATACCGTCACAAGATGAAGAAAGCTGCCAATATCCTATTTCTGTTTCGGGCGATGAAAAATTTAAATTATTTGTTATTGCTATTGGTTCAGCACCTGTACAGCTAACATTTCGTGCTGATTCAACCACTGCTGCAATACTACCTCTGTAAGGGTCTAACAAAACCCATCTGCTATTACAATCTACTGATACTGCTACACCAGAAAAATTTTTTCTTTTATTTATCTCATCTTGCCCTCTAAGTCTTATTAATGCTGCATCTGCTTCTCCTGGTTTAAAAACAGTGTTTGATTGTACTTGAAAATCATATTGACGAAAAACCCAATTTTTGGAAGCAATAGAGGGATTTGATAAAAGTTCCAAAATAATTTCTGAAAAAGAATAAATTTTTTGATCTTTGATAGAAATAATCTTATTTTTATTAACTAAAGGCAATTCATCTTCTGACCATTCCCATTTTTTTAGTAAATATTTAGGTGGCTCTTCAATAACATTATGAATATTAATTGGAGTTTCATCAGATAAAGCAGAGGTAGGAATTTGAGCAACAATTTGGTTTTTTTGAGAGATAATAACTTCTTTTGTTGGAATTACTTCACCAATAACATTTGCATACAAACCCCACTTCTCAAATTGTTTAATAAGAAAATTTAATTTTTCTTCTTTTACAACAAGCAACATTCTTTCTTGTGATTCGGATAATAAATATTCATAAGAAGACATATTACTTTCTCTTGCTGGAACTAAATCCAAATTTATAGATATTCCTAAACCTCCATTTGCAGCCATCTCCGCAGTACTGCATGTAAGACCTGCAGCTCCCATATCTTGCGCAGCAATTACATCTCCAGTTTTAAATGCATCCAAACACGCTTCAATAAGACTTTTTTCAATAAATGGATCTCCTACTTGTACTGCAGGTCTATTGTCAATAGAGTTAGAGGTTAACTCTGAACTTGCGAAACTAGCACCACCAACTCCATCTTTACCTGTTGTATTTCCTACATACAAAACAGGAGAACCTACCTCTTTTGCTCCTGAACATACAATTTCGTCAGTTTCTAAAAGACCTAAAGCCATAACATTAACTAATGGATTGCCTGAATAACTATCATCAAAATCTATTTCACCACCAACAGTAGGTACTCCTACGCAATTACCATAATGAGATATGCCAGCCACTACACCACGTAAAAGTGAAATATTAGAAGATTTATCAAGATTACCAAATCTTAAAGAATTTAAAACTGCTATAGGTCTTGCCCCCATGGTAAAAATATCTCTTAAAATCCCTCCAACTCCCGTAGCAGCTCCTTGAAAGGGTTCAATTGCAGAAGGATGATTATGACTCTCTATTTTAAAAACAAGTTTCTGATCGTTACCTACATCAATTACTCCAGCATTCTCTCCAGGCCCAACTAAAACATTTTTTCCTTTCGTTGGAAAATTAGCTAGTAAAATTTTTGAATTTCTGTAACAACAATGTTCAGACCACATTACTCCAAACATTCCTAGTTCTGTTCTATTTGGTTTTCTCCCTAATCTCTTACATATTTCTTGATAATCATTAATAGTTAAATTTTCAACTTGAAGTGATTTGTTCACATCATAAATATCATTATCGAGAGAATTTATCATTATTCAGATCCAGGGGTCATCTTCATTTTTATTTTTATTTTTAATAAATCTTGCTTCATTTTCTTCATTATAAAAACTATTTCGTTTAAATTCTGAATTTGGGTTTATATCTTCATCTTCTTCCAACCAATCCTCTAATCTATTTGTTGCGGTATTTCTCATATCATCAAAACGATCTATAATTTTTTTCCCTTTTGTAAAAATCTCATTTTTTAAACTTGACTTTATTAAAGATAAATCAGATAGGGAATCTAAAGAGCAAAAAACTAATCCAGGTTGCTGATCGGTAATATCTTGAAGATTAAGTCGCCACCTACTTGAACCTGGCATTCTTGGGTTAGAACGAGAAACTAAATAAAATTTTATATTGCCAGTTTTCATTTCGAACAAGAAATCTGCTATGACTCCAATCTTTGAACCTTTTGTATTAATCAAATTAGCTTCAATTAAGGTAGGAAATCTATTTAGAGTAGCAATATCTGATATAGCAGGATCGCCTTTTATATAAATATCATTATCTATTATTTGGTTTATTTGATTTAATCTCCATACATTTCTTTTTAAGTCAAAATTAGAAGGACGAGAATACCATCCTAAGATCCGATGAACTGGTGGATGCATCCAAACATTTTCACCATTCCCATAATTAAGAATGGCATTTCCTTTTACATTATGACTTAATAAATCACTTAACAAAAATTCTTTTGGTAATTTCAAATTAAGAACGAACTTGAACAGGCATAACTAAATAAGTAAAAGAATCAATATTATCTTCTGGTACAAGAACAGCAGGCGTTGTGGGAAGATTACACTTGAAAATTACATTCTGACTAGAAAAAACTTTTAAACCTTCTAGAAGATATCTTACATTAAAAGCTATATCGAATTGATCAAAATCAAAAGATACAGGTACTAACTCATTCGCACTCCCAATATCTTTAGCATCAGCGCTAACTAAAGCTAAATCTTTTTTTTCTAACTTAATTTTAACAACACTGTTTTGTTGATCAGCTAATACAGCGATTCTTTCTAAAGCTTCAATTAATTTTTTGGTATTAAAAGTAAAACATTTAGAAAAGTTATCAGGGATTAATTGAGAATAATTTGGATAAGAACCTTCCAAAGTTCTTGTAGTAATTATTTGATTAGAAGTAATAAATACCAGTTGACCTTTATCATAAAAAAGTTTGATTGAATTTTCGGAAGTACTTAAACTAACAAGTTTTTCAATTTCTCTTAAAGATCTTGTTGGAATGGTTACTGATAAATTTTCTTCCTCAGAAAAAGTTTCTTCTTTTTCTCCTTCATTTTCTTTATTATCAACCAAAACAACAGCTAATCTATGTCCATCAGTTGCAGCTGACTCTAAATATTTTAAATTAAATGTGAAATTTACGCCTGTCAATAATTGCTTAGAATCATCATTACTACTAGCAAATATAGTTAATTTCAAAGCTTTCAGAAAGGAACTTGGATCAATATTTAAGGAAGTACCATTTTCAACAAATGGCAAATTAGGATAATCATCCGATGGGATACCTTTTAAATTAAATGAACCTCTATCACTTTTGATTGAAATATTATCTGAGGTCTCATCAACATCCAATGAAACAGGAGTTTCACTTGGTAATTTATTAACTATTTCAGATAAAAGTTTTGAAGGAATAGTAATTGCTCCGCTTTTTTTTACATTTGCATCAAAAGAGGTCTGTATTCCTAAATTTAAATCAAACCCAGTCAAACTAATTTTATTAGTACCTTGATCAGCAGTTAAAAGTAAATTTGCAAGAATTGGATGAGTAGGTCTTGAAGAAACCGCTTTACCAACTAATTGAATAGCATAATTAAACTCATTTTGATTACAAACAATCTCCATTTGGTTGCATAACTTTATTCACATATTAGGGCTATTTTCTTAATTATTGCAATTAAATATTTCTCTTTTTAATCATCTATTAAATCATTTATCTTCTATAAGATTTTTTTCATATAAATAATTAATTTAGTAGTAGTAGGTTAAGTGGAAATTGTGGATAAATACTAAAACTTATTGGTTTTATTGAGAAGTAAAGATTTCTTTCGAGTGGAAAAGATTTATTAAATGTGAGTTTTTTATGAAATTTAAAAGTTTTTAAAAAAGTTGTCCACATTTATAACTATAATTCAATGATTTTTCAACAGAATTTGATTTACTTTCAAAATTTATCCACAGCCACTTTAAATTTTGTCTTAATTAATATTTTAAAATTTTTGTTATTTCTTTTAATGATGGTTCTACATTATTACGGAAAATAGCATCATTATTTTTAATTGCACAATCTGGATCTTTTAATCCATTCCCGGTTAAAACACAAACTATAGTCGATCCTTTTTTTATTCTGTTTTTGTTTTTTATTAGTCCTGCAACTGATGCAGCACTTGCTGGTTCGCAAAAAATACCTTCTTCTGCAAGTTTTTTATAAGCTTTAATAATATCCTCGTCCGTTACTGATTGAAAATCACCTTTGCTCTCTTTTTTTACAATTTTTGCTTTTTCTCTATTAACTGGATTTCCAATTCTAATTGCCGTTGCAATTGTTTCAGGATCTTGAACTATTATGTTTTTCACTAATGGAGCCGATCCTTCAGACTGAAAACCCATCATTATTGGTAATTTTAAATTCCTTTTTATTTTTGAATATTCCTTAAAACCCATCCAATAAGCCGTTATGTTGCCTGCATTTCCCATAGGGATACAAAGCCATTCAGGCGCAAAACCTAAATCATCAACGATTTCAAAGGCAGCAGTCTTTTGACCCTGAATTCTATAAGGGTTAACAGAATTTACAAGAGTTATAGGATATTTTGTAGATAGATCTCTAACAATTTCTAAAGCTTTATCAAAATTTCCTTTTATAGAAATTATTTCAGCTCCATACATAAGAGCTTGAGCAAGTTTCCCTTGAGCTACATATCCATCAGGAATTAAGACATAAGATTTTAATTTTCCTCTAGAAGCATATGCAGCAGCAGAAGCAGATGTGTTTCCTGTACTAGCACAAATTACAGCTTGGCAACCTTCTTCCTTTGCTTTACTTATAGCCATTGTCATTCCTCTATCTTTAAAGGAACCTGTAGGATTTAAACCATCATACTTTAAATAAACTTTCGTATTGCTGCCAATTAAATTACTTAGTGATTCACTGAAAATTAAAGGTGTGTTACCTTCATTCAAAGATATAATTGGAGTCTTTGAAGAGACTGGCAAATATTGTTTATACGCATTAATTAATCCTGGCCAACTTCTTTTTATATAATTACCTTGTAATTTGTTTTTAATTTTATTTAATAAATACATAATTATTTAACTTTTTTTTATTTTTTCTAAGGGTTTACTCGTGAAAAAATCTAATAATTCTGATATAGATTCTACTTTATTCATCACTTTATTTAAAGCAGTTACATTTAAAATAACAGTTTCGGTTGGATAACTTTCAAAAAATTTTATAAGGTTTATTTTTCCATCACCTAAATAGATTCCTTGAATCAAACTAGATCTTAATGCTAAAACTCCAGTTTTATCATCTGTTGCTCTAGGTGCGTGAATTATAGTGGATAATCTACTCAAAAATACATTACCTATTTCAGAGTTTACTAGTTTGCTTGCAATAGTTATTGGAATTTCAAAATTTTTATTTAATATTAATTGAATTTCATCATCAGAAGACCCAGTAGCATTTAAAATTCTCCTTAATTCATTTGATGAAGTTCCTTCTTTAGCAAAATTTTTTAAAGAGTTTACAGTTACGGTTCGAGAAAATACGCTATATATTATTTTAATATTGTCTGCTGCTTTAACTTTACTATTATTTAAAAAAAGTTGGCTAGTAATAAATATTAAAAATATTTTGGAAATTAAACTTTTTGAAAATTTCATATTATATGCTTGCGCCAGCTGCAATTTTTACTAATCTGACTACATTTTTTTCTGTTATTTTTTTTACAATCTTTAAACTCATTTCTCTTGTGTAAGGTTCATTTATTAGCCTTGGAACTCTTTTAATAAAAATTTCAATAGAGTATCCTGGAACTTTTTCTAAGACTTCTAGAAAATTTTTGAATGGTTCTATATACAGAATTAAATTATTGATATCATTATCTTTTCTGTCAATATTTAATTTTACACCTTTTGGAAGATAATAATTGACAACTTTCAAAACTCTTAAACCAATTAAATCTATTTGATTTGTCAAGCTATCAATAATTTCATTCCTTAGAAACCCTCCTTTTGGAGAGAAAAGAAGGTTAATTACTTCATCAAGTAATTTTTCTAAATTTAGATTTGTTTGTTTTGCAGCGTTAGAAAGTAAATCTTCTAATCTGTCCCATTTGAATCTTTTATTATCAAAAAGCATTTCTTTCAAACTTTCTCTTAATTGTGGATCAGGATCTTCCATTAATCTTCTTGCAAAATATGGATAAGCTGCACCAAGTATCTTGAAATTAGGATCTACGCTTAAAGCAATTCCCTCTAAAGTTAGTAACGATCTGATTATTAGAGCATAATAGGGAGGCAATTTAAAAGGAAATTTGTACATAACTCCTGACATATCGTCAGTAACGCTTTTGAAATCCATTTTTGATACGCCTAGTTCTATTGCATTTATAAATACATCTTGAAAAGCTGGAACAATAGGCTCAAGATTAACTTCTTCCGAAAGAAAACCCAATTTAACAAAGTCTTGAGATAATTTATCAAAATTTTTATTAACTAGATGTACTACTGCTTGAATTAAACCTGATCTAGATTTTCTAGTAACTTCACTCATCATACCGAAATCTAAATAACATAATCTTCCATCTTTTAAGGCTAATAGATTTCCTGGATGAGGATCGGCATGAAAAAAACCATGCTCTAATAATTGTTCTAGACTACATTGCACTCCAATTTTAATCATTTCGTCAGGATCAATACCCAAATTTTTTACACCTTCAAGGTTTGTTAGCTTTGTACCATCTATCCATTCCATAGTTAACACTCTTCGGGAAGTTGTTTCTTTATAAATTTTTGGCACAGCTATTTTTGAGTTGTGAGAGTGTAATTTTTTAAACTTTTCAGCATTTTTAGCTTCGTTCAAATAATCCATCTCTTCAAAAACTCTCTTTCCTAATTCATCAATTAAAGCAACAAGATCGCTTCTTATTAGACCAATATTATTTTTTAACCAATTAGCAATATTTCTAACTATGTATAAATCAAGAGTAATTTGTTCTCTTAATCCTGGTCTTTGAACTTTTACAGCTACAACTTCTTCATTTTTTAGAGTGGCTTTATGAACTTGCCCTAAGGAAGCTGCAGAAATAGGTTCTTTATCTATTTTTATGAAAAGTTCATCTATTTTTTTATTTAAATCTTCTTCTATTAATTCCATGGCTTTATTCCCATCAAATCCTGGTAGTTGATCTTGAAGCTCAGATAACTCTTCAAGAAAAATACCAGGAACGATATCGGGCCTAGTTGATAAAGCTTGTCCAGCTTTTACAAATGCAGGACCTAATTTTACCAATAAATTTGTAAGTTGCTTCGCTCTTTTTCTTGCTTTTGATTCATTTTTTAGTTGACCTGTTAATTTATCCCAACCAACTGCAATGATATAACTAAATATCGGAATTAATGTTTGCCAAAGCCTTTTAAAGAGTCTTTTAGGATTTTTTCGATAAATTTTTGAAATTATTTTTGGATCATATTCTAATAATCCTGACGCTTCAATAAAATCTGTATAATCTTCATTCATGACTATATTTACTTAAACCCTTTTATTTTCTTCAAAAAGAAGCTAATTTTTTTGTATGAAAGAATTAACATGTTAATACAATTAAAATTAAAAAATATTGCCTTAATAGAAATTATAGAAATTAATTTCGAAAAAGGTTTGAATATTTTTACAGGAGATTCAGGCTCAGGCAAATCACTGATTCTAGATTCTCTTAATGTTTTATTCGGTGGGAATAATATACCTTTAAAGCATCTAATACGTCCAGGAAAACAAGAATGTTTAATTGAAGCTAAATTCACTAATTCTTTAAAAGTAACTGATTGGTTTTCGAGAAATGGTTTTAACAATATTTCAGGAGAAATTATTCTTAAAAGACAATCTTTAAAAAAAAATAATAATAAAGTAATATCAAAATTTACAGTAAATAATTTTTCAATCAGCAAAAAGCTTTTAGAAGAATTGGGTTTACTATTAATAGATTTTGCTGGTCAATCGGATAATTTTTTATACGATAATCAAGAATACAGAAAATCAATAATTGATGATCTTGGTTCTAGAGAATTAAAGGAGTTGAATACTCAGGTTAAAAATGCATGGAAAGAATTTCAGATTCTTACAAAAATGAGAACAGAGAATTTACAATTGCTTAGTAAGTATCAAGAAAATAATTATGCAATTAAAGAAATGCATAAAATGTTGGTGGAAGCTAATTTAAATTCAAGTGATGAAATTAAAGAATTAAAATCTAAAGAATTTAGCTTGTCAAATAATTTTGATATAAGTCAATCAATACAAATAACACTTGATTATTTAAATAATAATAATAATAATGAAGCTCTTCCTGTAAGTAGTTTAATTTCTAAATCAATAAAAATATTAACCAAAGTTGTTGATTTTGATCCAAAAATTAAAAATTTAAATGAAAATTTAATTAATATCCAAAATAACTTGGAGAACTTAATTTATTCTTTAAAAGACTATTTGGAACAAATGGAAAATGACGATATTAGTTTGGAAGAAATTCAAAAAAGACTATTTTATTTACAGAATTTAGAGAGAACTTTTTCTCTAGAATTACCTCAATTAATATTGAAGAGAGATGAATTAAAAAGACTTGTAGATAATAATATTTATGAGGAAAAGATTAAGAACTTAGATACTCAAATTAAAAGATCTCTAGCTAATTTAGAATCACTTTATAAGATTCAAACCTCACAAAGAAGAATAATAGCAAATCAGCTTCAAGAATCCGTCATTTCTATCTTACAAAATTTAGGCTTAGAAAATGCAAAATTTTCAATTGATTTTAAAAAAGTTGCCCCTTCTTCAGAAGGCCAAGAAAATATAGATTTTCTGTTTTCTGCAAATCCTGATCAAAAGTTAGCGCCACTTTCTCACATTATCTCTGGCGGAGAAATGTCTAGATTTTTATTAGCTATAAAATCAAGTATTTCTAAAAAACCTAATACTTTTTTCTTAGATGAAATTGATAATGGCTTAAGTGGTAAATCTTTGTTTGCATTGGTTGACTTAATAAAAGAAATTGCGCGAGATAGACAAGTTTTGTGTATTACTCATCAGCCTTTTTTAGCAGCAGCAGGAAATAGTCATTTTAAAGTAAAGAAAAATGTAATTAATGGTGTAACATTTACCTCTATTTCAAAACTAATTACAAAAACAGAAAGACAAAATGAGCTAATTGAACTTATTGGTGGCGGTTTTAGTGAGGCAAAAAATTATGCTTCGACACTTATAGATAGAGCAGCCGCATAAATCCCAAAATTTCTACTATAATAAGAATTCTTTAAATCCATTTAAGATTTAAGCATGGTAAAGAAAAATAATAGTGTTAACGAAGATAATGCAATAAAGATTCGAGGTGCACGACAGCATAATTTAAAGAATGTAGATCTCACTCTTCCTAGAAATAAATTTATAGTGTTTACAGGTGTAAGCGGAAGTGGCAAGAGTTCTTTGGCTTTCGATACTATTTTTGCTGAGGGTCAAAGAAGATATGTAGAGAGCCTTTCTGCTTATGCAAGACAATTTTTAGGTCAAGTTGATAAACCTGATGTAGATAATATTGAAGGATTATCTCCTGCTATATCGATAGATCAAAAATCAACAAGTCATAATCCTCGATCAACTGTTGGTACGGTAACTGAAATACAAGATTATTTAAGATTATTATTTGGAAGAGCTGGAGAACCCCACTGCCATCATTGCGGTCTGCCGATTGCTCCTCAAACTATTGACGAAATGGTAGATCAAATAGTTTTGCTGCCTGAAGGCACAAGATATCAGTTGCTTGCACCAGTTGTAAGAGGTAAAAAAGGAACTCATGCCAAATTACTAAGTGGATTAGCTGCAGAAGGCTTTGCTCGAGTAAGAATAAATGGTGAGGTTAGAGAACTCGCAGATAGTATCGAGTTGGATAAAAATCATATTCACAATATTGAGGTAGTAGTTGACAGATTGATTGCGAGAGAGGGGATTCAAGAAAGATTGAATGATTCTTTACAAACTTGCCTAAAAAGAGGCGATGGACTTTCTATTGTTGAGGTTGTTCCCAAAAAAGGAGAAACTTTACCTCCAAATTTAGATAGAGAAAAGCTGTATTCAGAAAATTATGCGTGTCCAGTCCATGGTTCTATAGTTGAAGAGCTTTCTCCACGATTATTTTCTTTTAATAGTCCTTATGGTGCATGTCCCGATTGCCATGGTATTGGTTATTTAAAAAAATTTACTGCGGATAGAGTAATACCTGATACCTCCTTACCTGTTTATGCTGCTATTGCTCCCTGGAGTGAAAAAGATAATACTTATTATTTTTCTTTACTTTATTCTGTTGGTCAAGCTTATGGTTTTGAATTAAAAACCCCATGGAAAGATCTTAGTGATTTACAAAAAAAAGTTTTACTTTTAGGATCTGATAAGCCAATTTTAATTCAGGCTGATAGTAGATTTAAAACTTCTAGTGGCTTTGAAAGGCCTTTTGAAGGAATTTTGCCAATTTTAGAAAGGCAATTAAGCGAATCTAATGGAGAATTAGTTAAACAAAAGTTAGAAAAATATTTAGAGTTGGTTCCTTGTAAAACATGCTCTGGAAAAAGATTAAAACCAGAAGCACTTGCTGTAAAGGTTGGGACTTATAACATCACGGATTTAACTTCTATTAGTGTCTCGGAAACCTTATTTCATATCGAGAGACTAATGGGATTAAGTAAAAATGAAAAAGAAAACATTATTTTATCTGAAAAACAAAAACAAATAGGAGAGTTGGTTTTAAAAGAAATTAGATTAAGATTAAAGTTTCTTATAAATGTGGGGTTAGATTATTTAACTTTAGATAGACCAGCTATGACTCTTTCAGGAGGGGAAGCTCAGCGTATAAGATTGGCAACTCAAATAGGAGCTGGTTTAACTGGCGTTTTATATGTTTTAGATGAACCTAGTATTGGTTTGCACCAAAGAGATAATGATAGATTACTAAAAACTTTAAAAGACCTTAGAGATTTAGGTAATACTTTGGTTGTTGTTGAACATGATGAAGATACCATGAAATCTGCTGATTACCTTGTGGATATTGGTCCAGGCGCAGGAGTTTATGGAGGAGAGATTATTGCAAAAGGGACATATGATGATGTTTTAAATACAGAAAAATCATTAACTGGCGCATATCTTAGTGGTCGAAAGTTCATTCCTACTCCTAAAGAGCGAAGGTCTTCAGTTAAAAAAAGTTTAATCTTAAACAATTGTGTCAAGAATAATTTAAAAAATATATCAGTTGAATTCCCTTTAGGGAGATTAGTTTCCGTAACCGGAGTTAGTGGAAGCGGAAAAAGTACATTAGTTAATGAATTATTACATCCAGCACTTTGTCATTCTCTTGGATTAAAAGTTCCTTTTCCTAAAGGAGTTAAAGAGTTAAAAGGCATAAAAGCTATAGATAAAGTCATTGTTATTGATCAATCTCCAATAGGAAGAACACCTAGATCAAATCCTGCTACATATACAGGTGCTTTTGACCCTATTAGACAATTATTTACTGCAACTGTCGAAGCTAAAGCTAGAGGCTATCAAGCTGGACAATTTAGTTTTAATGTTAAAGGAGGAAGATGTGAAGCATGTCGAGGGCAAGGGGTTAACGTTATTGAAATGAATTTTTTACCTGACGTTTATGTTAGATGCGAAGTATGTAAAGGTGCTCGTTTTAATAGAGAAACGCTTCAAGTTAAATACAAAGGATTTAATATTTCAGATGTTTTAGAAATGACTGTTGAGCAGGCTGCTGAAACTTTTTCCGCTATTCCTCAAGCGGCTGATAGGTTATCTACGTTAGTTGATGTAGGACTTGGTTATATTAAACTTGGTCAGCCAGCGCCAACATTATCTGGTGGAGAAGCACAAAGAGTAAAATTAGCAACTGAATTATCAAAGCGAGCTACTGGAAAAACTTTATATTTAATTGATGAGCCGACAACTGGTTTAAGTTTTTATGATGTTCATAAATTAATGGATGTTATTCAACGGTTAGTAGATAAAGGTAATTCCGTAGTGGTTATTGAGCACAATTTAGATGTAATTAGATGTTCTGATTGGATAATTGATCTTGGTCCAGATGGAGGTGATAAAGGTGGAGAAATTATAGTCGAGGGAACACCTGAGTATGTTGCAGAGCACTCAACAAGTTATACAGCTCAATATCTAAAAAAAGTTTTAAATTAAACTCCTTACTAGTTATATTTCTTCGTATTGTTTATTTAATTATTTATAAAAAATTTTTTATAAAGTTATTAAAAAGTAGTCATAGCAATCGTTTTGTTTAGTTATATTCTTTGATAAATATTAAATCATAATGCTTTCTTAATATTTCTAAGTGAAATACAGCTTATTTCTAATAAGACATTGATTTAGGAACCTGCAAAATGAGTTTAAGATTTCTACATTTACATTTGCATGGTTTAATACGTTCTAACAGCCTTGAATTAGGACGAGATGCAGATACTGGTGGTCAAACGCAATATGTTTTGGAATTGGTGAAGAGCTTATCGAATATTTCTGAAGTTGATCAAGTGGATTTAGTCACTCGTCTTATTAATGATAGTAAAGTAGACAGTTCTTATTCAAAACAAAGAGAATTTATTGAACCTGGGGCACAAATACTAAGATTTCAATTTGGTCCTAATAAATATTTAAGAAAAGAATTACTCTGGCCGTATTTAAACGAATTAACTGAGAATCTTATTAAGCATTATCAAAAAAGTGAAAATAAGCCTAATTTCATACATGCTCATTATGCAGATGCAGGCTTTGTAGGAGTAAAATTAAGTCAGGTACTGAAAGTTCCTTTTATTTTTACTGGACACTCTTTAGGAAGAGAGAAAAAAAGAAAATTACTTGAGACTGGTTTAAAACATAATCAAATTGAAAAGTTATATTGTATTAGTAAAAGAATTAAAGCAGAAGAGGAAGCTTTAAAATATGCAGATATTGTTGTGACAAGCACTAAACAAGAATCTGTATGTCAATATTCTCAATACAATTCTTTTTTGCCTGAAAAATCAAGTGTTATCGCCCCTGGTGTTGATCATACAAAATTTCATCATATTCATTCAACAACTGAAACTTCTGAAATTGATAATATGATGCTTCCATTTTTGAAAGATTTACGAAAGCCACCACTTTTGGCTATTTCTAGAGCAGTAAGAAGAAAAAATATTCCGTCTTTAATTGAAGCATATGGACGATCAGATAAATTAAAAAGAAAAGCAAATTTAGTATTAGTTTTAGGTTGTAGAGACAATACATCAAAACTAGATTCTCAACAAAGAGATGTATTTCAAGAGATTTTTGAAATGATAGATAAATATAATTTATATGGAAAAGTAGCATATCCAAAAAAACATTCCCCTTCAAATATTCCCTCTATATATAGATGGGCTGCGTCTAGAGGAGGAATTTTTGTAAACCCTGCATTAACAGAGCCATTTGGCTTAACATTACTTGAAGCGTCTTCATGTGGTTTGCCAATAATTGCTACAGATGATGGAGGCCCTAAGGAGATACATTCAAAATGTGAAAATGGTTTATTAGTTGATGTTACTGATATCAATAAGTTGAAAATTGCTCTTGAAAAAGGCATTTCAAATAGTTCTCAATGGAGATTATGGAGTAGAAATGGCATTGAAGGTGTTCATAGACATTTTAGTTGGAATACTCATGTAAGAAATTATTTATCAATTCTCAAATGTCAATATCAGAAATTATCTATGGTTTCATCATCTGGGATTAAAGAAAGTTGTTTGAAAGGTAATTCTTCACTTATAAAACCCCATTGATCGAAAATCTTTGGATCAGAATGAACTATTAATTGATTTTTTTGGGTTTTTTTTAACTTAAATCCTTTTTGAGATAACTTTTTTATCAGGTTAGCAGTTTCTTCAAATCGAGAAGCCATAGCGTCAAGACTGGAACAGTCGCTTGTTAAGCCATCATCTTTCCATGTAAAGAAGCTCATATTAAATAATAATTTAAAGATTTATTTTTAAAACTATACCTAAAAAAACCATTAATATGTTTGCTTTCCAGAAGTTTTCTACTATTTTTTCTTCGTTGATACCTTTAAGTTCAAAATGATGATGAATTGGAGTCATTAAAAAGACTCGTTTACCATTGTTAAAAATTTTTTTTGTAATTTTAAAAAAACTTACTTGAATAATAACTGATAGGGCTTCAATAATAAAGATTCCTGAGAAAATAAATAAAGTAAAAAAACTATTAGTTAATATTGAAATAGATCCTAATATGGCACCAATAGTTATTGATCCTGTATCTCCCATAAATATTTTTGCAGGATATTTATTGAATTTTAGAAAGCCCATACATAAACCTGTCATTGCGTAGGCTACAAGACCATATATTATTAGCTCTTTCTGACCTTTAATAAATATTTCTGTACCCAGTCCATAGAAGACTATTGAACTACATCCAGAAGCTAATCCGTCTAAGCCGTCGGTTAAATTTACTGCATTACTTAAACCTACTAAAGTTGTAAAACAGATTGGAAAAATTATAGAGTTAGTATTTATGACCCAATTATTAGGCAAACTAATTGGAGGGTTAATATAGTTGTTGTGATATGCCAAAAAGATAAATAATATTGAAATTAAAGCTTGCAAAGAAAATTTTTCAGTTGATGTTAAACCTGTATTACTTTTTCTTTTAATACTTAAAAAGTCGTCTAAAAATCCAATAATAAAAAAACTAAAGCTACAAATTAATATTAAAGTTATTCCAATAGAATTAAAAAAAATGTTTACTATCAAAAGTAGTAATAAAAAAGGTAAAACAATAAATATCCCCCCCATAGTAGGAGTATTTTTCTTACAAAGATGTTGAGATGGTCCTTCATCCCTAATGTTTTGTAAAAGATTTAATTTTTTTATTATTCGTAATCCATATTTAGTAACTAATAAAGAAGTTAAAAAACATAAAAGAAAAGTATTTATAATTAGTAAATTTTTAAAAATGTAAGAATTTACTATTAAAGAAAAAGTAATTAAAAAGAATAATATAGTAAAACTTAGTCTTTTAGTCTTCCCAATCATCATCGGAGATATCTTCTTCGACTTTATAATCTTCTTTTTCTCCCATTAAAGCGGAAAGTTCTTCCTCTTCAATTGTACTAATTTCTTGCGAGTCTCCTTCTTTTTCAGTAATTAATCTTCCTGTATCTTCTAGCCAGGATAATAAATCAGGCTCTTCTCTTAGTGGTAATACAGGTGCTGGATCCTCTCTATGGTAGCAACTTAAGGCTGGGTTTACTTCAGCTATTTCATTCAATTTAAGTTGTAATTTATTGGAGTCCATCTAAAAATAGTTATCCTTTATATAACATAATACATAAAAAGGCATTAAAACAATTTTGTTTGATAAAAAAATTTTAAGTTATCTTTTAATTTGGTCAATTTCAGTTTTGCTGGCTATTGCTTTAAGATTGTATGGCTTTTTAAAGCCAGAGATTTTATTAATAAATAACTATCTTGTTCTTTTATTAGTTTTTGGGCCTGGACTTGTAGTTACAATAATATTAGTTTTTAACAAAATTTTGAAAGTTGAGAGAAATTAAAATTTCATACTTTCACTGGAGGTAAATTTTAATGAAGCAGGTAAAAAAAGTTGTTCTTGCCTATTCGGGAGGTGTTGATACTAGTATTTGTATTCCCTATTTAAAAAATGAATATGGAATTTCAGAAGTCGTTACTTTTGTTGCTGATCTTGGACAAGGAGATGATTTAGAGAGTATTAGACAAAAAGCTTTAAACTCCGGAGCTACGCAATCAGTGATTGCTAATTTGGTAGATAACTTTGTAGAGAAATATGCTTTTCCTGCTATTAGGGCAAATGGACTTTATGGAGACAAGTACCCGTTATCAACTGCTTTAGCTAGGCCTTTAATAGCGGAAAATCTTGTAAATTTAGCAAGAGAATTAAATGCTGATGCAGTAGCGCATGGTTGTACAGGAAAAGGAAACGATCAGGTAAGATTTGATTTGGCTATTAATGCTTTAGGACCTGATTTACAGATAATTACACCTGCTAGAGAATGGAAAATGAGTAGAGAGGAAGCTATTTTATATGGTGAAAAATTTGGTATTCCAGCTCCTGTTTCTAAGAAGTCACCGTATTCGATTGATGTTAATCTTCTTGGTCGTAGCATTGAGGCAGGTATGTTGGAAGATCCAATGCATGAACCAAGTGAAGATATTTTTGCTATGACTTCCTCGATTCACGAGGCCCCAAATTTTTCAAAAGATATAGAAATTGAATTTAAAAATGGATTTCCGATTGGCATAGAAAATGAATATTTAAGTCCTGTAGAGATTATTCAGAAGGCTAATTCTTTAGCAGGAGAGCATGGTTTCGGAAGGATAGATATGATCGAAGATAGAGTAGTTGGGATTAAGAGTAGAGAAATCTATGAAACCCCTGGTCTTTTACTTCTGATCAAAGCGCATAAAGAACTTGAAAGCATAACTTTAAATTCAGATGTGTTAGATTTTAAAAATCTTGTAGAAAAAAAGTGGGGTCAATTAGTTTATCAGGGATTTTGGTTTGGTCCGCTAAAGGAAGCATTAGATGGCTTTATTGATTCAACTCAAACTTCTGTTAATGGTAAAGTGAAAATAAGATTACATAAAGGAAACGCAATAGTTATTGGGAGGTCTTCTGAAAATAGTTCTTTATATAGGGAAGATTTAGCAACTTATAGTAAAGATGATAGTTTCAATCACGAGCATGCCGAAGGATTTATTTATATGTGGGGTATGTCTAATAAAATATGGGCAGAATTAAATTCAAAAAATGAATAACTAAGATTTAAGATTCTTCAGACTCTTTACTTTCAGAAGAAGGAACTTCGGAGATCGCTATTTTATTTTCATTATTTTCCTCAGTTTTAGGCTCTGAATTATTAGGTGAATCATTACTATCTTTTTCTTTGTTTTCTAATTGAGTAGATCCTTTGTTAGAAGATCTTGGCTTTGGTAAAGGCCCCTCTTGCTTCACTGTCAAATATCTAATAACATCTTCACTCAAACGCATCGCTTTTTCTATATTGAAAACGTGTTGTCCATCTCCTTGATGACTCAATTGGACATAAATCCCTTCTCTATGTTTCGCTATTGGATAAGCTAATCTTCTTTTACCCCTCATTTGACTATCAAGGATTTTACCCCCTAACTTTTCGAGAAGTTTATTATATTTATCTATAAAATTAGCAACTTCATCCTCCGCAATATCAGGTCGAAGAATGTACATAGTTTCGTAATAAATTTGATCAGTCATGATTTTCAGACAAGGTCTTTGGCTCAGAATTTATTTATGAGCGTCTGTTCATTACTTACCATACATTATCGAGGTCAATTTATTTATTTGATTGAAGATATTTTTTTAATGCATCATGCATAACTTCAAAAGGCACATCTAATCCATTTGTCCAGAATGATAATGATTTTGCTCCCTGAGCGATTAGCATTTGGGTTCCGTCTATAGTTATACATCCTTTTTTATCGCAGAACTCCAAAAGCGGTGTAGGTGAGGGATTGTAAATTAGATCATAAACAATAGTTTTCGATTTAATATTATTCCAAAGATTTTGACCAAATGGCATTGTATCTTCATTTATTGTTTTACTCATTCCTACTGGAGTTGTATTGACTATTAAATCCGCTTCTTGAATTAAACCATCAATTTCTTTATCGGTATTCAGCATACCTTTAATTTCGATTTCGCTATTGAAATTAGATGTTAATTCATTTAATGATTTTTTATTACGTGAAATAATTGTAATTTTTGATAATTTTAAATCTTTTAGACCTTGAGTCACTGATCTTGCTGCTCCCCCAGAGCCAATGATTATTGAAGTTTTTTTTTGTAAATTAAGATTTTTTAATGGATAAAGAAATCCATCAACATCTGTATTCGTTCCACTCCAATTTTCATTATCCTTCAATTTAAGAGTATTGATTGCTTGTACTTTTTTTGCAATTGGAGATATTTCACTGCATATATCAAATACTTTTTGTTTAAAAGGAATTGTGATGTTGAGGCCTTTACAATTCATTTTTTTTAAAGCATTAATCACTATTTCTAAGTCTTTATTTTTACAAGGAATTGCTATGTAAATTAAATCTAGGCCTAAATACTGAATAGCTGCATTTTGCATTATTGGTGACAGTGATTGGCTTACTGGATTTCCAATCAGAGCGAGAAATGAAGTTTTGCTTGTAATCATTTTAAGAAAGATATTTGGACAGAAATTGTGATCTGTTCGGGAACCACACCTCGTTTTAGAGTAACAATAATGACGTCAATGAACGATTATGGAGAATATTCAAAGAGTATTTATCCATGGGGAAGGTTGTTGGAATCGATTTAGGAACCACAAATAGTTGTGTTGCAGTTATGGAAGGTGGCAAACCCACTGTAATATCAAATGCAGAGGGTTTCAGAACAACACCGTCTGTTGTTGCATATACAAAAAATCAAGATCAGCTAGTTGGTCAGATTGCTAAGCGACAAGCTGTTATGAATCCGGAAAATACTTTTTACTCTGCAAAGCGTTTTGTAGGCAGAAGAGTTGATGAAGTAAATGAAGAATCAAAAGAAGTTAGTTATGGTATTGAAAAAGCTGGTTCAAATGTAAAATTAAAATGTCCAGTTTTAGATAAACAATTTTCTCCTGAGGAAGTAAGCGCACAAGTCTTAAGGAAACTTTCTGATGATGCTGGAAAATATTTAGGTGAAAGTATCACTCAAGCAGTAATAACGGTTCCAGCCTATTTTAACGACTCGCAAAGGCAAGCTACAAAAGATGCAGGTAAAATAGCAGGCCT
The DNA here is from genome assembly GCA_003209655.1 of Prochlorococcus sp. AG-442-M23. Lineage (GTDB taxonomy): Bacteria > Cyanobacteriota > Cyanobacteriia > PCC-6307 > Cyanobiaceae > Prochlorococcus_A. The sequence continues at coordinate 297,691 of QCPW01000001.1, read as the reverse complement.
TGAAGTTTTAAGAATAATAAATGAACCAACCGCTGCTGCTTTGGCTTATGGTTTAGATAAAAAAAACAACGAGAGAATTCTTGTTTTTGATTTAGGTGGTGGAACTTTTGATGTTTCAGTGTTAGAAGTTGGAGATGGTGTTTTTGAAGTTTTATCTACTTCCGGTGATACTCACTTAGGAGGCGATGATTTTGATAGATGCATCGTTGATCATTTAGCCAACACTTTTAAAAATAATGAAGGAATTGATTTAAGACAGGATAAACAAGCTTTGCAACGTCTTACAGAAGCTGCTGAAAAGGCTAAAATTGAGCTTTCTAATGCTACTCAAAGTGAAATAAACCTTCCATTTATTACTGCTACCCCTGAGGGGCCAAAACATCTTGATCTGAATTTGACTAGAGCTAATTTTGAAGAACTTGCCTCAAAATTAATCGATAGATGTAGAGTTCCTGTAGAGCAAGCTCTTAAGGATGCGAAGCTTTCTACAGGAGAAATAGATGAGATAGTTATGGTTGGTGGTTCAACTAGAATGCCAGCAGTTCAGGAGTTGGTTAAGAGGGTTACGGGTAAAGATCCTAACCAGACAGTAAACCCAGATGAGGTTGTCGCTGTAGGGGCAGCTATCCAAGGGGGAGTTTTAGCAGGAGAAGTTAAAGATATTTTATTGCTAGATGTAACCCCGTTATCACTTGGTGTAGAGACCTTAGGAGGAGTGATGACAAAAATGATTACTAGAAATACAACAGTACCAACTAAAAAATCCGAAACTTATTCTACTGCTGTTGATGGTCAAACTAATGTTGAGATTCACGTCTTACAGGGTGAAAGGGAAATGGCTGCTGATAACAAAAGTTTAGGAACCTTTAGACTTGATGGTATACCTTCTGCACCAAGAGGAGTTCCCCAAATAGAAGTAACCTTTGATATTGATGCAAACGGAATTTTAAGCGTTACTGCCAAAGATAAAGGAAGTGGCAAGGAACAATCTATTTCTATAACAGGTGCTTCAACTCTTTCAGATAATGAAGTTGAAAAAATGGTGAAGGATGCAGAATCAAATGCATCTGCTGATAAAGAAAGAAGAGAGAAAATTGATTTAAAGAATCAATCTGAAACTCTTGTTTATCAAACAGAAAAACAGTTGGGTGAACTTGGAGATAAAGTAGATGCTTCTGCTAAAGCTAAGGTTGAAGAAAAAAGTAAGGCATTAAAGGAAGCAACGTCAAAAGAGGATTATGAAGCTATGAAAAAATTATTAGAAGAACTTCAACAAGAACTTTATGCAATTGGTTCTTCCGTATATCAACAGCCAGGTAACCAACCTCCATCATCAGCCTCAGCTGGGAGTTCTGATCAGAACGACTCAAATAACAAAGGTGGAGACGATGTAATTGATGCAGACTTTACTGAAACAAAAGATTAAGAAAGGTAATTCTTAATTACTTTTGCAACCCATTTAGAACAAGCTGGAGCGAGTAAAATCCCATTTTTATAAAATCCAGTACATACAATTAGTCCGTCCTCTAAAGTTTTCATTATTGGTGCAGCTTCGCCTTCTGGTCTTGACCTTATTCCAGACCATCTTTTTGTGATAATTCCTTTTTCCAGCCAATTTGGTTTTTTATCAATAAAATTTGTAAGTTTCTCAAAAATATTTTCTTCAGGCTTTGTACTATATTCGTCAGTTGAACCAATAATAAGTTTGTTTTTTGATAATGGAATTATATTTTTGCCATTTATGTTGAATTGTTTTGGGAGTGATAACAAATCAATTTCATCATCATTTATACAGATTTCTATTGCTTGTCCTAGTACAGGTTTTAATTTGATGTTGTGAGATACATTATCTATCAAATCAATTGTATTTAGAGAATTACACAAAATAATTACGTCAGACTTAATTTCTTTTTTGGTTTTAGATATAGCAATCCATTGCTTGTTGAATTTTCTAATTTTTATTATTTCGTCTTTTAAAAAATCTACTTTTTTATTTTTTAAATAGGTATTTAATGTTTCTAGTAAGGAAATAGCATTTATCCTTCCATCTTTGAATGAAATCATCCCTTTTATATTTCTTGTTTGAAAGGCTTTATTTATATTTTTAATAATAATTGATTCTTTATCTAAAATTTTTAAGTCATGATCATTATTTTCATTAATGAATTTCTCTAATTTTTTAAATGTTTCTTCATTATTAGTTAGTTGTATTAATGGTTTTGCAATATATAGTTCATTATTTAATTTTCGTAGAAAATTTAACCATTGTGGCCATAATTCTATGCTTTGTTTTCTTAGATCCCAACTTCTCCCCTTCCTTTTTTGATACATATTTCCCATTAGTAAGCCTAAAGCTGCATTGCTACTATTTTTATGTTGATCTGGATCTATTATGGTTATCTTATAACCTAATTCTGATAACTCTAAGGCGTTAAATTTCCCTATAATTCCCGATCCAATTATAAGTATGTGTGCATTTTTAAAATTTTCTTTTAAGCTTTTCATTGATATATTAAATATTATTGATTATTTGATTAAAAAGTAGAAACTTTATTGGAACATCCTTCAATTATATTCAAAATCATTTGTCCCGATCGTCCTGGTCTTGTAAGTTTACTTACAAGTTGGATTTCAAATTACGGTGGCAATATAAAGCATTCGGATCATCATACAGATCAAGATGCAGGTCTGTTTCTTAGTCGAATTGAATGGAATAGTAAAAATCCATCTTTTAATAGAGATGAAATTTATAGTCAATTTAAAAATATTGCAGCTGAAGTAAATGGAAAATTTAATGTAAATTATTCAGATGAAATTCCAAATGTTGCAATTTTCGTGAGCAAACAAAATCATTGTTTGATTGACTTACTTTGGCGAGTTAGAAATGGTGAACTTAAAATGAGGGTGCCGTTAATAATTTCAAATCATCCTGATCTTGAACAAATTGCAAATGATTTTAATGCAAAATTTGTGCACATTGATAGTTTTAATTTTGACAAATCTAACATTGAAGATCAAATTCTATATTTGTTAAAAGAATATAAAATCGATCTAGTTGTATTAGCCAAATATATGCAAATTTTGAGCGACTCTTTTTTGAAAAAGTTTTCTTCAATTATAAATATTCATCATTCTTTCTTACCTGCATTTAAGGGGGCGCAGCCATATCATCGAGCATGGAATAGGGGTGTTAAATTAATTGGTGCTACCGCCCATTATGTTACTGAAGATCTTGATGAAGGCCCAATAATAGAACAATGCACAGTTAATGTGAGCCATAGAGATGAAGTGGATGATCTAATTAGAAAAGGAAGAGATATTGAGAGAATTGCTCTAGCAAGAGCCGTTAGATTACATCTAAATCATCAAGTTTTTGTTTATAACAGTAAAACTGCTGTTTTTGACTGACAATATTTCCCTAGTCTTCTAATTCTATTTGTATTTGTCTTTCATAAATGGATTCTTCGTTGAAAGCTCTTGCGATCAAGAAACTGGCAATGCAGCTTATTAATACAGGTTTCATTATTAATAAATTTTTTGTTAAGGCAAAAGCTAAAAACATAGCTGTTATTGGAGTTCTTGAGCATCCTGCTACGAAAGCTCCCATTCCTGCAAAAATGAATGTACTAGGTGCATGTCCTGTTGCAGTTTCTACCCAGCTCCCCATTATTAGTCCGATTGACCCTCCTAAAGTAAGCATTGGATAGAACAATCCTCCCGGGGCTCCAGATGCTGCAGCTAAACCTGTGGTAATAAATAATACTAAAACTGCTAACAAAGCAATGCTTATACTTGTATTTTGTTCAGCTATTATTTTTTGTAATTCATCTAAATTATGAAATGTGCTTGGTAAAAAAGAATAGATACTTCCTAAAATAAGTCCACAGATACTCATTTTTAAAACAAATTTGTTTTTATACCACTTTTTTCCAAGATTTTGCATTAATAAAACATATCTGCTGTACACCTCTGCAAAGATCCCAATAATTATTCCAAGTAAAACTAAGTAAATAAAATCTATAGGTAAGAAAAAAACTGATGGATCATATTCTTTTTGAATCAAAAATCCGAGGTTAAAATCAAAGCCTCCTGCTTTGGGATCTAAACCCAAAGCTTGGATAATATCAGCAGATGAATCTGCGATGAAAGTTGTAATTACTACTAATAACAAAACTACTGGTCTAGCAGAGTTTAATAGTTCTTCTATTGCATAAACAAACCCTCCCAGCGGAGCGCTAAAAACTGCAGCTATTCCTGCACCACCACCTGCTGCTACGATTACTCGTCTGAAGGCTGTAGGAGCTTTAAGCCATTTGGCCATTTGCCAAGCAACCGATCCTCCCATTTGAACCGATGGACCTTCTGGTCCCAAAGGGAATCCACTACCAATAGCGATAATTCCTGAGATGAGCTTTACTAACCCTACTTTTATGTTCATCGGCACTTTTTTATGTCTTAAGAAACCCATGATTTGACTCACACCAGAACCTTTTGCAGCAGGTGCAATATTTTTGATCAAATATCCTGCAATGGCTCCTCCAATAGCTCCAAAGATTGGTAAAACTGTAATAGATGGGAATTGGTCTAATAGCGCCAATCTCCAATTGTTAATAAAGTAGATTCCAGTTTTAAAAGATATGCTTGTTATTGAAGCTCCTAAACCTGTTAATAAGAGCGAAAATGCGACTACTAGTGATCTTTGCCTTAATAATTTTTTGATGCTATGAGAAGAATTATTACTGGTTTTTTGAATATTTTCTTTTATAAGATTTGGCATAATCCATGATCACTTTGACAAACTGAAATTGTATATTTCATCAAATTGAAGATAACGATAAAGTTCGTCTGAATAAGGATTAATTTTATTTTTAGTAATATCCTGATATTCTTCTATCTCAGGGATTCTTCCAAGAAGTGCACAAACTGCTGCTAATTCAGCACTTCCTAAAAATACTTGTGCATTTTTTCCAAGTCTATTGTCAAAATTTCTTGTACTAGTAGAAAATACTACAGATCCTTCTTCTACTCTGGCTTGATTTCCCATACATAAGGAACAGCCTGGTAACTCTAATCTAGCACCACAATTTTCAAATATTTTATAGTACCCCTCTACTTTTAGAGTATCTTCATCCATTTTTGTAGGAGGACATATCCATAATTTAGCCTTTAAATTTTGTATACCTTCAAGAACTTTCGCAGCTGCTCTGTAATGACCAATATTTGTCATGCAAGAACCTATAAAAACCTCGTCAATATTTGTATTCGCAACCTCCATGATTTCCTTTACGTTATCTGGATCATTAGGGCACGCAACTATAGGTTGCGTCACTTTTGCTAAATCTATTTCAATTATTTCTTCATATTGAGCGTTTGTATCTGGTTGTATTAATGAGGGGTTTTTTAACCAATTTTTCATATCATTTATTCTTCTTGAGATAGATTTTGCATCTTCATAATTGCTCTCAATCATTTTTTCTAAGAGGCAGATGTTACTTTTTAAATATTCTTCTACAGTTTTTTGTGACAAAAGTATTGTGCTTCCAGCACATGAGCGTTCAGCGGTTGCATCGGTCAATTCAAATGCTTGTTCGAGTTTTAAATCAGGAAGACCTTCTATTTCCATAATTTTTCCGTTAAATATGTTTTTCTTATTGGCTTTTGCAACAGTTAAGAGTCCTTTTTTAATTGCGAAGAGAGGGATTGCATTTACTAAGTCTCTTAAAGTAATTCCTGGTAATAATTCTCCTTTGAATTTAACAAGCACAGATTCAGGCATATTTAATGGCATTGATCCAATTGCTGCAGCGAAGGCAACAATACCCGAGCCTCCAGGGAACGAAATGCCAAGAGGAAATCTTGTATGACTATCTCCACCTGTGCCAACAGTATCAGGGAGAAGCATTCTATTAAGCCAGCTATGAATTATACCGTCCCCTGGCTTAAGAGCTACTCCACCTCTTTGAGATATGAAATCAGGTAATTCTTTATGGGTAACTAAATCTACTGGTTTAGGATATGCAGCTGTATGACAAAAACTTTGCATCACTAAATCTGCAGTAAAGCCTAAACAAGCTAATTCTTTCAGTTCATCTCTAGTCATTGGACCAGTAGTATCTTGGCTGCCAACAGTTGTCATAATGGGTTCACATGTCATGCCTGGGAGAACTCCTTCTAGACCACATGCCTTACCAACTATTTTTTGCGCTTGTGTAAATCCAGTATTTATTTTCTTTGTATTTTTTGGACGAATAAAAATTTCACTGGGTTGTAATTCAAGTTTCTTTCTAATTTTATCTGTGAGAGATCTTCCAATCATAAGATTTATTCTCCCTCCAGCTTTAATTTCATCTGTCAGTGTTGATGGGTTCAACTCGAAATGACTAATTACTAATTCAGCATTTGTAATTTTATCTATTTTTTTTATCACACCTTCATATGGCAAAATTTTAAGTAAATCACCAGTATTAATATTAGATACATCAGTTTCAATAGGAAGCGCTCCAGAATCTTGTGCTGTATTAAAGAAAATTGGCGCTATTTTGTTACCAATAATTATCCCCCCAGTTTTCTTATTAGGAACAAAGGGTATATTGTTCCCCAAGTGCCAAATAACAGAATTAATTGCAGATTTTCTTGAACTTCCTGTGCCAACAACATCTCCAACATACGCTATTTGTACTTGTTGTTTTTTAAGATCTTCAAGAATTTTTAGTCCATTTTTCTTCTTGAATTCAAGCATAGATAATGAATGTAGTGGTATGTCTGGACGAGATGTTGCATGCACTGCGGGAGATAAGTCATCGGTATTTGTTTCTCCATCAATTTTGAATGCTAAACATACAATTTCTTTTGGAAGAGAATTTTTAGTTGTAAACCATTCTGCGTTTGCCCAACTATTTACAACTTCTTTTGCATAGATATTACTGTGAGATAAATCAAAAATATCATTTGCACCATCATATACGAGGATAATATTCTTTAAAACTTGCGCTGCTTCATTGGCTAGTATATTGTTTTTATTTTTTAGTATTTCTATTAACGAGTTTACGTTATATCCTCCGATCATTGTCCCTAAAATTTGTATTGCTTTTTGAGGATTAATGTATTTACAATGTTTTTCTCCATTCACAATTGCTGTAAGCCAGCTTGCTTTTACGTATGCAGCTTCATCTACTCCTGGTGGGACTCGATTTATAAGCAAATCTAGTAAATATTCACTTTCGTATTCATTTTCTTGCTCTAATAGTTGTGTAATAACGTTTGTCTGTGCTGCATTGAGAGGCAGTGGAGGTATGCCTTTGGTAGCTCTCTCAGCTACATGATCTTGATAATCTTTGAGCAATGTTTCCAATTTCTTCATTTGTGAGGTGTAATTCCTAATCTATTGTTATTTTTAATATTGATAAGGAGAGTATTTATAAATGCTTTTTTCAATATTCAAACTTCTTAATTAATCAATGACGACTTCATCCAATAATCAATCTGTAGAAAAAACATCTGATTTGCATGTTGTTGAGACACGTCCATTAATACCTCCCAGCAGAATTCATAATGATATACCTTTGGATTATACATCGGCTAATACTGTCTCTAACACAAGAAGATCAATACAAAATATTTTACATAAGAATGATCGAAGGGTTTTAGTCGTAGTGGGGCCATGTTCAATACATGATATTGAGGCTGCTAAAGAATATGCAGAACATATTCATGAATTTAGAAAAATTTATAAGGATAAATTAGAAATTGTAATGCGAGTATATTTTGAAAAACCGAGAACTACAATCGGTTGGAAAGGGTTAATAAATGACCCGCATCTAGATGGTTCATATGATATAAATACAGGTTTACGAAGAGCTAGAAGTTTATTATCTTATTTAGCAACTCGAGGAATACCTTCAGCTACAGAATTGTTAGATCCAATTGTCCCACAATATATTGCTGATTTGATAAGTTGGACAGCAATAGGAGCAAGGACTACTGAAAGTCAAACTCATAGAGAAATGGCATCAGGATTATCTATGCCAATAGGTTTTAAAAATGGAACGGATGGCTCTTTCGGTACAGCAATTAATGCGATGCAATCAGCTTCAAAATCTCATCATTTTTTAGGCGTTAATGATCAAGGTTATGCCTCTATTGTAAATACTACTGGAAATCCAGATGGTCATATAGTTTTAAGGGGCGGCTCTAAAGGAGTTAACTTTGAAAATTCACATGTTAACAGTATTTCTTCTGAATTAAAAGCTAGTAATCTTCCTTATAAGGTTATGATCGATTGTAGTCATGGAAATTCAAATAAAGATTATAGGAAGCAATCTGATGTTCTCAAAAATGTGGCATGTCAAATTAAAAACGGCGAAAAAAATATTTTAGGAGTTATGCTTGAAAGTCATCTTAAGGAGGGAAGTCAAAAACTTTCAAATATAAAAGATCTTGAATATGGAAGAAGTATCACTGATGCTTGTATAAATATAGATACAACAAAAAATTTACTTGCTAATTTGTATGATTCAATTATGTAATTTATAAACCTGTTATAAAAAAATTAAAGCAAAATGCTGCTGAAATTGGAACAATAAAATTATCTATTCCTAAAATACTAAATTGCTCAAGAACAGTAGAAATAAAAGCAATGGTAAAAATATTTATATTAAGAGAATATTTTTGGAAATAACTTAAACTAAAAACAACTAATAAGCTAGCAATGAACATAGTCATTGTTCCAAAGAATGATTTTTTTTGGTTTAAAACTAACCAACTTTTGGATTGCGAGTTTTTGCCTATTAATCCCGCTAAGCCATCTCCAAATGTCATTATAAAAAAACCAGCGAAAAGAGAAGTAGGATCTTTATTCCAAAAAAAGTAAATCAAAATAAATAAACTGAGACAATAAAATAATGTTCCATAACTCTTCCTATCTACATCCTCAATAGTTGGAAATAACTTAGATTTGTAATTTATTAAAGTTAATACTGAAACAAGAGCTGTAAAATAAAGTGCAGAAGTTTGATTTATATCTAAAAATTTAGCGAAAGGAATTAAAGGTCCTATGCCAATATGAATGATTTTTCTAATTGCTTCTTTATTATTTTTATTAAACTTTTTATAAAGTATTGATATTAAAAAGAGAATACATATATAAATTAAAATAAAGCCAAATTTTAACAACTTATTTATGCTGCTTTTTGATGCGTGGTCATAACTCTAAGTTTTAATATCGCCTTTGCTTCTAGTTGTCTAACTCTTTCTCTTGATACATTTATTTGTCTGCCAATTTCTGCAAGGGTTAGGGGTTCCTCTCCATCTAGTCCGAATCTAAGCTTCATAATTTTTTGCTCTCTTTCATTTAACTGTGCAAGCCAAGTTCCTAAATGTTCTTTTTGAATAGTTCTATCCATTCCCTCCATAGGCTCTTCACCGTTTGGATCGGGAATAAGTTCACCAAGAGTACTACGATCTTCTTCGCCTCTTGCGTGTGCATCAAGAGATGCGCATGGAGCACTTTGAGAGATTAAGTCTTCTAAATCTTTTTGTTCAATACCCATTGCGGTTGCCATTTCTAATCTGGTTGGTTGCCTACCAAATTTATGGGATAATTCTCGAGACACTCTTCTCATTTTGGATAATTTCTCACTTATGTGAATTGGTAATCGAATTGTTCTGGCACTATTATCAATTGCCCTAGTCATTCCTTGTCTAATCCACCAATAAGCATAAGTAGAAAATTTGTATCCCATTGCAGGATCAAATTTATCAACTGCCCTTTCTAAGCCTATAGCACCTTCTTGTACCAAGTCTAATAACTCTAAACCTTGATTTTGATACTTCTTTGCAACAGATACAACAAGTCTTAAATTAGCAGCCATCATTCTATCTCTAGCTCTTTTCCCAATTTTTATAAGATGGCGATTTCGAGGTGATCTTTCAATTTCAGGAGTTTCCAGCAATTTTTTCATGTTTTGAACATGATGTGCTAACTCGATTTCTTCTGCCGCAGTAAGAAGTGGAACTCTTCCTATACTGCTAAGGTAATGACCTATAGAATCTGAAGCAAATCTTGCAGATTTTTTTTGGCTTTGTTTAGCGCTTACGCTTGGTTTTGTTTTGCGAGTCTTACCCGCAGTGTTTGGTAATCTAGGCTCTTCAAAATTATTTTTTGAAGAACTATTTCCAGATTCCAGAAGGATCCCCATCACCCTGGCCTCTTAAAATGGATTTTTTAAAAAGCTAGCACTGAAATCGAGATAAAAACTACTTTTGCGTTGAAACTTTAAAGACAAAAAAAATTTATTTTATCGTTATTTGCGTAAAGCTATTGCCATTACTGGTTTTTGTACAAATATAAAATTTTTAAAAATATTAAGAAATTTTCTAAAATGTTATAAAAATAAATTTTTTTTAATCTTTTATTAGATCAATTTGAGAGCGGTTTAAGTGTGAATTCCCTTGCTTTTTTTCGTAAAAACCATCTTTATTCATTACCCATGAGTAATAATTATCTCTAATGTAAGTTTGTAGAAGATTATAAAGTTGAGCTTTTAACATTGAATCCTCTATGGGTGTAACAGCTTCTATTCTTCTATCTAAATTTCTTTTCATCCAGTCTGCACTTCCAATAAAAACTTCTGGATTATTGTCGTTGTAAAACCAAAAAATCCTAGAATGTTCAAGAAAATGACCGATGATGCTGATTACAGTAATATTTTCACTTAAATTCTTTCTTTGAGGATATAAACAACAAATTCCTCTTATAATAAGCTTAATTTGAACTCCAGTTTGAGAAGCCAAATAAAGTAATTGAATAATTTCGGGGTCTACTAATGAATTCATTTTTGCAATAATTTCACCTTTACCACCTTTTTTTGAATTTTCAATTTCTCTATTTATTAAAAAGATAAATTTTTCTCTTAATGACATTGGAGATACTAATAATTTTTGATAAGTCTTCTGCTTTGAAAATCCTGACAAGTAATTAAACAATTCAATTAAGTCTGAAGAGATATCAGGGTCTGTTGAAAGCAGTCCTATGTCTGTATAAAAATGAGAAGTATTAGAATTATAATTTCCGGTTCCTATATGAAAATAATTTCTTAACCTTCCTTTTTCTTTTCTAACTACCAAAGAAATCTTTGTATGTGTTTTAAATCCTAGTATTCCATAAACAACATGTATTCCTGCCTGCTCAAGCTGTTTAGCCCATTGAATATTATTGTCTTCATCAAATCTTGCTTTAAGCTCAACAAGAGTCATTACTTCTTTTCCATTTTCAGCAGCTCTCATTAAAGCTTCAATAATTGGAGAATCCTTAGAAACTCTGTAAAGAGTAATTTTAATTGCCAATACTAGGGGGTCATCAGCAGCTTTATTGATAAATTCTTCAACTGAAGTATTGAATAGGTCATATGGATGATGAAGAAGTATATCTTGTTTTCTAAGAATGCTAAAAATAGAGTCAATATTTTTATTTTCAGAGTTGTCCAGTGATTTTAATAAAGGATGAGTTTTTCCAATTAATAAATTTTCTTTTAAATCTTCTCGATTAATTTTTGTGAGATAATTCAAATCATCCAAGCCCAATAAGCTTTTGCAAAAGTAAATATATTCTTCTGTAATTTCAATACTTTCAATAAGTAATTTTAAAATATTTTGTGGAATATCTTCTTCTACCTCTAACCTGACTACATCTCCGCCTAATCTTCTTTTTTGCAAGCTTTGTTCGACAGCTAGAAGTAAATCGTCAGCTTCAAGTTCTTTTAATTCTAAATCTGCGTCTCTTGTTACTCTAAAAAAAGAATAACTGAGGCAGTTCATCCCATTAAATAAGGTTTTAATATTGTTCCCAATTAAGTCTTCAACAGTTATAAAATAGCGTTTTTTCTCATCTTTAGTTTCAATAATTTCGTTAGGAATGAGTATAAATCTGCCAATATTTTTTGTTGGGATTTTAATTCTTACAAACTGATTTTTAGATTGTTCTCCATCATTAATAAGAGCAGCTAAATTGAGACTTAAATTACTAATAAAAGGAAATGGATGGGCGGGATCTACAACTAATGGTGTCAATAAAGGAAAAATTGAAGATAGGAAATAATTGTCACACCAACTTTTTTGATTTTCATTGAGCTCATTATATTTTTTAATAAAAATTCCCTGATTGTTTAGTTCAAAATTTAATTCATTATTTAAATAGTTTTCTTGTAGGGTTGTAAGATTTTTTACTTCTTTGTTTATTTTTTTTAATTGTTCTTTGGGTGATAGTCCATCAATACTTTTTTTTCTAATTCCTGCATCAACTTGCGCTTTTAATGAAGCAACTCTAACCATAAAAAATTCGTCTAAATTATTACTGAAAATTGAAAAGAATTTAATTTTATCAAGTATTTGATAATCTTTTTCCATGCCGGTCAGGAGAACTCTTTTATTAAAATTGATCCAACTTAATTCTCTATTGATAAAACAATCAGCCTGGTTTTTCATTAAGATAATTTTGATTTTTGACTTTTAAAAGAATTATAATTTCTCCCCTCAGCAATAAGATATATCATGAAAAGTAAGATAATGGAACCAGCTATAAAAGGTGATTTAGGGCCAAAGCTATCATAAACTCTTCCTGCCATTGCTATTCCTAGAACCCCCCCAAGACTTTGGAGACCCTGCAGGTTACTTAGAATCGAACCTTGTTTATCAATGTCTAATTTTTTTGATATTAGTGCTCTCAAGGTAGGAGTAATTAAACCCGCTCCAACGGCTAAAAATGAAACAGCAGAATAAATACTAATTGTCGCATTTTCTTTTGGAGTGGTTATTAAAAGCAAACATGCGATAAGAATAAAGCCCGATCCAATAAGTGTTAGTTTCATTTCCCCGAATTGTTTTACAAGAGGCCCAATAAGTCCGCCTTGAACAATAATGGCAATAATTCCAACAACCACAAGAGTTCCACTTGATGACTTGGTTGTCCAGCCTAAAGATTCTTGAAGGAAAAAAATTAGGATATTTGTCAATCCAGTAAAAGCAATAAAATAAATAAAAAATGCTAATGATAATTTTCTGATCTTTTCTTCTTTGAATACTGTAAATAGCTGTTTTAAGGGATTTTTAAGGATTGTTTTTAATTTATTTGAGGAGCTATTTGGTTTTGTTTCTGGTAAGTAGAAGAATACCAAGAGAAAGTTTATTATCGGAATAATTGAAGCAATTAAAACTGGAATAATAAAATTGTTATTGGTATTTTTTGCAAAAATTACAACGAAAATATTTCCCAAGAAAAAACTTAAACCAAACGCAACACCAATTAATCCAAATGTTTTTGCTCTTTTCTCAGGGCTTGAAATATCTGCAAGAATAGTTGTTGCTGTGGCTGCAGTCCCACCACTTAAACCGTCAATAAGTCTTGCTATGAATAATAAAAATAAAGGGATAGAAGCTATATAATTTGACCAATTAAATAGAACTGTAAAGGATAATATTGATATTCCTATTACTGAACCAGTAATACAAAAAAGAGTGACAGGCCTTCTTCCATATCTATCACTCATAAGTCCTATAAAAGGAGAAGCTGTAAATTGAGCTAATTGGTAAGTACATGATAATAAACCATATGTACTTGCTTTAGAGTCAAAAAGTAAAACAAAAGAGGGTAATATGGGTAACAGTATACTTTCACTTAAACGATCATTTAGAAGAGTGATAAAAGCACTAAGGAGAGTAAATTTTTTATTTGGTTTTAATAAACTTTCTTTCACAATATTTACCTTCATTGCGATTAACTTTTACTACCATACTTGTTAATGGAGAATATTGTGCCTGGTATTGTTTATTTAGTTGGAGCAGGTCCTGGTGACCCTGAGCTTTTGACTCTTAAAGCTTTACGCCTAATAAAAAATTGTGATGCATTAGTTCATGATGCTTTAATCCCGGATGAAATAACAAAAGAGGCAGGGAAAAATACAGAAATTTTCCATGTAGGCAAAAGAGCTGGGAAGTGTTCTGTACCTCAGGCTGAAACTAATGATCTTATTTTGAAATTAGCAAAAGAAGGCAAAAATGTTGTAAGGCTTAAAGGGGGAGATCCATTCGTTTTTTCTAGAGGTGGTGAAGAGGTTTCGATTTTAGAAAAAAATGGAATTTCAGTTGAAATCGTTCCTGGTATTACTTCTGGAATAGCTGCCCCCTCATATTTTGGTATTCCACTAACCCATAGAGATGCCGCGAGTTCTGTAACTTTTGTCACTGGACATGAGCGTGTAGATAAGGAAAAAAAGACAGTGAATTGGAGAGATTTAGCTAAATCATCAGATAGCTTAGTAATTTTTATGGGTATAAAAAATATTGAATTTATTGTGGAAGAATTAATTTTAGGTGGTTTAGATAAGAGTACTAAATGCGCTGTTATTCAAGAAGCTACTTTAAAAAATCAAAAATGTTTGATAGAGAAATTAGATAATCTTCCAGATACAATCAAAGATAAAGAATTTTTAGCTCCATCAATTATCATTATTGGAAAAATTGTTGAATTTAAGGTTAATAACAATATAACTAAAGTATCTGATGTCTATTTGCCAGATATTAATGAAGTTCAACTATATAATAAATCCCAAAAGTAAATTGGATCGAATTTAGGTTTAAGCGTTAAATCATTAACTTGATTAATTTGTCTGCAAGACAAGCTATTAATTGCAACTATTATGTCATCATTTTGAAATTCTGGAGGAATTAATTCTTCTTTTACAATTTTCAATTTTAAAGCTTCAGAAACCATAATCCCCTCTAAACAGCCGCTCTCTTTTCTAGGAGTTATCCATTGATTATTTCTTTTAATTAGAATATTAAATGTACTTCCACAACAAAGTTCACCTGACGTATTCAAAAGGATAGAATCATCAAATGATTTTTCATTAGCTTCTGTCAAAACTTGTATTGCCTGATTATATGAAAATGTTTTGCATTTACTTATAAGACTGAATTCATTTATTTTTTCTGTTTGACTAATACAAACGCTTATCGGATTAAAATTTGGTTTGATTATATAGAACTCAAGCCATAAATTATCCAAATCTTTTGTCTCTGAAGTGCTATCAATTGTTAGTGTTCGACCTTCATTAGTTCCTCGACTATAGTTTATTCTTACTGAAGCAAATTGATTATTCTTAAGAGATAACTTTCTAATTCCATCATTAATAAGTTGTCTCAAAGATAATTTATTTATTTTGAGATTAATATTTAATATTTTGCTACTTTTTTCCAACCTTTTCAGATGTTCATCAAAAAGAACAGGTTTGTTTTCTTTTATCAAAATGGTTTCAAATATACCATCAGCAAATTTTAATCCTCTATTATTAGCAGCAATAAATATTCTATCAATATCTAACCATTGATCCTTGTACCAGCCTAATGTTTCTATCATTTTAGTGAATCAATTAATGGTAAAAGTTTCCACTTTAGTTCATTAGTTTCCTCTTCAGGATTAGAGTCAATAACTATTCCGCAACCAGCATATATATTGATTTTTTTGTCTTTAATTAAAAATGATCTTATTAAAATATTGCTGTCAAACTCTCCATTCCAGTCAAGCTTCAAAAATGAGCCACAGTAAGGTCCGCGCTCACATTTTTCTAATTCAAAAAGTCTTTGGCATGATCTTAATTTAGGTGCTCCAGTTATAGAACCTCCAGGCCAACAAGCTTTTAGTAAATCAATCCAGTTTTTGTCTTTTTTTAATTTTCCTCTGATTACTGAAGTTAGATGATGAACTTTTAAGAAACTTTCAAGTTTTAATATTTCTGGCACCATAATGCTTCCTGTTTCGCAAACTTTACTTAAATCATTTCTTATTAGGTCAACTATCATAATATTTTCAGCTCTATCTTTTTCGTTCGTTATTAAATCAATAGCATTAAGTGCATCTTGTTTTAAATCTTTATCTCTGGATCTAGTTCCTTTAATAGGTCTTGATTCCACAAAATTTTTATTATCTATTTTTATAAATCTTTCCGGCGATGTAGATAATACCGCCTCTTTATAATTAATATTATTTACTATTATTCCTCCAAAGGGAGCTCTTAATTTCCTTCTTATTTTTAAATAAATATCTAGAGGACTATAGTTTTTAGAAGATTTAATTTCGCATTTAGTTGTTAGGTTTGCTTGAAATAAATCCCCTAAAGAAATTAATTTTTTCAACTCTAAAATATTTTTTTGAAATTTCTCAGACATTTCGTCCAAATTAATTTTTGAAAAATCAAAATTCAAATTTGTTTTAATAATATTTTCTTCTTCAATAGTGTTTATATTGTTGATTATATTTTTATAATTCATCATTTCATATGAGTTTGTCCCTTCGATAATTATTTCTTTTTTTATTAAATTACATTTAATTATTGGATCATATGATGCAATCCATAAAGTTGCTATATCAGATTGTCTCCATGGGTTTTTTGGTTCTATGTATACTCCAGCTTCATAACTTAACCATCCGATCCAAAATCCTTTTTTAATATTTTTTAAATTGTTAAAGGGATTATTAGTTTTGTCTAAGTTATTGATATCTCTTGATTGGATTATTTTTTTAGGTTTAATTCCTATTATTGACCATTCCCCATTTTCTTTACCATCACTGTCTAGCCAAGCTAAGCCTTGATCTCCGAATTTTTTTGTTAGATGATGCGCAATCAGTGCTGGATCTATCCATTTTTCTAGAATAAATTTTATTATTTTCATTTTTTATTATTTTTATTGAGCCATTTTTTATAAGCTGCATTTCTTATTCTGCAGCTATCACACTTGCCGCATGGTTTTGAATTCCCTGAATAACAACTCCATGTTTTATCTAAAGGGACATGATTATCAAAAGCTAATTGAATAATTTCTTCTTTATTTAAATCTAATAGAGGTGTCCAAAGTTTTATTGGGTTATTTTCTCTTCCTCTTTTATTGGCTAAATCTGCTAATTCTTGAAATTTTTTAATGTAGTCAGGTCTGCAATCTGGATAACCAGAATAATCTAGTGCATTAACTCCTAATCCTATAAAATCAGCATCTATTGCTTCGGCGTAACTTAGTGCAACGGAAATAAATATAGTATTTCTCCCAGGAACATAAGTATTAGGAATTTTATTAGTTTGTATTCCTTCTATCGGAATATTTTTTTGAGTATCAGTTAATGACGAGCCTCCCCATAAAGATAAGTCAAGCTTAATGACTTTATATTCTTCAATATCAAAGTGTTTTGCAATTATTGATGCAGAATTTAATTCTTTTTTATGACGTTGACCATAGTCAAATGAAAGGCCAAAAATTTTTGCTTCGGATTTTTTTGCGATACCAGTAACTGTAGAAGAATCTAAACCTCCAGATAATAAAACTACTATCGATTTATTTTTAAGAGTCATATGATTTCATTTAATTCTTAAGTATTTGTGAGTTTGAAGGCTCAATTTCCAATCGGAGTTATTTTTTACGAAATCAATAGCAAGAGAAAAACCATTCGCATTGTTCCATGCTGGCTGTAAATAAAAAATTTTATCTTCTTTTTTTAAGCCATCTTCGCTGTTAGAGAGTTGATATTGTTTTAAGGTTTCTTTTTTTATTTGAATAGCAAATTCAATATCTTCTATTTCATTTATGATTATTTTAATTTCATTACATTTTTTTAAAAAATAATTTTTTGGAGGTGAGTGTCTTTTAGGAGATAAAGTAATCCAGTCAAAACTTCCTGACATCGAGTTAACTCCACTTGTCTCAATATGAATCTTCATAGGTTTTTCTTCTTCTCCCCTCGTCATTTTTTTTATGGCTTTGCAAAAATTATCTAAGTTATGTTGTAAAGGTTCTCCACCTGTAATAACGCAAAAAGATGCTCCTTTTTCTCTAGCAATCTTTATGCGATCTATTATTTTTTCAATTGATATAGAAGGGTGTTTTTTTTCATCCCATGAATTCTTGGTGTCGCACCACGAACATCCAACTTTACAACCGGCTAATCTAACAAAAAAAGCACTTTTTCCAGCGTGATAACCTTCACCTTGTAATGAATGAAATTGTTCGACTAAGGGTAAAAAATTTGTCATTTTTTCATTCAAAAAAACAAATAATATTAATTTGATTGAGTTAATTTTTGTTGAGAGGCTTTTATTAAACCTTTAAATAAAGGATGAGGTTTGCCAGGTCGTGATAAAAACTCAGGATGATATTGACATGCTAAGAAGTAAGGATGATTTTCTAACTCAATTAATTCAACTAATCTGCCATCTGGTGATGTACCACTAATTTTGTATCCAGAATTTAAAAAACTTTGTTTGTAGTAATTATTAAATTCGTATCTATGTCGATGTCTTTCATAAATAACATCCTCATCATATAAGTTTTTTCCAGTTGTATTGTTTGTCAATCTACATGGGTAAACTCCAAGTCTCATTGTTCCACCTAAATCAACTACATCTGCCTGTTCTGGTAATAAATGTATCACTGGATTGGGAGTTTTTGGGTCTAGTTCTGAACTAGATGCATCTGGAAGATTAGCTACATTCCTGGCCCATTCTATAACTGCACATTGCATAC
The DNA here is from genome assembly GCA_003209655.1 of Prochlorococcus sp. AG-442-M23. Lineage (GTDB taxonomy): Bacteria > Cyanobacteriota > Cyanobacteriia > PCC-6307 > Cyanobiaceae > Prochlorococcus_A. Next base: position 279,130 of record QCPW01000001.1, on the reverse strand, counting down.
CAAGGCACAAACCTAAAAAGGGAATTTTATTTTCTCTTGCGAATTTTATAGCCGAAATTTTTCCATTGACTCCTCTATTACCAAATCCCCCGGGTACGACAATTGCATCAACTTCATTTAAGTAAGTTTCTGCTGAATTTTTTTCTATCATTTCAGCACTTACCCAATGTAAATCTAATAAAGCTTTTTGTTCAATGCATGCATGTCTTAAAGCTTCAACAACCGATAAATATGCATCTCCAAGTTCAATATATTTACCTACGAGTGCAACTTTAATTGGAGCTCCAGGATTTCTTAGATTGTGTATTAGTTGTTCCCAATTTTTCAAATCACATTTTTTATCTTCAAGTTCTAAATACTTCAAGGTTTCTTTGCATAAACCTTCTTTTTTTAAAGAAAGAGGTACAGAATAAATACTGTCTGCGTCTAAAGCTTCAATTACAGAGTTGATACTGACACCGCAAAAACCACTAAGCTTCTTTTTAAGAGCTTCATTGATAGATTTATCACTTCGGCATACTAGTAAATCTGGCTGAATTCCAATTGATCTTAATTCTTTTACTGAATGTTGTGTTGGTTTAGTTTTTATTTCGCCAGAGGTTTTGATGTAAGGAAGTAATGTTACGTGTATGTAAGCAACATCATTCTTATTGACATCATTTTTGAATTCTCTTATCGCCTCTAAAAAAGGTAAAGATTCAATATCACCAACTGTTCCACCAATTTCAGTAATAATAATATCCGCATTGCTGTTGGCGGCTACTCTATGAATTCTTTCTCTTATTTCTCCCGTTATGTGAGGTATTACTTGCACAGTTCCACCGTTATAACTACCTCTTCTTTCTTTATTGATAACTGCTTGATAAATAGATCCCGTAGTTACACTATTTAACCTAGTCATTGCAGTATCAGTAAATCTTTCATAGTGACCTAAATCTAGATCGGTTTCAGCCCCATCTTCGGTTACAAATACTTCTCCATGCTGGAAAGGGCTCATTGTGCCTGGATCGACATTTAGATATGGATCTAGTTTTAATATTGAAACACTATATCCTCTAGACTTTAATAATCTTCCTAAGCTTGCAGCCACAATTCCTTTACCAATGCTAGAAACTACTCCTCCAGTGACAAATACAAATTTTGACATTAAATATTTTTAATTAAGCACAGCCTCCTTATATTTTATTTAAACAAAAAACTTTTAGAACATCCATATATATTCTTATTCATCAATTGTTATTTCAATATCTAATTCTTTTAATTGTGATTTAGAGACATTTGAAGGTGCATTTGTGAGAAGACATTTTGCTTGTTGATTTTTTGGAAAAGCAATGGTTTCTCTGATTGAATCTGCACCAATGATCAGCATGGTAATACGATCTAATCCAAACGCTATTCCACCATGAGGAGGAGCACCCATTTCTAAGGCTTCTATTAAAAATCCAAATTTTTCATCAATCTCTTTATCAGTAAGTCCTACCGTTTTCAGAACCTCTCGTTGTAAGTTAGCTTCATGAATACGTAAAGAGCCACCCCCTAACTCCAATCCATTAAGAACTAAGTCATAAGCATTTGCTGTAGAGCTCTCAATTTCTTGTTTCAAGTTTTCAGAATCTTTAGATTTTATATTTTTTGGAGAACAAAAAGGATGATGTAAAGCTTCATATCTATTTTCCTCTTCATTTCTCTCAAACATCGGGAAATCAGTTACCCATATGAAATTCCATTTACTTTTATCTATGAGATTTAAGTCTTTTGCGATGTATTGTCTCACCCTATCTAATGACTGATTGACAATTTGTTTATCTCCAGCTCCTAAGAGGATTAAGTCTCCATCTTTTGCTTCTGTGATTCTTAAAATATCAGCTATATGCTCTTCACTTAAATTATTTTTAATTGCCCCAATAGTCTCAAGCTCATCTCCTTTGACCCTTATGAAGGCCAAACCACCAGCTCCTGCATCTTGAGCTACTTGGAAGATATCACCCCCAGGTTTAATTCTTACGTTGCTAATACTTGAATTGCCACCTTTGACTGTTATGGCTTTTATATAACCTCCAGACTTAATTGCTTTGGTGAAAATATTAAATCCAATATCACCTAATACTTCTCCTAAATCTTTTAATAACATTTGATATCTAGTATCTGGTCTATCAGTGCCGTAATTATCCATTGCTGATTGCCATGACATTCTTGGAAAAGCATTATCAAAATTAATATTTAATACTTCTTTCCATATTTTTTTTATAAGACTTTCATTAAAAGAAATTATTTCTTCTTCACTAATAAAGCTCATCTCAATATCTAATTGAGTAAACTCAGGCTGTCTATCTGCCCTTAAGTCTTCATCACGGAAACATTTTGCGATTTGATAATACTTGTCCAAGCCTCCAACCATTAAAAGTTGTTTAAATAGTTGTGGGGATTGAGGTAGAGCAAAAAATTCTCCATTCGAAAGACGAGCAGGAACAAGAAAATCGCGAGCGCCTTCTGGAGTTGATTTTGTAAGTATTGGAGTTTCTACTTCTGTAAATCCAAAGTTATCAAGAAATTCTCTAGCAATTTTAATTATCTTATGTCTTGTTTTTAAATTTTCTAGTAACTTGCCCCTTCTTAAATCCAGATATCTATACTTTAATCTGAGTTCCTCTTTTGTATTCTCATAATCATGGATGGACACAGGAAAAGGTAAGTTTTTTTTAATTTGGTTGAGAATTTGCAAATCTTTAACCTTAAGCTCTAACTCTCCAGTACTTAAATTTTTGTTTATTGAATCTCTAGGCCTTTCATTAATAATTCCGCTAACCATTATTACCGTTTCATTTCTTAGAGTTTCTGCCTGTTTAAATAGTTTTGCTCCATCATCAGGGTTAATTGTTATTTGTAAGAATCCACTATGGTCTCTTAAATCAATAAAAATTACACCACCATGATCTCGTCTTCTATCTACCCATCCGCATAGATTAACTAATTTACCAATATCTGAATTATTGAGTTCCTTGCAAATTTTGTTTCTCATCTAAGTATGATTTATTTATCAATAACTTATAATAATTCTTTAAGGGTAAATTTAGTTAATAATTCTTTTTATAAAACGCTCGTTTTGTTATAACCCCTTTGAATTTTTTGCCTCTTATTAATATTTGAACTTCATTATTTATTAAGGCATGCGGAGTATTGATGTATGCAAAAGCTATAGCTTGTTGTTTAGTTGGAGACCAACTGCCGCTAGTGATAGTTCCAATATTTTCTTCACCTTTAAGTACTACGCAACCTTTTCTTCCTATTGCTTTACCTTCTATAGAGAGACCAACTAACTTTTTTTGAATGCCTAATCTTGATTGCTCTTCAAGAAATTTTCTTCCAAAGAATTCGTGATTATTTTCTAGATGTACTAGCCAGCCTAACCCTGCTTCATATGGAGAAGTTTCTTCATTTATGTCTTGTCCATAAAGATGCATGCCTGCTTCAAGTCTAAGAGTATCTCTAGCTCCTAAACCACAAGGTGTAACATTTTTGGAAATTGAGAAATCCCATAAATTAATTGCTGATTGTTTAGATAAAAGTATTTCTAGACCATTTTCCCCTGTATATCCTGTCTTTGAAAAGAAGATTTTTTCTTTAGGAGAAATATTTTCAAAAGTTTTAAATTCGCATCCAAAGTTAGGGATATGCGAGATCGAAGATTCAATCCATTCTTCAAATAAATCCAATGAGTCTTTTCCCTGTAGTGCTAAAAGTACTTTGTCTTTTTTAAAGTTTGTTATCGAAATTTCAGACATATTTAAAATATTTTTTATCCACTGAAAATCTTTTTCATATCTACTTGCATTAACTATTAATAATAATTCTGATATATCATTTTCTTGTATACCAAGGTCATAAATTATTAAGTCATCTATTATTCCTCCTTTATCATTGAGCATTACTGTATAAAGCCCCTGACCTTTTGAAAAGGAGTATAAATTAGTTGGAAAAAGTTTTTGAATATAATCCTTTGGATTGATTCCCTTGATAGATATCACACCCATGTGAGAAATATCAAATAATCCTACTGAAGATCTAACTGATTCATGTTCTTTAATTAATCCTGAAAATGATATGGGCATTTCCCAACCTGCAAAATCCACTAATTTTGCATTGCATTCAACATATTTTGAATAAAGAGGACTTTTTAGCAAATCCATGAAATATTTAGTTTTTATTTAGTATTTTTACACTGTAGGTTAGAAATTTTTTATTGCATATTTTCTAATGACAAAATTAAGCTTCTAAGTACTTTGGCTGCAACTATGCTACTTACTCCGCTTTTATCAATTTCTGGAGATAATTCCACAATATCTGAAGCCACGATTCTAAGGTCTTTTAAAGTTTTCAGTATTTCTTCAAAATCATTCCAAAAAAATCCTCCCGGTTCTGGAGTACCCGTTCCTGCTAATAAACTGGGATCAAACCAATCTAAATCTATTGTTAAATAGATTGGAGACTTAGCGTATGGTAGAAGAGCTTGTTTTAACTCATGTGCATTTCCGCCTGGACAAAAGTTAACTAATTGGTTGTTGTTATGCATAATTTTAAATTCTTCCTTCGTCCCACTTCTAATTCCTACTTGCAAAATTTTCTTTTCAGGTAGCACTTCTAAGCATCTTTTCATAGTACAAGCATGACTATGTTCATTTCCTATATATGTTTCTCTTAAATCTGCATGAGCATCAAGTTGAACCAATATCAAATCTGGATATTTTTTTACCAATGCTTCAATAGCACCTCTTGTAATAGAGTGTTCGCCTCCAAGCATAATAGGACTAAGCCTTTTACTAATTAAATAATTTGTTGCTGATTTAACCGATTCAATAACGGACTTTGAGTCATTTTTACCAATTAGTATTGATCCAAAATCAACATACATAATATCCTCTAAGTCTTTTTTTATTTTTGGACAATATGTTTCTAAACAAGAACTGACTTGTCTTATTGCTTCTGGACCAAATCTTGCTCCTGGTTTAAACGAACATGTTCCGTCATAATTAACTCCAAATATACCAATTGAGCAATTCTCAGGACTTCTTTTTGCTCCCATATAAATTGCATTTTCGTTATCAAATAAATTTTTAGTCATCTTATGAATTTAGTTCTTTTACAATTTTATTTGGCATCATTTTGAATGCTGCATTTTGAAAATTTAAGTTCCAAATTTCACATCCTTTTTCTATTTTTAGGACTTCATCATAATTTTGCTTTGATAAATTTAGATCTTCTGAAGAGGCAATTGTCCAACTCCAAATCCCGCTTGGATATATAGGCACAAAGGAATACATAGTTTCAGAAACTTTAAATATATTTTTTAGGGTTTTCAAAATATTTATGTGAATATTTTTGAAGGATTCAGGAGATTCGCTTTGCGTTGCTAATATCCCCCTTGGTGTAAGTATTCTTTTACATTCTCTATAAAAAGAATCTGAAAATAATAAATTTGAAAATTCTGACGGATCAGAACAATCTATAAATATAACATCGTAAAAATTATCTCTTGTTTTTTTTACCCATTTAACACCATCATCAATATATATTTCTAATCTTTTGTCATTCCATGCTTCGCCTCCAATTTCTTTTAGAAATTTTTTAGATATTTTGATTACCTCCTCATCAATTTCTACTAGATCAATTTTTGATATTTGAGAATATTTAACGCATTCTCTTACAGTACCACCGTCACCACCGCCAATAATTAGTACATTAGATTTTTCGTCAATGGTACTTAATGCAGGATGGACAAGACACTCATGATAATATTTCTCGTCTTTTAATGATGTCATCCAGCAACCATCTAACATTAAAGCTTTACCATAATATTCATTTTCAATAACAATAATTTCTTGATATTTTGAGGTTTTTTTAATTAAAATTTTCCCATTTAGGCCGAATCTTGAGCCTTTATGATATTCATCTATCCATGTTGTAATATTTGTCATTTGCTCTTAGGAATTTTTCCCGCCAGTTTTTGCTTGGCTATTTGCCAAAGCCGTTGAAAGTCTTTGGGAGTTTGTTTTTTAATATTACCTCCTGCATGCTTTTCGACGATTGAAAATCTGTCTAAAAATTTTATATTAGTTTTTTGAAGAGCTGATTCAGGATTGATCTTTAAAAAGTTTGAGAGATTAAGAAGGGTAAAGTAAATATCCCCAAACTCATTTTTTATCTCTGAATCATTTTTACTTTTTATTGCTTCCTTTAATTCATTAATCTCTTCTTCTAACTTTTTAAAAATCTCATCAGTACTTTCCCACTTGAAACCATGTTCTTTCACAACATTTGTGATTTTATCTGTTCCAACCGTTGGCGGTAAATTTTTTATTTTTAAATTTAAATTTCTACTAATTGAAGATTTCATATGAGGTGCTTCTTTTTCTAAATTTTTTATATTTACCCAAATCTGTTGTGATTTTTTTAATGATACTTTTTCTTTTTTGTTAAAAATATATGGGTGTCTATTAATAATTTTCTTGTTTAGATTTTTTATAACATCATTTAGTGCAAATTCTTTTTCTTCGTAACCGATTTCAGCATGAAGCATTACTTGTAATAAAAGATCTCCTAACTCCTCACATATGTTATCTGCATTTTTTTCATATATCGCATCTATAAATTCATTACTTTCTTCATACAAAAATGGGATCAACGATACATGTGACTGTATTTTCTGCCATGGGCAGCCCCAAGTTTTATCTTTTAATGCTTTGATATTAGATATTAAGATTTTAAAACTATTTATAGTCTCTAACTCGGAATTGTTTTCCAATTCATATCTATTGTTTGAGGACATAGGATATATTTTATTAATTAAATTTTGCCTCAATCATGAAATATTTAAATACTTAGTATAAATTATTCAACTTCATCTATTAGAATGATCTATTATAAGGGCGATTAGCTCAGCGGTAGAGCGCCTGCCTTACAAGCAGGATGTCCCTGGTTCGAACCCTGGATCGCCCATTTATTATTTTTCTAATGACTGAGATCGTCAATCTTTCAATCAGTCAAAGTGCTGCTTCAGAACTATCAAGGCAAGCTTCTTTTGGAGGTTCTCCAGGAGAAATGTCGATTGATTTGGTAAAGGATAAAAATTGTTCCGAAGGATGGATGCATATTAAATTAAGGCCAGGTACATGTAATGGATCCCCTATTTCAAGAACTGAAGGAGTAACTTTATACGCGGATGTAAAAAAGTTTAATTTACTGAAAGATTTAAAATTAGATTATTACGGTGATTTGAGCGGTGGTGGCTTTCTTATTTCAACACCAAAAAATGCAAAACGTTGTTCCTGTGGTTCAGGCTTCAAACTTTTGTAGAATGGATTTGTCTTTTTTTGCAAACTAATATTATTTTCATTAATTGGCTGCTCTCAAGATAAAATAAACAAAAAGTTTATTGAAATAAAATTTGCACATGACAGAGATGAATGATCAATTATCTTTAGAGAATTATTCACCTTTTGAAGTGGAGAAAAAGTGGCAAGAAAAATGGGAAAGTCTAGAGGCGTTTAGTCCTAACCCTGAGGATGATGGAGAGCCTTTTTGTGTTGTTATTCCGCCACCAAATGTAACTGGATCTTTGCACATGGGGCATGCATTTAATACGGCTTTGATAGATGTTGTAGTACGTTTTCAAAGACTTTTAGGTAAGAATGTTTTGTGTTTGCCGGGAACTGATCATGCTTCAATAGCTGTTCAAACTATTCTCGAAAAACAATTAAAAAGTGAAGGCAAAACAAGCGAGGATATTGGAAGAGATGAATTTCTTAAAAGAGCATGGAACTGGAAAGAACAAAGTGGTGGAAGAATAGTTTCTCAATTAAAAAGGATAGGATATTCAGTTGACTGGACTAGAGAAAGATTTACTCTTGATCAAAAATTAAATGAAGCAGTTATTGAGGCTTTTAATATTCTCTATAAAAAGAATTTAATTTATAGAGGCGAATATTTGGTTAATTGGTGTCCTGAATCTCAATCTGCCGTAAGTGATCTTGAAGTTGAAATGCAAGAAGTAAATGGTCATTTATGGCATTTTAAATACCCTTTAATTTCTGAAAGTGGTGAACAGTTAGATAAGTACTTAGAAGTTGCAACAACAAGGCCAGAAACTCTTTTGGGTGATACTGCTGTGGCAGTTAATCCTGATGATGATAGATATAAAGAATTTATTGGTGTCAAAGTAAAAGTTCCTTTCGTTGATAGAGAAATACCTATTATCGCTGATTCACATGTTGATAAAGATTTTGGTACTGGTTGTGTGAAGGTTACTCCAGCCCATGATCCAAATGATTTTGCAATAGGAAAAAGGCATAATTTAAAACAGATTAATGTAATGAACAAAGATGGAACTTTAAATATTAATGCAGGTATTTTTGAAAACTTAGATAGATATGAGGCTAGAAAGAAAATTATCAAAGAATTGGATAACTTAGGCCTTTTGACAAAGATAGAGGATTACAAACATACTGTTCCTTTTTCTGATAGAGGTAAGGTGCCAATTGAACCTTTATTGTCAACACAATGGTTTTTGAAAATGGATTATATATCACAAGGATGTCTTAATGAAATTGATTCAAAAAAACCATCTTTTATTCCTCCACGCTGGGAGAAAGTTTATAAGGATTGGTTAGAGAATATTAATGATTGGTGTATCAGTCGGCAATTGTGGTGGGGGCACCAAATACCAGCATGGTATGTTTTAGATGAATCTCAAGACTCAATAGAACAAAATACTCCATATATCGTTGCAAGAAATGAAGAGGATGCATTAATCGAAGCTAATAAAAAATTTGGATTAAATATTAAATTGGTTCGTGATAAAGATGTTTTGGATACATGGTTTTCAAGTGGTTTATGGCCTTTCTCAACCCTTGGTTGGCCAAATACAAATGATCCGGATTTCAAAAAATGGTATCCAAATAGTGTTCTTGTTACTGGTTTCGATATTATTTTCTTCTGGGTGGCGAGAATGACAATGATGGGGAATACTTTTACGAATAATATTCCTTTTAAGGATGTTTATATTCATGGTCTAGTTCGAGATGAAAAAAATAAAAAAATGAGTAAAAGTTCAGGTAATGGCATTGATCCAATACTATTAATTGATAAATATGGATCTGATGCACTACGATTTGCTTTAATTCGAGAAGTTGCAGGCGCTGGACAAGATATCCGGCTTGATTTTGATAGGAAAAAAGATACATCTTCAACTGTTGAAGCTTCAAGAAATTTTGCGAATAAATTATGGAATGCAACCAAATTTGTATTAATTAATAAAACTTCTAACGATAATTATTCGTTTAATGAGATTGATCAAAATTCTTTAGAGTTATGTGATAAGTGGATTTTATCAAAATTAAATCAGGTGAATACCAAGGTAGCTACTTTGTTGAAGGAATATAAATTAGGTGAATCTGCAAAATTACTATATGAATTTTCATGGAATGACTTTTGTGACTGGTATGTAGAATTTGCAAAACAAAGATTTAATAATAAACAGACTAAAAATAGAAAAATATCTGAAAAAGTTTTAATAAAAGTTCTTAATGATATTTTGGTTATGATCCATCCTTTTATGCCACATATTACTGAAGAACTTTGGCATGTACTGCAGCAAAAACCCGAAGAAACATTATTGTCTCTTCAAAAATGGCCAAGGCAAGAAAATAAATTTGTTGACGTTAAGCTTGATAAATCGTTTCATCAACTTTTTGAAATTATAAGATTGATTAGAAACTTGAGAGCTGAATTGGGCATTAAGCCATCAGATAAAGTTCCTGTCTATTTGATTTCAAATAATAGCGATTTAATTGATTTTTTAAAGCTATTAGTTGACGATATACAAATATTAACTAAATCTTCTGAAGTATTTATTTATGAAACTAATTCTGTTGACAAAAAAGAATTTGCAAAATCTTTTTCTGGGATCATTGGGGATTTAGAAGTTTATTTACCTTTTCAGGATTATGTAAATATAGATTTATTAAAAGAAAGGCTAACCAAGGATTTACAGAAGGTTAATTCTGAATTAGAAAATTTAAATAAAAGATTATCTAATACAAATTTTATTGATAAAGCTCCCAAAGACATCGTAGATGAATGTAGATTAAAATTAATAGAGGGTACAGTAAAAATGGAAAAAATTAATAAAAAACTTGAACTTTTAAGTTGAGTTATGAATATATTCCTAGAAAATATTTATAATTTGTCCTTTTTTTTTAATACTGGAATTGGCATTTTTGCATTCATTTGTATTTATATTTTAATTGTTTTATTAATACTTCCAACTTCTTTGTTATCTTTACTATCAGGTTTTTTATATGGCTCATATCTAGGATCAATTATTGTGCTTATTTCTGCTTCAATAGGAGCTTCAGTCGCTTTTTTTATATCAAAAAGTTTTTTTGCAAAAAAGTTAAAAAAATTTTTTACCCGTTATCCAAAGTTTCGTGTTATGGAGCAAGTAGTGAACAAAGGAGGACTTAAATTAATTCTTTTAGCGAGACTTTCTCCGATATTTCCTTTCAGTCTTCTTAATTATTTTTATGGCTTGAATAATGTTAAATTCAAAGATTTTGCTATTGGTATGGTTGGTATAATTCCAGGTACTTTTCTTTATTGCTCAATAGGTAGTTTGGCTAAAAACATTCAGGAATTAAAGTATGTTCAATCTACAAATAATATATATATGACTATCATTGGCATTGTCTCAACTTTTTTAGTTATATATTTCTCAGCTAAATACTCTAGAGAATACTTTGATAAATCTGAAGAATTTAATCCTTAATATTCCAATCCCTTATACATGCAATTAAGACAAACCACATTAGTCTTAATTTACCTAGTAAGGTTTTGTTAGATTCCAGTTCGATATATTTTGCCTGTCCACATGGTGTTTTAATGTATTTGAATACTGCTTTCTTCATAATAAGTTTTTTGGAAATACTTGATAATTATTCTTATTTTATAGTCAAGATCTGAAGTTTTTATTTATTAAAAACCACATTTTTCATTGACTACTCTTAGGTTATTTTTAATTATTTATACTTTTTCACCAGCTTTAAATCCTCTAAAGCATTTGAATCTTGGAAACCTTAGACTAAAAGTCATTGCATCCTTAGATTTAGTTTTGGAATCAGCTCTTATTTCTACAAGTTGACCGATTAGTTGACCACGTTTTATCCAATATTCGTCACGTTGTATATCACTAAATCCGCTCCCGCAACTAAGGCTGTATTGATAGCCATCATCTTCCCCTTCTACCAATATTGCTCCAAGCCTTCCTTTGTTACGACCAGTTCCTTCCTCAACGGAAACAATTTTTAAAGTGACTTCAATGAAAGGTTTTGCTTTTAACCAACTGTGGGTTCTTTTACATTCATACATACCATCAGGATCCTTAATCATAACTCCTTCATATCCCCCTTCAACTGCAGCTTTATTCAGTTGTACAAATCTTTTCTGCCCTTCATTGGTGTCTAGATCTACATTTTCCCATTGAAGTGTTTGTATATGTTTTAGCTGCATAGAATGTTTTGCAACCCATTCTTTTACTAATAAGCTTCTTGCTGTTTGATGAGTTTCCCATCTCCCTTTTTGGAAGTTTTTAAGAGGACACAAGTCAAAAAGATGTAGAACTGCGTCTTTAGTTTGTTTACCATCTTTTCTATGTACTTGTTTCATTAAATCTTGAAAGTTAGCGCTCATCACTTCACCATCTAGGACTAAATCATAAGGTGTGGGATTTTCTTTTATCACTTTTTCTATTTCTGAAATAATATGACCAAAATTATGGAATTGTTTTCCATTTCGAGAAAACATTTCTACTTTATTTTTTCTAATAATAGTTAATACTCGTACTCCATCTAATTTGATTTCAATTTGCTTTTTACCTATCATTTTTTTTTCATGATTTGCACTGTCATGTGCTAACGGGCAACAAAAAATAGGGATTGCATACTTAGGATATTTCTTTGCTATTTTGTTTATTGTCTTTTCAGATACACCACACCTTAGATCTTTAATTAATACTCGCCTATAAAATCCGTTCCACTCTGCTTTTTTCGAAGATTCCATAGCTGTAAGGATCGCATCACGAGCAGCATGTCCAGTAAGCTCTCTTTTAATAAGCATATTGGCTAATTTATGAAAATCTGTCCAAGAAAAGCTTTGATTTGTTTCATTCTGTTTCTCAGGAACTATTTTTACGCCAAAAGTTACTAAGGGATCTAGTGCCATTCTAATTCCTTCAAAAAAATCATCTAAGCCCTCTTCCATAGCTTTCGATATGATTTTTTCTTTATCTAATCTACTGGGATGTATTTCTAATTGATTTATTATATCTTCTTTTAGCAATGCTTTTGCCTCACATGAAATTATTAATTAACTTTTGCTATTCTGTCTATTTTCCAATCTTTATCTGTTTTTGAGAAAGTAAAATCTAATGGCAGCTCATCTAGTTTGTCTTCTGATTTTAAATTTAACGTTATTATAATTTGATCTTCTTGAACTCTTGGTCTTCCTGATTTTAAATTCCTGTATTTATTGAGGTTTAAACTAGCTAAAAATTTGAGGAAGTCTTGGCGCTTGACATGAGTTTTATAAGTTTTTGTAGTCAAACCATAAGCTGCATCAATTCTGCCAGCAGCTATTTGATCAAAAAACTTTCTTACTAATGGATTAATCCCTCTTGCACTTATAACTAATTTGACTGCATTAAAAGTCCAAAAAGAAACCAATATTGCTCCGCCAACTAATAAAGCTTTAATTCCGATATCTTTTACTAGTGTTGCATCCATGTTTAGTATAGTTTTTCCTTACTTTAAGAAAATAAATCGTTTTTGATGGCTTTTTTTGTCAAAATAATAATAATTTTAATCCATAATGTCTGTAATTCCTCTTTTACCTTTATTCCATAGATTTAATAGCCAATATTTTGAAAATTCTTTAGCTGTTAATAATCAACCTTTAGTAAAAGTTAGATGGAGTGACAATAGATTAAAAACTACTGCTGGTTTTTATAAAAGAAAACGAATAAATGGTCTTGTAGATTCTGAAATTATATTATCGAAACCTATTTTGAGCAAGTTATCTACTAATGAAATAAACAGTACTTTATGTCATGAAATGATTCATGTATGGGTAGACAGAATTTTAAAAAAAAATGAGATACATGGTCCAAATTTTTTATGTAAGATGAATGAAATAAATGCAATAGAGAAGAATTTTCAAATTTCTGTAAGGCACTCTTTCCCTATTGAAAGGAGAGAATTAAAATATATAGGAACATGTCAACACTGTGGTGAAAAATTTCACTATAGAAAAAGAATTAGGAATATTGCCTGCAAAAAATGTTGTGTAAATTTCTTTAATGGATCATGGAATAAAAACTGTTTAATTTTGTTTGATTAAAAAAATAAGATGTGTTTTTGTTTCTATCTTTGGAACTTTTTATTTTTTTAATGTAACTTATAATTGAAAAAGCATAATAATTTATGGATTCAAGGAGAATTAGAAATCTAAGAAATAGTTTTGATAGAAATATAGTTGATAAACAGGTTGATAAAATTTTTGAAACTGGTAGACAATTTGTTGATGGAGTATCTGGAGCTAGACCAGGTAAGAGAAGAAATTCAGATTTTCAGGGAATAGCAAGTAAGAGTGCTAAAAAAGTCGGAAGATGGGTATCTGAAAAAGTGGACTTATTTTTTGATGAAGAAAATGATGATTGGTATGATGAAAATAATTTTGATTCTGAAAACATTGATCTTAAGACATTTACTAGAACATCAAACACCCAAAAATCATTTAAACCGGATTCAAAAAGACCTTTAGAGGCAATATCTTTGAGGCAACCAATAAAATCTCAAACAAATGAGCAAAAACAGTTGCCTTATGGGAAAGAAGTTGATAACCAAAACTGGCCAGATGAACTTGATTTTAAAGTGGAAAGATGGCAAAGATCTTCAGAAAAAGAGAATGATATACTTAGAAATCATTCAGACCAAAGTGGCGGATCAAAATTAAGAAATTTACCTAGATCAAGAAGAAGAAAAGTATAAATTTGCAAATTCATTAATACTTGAAGAACCTAGCAAACTTTCTAAATGAGGATTGAATACTTCCCTAATAATAGTTAAAGGCTTTTTATTCCGGAAAAATCTATAATTTCTTGACCAGAATGGACCTTTAAAACAAAATTGATCTTCTAACCATTTTGCATTCACAATTGAAATACTATCAACTTCTCTAAATAGTTCCGATCTGTCTTGTGTTAAATTCTTCCAAATTGGTTCTTCTTTGGCCTTTAAATTTTCACTAATTTGCTCAGCATTCCACCAACTTTCTGCCCATGCTAGGTTTTTGTTATTGTTTTTAATCCAGACTTGTCTTCTGATTAAAGGGCCAGCTAATTGGTTAATTTCCTGAGGACCCTCTTCCTTTGATAAAGGATCTAATTGCATTGATATTAATTTAATTTTTGTTTCTTGATTGGTCAAAAGCTGGAGATGTCTTGTGGGACTTCCATCTCCTAGTAACATTAATTTCCAAGCCCCAGATAGTTTTGGTAGTGAATTTTTCACTAAAAAAGTAGAAGCTTTCTCTTCCCATAATATTTTTGGCGAGTTAAAAAGTTTATTATTCAGTGCTCTGAAAGATTACTTTTCTGATGATAACTATTTTTAGTAATAATATTAGTCTTTTCTTTTTTTATTTCTTTAATTTTCAGCCAAACTAGTAATGCAGTTAAATCAGCTTTACTTACACCAGGAATTTTTGAAGCGTCTCCAAAATTTGTTGGTTTGATCTTATTTAAATTTTCCCTTGCTTCTAAAGATAAAGTCTCTATCTTTTCATAATTTATTTCTTGTGATAATGATTTGAGGCTTTGACGCTTTATCTGATCAATATTGTTTTTTTGTCTTTTAAGATATCCTTCATATTTAATATCTATTTCAACACCTTCGCGTATTGAGGATGCTAAGTTTTTATCTGTCAATTCATATTTAATTAGATCTGAATAATGGAAATTGGGTCTTTTTAAGAGATCTTTTAAAGTTGTTGAGCCTTTGATCTTCGATCCTGTGTCTAATTCAATCTTTCTCGTTATCTCATCGGTATTTTTTAAACGGGTGTTTTCTAATCTTAATTTCTCTTCTTCAAGGAGTTTCATTTTTTCTTGAAAAGATGACCATCTTTGCTCATCAATAAGGCCTATTTGATAACCTAATGGCGTTAATCTTCTGTCTGCATTATCTCCTCTCAAGGTTAATCGATATTCACTCCTGCTAGTGAGTACTCTGTATGGTTCTTTAAGATCTTTGGTAATTAAATCATTAATCATTGTGCCTATATAGCTACTTTCCCTCGTAAAGATTAATGGATCTTTTTTCTTTAGTTTTCTTGCCGCATTTATGCCTGCAACTAATCCTTGTGCAGCTGCTTCTTCATAACCAGTTGTTCCATTAATTTGCCCAGCACTAAATAAATATTCAATTTCTTTTGTTTCGAGTGACGTTTGGAGCTGTGTTGCAGGAATATATTCATATTCGACAGCATATGCTGGACGCAACATTTTACATTTTTCTAATCCAGGTAAGGTTTTTAAAAGTTTTAATTGAATATTTTCGGGTAAACCTGTAGAAAATCCTTGTACATATATTTCAGGAGTATTAATTCCTTCAGGCTCTAAGAAAATTTGATGTGATTCTTTATCAGCAAATTTAACGATTTTATCTTCAATTGATGGACAATATCTCGGTCCCTTACTATCTATAAAACCACCATAAATTGGGGTTAAATGTAAATTTTCTCGAATTATTTGATGTGTTTTAGATGTTGTTCTAGTAATGTGGCAACTAATTTGAGGCATATTGTTTTTGATTTCTGGGTCAAATGAAAAATATTTATCAGCTGCTGTACTTGGTTGAATATCTAATTCATCAAAAATGATACTTTTTTTGTCAACTCTTGCTGGAGTACCTGTTTTTAAACGTTCTGTTTTTATTCCAATTTCGTGCAGGTTTTGAGTAAGACCCTGTGCTGCTTGTTCGCCAGATCTACCCGCTGACATTGATTTATTTCCGATCCATATTCTGCCTTCTAAAAAAGTACCAGCCGTGATGATAACTGATCTCGCTGAATAATAACTACCAAAGAAAGTTTTTACACCCTTTATTCGTTTTTGGATGATTTTTTTTGATTTCAATCCAGTCGTTTCAGTTTTTGCAATATCAAGTTCAGTAATCATTGCTTCTTTCAAAGATAAATTATCTGTATTTTGTAGTATTTCGATCATTCTTTTTGAATATTCTCTTTTATCTGTTTGAGCTCTTAATGCCCATACAGCTGGACCTCTACTTGCATTTAATATTCTTTTTTGAATCGATGTCTCATCAGCTAATTTTCCAATAATTCCACCTAATGCATCAACTTCATGCACCAATTGACTTTTTGCGGGTCCGCCAACTGCAGGGTTACAAGGCTGCCAGGCAATCCTATCTAAATTGATTGTAAATAATGCTGTTGAAAATCCTAATTTTGCTGTTGTTATTGCTGCTTCACATCCTGCATGTCCTCCTCCAATAACGATGATGTCAAAAGATTCATTTAGTGATTGATGATCTTGCATTTTAGGATCAATTTAATTAGCTATGTTTCTAAATCTTGTATATTGTGGTTCAAATAATAATTTAACAGTATTTGTGGGACCATTTCTATTTTTAGTGATAATAATTTCTGCAATGCCTTTATCTTCTGTTTCTGGATTGTAATATTCATCTCTATAAATCATACATACCAAGTCAGCGTCCTGTTCTATAGAACCTGACTCTCTAAGATCACTCAAAAGTGGACGTTTGTTGTTTCTTGATTCAACTCCTCTACTTAACTGGGATAAAGCAATTACTGGTACATTTAATTCTCTTGCCATACCTTTTAGACCTCTCGTAATTCTTGATAATTCTTGCACTCTGTTATCAGGTGTTGTTCCTTCCATTAATTGTAAGTAATCAATTACTATTAAGCCAAGTTCTTTCTTTTGTTCGGCAATCAATCTTCTGCAAAGCGCTCTCATTTCAAGCACACTTAAATTCGGTTTATCGTCGATAAATATAGGTGTCTGACTTAAACTATCAATACCTTCTCCTAGTAAAGGCCATTGCTCTGGAGTAAGTCTCCCTGTTTTTAACCTGCCACTTTCAATGCCTACTTCTAAAGATAATAATCTATATGTAAGTTGTTCTTTACTCATTTCAAGGCTGAACACACAGACGGGCAAGTCTTGAGATTTTGCGACGTTTCTCGCCATATTCAATACCACTGAGGTTTTACCCATAGAGGGTCTACCTGCAACAATTATTAAATCACTTCTTTGAAATCCTTGCGTCAATGCATCTAAATCATAGAAAAGAGTTTTTATTCCCAACTCTTCCTTCCCAAGAGATCTTGCTTCTATTTCATTAAAGGTGGTTGTAAGTATCTCTGAGGCTTGGGTAAGACCTTTTGTTGGTTTTTCTTGACTAATTTCAAAAATTTTCTGCTCTGCCTTATCTAGTACTTCATTGGTCTTTTGAGTTTGATCAAAACCTAATTGAACAACTTCATTTCCAGATTTTATTAGTTGTCTTCTTATAAATTTATCGCTAATTAAATTCGCAACTTGTTCTATAGAAGCTGTTGAAGAAACATTTTCTACTAGTTCAACTAATTTGGTATTTCCTCCAATCTTTTCTAGTACTCCATTATCAGCAAGCCACGCACTCATTGAAGTTAGATCTGTAGGTTTTCCTTGCGTATGCAACATTAATGCTGTTTTATAAATCTCTTGATGAGCATTAATATAAAAGGCTTCTGGCTTAATCAAATCTGCAATTCTTCCTATTGCATCTGGGTCAAGTAATATTCCGCCCAAAACAACCTCCTCTGCTTGAACATTTTGGGGAGGTACTAAACCAACATTTTCATTGGATCGATTATTAGAAAAAGGAATTGCAACCATATCTTTTAATACTTAGATATATACTCTGACTTCTTTTTGAAATAATGCAACAAAGTTATTAACTTGTTACTTCAATTTTTACCTCCGCACTAACTTCTTGATGTAGTTTTATCTTTGCTACGAAAGAGCCTAAATTATGAATATCTGGGACAGTTATGTCTCTTCTATCAATATCTTTTTTAGTGGCTGCCTCTATAGCTTCAGCAACATCCCCATTAGTAACAGTTCCAAAAAGGACTCCATCTTCACCAACTTGCTTCTTGATTGTAAATCTACCAATAGTTGCTAATGCGGTTTTAAAGTCAATTGCCTCTTGTTTGACTTTTTCTGCAGCAATTTTTTCTTTTGCTCTTTTTCTTTCAATTTGTCTCAAAATTGAAGGAGTTACATTAGCTGCTTTACCGAATGGTAATAAGAAATTTCTTGCATAACCAGGTGCTACTTCTACAACATCACCATCTCTACCAAGAGTGGCAATTGATTCAGTTAAAACGATTTTTACTCTTTTAGCCATAAAAATATTTATCTATATATTTAATAATAAGACCTAGAGGGCAATTTTACCTTTTTTGCAAATCCTAATTTTGCGAGAATTTTAATATGTTCCCAGGTTAAATCAATTTGACCTCTAAATAATCCTTGCCTAGCTGAATTAGGAAATGCATGATGATTGTTATGCCAACCTTCTCCAAATGTCAATGCAGCAACCCAAGCATTGTTTTTTGATGAATCACCACTGTCAAAAGGAGCTTTGCCCCAACAATGAGTCGCAGAGTTGACTAACCAAGTTATATGGTAAACGATTACAAGTCTTAAAGGTATTCCCCAAAGCACAAGGCTCCATCCTCCAACTCCTAATTTTTCACCTATTGCATAAAGACATAACCCAATAGGAACTTGCAAAAAGAGAAAATATTTGTTGAGGAATCTATAGTATGGATCTTTAATTAAATCTGCACTTAGCTTAGGTACTGCTTTTAAAGCCTCAACATCCTTAAACATCCAACCCATGTGGCTCCACCAAAATCCTCTCTTACTATTGTGATGATCAACTTCTGTATCTGAAAAAGAATGATGATGCCTGTGTAAACCAACCCAATCAATTGGCCCATGTTGACAACTAATAGCCCCACAAGTAGCAAAAAATCTCTCCAGCCATCTCGGAACTATAAATGATCTATGTGAGAGCAATCTGTGATAACCAAGCGTTACGCCTAAACAAGCTGTTAACCAGTAGAAAAATAACAATGATATAACTGCTGGGAGACTCCAGAATTTTGGTTGTAGTGCGACAAGAGAAAGTAAATGGATAGCAATCATAAAACCGATGGTGCCCCATGTTTTGTGTAATCTAGGAGGATATCTTTCAGAGTGACTTGATGGTTCTAGTAATTTATCTGAAAGTTCTATAACTTTTTCTGCCGGAACAGGTTTTTTTAATTTCGCTGTTTCTTGGAAGATAACTGATTTCATAATATTTGGAAACTATTTTCAAAAGGGCCGATATGTAATATTATCATACTACATTATTGATCATTTTAATTATCTGTGGGCTTAGGATATCGCGATAAATTATTGAGAGGTCGAAGAGCTATGGCGCATTTGATTCATCTATGGCATGAGAGGAATGGTTGGTCTCATAGGGTTTTACCCATGTTATCTGAAATACTTGATTTAGGAAGAGTTCATAATTCTCAAATCTCAAATTTAAGAAATGGAAAGTTATCTTCTCCTGGACCTGAAGTTTTTCTTGCATTAGCACAGATCAATACGATTCTTGATCAAGGTATAGAATCAATAAGGGATCAATTAGAAAAGAGTTATCCGGAATTATGGACGACCTTGCAGGATTCTGCGCTTCCTATAAAAAATGATTCAGGTGAGCCATTGTCAGCAGGAGAATTATTTGAAATTTTTGCTGGATTGAAGTCCCTACCATCTTCTTTTGATTGGTATATTGAGGATGAAGAGGCTTCTTCTTTAAGTGATGCTCTTTCAGATCATTTTTGTCAGAATAGGCCTTGGAGATCATGTAAAACTCAAGTAATGGAAGCTTACATCGTAAATAAATCTTATCGAAGAGAACGCTTTGCTGAGGTAATAGCGGGAATCAGAGACTACACAGCAGAAGAATTAGATGGAGAATTACTTGACTTATATGAGGCTTCAAAAAAACTTTCTTATTTTGATGGTGGAGGACCTAATGCCTTTCTCACAAAATTAAGAAATTTAGCCTCTGAAAAGTAACTTAAGTTTGTAGAGAAAATGATAATAAATAATAACTTTAAACTTGCCGAAAATGCCGTGCTTACTGTAGAAGATAGTTTAAGTTGTGTTTTTCAAGAGAGGTCTAATCAGGTTTATCAAAAGTTGGGTAATATTTTGAATATTTTTAAGGATGAAAAAATTTCTACTAGTCATTTTAATCAATCTTCTGGTAGTGGTCATGATGATATATCTAGAGAAAAAATTGATGAGGTCTTTGCAAGGTTATTTCTTGCCGAAAAGGCAGCTGTGAGAATGCAATTTGTCAGCGGAACCCATGCAATAAGTTCCGTCTTATTTGGCATTCTTAGACCTGGAGATTCGATGTTATCAATTACAGGACAACCCTATGACACCTTAGAAGAAGTGATAGGAATAAGGGGTGGAGGTAAAGGCTCACTTAAAGATTTTGGGGTAAAATATAGGCAAATAAATATATGCGAATTAGTTGATTCTTATAAAGAAAAAATTTTAGATGTCTTTAGAGAAAATTCTTACAAATTAGTATTTATACAAAAAAGTTGTGGATATAGTTGGAGAAAGTCTCTCACTAATGATCAAATTGAAAAGATCTGTACCCTGATTCATACCATTAACCCTAACTGCATTTGTTTTGTTGATAATTGTTATGGGGAACTTGTTGAGGATACTGAACCAATTTCTAGGGGAGCAAATATAATTGCTGGATCATTGATTAAAAATTTGGGTGGAACAATAGTCCCAACTGGTGGTTATGTAGCAGGAGATGATGAGTTGGTTGAGATGGCATGTTCTAGATTAACTTCACCAGGTATTGGCTCATCTGCAGGAATAAATTTTGGATTAGGAAGATTAATTTTACAGGGTTTGTTTTTAGCACCACAAATTGTTCAAGAATCACTAAAAGGTGCTGATATGGTTGCCGCAGTTTTTAAGAATTTGGGATTTAAGGTGTTGCCAGAGCCTGCTACTTATAGATCTGATCTTATTCAGTCAGTAAGACTAAATAATTCTTATTTAGTACAAAAAGTATGTCAATCGTTTCAAAACTCTTCACCTGTTGATTCTTTTTTAAACGTTGTACCATCACCTATGAATGGATATGATTCAAAATTATTAATGGCCGGAGGAACATTTATTGAAGGAAGTACGAGTGAATTTTCAGCTGATGCTCCTTTGAGAGAACCTTATAATATTTTTGTTCAAGGTGGTTCTCACATTGCTCATATCAAAATTGCATTAATTCAACTATTATTTGAATTATTAGAGGAGAATTTAATTACAAAAGATTCTCTAATTTCTTTCTAAACTTAATAATGTCCTACCAGTTTCCAGATAACCTTAATTATGCTGATACTCATGAATATGTATTAGAAGAAAATGGATTTTTAAAAATTGGAGTTAGTGAATTTGCTATTGATCAATTAGGAGATATTGTTTTTGTTGAACTAGCTGATCAAGGGACGACCTTGAAGAAAGGTGAGACATTTGGAACAATAGAATCTGTTAAGGCTGTTGAGGAAGTTTATTTGCCTTTTACAGGAGAAATAGTATCCGTTAATGAGAGTGTTGTAGATAATCCTGAGCTTTTACAGAATGATCCGGTCGGAGCAGGTTGGTTAGTCATTTTGAAACCAGAATCAAAAATTTCAATTACTGATTTAATGACTTCTGATGAATATCAATCAAAGGTTTTACCAAAATAAGACAAATATTTTAAAAAGAGCTATTTTAAAGAAAAATATTTAATATGACATCCAAAGTTATGTCCGATTTGTTTATAGATAGGCATCTGGGTTTAAGGGATATTGATGAGAAAATTATGCTTAATAAACTTGGTTTTGATAACATTGATCAATTTATTAATCAAGTTATTCCTGAAGATATTCAGCTAAAAGATAAATCTTCTGAAATATTACCCAAAGGCTGTTCGGAAATTGAGGCTTTAAATGAATTAGAAGAGATTGCAAAGAAAAACATCAAAATGAGATCTCTGATAGGGCTTGGTTATTATGACAATCACATGCCTAAAGTTATCCAAAGGCATGTTCTTGAAAATCCTAGATGGTACACATCATATACTCCATACCAAGCAGAAATTGCACAAGGAAGATTAGAAGCTCTATTTAATTTTCAGACTATTGTTTGTGAACTGACAGGATTTTCTGTCGCAAATGCATCTTTGTTAGATGAGGGTACAGCTGCTGCTGAAGCTATGGCTATGAGCTTTGCAGCAAGAAAAAATAAATCTTCAAAAGTTTACTTAGTGGAATCGAATGTTTTTGATCATACCTTTAATGTTCTATTAACCAGAGCAAAGCCTTTGGGAATATCCTTAAAACGTTTTAATCAAAGCGATTTTTCTAATCATGATGATGTGTTTGGAATTTTGTTGCAATTACCAGGTAAAAATGGGGAATTATTTGACCCAACATTCTTAGTATCCCAAGCACATAGATTAGAAATTATTGTAACGGCGTCTATTGATCCATTGGCACAAGTTTTAATTAAACCAGTCTCTGAATTTGGTGTGGATGTTGCTGTGGGTAGTATGCAAAGATTTGGGGTTCCAATGGGTTTTGGTGGACCTCATGCCGCATTTTTTGCATGTAGCGAACAATATAAAAGGCTTATACCTGGAAGAATTGTTGGGCAAACTCTCTCTAAAAATGGAGAAAAGTCTTTGAGACTAGCATTGCAAACAAGAGAGCAACATATTAGAAGAGAGAAGGCTACTAGTAATATTTGTACTGCTCAATCTTTGCTAGCCATAATTTCTTCTTTTTATGCAATTTATCATGGACCTGTTGGTTTAACGCAAATTGCTAAGAAAGTAGTGGAGTTGAGAATAAATTTAGAATCATGTTTGGCTAATTTAGGTTTTGATATTGCTGAAGGGATTAGATTTGATAGCGTTGACGTTTATTCTGAGCATTCACAAATGATTCATACTGAAGCTTTAAAAAATGGTTACAACCTAAGAATTTTGCCGTTGGGATCAACTATTCAAGACTCTACTGGTTTTGGTATTTCTTTAGATGAGCTTAGTAACGAAAAAGAAATCAAAAATATCTTAACTTTCATAGCAAATCTTATAAACAAAAAAGAAGCTTTAGAGCATATAACATTTGATAAAGAATTCCATCTTAAGAGTTTAGCTTTGAGATCCGGTGAATGGATGCAACAAGATATATTCACAAACTACCAAAGTGAAACTGAATTAATGAGATACATATTCCGTCTTGCTGAAAAAGATTTTTCTTTGGTTGATGGAATGATGCCATTAGGAAGCTGTACTATGAAGTTAAATTCTGCAGCAGAGTTAAATCCAGTCTCTTGGGCTAGTTTATCTTCAATTCATCCTTTTTCTCCACTAAATCAAACTCAGGGCTATTCAAAAATAATATCTGACCTTGAAAAATGGATAAGTGATATCGTTGGTTTAGAGTCAGTTTCTTTTCAACCAAATGCTGGCTCTCAAGGGGAGTTTGCAGGTTTATTGGCAATAAATTCTTATTTTGAATCAAAAGGTGAACTTTCAAGAAAAAAATGCTTAATTCCGAAAAGTGCTCATGGAACCAATCCTGCCAGTGCAGTTATGGCAGGTTTTGATGTTTTAACTGTTGAATGCGATGAAGAAGGAAATATTGATTTTCAAGATTTGTCGATCAAGGTCAAGAAATTTGATACTCAAATTGGTGCTCTCATGTTGACTTACCCTTCCACTCATGGGGTTTTTGAATTACAAATCAGAAAAATATGTGATTTAATTCATTCTGTTGGGGGATTTGTCTATTTAGATGGAGCAAATCTCAATGCTCAGGTTGGGTTATGCAAACCTGGGAACTATGGTGTTGATGTTTGTCATTTGAATTTACATAAGACATTCTGCATTCCCCACGGAGGAGGAGGTCCAGGAGTTGGTCCAGTTGCGACATCAGAAACTTTAACCCCATTTCTTCCTACTCATTCTATAAAGGATAATAATATATCTAATTGTTCAAATTACGTATCCTCTGCTAAGCATGGGAGTGCAGGTATTCTTCCAATAAGCTGGATGTACATAAAAATGGCTGGTCTTAGTGGTTTAAGGAAAGCAACTGCGCATGCAATTTTATCGGCAAATTATATTGCGCATTCTTTAAAGCATAAGTTTAAGATTCTTTATAAAGGAAAAAATAACTTTGTAGCTCATGAATGTATTTTAGATTTTAGAGACTTAAAATCCAAAACTGGTTTGACTGTAAATGATTTAGCTAAGCGCTTAATAGATTATAGTTTTCATGCCCCAACTATTAGCTGGCCTGTTCCAGAGACTATAATGATAGAGCCTACTGAAAGTGAGAGTTTGGAGGAATTAGATAGATTTTGTGAGGCTATGTTATTGATCGGGGAAGAAATCAGTGAAATAGAAAATAATATTGAATTAAATAACAATAATGTAATAAGTAATGCTCCTCATACACTTAAAGAGTTGATTGCTGATAATTGGAATTATCCTTATTCAAAGGAAAAAGCTTCTTTCCCTTATATAACTCAAACAGCTATCAAGTTTTGGTCTTCTGTTTCTAGGATCAATAATGCACATGGAGATCGTAATTTAATTTGTTCTTGCAATGTAAATCAAGCAGACACTTTAGAAGAAAAAAAATGCGCTTAAAGGACTAGCGTCCTTCTATTTACTTAGTTATCATCAATTTGAATAAAAATTTAATATTTTCTTATAGAACTTTTTTAAATTTTTTTATTACAATAATCGAGCATCAAATTTTTTGGGGTATTTGAAGCTATGACCAAAGATTTTAAATCTGGTAATGTTAAACATTTACCAATTAAAAATGTCGACTTACCAAATTTTGTCAATAATTTTGGAGATAATTCAAAAATTTGTTCTATTGAGGGAACAAATGTAATAAGAGTCCCTTTTGGTAAAAAATTTTCAAAGAAAAAAAGACCCGAAAAGAATCAAAATATAGCCACTCTAATCCTTCCTTTAACTTCTTATAGTAGTCCTACACCCCCACATGTAGCATAATCTGAACCAAAGTTACTTTATATTTTTTAGTGTATCTGAATAATAATTTTGTAGTTGCAATGTTGCTTGATTCCAATCCCATTTTTCTGCTTCACTCCTTGCCTCTTTCCTCATAATTTCTCTTTTATCCTCATTATCTAGAATTTTTTTTGTCGCTTGAATTAAGCTTTGTTCTCCATTATCTATTTCATCAGGATCATATAAACAACCGTTTACACCATCGCTTATTATATCTGGAATCCCTCCCTTATTTGCTCCGATAACTGGACATCCTGCCGCCATTGCTTCTAATAAAACTAATCCAAGTGTTTCTGTACTTGAAGGAAACAAAAATATATCTCCAGAGGCATAAGCGCTGGCAAGTTCATCACCAGATAAATATCCTATAAAATTAGTTTTGGTATTCTCGAAGACTTTTTCTAGTTGGTTTCTATATGGTCCATCGCCTACAAGTGCTAGGCATGCATTAGGAATGCTTTCTAAGACTGGTTTGATTCTCTCAATTTGTTTTTCTGCCGATAATCTTCCTACATAAATCAATAAGTAATTAGCATCTTGATATTTTCCAAATAATTTTTCTCTCATTTTCTCACTTCTCAAATCAGGACGGAAACTATAAGTATCTACTCCTCTTTGCCATAGTGCAGTCCTTTGAATACCTTTTTCTTTCAACTCATTTACCATAGCGGTGGAGGTACATAAATTTAACAAGGCTTGATTATGAGCCGCTTTAAGTAATTCCCATAAAAGTGGCTCTAACATACCCATACCGTAATGTTCAAGATATTTTGGAAGATGAGTATGGTAGCTGGCAATTAAGGGGATATTATTAGTTTTTGCCAACCATATACCACCTAACCCGAGTACAGCCGGATTAACAACATGTATCAAGTCTGGTTTGAATTTTTCTAACTTATCTGAAACGGCAAGACCTGGTAAACCAAGCTTTAACTCTGGATATAATGGCAGTGGCATTGCTGCAACTCCAACTATAGTTGCTCCCATATATGACTCTGGGCACCCCTCTGGACAAAAAACTATAACTTCATCACCATTTTTTATTAAAAATTCAATAGTTTTAGTCAATCTTGTTACTATGCCGTCAACTTTAGGTAAAAAAGTTTCAGTAAACAATGCAATTTTCACTTTCTTAAGATAATTATTTCAGAAATTTCAATTAGTCTTTATAGCCTCAGCTTGTTTTTTAGTCCAGGATGAAACACAAGGTATACGTTTTAAATCGCATCTTTTGGAGTATTTTTTAGCAACTTCAACAACTTCTTCTAATAAGCCATTATCAAGAGTTGTTGGATTTAAGCCTAATTCTATAAAGCATTTATTATCAACAATTAAATCATTTTCAACTGCTTCGTTTCTTGGATTAGGTAAATGATTGATATCTGCTCCTGTTAGAGATGCAACTTTTTTAGCTAGTTCTCCAACTTGATGACTTTCAGTCATTTGATTAAATATTTTGACTCTCTCTCCAGATTTTGGAGGATTTTCAAGAGCAAGTTGTACGCATTTTACAGAGTCTTTTATATGTATAAATGCTCTTGTTTGTCCTCCTGTGCCATGAACACTTAATGGATATCCAATGGCAGCTTGCATTAGAAATCTGTTAAGAACAGTTCCATAATCACCGTCATAGTCAAATCTGTTTGTCAATCTAGGATCTTTCAAAGTTGCATCTGTATTTGTTCCCCAAACAATACCTTGATGCAGATCAGTAATTCTTACGAGATCATTTTTGTTGTAGTAGAGAAATAATAATTGGTCTAAAGTTTTTGTCATATGGTAAACACTACCTGGACTAGCAGGGTGTAATATTTCTTCTTCAAAGCGGCTTCCATCAGGTTGTGGAACTTCAACTTTTAAATAACCTTCTGGAATTGTCGCACCTCTATGGGATCCATAGCCGTAGACTCCCATTGTTCCTAAATGAACGACGTGAATATCTAAATTACTTTCTACGATTGCAGCTAGAAGATTGTGTGTGCCATTAACATTATTATCTACTGTATATCTTTTAGTAAAACTCGATTTCATCGAGTATGGTGCTGCTCTTTGCTCTGCGAAATGGATAACTGAATCTGGTTTTTCATCAATAAGTAAATTAAGTAATTTTTGATATTGTTTGGAGATATCCATGTTCAGGAATCTCATAGGTTTACCTCCTATCTCTTCCCAAGCAGAAAGTCTCTCATTTATCGAAGAAATTGGGGTTAAAGACTCCACTTCAAGATCAATATCTATCTTTCTGCGACTTAGATTGTCAACTATTATTACATCATGATTTTGTTCTGCTAAATTCACCGCACAGGGCCAACCGCAAAAACCATCTCCGCCAAGAACAATTACTTTCACTCAAAACTCCAGAATTGAAAATGTCATTTTACATTTATTAAATTACTACAGTGTGCTTCCAAAATGCGAAAAAAGATTGTAAAAAGTTTCAAATCTTTTCCCTTGAATGAATAAATTCGTTGTAATCGTTCTTTATTTTAATAATTAATTGTTTTTTTTAAGGAATTAATATTACTTCAGCGATATGTTTTTTTCAGGTGAACTAGCGCTTGCTAACCTCTGTTTTTGAATTCTACCAGCAAGAAAAGCTTCTCTCCCTGCTTTTACACCAAAATTCATTGCTTGAGCCATCTTAAGCGGGTTATCGGCTAATGCTATTGCACTATTAATTAAAACTCCATCTGCTCCAAGTTCCATTGCTTGAGAAGCTTCACTAGGTACCCCTATACCAGCGTCAATAATTACTGGGACATTAGAATTTTCAATAATTATAGATATATTAGATAAATTTAAAAGACCTTGACCGGACCCTATAGGTGATCCTAACGGCATTACAGTAGAACATCCAACTTCTTCTAATTTTTTAGCTAATATAGGATCAGCATTTATGTAAGGAAGAACTATAAAATTTTTCTTAATCAAAATTTCAGCTGCTTTAAGAGTTTCAATAGGATCAGGTAATAGATATTTTTTGTCAGGAATAACTTCTAGCTTGATAAAATTATTTTCTTCTTGACCTGATAATTTTGCAAGTTCCCTTCCTAAAATTGCTATTCTTACTGCTTCTTCTGAATTGATGCAACCAGCAGTGTTAGGAAGCATCCAGAATTTTTTCCAGTCAATTTTTTCTATTAAGTTCTCACCCTTTTGAATATTTTTTACTCTTCTAACTGCGACAGTTACGATTTCAGATTCAGTATTTGATAAACTTTTCATCATTATTTCTGAAGACTTATATTTACCTGTGCCTACCATTAATCTACTTGAAAAGTTTTTACCTCCAATTCGCAAGAATGAATCTTCTTTCATTTTAAAATCCTTTATCTTTTATTCCTTTATAAGGAGCGTAATTATTCCTTTTTTCAAGTTCTCTGCTCTTTTTAATTGCTGTTTGGTTGTTTGGATCTATTATTAAAACTTTTTTATAAGTTGCATATGCTAAATCATATTCTAATAGTCTTTGTTGTGCGGATGCAAGATTATTTAAAGCTACTGTATATTCAGGAAGAGATTTTATAGCAGAATTATAGTGCTTAATTGCTTGCTTAAATTGATTTTGTGCAGCATAAGAAAACCCGAGAGCATTTTGGATTATAGCTTTAGCTTCATCAGGTTCATTCTCATAATTTTCAACAGCTTTTTTAAAAGTTTTTGTGGCCTCAGTATACATCCTTTTTTTGATTTGAATAGATCCAAATTCATATAATTCAGAAGCTTTTGTTAACGAATCTAAGCCTTTTTGCTCGAATTTTACTAAATTTAATTCCTCTTTTCTTGTTCTTATAAATTGCCGAAAAACAAAAATAGATATTATTATCAGGATTACAAAAAGAATTATCAAATATGATTGAAAGGAAGATATTTCCATTACTTATAGTAAATATTTTTCAAAATTCTATTCTTACAAATTTATTTGCTTACTGTAGATACAATTTTCTCAAAACAATATGGGTCGCTCAAAGCTAATTGTGCAAGCATTTTTCTATTGATAATTATTTCAGAGGATTTCAAACCATTAATGAATTTGCTGTAATTTGTACCATTAAGTCTTGCTGAGGCATTTATTCTTGATATCCAAAGTCTTCTGAAATCTCTTTTTCTCCTTCTTCTGTCTCTATAGGCATTGCAAAGAGCTTTCATAACTCTTTGATTAGCAGTTCTGAAAAGATTTTTGTTGCCTCCTCTAAAACCTTTCGCAAGGTTTAATATTTTGTTTCTTCTTTTTCTGGCTATGTTGCCTCTTTTTACTCGTGCCATAAATCTTTTTTGAAAGTAACTTGAATGCTTTTAAGCATAGGGAATCATTAATTTTACATTATCAGCATCTTTTTCATCAACAACAGCCTTGGTTGAAAGATGTCTTTTCAATTTTGAACTTTTGTGATCCAATAAATGATTATGGAAAGCTCTTCTTCTCATGAATTTACCCGTACCAGTAGCTTGAAATCTTTTTGCTGCTGATTTACGAGTTTTAAGTTTAGACATTTCCCTTGATAATGTTTAACCTAGATAATCTAAACCTTTATATGCATTGGTGCAAATTAAAGTTTTGATTTGATAAGGAACTTTGGAACTTATGACATCTTCTAGATTTAACTTTTTAAATTTTTTTTATGGATTTTGGTTATTTTTTTCAATTACCCCAATATTTACATTAAATGGACTTACAGAAGAATCTTTAAAAATAAATCTTAATCAAGAATTAAAAAAAGGTAATTTTTTAATTGGCTTAAAACAATATTTGGGTGAAGGCAGTGATAGTTTTTCAGAAAAACAAAATCTTTCTTTTAAGACAAAAAACGACTTCTTAGAACTCCATGCTTTTAATGGTTATAAACATAAATCAAAAAAAATCAATATTATTTTTAAAGAAATATCTTTAAAAAGCCCTTTTAAAATTGAAAGAATTGTATTTGGTCCATTTGCAAGTTATGAATCTGCTCAAAGACAAGCTAATAAGTTAAAAGAAAAAGGATATGAAGCGAAAGTAGCTTTTCCAAAAAATTGGGAAGTTTGGATCCCTCATAGTGAAAATCTGCCAGATAAAAGATTAAATTATAAATTTTTTAAAAAATCCTATAACTCAAGAATAATACCGTTTCTTGTTAATGAATACTCGCAACAAAAACTTGAAGGCCCGATACATATATTTTCATCGGAGGGGATAAGAATCAATGGCATTAATTTTGGTAAAAACTTTTATTTAGTAAAAGATTCCTATGGAACTTGGACTTTGATTCAGAAACTTAAATTTGATGATTACTTAAAAGGAGTACTTCCATATGAAATAGGTTCTAATTCACCTTTAGAAGCTTTGAAAGCGCAAGCAATAATTGCTAGAACTTGGGCAATTTATAATTCTGCAAGATTTAATATCGATAATTATCATTTGTGTATTACTACCCAATGTCAAGTTTATAAACCTCCTGAAGTTGAATATGAAAATGTGCAAAAAGCTATAAAAGATACTTCAAATTTAATTATTACTTATGAAAGTAAACCCATTAATTCTTTTTATCATGGCTCTAATGGTGGGATATCCGCTAGTGCAAGTGAATCTTGGAGAATAAAAGACTATATTTACTTTAAACCAATGATAGATGGCTTAGATTCTTTAAAAAAATCTTTTCCACTTCCAATTAGAAATGGGTATCAATTAAATAAATTCCTTGAGTTAGCAAATGTAAAAGTATATGGAAATCAACATTCTCTTTTTCGTTGGCAGAAAATACTTTCTGATGAGACAATTCAAAATGAACTAATTAAGAATCAATTGATTCAAGAGAAATCAGATTTAGTTGATCTTAATATCATTGATCGAGGTACCAGTGGAAGAGTAACAAGATTAGAAATTAAACTGAGTAATTTTAATAAACCTATAATTCTAGTAAAAGATGATATTCGGAGAACACTTAGTTTTTTGCCTAGTAATTTATTTACTATTAATAAATTAAATGATAATCTTTGGCTTTTTAAAGGAGGGGGCTTCGGCCATGGTGTAGGTTTATCTCAAGCAGGAGCAATTGAAATGGCTGAATTAGGTTTTACTTATGAACAAATATTGAATCATTATTATCAAAAAACAATAATTAAAAAAATTAAAACTTTGTCTCAATAATGAGAAAAAATCACAATTTTGTATTTATGAATAAAGGTTTTTATAAAAATCGAAGATTAAAATCATCTTTATTTATTGCTGCTTGTTTATTGGTAAGTATTATTCCACATATCTTTCATCTCAAAAATTTTATTTATTTCACATTTGCCATTTCTTTTTTAATAGCCTGTTATGGATTAATTCTAATTTCAAAAAATACAAAAAGAAGCAATACCTTTGCGAATAATGATGAGACTATTATTGATAGTGAATTACCTATGCTTGATATTTTAGTTGCGGCAAGAGATGAAGAAAATGTTATTGAAAGGTTAGTTAATAGATTAGTTAATTTAGATTATCCAACTAATAAATTAAATATCTATGTTATCGATGATGGAAGTGTTGATAAGACACCTCTAATTTTAGAAAGGTTATCAAGAGAGTTTGGTAAGTTAAAAATTATAAGTAGATCTTCAAATGCTGGAGGTGGAAAATCAGGTGCATTAAATTATGCTTTAAAGTTTACACAAGGAGAATGGATATTCATCCTAGACGCTGATGCTCAATTACAAAAAGATACATTATTAAGATTATTTGCTTTCGTTCATGATGGATCTTGGTCAGCAGTTCAATTAAGAAAATCAGTCATTAATTTTAATAAAAATTATTTAACCACTTGTCAGTCTATGGAAATGGCTATGGATGCAATTTTTCAATATGGAAGATTATCTGTTGCTGGAGTGTCTGAATTGAGAGGTAACGGGCAGTTAATTCATAAAGAGGTATTACTAAAATGTGGTTCTTTTAATGAAGATACAGTAACTGATGACTTGGATTTAAGTCTTAGGCTTTTACTTTCTAAAGCAAAAATTGGAATTCTATGGGATCCTCCTGTAATGGAAGAAGGGGTTGAAAGTATATCTGCTTTACTTTCGCAAAGACAAAGATGGGCGGAAGGTGGTCTCCAAAGATTTTTTGATTATGGCGAACAATTATTTTCAAAAAAGATTGAACTTATTCAAAAATTTGACTTAACTTATTTCTTTATTTTGCAATATGCTTTGCCTATTATTTCCATGATTGATTTGATTTTGAGTATTTTTCTATTTAAATCACCTTGTTATTGGCCAATTTCTTTAACGGCCTTTTCCTTATCTGGTATTGCAGTTTGGTATGGCTCTTCCTGTAAAAGTGAAGGTCCAGCTTTACAAAAACTCAATTTGATGATGATGTTAGTTTCCCTTGTATATCTATCGCATTGGTTTTTAGTCATACCTTGGGTAACCATAAAAATGTCTATTTTTCCTAAAAAGATTCTTTGGAAGAAAACTCTTCATACTGGTGTTTAATTTATTCATCTAAATCAATTATTTCCCCGTTGAAAAAATTTGCTAAATTTTTAGAACTATTATCATCTGGCCCTTTTTTAGTATTTTTAGGAGGGAGATTGGATATTTGAAAATCATCGCTATGTTTTGGTTTGCTCTCATTTAGATTATTAATCGCTCTTTTTGGCGATTTTGCTGAATTACTAATATTAACTTTTTTGTTAGAAAAATTAAGTTTTATTTGATTCCCAAATACTTTTTTAACAGCATTTTCAATTATGACTTTTCTACTTTTGATCATATTTTCCCAGTTCGGAGATAATTTTATTACAACTTCATTCGAATCAATACTTGCAAGTTCTGCTTGCTGAGAAAGTAACATCCTTGTTGATGGTAATTCTAATTTTGAGAGAATTAGCTCCCACTTTTCTTTTAAATCATCAGTTTGATTATCATTTTGAGAATCAGTCTTGATATCTTGTGCATTAATTAATGTTTTGTTTTTAATAGTTCCTGATTCATTCTTATCTTCTATCTTTTCATTAAAAACTTGTTTATTAATTAATTCTTTATTATCAAGGTTCCTTTGATCCTTATTATATTGATTACTTTTTATATTCTTATCAATATTTTTTAGACCATCATTGTCTAGAAGACTTGTTAAGTGTATTTCCAACCATAGTCTTGGATTATCGCTATTTTTGATTTGATAATCAATATTCTTAAGCTTTTTGTGCCACTCAATAATTCTTGACTTATTAATGTTATTAGAAAATTCATTTAATTTATTTTGAAAGTCGATAGACGTATAAAAAATTTCTGAATACTCTTTATTAATAGTTTTTAGTAATAGGTCTCTAGTAATATTTAAGAATCCAACTAATATTTCATAAGGTTCATTCCCTGCATCATATAAGTTATTGCAACTTATTAATAAAGAATCAGGATCATTATTAATTAATGCATTAATTAAATGAGTTAAATCATTTTCGGATACTTCTCCAAGTAAGTTTTGAACATCGTTAGTAGTTATGCCATTAGGAAGAAGACTTAATTGATCTAGTAAACTTTGTGCGTCGCGCATTCCACCATTAGATCTTTTCGCAATAAGTCTTAACGCTTGAGATTCAAATTTAATTGATTCTTTTTTTGCGATGTCTGTAAGGTGATGAAAAATAGTATTTGAGCTTATTCTTTTAAAGTCAAATTTTTGACATCTACTTTGGATAGTATTTATAACTCTTTCAGGATTTGTAGTCGCAAGAATAAAAACAACTTTTTCGGGAGGTTCTTCAATAGTTTTCAGCAAAGCGTTTGACGCAGCTGTTGAAAGCATATGACATTCATCAATTACATATACTTTCCATCTGGCTTGAGTAGGAGCAAATCTTGCTCTATCTATTATTTCTCTTATATTTTCAACTCCGGTATTAGATGCGGCATCAATTTCAATAACATCAAGAGCATTGCCGTCTGCAATTTGTGTACATAACTCACAAGTCCCGCATGGATTGGATGTTGCTTCTTCAGATGATAGGCAATTTAATGATTTTGCAAATATTCTTGCACTTGATGTTTTCCCTGTCCCTCTAGGTCCATTAAAAAGATAAGCAGGTGCAATTTTCTTAGAAATTAATGCTTGTTTAAGAGTTGTTGATATAAATTCTTGACCAATAAGCTCATCGAGATTACCGGGCCTGTATTTTTGATGAAAAGGTTTATGAATATTAAGCATTTATCATTCTAAATTTAAATGATTCGGTTGAATTTATCAAAAAGACAACCTTAACTTTTATGCAGATTCTTTAATAATTCTATTAGATCCTGCAGGAAGTTTAACAATTTTGGTTGAAAATAGATTGTCTACCATTTTTTTTGTAATGGTGAATTCTTTTACTTCTTCTTGCGATGGAAGTGTATACATTAAATCAAGCATTAATTCTTCAATTATTGATCTAAGAGCTCTTGCACCTGTTTTTCGTTTGAAAGCTTCTTTAGCAATTGCTTCAACAGATTCTGGTTCGAAATTTAATTCAACATTGTCCATACTTAATAAAGTTTTAAATTGCTTTACTAGTGCATCTCTTGGTTCCGTTAAGATTGATTCCAGAGTTTCTTTAGAAAGACGATCTAATACCGCACATACAGGAATTCTTCCTATAAATTCTGGAATCAATCCGTATTTGACTAGATCATCTAGTTCTAAATTCTTGAGAGCATCTCGGGAATCAACTATTTTTTTGGAATCTACTTTGTTTACTTCTTGGTTAGTGGTAAATCCAATGGAATGCTTCCCTAAACGTTTTTGGACAATATCTTCTAAGCCTATAAATGCACCTCCACATATAAACAAAATTTGACTTGTATCGATTTGAATACAGTCATGGTAAGGGTGCTTTCTTCCTCCTTGTGGTGGAACATTTGCAATTGTCCCCTCAAGCATTTTTAATAATGCTTGTTGAACCCCTTCTCCAGAAACATCTCTTGTGATTGATGGATTTTCACTTTTTCTAGCAATCTTGTCTATTTCATCAATATATATAATTCCTTTTTGAGCTAAATCTACATTCATTTCTGATTTTTGCAGAAGTCTCAATAATATATTTTCAACATCTTCACCAACATATCCAGCCTCAGTCAGAGTTGTTGCATCAGCCACTGCAAAAGGAACATCAAGAAATTCAGCTAAAGTTTGTGCTAATAATGTTTTACCACTGCCAGTTGGGCCAATAAGTAGAATATTTGATTTTTGTAGTTTAGTTGCTTGAGACTCATTTAGATTAGTTTCTTTATCTTTTTCTTTTAATCTCCAAGATAGTCTTTTGTAGTGATTATAAACAGCAACTGATAGTATTTTTTTTGCAGATTCTTGACCTACAACTTGGTTATCAAGAAAAGTTTTAATTTCAAGTGGTTTGGGAATAGAAGTTAATTCTAAGGGAACTGATTTATCGGAATTACTTATGGGTAATTTTTTATTTACTTGTTGAGAGTTATTTAGTTTTGCTTGATTATCAATTAATTCTTCGTCGAGAATTTCATTACAAAGGTCTATACATTCATCACAAATGTAAACCCCTGGACCAGCTATAAGTTTTCTAACTTGATCTTGTGATTTGCCACAAAATGAACATTTAAGATGGGCGTCAAATTTTGCCATCGATTACCAAATATTGTGAAAAATAAAAAAGGTTAAAATCCCTTACTTACTTAGGATTGCTTATAAAATTGAATTCGTCATCATAATCTTAAAATATTACTTTCACTTGTCATTTTTTATAACTTTATCAATTAATCCATATTGAACAGCTTCAGTAGGCGATAGAAAATAGTCTCTTTCAGTATCTTCATTAATTTTTTCTAATGATTGACCAGTATGTTCTGCTAAAAGAGAATTTAATGTTTTTTTAAGAAATAGAATTTCTTTTGCTTGTATCTCAATTTCAACTGCTTGTCCTTGCGCGCCTCCTAATGGTTGATGAATCATTATTCTTGAGTTCGGTAAAGCTAACCTTTTTCCTTTGGCCCCCCCAGAAAGAAGGAAGGCCCCCATGCTTGCAGCGACACCAAAACAGATTGTTACAACGTCTGGAGAGATCTGCTGCATCGTGTCATATATGGCTAATCCTGCAGTAACGGAACCTCCCGGAGAATTAATATATATTTGGATATCTTTATCAGGATCTTCGGCTTCTAGAAATAATAATTGTGCAACTAGTGAATCTGACACTTGATCGTTAATCCCAGTTCCTAAAAATATTATCCTTTCTCTCAATAATCTAGAGTAAATATCAAACGCTCTTTCTCCTCTACCTGATTGTTCTACAACGGTAGGAACAGCTGATCTCGGGTTATTAATATCACGAGAATAGATTGAGCTTTGGATTAAATGTTTTTGTTCAGAATTCACGAAGTTAGTCTCTTCTTTTATTTAATTTAAGAGTTTTTTTGTTAATTAGTTAAATTTTCTATAAATTAGTTTTTTTCTTTTTATTTTCCTTTGATTCATTTTTGTTTGGATTTCTTTTTTTGGTAGTTGATTTTGCAGTTGATTTTGCAGTTGATTTTCCACTTATTTCTTTTATCGTTGAATTTTCTTCAAGCCAAATGATTAATTTCTCTTTTAGCAGGTCGTTACGAAGAACTTCTTTTAATTTCTGAATGTCAATTTGTTTTGAAGATTTAGAAATCTCATCTTCATATTCCTTTATTTTTTGTTCTATTTCTTTATCTTCGACTGTAATATTTTCACTTTCTGATAATGCTTTTAGCGCTAAATTTCTTTGAACATTTTTTTCAGCCTGAGGCCGAGTTGACTCAGCTAAAGATTTAACTAATTCTGGAGTGAAAGTTGATTTAATATCCATTCCCTGTTGAGCAAATCTTTGCGCTGTTTGTTCAATATTATTTCTAACTTCAATGTCAATCATTGCTTTTGGAATTTCTGCATCTAATTCTTTTGATAGTGCATCCATTAAAGCTTCAATTTTGATATTTTTTTGAGTATTTTCAAAATTTTCCTTGAGTTGGTTTTCTATATCTTTTTTTAATTCTTTTAGTGAGTCTTTATTGCCAGATTGTTTTGCAAAATCATCGTTTAATTCTGGTAATTCTTTTTCCTTAAGGTCTTTTAGACTTACTTCAAAAATTGCTTCTCTACCTTTCGAATCTGCATGAGAATAGTCTTCGGGAAATTTGAGATTAAGAGTTTTATTCTCATCAATTTGCATACCAACAATTCCCTCAACGAATCCTGGAATCATTTTGTTTTTTTCTAATTCAAGATCCATTGATTCACTTGATCCACCTTCTATTTCTTTTTTGGAATCTTTATATATTCCTTTAAAACTTACTACGGCAATATCACCCAACTCAGCAGGCCTATTATTAACCGGAACAATATTTGCTAATTGCTTTCTTGATTTTTCTAAAGCTTCGTCTATAGATTTGGGGTCGAATTTATTTTTTTTAATCTCGACTGATAGTCCTTTTGATTTTTTTAATTTTAATAGCGGTGCAACATCAGTTTGAAGAGTAATCTTTAGGGGTTTGTCCGGACTGAAATTTTTAAGTAAGGATTCAAATCCATCAACTAATTCTGGTTCACTTAGGGGTTCTATTGATTCCATTTTTAAAGCTTCATTCCAAGATTTATCAATTATTTTTTCTAAAGCAGAGGCATGTAGTTGAGTAATACCGATTCGTTGTATTAATACTTTTTTTGGAATTTTGCCAAGCCTAAATCCAGGAATTTTAGCTGAACGACTTATGGAATTTATTGTTTCATTTACGCATGATTTACATGTATTAGAAGGTATTTCTAATTCTAATGCAATTCTACTTTGAGGAAGTGCGGTTGTTTTTACTATCAATGCTTCTTTAATCATGTTTGAGTTTTGAAATTATTACAATAAGCAGAAACTTAATTATTCCACATTAAGTGATTTCCTTGAAAGTTAACTTTTTTGATACAGTAAGAAAAATATTTAATTGCATAATTTTTTGTTTTAAATAGTGAGAAAATCTCCATTTTTGCCAAATAGGCCTTTAAAAGTAGTTATTTTAGGTTCCTCAGGTGCGGTTGGATCTGAGCTGCTTAATATACTCGAAGAGAGAGAGTTCCCCATCTCAGAATTAGTATTGCTTTCATCTGAACGTTCAGAAGGAAAGATAATTAGGTGGAAAGGAGAAGAAATTATTACCAAAAAAGCAACTAAAGATGAATTCTTAAATGTTGATTTAGTTTTTGCTTCTGCTGGTGGAAGTATTTCAAAAAAATGGATGGCAACAGTTCAAGATCAAAATGCTGTTTTAATTGATAATTCAAGTGCATTTAGATTAGAAAAAGATGTCCCTCTTGTTGTTCCTGAAGTCAATGCCTATGAAGCTTTAAAGCATAATGGTATTATTGCAAATCCGAATTGTACAACTATATTACTGACTTTGGTTTTGGCGCCTTTAAAAAATATTTCTCCTATAAAAAGAGTAATCGTTTCAACTTATCAATCTGTAAGTGGTGCAGGCCAATTAGCAATGGAAGAACTAAAGTTTTTAACTAAGCAATATTTGCAGGGAGATCCAAAAGAAAGTGAAGTTTTACCATATTCACTAGCATTTAATTTGTTTCTTCATAATTCACCAATGCTTTCAAATAATTACTGTGAAGAAGAGATGAAAATGACAAACGAAACACGTAAAATATTAAATAACTCTGATCTTAAACTTTCTTCAACATGCGTTCGGGTTCCAGTTCTTAGAGCCCATTCTGAATCAGTCAATATTGAATTTGAGGATATTATTCAACCCTCATATGCTATTCATGAATTAAAAAAAGCTGATGGTATAGAAATAATCGAGGACTTTCAAAACAATAGGTTCCCTATGCCAAATGATGTCATGGGAAGAGATAATATTGCTGTGGGAAGAGTAAGAACTGATATAAGTAATCCCAATGGATTAGAATTGTGGTTATGTGGAGACCAAATAAGGAAAGGAGCAGCACTTAATGCTGTTCAAATAGCTGAACTATTAATTGAAAAAAAATGACTGCTGATAATACCAAATCCTCTAATCCATTATTTGGGAGAATATTAACTGCAATGGTTACTCCATTTAAAGAAAATGGTGAGGTAGATTACGAATTAGCCATCAAACTTTCAAATTATCTTTTTGAAAATGGTTCAGATGGAATTGTTCTTTGTGGAACTACAGGAGAATCTCCAACTCTTTCATGGTCAGAACAGCATGATTTGTTTGTTGCAGTTAAAGGCTCTTTAAATTCTGGATGTAAAGTAATAGTTGGTACAGGAAGTAATTGTACAAGTGAGGCAATAGAGGCTACGAAGAAAGCGTACGAATTTGGTGCAGATGGTGCTTTAGTTGTTGTTCCCTACTACAATAAGCCTCCCCAGGAAGGTCTCTTTAACCATTTTAGTTCTATAGCGAGTGCAGCTAAAAATTTACCTCTAATGCTTTACAACATACCAGGAAGAACTGGTTGTAATTTATTACCTAATACTGTAAATAAACTTATGAATTTCCCAAATATTCTCAGTATTAAAGCAGCAAGCGGTAGAATAGAGGAAGTAACAGAGTTAAGGTCCGTTTGTGGCCCTAATCTCTCTATATATAGTGGCGACGATTCATTGTTGCTTCCTATGTTATCTGTTGGTGCTGTTGGTGTAGTAAGTGTGGCAAGCCATTTGGTTGGCCTTCAACTTAAAGAAATGATTGAATTATTTCATAAAGGAGAAGTTTCATCTGCTCTAGTAATTCATGAAAGACTTCAACCTCTTTTTAAGACACTTTTTATTACAACTAATCCCATTCCAATTAAGGCAGCTTTAGAGCTTTCTGGGTGGAATGTAGGTAATCCTAGAAGTCCTCTATCCCCACTATCAATTGAACTGAAAAAACAACTTTCAATTATCCTCAAATCCTTACATTAAGGATCTTATTTACTTGATAATTAAATTTAAATAAAATTAGTTTGATTACAAGAAAGACTTTATAAGTTACAAATTATGCAATCAAGATCAAATTCAACCATTAATAGATCATCAATTAATTCAACAGGATCTAAAATTAATAGCCCGACTTTAAGAGTAATACCATTAGGAGGCTTACATGAAATCGGAAAAAATACTTGTGTATTTGAGTTTGGAGATGAATTAATGCTTGTTGATGCTGGACTAGCTTTTCCTTCAGATGGCATGCATGGTGTAAATGTTGTAATGCCAGACACAACTTTTTTGAAGGAAAATCAAAGAAGAATTAAAGGAATGATAGTCACTCATGGACATGAAGATCATATCGGAGGTATTTCACATCATCTGAAGCACTTTAATATTCCGATTATTTACGGCCCAAGATTGGCAATGTCAATGTTAAGAGGAAAAATGGAGGAGGCAGGTGTATCTGATAGAACGACAATACAGACTGTTAATCCAAGGGATGTCGTGAAAGTAGGACAGCATTTTTCAGTTGAATTTATTCGTAATACTCATTCAATTTGCGACAGTTTTTCTTTAGCAGTGACAACACCTGTCGGCACTATTATATTTACCGGCGATTTTAAGTTTGATCATATGCCAGTTGATGGAGAACAATTTGATATTGAAAGGATGGTTCACTATGGCGAAAAGGGTGTTTTATGTATGTTTAGTGATTCTACTAATGCAGAAGTTCCAGGTTTTTGTCCCTCTGAAAAAACTATTTATCCTTCTTTAGAAAAACATATTGCTGAGGCAAAAGAACGAGTTATCCTTACCACCTTTGCTAGTTCTGTTCATAGAGTAACAATGATCTTAGAGCTAGCCATGAAACATGGAAGGAAGGTGGGGTTGTTGGGTAGATCAATGATAAATGTTATAGCTAAAGCTAGAGATATTGGTTATATGAAATGCCCAGACGATTTGTTTGTTCCTATTAAACAAATTAGAGATTTACCTGATAGAGAAACTTTATTATTGATGACTGGTAGTCAAGGTGAACCTTTGGCAGCTTTGAGTAGAATTTCTCGTGGGGAGCATCAGCATGTTCGTCTTAAAACTACTGATACAGTAATATTCTCTGCTAGCCCAATTCCAGGAAATACTATTGGTGTCGTTAATACAATAGATAGATTAATGAAAATGGGAGCGAAAGTCGTTTATGGAAAAGGCGAGAATATTCATGTGTCTGGTCATGGCTTCCAAGAAGATCAAAAATTAATGTTGGCATTAGCTAAACCTAAGTTTTTTGTTCCTGTTCACGGAGAACACAGAATGCTTGTCTGCCATAGCAGAAGTGCTCAAATAATGGGAGTGCCAAAAGATAACATTTTAATTATTGAAAATGGAGATGTTGTTGAATTAACTCCTGATTCTATTAAAAAAGGAGATCCTGTAAAAGCTGGAGTTGAATTACTTGATAATTCTCGAAATGGGATTGTTGATGCCCGAGTATTAAAAGAAAGGCAGCAATTAGCTGGTGATGGTGTCGTAACTGTTCTAGCGCCTATTAGTACAGATGGGAAAATGGTTGCTCCTCCAAGAGTTAACTTAAGAGGAGTTGTGACTACTGCAGAACCTAGAAAAATGTCTATGTGGACTGAACGAGAAATTAGTTGGGTTTTAGAAAACAGATGGAAGCAGTTATCTAGGCAAACTGGCCCTAATAATTTCGAGGTAGATTGGATTGGTGTTCAAAGAGAAATTGAAAATGGTTTGACTAGAAGAATGAGAAGAGAGTTACAAGTCGAGCCATTAATTCTTTGTTTAGTACAGCCAGCACCAAGTGGTACTCGAGCTTATATTCCAAAGATTACTGAAGATCAAAATATTCATAACAGGAATAGAAATAATCAAAATTTCCAAAAAAGAAATAACAATAATCCTAAAAATTCAAATAATCCTAGTACCCTGAATCCTCAAAATAATTCCAAGCCTTCAAAAGAATCAATAGATAATTCTGAAAAAGAAGACTCTTTTGAGGGTAGGACTCGAAGAAGAAGATCAGCAGTAACCTCTTAGGATTTTTTAAGATTGATATAATCTTCGTTCCAAATAATCTTTAATCTTTCTGGTAAGTTTATTTGGCCTCTATCTTTTTCAAAAATTGAAGAGGCTAAATGATAAAGATTATTTGAATTTAATTGTTTTGAGCAATTCTTTTTTAAGAGAATATTTAAAATAGTACATCTAGCTTCAATGCATAAGCTATTTAATATTTGCCTGTTCAAACCATTTGTATCTTTACAAGATTGATATGCAAGTTGAGCTAAATCCTTTTGCTCTTCATTAAACTTACTCATTTTTTCTGCAAAACTATTAACTCTTTTGGAATAATTTGGATACAAAGTTTCAAAAGTTGGGATAATTTTTTTTCTTACTAAATTTCTTTTTATTTTTAGATCATAATTAGATGGGTCTTCCCAAATGGGAATGTTCATCAAGTCACAAATTGCTTTGGTATCTTCTCTGCTAAATATTAATAATGGTCTTATTAAAAAGATATTTTGTTCAAGTAATCTTTTTTTGTTGATAAAGCTTAGTCCTGCATAATTGCTCCCTCTAGCTAAATTTAGTAAAAATGTTTCTGCATTATCTGTGCTGGTGTGGCCCGTCATTAAGTAAACTGCAATATTATTTGGGTTTTCAGATAATAATTGATTTGCTCTTTCCCTTAATTTTTGATATCTCCAGTCTCGTGCTTTTCCTTCAGAAGAAATTGTTTTTTTATCAGCTCTATCAAATAAAAATGAGATATTTTTTTGATTACAGTATCTTTTTAATTCCAAAGCATATTTCTCAGATTTTTCATGCCATTGATGATCTCCATGCCAAACATGTACATACCAATTGTGCTGTGTTTTCATATCATAGATTAGGTTTAATAAAGCCATAGAATCTTGTCCTCCGGAAACTGCTAGCAATAGATTTGCTCCATTAGGAATTAGTTGTTTGTTGATTAAAAACTCCTTATGAAGGAGATGATGCCAGGATGTCCAATTTTTTTTTGTTAAATTTTTATTAGACATATTGTGTAACTCAAATAATATTTTTAAAAAAATTCACTGTTTTACTAAAACAATGTCACAATCGGGTAATAAATTCATCAAGTCAATGAGTCTGATTAATCTTTTGCCACAAACAATTCAAGAAGAGTTAAGCCATAAATCTTTACTCAAAGTTATTTCAGGATTAAATAATTTTGAACTCCAATCTGTTAAAAAAATTTCGGAAGCAGCGTCTTTAGGAGGTGCTGATTTGATTGATTTAGCTTGTAAACCTGAATTAGTTGAATCTGCTATTGAGATTTCATCATTACCAATTTGTGTAAGTTCTGTGGATCCTAAATTATTTATTAATTCAGTAAAAGCAGGAGCTTCTTTAATCGAAATAGGAAACTATGATAGTTTTTATGAACAAGGCATTACTTTCTCGGAGGAGAAAGTTTTAAATCTTACAAAAGAAACTAAAGATATTTTACCTAATGTTCCACTATCAGTTACAGTACCTCATACTATTCCTTTAGACAGGCAGGTTGATCTTGCCGTTAAATTAGTTTTTGAAGGCGCTGACATTATTCAAACTGAAGGAGGTACAAGTACTCATCCATATAATTCAGGTATACAAGGATTATTTGAAAAGTCAGTACCTACATTGACAGCTACTTTTGCAATATATAAAGAATTTAAGAAACAGTCTATTCATATTCCAATTATGAGTGCTTCAGGTTTAAGCGAGGTTACATGTCCCTTAGCGTTATCATGTGGAGCTTCCGCAGTTGGAGTTGGATCTGTAGTGAATAAATTAGATGATTTAATATCCATGATTGCTGTTGTTCGAGGTTTAAAAGAATCTTTAGAAAATTCAATAATTAAAGAAAAAATTTCTTAATATAAGCAAAGATAAAGCTATTAGCTGAATGAAAAACTATACGCTTCAAGCACCATATGAACCGAATG
Organism: Prochlorococcus sp. AG-442-M23; assembly: GCA_003209655.1. GTDB lineage: Bacteria > Cyanobacteriota > Cyanobacteriia > PCC-6307 > Cyanobiaceae > Prochlorococcus_A. The sequence goes on along the minus strand of QCPW01000001.1, from coordinate 234,919 downwards.
GTGATCAGCCCGAAGCTATTAAAAAATTAGTTCATGGAGTTAATAGCGGTAAAGAGTTTCAAACTCTTTTGGGAGCAACTGGGACCGGAAAAACATTCACTATTGCAAATGTAATAGAACAAACTGGAAGACCTGCTCTTGTTTTGGCTCATAATAAAACTTTAGCTGCTCAATTATGCAATGAATTAAGAGAGTTTTTTCCTAATAATGCAGTTGAATACTTTATCTCTTACTATGATTATTATCAACCCGAGGCTTATGTTCCAGTCAGTGATACATACATAGCAAAAACTGCCTCAATTAATGAGGAGATTGATATGCTGAGGCATTCGGCTACTCGATCCTTATTTGAAAGGAAAGATGTAATTGTTGTTGCATCAATTAGCTGTATTTATGGTCTTGGAATACCAAGTGAATATTTAAAGGCGGCTGTTAAATTTGTGGTAGGAGAATCAATAAATTTGCGTTCTTCTTTGAGATCATTAGTTGATAATCAATATACAAGGAATGATTTAGAAATCACTAGAGGCAGATTTAGAATTAAAGGGGATGTATTAGAAATTGGTCCAGCTTATGAAGATAGGTTGATAAGAATTGAATTATTTGGAGATGAAATAGAGGCTATTAGATTTGTTGATCCCTTAACTGGAGAGATTCTTGAAAGTCTTGATCAGGTTAGTGTTTATCCTGCTAAGCATTTTGTTACTCCAAAAGAAAGATTAGATGCTGCTATTAGTGCTATAAAAAGTGAATTAAAAGAACAATTAGAAAAATTTGCTTATGAGGGGAAGTTGTTGGAGGCTCAACGATTAGAACAGCGTACAAAATATGATTTGGAAATGCTTAGAGAAGTAGGATATTGCAATGGTGTTGAAAATTACGCACGTCATTTAGCTGGAAGAGATGCTGGGACTCCTCCAGAATGCTTAATAGATTATTTCCCAAAAGATTGGTTATTAGTGATTGATGAAAGTCATGTAACATGCCCACAATTACATGCAATGTACAATGGAGATCAAGCCAGAAAAAAGGTATTAATAGATCATGGGTTTCGGTTGCCGAGTGCTGCGGATAACAGACCTTTAAAGTGTGAAGAGTTTTGGGAAAAATCTAGACAGACATTATTTATTAGTGCAACTCCTGGTCAATGGGAACTGGATCAATGTGAAGGCCAGTTTATTGAACAAGTTATAAGACCAACAGGTGTTTTAGATCCAATCATTGATGTAAGGCCTAGTGATGGTCAAATAGATGATCTTTTGTCAGAAATAAGAGTTAGAGCTAAGAAGAAACAAAGAGTACTTGTCACTACTCTCACAAAAAGGATGGCAGAAGATCTTACAGATTTTTTATCGGATAATAAAGTAAGAGTAAGGTATTTGCATTCTGAAATTCATTCAATTGAAAGGATAGAAATCATACAAGATCTTAGATTGGGTGAATATGATGTATTAGTTGGAGTAAATTTGCTTAGAGAAGGACTTGATTTACCTGAAGTTTCTTTAGTTGCAATTTTAGATGCTGATAAGGAGGGTTTTTTGAGAGCTGAGCGTTCGCTAATTCAAACTATTGGAAGAGCTGCTAGGCATGTGGAAGGGGTTGCTTTACTTTATGCAGATAACTATACCGAATCTATGAAAAGAGCAATATCTGAAACTGATAGAAGAAGAACTATCCAAAAAAAATATAACCAGATCAACGGTATTACTCCTAAAGCCGCCGGTAAGAAAATAGAAAATTCAATATTATCATTTTTAGAATTATCCAGAAAATTAGATAGTGCAGGATTATCTAAAGATCTTATAAATATTGTTAATAATAAAACAGACGAGATTTTAAACTCTAAAGATAATCAGTGTTTACTTGAAGAAATGCCTGATTTAATTGAAAAATTAGAAAACAAGATGAAAAATGCTGCAAAAGAACTCAATTTTGAAGAAGCTGCAGATCTCAGAGATAGAATTAAGAAACTTAGGCAAAAATTATCTAGAAATAGTTAATTAATTAATAAATTATTTATCTAATTCGAAATAAGAATGAATTGCATTGACTGCTTGGTCGCAATCCTTTTCTAAGACGATACAAGAAGTTCTTATCTCGCTTGTAGCAATCATTTCAATATTAATATTTTTATTTGCAAGCGCCCTAAATATTTTCCCAGCTGTTCCAACTTTAAATGCCATTCCAGCTCCAACTGTGCTTACTTTGGCTATTTCAGGTCCATCTTCAATAAATGATCCTGCTAATTTTTTTGTTAAGGATTGAAAAATTTTATTAGCTCTTTTTCTATCTTGCTTGTTCATGGTAAAACTTATGTCTTTGGTTTTGAAAGATGTTAACCTTTCAGACTGAACAATAGTATCAAAAATTAAATTACTCTCTGCTAGAGCTAAACATATTGAAGCGGCTACACCAGGTTTATCAGGTAGGTTACGGAAACTAACTTGAACTTGATTTTTATCTAATGCAATACCTCTTACTTCAGGCAAATCCTCTTTCTCGAATAATGGATTGATAAAAATTTGTTTATCAGATAATTTAAATTTTTCACTTATAAATCTAATAGCTTTTGGAATATTATCTATATCAACTACGCAGCTGACTTTGATCTCGCTTGTAGCTATTAATCTTACATTTATGTTTGCTTGCGATAAAGTTTCAAATAAATCAGCCGAAACACTTGGCCTTCCCATTATTCCCGCTCCTTGAATACTTAACTTTGTCATATTTGTTTTAAAATTATATTCTCCGCCTAAATGATCGGTTATTAATTTACATTGTTCAATAGTTTTTGTTAACTCAAACTCATTAACTGTAAATGCAATATCATTACTATTCCCATCATGAGTAGCTTGGATTATTAAATCAACATTTATGTTTGCTTGCGATAAAGTTTCAAATATTTGAGCTGCAATTCCAGGTCTATCAGGTAGGCTAGAAATACTAAAAACAATTTGGTTTTCCAATACTTCAAGACTATTTACAGTTTTTGTTAATTCTAATCCCCCTCTTTTGAGAGGTATTGGTTTTATTTTGCTATGTAAGAGAGTTCCATTTGAAAGGGTTTGGCTTGATTTTACATATAATTTTATTCCATAATTACGAGCAATTTCTACAGCTCTAGGATGGAGAACCGATGCGCCAACACTTGCAAGTTCTAGCATTTCTTCGCAACTAATTAGATCTAACAATTTTGCATTAGGCACTATTCTTGGGTCTGTGGTAAGAACTCCAGGAACATCAGTATATATCTCACAAGTTTCAGCACCTAATGCTGTTGAGAGGGCCACCGCTGAAGTATCTGAACCCCCTCTTCCTAAAGTGGTTATTTCCATCGATCCAGTATGACTTAGAGTGGAACCTTGAAAACCAGCAATTACTACTACATAACCTTGATTAATATAGTTTTGTATACGTTCTGTTTTGATATCTAGAATTCTTGCTTTTCCGTGAATTGATTCAGTAATAATTCCAACTTGACTCCCTGTCATAGATATTGCAGGGATCCCATATTCATTAAGTGACATTGAGAGCAGTGCAATAGTTACTTGCTCCCCTGTAGATAAGAGCATATCTAATTCTCTACTATTTGGATTTTTGCTAATTGATTCTGCTAACTGATTTAAATTATCTGTTGAATTACCCATTGCAGATACAACTACTACTATTTCATTTCCAGCCTCTTTACTTTGTCCAATACTTTGAGCAATAGCCTTAATTTTTGTAATATCTCCAACTGAAGTACCCCCAAATTTTTTGATTAATAAAGCCATATTTAAATCATAATGTAAATTATCAAACTTAATATTTGATTAACTTAATTTAATGAGATTCTCTGTAAAAACACTAGTAGAATTATTGCCTTTTTTTAGTGAAGATTCAATATCTAATAAAATACTCATCAAATTGATTAAGAAAACTGAGGATGTATTATTTACTTTTTTACGTATAAAAAATATTCTTTTAGGGTTAGAAATATTAGCAATTTTGCATATTTTGCTTAAATCTTGCTCACCAGATTTATGCAGTAATTTTACAATGGTATGCATTCTGATTTGACTTATTAATCCCGCATTTAGCCTTAATGCAGGTTCTCCTTTTTTTAATAAATAATGGATTTCTATAAGACTTTCATTAATGTTTTTTTGTAATAGGTGATCAATTACTTTAAAGATATTTGACTGATGAGTATTAAATATTTTTTTTACATCATCACTTTCGAGAATGAGTTCTTTGTTTTCATCATTATTTGATGCAGATAGATATAATTTTGCTTTGGCTAATTCGCTTATTAAGTTAAAACTTTCATTGCCTATTGAATCAAAAATACATTCAGCTGCTCCCTTACCAAGATTGATATTCATTGCATTTGCTGTATTTTCTATATATCTTTTTTGACCTTCGTAATCCCAGATATCTGGTAAAGAAAATGACGTTTCAGTTGCTAAATTATTTTTGATTAAATTTTGAATAAATTTGGTGCTCTTGAGCCTTGAATCTGGTTTTTTAGTGTTTTGCAAAATAAAAAAAGTATTGCTTGGAATATTTTTATAAATTCTTTCAAACTTTATTCTTAATTCCTCATTTTTATTTGTGAATATTGGGTTATTTTTTAACACAACTACTCGTGATCCGTCCCCTAAAGGAGGCGTAAGTATTTCATCAAATGCTTGGTTGATTTGAGTGTCTTCATCACCGTTTAAACAGCTCACATTAATTTCTTTCCACGTTTTGGATACGTTATGATCAATTATTTCTTGAATAAACTTATTACATGCATTTAAATCATTTCCCCAAATTATTTGTATTGGCATATTTGATAAAAAAGAAGCCTATTATAATTATGCTTACTTATAAGATAAGTAAGACTTAATTTTAATGTTAAAAGATCATCCTATTTTTTTAGAAAGTATTAGATTTATCAAATCTAATTTGATAAAAAATAATTTTAATTATTTAGAAAATAAAGTTTTAGAAAGATTAATTCATACCTCAGGTGATTTTAGTATTCAGAAACTTTTAGAATTTAGTGAAGGAGCCTGTGAAAAAGCAGTAAAATCTTTAAAAGAAGGCGCGCCAATATTGACTGATACTGATATGGCAGCAGCAGCTATTAAATCAATGGCAAAAAATACTTGTGGAAATTCAGTTTTTTCTGCAAAAAAATGGATTAATGATAAAGATTTACTGGGATTAACTAAAACTGCTTATGGAATAGAAAAAGGTTGGATTGAATTATCTGCGAAAAATTCTGGAAGTAAATCACCAATTATCGTTATTGGAAGTTCTCCTACTGCGTTAGTTAATCTATTGGAGATTCTGAAGAATTCAAAACAAATTCCTAGTTTAATTATTGGGATGCCTGTAGGTTTTATTGGGGTTCGGCAAAGTAAAGAGAAACTACTCAATACAAATTTCCCAAGGATTGTTGTCAATTCTTCAAGAGGAGGAGCTGCCATGGCAGCAGCAGCTATTAACGCCTTATTAAGGGAGACTATTTAAAATAATTTAATGTTACTTCATTGTAATTAGTTATTTAATTTCAATTTTAGAATTTAACTTATTATTTTTTTCTAAATAATCTAAAACTAATCTAGCTTTGTCCACAACTTCATTAGGCACACCGGCTAACTTTGCAGCTTCAATTCCATAACTTTTGCTTGCACCACCTTTTTTAATTTTATGACAAAAATGAAGTTTATCTGTTTTTTGTTTTACTAAAACTTGAAAGTTTTCTACATTTGCGTTTGTATTTTTAAGAAAATTTAGTTCATGATAATGGGTTGCAAAAATGGTATTACAGACAATTTTTTTTGCAAGATATTCACTCACTGACCATGCAATAGATAGCCCGTCAAAAGTAGATGTTCCTCTTCCTATCTCATCAAGTAAGACCAGAGAGTTTGATGTCGCTTGATTAAGAATTGACGCTGTTTCTGACATTTCTACCATGAATGTAGATTGCCCAGATGATTGATCATCTACGGCTCCAATTCTCGTAAATATTCGATCTACAATTTGAATTTCTGCTTTGCTTGCAGGGATAAAGCTCCCAATTTGAGATAGGATTTGTATTAAACCTATTTGTCTAATAAAGCAACTCTTTCCACTTGCATTAGGGCCAGTTAATATTATTAATTTTTGCTGATTATTAAATAAAATATCATTAGATATAAATTGCTTATTTATTAATAACTGTTCAACAATAGGATTCCTTCCTGCTAGTATTTCTGTTTTTTTCTCTTTTGCTGAATTTGTAATGGGTAAAAGAGTTGGTTTTATAAAATTATTTTCTAATGATGTAATTGCTAAACCAAGTAATGCATCCATACAGGCAATTGATTTTGCAATAGATCTTATTTCTTTTGTTTTTGAAGCGACAAGATTTCTGATCTCGCAAAATAATTCATATTCTTTTGCAGCTGCCCGATTTTTGACTTGAAATATTTTACTTTCTTTATTTTTAATTTCTGTAGTTACATATCTTTCCTCATTAGTAAGAGTTTGTCTTTTAATCCAATGATGAGGGGCTAAATTTACTTTAGATTTGTTTATTGAAATGTAATAACCAAAGTTCTTATGGAATTGAATTTTTAAATTTGATATTTTACTAATTTTTCTTTCTTTTAATTCTTCTTGATTTAACCAATCTGAATAGTCGTCTATTAAGTTACGTAAGCCATCTAAAACATTATCAACTCCATCATGGATAATTCCTCCTTCACTAGTATTCAAAGGGGGATTTTCTACTAGCTTGAAACTTATTAGATCTGCTAATTCTAAAAGTTCATTATCAATATTTTTCAATTGATCTATCCAAGATGGCATTTTATAATTAAATAACTTAACAATCGACTTTAATCTGGGTAATTTTTTTAGACCCTCTGATATTGCGATCAAATCTCTTGGACTTGCATGACCAGCGCATGCCCTACCAGAAAGTCTCTCTAAATCTCCCATTGCTCTGAGTATATTTTGGGTATCTACTCGTAATTTTTTGGACTCTAGAAAGTTTGAAATAATATTTTGTCTTTTACAAATTTCATCAATATTTAGTAATGGTGAGTCTATCCATCTTCTTAAACATCTTGCACCCATGCAGGTATAAGTTTTATCTATGCTCCAAAGAAGAGAACCGACATAATTATTTTCTCGTTGTGTATTTTTTATTTCTAAGTTTTTTTCAGTTTGATAATCAATTATTAAACGATCTTTTGAAAATTCAATTTGTGGAAAATCTAAAGAAATTTTTAGAGAAGAATCGTTTTCTAATTTGGAAGGATTAATTTTCTCTAAATAATTTAGTAAGCCACCAAGTGATTTAGTCGCATTGTTTAAATTATTGAGTCCTAGACCTTCTAAACTTATAATTTCAAAATAGTTTTTTATGGTTGAACTTGCTTCATTAATACTGAAAAAAGTCTCTTTAGTAACCGTATATTTGATTTGTTGATCTTGCTCCTCTAATAAATTTTTTTCTTCGTTGCTTCCTACAATGATTTCTGATGTATCTAATTTAATAATTTCATCGAACAGTTTTGAGAGTGTTTTACCCTCCATTGTTAATAATTCTCCTGTACTTACATCAGCTCTTGAGATACCCCATTCATATAATTTTTCAGAAATGTTTTCTGACAAATGGATTGCTGTTATCCAATTATTTTTTTTCGCAACCAACATCCCTTCTTCAATCACAGTTCCTGGGGTAATAATTCTTGTTATTCCTCTTTTAAGAGGTGTTCCATAGTTCCCAGAACTTTTTTCTAACTGGTCGCATATAACTATTGAATGGTTTTTCTTAATTAACTCTGCGCAGTATCTCTCCATTGCATGATGAGGTACTCCTGCCATAGGGATCTTCCCAATTTCTTTTCCAGCATCTTTGCTGGTTAATGTTATCTCTAATATGTTCGATATAAATACAGCATCTTCAAAAAAACATTCAAAAAAATCGCCTAATCTATATAACAACAATCTATTGCTGTTTTCTTCTTTCAATTGAACATAATGTTTGAGAATTGGAGTTAACTTTTGTTTTTCAACTGTTTTATAACTATAAGATTTCTCATGAATACAGTCATGTTTTTTTTCTGTAATTAGATCATTTTTAAATTTGTTAATTAAATTAGTAGAATTCTTTCTTTGTCTGGGTCTTTTCTGCGATTCATTTTTCAATTCTTCATTCGTTAAATCTTCAGGAATTTGATGAGTGTTTTTTTGATTTTTAGGTTCATTATTAATTACAAATAAATTTTTCTGAATTATTGTATCTTCTTGCATTTTTTTATTATTTATAAATTGATATTAGGGACTAATTTTCTTTTTGCATTTTTACAGTGGCTAAAAGTATGTAAATTTTCTCTAAAAATATTCATTTTCATGAGATCATAGTATCTATAATTATCTCAAAATAAGTTCAAATCATGCAGGCAGTTAACTTTTTCTTTGTAAATGCTCTTTTATTTGCTTCATTAATAGCAGTAGTTGGTGTTCCAGTTTTATATGTAACCTCACCTTCTTCGGAAGAGGGACAGAAAGAGAGTAGAAGAAAAATATATTCTATTGCTGCAGTTTGGGTAGTTTTAGTCTTTGTTACGGGGATAGTTTCTGCCTTAGTTTGAACTTAAGACCGTTTCATGAGAGTGTAGTTATATAAGAAAGAAAATTTAATGGCTATCTTTGAGGGCTCTTTTACTAATGCTTCCACTTTAAAGGTGGGTATAATAGTGGCAAGATTTAATGATTTAATTACTAATCAATTATTATCTGGATGTCTTGATTGTCTAAAAAGGCATGGTTTAGATATTACTGAAACAAGTAATGAGCTTGATATTGTGTGGGTTCCTGGATCTTTCGAATTGCCAATTGCTGCAAAAAATCTTTTGAAAAAAACAAAATATGATGTTGTAATTGCTCTTGGAGCTGTAATTCGTGGTGAAACATCACATTATGATGTTGTAATTTCTGAAGCTAGCAAAGGAATTTCACAAGTTTCTTATGATAATAATGTACCAATTATTTTGGGTGTTTTAACAACAGATAGTATGCAGCAGGCTTTAGAACGAGCTGGTATAAAAAATAATCTTGGTTGGAATTATGCTTTACAAGCAATTGAGATGGGTTCTTTAATCAAAAAGTTAAATTAGTTTCCCAAAAAAAGTAAGATTATGTTTATTTCATTCCTTTTTTAAGATAAGATAAAAGTTGTGCGGATGTAGCTCAGTGGTAGAGCATCTCCTTGCCAAGGAGAATGTCGAGAGTTCGAATCTCTTCATCCGCTTCCCTGAATCACTGTTTTAGATGGGGTTTTTTATAGGTTTGAGACATTTCTAAAAAATTGTTTATAAATGCATAATATCAATTCTGCACTCATATCTCTTTCTTATCCTTTTATCGATGAGCGGAAGATCAGATTCATACTTTAAAAACTCGTTTTTCATTCAGAGAAATAAATGAGTATAAATTAAGAAATATGCTTGATTTAAATTAGCTAAATAGCAAAAAAAGTGGATTATTATTTAAGGGTTTTTAGCTTTGTTTCATTAGAGAAATTATTTATTAATTCACTTATAAAATTAATCATCAAAATATAACCTTTTTGATTGAAATGAAATTTGCAGACATCTCCTCCATCATTGCTTCCATCATAAAAAATACACTTATTTTTTAAAACAACTGGGTGATACTTTGCTAAGTAATGTCCAAAAGAATGATGATTTAAATTAATGCTCTTTAAGTATTTAGTTAAAGGGAAATTATTCTGATTTGATTTAAAAAATTTATTGAAGTCATTTGCAAGTGGTAAATCTAAAGTAATAGACCTATAACCATTTTTAATACTTGTAGTATGAAATTCTTTTAATATTTTTTTGGTTACTATGTAATGAATTGAACTCTCACGATAAAAAGGATACCATTTTTCTTCTCCATGGAATCTTGGTACAAGGTGCCATGAAAAAAAGGCTTTGACAAGATTCAATGTATAAGGAAATTTCACCTCAGAAGGAGATCCCTTAACAGCATTTGAAATGAATAAAGAGTTTTCTTCTTTTTTAGTTTTAGTAGTAACTCCTTTTTGGTTAATTTCTGCAACTTCTCTTTTGGATAAACTTTCAGGAATAGAAATCACCGATAATTCTCCATTTTTTAAAATTAGTTTTGGTTTTAGACTTGTTGAAGCCGCTGACGAATCTGGGTATAACAATCTAAGATTTCTAGTAGAATTGCGTAAGATATTTTCTGTTAAGTGACTTAGAATCACTACGTCATTAGGTAGTATATTGTTTTTTTTAATTTGATCTTTAAACTTTAAAAAGGCCTGATCAGAGCCATAACCATCAACTCCGTAATTATATATTTTACAACCTGTTTTTCTGCTAATAAGATTTTCTGGAGATATAAATTCATTTTGATATTCAACTAATTTGTAGGGGTTAAACGATATAAATGAATCTCCAAACATATGGACTCTACATTCCTTAGTAGGAATGGTTGTTGATTCTTTTAATTTTTCACTACCCCATCCCAATGGGTCACTAAAATTTTTTTTCGAAGATTTTAAATTGAAATTATAATTTTTAGGATCAAACACTACGTTAGGTAATCGTTTAGATAAAAATAACAATGCAAACAAACTTATCGTTTCTAGCCAAAATATAAGGAATAAAAAATAAAAAATTTTTTTAACCATTTTTTTATGACAAGTGATTTTGTAAAACTTTCATTTTTAAAAGTAGTTTATCGTGTTTAAACTTTATGGTTTAGTCAATTGTTTGATTAAATTATATTCACTAATTTGTGATACTCAGTATAATTAAAAGAATAGTCAGTTTGACTGATATGGCTAAGGTAAGATTACATAATATACAAATTGGGTTCTGTACGAAGAGTTTTACTATTACGGTTACATTTTGTAATTATATTTGTGAGAATCATTGCTATGACTTATATTTTAAAGAATGCTTAGCTTCCTTTCTAAGAAGAATGTCGAGAGGTCGACTTCATCATATGCTTTCTTGAAAATGATTTTAAAGATTGTTTGATATATGTCTATTGTAATAGTTGCCGGAGGTGCAGGATATATAGGTTCTCATGCTATTAGGGAACTTCAGAATGCAGGCTTTGAACCAGTTGTACTAGATAATTTAGTTTATGGCCATAGAAAAATTGTCGAAAATGTTTTAGGAGTTCCTTTAGTTATTGGTCAAGTTGGAGACAAGCAACTTCTACAAAAACTGCTTTCAGGTGAACATTCCTCAACCAGAGGTAAAGATATAAAAGGCATTATGCATTTTGCTGCTTACACGTATGTTGGTGAATCTGTTATTAATCCTGCTAAATATTACAAAAATAACTTAGCAGAAACCATCACTCTTCTTGAGGCTTTGTTAGATGATTCCAAGAAAAGAAATTCCAAACCCATTCCTATTGTTTTTAGTTCTACCTGTGCGACATATGGTATGCCTTTAGAGACCGAAATCCCAATAATTGAAACGACTCTACAAAATCCTATTACTCCTTATGGCAGGAGTAAATTAATGATAGAAAAAATTTTAATTGATTATCACAAAGCTTATAATCTGCCTGTATCTATACTTCGTTATTTTAATGCTGCTGGAGCAGATATTAATGGGGATATTGGTGAAGATCATAATCCAGAAACACATTTGATTCCTTTAGTACTTGAAGCTCTTTTTAATGAAGAGGGTTCAATACGGGTCAATGGCAGTGACTATCCAACATTTGATGGTACTTGTATAAGAGATTACGTACATGTAAGTGATTTAGCAAAAGCGCATGTTTTAGCTTTAAATAAAATTCTTAATGATAAAAGTTTATCAATTTACAATCTTGGAAATGGTAAAGGATATTCAATAATGGAAGTTATAGATACTGCAAAAAGGGTTACTGGGAAAGAGATTAAGATATTTAAATCCGAAAGAAGGCAAGGTGACCCTCCAGTACTTATTTCCTCTCCTGAAAAAGCGAAGAGGGAATTACTATGGAAAACAGAATTCCCAGATTTAGAAAGTATAATAAAGACTGCTTGGAATTGGTATGTTTTTAATCAAAACATGAAACCTAAAAAATAAATATGACAAAACAAGTTTCTATAGATGATTTAAAGGAGTTGTTTAACAAGCCTTATGGCAAGGATGCACCTTCTAAACAAAAATGGGCAGAATTCTACAATAATGATGTTACCTTCATTGATCCTACTCAGGAAACAAAGGGATTAGACTCTTATGTTGCCGCTCAAGAAAAGTTAGTCAAAAGATGTGATGATGTTTCTTTAGAAACTCATGCAATCTTAATAAACGCAGAATGTGGATTCATTGAGTGGACAATGGGTTTAAAGATAATGGGTAAAGAGTTTATTTATCCTGGAACTACACGTTTGATATTTGCAAAAAATGGATTAATAAAAGAACATAGAGACTATTTTGATTTTTGTGGTCCTACATTTGGGCCAATACCTATTTTAGGTCCTTTCATAAGGTGGCTTTATGCAAAATTTATATCTTAATTTCAAAAATGTTAAAAAAAAATTTTTTAAATTTTGGAAAAACTAATTAAAGAAAATAAATATCAAATATTTAGATTTATTGTTTCAGGGTTTATTTCAACATCCATAAATTTTCTTGTATATAACTTAATTTACTCAATTTTTAAAAACATAATCTTTGCTTCTGTATTTGGATATTCAACGGGACTCTTATCGTCATTTATTTTCGCAAAGATTTGGGTTTTTAAAGATAATTCTCAAAAAAAAATATTGCGATCTTTTTTTATTTTCTGCATTATTTATTTTTTAGGAGGTTTAGAAATGTCATTAATAGTTTTTTCTCTCAATAAATTACTCATTGATCATAAGGTTTCTTGGTTGTGTGGAACATTCATAGGGGCCTTAAATAATTATTTAGGTTCAAAATATTTTTTGTTTAAAAAATAATTTATATTTCCCGTATTAAAAGACTTTGAGAAGAAACTTCTTTAAAGTCAATTTGAGAATAAAATAATTTTTTGCTTGTGGTCATTAAATAAATTTTTTTTGTATTTTTAATTTGTTTTGACTCTAAAATATTTTTTACTATCATTTTTCCGTAACCTTTCCCTTGATGATTTTGATCAATTACTATATCCCATAAAACACCTCTATAAATACCATCGGATAAGGCTCTACCGAAGCCAACTGGTTCATTGTTAGACCAGATACTAATAATAACATCGCTATTAGCAAGACATTTGCGGAGGTCATTAATTGTTCTACCTTTCGCCCAAAATGCGTTACGGTGCAATAATTGTTGTAGTTTAACTAATCCTTTTGTTGGTTTAAGATTAGGACCTAATCCAAATAATCTCAATCCAAGAGCCCCTTTTGAATGTTTAACTAAAAATATTGTTTTCATTAGTGTGAAATTATAAAATTCGAAAAAATGTAATAATTAATTAGGTAACTTTTAAACACCCTAATCGATAATTTTTTAAAAAATACAGAGATATAAGTTTTACTCATTTAGTTGTAACGCACTAATTTATAATGTTTGTAATAGGATTAATTTTTTAGAGGACAAACAATTATGCTAAAACTTTTGTTGGGAGATCCAAATACACGAAAGTTAAAGCGATATCAACCAATAGTTGAAGAAATAAACTTATTAGAAGAAGAGGTTTCTATTTTAACCGATGATGAATTAAGGAATGAGACTAGTAACCTTAAATCAAAAGTTTCATTAGAAAAAAATGTTAAAAGACAAAAGGAACAATTAGATGAAATATTACCAAAAGCTTTTGCAATCGTTAGAGAAGCAAGTAAAAGAGTTTTGGAAATGCGTCATTTTGATGTCCAATTAATAGGTGGGATGGTTCTCCATGAGGGGCAAATTGCTGAGATGAAAACTGGTGAAGGTAAAACTCTCGTTGCCACTCTTCCTTGCTATCTCAATGCTTTAACTGGCAGAGGAGTACATGTTGTTACAGTGAATGATTACTTGGCTCGACGAGACGCGGAGTGGATGGGACAAGTTCATCGATTTTTAGGTTTATCCGTTGGTTTAATTCAGCAAGATATGAGTCCTTCTGAAAGGAAAAAAAATTATGCGTGTGATATAACTTATGCCACTAATTCAGAACTAGGGTTTGATTATTTGAGAGATAATATGGCTACTGATATTGAAGAGGTAGTTCAAAGAACATTTAATTATTGCGTTATAGATGAGGTTGATTCAATTTTAATTGATGAAGCGAGAACTCCTTTAATTATATCTGGTCAAATTGAAAGACCTCAAGAAAAATATCAAAAAGCTTCAGAATTAGCTTTATCTCTTATTAAGGCAAAAGAGTTGAGTAAAGATGGTATTGATCCAGAAGGTGATTATGAAGTTGATGAAAAACAACGTAGTTGCATTTTGACTGATGATGGATTTGCTAAATGTGAAAAGTACTTGAAGGTTAATGATCTATATGATCCTAAGGATCCTTGGGCTCATTACATTACTAATGCTTTAAAAGCAAAAGAATTATTCGTGAAAGATGTAAATTACATTATTAAAAATGATGAGGCAGTTATCGTAGATGAATTTACAGGAAGAGTTATGCCTGGAAGAAGATGGAGTGATGGACAACATCAAGCCATCGAAGCGAAAGAAGGTCTAAGTATTCAGCCTGAGACCCAGACATTAGCATCCATAACTTATCAGAATTTTTTCCTTTTATATCCAGGTTTAGCTGGTATGACAGGGACTGCCAAGACTGAAGAGGTAGAATTTGAAAAAACTTATAAATTAGAGTCAACAGTTGTACCTACCAATCAGATTAGAAAGCGACAAGATTGGGCTGATCAAGTTTTTAAAACAGAGATAGGAAAATGGAAAGCAGTTGCTAATGAAATAGCAGAAATATACAAGAAGGGTAGACCTGTTTTGGTAGGTACAACAAGTGTCGAAAAAAGTGAGCTATTAAGTACTCTTTTATTCGAGAAGCAAATCTCACATAATCTACTGAACGCAAAACCAGAAAATGTAGAACGTGAAGCAGAAATCGTAGCTCAGGCAGGAAGAGCAGGAGCTGTGACTATTGCAACAAATATGGCTGGAAGAGGTACTGATATTATTCTCGGAGGAAATAGCGATTATATGGCAAGGCTAAAATTAAAAGAAACCTTAATGCCTTTACTTGTTAAGCCAGATAACGAGCATAAGCCAATACCTAAACAGAGAAGTTCAAAATCTGGAGGAGGGTTTTCTGAAAAGATTGATTCAATTCCCAATAAGAGTAATCAAAGTGGTGTAGCTAGTCTATTTCCTTGTGAGTTAAGCGATGATATTACAAAAAAACTTTCTTCATTATCAAATGAGCTTGTAGAGAATTGGGGAGATAGAAAATTAACTATTCTTGAATTAGACGATAGAATTGCTACTGCTGCGGAAAAAGCACCTACTGAAGATAAACTTATAAAATCTTTAAGATTAGCCTTATCAGAAGTGAAAAATGAATATGACAAGGTATTAATTGATGAAGAAGACAATGTTAGAAATGCTGGAGGACTTCATGTTATTGGGACTGAAAGGCACGAATCAAGAAGAGTTGATAATCAACTTAGAGGAAGAGCTGGGAGACAAGGAGATCTTGGGAGTACCAGATTCTTTTTGTCCTTGGAAGATAATTTGTTAAGGATATTTGGCGGCGATAGGGTCGCAAATTTAATGAATGCCTTTAGGGTTGATGAAGATATGCCTATTGAGTCAGGAATGCTTACAAGATCTTTAGAAAGTGCTCAAAAAAAGGTTGAAACTTACTACTATGACATTAGAAAACAAGTTTTTGAATATGATGAAGTAATGAATAATCAAAGAAAAGCAGTTTATAATGAGAGACTAAGAGTGTTACAAGGTACCGACTTGAAGAAGCAAGTTATTGGATATGGAGAGAGAACAATGGAAGAGATTGTGGAAGCTTATATTAATCCTGATTTACCTCCAGAAGAATGGGATATTGATCAATTGATCTCCAAAGTAAAAGAATTTATTTATTTACTAAATAATCTAAAATCAACAGATGTTAATGTTTTATCTATTGAAGAATTAAAAAATTATCTTCAAGAGCAATTACGTATTGCATACGATTTGAAAGAGGCTCAAATAGAGGAATTCCGTCCAGGGTTAATGAGGGAGGCTGAGAGGTTTTTTATTCTTCAACAGATCGATAATTTATGGAGAGAACATCTTCAATCTATGGATTCTTTAAGAGAATCTGTAGGGTTAAGAGGATATGGTCAAAAGGATCCCTTAATTGAATATAAAAATGAAGGTTATGACATGTTTCTTGAAATGATGACAAATATGAGAAGGAACGTCATTTATTCAATGTTTATGTTTCAACCTAAAAGTGAAAAGGAAACTAATAATTAATCCTTTTTTAATTATCTCCTAAAAATTCTATTATTTCCTTATCTTTTATATTTTGTGCATCTCCAACCTTAGACATATCAATAGATTCTGAATTAATTAGACATTGAAGGGTTTTTTGTAATTTAAGAGTCTGATTCTCAAGTTGGTCAATTCTATCCATTAAATTTTTAATTACACTTGCTTCAGCATCTGGTAACGCAGAGTGTGCTAGAGGATTAACTTTTACGCCGCTTTGATGAACTACTCTTCCTGGGATTCCAACAACTGTACTGTTTTCCTCTACATTACGAACTACAACAGAACCTGCTCCAATACGAGTATTAGAGCCAACTACTATTGAACCAAGAACTTTTGCACCTGCTCCTACCACAACATTTTCCATTAAAGTTGGATGTCTTTTACCATGACTTTTCCCAGTCCCTCCCAACGTAACTCCTTGATAAAGCAAGCAATTATTGCCAATTTCAGCGGTTTCACCAATAACTACTCCCATGCCATGATCTATAAAAACTTTTTTCCCAATTTTTGCACCTGGATGTATTTCTATTCCAGTGAATAATCTATTCAAATGACTTAAGAGTCTTGGAATTAAAGGTAATTTTAAACGCCATAATTTGTGAGTTAATCTATGAATTACAATTGATTGGAAACCAGGATAGCAAAGGAAAATCTCTAAAATACCTCTTGCTGCTGGATCTTTTTCTCTTATTATTTCAATATCAGACATGAATGTTCGTATCATAATTAATTAATAACTCCTATCTCCTTTTTTAACTGATTTATTGTTTCGATGCTTAAGTAATTTTTTGCACATATAATTTGTGGCACTCTCATTAATTGCGAACGGTTTTTTACTAAAGTCTTTTCGACAACGGATAAACTTGGTCCGTCGCAGACAATATGATTGGAAGCTTTTAATAGAGCTAATAATTTACTACTATTATCTGAGATAGCAGTCATGATTACTATATCACTTCCTCTCATACTGTTTATGATAATTTCTGCTGCTCTTAAGAGACCTGGACTGATACTTACAATACCTACACAACTGCCATGTTTTAATTCTTTAATTATTTTTAATTCCTTCTGGAAGTCGCTCAAATCAACAGCAATAGCTCTTACTTTATATTTTTTAGCTAATTTTTCTAAGGGTTGTAAAAAATATCTACTCGTAACAATTGTTCCATTATTGGAGTTACAAAGAACTTTTTCTAATTCTTCCATGGGGATAACTTCTACTGGAACATTAATAGTTGGGGAGAGATCTTCTGCAATTAACATTGAAGCCCCTATATCTTCTCGTGGTGTACTAACTAATATTCTTGATCCACATTTTATTCGCCAATCAATTTCGTTAGTTAGCAAATGTCTTGTTTCTTGAAGAGTACATCCAAGCTTTATTAATTTATCAATTGCTTTTTTTGCTTCTTGATTAGGAGCGTTTATTAAATTATTTTTTGTATTAAAAGTTTTTTTGAAATCACCCTTTTTAAGATTGTCTCTTACATAAATACCTGAACCGGCTATCGCTTCAACAACTCCATCCGTCTCAAGTTGTCTGTAAACTTTACTGATAGTATTGCGATGTAGGCTTGTTTGCATTGCCAATTGTCTCGTACTAGGCAACCGGTGACCTGGAGGATAATATCTGGCTGCAATTGCAAAGCAAATCTGGTTGTATAATTGTGTCGATGCCGGAATATCAATTCCTTGTTGAATATGGAATCTCACTTTCAAAAATACCTAATTAATTTCTTTCTTAAACCTTAAGTGACAGTTTAACATCCGTCATAATTTTTCGGCTAATTTCTTATTAGATTATGTATTTCCTATTCTTCTTCTTCTTTTTTTATTAAAGGTGTTTTTCGAGGACTTAGAAACATAATCATATTTCTCCCCTCCCTTTTTGGCCTTTGTTGAACCTCTGACTGCTCTTCTAAGTCATTAGCCATTTTTAGAAGCAGTGTTTCTGCTAAATTTGAATGTTGAATTTCTCTGCCTCTAAAAATGACCGTACATTTCACTTTATCGCCTGCTTTTAAAAATCTAACAGCTTGACCTATCCTTACGTCATAATCGTGTTTATCAATTTTGTATCTCATTTTTACTTCTTTAACTTCAGTTTGGTGAGATTTTTTTCTTGCTTCCTTTGCTTTTTTTTCTTGCTCAAATTTATATTTCCCATAATCCATTATCCTGCAAACAGGAGGATTAGCCTTCTCGCTTACTAAAACCAAGTCTAGTTCTCTTTGATTGGCAATTTCTAATGCTTTTAGCCTATCTATAACTCCTAGTTGCTTTCCATCTGAATCAACAACTCTTAATTGAGGGTATTTTATTCTTTCGTTAATATTTGGGAGCTCTCTAACGGGAGCGCGGCGATCAAAGCGTGGACGTGGTGGCATTCAGTTTTTTTTAGTTGTTGTTGTGATGATGAACAAGATATAATACTTTAATAATTTAGCGTAAAGCATATTCTATTCTAATTATTGCATCTTTTAGCAGGTTTTTGTTATTAAGCCATATTGGACTGTTCTTATTTCGGAACCATGTTTTTTGTCTTTTAGCAAATTGGATTGTTTTTGTTGTTGTTATTTCAATAGCTTCTTCAATTTTTAGATTTTCTTTGATAACTTTTTTAGCTTCTTTGTATCCAATCGTTTCAAGCAAAGGTAATTTTTCTCCATATTGATTAATGATATTTTTCGTTTCTTCTATAATCCCCAACATAAACATATCTTTTGTTCTTTTCAAAATCCTTTCTTTTAAATCTGTTCTTTCTATTCCTAACTCTAATACTCTCCATGGAGGAGGGTTTTGGAATTTTTGAGATGACATTGGTTTACCCGTAACATAAAAAACTTCTAAACCTCTTATTGTTCTCACCTGATCAGCATAATTAATTTTTTTTGTTAAAACAGGGTCACAAATTTTTAAAAGTTCCCAACATTTTTCTTGACCTAATTCTTCGAATTGTGATCTCAAAGATTTTTGAGGTGGGACATCTGGAGCAAAAAATCCCTTGATTATTGAATTTATATAAAGTCCGCTACCGCCTACTAAAAAGGGAGTTGTTTTCTTATTAAGTTCTTGATTTATTGATTTTGTAGCAATTTCTTGAAATTGCCTTGCATTCACTTTATTTGAAGGTTCTTCAAGATCTATTAAAAAATGCTTTATCTGTTTTTGTTGCTCTCTCGTAGGTTTTGCTGTGCCTATGTCCATATATCGATAAAGTTGTCTTGAATCTACATTATGTATATTGATTTGAAAGTATTTAGCGATGTCTATTGCTAGCTTAGTTTTGCCACTTGCTGTTGGCCCGAGTAAAACTATTACTAATGGTTTTGAAGAAAGCATATTAGATTTTTGATATGAAAAAATTGATTCATATATTAAAGTGATTAAATTTTGCATTTACTACAAGCCTTTCTCTTATACCGGTGGTAAATTTAATGAAAGACCTTTTAAAAATAACATTTTAAAAGTATTATTATTTATTTTTATATTAAATGAGTGAGGAAAAAAGATCTAATAAAATCTCCAACGATTATGGCGCTGAACAGATACAGGTATTAGAGGGGTTAGAACCTGTTCGTAAACGACCAGGTATGTATATTGGTTCGACTGGTCCACGAGGATTACATCATTTAGTGTATGAAGTCGTAGATAATTCTGTAGATGAAGCCCTCGCTGGTCATTGTGATCAAATTGAAATAGTTCTCAAGGATGATGGCTCAGCATTGATTTCAGACAATGGAAGAGGTATTCCCACAGATATACATCCAAGAACTGGAAAAAGTGCTCTAGAAACTGTACTGACTGTTCTTCATGCAGGAGGTAAATTTGGCAGTGGCGGATATAAGGTATCTGGTGGTTTGCATGGTGTAGGAATTTCTGTTGTTAATGCGTTAAGTGAATGGGTAAATGTTACCGTCTTTAGAAATGGTAGTGAGTTTAATCAAAGATTTGAGAAAGGAATTACAAAAGGAGAATTAAAAACCCAAAAACAGCAAAATAGATCCTTAAGAAAAGGTACAACGATATGTTTTAAGCCAGATGAAACAATATTTACTGATGGAATTGAATTTGATTTTGCTATTTTATCCTCAAGATTAAGAGAATTGGCTTATCTTAATGGTGGTGTCAAAATTAAATTTAGAGATGAGAGACAACAACTATCAGATGGTTCTTTTAAAGAAGAAATTTATTTATATGATGGCGGTATTAAAGAATACGTAGAATATATTAATAAAGAAAAAGAAACTATCCATTCAGAGATTATTTATGTTGACTCGCAAAAGGACAATGTATATGTTGAAGCCGCTTTACAGTGGTGTTCAGACGTTTATTCAGATAATATTTTAGGATTTGCAAATAATATTAGAACTATTGATGGAGGAACACATATAGAGGGTTTGAAAACAGTATTGACAAGAACTTTTAATGCCATTGCAAAAAAGAGAGGGAAAAGAAAGGAGGTTGATAAAAATTTGTCAGGAGAAAATATAAGGGAAGGTTTGACTGTCGTATTATCTGTCAAAGTCCCAGAGCCAGAATTTGAAGGACAAACCAAGACGAAATTAGGAAATACAGAAGTAAGAGGAATTGTTGATTCGTTGATAGGAGAATCACTAACAAAATACATGGAATTTAATCCTGGTGTTTTTGATTTAATTCTAGAAAAAGCAATTCAATCTTTTAATGCAGCAGAAGCAGCTAAGAGGGCAAGGGATTTAGTGAGAAGAAAAAGTGTTCTTGAGAGCTCTACTTTGCCTGGAAAATTGGCAGATTGTAGTTCAAGAGATCCCTCAGGTTCAGAGATTTATATAGTTGAGGGTGATTCTGCTGGTGGTTCTGCTAAACAAGGAAGGGATAGACAATTTCAGGCAATTTTGCCTTTGAGAGGAAAAATATTAAATATTGAAAAAACTGATGATACTAAAATTTATAAAAATACAGAAATTCAATCTCTAATAACTGCTTTGGGACTGGGTATCAAGGGTGAAGAGTTTGATATTAATTCTTTAAGGTATCATCGCGTTGTTATTATGACTGATGCTGACGTTGACGGGGCTCATATTAGAACATTACTATTAACGTTCTTTTATAGATATCAAAGAGAGCTTGTTGAAAAAGGTTTCATTTATATTGCATGTCCACCTCTATATAAAGTTGAAAGAGGTAAAAATCATAAATATTGTTATAACGAAAGTCAATTGAAGCAAACTATTGAAGAATTTGGAGAAAAAGCTAACTACAATATTCAAAGGTTTAAAGGTTTAGGTGAGATGATGCCTAAACAATTATGGGATACGACTATGAATCCTGATACCAGGATGATGAAAAGAGTAGAAATTGAAGATGCTTTAGAAGCAGATAGAATATTCAATATTTTAATGGGAGATAAAGTCGCACCTAGGAGAGAATTTATTGAAACTCATAGTGCAAATTTAGATATGGCAACATTAGATATATGATTAAAATTATGATTAAAAATATTTGTTTAATAGGATTTGCTTTGATTGGTCCAATTACCCTTCCTGCAGGAGGTATACAAAGGAATTTAGATGATTACAATATTTTTAATACTTCGAAAGAGATTGTATTAAATGAAAGTTGTTCATTATTTACTTATCCTAGAACTAATGCAAAAAAATTAATGGTCCTAAATTCTGGTTCCTCATTATCAATTTTGCGTAAATGGATAGTCACGGAAAAAGATATTTGGGCAAGAGTAGAATTGACAACCAATCGTTTTATTGAACATCCAAATAAAACTACAAAGGGTTGGATAAAAATGTAGAGTTTGGATATATTTGAGATTATTTATATCTTATCGGGAAGTACTATTGGATTAATTTTGAGATGGCTCATTAAGTATAGTTTTGGAAAAAAGTTAGAATATTTGTTTGATCATTCTTTAATCGTAAATGTTTTGTCTTCTTTATTCTTAGGTATTTTCATAGCATTTAGTGTTAATAATCAAAATTTAATCTTATTTTTTTATGTTGGTTTTTTAGGATGTTTTAGTACATTTTCTTCTTTCATATATCAATTATTTAATCTAATTCAAAAAAGAAAATATTTAAGCTTATTTCTTTATTATACTGAGGTTTTAGTATTATCTTTATTATTATTTAATTTAGGGTATTTTATTACTTTAACCTTTAAAAATTGAATAAATTTTATTTTTTATTACTGATATTAGTTGCTTATTTTGCAACAATTATAAGATTTTATTTAAATATTTTTTTTGTTTCTTTTATTGGCTCATTTTTATATGGTTTTGTGATTTCAAGAAAAATTAAAAATGCAAATAAAGAAATTTTATTGTTTGGTTTTTGTTCTTGTTTTACTTCATTTAGTGGTGTTGTTAATTTTTTATATCAACTAATTCTTAAGGGTTATTATTTAAAATTGTTCCTTTATTTCAATTTATTTATTATTTTAAATTTAATTATCATGTATTTTGGTTTTTTACTAAGTAGAAAAATGACTTAATATTTATATAATACTATTGTTACTTTGATTAAGAGCAATATTATGGAAGAAAATAATAATCTAGAGTCGATTACTTCCTTATCATCTGATTTAACTACTCGTGGAAAGATTTCAATTCAACTTGAGGAATTACTTGTTGCAGGGAATTATGATGAAGCAAAATTATTATTAGAACCTTCTCAACCAGTTGATATAGCAGATGCAATTGGTTGTCTTCCTTTAATACTACAGGCGCTTGCATTTAGATTATTAAAAAAAAATGAAGCAATTGAAGTTTATGAATATCTAGATCCAATAGTTCAGCAAACGTTATTAGATAGACTTCGATCAGGAGAGGTTTTAGAAATCGTTGAAAAAATGTCTCCTGATGATAGGGTTCAACTTTTCGACGAGTTACCGGCAAAAGTTGTAAGAAAATTTCTATCAGCACTAAGTCCGGGAGAAAGAAAAGTAACAGCAGAGTTATTAGGTTATGAGCCTGAAACTGCAGGTAGATTAATGACTACTGAATTCATAGATTTAAAAGAAATGCAAACAGCTGAGGAGGCTTTGTCTCTGGTTAGAAAAAGGGCTGCATTTACAGAAACAGTTTATAGTTTATATGTCACAGACAAAGAAAGACATTTGACTGGGATCTTATCTTTGAGAGATTTAGTGACTGCTGATCCCAGTCAACCTATTGGCGAAGTGATGACAAAAGATGTCGTCAATATTTCTACCAATACTAATCAAGAGGAGGTAGCTAGAGCTATTCAAAGATATGATTTTTTAGCTCTTCCAGTTGTAGATAAAGAAAAAAGACTAGTGGGTATTGTTACTGTAGATGACCTGATAGATGTTATTGAGCAAGAAGCTACAAGAGATATCTATGCAGCAGGAGCAGTTCAGCCTGGAGATGAGGATGATTACTTTCAAAGTAGTCTATTTACAATTGCTCGAAGGAGAATTTTATGGCTTCTAATTTTAGTTTTAGCTAATGGATTGACTACAAAAGTTATTGCCATGAATGATCAAATTTTAAAAGAAATTGTTTTGTTGGCAGCTTTTATTCCATTACTTATTGGTACTGGAGGGAATGTTGGAGCTCAAAGCTCAACAGTTGTAATAAGAGGTTTGAGTACTCAAAAATTAAAATCATTAGGAGCATTTAAGACAGTGGCTAAAGAAGCTATAACTGGAGCTCTTTTAGGAATTTTAATGATGCTAGTGGTTTTCCCTTTTGCTTGGTGGCAAGGCGAGGGACCCTTAATCGCATCAGCAGTTGCAATAAGTTTAATCTCAATCACAACTTTAGCTGCAACTGTGGGAGCTATTCTTCCTTTGCTATTTGACAATATGGGATTGGATCCTGCTCTAATGTCTTCCCCTTTTATTACAACAGTTACAGATATTGCTGGAGTGTTTATTTACCTTAGTACCGCAAATTGGCTTCTGAATTCTTCAATATTATAAAAATAACTAGGTATTTATTCTCATTTTTGTAAAATTGTGGATTTTTTTGTTTAACTTTACATTTCTTAATGGTATTGTTTACAAAACAACATTAATTTTATGTCATCCGAAACTTTAGTTGAAAATAAATTAGTCACTATTGCATCTTTAAAATCAAGTAATGACGTAGATTTAGTGAGATCATACTTAAGAGATATTGGACGGGTACCGTTATTATCACATGAGCAAGAAATAACTTTAGGAAGACAAGTTCAAGAATTCATGCAAGTAGAAAGAGCAGAGCTTGAAATAATTGAACTGACAGGCGATAAACCTTCAGTTGAAGAACTTGCTGACAAGTTAAATTTATCAATTTCACAAATCAAAAAAAGACTTAGGGCTGGTCAACGTGCTAAAGAAAGAATGGTTGCTGCAAATTTAAGATTAGTTGTAAGTGTCGCAAAGAAATATACCAAAAGAAATATGGAACTACTTGATTTAATTCAAGAAGGAACAATTGGACTAGTAAGAGGTGTAGAAAAATTTGATCCTGCAAGAGGATATAAATTTTCAACTTATGCATATTGGTGGATTAGACAAGGTATAACTAGAGCTATTGCTGAAAAAAGTAGAGCGATTAGATTGCCAATTCATATAACTGAAATGCTTAATAAGTTAAAAAAAGGACAAAGAGAGTTGAGCCAAGAAATGTCAAGAACTCCTACTATTGGTGAACTTGCTAAATATGTTGAGTTACCTGAAGATGATGTTAAGGATTTAATGTGTAAAGCTGGTCAGCCAGTAAGTCTTGAAACAAAAGTTGGTGATGGTGAAGATACAGTATTACTAGATTTATTAGCTGGAGGAGAGGATTTACCGGATGAGCAAATCGAGATGGATTGCATGAGAGGAGATTTACATTCACTTCTTCATCAGTTACCTGATCTTCAATGTAGAGTATTGAGAATGAGGTATGGAATGGATGGAGATGAACCAATGTCTCTCACAGGTATTGGTCGTGTTTTAGGTATTAGTAGAGATAGAGTAAGGAACCTAGAAAGAGATGGATTAAGAGGCTTGAGAAGACTTAGTGATAATGTTGAAGCCTACTTTGTTTCTTGAATAAATTCATTTATTAACTCATTTGTTTTTTCAGGTTCTTCATCATGAGGACAATGACCAGCTCCATTAATAATATCTAATCTTTTAATATTCCTGAATTGTTTCTTCCATTCTTTGGCTTCATTTAAAGATTCCCATGGATCTTTTTCTCCCCAAATCAATTGGATTGGAGCCTCCACCCTATCGAAAAGATCAGTAGCAAGATAGTCATCAAATAAGTTAATAAAACCACGAAATGCTTCTTTAGAATTTTTCCTTTGAGAGGGTTGATAAAGTATTTCAATCAATTCTTTATCGATATTTTTTCCTGAAGGATAAGCTTGTTCAAGTATTTTCTTTATGACTTTTGGATTAGCAGCTCTTGTAAAAAGTGTATTGCTAATTATTCTTTGTCTGACTATCGTTTTAAGGACTGGTCTCAATAGATTCATTAAGATATCACTTTTTTTTAAACGTTTATCATCCATAGTCCTTTGTGCACAATCAACCAATATGACCCCTTTGCAATTATCTTTGAGGATTTCAGCAGCTTTTAATGAAATAACACCACCAATTGAATTTCCTACCAAGTAAACAGGAGATTTTATTACCTCTGCACAAAATGTTGATATTTGATTACCCCATAAGTCAAATGAATATTTAATTGAGTTTTCTTTATTAGGTTCGTAATTTAATAAAGCACTAGGCTGACTGCTTTTCCCAAATCCTAATAAGTCAATTGCGTAGCAGTTAGAAAATTTACCAAGAAAATCTTGATTATGTCTCCAGTGGTTTTTTGATGCCCCAAATCCATGAACTAGTAAAATTTTAATATTGTTTTCAGAAGTAGATTCTTTTGATAAAGACCAAGAAATTTCCCAATTTTTCCACTTCCAAGTTTCAGATTTATTTAAAGTCACTATGAATTTGCTTTTAATTAAACTTTAATTCAAAAAAAAATTATTCGTTTTTAATAAATTATTCTTAGTTAAGAAAAAACGTTCATTTTATGAAAAAGAAAAAGGTCATATGTATTGGAGAGGCTTTAATAGACAGAATCAGAAATAAGTCAAATCAAGGATTTACAGATTTTTTGGGTGGTGCGCCTGCTAACGTTGCCTGCGCATTAAGAAAATTAAAAATAGATTCAACATTTATAGGAAGTTTGGGTAGTGATGATTATGGAAAAAAATTTATTACGCAATTTAATGAATTGAACGTCAATTTAGATTTTTTGCAATTAAATAATGATTCATCTACTCGCGTTGTTAATGTAGATAGAGATCAATTTGGAGATCGTTTTTTTTCAGGCTTTGAGGAAAGTTCTCATTCATGTTTTGCAGACGAAGTTCTTAGTAAGAAATTAATCGAAAAAGAAATTTTAAATTTGGAGAAATCTTTTCTAGAAACAAAATATTTGGTTACAGGAACAATATTATTATCATCTCCAGTATCAGCAGAGACTATTTTTTTTCTTCTTGAACAGGCTAAAAAATATGAAGTTAAAATAGTTATTGATTTGAATTGGAGAGAGGTCTTTTGGGATCATTCAAGTTTTCTATCAGACCTTAGTAAAGCTTCGAGAGTTAATTTAATTAAGAAATTTTTAAATCATGCAAATGTTTTAAAACTTGCTAAGGAAGAAGCAACTTTGTTTTTTGAGGATGAAAATCCCTTGCTAATATCTCAACAATTGTCTAATCGACCAGATGTAATAATAACTGATGGAAAAAATCCCGTTTCATGGTATATCAATGGATTGCAGGGAATTACCGAAACTCCTACTTCACAAAAAATTGTTGATACAACTGGCGCAGGCGATGCTTTTTTAGCTGGCTTAATTTCAAAATTAATTTCTTCTGGCTATCCTTCAAATGAAATAGAGATAGAAGATTGCATTAAGTTCGCAGGTGTTTGTGGATTATTAACTTGTCTTGGTGAAGGCGCCATCGAGCAACAGCCATATTATGAGAAGGTTAATAAATTTTTGGGATCTCTTATTTCGTAGTTTCTTCCATAATTTTTTGCGTAACTAATTTCTATTTTCCAGAAATTATCAATAACAGGTTCTATTAATTCTGGCCATTCAATAACTAAAATAGCTTGTCTTTGTATTGCCTCTTCTTCTTCTGAAAAAAAAACTTCTTTTGCTGAAGAAACATTTTCTAACCTATATAAATCAAGGTGAATTAGTGGAATTTTTCCGGAGTTATAGTGATGAGATAAAGCAAATGTAGGGCTTGTAATGTCCTCAGAGATTGATAAGCCTTTGGCAATCCCTTGAACAAATGAAGTTTTCCCAGCCCCAATTGGACCCTTTAATAAAACAATTGATTGGGGATTTAATTTGTGTGAGAGTTTCCCCCCTAAATTTAAAGTCTCTTTTAAATTCTCAATAAACACAAAATTACACAAAAATCATTTATAGTTTAATAGAAAAAGTATTTACTAGATATGGTTATTGCAAATTCAGTTAAGACCTCTACACCTAATCACGTAATTGCTGATATCTCCTTATCAGATTTTGGTCGTAAAGAAATTAAAATTGCCGAAACAGAAATGCCTGGATTAATGGCACTTAGGGATAAATATCAATCCGAAAAGCCTCTAAAAGGTGCAAAGATAGCTGGAAGTCTCCATATGACTATACAGACAGCAGTCTTAATAGAAACTCTTGTTGATCTTGGTGCAGAAGTGAAATGGGCTTCATGTAATATTTTTTCAACTCAAGATCATGCGGCTGCAGCTATAGCAGATCAAGGAATTTCTGTATATGCAAAAAAAGGTGAGACTCTTGATGAATATTGGCAATATACCCACTATATCCTTGATTGGGGTTCAGACTCTCCAAACATGATTCTTGATGATGGGGGAGATGCAACTGGCTTATTGATACTAGGTAGTAAAGCAGAAAAAGATTTATCTGTTTTAGATAATCCCGGTAATGAAGAAGAAATTGCTTTATTCAATTCTATTAAATTTCAATTGAAAAATGATAGTGACTTCTATTCAAGAATTAAGAGTAATATCATTGGTGTCACTGAAGAAACTACAACCGGAGTTGCAAGACTTTATCAACTGCAAAAGCAAGATGCGTTACCTTTCCCTGCTATCAACGTTAATGATTCAGTAACTAAGAGCAAATTTGATAATTTATATGGCTGCCGAGAATCTTTAGTTGACAGCATAAAGCGTGCAACTGATGTGATGATTGCTGGGAAGGTTGCTTTAGTAATGGGTTTTGGAGATGTAGGTAAAGGTTCAGCTCAGTCTCTAAGAGGACTTGGTGCAATTGTAAAAGTTGCCGAGGTTGATCCAATTTGTGCTCTTCAAGCGGCAATGGAAGGTTTTAGCGTTGTTACATTAGACGATGTTGTAGAAGATATAGATATATTTGTTACAGCAACTGGGAACTATCAGGTAATAACAAACGAAAATCTTGTCAAGATGAAAAATGAGGCCATAGTCTGTAATATCGGTCATTTCGATAATGAAATTGATGTAGCTTCATTGAAAGATTATCCATGGGAAAATATTAAGCCGCAGGTTGATCACATAACTTTACCTAGTGGCAATAAAATAATCCTTTTAGCTGAAGGTAGATTAGTTAACTTAGGTTGTGCCACTGGACATCCAAGTTTTGTTATGAGTAATTCTTTTACTAATCAAGTATTAGCTCAAATTGAACTTTTCAATAAGTCAGAAAAATATGCTAAAGAGGTTTATGTTTTACCGAAACATTTAGATGAAATGGTAGCTAGATTACATCTTGATAAAATTGGCGCAAAATTAACAAAATTAACTAAGGAACAAGCTGATTATATTAATGTTTCTGTTGAGGGACCTTATAAACCGGAGCTTTATAGATATTAAGTTTGATTTTAATTTTTATAAATATTTTAAATTCAATACCAGAATATATAACTAAGGCAGTTGAAGCAAATTCAACAATTGCATACCTTACTATTAGTTTGGCTATGTTTTTAGAAAATATAATCCCCCCAATACCATCAGAAATAATAATGCCTTTAGGTGGTTTTTTCGTGTATCAACAAAAATTGAATTTTTATATTTTAGTTTTTTGGGGACTATTAGGTACTATTGCAGGATCTTTACCTTGGTACTATTTAGGGAAATTAGTGAATGAAAAAAGACTTTCGAATTTTTTAGATAAAAAGGGAAAATATCTAGGAATAACTTCCGATGATCTTGCCAAAAGCAAACGATGGTTTGATAAATATGGCGTATCATTAGTTTTTTGGGGTAGATTAGTTCCTGGTATTAGAACGTTGATTTCAGTTCCTGCTGGTATGGAACTGATGCCACTTAAAAAATTTTTAGTTTGGACGACTTTAGGAAGCTTAATATGGGTTACTTTATTAACATATGCGGGATACATATTTGGGGAAAAGTATCCAATTATTGAAACTTATCTAGATCAAATAAAATATTTTATAAAACCAATTTTAATTTTCATAATTTTTTATTATCTAATAAAGTTTTTTATAAGGCTTTACAAAAGAAACTTCTCTTAGAAAGGAATATCTCCAGAATTGTTATTATTAGAGAAATTACCATTATCTGTTTCTCTCTTTGAGCTTAATAAATTTAGTCTGTCGACTCTCACAACAGGTTTAAATCTATCTTCTCCAGTATTCTTATCTTTCCAACTGTCGATTTTTAAACTTCCTGTAATACCAATTAAAGACCCTTTTTTAACATAGTCAGCAGCTATTTGTGCTTGTTTGCCCCATATTTCTAAATTAAACCAATCAGGTTCATCTCCTTTGCTTATTCTATTAACTGCAAGAGTAAAGTTTGCGACTGTACTCCCAGATTCAAAATATCTAACATCAGGCTCTCTCCCCGCTCTTCCTACAAGATTAACAGTGTTAATTTCCATAATGCAATTTTTTTTTATATTACTCATTTATTTTGTTTTTGCTTAAAGTTTTGCAAGCTATTCATAACTAAATAAAAGAATTTTGAGAGGTATTGACAAAATAGATATATCATTTATTTAATAGATTTTTTATTGTGATTTTTAACAGATTTAAATTTTCTAGAGATATCGGTATTGATTTAGGTACTGCTAATACTCTTATTCATGTATCCGGAAAAGGTGTAGTTTTACAAGAACCTTCAGTTGTAGCTATGGATCTTGAAGAGGGAGTTCCTTTGGCAGTTGGTGAAGAGGCAAAATTAATGCTTGGAAGAACTCCTGGCAATATTAGGGCAGTTAGACCGTTAAGGGACGGAGTTATTGCTGATTTTGATGCGGCTGAACAAATGATAAAAACTTTTATTCAAAAATGTAACGAAGGGAGGGGAATTTTAGCTCCTAGAATAGTTATTGGTATTCCTAGTGGGGTTACTAGCGTCGAACGAAGAGCAGTTAGAGAGGCTGGATTAGCTGGGGCTAGGGAGGTACATTTAATTGATGAACCTGTTGCTGCTGCCATAGGAGCTTCATTACCAGTCACTGAACCTATTGGGACTATGATTGTTGATATTGGGGGCGGAACTACTGAAGTAGCAGTATTAAGTTTGGGTGGAACAGTTTTAAGCGAGTCTGTAAGAATAGCTGGTGATGAACTGAATGAATCAATAGCAATTTATCTTAAAAAAGTACATAACTTAGTTGTCGGGGAGAGAACTGCAGAAGATATTAAAATAAAAATTGGATCAGCTTACCCAGACGATGAATTTGATTCTACTTCTATAGAAGTTAGAGGCTTACACCTTTCATCAGGCTTACCAAGATCTATCACTTTAACGTCTGGAGAAATTAGAGAGGCTATGAGTGATCCTCTTAATAAAATTGTTGAGGCTGTAAAAAGAACTCTGGAGAGAACTCCTCCTGAATTAGCTGCTGATATAGTTGATAGAGGTATTATGCTTGCTGGAGGCGGCGCTCTTGTAAGAGGGATTAGTGATTTACTTAGTCATGAAACTGGTATCTTTACGCATACAGCTGAAAATCCTCTACTATGTGTTGTGAATGGTTGTGGGTCAGTATTAGATAATTTCAAAAAACTCAAAAGAGTTGTTGATACTCCTGACTTTATAAGGAATGCTATTAGAGATTAATTGAATGGTGGATATTCGAGGAATATCAACTAATCGTTGGTGGCATAAAAAGAAGAATTGGGGTTTATTTATATTTTTATTATTTTTGTTTTTTGTAAGAATTTCAAAAGGATCCTTATATAAAGATTTTTATTTTTTGGTTTCAAAACCATTTTGGCCAGGTCAATTTCAAAGAGAAGTTTTAACTAAAAGCGTTGAACAAGAGTTTTTGATTAGGTTAAAACAGCTTGAAAAAGATAATAGAAGATTACGTGAAATTTTATCTTTACAAAGGTTATCTGATTCCGAAACTATATCTGCGAGTGTAATTTCAAGAAAAACGGACAGCTGGTGGAGACAAATTGTTTTAAATAAAGGTGCGAGGGATGGTGTAGAAGTTGGAAGTTTTGTAGTTGGCCCTGGAGGCTTATTAGGAAGAGTAAATAACACTTCTTTATTTACTTCGTCAGTAATATTATTAACTTCTACGGAAAGTAAAGTTGGAGTTTGGGTTGAAAGGATTCAGAGTCATGGCTTACTAGTGGGTTTAGGAACTGATTATCCAAAAGTAATTTTTTATAATAATGAGGTTGATATTGAAGTAGGTGATTTTGTATTATCATCCCCCGCAAGCACTTTACTACCTCCAAATATTCCTATAGGCATCATACAATCTGTTGATGAAGAATTAAAAGCTCAAAAAACTGCAAATCTTTTGCTTTTAGCTAAACCTCAAGCGATAGATTGGGTCCAAATCTTAAAAGTAAAAATTTAAATGGGACAATATTTAAAAAATTTTTCTTTAATTTCCTTTTTATTCATACTAATAGTTTATTTTTGGGAGCCTAATTGGCTTGGATTTTTTGGTGTTCAACCCTATTGGCCGTTATTTTGGTTATTACCTTGGTCTATGATCTATGGACCAATTGATGGCCTCATAGTAGGTTTGTGTATGGGACTGATTTTAGATTCATTAAGTCCTGAAATTGGTTTTACACAAATTCCAGGTTTAGTGATTTGTGGAATATGGTTTGGAAAATTAAGTCCTTCGGGTAATAATCTTATATTTCACTTCAGATTTGGGCTTATTTGCTCCATAGCTAGTTTTTTGTGTGGGTTGCTGTTTTTTTCTCAGATCATGATTAAGAATTTTTCTGATAATAGTATTTCTTTTTATTTTTCTAGTATGAGTAATATATTTGCTCAAGTATTTATAACTGGTTTATTTGCCCCATTATTTTGCTCATTACTTTTGAGTCTTTTTAAAAGATCAAAAGCAAGATATAAATTGATAAATCTCAAAAACAAATAAAAAATTGAAATCCTTTAAAAGGATCATATTTCAAAAATAAAATAATTTT
Organism: Prochlorococcus sp. AG-442-M23; assembly: GCA_003209655.1. Taxonomy (GTDB): domain Bacteria; phylum Cyanobacteriota; class Cyanobacteriia; order PCC-6307; family Cyanobiaceae; genus Prochlorococcus_A. The sequence goes on along the minus strand of QCPW01000001.1, from coordinate 202,044 downwards.
GTAAATTTAAGGAATTTATCTTTTAGGGTCCTTAATGTTATATTTTTAATTGTTAGATTATATTAATGTTTTCATTGCAAAATATATTTGCTTTGAAATATGCGCCAAAAATTTTTATCGATGTCAAAAGCAAGTATTTTAGTTGTTGATGATGAACCAGCTGTTTTGAAAGTATTAGTTACTAGACTTCAACTGGCAGGATATCAAGTTCATCAAGCTACTAATGGTGAAGAAGCTCTTGAGGCCTTTCATAGAGAATCTCCAGATTTGATAGTTCTAGATGTGATGCTTCCAAAAATGGATGGATTTGCAGTTTGTAGAAGAATTAGAGCTGAATCTGTTGTTCCCATAATATTTTTAACTGCTTTAGAGGCTATTTCTGAAAGGGTGGCAGGTTTAGATTTAGGTGCGGATGATTATTTGTCAAAACCATTCAGCCCTAAGGAATTAGAAGCAAGAATAGCCACAATTTTAAGGCGTATGGGTCCTAGTATTGCTGTAACTGAAACTAAAGAGATCCCTTCAGGAAAAGGAGTAATGAAATTTGGAAATTTAGTAGTTGATACTAACAGAAGACAAGTTTCTAGGGCTGGAGAAAGAATAAGCTTAACTTATACTGAATTCAGTCTTCTTGAACTTCTATTTGATGAGCCAGGTAAGGTTGTGCCTAGAGCTGAAATATTAGAGCAACTTTGGGGATATCCTCCAAGGCGTGCGGCTGATTTGAGAGTCGTAGATGTTTATGTTGCAAGACTAAGAGGTAAGTTAGAGCCTGATCCAAGAAATCCGGAATTAATACTAACTGTTAGAGGAATAGGTTATGCTTCTCAAAGAGTAGGAGAAACAGCAACATCTTTGGCAAGTTGATCCTTATTCTGATAACTTGATTAAATAAAACATAAATATTGAATTAAATTTTGTCAGAAATAAGAGATGCTCGCTTATTAAAAGCTAATTCACTAATTAAAAAAGGATTCGAACCTTATGCAGAAACTTTTAAAGTATCTCATTCCACAAAATTCCTCTTTGAGAAATTTGGTTATTTAGATAATGGTGAAGAATTCAACTTAAATGTTTCTCTTGCTGGAAGGGTTTTAGCAAAAAGAGTGATGGGGAAAATTGCTTTTTTTACAATTACTGATCAAGAAGGGAAAATTCAGCTCTATCTAGAGAAAAAAATTATTGATGATTTCGAAATTAGTGCAAAATCACTTTCTTTTGAAGATCTTAAAGAAATTGTAGATATTGGAGATTGGATAGGTGTCTATGGAACTATCAAGAAAACAAATAAGGGTGAACTATCAATAAAAGTAACTAAGTGGGAAATGTTATCAAAATCATTACAGCCATTGCCAGATAAATGGCATGGTTTAACAGATATAGAAAAAAGGTATAGACAAAGATATGTAGATTTAATTGTTAATCCTTCTTCAAAAAATATATTTAAGACAAGAGCAAAGTGTATTAGTTTAATACGAAGGTGGTTAGATGAAAAAGATTTTTTAGAGATTGAGACTCCAATATTACAATCTGAAGCTGGCGGAGCTGAAGCTAGGCCATTTATTACACATCACAATACATTGGATATACCTTTGTATTTAAGAATAGCTACAGAATTACATCTAAAAAGAATGTTAGTAGGAGGCTTTGAGAAAGTATATGAATTAGGAAGAATTTTTCGCAATGAAGGTATAAGTACAAAGCATAATCCTGAATTTACCTCAGTGGAAATCTATCAGGCATTCTCTAATTACATTGATATGATGAATTTAACTGAAGATCTTATCAAAAATATCATATCTAGCTGCTGTGATTCCTTGGTTATTAATTATCAAGAAAAGGTAATTGATTTTTCAAAACCTTGGAAAAGAGTATCAATGAAAAATGTTGTTATTGAATATACAGGGATTAATTTTGATTCTTTTAATGGTGATTTAAATAAAGCTATAAAGAGTTTAGAGGACATAAATATTGAAATTTCTCCAAAAATAAATACTTTGGGGAGACTTTTAAATGAAGTCTTTGAGCAAAAGGTTGAATCTCTACTAATAGAGCCAACTTTTGTAACTGATTATCCAATTGAAATTTCTCCTCTTGCAAGACCCCATACTGAAAATAAAGAGATGGTTCAGAGATTTGAATTGTTTATTGCAGGTCGCGAACTTGCTAACGCATTTAGTGAATTAATAGATCCAGTTGATCAAAGGCAAAGAATGCAATTACAGCAATCTTTGCGAGATTCAGGTGATCTTGAGGCACATTGTATTGATGAGGATTTTTTACAAGCATTAGAAATAGGCATGCCTCCCGCAGGAGGCTTGGGAATTGGCATTGATAGACTTGTAATGCTACTTACAAATAGTTCTTCAATTAGAGACGTAATACCTTTCCCATTGTTAAAACCAGCAATAACTTCTTCTAAATCTTAAAAATTAACCTCGAATGAAGTAAAATAGAATTTAATCCAATACGAAATATTTTAAATGAGTGGTGAACGTGTTGGTTTCCGCTTCAAGCACGCAGATGCAGTAGTGAAAAGAAATCCTCAAGGCCGATCAAGAAGAGGCTGGGTTATGGAACCAGTTGAACAAACTACGAGTAGAGGTACTAAAATGCCTGCTTATAGAATTCGCTGGAGAGATAGCGAAAGACCTGAAACTGTTTTGCAGCATATGTTAATTGCTGATCCAGATCCCTCTCCTCCCCCAAATTCAGTAAGTTTGGATTCTGATTAAAATATACTAAAGGAACTCTTTTCTTAATTACCTTTTAAGAGCAATTTTTATTTCTCTTTTTATATCTTTTTGTTTATCAGCTTGTCTTTTGTCATATAATTTTTTCCCTTTCCCAACTCCAATTGTTAATTTTATCCATGATCCCTTTAAATAAATAGACAAAGGAATAATAGTCAAACCTTTTTTTTCAGTTTGGGATTTCAGCTTTATAATTTCTTTTTTATGTAATAACAATTTTCTATTTCGTAATGGGTCGTGGTTAAAAAAAGAACCTACATTTTTATGTGGTGAAATGTGAACATTTAATAAAAGTATTTCACCATCTCTGAAAGAACAATATCCATCTCTTAAATTTACATTGCTGCTTCTTATTGATTTTACTTCTGTCCCTAAAAGTTCAATTCCAGCTTCAATTGTTTCAAGTATCTCATATTGAAATTTTGCATATCGATTTTCTGCAAGACGTTTAAAAACGTCCTCTTTTTTTAAGCTTTTATTTCCTTTGTGTGAAACTTTTGCCATAGTAGTTGTAAAAAATCTTTCCTCAAAGAACAATTGCCATTAATCTTCTATTATGGCAATAATTTCTTCAAGTTTAGATGAATCTAATATTCCTCGCTCAAGAAAAGAGCTTAGGATAGTTGATTCACAGATTATTGCTGAAGAAAAAGTAAACCAAAAGTTAAATTTAGCTCGGCCAAATTCTTTGAAAGAATTTATTGGTCAAGATCAAATTATATCTTCACTAAAAATTTCTATTGATGCCGCCAAATATAGGAATGAAGCATTAGAACATACTCTTTTATATGGCCAACCTGGTTTAGGGAAGACCACTTTGGCGCTATTGATCTCATATGAAATGAATACAAAATGCAGAGTAGCAAGTGCACCTTCTATTGAAAGGCCTAGAGATATTGTGGGATTACTGCTTGGATTGAAAGAGGGAGATATTTTATTTATTGATGAAATACATCGTTTAAATAAATTAACTGAAGAGCTTTTATATTCTGCAATGGAAGATTTTAGGTTGGATTTAACAATGGGATCTAATAGAGGAACTCGCTGTAGAACGATTAATTTACCGAAATTTACCCTTATTGGTGCTACCACAAAACTTGCATCAATTAGTGCACCATTAAGAGATAGATTTGGACTGATTCAGAAAATTGAATTTTACTCAAATGATGAATTGCAACAAATAATTTTAAATTTTTCTAATTTAATAAATCTTGAGTTGAAAAATGATGCTTGCTGTGCGTTAGCTAAGATTTCTAGAGGAACTCCAAGAATTGCATTGCGATTATTAAAAAGAGTAAGAGACTATGCTCAAGTTATAAAAAAAACTAATAAAATTTCTTTGGATACAGTTCAAAAAGCTTTGAATTCTCAAAAAATAGATAATAAAGGTTTGGACAATGTAGATAGGAAATTTCTTTCTTTCTTAAACCTAAATAATAATCCAATTGGCTTAGATTCAATTGCGGCGGGAATGGGAGAAGATTCTTCAATGTTAGAGTTTTTGGTTGAACCATATTTAATGCAAATTGGTTTTATTACGAGAACTCCTCGAGGAAGAAAACTTACATCTTTAGGGAAAAAATATATTAGTTCCAAAAATGAAAAATCATAAAAAGATTAAGCTTTATTTTTTATTGATTTGCTTTTTAATAAATATTTTCTTCACTTCTCCAAGTTATTCATTAAGTTCAAGGGAACACTTATTTAAAAATGCTTTAAATTTAAGCTCAAGCGGTGACTTTAATCTTGCTTTAGAGCAATGGAACAAATATTTGGAATTATTTCCTGATGATGCTGCTGCGTTAAGTAATAGAGGAAATGTAAAACTTGTTATTGGCGATCCTCAAGGTTCAATAGATGATCAAGATAAAGCTATTGTTTTAGATCCTGATGAGGTCGATCCCTATATTAATAGAGGAATAGCCGAAGAATCATTAGGACTATGGTTACAAGCAAAAAATGATTATTTATTTGTTATTTCAAAAGATAATGATAATTTTTCTGCTTTATATAATTACGCTAATGTTGAAGGATCTTTGTCAGATTGGCAAAGTGCAAGGAATTTTTTTTCTAAAGCTTCAGATGCAAACCCAGGTTTTCCTATGGCACGATCAAGTATGGCTTTAGCAGACTATCAATTAGGCAATATGGAAGATTGTGAAAAAGAATTGAAAAAATTAATAAGACGTTATCCAACTTTCGCCGATGCAAGAGCAGCTTTGACGGCTTTGGAATGGTCGAAAGGTATTTCTGGTGAAGCTGAAAGTAACTGGATTGCAGTGACGGAGCTAGATTCTAGGTATGCTGATGAGGAATGGTTAATAAAAGTTAGAAGATGGCCCAAAAAACCAACTAAGGATTTGATGAAATTTATAGCGCTTAAATAATTAATGAATACAGATACATTATTAAGAAGAATCGATTCATTTAATGATGAACTTATTGAAATAAGGAGGCATATTCATGCTCATCCAGAGTTAAGTGGTTTAGAAAATCAAACGGCAATTTTAATCAGTGGGTATCTGAAAAATATTGGGTGGAGAGTTAGAGAATCTGTCGGAAGAACAGGAGTTGTAGCTGATTTTGGACCGCAAGATAAAGGTTTTATAGGTTTGAGAGTTGATATGGATGCCTTACCAATAACTGAGAACACTAATTTAAGTTTTTCTTCAAAAAATGATGGAATCATGCATGCTTGTGGACATGATTTACATACATGCATTGGTTTGGGGGTGGCAAAAATTATTAAAGAATTAAAACTTAAATTTGGAACTAGAATAATTTTTCAACCTGCTGAAGAAATTGCTAGTGGTGCAAGGTGGATGATTGATGATGGAGTAACTAAAGGGTTAAAAAAAATTTTGGGTGTGCATGTTTTTCCTGAATTATTAGTAGGCACTATTGGTATTAAAGAAGGTAGCCTTACAGCAGCAGCAGGGGAACTTTCAGTAGAGATTATAGGTAAATCAGGACATGGTGCTAGACCTCATGAAGGTGTAGATGCTATTTGGGCAGCATCAAAAGTAATTTCTGGTATTCAAGAGGCAATAACAAGAAAATTAGATCCTCTAGATCCTGTCGTAATTACCTTTGGTAAAATAACTGGGGGTAATGCATATAACATTTTGTCTGAAAAAGTTAATTTAACTGGGACAATTAGATGTACTAATCTTCAATTATTTAAGGATATGAGAGATTGGCTTAACTTTAATATTTCTTCTATTGCAAAAAGTTGTGGAGCTGAAGTCAAAGTAAAATTTCGGGAGATTGTTCCGCCGGTAAATAATGACTTTGAAATAAACAAGGTTTTAAGGGATTCTTCAATTGAGATATTAGGTCAGGGAAATGTTGTCGAATTGCAGAAGCCATCATTAGGAGCTGAAGATTTTGCTGAGTTTTTAAATGAAGTGCCTGGAGCAATGTTTAGGCTGGGTGTATCTGGTGAAAAAGGTTGTGCTCCACTACATAGCTCAGAATTTGATCCAGATGAAAAAGCTATAAGTGTAGGAATTAAAGTAATAACTCAATCCATAGTAAAATTAAATAATTCATTAAGTAAGTAGGGTGATATATGAAGTCTGAAAAAACTTACATCTTTTCACTTGTTGCACCTCTAATGATTTTTTTATCAATAGTAGGATTTATTTCAAGGAAAGATAACAAGAAGATCTTTTACTTGCCAATTGGGTTGATGGGAATTTTTATAATTGCAGAAAAAGAATTAACAAGATGTTTAAAAAGAAAAAAGATTTTAAATAAAATAAAATCTTATAAACATAATAAATAAAAATAATTTCTATACTTTTTAGCAATATCAGATGACTATTTTTAAAAAAGAGCTATTTTAAAATTAAAGCTAGGGGTGCTAAGTAATTTACTTAGCTGAGATCATACCCTTCGAACCTGAAACAGTTTACACTGACGAAGGAAAGCGTAAATTTGATCGAACTCTAGTAATAAACAATTTAACCTTAAACAGTCATGAGAAAATCCTGGATAAAGCCACGTTTAGGACAAAAGAATGTTACCCAGATGAATTTTGCAAGAAATGGAAATATAACTGAAGAAATGTCTTATGTTGCTCAAAAAGAAAATCTTCCACCTTCATTAATTATGGAAGAAGTTGCGAGGGGTAGATTAATAATTCCAGCTAATATAAATCATGTAAATCTTGAACCAATGGCAATAGGTATTGCCTCTAAATGTAAAGTAAATGCAAATATTGGTGCTTCTCCTAATGCGAGTGATATTAATGAAGAAGTTGAGAAGCTTAAGTTAGCAGTTAAATATGGTGCTGATACAGTTATGGATTTATCCACAGGTGGAGTAAATCTTGATGAGGTGAGAAATGCAATTATCAAAGAATCTTCTGTCCCAATTGGAACTGTTCCAGTTTATCAAGCTTTAGAAAGTGTTCATGGATCTATAGATAGATTAACAGAAGATGATTTTCTACATATTATTGAAAAACATTGTCAGCAGGGCGTTGATTATCAAACGATTCATGCTGGTTTATTAATAGAACATTTACCTAAAGTAAAAGGAAGAATTACTGGCATTGTAAGCCGAGGTGGAGGAATTTTAGCTCAATGGATGTTACATCATTTCAAGCAAAATCCTTTATATACAAGGTTTGATGATATTTGTGAGATTTTTAAAAAATATGATTGTACTTTTTCTCTAGGTGATTCACTGAGACCTGGATGTTTACATGATGCTTCAGATGAAGCTCAATTAGCTGAATTAAAAACATTAGGTGAACTTACAAGAAGAGCTTGGGCTCATAATGTTCAAGTGATGGTTGAAGGGCCAGGACATGTACCAATGGACCAGATAGAGTTTAATGTTAGAAAACAGATGGAAGAATGTTCTGAAGCCCCGTTTTATGTTCTTGGTCCATTAGTTACTGATATATCTCCTGGCTATGATCATATTTCAAGTGCTATTGGTGCAGCTATGGCTGGATGGTATGGAACTGCTATGTTATGTTATGTCACTCCTAAAGAGCATTTGGGGCTTCCAAATGCTGAAGATGTAAGAGAAGGTTTAATAGCTTATAAAATTGCTGCTCATGCAGCAGACATAGCAAGACATAGAGCAGGGGCTCGTGATAGAGATGATGAGCTAAGTCATGCAAGATACACTTTTGATTGGAATAAACAGTTTGAACTTTCTTTGGATCCTGAAAGAGCAAAACAATTTCATGATGAAACCTTACCAGAAGAAATATTCAAGAAGGCCGAATTTTGCTCAATGTGTGGACCTAAACATTGCCCAATGAATTCCAAAATATCAGATGAAAGTCTTGATGAATTAAAGAATAAATTGATAAAATCTAACAGCACATTTTAGTTTCAGCTTATAAAATTTCCTTAGTTTTATTAACAACATTTTCAACAGTAAAGCCAAAATTATTCATACATTTATTGCCAGGAGCTGAGGCTCCAAATCTGTCCATTGTGATACAAATTCCATCAAGACCAACATATTTATGCCATCCGAATGAATGTGCAGCTTCAACCACAACTCTTTTCTTGACGCTAGCAGGCAAAATACTTTCTTTATAAGAAGCCTCTTGCTCTTCAAACAATTCTACGCATGGCATAGAAATAACTCTGGTTTTCTTACCCAATTTGGAGATTTCTTTACTTGCTTCGATACAAAGGTTTAGTTCACTGCCAGTACCAATAAATATTATATCGGGAGTACCCTCGCAATCAGAAACTATATATCCACCTAATGAAACTTTTTCAATAGAGGTATTCTCTTGATTTGGCATAGCTTGTCTACTTAAACAAAGAGCAGAAGGTCTTTTTCTGTTTTTAATCGCAAGTTTATAAGCTCCACTTGTCTCATTACCATCACCAGGTCTAAAAACAAGCATATTTGGCATAGCTCTTAAAGAAGGGATGGTTTCAACAGGTTGATGTGTTGGTCCATCTTCGCCAACACCTATCGAATCATGTGTTAGTACATAAATCACTCCTAACTCACTTAGGGCGGATAGCCTCATCGAACCTCTCATATAGTCTGCGAAAACGAGAAAAGTTCCTCCGTAAGGTATTAATCCACTGTTGTGATAAGCAATCCCATTCAATATTGCTGCCATGGCATGCTCTCTCACACCAAAATGTAAATACCGTTTTTCCGGAGAATGTGCCTGAAATGATCCAATTTCTCCTTTTATATCTGTGTAATTAGAGTGAGTTAAATCTGCTGATCCTCCAATTAATTCAGGAAGATTTGGCCCAAGTGCTCCCAAGCATATTTGAGAATGCTTCCTTGTCGCTAAACCTTTATCATCAGGGGTATATGTAGGTAGGTTGGAATCCCAGTTTTTTGGTAATTCACCTTGAATCATTCTTTTTAATTCTGCACCTTCAGAAGGATATGAGGTTTTATATCTCTCGAATTTTAAATTCCATTCTTCTTCAGATTTTCCACCCTTCGTAATAGCTTGTCGGAATTGAGTATATACTTCTTCAGGGATTTCAAAAGGAGGATATTCCCAATTTAAAAACTCTCTTGTTAAAGAAGCTTCTTCTTCTCCTACTGCAGCACCATGAATACCTGCAGTATCTGATTTGTTGGGAGAACCGTAACCTATTATTGTAGAAATTTTAATTAAAGAGGGTTTATCTGTAACAGATTTAGCATTCTCAATTGCTTTGGTAATTCCTTTTACATCATGATTGCCATCTTCAACATGTTGCACATGCCATCCGTATGCCTCGTATCTCTTTAAAACATCTTCTGTAAATGAAACATCTGTGCGTCCATCAATTGTGATTTGATTATCGTCATATAGGGCAATTAATTTTCCAAGCTTAAGATGTCCAGCAAGAGAACATGCTTCAGATGCAATACCTTCTTGATTACAGCCATCGCCCATTATTACGTATGTGTAATGATCGACAATTTCGCAGTCTGGCTTGTTGAATTTTGCGGCTAAGTGAGTTTCTGCGATTGCTAAACCAACAGCATTAGAAATTCCTGCGCCTAACGGTCCTGCGGTAACCTCAACACCCTCAGTCTCAAATGTTTCTGGATGTCCAGGAGTTCTAGACCCCCATTGTCTAAATTCTTTGATATCCTCGATAGAAACTGATTTATACCCAGTCAGATGTAATAAAGAATATAGCAACATACATCCATGGCCAGCAGATAATACAAAACGATCTCTATTGAACCACTTTGGATTATTTGGGTTGTGATTGAGAATGTTGTGCCACAATGCATAACCCATTGGAGCGCAACCCATGGGTAACCCGGGATGCCCACTATTAGATTTATTTACTGCATCTACAGCCAACATTCTTATACTATTTATACATAATGATTCTAATGAAACTGATGCAGCGACCATTGTTTTAAATGAGGTAAATTTGGAATATAGAATTGGTTTTCATCAATTAAGCTTGCTAAACGCTAGACAAACATTGTGACCACCAAAGCCGAATGAATTGGAAAGAGCGACTCTTATTTGAGTATCTCTAGCATTGTTTGGTACATAATCTAGATCGCAATCTGGATCAGGATTAACGTAGTTAATTGTAGGAGGGATGAAATTATGTGTCAAAGAAAGAATACAAGCCACCGCTTCTATACCTCCTGAACCCCCTAACAGATGACCAGTCATCGACTTAGTAGAGCTTACAGGAATGAGGTAAGATCTGTCTTTAAATATGGATTTAATTGCAGAAGTTTCATTTTTGTCGTTAGCTGCAGTACTAGTTCCATGTGCATTTATATAATCAACTTGATCATGATTGATTGATCCATCATCAATGGCGAGCTTGATTGCTGCAGCTCCTCCAGTTCCCCCAGGAGAAGGCGATGTAATGTGATGTGCATCACAAGTTGTTCCATAGCCTATAATTTCAGCATAAATCCTTGCTTCTCTTTTCTTAGCATTTTCTAGAGTTTCTAAAACAAGAATTCCGGATCCTTCTCCTATTACAAATCCATCTCTTTCAGCATCAAAAGGTCTACTCGCGGTCTCAGGACTGTCGTTTCTAAAAGATAGAGCTTTAGCGCTAGCAAAGCCAGCGACACCAAGAGGAGTTATACTAGCCTCAGCTCCCCCGCAAATCATTGCGTCTGCTTTTCCAAGTTGTAATAATCTATAAGCATCTCCAATAGCATTTGATCCAGCAGCGCAGGCTGTTGATACAGCAGAGCTAGGACCTTTTGCTCCAAGAGCAATAGCAGCAAGCCCTGTTGCCATATTGGGAATCATCATTGGAACTGTAAATGGACTTACTCTTTTAGGTCCTTTATGACTAAGTATTTGAGCTTGACTTTCCATTGTTAATAATCCCCCCACACCTGAGCCAATAATGACACCAATTCTTGATGCATTGGATTCATTTATTTCAAGTCCAGAATCATTGAATGCTTGTTTTGCAGCTATTACTCCAAATTGAGAAAAGCGATCCCACCTTTTTGATTCTTTAGGTTCAATGAATTTTTCGAGTTGAAGATTTTTAACTTCTGCTGCAAATTTGCAGGGATGGTCTTCAGGATTAAAAAGAGTAATACCTGAAACCCCATTAGTCCCTTTTTGAAGACCGAGTAAATATTCATCAATGTTGTTACCAATTGGAGTTACAGCTCCAATACCAGTAACAACTACTCGATGGAAATTTGGCATTCTAAATCAACCTTTTTTTTCTTCGATGAATTTAACAGCATCCCCAACTGTTGCAATACCCTCAGCCGCCTCGTCAGGTATCTCAATATCAAATGCTTCTTCAAGAGCCATAACTAGCTCTACGGTATCTAGGGAGTCGGCACCTAAATCGTTTTGAAAATTGGAATCAGATTTTACTTCTCCAGATTCAACACTTAGTTGCTCAGAAACAATGGAGCAAACTTTTTGAAGGGTTTCTTCTTGTGACATAGTTTATGGAATTTACTAATTATCTATAAGATTTTATGCCCTAGAGTTAACAAGAGTGAAGCATATCTTAATTTTTTTAATTTCTTTGTAAGACAATAGTATTATATAACGAGGTTCTAAAAGACAATTTTACATGTCACACGCAGTTAAAATTTATGACACATGCATTGGATGTACCCAATGTGTAAGGGCTTGCCCACTAGATGTATTGGAAATGGTGCCTTGGGATGGCTGCAAAGCTGGACAAATCGCGTCATCTCCTAGGACAGAGGATTGCGTAGGCTGTAAAAGATGTGAAACGGCATGTCCAACAGATTTTTTAAGTATAAGGGTTTACCTAGGGGATGAGACCTCAAGAAGCATGGGTTTAGCTTATTAATTTTTATTGTGCAGTTTTAATACAGTCCATGTTTATTTGATTACTTAATTTATTTCAATTAAGATTGTAATAAATTACTTATATGTGTGGAATAGTTGCTGTTACAGGATATAAAAAAGCTTTACCGCTACTTTTTAATGGTTTAGAAAAACTTGAATATAGAGGATATGATTCTGCAGGAATAGCTGTAATTAACTCTGAGACTAAAAATATAGTTTGTAATAAAGCAGAGGGAAAACTTAATAATTTAAAAAATAATTTAAAAAATATCGAAATTCCTGGAACTGTAGGAATAGGTCATACGCGGTGGGCTACTCATGGAAAACCTGAGATTAAGAATGCACATCCCCATGTTGATAGTTCAGGAAAAGTTGCAGTTGTTCAAAATGGGATTATAGAAAATTATCAGGAATTAAAAAGTAAGTTAGAAAAAGAGGGAATTACTTTTAATTCTGATACCGATACAGAAGTTATTCCACACTTAATTCAAAAAGAATTATTTGCTTTAAGTCAACTGAAGCTTGAAAATAATGGCTCAACTTTGCTGGTAGCAGTAAGAAATGTAATTTCTGATTTAGAAGGATCTTATGCTTTAGCAGTTTTATGGTCTGGTGCTCCCGATTCATTAGTTGTTGCTAGAAGGCAGGCACCTTTAATAATTGGTTTAGGGGAAGGAGAATTTATATGCGCTAGTGATACACCAGCAATAGCCAATTTTACAAAAATTATTTTACCTTTGGAGGATGAGGAAATAGCTCTTTTAACCCCTTTAGGAATAGAAATTTATGATTCAAATAATGAGAGACAATATAGAAATCCAACTTCATTACAAATTGCAGAACAAGTAATTGATAAAAAGAATTTTAGACATTTTATGTTGAAGGAAATCTACGATCAGCCTGATATTGCTAAATTTTGGTTAGAAAAATATTTAATTAAAGATACAAAGACTAGTCAATTTGATATAAAATACTCTTTTGATACCAAGTTTCTTCAATCAATTGAAAGGATTGAAATTGTTGCTTGTGGAACTAGTAAAAACGCTGCTATGGTGGGAAAATTTTTGTTAGAACAGTTTTCAGGTATACCTACAAATGTCTTTTTTGCTAGTGAATTTAGATACTCACCACCACCACTACTACCTAATACTTTAACTGTAGGAGTAACGCAGTCTGGAGAAACTGCTGATACTATTGCTGCAATCAAGATGGAAATTAAAAGGAGATCTGCAATGGCGGATAGAACGTATAAACCAAATTTAATTGCAATTACTAATAGAATTGAAAGCTCAATAGGTAGAGAAATATCAAATATAATTGATATCGGTGCTGGGATTGAAATTGGAGTTGCTGCTACAAAAACTTTCTTTGCTCAACTTCTTTCTTTTTACGGGTTAGCTATTAAATTTGCTCAAATTAAAGAAAGTCAAAGCAATGAAAATATTAGTCAATTAATTTCGGAATTAACTAAATTACCTCCTTTAGTTGAAGAACTTTTAGAGAAACATAATCAATCTTCAGAAAAACTTGCCCATGAATTTTTTAATATTAAAGATGTTATCTTTTTGGGAAGAGGAATCAACTATCCGATTGCACTTGAAGGAGCTTTGAAGTTGAAGGAAATCAGTTATATACATGCTGCAGGTTATCCTGCTGGCGAAATGAAACATGGACCAATAGCTTTACTGGACAAAAAAGTACCTGTAATTTCAATCGCACATCCAGGAGAAGTATTTGATAAGGTTATCAGTAATGCGCAAGAAGCAAAAGCGAGAGATGCTTATTTAATTGGTGTAGCCCCTCAATGCAATGGGACTGAAATATTTGATTATTTAATGACTATACCTTCAACAAATGAGTGGATTTCACCTTTACTTTCTATTGTTCCTCTTCAATTGTTGAGTTATCATATCGCTGCTCATAGAGGACTTGATGTTGATCAACCAAGAAATCTAGCCAAAAGTGTAACTGTAGAGTAAAAATTCTGACTTAAAGAGAATTTATAGCTCTAATAGCCCTGGAGGAGGGGTTATTATTATGAATCTATTTTTAATATCTACCACTGAAACTATTTCCTTGACAAATGGTATGAGAACTTTTTTTTTATTTTTAAAAAGTTGAATCACAAGTAAATTATTTTTTTCGTTTTCTAAATTAATAATTTTTCCTATTATGTTAAGTTTATTTTTTTCTAACATTTGAACTTTTAAATTTATAAGTTCGGTCAAGTGAAACTCATCTTTATTTAATTGTGGGATTTCACTTGCTTGAACAAGTAATTTATGTCCCTTTAGGTTTTCTGCTTGAGTTCTGTTGGTTATTTCTCTAAAAGAAACTATGAAAGATTCTTTACCTGGATTTTTAAAACCAGAGATAAGTTCTAATTTTCTAGGTTTCTCGTCTTCTTTTTGTATCCATCTTGAACCAGGTTTTGTAAACCTTTCTTGAAAATCACTAAGAGACTTAACCTTAATTTCCCCTTTAATTCCTTTAGGAGATGTTATTAATCCAACAATTAACCAATCATTATGATTTATCATAGTAAGAAGGTAAATTATTTCTATGGAATTATCGAATAAACCAATACTTCCAGGTTCTATAGTAGTTGTTAAAGATGTTAATTCTATTTATAGAGGATATAGGGGATTTGTACAAAGAGTAACTAAGAAAACAGCAGCAGTTCTTTTTGAAGGAGGTAATTGGGACAAACTGGTAACTTTTAAATTAAATAATTTAGAAATAATTTGAAAAATTAACTTTCCCCCCTCTGATAAATCTTTTCTATTAAAACACTAGCTGCGTTTTTTTCTGCTTTTTTATGAGAATGTCCGAAACTATCTGCCTCTTTGGATCCATTTATGTATATTTCACAAGAGAATCTCTTTGGGTCTCCGTGATTTTGTGATTTTTCATAAATTTTATAAATAGGTAAATCAAACCCTTTGCTTTGACACCATTCTTGTAATGCTGACTTTGCATTATATTTATATGGTGATTTCAAATATAATTCGGCATCTTTTTTCCAAAAATTATCTAACCATATATTTACTTCTAACATTGAATTAAAACACTTATAAATTGCTCCTATTAATGCTTCACTACTTTCGGCAATTATGGTATCTTTTGCATTCTCATCACCCATAGCTTTTGGCCCTTTGATTATTAATTCCTCAATAAAGATTTTTTTACCTAATTCAGTTAACCATTCATCACTGACTATATGAGATCTTAGTTCTGATCTTTTACCTACACTCATATTATTAAATGTTCTCTCTATGAATTCTGACGCTGATAATCTGAGAACAGCATCACCAAAGAATTCTAATTTTTCATAATTAATACTCTTATTTGCCGATGAGTGAGTCAAGGCTTCATGAAAAGTATGAATTATAAATTTGTCTTTTTTATTTATAATTTCAGTAAATCTTTTCGAGTTTATATTTAGAGAATTTAAAAACTTAATAATCTGTACAATTCTTTTGTCATCAATTAAGTTTTCCATCTAGAACAGATTTTTTATTAATTTAGAAAGCAGGTCATAAGCCGGGTTCTGTTCATCTCAAAGATGGGCAATCATCTATCTAGGACTGGAATTACTTCACAGCCTCAAGCGGCGCTTAAAAGTAGATATTTAATGGTCATAAATCTACTTAGCCTTGCTCCCAGCCGGGGTTTACCTAGCCAACACTTCTCAATGTTGCTGGTGCGCTCTTACCGCACCCTTGCACCCTTGCCATACTTAATGTATTCGGCGGTATGTTTCTGTGGCACTATCCTCACGGTTACCCGCACTGGGAGTTACCCAGCAAGCCTGACCATTTGGGAGCCCGGACTTTCCTCAAAAAAGTTTTATTTTCAAAACGAAATAAAACTTTTTTGCGATTGCCTCTCCTGCTTTCATTTAGGATAATGCTTATTACCTCAAAAAACATCCCTTGGGGCTGTAGCTCAGTAGGATAGAGCAACGGTTTCCTAAACCGTAGGTCGTGGGTTCGATTCCCTCCAGTCCCGTTTAATTTAATAAACTATATGTAGTATGCGTGCAAATTAACAACTCTCTAGCTAGCGTGTATATAGTAATAAACCCTTTATGGCTAAGCTGCATGATATGCGTTTAAAACTCTTAATTCAACAAGAGCATGAACGTATTTCTAAATCTCAACCTAATGATTTAGACCTTTCTATAGTTCAAGCAAGGTGTCTTTGTTGGCTTTCTTTATTAGCTGAGGCTCATGAAGATCAAGCAAATGATGCCGAAAAGAGAGGGGATGCTGAACAAGCTATGGGATGGTTTGCTGACTCAATGAGATTAAGAGATGTGATTTCTTTGGTTACTAGTATTGAAATACCTTTACCTGATAGTCCAGACTCTCTTGATGAAAATGATGAATTATTTGATGGACCTACAATTTTGCCTAAATAGTGCATTTATATAAAAAAGTTTCTTTTGATCAGAAAATTTTTAAATTTTGAATTAAAATTTCCAAAATTCATAAAAAGTTAGCTCCTTAAACACAAAATTCACTACGTAGGAATATTTTTAAGTAGTTGCTTCTTCAATATCACATGTAATTTCAACAGGCATTGGTGATACTTTCCAAATAGATTCGCAATATTCTCTAATTGATCTGTCTGAAGAAAAATAGCCAGATCTTGCAGTATTCAAAAGAGCCATTTTATTCCATGCTTTTTTGTTATTCCAACATTTGCTTACTTCATCTTGTTTATTCAAGAAATCTTCGAAATCAGCCATTACAAAAAATGGATCATGTCCTGTCAAACTATTTAATAGAGGTTTGAATAATTCTTTATCTCCATTGCTGAAATGACCTATTTCTATTAGACGAATCACTTCTTGTAACTCAGGACACTCATCAATGAAAGACTTTGGATTGTAGCCTTTATTTTTTAAGTTCATTATTTCGCTTTCAGTTTTTCCGAAAAGAAAGAAATTTTCTTTTTTTACTAAATCTCTTAATTCCACATTAGCTCCATCAAGTGTCCCTATAGTTAGTGCTCCATTCATAGCAAATTTCATGTTTCCTGTGCCTGATGCTTCTTTACCAGCAGTTGAAATCTGTTCAGATAGATCTGTTGCAGGATAAACTATTTCACCAAGCTTTACATTATAATCTGGTAAGAAAACAACCCTTAAAAGACCTTCCATATCTGGATCTGAATTAACTACATCTGCAATTCCATTAATAAATCTGATCATTAATTTAGCCATAAAGTAACCTGGAGCAGCTTTACCACCAAAAATTACTGTGCGAGGAGCTTTATAATGGCTTGTTCCATTCTTTATTTTTAAATATTGAGCAATAATTTGCAAAGCATTTAAATGTTGTCTTTTATATTGATGGATTCTTTTTACTTGAACATCAAACATACTTGTCGGGTCAACAAGTATTCCCGTTTTAGAATGGATAAAGCTAGCAAGTTTACGTTTCCCAATTAATTTGGTTTCCTCAAATTTTTGTAGGAAATTCGGATTATTTATTTTCTTTTCTAAGTTTTTCAAAAGTTCCATATTGGTTATCCAATTTGGACCAATTTCTTTATCTAATAAGTTAGATAAAGAGGGATTTGCTAATGCAACCCATCTTCGAGGAGTTACTCCATTTGTTACATTAGTAAATTTTTCTGGCCAGAGTTCTGCGAATTCTGGAAGTAGTTGTCTTTTAATAAGATCAGAGTGTAATGCTGCAACACCATTAATATGATGAGCACCAATAGTAGCTAAATGAGCCATTCTTACTGACTTAGAGCCTTCTTCATCAATAATGGATAATTTTTGTAAGATCTTGTCATCTCCTGGATAACGAAGTCTTAATTGCTGCAAAAATCTCCAGTTCACTTCATAAATAATTTCTAAATGACGAGGGAGTAAATCACTAAAAAGATTTAAATCCCACTTTTCTAATGCCTCAGGAAGTAGTGTATGGTTTGTATATGCTACTGATGAAGTGGTTATATTCCACGCCTTATCCCAACTTACTTGATATTGATCTATTAAGAGACGCATTAATTCAGCTACTGCAATAGCAGGATGAGTGTCATTTAACTGAACAGTCCAATGTTGCGCGAATTCTGTTATTGGTATAGATCTTTTTTCAAGACTTCTCAACATATCTTGCAGAGAACAACTAACAAAAAAATGTTGTTGTTTGAGTCTTAATCTTCTACCTTCATCAGTTCCATCATTTGGATATAGAACTTTTGATAAAGTTTCAGATGCAACTTTTTCTTCTACCGCACCATAATAATCACCAATATTGAAAGCATAAAAATCAAAACTTTCTGTTGCATCAGCTCTCCATAATCTTAATCTGTCACAAGTATTAACTCTATAACCTAATACCGGAACATCATGAGGAACTCCTATTGCGTGTTCAGAAGGTACCCATCTTGATCTGTAATTGCCTTTGTCGTCCCTATAACTTTCAGTTCTTCCTCCAAAACCAACGAAGCAAGATTCATCAGGTTGAGGTAATTCCCAGGGCCAGCCACCTTTAAGCCATTTATCAGTAACTTCTACTTGCCAACCATCTCTAATTAACTGGTTAAATATTCCGAATTCGTATCTAATACCGTAACCAACAGCAGGAACTTGTAAGGATGCTAAAGATTCCATATAACAAGCAGCAAGTCTACCCAGTCCACCATTACCTAACCCTGGTTCTTCTTCGACTTCAAGAATTGTTGACAATGAATCAATTCCAAACCTTTTTAAAGCATCTTCTGCTTCTCGTGTTATGCCAAGATTCAACAAGTTGTTGCTTAATTGTGGGCCTATTAAAAATTCTGCGGATAAGTAAGCAACTGTTTTTTGAGGTTTTTTTCGTATTACTTCTTGACTCGCCAAATATCTTGTCATTAATCTATCTTTCACTGCATAGCTAAGAGCCATATACAGATCATGCGCACTTGCCGAAGTAGCCAGTTTTCCAATAGTAAAAAAGAGATGCGCTGTCATTCCTTTGAAAAGCGCATCTGAATCCATGCCAGCTTTCTCAGGATCTAGATAACAGCCAGGTGTAGGCAAGCGTAGATCAAAGGGTTCGTTGGAATTCATTTGGTTTAACATATATATGACAATAGCCATTTTTTTGAAAAATTCTTTGTTGTAACTTCAGATCCACACTTGTTGAGTAATTTTGCTTTTTTTTACATACTTAGTAAAGTGGGCCCTTAATAAACTATCTTCCATTTATATAGTTTATTACCTTCGCATTTGAAATGTATCCTTTATTTGCTGAACTTAGTGCACACGATTTAGAAGTTGCTGAGACGCTCATAGGAGTTATTAGATTTCTATTGATATTTTTAGCTGCTAGAGCATTAGCAGAGGTTTTAGTAAGACTTAGTCTGCCGACTATTGTCGGTGAGCTGTTGGCAGGGGTTGTTATTGGAGCTTCTGGTTTTCATTTGCTAATACCACCTTCAGCACATACTGAACTAAATCAAGGATTAGTTAATGTAATAAGCTCTTTAGCATCAATACCACCTGAAGCTGTTCCAGATGTTTATTTTGAGAGTTTCCCTTCTCTGCAAGCTGTTGCCACACTTGGATTGTATGCACTTCTCTTCTTGACCGGATTAGAAAGTGAACTGGAGGAATTAGTTGCAGTTGGTGCGCAAGCTTTTACTGTTGCTATGGCAGGTGTAATTTTGCCTTTTGCGTTTGGCACTCTTGGACTGATGTTTATTTTCCAGGTGGATCTAATTCCTGCAGTTTTTGCAGGGGCATCAATGACTGCTACGAGTATCGGTATTACAGCAAGTGTATTTGGAGAACTAGGATATTTGAAAACTAGGGAAGGTCAAATTGTTATTGGTGCAGCCGTTTTAGACGATATTTTAGGTATTGTTATTCTTGCGGTTGTAGTAGCTTTAGCTGCCGGAGGTTCTTTAGAAATCGCTCCTATAGTTAAATTAGTTGCTGCGGCTGTGGTATTTGTAATAGCTGCTATAGCATTGAGTCGAACAGCTGCTCCTGGATTTGATTGGCTTCTCGATAGGTTAAAAGCACCTGGGGCAGTAGTGGTTGCGTCTTTTGTGATACTTGTTTTATGTTGCTTTGTAGCAACTGCAATAGGACTTGAGGCAGCTTTAGGGGCTTTTGCAGCTGGATTGATCCTAAGTAGTTCTAAAAATAACCATGCTATTCAACAATCAGTCTTACCATTAGTTTCATTATTCGCAACTATCTTTTTCGTTCTTGTTGGAGCCGGTATGGATTTATCAGTTATTAATCCTTTAGATCCTGCTAGTAGATCTGCTCTAATAGTTGCAGGTTTTTTATTGGTTGTTGCCATCATTGGAAAAATTGCTGCTGGTTGGGTTTTCTCAAGTGATAAGCCTACAAATAGATTAGTTGTAGGTTTAGGTATGATGCCCAGAGGAGAAGTTGGTTTGATTTTTCTTGGCCTAGGAACAAGCGCTAAGCTATTAACCCCCTCCTTGGAGGCTGCGATTTTATTAATGGTTATTGGTACCACATTCCTTGCACCTGTTCTATTAAGGATTGTTCTGAAAGATAAGCCCCCTGGAGGTGATAATAAAATTTCAGATGATGTTGCGGCTGATCCTGTAGGTCTTCTTTAGGTAATAATTTTATTAGAATTATCCAAAATAAAAATTTGATAAATGGAAAAAACAGTTCCAATAGATAGTGAAGTAAATTATTCCTGGAATTTT
Source organism: Prochlorococcus sp. AG-442-M23 (assembly GCA_003209655.1). Classification (GTDB taxonomy): domain Bacteria; phylum Cyanobacteriota; class Cyanobacteriia; order PCC-6307; family Cyanobiaceae; genus Prochlorococcus_A. Next base: position 181,311 of record QCPW01000001.1, on the reverse strand, counting down.
TTAAATTACCCAATACATACTGTTTCAGCCAAGCCAGAACATACCTCAAAAGAATGTGCAATTTTATTAATTCATGGTTTTGGAGCCTCTACTGATCATTGGAGGTTTAATATCCCTATATTGAGTAACAAATACGAAGTTCATGCTATGGATCTATTGGGTTTTGGGAAAAGTCCTAAGCCTAAAGATGTTGAATACTCAGGGTCTTTATGGAAAGATCAAGTTGTAGCTTATGTAAAAGAGAAAATAAAAAAACCTACAATTGTTGTTGGAAATTCATTAGGTGGTTATGCCGCATTAGCAGCTGGTTCAGAATTAAATGAACTAAACGCAGGAGTGATATTACTAAATGCTGCAGGATACTTTAGTGAAGAAAAAACTATTAAAAAGAATATGTTGCAAACCTCTATTGAAACAGTTGCTGGCATATTTTTGAAAAATATTATTCTTCAACGTTTGATTTTTGAAAATATGAGGAATCCAAAAAATATTAAAAAAACTTTGAATCAAGTTTATGTTGATAAAAAAAATGTTGACGATTTTTTAGTTGAGTCAATAAGAAAGCCTTCTCTAGATATCGGAGCTTTTAATGTTTTTAGAAGTGTATTTAACCCATCAGGTCCCCAGGGATTGCCGTTGGATAAGTTATTCGCAAAACTTGATTCACCCTTATTACTGCTCTGGGGAGGAAAAGATCCTTGGATGAACACTCCAAAAAAAAGAAATCTTTATAAAAAATTTACACCAAAGAATACAAAAGAAATCATTCTTGAAGCTGGACATTGTCCACATGATGAAATACCTGAATTAGTTAATCAGCATATTTTGGATTGGGTTGATTCTCTTTAAGTAACAATTGTGCAATTTAAATTATCTAATAAAGACCAAAGAATTTTTGTCTTTCAATTAGATCAAAATAACTACATTAAATTTTGTCCTGAAAGAGGGGGTGTTATTACAAATTGGATTTCGGATGGTAAAGAGATACTTTATTTCGATGAAAAAAGATTTATGGATAAGACAAAAAGTATTAGGGGAGGCATTCCTATCTTGTTCCCCATTTGTGGAACTCTCAATACCTCTAGTTCAGTGTTTGGGAAAGAGTATTTACAACTAACACAACATGGTTTCGCTAGGGATTTGAAATGGCAACACTCTTTTAATAAAAATGAAAAATCTTTATGCTTATTTTTAAATGAATCTAAAAAAACTAAAAAATATTATCCTTTCGATTTCGAATTAAGAATTGAAGTTAACTTAAAAATTAATTGTTTAGAATTTGAAATTACAATCCATAACAAAACAAACTTTGCTATGCCTATAAATTTTGGTTTGCATCCTTATTTTAATATTTCGGATTTCAAAAATTTAGAGTTTATTGACAATCCACTTAATTGTCAGGATCAAGAAAGAAACACTATAAGTAATACTTTGGATAAATTAAACAAAATTAATTTAGGAGTTGATCTACTTATGTATACTTCCGGCAGAAGCTCTTTTAGAGATAAAATCTTTAAAAGAGAGGTAACTTTAAATCATCCATATCCTTTTGATTTAGGAGTTATTTGGAGTGATCCTCCAAGAAGAATGATATGTCTCGAACCTTGGACTAGCCCAAGAAATTCTTTTGTTGATGGATTTAGAAATATTATGATTCCTTCAAATGAAAGTAAAAGGTTAAATGCCTCAATACAAATAAAATCTATTAAGTAATAATGCAATACTTATGAAATTTGTCGTTATTGATGATGATCCCACAGGCTCTCAAACTGTTGACGATTGCTTATTACTGCTTAAGTGGGACTGCTCAACTTTAGTCAAAGGTTTTGAATCTAAATCTAATTTATTTTTTATTTTGGCTAATACAAGGTCACTATCTGAAAATGATGCGAAATTAACAATAAAGGAAATTTGCAAAAATCTTAAGACCGTTATAGCATCTCAAGCTTATAAAGAAGAAATTATTTTTATAAGTAGAGGAGACTCTACTCTTCGAGGGCATAACTTTTTAGAGCCAAGTACCCTAAATAGTTGCTTAGGTCCTTTTGATGCTACTTTTCATATTCCAGCTTTCATAGAAGGTAAAAGATTAACAATTAATGGATCACATTTTGTTGATAAAACCCCTGTTAGTCAAACAATTTTTGCAACAGATAAAATTTTTGGATATGAGACAAGTAATGTCAAGAATCTTTTATTTCAGCAGAGTAAATCGCAAATAAATTTTGAAGATATTCAAAATCTTTTTTTGTCAGATATCGAAATGCTAAATGATGAAGAAAATAATATTGTTTTTAAAACATTAAAGAACTTGAAGAATAATAAACATGTAATTGTAGATATAGAAAATTATTCTCAACTAAAAAAAATTTCTTTAGTAATTAAAAAACTAATTAAACAAAAAAAATTTCTTTTTCGAACTGCAGCAAGTTTTATAAGCTCAATTTCTGAGAAAAAAAGTGTCACTCAGAGTGAAATATTTTTCTCTAATTTAAGAGTAAGAAATAAAGAAAAGATTTTTCTTCCAGGATTGATAATTGTTGGATCTTATGTGGAACTTTCAACAATACAATTGAATAATTTATTAGAGATAAGTAATTGCAATCCAGTTGAATTAGATGTTTTTGAATTCTTTAAAATTACTTCATCAGATAATAGTCAGAAGCGAAGGAATTTATTTAAAAATAAATTTTTGAAAGAAATTAGATTTTCTTTTGAGAAAGGAAAAACTCCTGTTTTGTTTACTTCAAGAAAATTTATGTCCTTAGATTCTTCTGAACTATTTAATTTTTATAATTTACTTGCTTGTTTTATTGCCGAATTAGTCGCGGATTTGAAGCATGAAATAGGATATTTGATTTCAAAAGGTGGAATAACAACGAATTTGATTCTTAGTAATGGACTTAATGCAGATTATGTTTATCTTGAGGGACAAATTTTAAAAGGCATTTCAGTGGTTACTCATAACCTAAAAAATGACGAAAAACTTCCTATTGTTACTCATCCTGGAAACATTGGCACTAAAGATTCACTTGTTAATATTTGGAAACTTTTTGAAAATAAAAATAATTTTTAAAATTAGAAATTTGAGATAATTTCTTCAGCAAAACTGCTGCAGGACAATGGTTCTACTTTTGGTTCCATTAAGCGTGCTAGATCATAGGTGACTTTCTTTTGCTCTATTGCCTTACTTAAACCATTAGTAATTAAGTTGGCTGCTTCATCCCAACCAAAATATTCAAGCATCATTACACCGCTAAGAATCACTGAGCCTGGATTAATCTTGTTTAAGCCTGCATGTTTTGGAGCGGTACCATGCGTAGCTTCGAAAATTGCTGCATTATCTCCAATATTTGCACCAGGCGCCATACCTAGGCCTCCAACTATTGCTGCAGCTGCATCAGAAACATAGTCTCCATTAAGGTTTAATGTTGCAAGAATTGAATATTCTTGAGGTCTAGTTTGAATTTGTTGAAATATACTATCAGCTATCCGATCATCAACAAGAATAAGCTCTCTCCATTTTCCATCTCCGTGAGAATTTGATATTGATGCAATAACTTCTTTAATTTCTTCGCAAATGAATGCTTTTTTGTTATTTGTAAGCTTGTCAAAACCTGGTTCAATTTTTCGAGCATTATTTTCAATTGTAATTTCTGGATTTTTCTGAATATTATCTAAAATCCAGCTTTCTCTTTCTGTAATGCAATCTTCTCTAAATTCATTTACTGCTAATTCATATCCCCAATCTCTAAATGCACCTTCTGTATATTTCATAATATTCCCTTTATGTACAAGAGTCACATGCCTTTTATCTCCTGATAATCTTTTAGCGTGTTCTATAGCTTTTCTAATATGCCTTTGGCTACCAGATTTACTCACAGGTTTTATTCCAATACCTGATCCGTTTGGTATGGATCTATTTTTTAAATTTTTACTTTTTGGTATGACAACTTTATTTAAGTGATTAATTAATTCAAGACAATTATTATCCTCTGCTTCCCATTCAATTCCCATGTAGATATCCTCAGTATTTTCTCTATAAACAATAACGTCTAAATTTTGGGGATTTTTGTGAGGGCTTGGAGTTCCTGAATAATATTTGCATGGTCTAACACAGCTATATAAATCAAAGATTTGCCTTAATGCAACATTAAGAGATCTAATACCTCCACCTATGGGAGTCGTTAAAGGACCTTTAATGGCTACACCAAAGTGTCTGATTGCTTCAATAGTATCTTGAGGTAGATAGTTATATGTTCCATAAAGTTCACAAGCTTCATCTCCTGCATAGACTTTAAACCAATTAATTTTTCTTTCATCTCCATAGCTTTTTTTAATCGCTGAATCAAGAACGATTTGAGTAGCAGGCCAAATATCAACTCCAGTACCATCACCCCTAATATATGGGACAATTGGATTATTAGGAACATTAGGTTTTCCTTGATTAAAAGTTATTATGTCGCCTTCATTAGGTAAAGTTAATTTTTCAAAATTTGGCATAGCATTGAAATAATAAAAGATAACTCATTGAAGTTCCTCGTATTGTAATTTGCGATGAGTTATTTTCTTTAAAACCTAGAAATTTATTGTTCAAATGTGAATAGAGAATACTTTATTGATCAGCATTTCAACATCTTTATTAAAAGAAAAAGTAGTTAATAAGCAAGTTAAAGCAAATTATGTCATTTTCTAAAAAATACTCAGCTACTTATGAATGCGAGTTCAAATGTAAGTAATGTTGAAATAGCGAATAAAATTGCTTCTACTGCTGCTTTGTTTCGGAAATATTTTCCGGATGCCAGTGTAAACTTCAGTCCTTGGGACAATTTAAATAATGAATCCATGCAAGATACTATTGATTTTGCGTTTCATTTCCCTGGTTGGAGTCCTCTTATTGAATGTAGAGCAATACTCTTACAATTGAGAATTGAAAATTATAATAACGACAGAGTCCCGAAATTGTTGGGGATAATAATGCGAGGTATGATTGTTCCTTCCGAGAGATGGAGAGTGGCTACCATCGGTGATTGGGAAATGACTGGCACTCATCTACCGCAAAAGGAACAAAAAGATAACCTTTTTTTAGTTTGTAAAGAACTTTATAAGCTATTCTCTACAACAGCCGCTGGTAACAAAAATTAGCTGTTTTATGTATTTTCCTTGTAGATTAAATACACTGACAAAAATAATTCAAAATATATGGCAGTCGCTCTTGCAGGACAATTAAGAGAAGGGACAAAAAAATCCCACACTATGGCAGAAAATACTGGCTTTGTGGCTTGTTTTTTAAAAGGAGTTGTTGAAAAAAAATCTTATAGAAAATTAATTAGTGATTTATATTTTGTTTATGAAGCTATGGAAGAAGAAATTGAAAGACTGGTCAATGAGGAGCATCCCGTAATAAAACCTATAGGTTTTAAATCATTATTCAGGAAAGAAACTCTTGTAAATGATCTTAAATTTTATTTTGGTGAAAACTGGAAGAATGAAATTAATATTTCTCACTCAGCAAAAGAATACGTTGAAAGAATCCGAGAGGTCGCAAAAAATTCACCAGAGCTATTGGTTGGTCACCATTACACTCGCTATATAGGAGATTTATCTGGTGGGCAAATTTTGAAAAGGATTGCTAAAAAAGCATTAAATTTAAAGGGAAATGATGGTTTAAATTTTTATGAGTTTGAATTAATTGCTGATGAAAAGAAATTCAAGGAAGAATATTCTCTTACTTTGAATCAACTTCCAATAAATCAAAAGACTGCTGATCAAATTATTGATGAAGCTAATCAAGCTTTTACTTACAATATGAAAATGTTTAAGGAGCTTGAAGGTAACTTGATTGCTGTTTTAGGCAAGATTGTATTTAATTACATTACAAAAAAAGTAAGGAAAGGAAGCACAGAGACCTAGTAATTTATGTTTGATTCATTAGTTGATTTCCTTAAAACCAATATTGATGAATTAAATGGTCATGAAGTACAAATATCTAGCGAATTCAAAGAACATCACAATGAAGACTCAAAATATATTATTAAAAATTGGCTTTTTTCATCTCCCGAATATAGAAAGTGGCGAATAACAAGATTAGATGGCGGCAAAAAACTGCAAGTTTTTAATACGGTCGCATATCCAAATTTTGATAGTGAAATGCCTATTTTAGGAGCTGATATTTTATGGTTTGGAACTTCTCAAAAGTTACTGGCAATACTTGATTATCAACCTTTAATTCAAGAAGGCAAGTATCTTGAAAAATATTGTTCAAGTTTAGGTAGTATTAAGAAAAAATATTCTGAATTTGATAATAATAAAATGAAGAATATATATGATTCAAAAAAGTATTTTTCCCCATGGGTGATTATATGTAGAGGAAATAAATTAAATCTTGATAGAGATTTAAATAATATATTCCATTCATTTGTGAATAATTATTTGAATATTTACAAATCGAACCCTGTTAATCAATTTTTAAACTTAGAACAAATAAAGATTAATCAAATTAAATACGATAAGTATAGTTTTGAAAAAGACCCTGCAGATAAATTGTTTAAATCTTTTTTTGGAGAAAAATGGACAAAAAAATTTATCAATAAATTTCTTTTTACATTAAATAATGAGATTGTACACTGAATGTTAATACAAGATACTATTTTTTACAGGCCAGATTGGAGATGGCATAATTTTCTAAAATATTTAACTAATAATTTATTTAAATATAACTGTTTAGAAAAAATAATTCCCTTGGAATATTCTTATAAAGATTCAACTTATGGTTCAAAAAAATCAAAAAAAAATGTGAATCTCTCAACTTGGGGTGTTACGCATAAAAAAAGAATTCAATTTGCAAGAGCAGTGTGTATTAATAGTCCAAATTATTCTGTTTTAAATTTTTTAATTATTCCTAATACTATTTATAACGTCCCATTTTTTGGAGTAGATTTTGTTTCTCTACCTAATAGTCATTTATTAGTATTAGATTTTCAGCCTTCATTAAAAATACAAAATCAATACAACAATGAGTTATTAGAAAAAATTATAAAACTCAAAAATAATTGTCATTCATCACTCCCATTAGCTGAAAAAATGTCTGCAGATGTAGCTAGTTTTTTTTCTCCAGGAGTAATCTGGTCAAAATTACCTAAAGAAGAAAGAAGTGATTTTTTAATTGCTAATCAGCTTTATAACTCATTTAAGGAATATCTTGATTTGTATTTGGAAATTCTTTTCAAAAGCAAAGAAGCCAATATGGAAATGCAAAAAGAATTAATAAATGGTCAAAATAATTATTTGAGATATAGAAGAGATAACGATCCAGCAAGGCCAATGTTGTCGAGTTTGTTTGGTAAAGAATTTACTGAATCTTTAATTAAAGAAGTTTTATTTACTACGTAAAAGGCTTATAATTTATTGAAATTTGAAATCATATGAAAAAAATTTCTGTTCTTTTTGTATGTTTGGGAAATATTTGTAGGTCTCCTGCAGCAGAAGCTATCTTTATAAGTCTACTTGAAAACAAGGGATTAACCGATGGCTTTATTGTAGATTCTGCTGGAACTGGGAGTTGGCATATTGGGAAAAAAGCTGACTCTAGAATGAGGATTTCGGCAGAAAGAAGAGATATAAATATCTTAAGCAGGGCTCGTCAAATTACTAGCAAAGATTTTGATGATTTTAACTATATTCTTGCGATGGACGACTCTAATTTTAGAAATATTCAAGATCTTAAAAATAGAACTGCTTCAACTGATTTTGCATCAATTAAAAAAATACAAGATTTTAGATCAGTTTTTAATGAACAAGAAGTTCCTGACCCATATTTTGGAGGTGATGAGGGCTTCGATTATGTTCTTGATATTTTAGAAGACTCTGTGAACGGTTTTTTGGAAAGTATTTCTTGAATTTATTTGATTTCAGTCTCCTTAGGAATCTTGTCATTATAAAGATCAATAATTTTATCCACTACCTTATTAATTGAATATCCATCAGTAATAATTTCTATTGCGTCATTCGCCTTTATTAGAGGTGAAATTTTCCTATTGGAATCTTCAAAATCTCTTTTCTTTATGAGTTCTTTTAATGTAAGAAGATCTATATCTTGTGAGTCTTTACTATTTTTATCAGATTTTCTTCTTTTTGCTCTTTCATCAATGCTAGCAGTTAAAAATATTTTAAGTTCTGCATTAGGAAAAACAGTAGTTCCTATATCTCTTCCCTCAGCTACAAGTCCGCCTGATTCTCCAATTTTTCTTTGTTCTTCTACTAAGAATTTTCTTACTTCTTTTATTGAGGAAATTTTAGAAACAATGGAACTTATCTTTTGCGACCTAATTTCTTCAGTAACACAGTAGTTATTCACATAAACATCCTGTGTTGAATTTGTATTAGACTTGAAAACAATAGATATATCTTTAAGAATATTCTGTAATTTTTTTTCTTTTTTATAATCAATACTTTCTTTTATTAGAAGCCAACTTAATGCCCTATACATTGCTCCAGTATCTAAATATAAAAGTTTAAGTTTCTTTGCTATTAATTTTGTTACCGTACTTTTACCTGACCCTGCAGGACCATCAATTGCAATAATCGGCCTTCTTTTCATTAGAAAAACGTGATCAATTAATCTTGTCTCTCCACATCTTATCGCACCAGCCAGTAACGAAATATTATCTTCAAGTCTTGCTTTTTGGAGTGTATGAGGGTGTAAATGTTCTAAATATTCAATTGAAATCTTTTTTGCTGATAGCTTCTTAATTATTTGGTTTAAATTGATCTTTTTTTCTTGTTGAAAAATTTTTTTTACTTCTAATAACTCACTTGAAAAAAACCTAATCAATTTCCTTTCTTTTTTTGATAAATGTACATTTCGTGAACTTAAAGGTATTCCATCAAAATCTCTTTGTGTAGGAATAGATTTAATAGCAACATTTAATTTCTCTCTTAGGACAAGATTTTTTAAAATTAAAAGTTGTTGCCAATCTTTTTCTCCTAAGTAAAGATTTTTTGGCTTGATGAGATTAAGTAATCTATAAACTACTGTACAAACACCATCAAAATGTCCAATTCGATTTAATCCGCATAATGCAGAAGACAATTCTATTGGAGCTTTTAGGAATTTAATATTTTTATTATTCGGAGGATATATATCTTCATGGCTTGGGATGAAGATGGCATCTGCGCCATTTGAAAAGGCGATTTTTATATCATTATCAATTGTTTTAGGGTAATTCTCTAAATCTAGCTTGTTATCAAATTGAAGTGGATTAATAAAAATACTTACTAAATTAACATTAGAATTGTCATTTTTTGCTGTTGATATTAGTTTGATATGTCCATTATGAAGATTACCCATTGTTGGAATGAAGTTAATTTCACTATTTATATTTCTCCTCCAATGTTCTATTTCTTCAGTTTTCCTTATGATTACTTTCTTCACTTTGTTTTTAAAAAATAAATCTATTTGATAAATAATTACTGGACAAAAGCAATCTTAGGAGGAATATCTATATAGGGAAAGTCTATCATTTTTATTTCATGGATTACAAAACATCAGGTGTTGATATAGAAGCTGGGCGAGAATTTGTTTCGGAAATTAAACAGGCAGTTGAAGGAACTCATTCATCGAATGTGATTGAGGGTATTGGTGGGTTCGGAGGTTTATTTAGAATTCCTGTCGATAGTTTTAAAAAACCAGTTCTTGTTTCAGGAACTGATGGTGTTGGAACAAAATTAGAATTAGCCCAAAGTAAAAACTTTCACTTTGAGGTTGGTATTGATTTAGTTGCTATGTGCATGAACGATATCATTACTAGTGGGGCAAAACCTTTATTTTTTCTGGATTATATTGCTACTGGTAAGCTTGATAAGAAACAATTATTGAGGGTTGTTCAGGGAATTTCACATGGCTGCGGAGAAAATAATTGTTCATTACTCGGTGGAGAAACTGCTGAAATGCCTGGATTTTATTCAAAAAATAAGTATGATCTTGCAGGATTTTGTGTTGGAATAGTTGATGAGGATAAGCTTATTAATGGTAAAAAAGTATCTGAAAATGACTTAATAATTGCTTTAAAAAGTAATGGAGTGCATAGTAATGGCTTTAGTTTAGTAAGAAAAATTATTCAAAACAATAAACAAATTGATAAAGAATTTGAAAAAGTTTTTCACTTAAATTTTTATGATGAGTTATTGAAACCTACAAAAATTTACAATAATGTGGTTAACCAAATGTTATCTGAAAATATTGAAATCAAAGCAATGTCTCATATTACTGGAGGAGGAATTCCAGAAAATTTACCAAGATGTATGCCTTCTGATTTTATTCCTTATATAGATAAGAAATCTTGGGATATTCCTATATTATTTGAATTTTTAAAGGATATAGGTAAGATTCCTGAAAAAGATTTCTGGAATACTTTTAATCTAGGTGTCGGATTTTGTTTGATAATTGATAAGAAATTTAAGAATGAAATATTTAATATTTGTGATGCCTATGATATATCAAGTTGGGTCTTAGGAAAGGTGCTTAAGAAAGATACTTCAAAAGTGAATAAATTTTTGCCTGAAATTTTAATATAAGATTCTTAAACAAACTGTTATTGAGAAATTACAAATTAAATTATCTACACAAATGAAAATGTTAAGTGTAATATAATAAGATTACTGCCGAATTATATCGGAAATTTAAGTAAGTAGATTTAACTTTAATTCAATGCCCTTTGAAAATAATCAAAGAATTACACGTAGACGTAGTTCAGCAGGACCTACTCCTCCTAAAAGAATATTAGGTAATAATGCAGATTTTAATGGTCGCCAAAATCAAGGTCCTCGCCCAACTTTTTTAAGTTTAAGAGATCATGGAAAGGTTTTTGTTGCTGATTTACCAAATTTATCTGATGGACAATTATCACATATAAGCAAAGAAGCTAATGAAGTTTTAAATAGTCTAGATAAAAGGCTAAGTGATCTTGAGAATGAACCAAATTCTAGAAATCCTGAGAATGATACTTTGATAAAAGCATCTACTAAAAGAGATGTAACTTTGAGGTTTATCAAATCAATAGAAGAAGAACAAGATCATCGAAAGAATAATCCTGCGTTAAGAAATGCCGCCTCTGAATCATTACCAAGAACTTTTCTTGAGGTTGCAAGACATAGATTGCCTGGGGCAACTTTTGATTCGCTTTTAAGAGAAGCTCTTGAGGCTTGTGCTGTAGATGAGAATCCTAAAGAAAATACAGTTATTGATGAACCCAAAGAAACTGTAAAGATTATGGATATACCTTCTTCTAACGCTAATCCTTCTCTAGTTGTTAGTATCGATTCAGACAATAACAATAATAATGAAACCTTATGATCATAACCTTAATTTGATAAGTCACAAAACTAATAAAGAATCTAGAGTTTCTTTAGATAAAGAAAAGATTTTATGTAATCACTGTAAAAGGACTGCTTCTAATGGTATACGTTGTTTGGGTATATGTGTTGCTGATAGCGACTATTAAAAAAATTAATTTTTAAAAATGAATAATAGATAATCCTCTCTGAAAAAATATGGTTTAATCACAATAAATTAAATAATTTTTATTAGCTGGATTATCCTTACAGTCTTTATTCCAGAAGTTTTCAAACTCTAGATGGAATTGCTCAATTTCTGTTGGGGTTTCATTCAGATTTAAACCAGGATAGTTAAATGCTGTTAAGTATTTTGGAAAGATATTGAATATTTTCTTAAGATCTCCTAGATCTATGCTTATATTATCCTCCTAATTAACCAAAAATTCATATAGTATATTTACCTGAGTAAAAGACCTTTATGTTTTACATCACTAAATTTCTCTAATATGTAGGTTTATCAAGAATAACGGAATCAAAAGCACTTCATCGACTTTGTGTTCAGCGCTCTCCATAATCCTCTAAAGAGTAAACAATTTACTTTATTTTGTTTTTCATATCTTCAATTTGATTGATCATTTCTTCTAACCATTTTTCATTATTTTTTACTTTCTTCTGATAATATGAAATCTTTGGTTGATTAATCTCAAGAGTTTCGTAATCTCCACTCATAAATTTCCCCAAATTTATAAATTTATTCCAATTTATCGAGAGAATTTATCTTTATCCATGAGCAAAAATACTAAAAATAGATCTTTTTTGATTGATTGAATTTTTCAATTCTTTTTTTTAAACGATTATCCAAGAAACTATATTTTTATTCTGCTGATAACTGCAAGCGTCATTTTGTGAGGATTATAAAACTTTCTCAAGTTGCAGTTGATGAGATAATAAAAATAGGTTCAAAAAAACCTGATAAATTTTCACGTAACTTAACCCTAACTTAAAGCCTAATCTGAACTACTTGAAATACAAAAATCGCTACCATAAAATTCAGTTTCTGGAATCCTTTACAGCCTATATTTTCACTTATTTTAAAAAGGCGGCACCCAGATTCGAACTGGACATATACATGGCAAAAGCACCATATACAGGGGGTTTTTGGGGGTAAATTATTAAGTTGCCGACCACTTGCCGACCAGAGTTATTAATATCTACTTAGAAAATTAACCCACTAACTAATACTTAATTTTGCTTCTTAGTCGGCAAGTTCTGGGGGAAATGTTGGTGTTAAATTTTGCTGTTGACAAGACGCTTAAAATTAAATAAATAATTGAAATTTTGAAAGAGACTTATAAACAAATTCGAAATCAATTTCTAGAAATTTTAAGATTAATAGTTTTTATTCCTGCAGGTTTTTTGGCAGGAACGATAGTCAAATTTCCCTTGTTTTTTTTAGCGAGGATACAAGAATCAATGTTTGGTTTAAAGATGGATAGTTGGGGAACTCATCTCTGGCAAACATTGATATTTTATATTGTTTGTTTCCTTGCTTCTATCTATGTAAAACCTAAGTTTTTAAAATCCAAATACTTCATACTCACATGGTCAGTTCTTCTTGGTTTTAATGCATTCGTCTTTATGAGTGCTTTGCCAAATCCTCCATATTCAACACCTATAAAAATAATAATTGATGCTTTTACTCCTATTGGAGTTTTGATTTATCTAATTAAAGATGAAAAAAATGATGTTTTGAAACTAAGCAAAACAGGTAACCTACCCAAGGAATGAAAAAAATATTATTTTTGAGTTTATTTTGTTCTTTATTTTCCCCTCTAAGTGCGGAACAATATCAAAGGCACAAATATACCTGCCCAGAATCGCAAGGTGAATGTTCTATGGGAGAAAGAGCAGCAATTAAATTAGTTAACGACACTTATTGGGAGACTCTTTCAGAGAGAATCAAGGAAAATAAACATTATAAGTATCCTTGGTATTGGGTTTACAAAAAGGGAGAGTGTAAATATTCAGTCGGAGCAAAAGAGGATATGTCTTCTCATACAGTCACTATGGAATGGATAGATGTTGATATTTGTAAAAAAACAACAAAATTAAAATATCAAGATAGTTATAGATTCGGAGAAATTAATAGATAATGAAACGTTTAATATTCTTATCATGTTTATTAGGTTTAATTCCTATTTCTATTTTTTTTGATGCTCGCGCAGATGATACAGAAGGAAAGTGGGTAGAGCGGATAATTATTCCAGATGAAGCGTATCAAAGATATCAACCAAAAACTATGATGAATAATGGATTCATGACAACTTCAAGGTGGTCTCCAAAGAAACCATTTAAATCGCTAAATATTGGAGATACCATTGTTGGAACTGATGGTAAAAATAAAACTAGAAGTTTTAAAGTTGGCGCTATAAATTGTTTTTATCATTCTTACAATGCAAGTTATCTAGGTCAGCAATATATGTGGAAGGGGAAATGGTCATGTACAGCAGGAAAAAACAAATATGAAGTTTTAAATATTTTTTCTGAAGATTATGACAGAGTTTTTGATACTTTTACAACGGGACCAATAAACAAAGAAGATATAGTTTTTTCTCCTGTAGTCAGCAAGTGAGATAATAAAATTATTACAAATATTTTGGAATAAAAATGTGGTCAACTTGCCGACCACTTGCCGACCAAGAATTTAACTAAATTTCCCCTAAGAAATGTATAACAAGTATACAAAACTTAAGTGTTTAGAAGGGTTTATAGGGAATTTAGTGTCTAATTTAAAGAAGGCGGCACCCAGATTCGAACTGGGGATAAAGGATTTGCAATCCTCTGCCTTACCACTTGGCCATGCCGCCGAAAGAGATATGATTGAATCACTCAATGATCCTACCAGTTACGCGTCTCATTCTCTATTAATTATATGTAATGGACATGGGGAAGATGTTATTGCATTAGAAATAATAAAAAGATTCTTAAAAAAAATTAAAATTAAAAAAATTGAAGTCATGCCATTGGTCGGAAATGGTAAAGTTTTTGATTCTATAAAATCAAAGAAATTCAGCAAAATTGGTTATCTCAAGGAATTACCAAGCGGTGGTTTTAGTAATCAAAGCTTAAAAGGATTTTTCCTTGATTTTTTTGCAGGATTTTTAGTTGATACTTTTAAAAACTTTTTTATAGCTAGAAGCAAGTTTAAAGATAATTATACAATTATTGCAGTTGGTGATTTGTTGCCTTTATTTTTTGCATGGAGTTCAAAATGTAAATTTTGTTTTATAGGTACGCCCAAGAGTGATCATACCTGGAGTAATGGACCAGGATGGAAATTGAGTGATTTGTATCATAAATTTAAAGGCTCTGAATGGGATCCTTGGGAAATCTTTCTAATGAGGTCTAATAGATGTAAAAGTATAATAATGAGAGATGAAATTACAGCAAATAATCTAAATAAAAAAATGATAAGTGCGAAATATTTGGGTAATCCAATGATGGATTTTGTAGATAAAAAAAATGAAAAAATTTCTAATATTATTATGTTTAAGAGATTAATTTTAATAATAGGAAGTCGATTTCCTGAAGCACTAAATAATCTTGATATTTTTTTAAAATGTTTGGAAGATCTCAAAATATCGAACGATTTGATTATTCTTTTGCCTTTAAGTCTTAATGCAAATGTTTTTACAATCAAAAGTCATTTACTAAAGCATGGTTATTTGCAAGCAAATAATTTAAAGTTTTTGATTGGTGAAAATTCAGTTTGGCAAAATAAACATAGATATATTTTGTTAGGTGAAAATACTTTTAATCAGTGGGCTAATATGGCTTGTGTTGGCTTGTCAAATGCAGGCACTGCTACAGAACAAATAACAGGGCTTGGCATACCCTCTCTTTCTTTCCCTGGGGCTGGTCCTCAATTCACAAAATCATTTGCAAAAAGGCAGTCTAGATTATTAGGAGGAAGCGTATTAGTTTGTGATAATAAAAAAGCTCTTTTAAATAATTTAGAGAATCTACTGAATCAAAAAGACTATAGATTAAAACAAGTAAAAATTGGAATGCAAAGAATGGGTAAAGGTGGAGCAAGCAAAAAAATAGTGGACTATATAAACTTAAAATTGTTAAGTTGATCAAGTATTATTTAAAAAGGTTTTATAAATTTTTTTATGTATCCTATTAATGATCGGGAATATATATCAACTTGCTCAGAAATAGCTAGGTTAATGAGTATAAGTTTGTCCTCCGCAAAGAAGAAAGTAGAAATTCAAATTGCAAAAAAAGGTTCAAAAACTATTGAAGAAAAAAGACAAGTTGCAAAAAATCTCTTGAAAAAATGTGAGAAGGAAAACGAAAACCAATTAAATTCTTCCCAAATACTAGATAAACTTATGTCGACTCTGGAAAATGAAGATAATTTTATAACCGAAGATTAATTTAGTGGTCAAATACATTTACAAATTTTAAAATATCTAATTCAGAATGAACGGGAATAGTATTAAAACATTTTTTGGCTAACTCATATCTCCCCTCTCTCTCAAGAATCACCCTTAATTTATGCATTGCCTCAATTAAATATTTAACGTCATTAGCAGCATAATTAATTTGAGTATTAGTTAAATTTTCCGAACTCCCCCAATCACTACTTTGTGAGCTTTTATCTAATTCTATTCCTATTAATTCATGGATTAAATCTTTTAATCCATGTTTATTTGTGTACGTTCTAGCCAATTTACTAGCGATTTTTGTACAAAAAATATTTCTTGTATTTATATCAAGATTACATTGGAGAGCTGCTACATCAAATCTTGCATAATGAAATATTTTCATTATTTTGTTGTTTTCAAATAATTTTTTTATATTGGGCGAATCTGAGTTATTACGTTCTATCTTAATGCATGAAGTCAAATTTAATTCATTACATATTTGTATCAAACAAAGCCTATCTCTTCCGTGTATTAATCCCATTGCCTCAGTATCTACAGCTAAAAAAGATGAGTTTTTATAGAGATTATATAAATCAGTATTTATATCATTATGAGCAAAAGTTATTTCTTTATTTTTTTCACCATTATTCATAAGTATTTACGATAATATATTTCAATTTTTACTTTACATTATTTTATAAGTTTATGATTAAAGTTTTTCTTGTGATTTAAAGTTAATTTTCAATCATAGTAAATCTTAATTTATATTATGATTATTCCAAATATAAAAAGTTGTTTATAATTATTAGATATTTAATAATGACTTACTCTCTTAATTCAACACTATTTCTTACTGTTCTTCTTGCAATAGGATTATTCTTTTTTCTGAGGGCTTCAAGCAAAGACAGAACAACGGTGGTTGAAATAACTTCTTCTCAAAAACCAGTAGAGGTTTTAAATGTTATGTATGAATGGCTAAACTTAAGAGGCTGGAAACAGACAGGTGGAGATTTTGATAAAAGAACTTTAACATTCAAAGGTCAAGTTGTATCTAGCAAATTGTTTGCAATTTTTTTAAGTTTGCTTGGAGGTTTTGGATCTTGTGCTTTAGGGTTAGTGATCATTCAACTTTATCCAAATTTAGGATGGTGGCCTATTCTTTTAGGTTTAATTGGAGGTCCTATATCGGGAATGATTTATTTTAAGAAATCAGCGAGGGAAGAAAAATTTGAATTGAGATTGATAAATAATGGTGATAATGAAACAATGACTTCTATGAGGTTAAGGGCTCATAGAGATGAATTAATATCGCTAGAAAATGAATTAAGTGATAAGCTCCAATTGAAAAGTGATGGTTCTTTGTTCAAAACACCTATTTAGTTAAATTTTTTGTAAAAAGCTTAAGGTTATTTAATCAAAAATATTATTTTTTAAACAAAATTCTTCTAAATTTTTGTCATTTTGCCAGTCTTGAGGTTTTGTAAAAATTTTAGTTAGCCAGTCTTCTCTCGAACCTGTTTTTGCTTTGTACCCATATTCCCATCTAGCTAAGGGTGGTAATGACATTAGTATAGATTCAGTTCTACCATTTGTTTGTAATCCAAAAATTGTTCCTCTGTCCCAAACTAAATTAAATTCAACGTATCTTCCTCTTCTGTAGAGTTGGAATTCCCTCTCTTCTTTTGTGTAATTTTGGGTAACTCTTTTTTCAATGATTGGTTGATATGACTTCAGAAAAGCTTCTCCACAATTTTCTGCTAATGAAAAAAGATCATTCCAATCTAAACTTATTTCTCCAATCTTATTAGACTCTTTATAGGCTTCACCATCTTTTTTATTACCCTTATAAATGCTTCCAGTACCATCCTGATAGTCATAAAAGATCCCTCCAATACCTCTAGATTCATTTCTGTGTTTTAAAAAGAAATATTCATCACACCAAGGTTTGAATATCTTGTGAATACTTTTATGTACTTTTTCACAGGCAATACTATGTTCTTTATGAAAATTCCTTACATCAGTTAAATAAGGGTAATATGGTGTTAAATCTGCCCCTCCACCAAACCACCAAACTGGACCTGCTTCGAAATAACGATAATTAAGATGAACTGTAGGTATAAAGGGATTTTTAGGATGCAAGACCATAGATGTGCCTGTGGCAAACCATTCGTGCCCTTTTGCTTCGGGTCTTTGTGAAATAATTGACTGAGGAAGTTCTTTACCGTAAACCTCTGAAAAATTGACTCCAGCCTGCTCAAAAACTGAGCCATTTTTTAAAACTCTTGATCTTCCCCCTCCACCTTCTTCTCTAAGCCAAGATTCTTCAGCAAATTTTGCTTTCCCATCAACATTTTCGAGTCCTCTGCAAATATTATCTTGTAAGTTTAATAAGAGATTTTTAGTTTTTTCTCTTGAATTTTTTGGCGGTTCTTTAAACATTTATTTGACTTGATATTGAAATACTAAATTTTTGGTTAATTAGTAGTTTCCCTTTATAATTTCCTTAAAGGGGTAGGAATTTCTTATTATTTGATAGTTCGACATAGTTCTTAATCTTTTGACGTGTCGAATAACCTACAAAAAAATTAAAAATTTTAATGACTACAGTCGAAGATGCGAAAAATGTTTTATCAAAGATTCTAGATTCTGGATCGAAGAAAAATCTTATCGAGTTGGCTTGGATTAAAAATGTTAGAGTAATTCTACCAAGAGTAATAATTACTCTCTCATTACCTTCATTTGCCAATTCTCAAAGAGATAGAATAGTACAAGAAGTTAGAAATAAACTTCTTAAATTCGAGGATATTAACGATGTACAAATTGAAATAGACCATAACGTGTCTCAATCAAATGAGAAAGGTGAAAATAATTTCCAGGAGTTAAAGAACATAAAAGGAATAAAACACATTATTGCTGTAAGTAGTGGTAAAGGAGGCGTAGGGAAAAGTACTATTGCCGTTAATATTGCATGCTCATTAGCTAAATTAGGATTAAAAACTGGTTTATTAGATGCTGATATATATGGGCCAAATACTCCTTCACTGCTAGGAGTTACGGAAGAAAATCCAAAAGTTACAGATGGTAGCGGTAATGATCAAAGATTAATACCAATTAAAAAGTTCGGTATCTCATTGGTCTCAATGGGGTTTTTGATAGAAGAAGGACAACCTGTTATTTGGCGGGGACCAATGCTGAATAGCATAATTAAGCAATTTCTTTATCAAGTTGAATGGAATTATCTTGATTTCTTGGTTATTGATTTACCTCCAGGTACAGGAGATGCTCAGATATCTTTATCTCAATCTGTACCTATTTCTGGTGCGATTGTTGTAACAACACCTCAACAAGTATCTTTGCAAGATGCAAGAAGAGGTTTAGCAATGTTTAAGCAACTTGGAGTTCCATTATTGGGTGTCGTAGAAAACATGTCTGTATTTATTCCACCTGATATGCCTGATAAAAAATATGAAATTTTTGGTAAAGGTGGTGGAAAAATCTTAGCTAAAGAAAATGATTTACCATTACTTGCTCAAATTCCTATTGAGATTTCACTTGTTAATGAGAGTAATAAAGGTATTCCAATTTCAGTTAGTCAACCAGACAAAGAAAGTTCTATTAGATTTACAGAATTAGCTCAAATAATAAGAAAAATGTTTATTAATTAGGAATATATGATTCACGGAATTTCTCTACTAAAGAAAAAGAGATTTTTTCAAAAGAAAGATAATATTAACCGACAAATTATTTTTTCACCCTTACTAGTAATACCTTTAGTATTAGTTGTCATTTCAAGTATTTTAATAAAAAGTGTACAAAGAGAATTTTCACAATTAGATTTCTTAAATCATCTTTTTACAGGGTTATTTGGTTATTGTTTAGCGATTCTAATTTCTTATATACCTATAGAAAGAATTAGAAAATATGTTGTTCCGTTTTATTTTTGTTCTTTAATTTCATTACTGTTAATCTATTTTTTTGGGATATCAATTTATGGAGCTCAAAGATGGCTGAGCTTAGGTATTTTTTCTTTTCAACCTTCAGAAGTAGCTAAATTGAGTACGATTTTAACTCTTGCGTTAGTGCTAGAAAGAAAATCTATTTCTTCAATAAAAGATCTACTATTTCCTTTTTTAATAGTAACAGTTCCATGGTTATTGATATTTTTCCAACCTGACTTAGGAACTTCTTTAGTTTTAATAGTGTTGACTTTTGTAATGCTTTATTGGTCCCAAATGCCTATCGAATGGATACTCATTTTAGCCTTTTGTCTCTTTACAGCAATAATATATTTGGTGTCGCCAAAATTGCTTTTTTTTTGGATTCCTTTTATGGGTTACTTATCTTTTAGAGCCTCCCCAAAAAAAATAATCTTCATTCTTTTGACATTATCTCTTCATTTATTGGTTATTAAGTTGACACCTATTTTGTGGGACTTTGGTTTAAAAGATTATCAAAAAGATAGATTAATTTTGTTTTTAGATCCTAGTAGGGATCCTTTAGGTGGAGGATATCATTTACTGCAAAGTAAAATAGCAATTGGTTCTGGGGGCCTTTTTGGTACTGGTTTATTAAATGGGAAACTTACAAATTTACAATTTATACCAGAACAACATACCGATTTCATATTTAGTGCTTTAGGGGAGGAATTAGGTTTCTTTGGATGTATTCTTGTTCTCTTTATGTTTTTTATTTTGATTACTAAACTCATAAAAGTATCAAAAAATGCCAGAACTAATTTAGAGTCATTGATAGTTATTGGAATAGCTTCAATATTCTTATTTCAGATTATTATTAATTTATTCATGACTATTGGATTAGGTCCAGTGACAGGTATCCCACTACCTTTTATGAGTTATGGAAGGACTTCTTTATTGGTTAATTTTGTATGCATTGGTCTGGCATTATCCACATTAAATCGCTCTAGATCATTAAGAAATCAATGAAATCTCTAATAACTATAAAAAAAATTCAAGATTTACTTCTGCAAGGATTAAATACTCAATATGTTGATGATGAAACTTCAAGGAGAATGTGGTGGGCCTCTTTAGAGGTTGTTCAAAAAGAGTTCCTTTCTAATATCTCTAATGAGGGAGGACTATGGGTGGCCTCTCCTTTGCCAGCACTTACAGATAAAAAATATCTAAATAAAATGAAAGGTTGGTTATGGTCTCCAGAGGGATTCCCATATTTTCATAGTGATAATGCAGGTTTCTTGCCTGCAGATGATTCTATCAAAATTAAAGAAGATAGTAATTTTTTACGGAATTATAAAGTTTTAAATTTAAATGCTAAAGATGGTTATGAACCTTTTTTAATAATCATTACTACAAATTTTCAATGTTTGTTAACAATTGCAGGAGATAAAGACAAGAGAACTTTATTGATGAGATGCGATGAAAAGAGCTTAAAAATTGCGATTGAATTAATTGATGCAAAATTGAATCAAGAAAATTATGAGGAAGCACTTAATTTTCGTAAAGCAATGAGAAATTTAGGAGATCTCAATATAAATGATGAATTTGGAAATAATTTTTGGCCTAGTTTATCAACTGAATTGGCAAACTTAATTCCTAAATTAAGTGTTCAGAATGCCATTCAAAACGCTGATAAAAATGATCAATTAACGGAGGCAAAGTTATTACAAGCAATTTCTCATGAAGTAAGAACTCCTTTAGCAACTATAAGGACTCTAATAAGTTCGACTCTAAGGAAATATCATATGGACGAATCAATGAGAAATCGTTTAATTCAGATTGATAATGAGTGTAATGAGCAAATTGATAGATTTGGTCTTATTTTCAATGCAGCAGAACTTGTAAGTAATGATAAATCTCCCTCGAATCAACTTGCGAGAATAAATTTAGGAGAAATTTTATATGATTTATATCCTGTTTGGAGTAAACAATTAAAACGACGCGGAATTACATTAAAGATTGATATACCTAAACAACTTCCAGAAATATTGAGTGATTCTGAAAAACTAGAATTGATGTTAAGAGGATTAATTGATAAAAATACTAGAGGATTAAGAGAAGGAAGTAGTTTAATATTAGAATTACGACCTGCAGGACAAAAATTAAAACTACAACTAAAGGTACAAAAATTTGAGAAAGGTAAAAAAGAAATATCTAATAAAGAAAATGGTTCAGATATCGGGCCAGTACTAAATTGGAATCCTCAAACAGGAAGTTTACAATTAAGTCAGATTGCAACTCAAAAATTGTTAGCTAGTTTAGGAGGCCATGTCACTAAGAGAAAGGATACTGGACTAACAGTGTTTTTTCCTATTTCAGATAGAAATTATATTTAAGTCATAATTTCTTTTGTAAATTTATTAAATAATGTAGAAACTTTTTTAATATTTAATAAATTTGTAAAACATGAATGCTAGTTTCTTATTATAAATATTTTAAAAATTAGGATGACTGAAACTTTAGTTGGTCAATTTCCAAAGTATATAGGCAGTACTGGCGGGTTATTAAACTCTGCGGAAACTGAAGAAAAATATGCCATTTCATGGAACAGCTCCAAGGAGCAAGCCTTTGAAATGCCAACTGGTGGAGCTGCCGTTATGAACGAGGGAGATAATTTATTGTACTTTGCTAGAAAGGAACAATGTCTTGCCCTGGGTACCCAGTTGAGAGGGTTTAAACCTAGGATTGAAAATTTTAAAATTTATAGAATTTTCCCTGGCGGAGATATTGAATACTTACATCCTAAAGATGGTGTATTCCCTGAAAAAGTTAATGAGGGTAGAGAAAAAGTTGGGCATAATCCAAGAAGAATTGGAGAGAATCCTAATCCTGCAGGTTTAAAATTTACAACCAAAGAAACTTTTGAATAAAATTTCTAAAGTTGATATAAAAGATAAATATAATTATAATTTGAACTGAAATTACTAGTATGATCAGTTCCCAAAAAGATAGTTTTATTAATGCATATAAAGAAGGTAAAAATTTCATACCTGTCCTAAAAACATGGCCTGCAGATTTAGAAACTCCTCTTTCAACATGGCTAAAAGTATCAAAAAAAGATTCACATGGCGTCTTTCTTGAATCTGTTGAAGGTGGAGAAAACTTAGGGAGATGGAGTATTGTTGCTACTGATCCTCTATGGGAAGCAGTTTGTCATGGAGAAGAAACTATTAAGACTTGGAGTAATGGAAAAAGTGAAATTCATAAAGGAGATCCTTTTAATTTATTAAGAACTTGGACAGAGTGCTATAAGTCATGTAGTCTCGATAATTTACCTTATCTTGGTCAATTATATGGTTCTTGGGGTTATGAATTAATTAATCGCATTGAACCCAATGTTCCAATTAATTGTCTAAAAGAGAATGAGATACCCTATGGTTCTTGGATGTTTTTTGATCAATTAGTAATATTTGATCAAATGAAGAGATGTATAACTGTAGTTGTATATGCAGACACCTCCAGTACAGAAGAATCTAATATTGAAGTAATTTTTCAAAATGCTATAGCCAAAATTAAAAAAATTAAAGATTTAATGAGAACTCCAATTGTAGAAAAAGAGGTACTTAATTGGAATGATAAAACAGATTTGAATATTGATTTTTCAAGTAATTGGAATAAAAAAGAGTTTGAAGATGCTGTTGTTTCTGCAAAAGAATATATAAAAAAAGGTGATATCTTTCAAATCGTTATTAGCCAAAAATTTAAATCGAAAGTTAAAAGTGATCCCTTTAATTTATATAGGAGTTTAAGGATAGTTAATCCTTCACCTTATATGGCATTCTTTAATTTTGGATCATGGTATCTAATAGGCTCTAGTCCTGAAGTAATGGTTAAGGCAGAAAAAAATAAAAATAATCAAATTGTTGCGAGTTTAAGACCGATAGCTGGAACTAGGCCAAGAGGTAAAGATGCTCAACAAGATTTGAAATATGAGAAAGATTTGTTAAAAGATCCTAAAGAGATATCAGAACATGTAATGCTTATTGATCTTGGGAGAAATGATTTAGGAAGAGTATGTGAAACAGGCACAGTAGAGGTTAAGGATTTGATGATAATTGAAAAATATTCTCACGTAATGCATATAGTTAGTGAGGTTGAAGGGATTTTAAAAAGTAATACTGGAGTATGGGATTTACTTAAAGCCTGTTTCCCTGCTGGTACAGTAACTGGGGCACCAAAAATAAGAGCTATGCAACTAATTAATAATTTTGAAAAAGATGCTAGAGGACCGTATGCTGGAGTTTATGGTTCCATAGATATAAATGGCGCATTAAATACTGCTATAACAATACGAACTATGATTGTTCAGCCATCAAATCATGGCGAATATACCGTCTCTGTTCAGGCTGGGGCTGGCATAGTCGCAGATTCATCTCCTGAAAATGAATATCAAGAAACTATCAATAAAGCAAAAGGAATATTGATGGCATTGGCTTGTTTGGATAATTAAATGCATAGTGAAAATTTATATAAAGGTTTTGAAGTAGAACTTTTTACTGGTTCTCAAAATAATCATGTTGGAGTCTCTGACGATGTAGAAAAAACATTTTCGAATTTTGTAAAAGAACCGGATAACAGAAATGTTGAATATATTACAACTCCAGAAAAAGATTATATTGTGAGTTCTAAGAATTTATTAGAACCTAGAATAAATTTAAGGCAATGGTTAAAAAAAAGAGAATTAACAATAATTCCTTCATCTACATTATGTTTCAAGCATGAAAATAAATTTCAACGCTCTGATAAAAATAATGTTTATCATCAATTTATCGAAGAGAACTACGGCATATCAATTGCTACTTCCAGTGTTCATATAAATTTAGGGATTGATAATTTAGATAAGCTTTTTGCCGCTATTCGACTTGTTAGGTGTGAGGCTTCTCTATATCTAGCAATAAGTGCAAGCTCTCCTTTTTTAAATAATAAACTTACCAAGAATCATTCACAAAGATGGATCCAATTTCCTAAAACACCAAGTAAAGTGCCATTTTTTCAGAACCATGATAGTTATATAAAGTGGATTGAGTATAATATTCAGAATGGGAATATGCAAAATATAAGACATTTTTGGTCTTCTATTCGTCCAAATGGGCCGAAAAGGCCGCAAGTTTTAGACCGTTTGGAATTAAGAATTTGTGATTATGTCTCTGATATTGATTTATTATTGGCAATTACAGCTTTTCTTGAACTAAGAGTCATTTATCTATTTGAAAATTTAGAGAATTTAGATCCCTTAATTATTAGTAAGTTTTCTGCGGATCAATTAATAAAAATATGTGATCAAAATGAAATAGAAGCTGCAAAAAATAGTTTAGATGCTGAATTACTTCATTGGAGAGATGGTAAGAAAGTGATTTGTAGAGAATGGATAAAAAAAATATTAGCGGATTTATCTTCTACTGCAGAAAAGTTAAACATGAATCATCTTTTGAAACCTATTTATACAGTTCTTGAGGAGGGAAATCAATCTATGAAATGGATAAAACAATATAAAAATGGATTATCTATCGAGGATATTATGAGAAATGCTGTCCAAGACATGATTAGAAGTGAAGAGAAAAAATTTAATAATTTAAACAAATAATTAATCTCAATATATTTACTTATGACATAATAACTATATGGAATCTATGAAACATTTTAAAAATAATAATGTGGATCTTATAAGTAATAATGATCCTTTGGATAAAAATCGTGCATTGATAGAAGATTTGTGGGAGTCTGTATTAAGGGAGGAATGTCCAGATGACCAAGCAAATCGTTTGATTCAGCTGAAGGAATTAAGTAATTCCAACCAAGTTGAGAAAGATAGTTCGAATAATTTCAAAAACGAAATAGTTGATATTGTTAATTCTATGGATTTAGCTGAATCAATTTCTGCAGCTAGAGCTTTTTCATTATATTTCCAATTAGTTAATATTTTGGAACAAAGAGTTGAGGAAGACAGATATATTCAAAGCTTTACTAATCAGAATGTTCAAAAATCATATGATAATCTTGATCCATTTGCGCCCGCTTTAGCTCGGCAAAATGCTCCAGTAACATTTAAAGAATTATTTTATAGGCTTAGAAGATTGAATGTTCCTCCAGGTAAATTAGAGGAATTATTGCAAGAAATGGATATTCGCTTAGTTTTTACTGCACATCCTACAGAGATAGTTAGACATACAATTCGACATAAGCAAACTAGAGTAGCTAACTTGCTTAAAAAAATACAAGTTGAAAAATTTTTAACAGCTGAGGATGTTAAATCACTCAAAATAAACTTAAAAGAAGAGATAAGACTTTGGTGGAGAACTGATGAGTTGCATCAATTCAAACCATCAGTAATAGATGAAGTAGATTATTCTTTGCATTATTTTCAACAAGTTCTATTTAATGCTATGCCTCAGTTGAGAGGGAGAATTTCATCAGCCCTTAGTGAAAATTATCCAGACGTTCAGATGCCAATTGAATCGTTCTGTACTTTTGGATCTTGGGTGGGCTCTGATAGGGATGGGAATCCATCAGTTACTCCTGAAATTACATGGCGTACTGCCTGTTATCAACGGAAATTAATGTTAGAAAGATATATTAATGCGACTTCAAATCTTAGAGATCAGTTAAGTGTATCAATGCAATGGAGCCAAGTTAGCTCATCTCTTTTGGAATCGCTAGAAACAGATAGAGTTAAGTTTCCTGAGATTTATGAAGCTAGGGCAACAAGGTACAGATCTGAGCCTTATAGACTGAAACTGAGTTATATTTTGGAAAAATTAAGATTAACGCAAGAACGTAATAATTTATTAGCAGAAGGCGGTTGGAAATTATCTTTAGAAAGGGAATCAGATACTAAAAATTCAGATTTCATTGAAAAATTGCATTACAACTCTATTGATGAATTTACTCATGATCTTGAATTAATTAAAAATAGTCTTAATAGTACTGATTTAACTTGTGAGGCAGTAGATAAATTATTAACTCAGGTACATATTTTTGGTTTTTCTTTAGCAAGTTTGGACATACGTCAAGAGAGTACTAGGCATAGCGACGCAATACAAGAATTAACTAAGTACCTTGACTTGTCTAAACAATATGATCAAATGTCTGAGCCAGAGAGAATAAAATGGCTCATAGATGAATTAAATACTAAAAGGCCTTTAATTCCAACTGAAATTAGCTGGACTAAAAGTACTGAAGAAACTTTTTCAGTGTTTAAAATGGTCAAAAGATTGCAAGAAGAATTTGGTAGCCGTATTTGTCATTCATATAT
Organism: Prochlorococcus sp. AG-442-M23; assembly: GCA_003209655.1. Classification (GTDB taxonomy): domain Bacteria; phylum Cyanobacteriota; class Cyanobacteriia; order PCC-6307; family Cyanobiaceae; genus Prochlorococcus_A. The sequence continues at coordinate 154,318 of QCPW01000001.1, read as the reverse complement.
AATTTCTATGAGTCATAGTGCATCTGATTTACTTGAAGTCATTCTTCTAGCAAAAGAGATGGGACTTATTGATCAAGGTTCTCAAAAATCGAAATTGCTAGTTGTCCCTCTTTTTGAAACTGTTGAGGATCTACAAAGAGCTCCTGAAGTAATGGAGCAATTATTTAAATTAGATTTTTATAGATTATTATTGCCAAAAGTTGGAGAAAGTTTTAAACCGATTCAAGAGTTAATGTTAGGTTATTCTGATAGTAATAAAGATTCAGGATTCTTATCTAGTAATTGGGAAATTCACAGAGCTCAAATTGCTCTTCAAAATCTATCAAGTCAATATAATATACTTTTAAGGCTTTTCCACGGTAGGGGAGGTTCAGTAGGCAGAGGAGGAGGTCCTGCTTATCAGGCGATATTAGCTCAACCAAGCGGTACACTTAAAGGTAGGATCAAAATTACAGAACAAGGAGAAGTTTTAGCTTCCAAATATAGTCTTCCTGAGTTGGCTTTATACAATTTAGAGACCGTTACAACAGCAGTTATTCAGAATAGCTTAGTAAATAATAGACTTGATGCAATGCCTGAATGGAATGATTTGATGACTAGGTTGGCAGAGACCTCGAGAATTCAATATAGAAAATTAGTACATGAGAATCCAAATTTGCTTACTTTTTTTCAAGAGGTAACACCAATAGAGGAAATTAGTAAGTTACAAATATCTAGTAGACCTGCAAGAAGAAAAACAGGTACTAAGGATTTATCAAGTTTAAGAGCAATCCCCTGGGTTTTTGGATGGACGCAGAGTAGGTTTCTTTTACCAAGTTGGTTTGGAGTTGGTACAGCGTTATCAGTTGAATTGAAATCAGATCCTGAACAAATTGAATTACTCAGAGTACTTCACCAGAGATGGCCTTTTTTTAGAATGCTCATATCAAAGGTAGAAATGACCTTATCTAAAGTTGATTTAGAAGTTGCGCAGTATTATGTTAATACTCTGGGGAGTAAAGAACATTCAAATTCTTTTGAGGAGATTTTTGATGTTATCTCTAAAGAATATAGTCTTACTAAATCTTTAGTCCTTGAAATAACAGGTAAAAATAAACTTTTAGAATCTGATAGAGACTTGAGATCATCAGTTAATTTGAGAAACAAAACGATAATTCCTTTGGGATTTTTGCAAGTTTCACTTTTAAGAAGATTGAGAGATCAAACAAGACAACCTCCAATAAGTGAGTTTGTAAATGATGGGAATGAATCTCAAAGAGCCTATAGTCGTAGTGAATTATTAAGAGGAGCACTTTTAACAATTAACGGAATCGCAGCAGGGATGAGAAATACAGGATAATCTTTGCAATATTTTTCTTCTAAAAAACTAGTTCTTCCAGACGGTTATTTTGTTAATTCTTCTCAAGTTCCAACTGCTAAGGAGTTAAATAAACTTTTGGTAAATTGCGGTTGTGAATCATTTCCAATTCAAAAGATATCTCTGGCTATAAAAAATAGTAATTTCTTCTTTACTATCCAAAGCAAATCTAAAAATAAGCTCTGTGGTTTTGTAAGGGTCACATCGGACAGAGGACTGAATGCCAATTTATGGAATCTAAGCGCTGAGAAAGGAAGTAACCAAAATATTTTTTACTCAGTATTACTTCGAGCAACTCTTGAAAAAATTAATAGAGAAATGCCAGGATGTAGTATTTCTGTACAAGCCCCAGTATCTTCATTTCAAAGTCTAGAAGAATGCGGTTTTATATTAGATCCAAATGGAATAAGGGTAATGAGTTTCAAACTTTGAATTTTTGATTACGAGCATGGAGGGAGTCGAACCCCCGACACTCAGAACCGGAATCTGATGCTCTATCCAACTGAGCTACATGCCCTTAATTTTTTCAATTTCTTTAAAGAAATTCTAAATATTCTAAACTTAGCTAATTTAACTAAGGAACGCATCAAAAAAAATTTTTTTAAATAACTTAAAAATAAATAATTTTCGAAACCATAAAAGTTTTGAGATTGACCTTCATGAACAAAGAGCTATTGTTCTTGGTTGTAATGGTATTGGTAAGTCGAATTTGCTGGAATCAGTTGAATTCCTAAGTCAATTAAGGTCTAGTAGAGCATTAAGTGATAAAGATTTAATTGACAATAATAGTGAGATGGCAGCTATTGTTGGTCAAATAGATTTTACCGATGAATTAAAAGTAAATTTATTTAGGAAGGGAGCTAAAAAAATTTATGTTAATAACTCGTTATTGAAAAAGCAGAGTGAAATAAAAAACTATATTAGGAGTGTATGTTTCTGTTCGAATGATATCAATATTGTAAAAAGTGAACCTAGTTATAGAAGAATATGGATTGATAAAGTTGTGTCTCAGCTTGAACCGGTATATTTAGAATTGATTCATAGATTTCAAAGACTTTTAAAACAAAGAAGTCATTTTTGGCGTTCAGAAAGCTACCAAAAAAATCAATCAATAGAAGTTATTGAAAGTTTTGATATTCAAATGTCATTAATAAGTACAAGAATTTTTAGACGTAGGAGGAGAGCATTAGCAAAAATTAGACCGTATGTTGAATATTGGCATAATCATTTAAGTAAATCCAAAGAGCAAGTCGGTATAAATTATCTTTCTGGTGTAGAAAATATTAGTCAAGAAGAAGAAGAAGAAGGTCTTATATGTAAAAAAATATTGGAACAATTACAAAAACAAAGGTCAATAGAGGCGTTAACTGGAAAATGTAACTTTGGTCCTCATCGTGATGATATGGAGTTTCTTATTAATGATATTTCTATAAGAAAATATGGTTCATCTGGTCAACAAAGAACTTTTATTTTAGCTCTAAAAATGGCTGAACTTGATTTAGTGCGTAATATCATAAATTTACCTCCGCTTCTTATATTGGATGATGTTTTGGCTGAGCTTGATATTACTAGGCAAAATTTGTTATTGAATTCGGTAGGGAAAGATAGCCAATGTTTTATAAGTGCGACGCATTTAGATAAATTCAATCAATCTTTTTTAAGCTCTTCTCAAATGATTCACTTATAATTGGAATATTGTAATTTTTAAAATCTAAAATTTATATAAAGTACGTTAATGAAAGTTCCAAAAAAAAATCAAACTTTTCAAGCATTAAGTGATGGGGACAAATTACTTTATCAAAGTAAGCATTTTTTGTTAGAGCTTTATAACTGTAATTACGAAAAATTAAATGATGAATCTTTTTTGCGTTGTACATTAAATAATGCTGCCAAACTTGCTAATGCAACAGTTTTGAATCTTATTAGTAATAAATTTGAACCTCAGGGAGTTACAGCAATAGCTTTACTCGCTGAATCTCATCTTTCAATACATACATGGCCTGAGGCTCATTATTCTGCAGTTGATATTTTTACATGTGGCCAAAATATGAAGCCAGACATATCATGCAAGTACTTAATTCAAGCTTTGATGGCTAAAGAACATCTCTTACGAGTAATCAACAGAAATCCTCCTTTAAAAGTTCATCATCAAATAAGAACAATAAATTAAATTATGAGTTTTGTCGATTTAGCTTGCCGCTGATTAACCCTTCAAGATCAAGGGTTGTGCTACTAAAACCTAGCTTTGAAAAATAGTAAACTAATTCATTAAAATCAAACTCATTAAAAAATATTTGTAATTCATTTTGAGGTATTTCTATTCTCGCTGTTGAGCCATGACATCTAACTCTAACTTCTGAGATGTTTCCTCTTTTTATATATTCTTCAGCTTGTTCTACCATCTTTAGTCTTTCATATGTTATTTGATAGCCATAAGGAAATCTAGAAGATAAACAAGGTTGTGCAGGTTTATCCCACCAAGGGAAGCCTAATGCTCTTGAGATGTCTCTTATATCCTTTTTGGTAAACTTAAATTTTGCTAAGGGAGATATGACCCCTGCTTCTTTGGCTGCTTTAATTCCAGGTCTATAATCCTTGAGATCATCAAGATTTACTCCATCACAGATAGTTTTATAGTTAAGTCTTTTAGATAAAGATGTAGTATGTTTGTGTAATTCTTTTTTGCATGCAAAACATCTGTTATTAGGATTTTTACTATAACTTGGTTCATCTAATTCTGATGTCTGTATTTCTAAATGTTGTATGCCTATCCATCTTGCCTGGCTTTTTGCTTCGTCGAGTAATGTTTTAGCTAATGCAGGAGAAACACCTGTAATTGCTACAGCTTTGCTCCCTAGCTGCTCAAATGCTAAAGAGGCTACCAATGTACTATCTACTCCTCCTGAATAGGCTATGCAAACGCTATTCAGATTTTTGAAAAAACTTCTTATTATTTGGAGTTTTTCCTTTTGTTCATCAGAGAGAATTTCAAGTTGATAGAACATATTAAAGTTTTTAAAATTTAAGTAAGATATTGATAGGTTTATTTATTATTAAATTTCTAATAATATTATTAACTATATCCTAAATTAAATTTACTTACCTTTTTTCAATTGACAAATACTAGTAAAAATAGAGGTATTGGAATTGTCACTGCAAGTGACAGTCAAGAAAGATCTAAAGGTCAATTACACATTTATGACGGGGAAGGAAAAGGTAAAAGTCAGGCTGCCTTGGGAGTTGTACTAAGGACAATAGGTTTAGGGATATGCGAAAAAAAACAGTCTAGAGTTTTATTGCTTAGATTCTTAAAAGGCCCGGAAAGGTCATACGATGAAGACTCAGCAATAGAAGCATTACAGAGAGGGTTCCCACATTTAATTGATCATGTCAGGACAGGTAGATCTGAATTTTTTAATGCTGACCAAGTTACAAAATCTGATATTACTGAGGCTGAGAGAGGTTGGAATATTGCCAAGGGAGCAATTGCAAGTTCTCTGTATTCAGTAGTTGTTCTTGATGAATTGAATCCGGTTTTAGATTTAGGGATGCTTAGCATTGAAGAAGTAGTAAACTCTCTTCAAAATCGACCTGATGGTTTAGAAATAATTATTACAGGAAGGGCAGCGCCTTCTGAATTGATACGAATATCTCAACTTCATTCAGAAATGAGACCACGCCAAAGAGGAGATTCTCATGAATCTAATAGGGAAATGAATTTTTGTGGTGGAATTGAAGTTTATACTGGTGAGGGTAAAGGTAAATCCACAAGTGCACTTGGCAAAGCTCTTCAAGCTATTGGTAAAGGAATATCTCAAGATAAGAGTCATAGAGTTTTAATATTGCAATGGCTAAAAGGGGGAAATGGTTATACCGAAGATGCTGCAATTGGAGCTTTGAGAGAGAGTTATCCGCATTTAGTGGATCACTTACGTTCTGGAAGAGATGCCATAGTATGGAGGGGCCAACAACAACCAGTTGATTATGTTGAAGCTGAAAGAGCATGGGAAATTGCTAAAGCGGCTATTCTTAGTGGTTTATATAAAACTATTATTTTGGATGAACTAAATCCAACAGTTGATTTAGAACTTTTACCCGTTGAATCTATATATCAAACTCTCCTAAAAAAACCTGCAGATACAGAAGTTGTTATAACTGGGCGATGTAAAAATGAACCTGCATACTTCGAACTGGCAAATGTATATTCTGAAATGGTTTGTCATAAGCATTATGCGAATGTTGGAGTTGATTTAAAAAGAGGGGTGGATTATTAAACTTTCTTAAAATATTTAACTTAATAGTATTGATTAATTTTATTAATTCCACCTTCTATTGATTTTGATGAAATTTTATATTTCATTAGAATTTTTGAAGCTTTTTCTGAACGAATTCCCAATTGACATAATGTAAAAATTTCTTTACCCAAACTTTCTCGTTGAAGAAATTCTACTTGAGATTTTTGATCAAGTTTATTGAGGGGTATAGATATAGAACCTTTAATGGATGATTTATTAAATTCTTCATTTTCTCTTACATCAATTAAAAGTATTTTATTAAATTTTTCTTTGTATAAATTATCAAATTCCTTGGCATTTATTTTCATGACCTTAATAGTATCTGGGCATATTGAATCTTGATAAAAATCTGCATACTGAGAAAGGTTTTTAATTTTTTTATTTAACTTATCAGCCTTCAAATTTAATGTTTTTATTTTCATATTTAGTAAATCAAAAATCATAATCTTTCCATCGAGAATTTCTCCTTTTTTTAAAATTATTTTTATTATTTCATTTACTTGTAAAACTCCTATAAGACCAGTTGAGACTCCTACAACCCCAAATTCTGCACAGCTTGGAATATTATTTTTTATGGGCGACTCTGGTAGTAAGTCTCTTAAATTAGGACTGTTTTTATTTAGATTAAAAACACTTATTTGCCCTTCAAACCCTTGAACACTGCCAAAAACTAAAGTCTTTTTAAGTATTAAGCAAGCATCGTTAATTAAATAACGAGTGCCAAAGTTATCTGAACAATCACATACAATATCGAACTCTTTAATGATTTCTAAAATATTATCTGGCTTAATTCTTTTATTAAATGTTACTACTTCAATATTAGGATTAAAATTTTTAATTCTTTCTTGGGCAGAATTAATTTTTAAATTTCCAAGTTTATTCGTATCATGAATTATTTGCCTTTGTAGATTAGATTTCTCAACTTGATCATTATCAACTATTCCAATTCTTCCAATGCCTGCAGCTGCGAGATAAAGCAAAACTGACGATCCCAGACCTCCAGCCCCAATGCAAATCACTGAAGAATCCCTCAGCCTTAATTGTCCTTTAAGACCTATTTCTTTAAGTGTTAAATGTTTTTTGTATCTTTCTTCTTCATCTAAAGATAAAAAATCAGAGTTTGGATTTTTTGATATTTTCACCCTTTTTCCAAAAATAAACAATCTATAAACATAATAATTAAATAATAATTTTATCGTTTTTAATTTTTTCTATTGATTAAGTTTTGGGTGTTTATTGTTAGAACAAGATGATATTGTGAAGTTTTTGTAAACCAAATATGAGACGAAATATCTCAAAACTGTAATGTTGACAATAGTTCTCGCAGAATATAAAATGTTTCGGTTCGAAATTATGCATAACAAAAAGGTAGTCAACAGACAATTTTTCCGATACTGTCTGGTTCATATATTAAGTTCACTGAATTCATGAGTGATAACACTCCTGAGTCAAATCAAGACTCCGGCTCCGATACAAACTCAGAAACAAAAAGCTTTGCAGAGAAGTATTCTGATGTAATGGGAAAAATCAATGAAACACTTGGAACTATTGATTGGACCCAAATGGGAAAATATGGTAAAGCAGCAGGAATAATAGCTGTTGTTGTTATCGCTCAAATAATAATTAAAGTTGTTATTGACACGATTAATTTTTTCCCAATTCTACCTGGCTTACTTGAACTTCTTGGGGTAATAGTTGTAGGACAGTGGAGTTGGCAAAATCTGCGTACAAGTGAAAATCGTGAAGCAGTTTTAGAAAAAGTACAAAATCTTAAAAAAACATACCTAGGATAAATTTAGTTTACATACTCAATATATTCTGGATATAATTTTTTACTTGATTACGATATGAACCCCCAAACATATTGGCATGGTTTAATATGTGATAAAAATTATAAATAGTAGTTCTTTTTTTATAACCTTTTTTAATAGGAATTATTTTATAGTAATTTTCGTAAAATTCATTTTGAAAATTACCAAATAATCTGGTCATTGCAATATCCACTTCACAATCTGCCCACCAACTTGCAGGGTCAAATATTACACCTTTATTTAATTCAGTTACTCCTATATTGCCTGCCCATAAATCACCATGAACTAGAGAGTTATGAGCGATATGGTCACATAGTTCTGATTCGATTTTGGACTTTATTTTATTTTTAATATCATGATTTAAAAAGTTTTTACCTAATAAATTTAATTGAGGCTCAATTCTTAAATTAATAAAACATTTGGCCCAATTTTTTTCCCATCCTTTTATTTGATTTGTCGTTCCTATAAAGCCTTGTGTTGAATAGCCAAAACTTTTTGGATTAAATTTATTAGATTCGATATGCATTTCTCCTAAACCCCTACCTAGTTTTTGTTGATCACTATTGTTCATATCTATCCATTCCATTAATAAAAGTTCTACATTATTAACTTCTAGATATAATATGATTTGAGGAATAACTAAGTTTTCATAATTGATATATTTTTGTAGATTATTCAGACATGACTCTTCAAACTTGAGAAATCTTATTTTTCTCTCATTTCTTTTAAGAAAGTAATTAGTATTTTGAAATTCTATTTTCCAAGATGTATGAATATCTCCTCCAAATACTTGTTTGATACTTTTTGGCAATCCTTCACCTAATTGATTACAAATTTCGTTAACTTCGATATATGGTATTTTTTTCATTTAATGTCTAAGAATGAAATTGTCGTAGTAGGTGCTGGTATAGCAGGACTAACTTCTGCAGCAATCTTATCAAAACTAGGTCTTTCAGTGACTTTGCTTGAATCACATACACAATCAGGTGGATGCGCAGGAACTTTTAGAAGAAAAAAATATATTTTTGATGTTGGGGCAACACAAGTAGCAGGTTTGGAAGAAGGAGGAATACACTCTAAAATTTTTAAATTTCTAGATATTCCTGTTCCTGAAGCCTCTATTTTAAATCCAGCTTGTATTGTTGATCTAAATGATGGAAGTAAACCAATACCTATTTGGTATGATAAAAATGAATGGATTAGAGAAAGGGAAATCCAGTTTCCAGGTAGTAGTAAGTTTTGGCAACTATGTACTTTAATTCATAAGAGCAATTGGACTTTTGCTAATAAAAACCCTGTTTTACCAGTTAAGAATTTGTGGGATGTGTCACAGTTTTTGAAGGCATTAGTTCCAACGAATCTAATCACAGGAATATTGCTTAAATCTACTATTTTTGATCTTTTACGTATTTGTGGATTATCTAATGATGAGAGATTAATACAGTTTCTTAATTTGCAATTAAAGCTTTATTCTCAAGAAGATATTCATAATACAGCAGCTTTATATGGTTCAACAGTACTGCAAATGAGTCAACAACCCCATGGTCTATGGCATTTAAAAAAATCAATGCAAGTTTTAAGCAATGCCTTAGAAGACTCATTAAAAAAAACAGGAGTTAAAGTTATTTTTGGGCAAAAGATAAATTCGATAAATTTTGATGATGTAAAAAAAAGTTGGAAAGTTTCTGCAATATCCAATAAAAAAAACTTTGATTATTATGCAGATGATGTAATTTATACTCCACCTCCTCAATCTCTGTTAAAACATCTAGAAAATTCTTTAGATCATAATCATAATTATCGAAAAAGAATAAAAAGTCTTCCCAAACCAAGTGGAGCTTTGGTTTTTTATTCGGCCTTAAAAAAAGAACATATTAAAGAAATTACTTCCTATCATTATCAAGTCGTTTCTGATGAATTAGGTTCACTTTTTATTTCCATTAGTGAAGAGGGCGATGGGAGAGCTCCAAAAGGCGAGATTACATTAATTGCTAGCCTTTTTACTAAAACAAACGAATGGATTGATTTAGATCAAAGGGATTACATAGAAAAAAAAAGAGACTATCTCCAAAAAATATCGAATGCTCTAGAAAGTCAATTTGATATTGCTTCTGAAAATTGGCTTCATAAGGAATTAGCAACCCCTTTGGGATTTGAAAGGTGGACTAATAGGCCAAATGGAATAGTAGGTGGGCTAGGTCAGAATCCTGATGTTTTTGGGTTATTTGGATTATCCAGCAGGACTCCTTTCCAAGGTTTGTGGTTATGTGGTGATTCAATCTATCCTGGGGAAGGCACTGCAGGAGTTAGTCAGTCTGCGCTAATGGTTTCAAGGCAAGTTTTAGCTTCCAAAGGTATTTACGACTTTAATTTATAAAATTTGATCTTGCCTCCATTGATTTTGTGAGGTTTTCAGAAAGTAATTTCCAATTTTTGTTTTTGATGAGAGTTTCAATTTCATTAATATTATTTTTAAATTCTTTTATCGCATTCAAGATATTTATCTGATTATTTGCTGCTAAATCCAAACCAAGATTTGGATTACCTCCTCCAACTCTAGTTGTGTCCGAAAATCCCGATGCTGCTATTTTTTTAGTGAAATCTAAAAACTCTTCATTTTTTTGTGTATTAGCTGTTTTAATTAATGAAGAAGCAATAAATATAGGTAAATGAGATACCAATGAAACTGCTTCATCATGTTCTTTAGGCGATGCTTTAAAGATTTCACATTTCATAGAAGTTATTAGATTACTAAGTACATTAATTGCATCTAAACTTGTTTTGGGAGTAGGGGTAATAATCCATCTTGCATCATCTAACAAACTTTCAAAACCTGAATCAACCCCTTTTTGTTCAGTACCTGCCATGGGATGTGATCCAATAAATAATGGATGTATCTTTTCCCAAGTATTAATTATTGGTTCTTTAATAGAACCAACATCTGTTACGATTGCCTCTTTTGGAATTACATTGATTAATTTATTGGAAGGATGGATTAAATCTCTAATGGGCAAAGCCAATATAATTAAAGAACATTCTTTTAAGATGCCAAAATCGCAGCTAACAAAATTTGCAAGTTTTCTTTCTATTGCTTTTTCCTTATTTAAATTATTATTTGTGACTCCATAAATGGTGTGGTTTAATCTTTGAAGCTTTAAACCTATTGATCCACCAATAAGTCCTAAGCCTACAATTCCTATATTCATTGATTCTTAATTCAAGGCTTTCTTATATTCATACCAAATTTTTGTATATTAGTATCATGTTTTCTTATTTGGTATTAAGTGGATTATAAATGCTTGAAATTGTAAGTCATCAATACTTAAAAAAATTTATTAAAGCCCATCAAACAGATTGGAGTCATATTTATTCTTTCGGACGAATTATTTCAAAGTGTCTTCAATCAAATGACACTTATCTAATAAACTCAGAAATTTTTTTTTCAAATTGTTGGATATTTCCTTTGTTGATTTCTTTATTTTTATTCGAAGAGAATTCAACTTTTGTTTTAACTAAAGAAAAAATTGCACAGATCAAAGAAAATCATTTAGATGATTTAAAAAGTCTTGGATTTAAATTTGTTTTAGAAAATAATCAAATAAATTTTTCTAATCATCGAGTTTGTTTTGTTACACTTGAAGAATTATTAAGTGATCCATATATTGTTAAATTTCATAATCATCGAATAGTTTTTTCTGGTATTGAAAATATAAAAGAAGATCTTAAAAGTCATTTCAGAATTGTGTTATTAAAAAAACATTGGTTTCAACATAGTGATAAAAAATTAACCTTAAATCAAACGCTCATCAGAAAATACAATTCACTTAAGAAAAAATTTTTTTTGAGGAAAAGTTCGCAAAATGATTATATATTTTTAGATCCTAAAGAAGTTAATCTTCTTGCCAAGTTTTTTAACAAATATTCTTCCTTCTCTGATCAATTTCAAAGTGTAAGTCAAGCTTTATATAGTGATTGGGCTTGCTGGGTAAAACTAGATAATATCAATTTCGAGTGGAAGTTTTATCTAGAACCATTAGATGAACTTTCTCTGATTAAAAAACTACTGAGCAATAATAAGTTTGTTTTTTTATCGGCTTTAAGAAAAGATAATTTTTTCCAAAAATATTTGAAAAATAAAAGTATAGAAATAGACTTAGTAATTAACTTTAAAAGTAATTTCAATGAAAAAAAGATTTTGTTATATGTTCCACCTCGACAAATGCTTCCTAATAATCCACTTTTTACTCAAATAATTTTAGAAAGGTGCAAAAAGCTAGTTATTTTTAACAAGGGACTTACCTTGGTTTTGTGTGATGATGTTGATTTGAAGATTAAACTTGCTACAGAATTAGCATCTAAGTATGGAAAGCGAGTTCTATTAGAGAAGATACCCTCTGAAAATAATCAAATATTGTGCGCTTGTTATAATTGGTGGATTAAAAATTCTTATTTAGTAGAAACTCCTGAACAAATAATTGTCCCATTATTACCAATACCTGATCTTAATAAGCCTATTAACGGATTTAATATTTCTAATCATAAAAAACATTCCAAAGATTGGTTTCGAGAATTTTTACTTCCTGAAGCAATTGAGAAACTAGAAAAGTCTGTCTCACCTTTAAGAAAAAATTCAGGGAAGCTTATTATTCTTGATGGCCGTGTAAATAAAAGAACATGGGGCAGATCAATTTTGAAAAGTATTGAGCCCTCAAAACAAATAAACTACATGTTACCTTTCGATTAGGTTATTATTCAGAAAATATTTATAAATATGGGAGAAGCTAAAAGGAGAAAAACATTAGGTTTACCTCCAAAAAAAAATATTATTAAAAACACAGATGATCAATCATCTAGAATTTTTAATTGGCTTCCCATAACAGTTAATCAGAAAGATAATTTCATCAAACTTAGTATTAAAGCTAGTTGGTTTGGAATTGGAGCCTTAGTGATCTTATGGCTAGTTGTTAGATTTATTGGTCCTGCTGCAGGATGGTGGACTCCTGCTGATTCATTATGAATCTAGGCTACTGTCTTAATGTTATTAGCAATGATTGGATTTTCTAGTTTACTATTTAATGACTTCATAGAATTAGAGCTTACTTCCGTTCCTTCTGTTAGCTTATTTTTGACAATAGATTCTACTTTATTCTTTATTTCTAAGTTCTGATCTAACCAGATAATTGTGTTATCTCTTCCTTGCCCAATGTTTTCCCCTTCATAACTATACCAAGCGCCTCTTCTAATTATAATGTTAGTCTCTTCTGCCAAATCTAATAAACAGCCTGTTGTACTAATTCCTTTTCCGAATAGAATATCAAACTCTGCAATTCTAAATGGAGGAGCGACTTTATTTTTTGCTACTTTAACTTTTGCTCTTATTCCATATTCGTCTGTACCTCTTTTTAGAGTTTGGATTCTTCTAATATCAAGTCTTACGGAGGCATAAAACTTTAAGGCATTACCTCCTGTAGTTGTCTCTGGATTGCCGTACGTTACACCGATTTTTAATCGCAATTGATTGAGGAATATCACTGTACATCCTGATTTTCCAATATTACCAGTTATTTTTCTCATTGCTTGACTCATTAGTCTTGCTTGGCTTCCAATTACGTGATCTCCCATTTCTCCTTCAATTTCTGCTCTTGGAGTTAGTGCCGCTACTGAGTCAACAACGACAAGGTCTACAGCAGTTGATCTGATGAGTTGATCAACTATTTCTAAAGCCATTTCACCTGTATCTGGTTGTGAAACTAATAAATTTTCTACATCAACTCCTAGAGATGCTGCATACACTGGATCCAAAGCATGTTCAGCATCTACAAATGCAGCTATACCACCATTTTTTTGAACCTCTGCTATCGCGTGAAGTGTTAGTGTCGTTTTTCCTGAACTTTCAGGGCCATACACTTCAACTACTCTCCCCTTTGGATAGCCTCCTCCCAATGCTAAATCTAATGTCAAGGCTCCTGTAGATATTGTTTCGACTTTCATTCTGGAAGCATCTCCAAGTCTCATTATTGATCCTCTTCCAAAGTTTCTTTCTATTTGACCTAAGACAAGGCTTAATGCCTTGTCTTTCTCCTTAGATGATGATTCTGGCGACTCCTTTTTTTTTCTTTCTTCAAAACTCATTTTTCATTTTCTCAAGAAGTTCTTATAATTATTTTAAATATAGAATTAATATTTAAATTCAATTTTAATAATTACAATTAATAGTACATTCGTACTCTAGCTGAAGATATCTAAATTGCAAGTAATTGTTCCAAATTTTTTAGATTCAATAATTTAATTTCATTAGGTAGATTATTTTTATCCGTCTTTTTCAAATAACCCCATTCAGCTAAATAACAAGGTATATGTTTCGTATCATCATTTTGTTTGATATCAAAGAGTGTTTTTTTTCTATCTTCGATAAACCCAATAATCTCGTATTCATTTGAGAGTCTAGAGGCTATTTCAACTTTTGTGCCGGATTCATAACCAAAAATAAACTCTGGAAAAATATTTAATTTTTCAAGAATTTTTTCTGCAAATACTTTACCTTTGGTTGTTATGATACCGGTCTTTATTTTTTCTTTCTTTATTTTTTCTATAAAATCAATAACTTCATAAAAGGGTTTATGTAAGTTCACCCAATTATCAAAATCTTTATCAATTTGATACTTTCTTGATTTATCCAGACATTTTTGTAAGTCTTCAGAAACCCAATGTTTGTCTAATAGAATTTTCTGACAGTTTTGATGATATTTTTGTTGAAAATGGCTTTTATTATTACTGTTTAATGGATTTTCGCTTTTAATAATTTCGTGGACAATTATTAACATCTCCCACCCATATTTAACCCAGGGTCTCATTTCTATGAAAGTATTTGAAACCTGTTTATATAGATTTTGGTCAATTACGATATCTGGGGAATTTAAAAATTTTTCAAGAGCGAACAACGCACTATGCCAGTATTCATTCATTCCATCTACAACAACCCCATCAAAATCAAAGAGAAATAATTTCTTAGAGTACACTCAAGTAAATTTTAGAACTGGGCCGCTAGGATTCGAACCTAGGAATGTCGAGACCAAAACCCGATGCCTTACCACTTGGCGACGGCCCAATGAATCTTTATTTTAATACATCGATAGATCTTTTTCTATCAAAAAAATATAAATTTTCTAATCTTATAATTGATCCAATTTTACTTCTTTTTAAAAAATTTACTAAATTTAGCTTATTTTCCATGGCTTTAGTAAATTTTTCGCTTTTTTGATTGCTAAAGCCATTTTTTCTGGATATTCATATAATTTTTTATTATTTTGATTGGCATATTCAATTAGTGGTTGAATTATTTTTCTCGCATAACTCCCAAAAGCAATTCCATCAGGAAAATTATTTAGTTCTAAAAACTCATGAGTTTTTCCATTGGTACCGCCTGCTAGTTGAATTAAACCTGGAGGAAGTTGAGATCCTATATTTTTCCATAATTTAACTGTATCCTTTCCTGTTGTTGCTCCTATATCACCAGACATTGGTCTCCCATCTAGTTGCCAAACAAGTGGTACATTATGTTCAAGGAGAATTTCATATCTCTCCCATAGTGCTTTTGAAAGATCAATTGGTTTTTTTTGGGATTGATTTAATCCACAACTCACAGATATTTTTTTTAGTTTTATATCTGAATTTTTAATTAGATTAGCGACTTTTATAAAAGAATCTATTCGATTAATCTCGGTATGAATTTCTACTGCATCAGGCTTAATTTTTTTGAGTGTTTCTGGCAAATCATTATTAGATAAATTGTAATCATATTCTGAAATTAAATTTAGAGGGCAACTATTTATACATCTTCCACATCCATAGCATTTTTTCTCTCTGACTCCAGAAAAATCAATAGCAGATGTTGGGCAAATTTTTTCACATGGTCTTGAGCAATTGGAGGGACATTTCAATGGATCAAATTTGGCTTTACGAAAATGTATATCCTTACCATCACTAATACTTATCATTAATCCAGGCGATGCACCACAGACTTCTTTTGCCCATGTGATACCAGCTCTTGCAGCTAGAACAATAGATTGCTCAGCAGCAACATCTATGTAGTCAACTCCAGCAACGGAATAAATAGCACATAAATCTTCTATAGAGACAATATCTTCATTACTCGCCCCGCAAATTAATTTAACCCATTTATCTGCTCCTATTTTATTTTTTTCAACTAAGTTAATTTCAGAATTCATTCAAAATATAAGCATCTAAAGATTGCCATTCAAGTTTTCTTGAACCACCCATTTCAACAACAATTTTAAGTTTGTTATCTGTAGTACAGATTTTAATAAGGCTTTCTAATTCTGACTGAGATAAGACTTGACCTTCCAAAAGCCACAATAATTTATTTTTGTCATTTTCATTAAAAAGTTCCGATGCTTGGGGAATCACTTGCTGTACTTCTCCGAGAGCCCCATTCCTTCCAATACTTTGATGACCAAGATGAGGAGGCCTTATCCCATGTAAATTTAGTAAAAAAACTTCAGGATCTCCTAATCCTCTAGCTGAAGTTATGTAAGTTTTAAATCCTTTAGCTCGCATTCTTCTTAAAAGACGAGTTTCATATCCCCCTTCGAGAGGAGTAAATATTGCTAGGCATTTATTTTTATGTAAATCGTTATGAAACTTTTTTCCTGTCAGAAGTAATGGCATAAAAATTTCCTTTATTTATATATTATTTCATTTTATGGTACTTGATGATGTACAATTTATATCTGGTGAATTTTTTAAGCTCGCAAGCTAGCCGAGCCTCTGAAAAGATTCACATTTTTAGCGTTTCGTTAAAAATTTGGGATGGGTTTAACCCAATGAGAAACTTTCATATTTTTTTGAAAAGTCTTACCCCCTCTATGAAGTTTGATTTTAATTAAACTCCCTTTTTGTATTTTAAAAGGATTTAATAATTAAAAATTAATTACGAGCTAGCCTAACCATGTCTTATGTCTATAGGAATTTTAGGAAAAAAACTGGGCATGTCCCAATTATTTGATGACGATGGGAATGCAGTGCCAGTCACTCTTATCGAGGCAGGACCATGTCGTATTACACAATTAAAAAGCAAATCTTCGGATGGCTATACAGCTATCCAAATAGGATACGGTTTGTCGAAAGATAAGTGTTTAAGTAAGCCTGAGAAAGGACATTTATTAAAATCAGGAGAGGAACTATTAAAACATCTTAAGGAATATAGAGTGGAAGAAACTTCTTCTTATGAGGTAGGCAAAAAAATTACAGTTAAAAATTTTGAAGTCGGTCAGAAAGTTGATATAAGTGGTAAATCAATGGGCAGAGGTTTTTCTGGATATCAGAAAAGACATGGATTCAGTAGAGGACCCATGAGCCATGGTTCAAAAAATCATAGAGCTCCAGGTTCTACTGGTGCAGGCACAACACCAGGTAGGATTTATCCTGGGAAAAGAATGGCAGGGAGATATGGAGGAAAGAAAATTACTACTAAGGGTTTGTTAGTGGTTAAAATTGATGATCAGAAAAATTTACTTGTTGTTAAAGGTTCTGTTCCAGGGAAACCAGGATCGATAGTCAATATCAAGCCTAATAATATTGTAGGTCACAAAGGAGGAGCTAAAAAATGACAACTATAGAAACCCTAAAATGGGATGGTAAAAAAGCTGGTAAGGTTTCACTTGATTTGAAAGTTGCTAAAGATACTTCTTCCAGAGACTTAGTTCATAGAGCCGTGCTTAGACAATTAGCTAACAAAAGACAAGGCACTGCATCTACTTTGACAAGGTCTGAAGTTCGTGGAGGTGGGAGAAAACCATATAAGCAAAAGGGTACAGGTAGAGCTAGACAGGGATCAATTAGAACTCCATTGAGACCGGGAGGAGGAGTAATTTTTGGTCCTAAGCCACGTTCTTACAATCTTGATATGAATCGAAAAGAAAGAAGACTTGCTCTTAGAACAGCTCTCATGTCAAGACTTACCGATATCAAAGCAGTGGAAGATTTTGGTTCTACATTAGATAAACCAAAAACTAGTGAGATAATTAATGGTCTTTTGCGACTAGGAATAGAAAAAACGGAAAAAGTTTTGGTTATTCTGGATAGTCCGTCTGAAGTTATCAAAAAATCTATCAACAATATTGAGAAGGTAAAATTAATTGCCGCTGATCAATTAAATGTTTTTGATATTCTCAATGCTAATAAACTAATTATAGGTGAGTCAGCAATTAATAAAATTCAGGAGGTTTATGCATCATGAATAAATTATTTGATTCTCGTTTAGCAGATTTAATTCGAAAACCTGTAATTACAGAAAAGGCGACAAATGCACTCGAACTAAACCAATATACTTTTGAGGTGGATCATAGAGCGGCAAAACCTCAGATAAAAAAAGCAATTGAGGACTTGTTTAATGTTAAAGTGATAGGAATAAACACTATGAATCCTCCAAGGAGAACAAGAAGAGTCGGTAAATTCTCCGGGAAACGTTCTCAAGTCAAAAAGGCAATTGTACGTCTTGCTGAAGGAGACAAAATTCAACTATTCCCAGAATCATAAGGAATTCATTATGGCTATTCGTAAATTTAAACCCTACACACCTGGAACAAGACAAAGAGTTGTTACTGACTTTAGTGAGATTACAAGTTCGAAACCAGAAAGATCGTTAATCGTTTCCAAGCATAGAAATAAAGGAAGAAATAATAGAGGAGTTATAACCTGTCGTCACAGAGGGGGAGGACATAAAAGGCAATATAGAATTATAGATTTCAGAAGAGATAAAAGAAATATCAATGCTAAGGTTGCAGCTATTCATTATGACCCACATAGAAATGCAAGGCTTGCACTTTTATTTTATGAAGATGGAGAGAAAAGATATATAATCGCTCCTGCAGGTGTAAAGGTTGGTCAAAACGTAATTTCTGGTGAAGGTGTTCCAATTGAAGAAGGTAATGCGATGCCATTATCTTTAATCCCTTTAGGATCAAGTGTCCATTGTGTAGAGCTATATGCTGGTAGAGGCGCTCAAATGGTTAGATCCGCAGGAGCTAGCGCACAATTGATGGCAAAAGAAGGAGATTATGTTGCCTTAAAACTCCCTTCTACTGAAGTTCGACTTGTACGTAAGGAATGTTATGCCACTTTAGGTGAAGTTGGTAATTCGGAAATACGTAATACCAGCTTAGGAAAAGCAGGTAGAAGAAGATGGCTAGGAAGAAGACCTCAGGTAAGAGGTAGTGTTATGAACCCATGTGATCATCCACATGGAGGAGGAGAGGGAAAGGCTCCGATTGGCCGACCAGGCCCTGTAACTCCTTGGGGTAAAGCAGCGCTTGGATTAAAGACGCGAAAGAAGAACAAGCAAAGTAATAAATTAGTTGTTCGAAAACGTCGTCGTATTTCTAAGAGAAGTAGAGGAGGAAGAGATTCTTGATTACTACTATTTTTATTTCTATTTCTATTTTTTAAATTATGGGACGTTCATTAAAAAAAGGACCTTTTATAGCAGATAGTTTGCTTAAAAAGGTAGAAAAACAAAATACTGATAATGATAAATCAGTCATAAAAACATGGTCCAGAGCTTCGACTATCCTTCCTGTAATGATTGGTCACACTATTGCTGTACATAACGGCAAGGCCCACATACCAGTATTCATTACGGAACAAATGATTGGTCATAAGTTAGGTGAATTTGCTCCCACCAGAACTTATCGTGGTCACTTAAGAGATAAGAAGGGGGCAAGATAAATGACAAAAACACCTGACATAACAAAAATTGCTACTGCTCACGGTAAATATATTCGTGGTTCTGCATCAAAAGTAAGAAGAGTTCTCGATCAAATTAGAGGTAAATCTTACAGAGATGCACTGATCATGTTGGAATTCATGCCTTATAGATCCACGGATCCTATTACGAAAGTATTAAGGTCTGCCGTAGCAAATGCAGAACATAATTTAGGAATGGATCCATCTTCTTTGTTTATTTCTTCTGCTTCGGCTGATAATGGACCAGTTATGAAAAGATACAGACCAAGAGCTCAAGGCAGGGCTTTCTCTATCAAAAAACAGACTTGCCATATTAGTATTTCTGTTAAATCTGCTTCTACTCAAACTATTACGGAGGCTCAAAACTAATGGGAAATAAAATTAATCCAACCGGTCTTAGATTGGGAATTACTCAAGAACATCGCTCAAAGTGGTTTGCTACTTCAAAAACTTATCCAATTCTTCTTCAAGAAGACTATAAAATTCGTAATTTTATACAAAAGAAATATAGTTCAGCCGGTATTAGTGATGTTTTAATTGCGAGAAAAGCTGATCAGCTAGAACTGGAATTGAAGACAGCTAGACCGGGGGTGATAGTAGGAAGGCAAGGAAGTGGGATTGAGGAATTGAGATCAGGTATACAAAAAACTATTGGAGATAGAACAAGACAAGTTAGAATTAACGTAGTTGAAGTAGAGCGAGTTGATGCTGATGCATACTTACTTGCTGAATACATAGCTCAACAACTAGAAAAAAGAGTTGCATTTAGAAGAACTATAAGGATGGCTTTGCAAAGAGCTCAAAGAGCTGGAGTTCTTGGTTTAAAAGTACAAGTAGGTGGTAGACTTAATGGCGCTGAAATAGCTAGATCAGAGTGGACTAGAGAAGGAAGGGTTCCTCTTCACACCTTAAGAGCTGAGGTTGATTATGCACTGCGTGAAGCAAATACCACTTATGGTGTTTTGGGTATAAAAGTTTGGGTTTTTAAAGGGGAAGTCCTTCCTAAAGAAGAACAAACTATACCTGTTGGAGGAATTCCTAGAAGGAAGAGTGGTCGAAAACCTCAGCAATTTGAGGATCGTTCATCAAATGAGAATTCTTAGGAGGTTAAAAAATGCTTAGTCCAAAACGTACTAAATTCCGAAAACAGCATAGAGGGAGGATGAAAGGGATTGCCTCCAAAGGTAATACCATTGCCTTCGGTCAATTTGCACTTCAAGCTCAAGATTGTGGATGGGTAACTGCTCGTCAGATTGAAGCTAGCAGAAGAGCCATGACCAGGTATATCAAACGTGGAGGAAAAATATGGATTCGTATTTTTCCAGATAAACCAGTAACCATGAGACCCGCTGAAACAAGAATGGGTTCAGGAAAAGGAAATCCTGAGTTTTGGGTTGCTGTTGTAAAACCTGGCAGAATATTATTTGAAATGGGCGGAGAAGAGATCACAGAGGATCTTGCTAAAGAAGCTATGCGCCTAGCCCAATACAAATTACCAGTAAAAACAAAATTTATTTCAAGTAATAAAAATTTAAGTAGTGACTCATCAGTAGAAGGCAAGAACGACAAAGTATCTTTAGAGGAGGTTAAAAAATGAAAAATTCAGAATCAATGAAAGAATTCAAAAAGTTAAATTCTTCTGAAATTAATGAAAAAATTAATCAATTACGTAAGGATCTTTTCAACTTAAGATTTAAACAAGCTACAAGACAGCTTAATGAGACACATCAATTTAAAATAATTAAGAAACAAGTTGCACAATTACTGACTCTTAGTAGAAGTCAATCCACTGCTCAAAAAACCGCTGATTAATTATTACTATGGCACTTAAAGAAAGAATTGGTACTGTTGTAAGCGACAAAATGGACAAAACAGTTGTTGTTGCCGTTATCAATAGATACCCACATCCAACTTATAAAAAAATTGTAAGTAAAACTACACGCTATAAAGCGCATGATCCAGAAAATACATGTGTTCTAGGTGATAGAGTTAAAATTAAAGAAACAAGGCCTCTAAGTTCTCATAAAAGATGGGCAATAGAGGAAATACTAAATAAAACTATTAAGAAAAAGGAGGATAAAAAATGATTCAACAGGAAACTTATTTAACTGTTGCTGATAACAGTGGGGCCAAAAGACTTCAATGTATAAGGGTTTTAGGTTCAAATAGAAGATATGCTCATGTGGGAGATGTTGTTGTTGCATCAGTAAAAGATGCATTACCGAATATGGGAGTTAAAAAATCAGATGTAGTTAAGGCTGTTATCGTTAGAACAAGACATACTTTGAGAAGAAATACAGGTAACTCAATACGTTTTGATGATAATGCAGCTGTGCTGATTAATGAAGACAAAAATCCAAAAGGTACTAGAGTATTTGGTCCTGTAGCAAGAGAATTGCGCGATAAGAATTTTACAAAGATTGTTTCTTTAGCCCCGGAGGTTATTTAAATGTTGGATACACTTAAACAAAAGAAAGACTCCAAACGAATAAAAATGAGAATCAAAACAGGAGACTTAGTGAAAGTTATTAATGGAAAAGAGAAGGGAAAGACTGGTGAAGTATTAAAAACAATTCCTCAAGAAAATAGAGTAGTAGTTAAGGGAATTAATCTTAGAACAAAACATGTTAAACCTACGCAAGAGGGCGAAAATGGGAGGATATTGACAGAAGAAGCATCATTGCATGCCTCAAATGTAATGTTTTTCTCTAAGGATAAAAATTTAGTAAGTAAAATAGAATTTTTTATTGATAAAGATGGAGTAAAAAAAAGGAGATTGAAAAAAACTGGTGAACTAATTGATTAAATTTTTCATCCAAAAAGAGATCTCAAATTTCTTATCACACAATTCTGACAAAGACCAGAATTATTCTCAAAAATCATGACTCTCAAAACTCGCTACAAAGAAGCAATAAGACCAAAGCTTTTAAAAGATCTTGGTCTTAAAAATGTTCATCAAGTTCCCAAAGTTATTAAAGTTAACGTTAATAGAGGTCTTGGAGAAGCAGCTTCCAATTCAAAGGCTTTAGAAGCTTCCTTAAATGAAATGGCAACTATTACCGGACAAAAAGCTTTAGTTACAAGATCCAAAAAAGCAATTGCAGGATTTAAAATAAGGGAAGGAATGCCTATTGGTTGTACCGTTACTTTAAGAGGTGACAGAATGTATTCTTTTTTAGAAAGATTTATTAATTTAGCATTACCAAGAATAAGAGACTTCAGAGGTGTTAATCCTAAAAGCTTTGATGGAAGGGGTAATTATACTTTAGGTGTTAAAGAACAATTAATTTTCCCTGAAATCTCATTTGATAAGATTGACTCCATTAGAGGAATGGACATCACTATTGTCACCAGTGCTTCAAATGATCAAGAGGGTAAAGCTCTCCTTAAGGAGCTAGGAATGCCTTTTAGTAATTAACTTTATAAACATGTCAAATCACGATCCTATTTCAGATATGCTTACTCGTATAAGAAACGCAAGTCAAAAAAAGCATACTTCAACTTCAATCCCAGCTTCTAAAATGATTCTTAGTATAGCTAAAGTTCTTCAAAAAGAAGGTTTCATATCGGACATCAATGAGGAAGGAGAAGGCTATGAGTCGAAAATAATATTAGGACTTAAATATAGTGGGAAAAATAGATTTCCTACTATCAGATCAATGCAAAGAGTAAGTAAGCCTGGATTGAGAGTTTATAAAAATACAAGGGGGTTGCCCAAAGTTCTTGGAGGACTTGGAGTTGCTATAGTATCAACCTCCAAAGGTGTAATGAGTGACCGTGATGCGAGAAAACAAGGCATTGGTGGCGAAGTTCTTTGTTATGTTTATTAAGGAGGATTAATTATGTCAAGAATAGGAAAATCTCCAGTACAAATACCAGACAAGGTATCAGTTGATATTAATGGATTAACTATTACCGTTAAGGGTCCGAAAGGTGAACTAAAAAGACTAATGCCTGAAGGTGTAGATTTTGTGCAGAAGGAAAATCAGATAATTGTTACTCCGTCAACTGCAAAAAGATATTCCAGGGAAAGACACGGTCTATGTAGAACGTTGATTTCAAATATGGTGCAGGGAGTAACTGATGGCTACTCAAAGAAATTAGAGATAGTAGGTGTTGGATCTAGGGCTCAAGTGAAAGGAAAAACTTTAGTAGTGAGTGCTGGATATAGTCATCCAGTAGAAATGAACCCCCCCGATGGTATAACATACAAAGTTGAAAGTAATACTAATGTAACTGTATCTGGAATTGATAAAGAAATTGTTGGAAACGAAGCAGCAAAAATTAGATCAATCAGACCTCCAGAACCCTATAAAGGTAAAGGTATTAAATACCAAGGTGAGCGAATCATTAGAAAAGCTGGTAAATCCGGCAAAAAATAATTTTTTCAAAAATCATGGCTAAAATTTCAAGAAAACTTCAAACTCAAAAGCGTCATAAAAGATTAAGAAGGTACTTAATCGGTAATAAATTACGTCCAAGATTAGCTGTTTTCCGTTCTAATAATCATATTTATGCTCAAGTTATTGATGACGATTCACAGCAAACAATATGTTCAGCATCAACCATAGATAAAGAACTTAAGGATAATTCAGGAAAACTTTCTTCTAACTGTAGTTCTTCCTCAATTGTTGGTAAGTTATTAGCTAAACGAGCAATCAAGAAAGGTATTAAACAAGTTATTTTTGATCGAGGTGGGAATTTATATCATGGTAGAGTTAAAGCTCTAGCTGAAGCAGCCCGTGAAGAAGGCTTGAATTTCTAAATATTTATTTTTATCATGACAGACACTCCAACAACAAAAGAAAATCAGTCAAAGACTGATAATATAACACCATCAATTCCTAATGAACAGAGGAAAGGTAATCGTAATAATGATCGAAAAAGAAATCGAAGAGGAGATTCTAAAAGCGAGAGAGATTCAGAGTGGCAAGAAAGAGTTGTTCAAATTAGAAGAGTATCTAAAACTGTAAAAGGTGGTAAAAAAATGAGTTTTAGGGCAATTATTGTTGTTGGTAATGAAAAAGGGCAAGTCGGAGTAGGAGTAGGTAAGGCAGGAGATGTTATTGGAGCAGTAAGAAAAGGTGTATCGGATGGTAAGAAAAATCTTGTAAGAGTCCCTTTAACCCCAAATAATTCAATACCTACTTTATCAAAAGGTAGGGATGGAGCTGCAAATGTACTTATTAGACCTGCTGCTCCCGGTACCGGTGTAATTGCAGGTGGGTCCATAAGGACAGTGTTAGAATTAGCTGGAATAAAAAATGTTTTAGCTAAAAGATTGGGGAGTAAAACTCCCTTAAATAACGCAAGAGCTGCAATGGTTGCCCTCTCCCAGTTAAGAACACACAAATCTACTTCTAGAGAAAGAGGCATTTCTCTTGAACAGCTTTACTCTTGAAAATTATGACTTCATCATTAAATACATTAAAATCAAATTTTGGTTCTAGAAAGAAAAAATTAAGAAAAGGTAGAGGGATCGCAGCTGGGCAAGGAGCTTCTTGTGGATTTGGTATGAGAGGACAGAAATCTCGATCAGGTAGACCTACACGTCCAGGATTTGAGGGTGGTCAAATGCCACTCTACAGAAGAGTTCCTAAATTAAAGCACTTTGAAATTATCAATCAAAAAAACTTTTCAATAGTGAATTTAAGTAACTTAAGTGAATTTAAAGATAATGAAATTGTGAACATAGATTCACTTGTAAAGAAGAAGTTGATATTTAAGCCGAAATTTCCTTTGAAAGTTTTGGGTAATGGTGAAGTTAAAGTAAAATTAAAAGTTCAAGCTCACGCATTCACTAAAGTTGCACAAAAAAAGATAGAAGCAGCTGGTGGATCATGCGAAGTTATAAATAATAAATAAATTACTTTATAAATTTAATTTTAATTGCCTATGTTAGTTAAAAAAAGTCGAAATCCTAGTGCTTCAGAAATAATTACACAATTATTTTTGAATAAAGAATTAAGGAATCGAGTTTTTACTACTTTAGGGCTTCTTCTTTTAGTAAGACTAGGTATTTATATACCAATGCCAGGGATAGATAGAGTTGCTTTTAAAAGTTTCATAGATCAAGGTGGCCAATTAATAGGTTTTCTAGACATTTTTACTGGGGGAGGAATTTCTACCTTAGGAATATTTGCACTTGGGATTTTACCATTTATTAATGCTTCAATTATTATTCAACTTTTAACTGCTTCTTTGCCTGTTCTAGAAGATTTACAAAAAAATGAAGGGGAAGCAGGTAGAAGAAAGATTGCTCAGATAACTAGATATGTCTCGTTAGGATGGGGATTTTTGCAAAGTATCATTTTCTCTTTAATTCTCAGGCAGTATGCAATCGAAGGTATAAGTGAAACTGCTTTTGTTTTGCAAACATCTATCGCCCTAGTTACAGGTTCAATGATAGTAATGTGGTTTAGCGAAATTATTACGGAAAAAGGTATAGGTCAAGGCGCTTCATTAGTAATCTTCTTAAATATTGTTGCGACATTACCAAAAGCTTTAAGTTCAACAATTGAAAAAGCGCAAACTGGGGATAGAGGAGATGTTTTAGGCATAGTCGTCTTACTTGGAGTGTTTTTACTAACAATTGTAGGAATAATTTTTGTTCAAGAAGGAGCCAGACGCATCCCGATT
This sequence comes from Prochlorococcus sp. AG-442-M23, assembly GCA_003209655.1. GTDB lineage: Bacteria > Cyanobacteriota > Cyanobacteriia > PCC-6307 > Cyanobiaceae > Prochlorococcus_A. Next base: position 128,453 of record QCPW01000001.1, on the reverse strand, counting down.
GTTAGTGCTAAAAGACAGATTGGAAATACCTCAATACTTCCAACAAGACAAAGTTATTTACCTTTAAAGTTAAATGCTGGGGGAGTTATGCCAATAATCTTTGCCTCTGCCTTGATATTTTTGCCAATAACAGTAGCAAACGTTACTGGTAATCCAGTTCTGATCAAGTTAGCTGGCAGTTTGAATCCAGGTTCTTCTAATCCATGGCCTTATGCTTTAACTTTTTTTGCTTTAATTTTAGGCTTCTCATATTTTTATGCTTCACTTACCATCAATCCAGTTGATGTAGCTTCTAATTTAAAAAAGGGTGGAGTTGCTATCCCTGGAGTTAGACCTGGTACTAATACAGCAAATTACTTATCAGGTATTCAAAATAGGTTGACATTATTAGGGGGATTATTTTTAGGTTCAGTAGCGATAATTCCTGCAGCTGTAGAAAGAGCAACTAACGTTCAAACTTTTCAAGGTTTAGGAGCAACTTCTTTATTAATTCTTGTAGGAGTTGCGATTGATACTGCTAAACAAATTCAGACTTACGTTATTTCTCAGAGGTATGAGGGAATAGTTAATAACTAATGAAAAAACATTTACTTTTTTTAGGTCCACCTGGAGCAGGTAAAGGAACTCAAGCTGCATTATTAAGTGAAGCAAATTCTTATTTACATTTATCGACAGGAGAATTATTGAGAAAAGAAATTGATTTAGGTACTTCTTTGGGAAAACAAGTTAAAGATACTATAAATAAAGGAGAACTTGTAAGTGATCAACTAGTTTTAGAAATTGTTAAAAAAAATCTGGATAAAGAAAATAATGGCTGGATTTTAGATGGTTATCCTAGAAACTTGTCTCAAGTCAAGTCTTTAAATAGTGTATTGATAAATTTAAATCAAACTTTAGAGATAGTTTTTTATTTAGATATTCCAGAAGAAGTTTTAATAAAGCGTTTACTTATGCGAGGAAGAAAAGATGATAATGAAGATACTATTAAAACTAGATTAAAAATTTATAAGGAAACTACAGAACCATTAATTGAATACTATGAAAGCATTTCTTTATTAAAGTACATAAATGCAGATAGAGATCTAAAAACAATTTCTACTGATATAAAACAAAAAATGGCTTGATGATGATGTAGAATAATTCTTTAATGTTTTTTAGAAAACCTAATGAAGGTTAGAGCCTCAGTTAAAAAAATGTGTGACAAATGTCGCGTTATTCGTAGACACGGTAGGGTCATGGTTATTTGCACCGCGAGTCCTAGACACAAACAACGTCAAGGTTAATCTTTGATAACATTTATTTAAAAAACTTTTACTAATTCAAAACAAGTGGCCAGGATTGCAGGAATTGACATACCTCGTGAAAAACGAGTTGAAATTGCACTCACATACATCTATGGAATTGGTCTGACAAGATCAAAATTAATCCTTACTAATACAGGAGTTAATCCTGATATACGTGTAAAAGATTTATCAGATGCAGATGTTCAAAAATTGAGAGTTGCTGCAGAAGACTATACTGTCGAGGGAGATTTACGAAGACAAGAAGGGATGGCCTTAAAACGGCTGCAAGATATAGGTTGTGTTCGTGGAAGAAGACATAGAATGAGTTTACCTGTAAGAGGACAGAGAACAAGAACTAATGCTAGAACCAGACGAGGTTCACGAAAAACAGTTGCAGGAAGAAAAAAATAATTAATCAATTTTAAAAAAGAAACTTATTTATCTAAATTGTTATGGCAGCTCCAGTAAAAAAAACAGGGTCAAAGAAATCTAAGAAGAATGTACCAAATGGTGTGGTACATATTCAAAGTACCTTTAACAATACTATCGTATCCATTAGTGATACTTCCGGTCATGTAATTTCTTGGTCCTCTGCTGGAGCAAGTGGATTTAAAGGTGCTAGAAAAGGCACTCCATTCGCTGCTCAAACAGCTGCTGAAGCAGCAGCTAAAAGAGCTCTTGATCAAGGGATGAGACAAATAGAAGTATTAGTTAGAGGTCCTGGCTCAGGTAGGGAAACCGCCATAAGAGCTTTACAAGTTGCAGGTTTAGAAATAACTCTAATAAGAGATGTAACGCCTCTGCCTCATAATGGATGTAGAAGGCCTAAACGCAGACGCGTTTAGAACTTAACCATTCTCAACCCCCCCCCCAACAAACTTTCAACTTTTTTTTCCGTGTTGCAATACCAGATTGACAGAATTGATCATCAAACAGCAAGTGATCGCTCCCAAACAGGGACATTTCTAATTGGCCCCTTAGAAAGAGGTCAAGCTACTACACTCGGCAACTCTTTAAGAAGAGTCCTTATGGGAGGACTTGAAGGCAGTGCTGTTACTGCTGTAAGAATTGCTGGAATAAATCATGAATATGCAACCATCCCAGGTGTTAGAGAAGATGTTTTAGACATACTTCTAAATTGTAAGCAACTATCTATTAATAGTTCGAACCCAGAGCTTGAAATTGGAAGATTAGTTGTTAATGGCCCAATGGAGGTAAAGGCTAATGATATTCAATTTTCTTCTCAGGTAGAAGTCGTTGATGGTGATAAGCCTATCGCAACTATTCAAGAAGGTCATAACCTAGAACTCGAAATTCATGTTGAAAGAGGTGTAGGTTATAGACCTGTGGATCGAAGAAATCAAGAAACTACATCTATTGACTTACTTCAAATTGATGCTGTATTTATGCCTGTAAAGAGGGTTAATTTTTCAATAGATGAAACTACCGTAGCAGAAGGAGGAACTGGTAGAGAAAGATTAAAAATGGAAGTTGTAACTGATGGCTCAACTAGTCCTGATGATGCAATTGCAGAAGCTGCTAACCAATTAATTGAACTTTTTCAGCCACTTGCAACTGTTACAATGGTCGAAGAAATACCAGAAGAGCCAGAACCATCTCCTGAAGCTCAAATTCCATTAGAAGAATTAAACTTGTCTGTTAGAGCGTATAATTGTTTAAAAAGAGCTCAAGTTAATTCTGTTTCAGATTTAATGGGTTTTAGTTATGAAGATCTTTTAGAAATTAAGAACTTTGGCTCAAAATCTGCGGATGAGGTTATTGAAGCTCTTGAACGCATTGGTATTTCAATTCCACAAAGTAGGACATCTGTTTAACAAACTTTTAGATTATGAGACATCAACTTAGAATTCCTCTTTTAAGCAAACCTGCTGATCAAAGAAAAGCTCTTCTTAGAGGCTTAACTACCCAACTTATTAGGGAGGGTAGAGTAACTACTACAAAAGCCAGAGCTAAGGCTTTAAGAAACGAAACTGAGAGAATGATTTCTCTAGCAAAAGAAGGAACTTTAGCAGCCAGAAGAAGAGCTATTGGATATATTTACGATAAAAATTTAGTTCATTCATTATTCGAAAAAGCTCAAGAAAGATATGGTGATAGAAATGGCGGTTATACGCGAATAGTTAGAACTGTTTCAAGAAAAGGTGATAATGCTCAGATGGCTATTATTGAACTTGTTTAAAGCCACAAAAAATATTTAAAATATAAAGATAACTTTTGAAAAGAGCAGCTTTAATAATCCAATATGATGGTTCTTATTTTAATGGTTGGCAAAGACAGAAAAATGCAATAAGTGTTCAAGAGCTGGTAGAGGATGCTATTTTCAAAGTATCGAATCAGAGAATAAAAACATTTGCTGCAGGCAGAACAGACACAGGAGTTCATGCATCAGGTCAGGTAGTCCATTTTGATATTGAGTCAGTAATTCCTTGTGATCGTCTCGCAGATGTATTAAATATGAGATTACCTCACACAATTAGAATCTTAGAATCAGTAGAGGTGAAAAATAATTGGCATGCTTGTTATTCTGCAGTTTATAGACATTATCGATATGTAATTAATAATAGTAAGATTCCAAATTTGTTTTTAAATAAGTGGACATGGCATAGATACCAAAAATCTCTTGATGAGTTTTTGATGTCGAGTGCTTTAGATGGCATGTCAGGGGAACATGATTTTTTTGCTTTTCAAAAGAGTGGAAGTAATAGATCAAACTCTGTGACAACAATAAATTCTATAGAACTAAAAAGAACTGAGGATTTGATTTTGATAGATATAAAAGCTAAAGGTTTCCTTTATGGAATGGTCCGTTCAATAGTTGGTCAGCTTGTTTTAGTGGGAGAAAACAAAATAACGCCAGAAATTTTTAAAGATAGATGGGAGTCCAAAAAAAAACATGATGTTCGTGAGTCGGCTCCAGCCAAAGGCTTATGTTTTGTTAACTCAGTATATGAAGAATCTATTTTTAAAAAGGTTAACAAAAAAGATCTTTTCCCGAAATTTTTAATTAATGGCTATTCTTAACTTTGATATTTTTGCATATACAAATTATATGTTTAGATAATCGTAAATTATTGTTGAATCATCCTCCAATAAGGTAGAATTTAATACAAAGTAAATTTGTATTTATAAATTTTATAAATGAATAAAACAATTACTCCATCTATAGAAGCTATCGAAAGGAATTGGTTTTTAGTTGATGCCAAAGATAAAACATTGGGCAGGCTTTCTACGCAGATAGCTGCTGTATTAAGAGGAAAAAATAAACCTACATTTACCCCTCATTTGGATACTGGTGATTTTGTTATTGTTGTAAATGCTGAAAAAGTAGAAGTCTCGGGGAAAAAATCATCTCAGAAATTATATAGAAGACACTCTGGTAGACCGGGTGGAATGAAGGTTGAAAAATTTGAATCGCTCCAAGAAAGAATTCCTGAGAGAATAATTGAGCAAGCGGTTAAAGGAATGCTTCCTCATAATGCATTAGGAAGACAGCAATTTAAGAAGTTAAAAGTTTATAAAGGCTCAGAACATCCTCATGCTGCACAAAATCCTGTATTATTAAATAACTAGGTAATACAAATGAATAGTCAAATAAAAAACAAAGCAGTTTATTGGGGTACTGGAAGAAGAAAAACCTCCGTGGCGAGAGTTCGGTTGATTCCAGGAAATGGTCAAATTAAAATAAATGGACGTTCTGGCGATGACTACTTAAACTTCAACCCTTCACATTTAAATGCAGTTAAATCACCTTTAATTACTTTAGGTCTTGAGAATTCTTATGACACTATCGTAAATGTTTATGGTGGAGGTCTAACAGGACAGGCAGATGCAATCAAGCAAGGGTCAGCCAGAGCTCTGTGTGGCTTATCCCCAGATAATAGGAAGCCTTTAAAAACAGAAGGTCATCTTAGTAGAGATCCTAGGGCAAAAGAAAGAAGAAAATATGGTCTAAAAAAAGCCAGAAAAGCACCTCAATTCTCTAAACGTTAAAAAATTTTTTATTATGCCTAAATCAGAAATTCATCCAAAATGGTACCCAGATGCAAAAGTTATTTGTAATGGAGAAGTCGTTATGACAACTGGTTCAACCAAACCTGAGTTACATGTTGATGTGTGGAGTGGTAACCATCCTTTCTTTACTGGAACCCAAAAAATTCTTGATACAGAAGGAAGAGTTGATAGATTTATGAAAAAATATGGAATGGGTTCAACTGATACAGCTGCTTCAACTGAAAAAAAAGGAACAAAAGAATCAGATAAATAAAAATTCACAAATCAACAATTAAGCAAATTTTCAATTGGAATACTCAACATTAATTGCAAGGTTGAAAAATGCTTCAGAAAGTTTTGTCAATTTGGAAATGCAGCTAGCTGATCCTGATATTGCAAATAATCCCAAAAAATTAGAATCAATAGCAAGAGAAAGAGCCAAACTTGAGCCTTTGGTAATTGATTTCAATCAACTACTTGATATAGATAAAGAAATTGACGATTCCAAAAAATTACTTAAAGATAGCAGAAATGATAAAGATATGGAATCATTGATCAATGAAGAAATATCTAATCTAGAGGATCTGAAGAAAAACCTTATTCAAAAAGTAACAATAGCTTTATTGCCCAAAGATCCACGAGATGAAAGAAGTGTGATGTTGGAAATTAGAGCTGGGGCTGGAGGAAATGAAGCTTGTATTTGGGCCGGTGATCTTGCAAGGATGTATGAGAGATATGGACAAAAAATTGGATGGTCAGTAAAACCTATCAGTGCTTCTGAGTCTGATATGGGGGGATTTAAAGAATTAGTGATTTCTGTAAAAGGAGATTCTGTTTATAGCCAATTAAAATTTGAGGCAGGTGTTCATAGAGTTCAAAGAGTTCCAGCAACTGAATCTCAAGGCAGAGTTCATACTTCTACTGCAACAGTTGCTGTAATGCCTGAGGCTGATCCAGTGGAAGTTAAGATTGATCCAACTGAGATAGAAATTGGAACGGCTAGATCAGGTGGGGCTGGAGGTCAAAACGTTAATAAGGTAGAAACTGCTATTGATCTTATACACAAGCCGACAGGTATAAGAGTATTTTGTACTCAGGAGAGGTCTCAGCTACAAAATCGAGAGAGAGCCATGGAGATTTTAAGAGCTAAATTATATGAAATTCAATTAAAAGAAGCTAATGATAAGGAGAGGTCACAAAGGCTTATGCAAGTTGGAAGTGGAGATAGAAGCGAAAAAATTAGAACTTATAACTTCAAGGATAATAGAACTACTGACCATAGATTGGGTTCAAATTTTTCATTAGAGCCAATTCTTGCTGGTCAATTAGATGAAGTTATTGATGCTTGTTTAGCACAAGAACAGAAAAGGATGTTGGAAGACTTTAATGAAAATGAAGATTAGATTTTTTTGATATTAAGCGGCTAAACCAACTACATATTTACTCCATTCTTTGTGTTTCCCAGAGTCAATTTGTCTTGTAGCTTCAAAATTAAGATTGCTTAATGGACGATATGGCTTTCGCTTTAAAGGCATATTTGCTTCTTCGGGAGTCCTATTCCCTTTTTGTACATTACATCTAAGGCATGCAGTTGTTACATTTTCCCAGTTATCAGTGCCACCTCTGCTTCTTGGTAAAACATGATCTATTGATAAATCACTGCCCTTGTGGTTACAGTATTGACAACAATTATTATCTCTAAGAAGTATATTTTTTCTTGTAAGAGATACCTCCCTAAATGGAACCTTTACGTAATAACGAAGTCTAATAACTGTAGGAAGTTTCTGACCAGAATGTATTAAGTATGCTTTATCTTCTTCTAAACTTTCTGCTTTACCTTTAATCATTAAAATTACAGCTCTTCGCCAAGAAGTGATGTTTAAAGGTTCATAAGATGCATTTAAAACAAGAGTCTGGCCCATGCCAAAAATCAATTTACATGTCATGCTAGCGGTATATTTAAATAAGCGCATATAATTGCGCAAATATGAATGAGTATTTTCTTGAATAATCGAAAAAATAATGTCGATACTAATTTAAATTTTGATGGAGAAGTTGATCCAACTCAAAGAGCCTGGATAGAAGTAAGTGGTAAAGCAATAGAAGCTAATGTTAGGCAATTAAGATCAAAATTAAAAAATAATTGTCAATTCATGGCAGTTGTGAAGGCTGATGGATATGGACATGATGCAAAAGTTGTATCTGAAAATGCGATTAAAGGTGGTGCTTCTCAATTAGGGGTAGCAACCTTAAAGGAGGGTATTAAACTTCGTACTTATGGAATAAATGTTCCAATTCTTGTACTTGGTAATCTTTATACCAAAAAAGATTTACTATTATGTTTCAGAAATGATTTGATGCCAACTGTTAGCACGATAAGGGAATGTTTGATTTGTAATAACATTGGAAAGAGTAATAATTTGAAATTTTCGTTACATCTAAAAGTTGATACTGGGATGTCAAGATTGGGATTTGAATGTAATCAGTTTGTTCAACAATTTAATGATATTAATTCTCTTGAAAATATTTCTATTAAGGGAATCTATAGCCATCTTGCATGCGCAGATGAAAAAAATGCATTACATCCGAACAGTTCGGTTCAATTGCAAAGAGAAAAATTTCAAAAATTATTGAAACTTATAAATATTAATAAAACACAAAATATAAAGATTCATCTGGCTAATTCTGCAGGCATGATGCTTGGCAAGGATTTTCATTTTGACATGGTTCGCATAGGGTTGTCGATGTACGGCTATGGACCATTAATCAGGACAAATGAAAAGTTATTTCTTAAACCCGCTTTATATTTGAAGTCGAAAGTGACTTTTATTAGAATGATTGAAAAAGGTGTTGGAGTAAGTTATGGAAATAAATTTGTTAGTAATAGAAAAACAAAGCTAGCTGTCTTAAGTATTGGATATGCTGATGGCATTATTAGAAATCTCTCTGGCAAAATAAGCATTATCTATAATAAAAAACTTTATCCTCAGGTGGGATCTATTACAATGGATCAAATGATGGTAGATATTACAGATTCAGATGATATTAAAGTTGGTAGTACCATGATATTGCTAGGATCTGATGGAGGGCAATCAATTTCACCTATTGATTGGGCAGATAAATGCAATAACATTCCTTGGGAAATTCTTTGCTCTTTTAAGAACAGATTGCCAAGAGTCCAAATTGATTAGACATTTCGATTAAATAAATAATTTTGAATGTTTGCTAAAAAATTGATAATGTATAAGAATTGGAGAGGTGGCTGAGTGGTTGAAAGCGGCTCCCTGCTAAGGAGTTACAGGAGGTAACTTTTGTCGAGGGTTCGAATCCCTCCCTCTCCGTAGTAATTCGGTTTCAGGAAGTCCGATATAGTACTAAAACGTAGATATACCAATATAAGAAAAGATAATGAAGTGCTATCAGTTCCCATGTAGTCGCATACATTTTGCCCTTTATGTTGTTGGGATTGTTGTTGGGACGCTAGAGTCCGCTTACGCTACATCTCAACTGTAGCAGTAGTTTTCAAGGAATATGTTGTTGGGAACATTTTGTTGTAGGTATTATATAATCGCTCATATTGCCAAAACCCTAGTGTTTGCAATGGAAACGCACGACGCGGAAGAAAACTGCGTTTCACGCTGTTTTTTATAAATGTCTAAAAATATGTGGGTTTGCTGTCTTAGGCGTTCAAATATCGAGTTTGAAAAACTTTTTCACTAAATAAATGTACATCCAAGTGATGTACATGGGTTGTTGTTTTATATAGGGATACAAGTTTTCAGTCTTAGTGGAACTGTTTGGGTACTGATCTCTATTCAACAAGCAATAGTTTGTTCCGAATAACCAGTAAGCGGTGGTATGGGACGAGTGTGCATCAGATGGATTTGATTTTTATGGGTAACCATCATGCCAACCAAAACTGTACAAGATCAGATAAGAGATCACTTCATTAGAAAATGTGATTTCAACTCTTATGAACCTGACTACTTTATTAGCATCCATTATTTCTCTAGGAATACTAAGGATGAGATAGTAAAGCATCATAAGTGGATCAATAAAGTTATATCTGATGTATTCAATCCTTATGATCTCAATCCTGTTCTACAGGCATACTTTATAGAGAAGGGTAAGCGTCAGGTAAAAAAGATAGGTAAGCAAAAGGTACTTGATACTATTATTGATTGCTATGAACTAGATGATGAGATAGAGGTTGTGGATGGTAAGCGTCATTCACACCTGATGCTGTCACTACCATATGTACCTTTAGACAAACCTAATAAGAACATAAGGAAACTATGGTCTTATATGTTCCATGACATAGGGGGTAAACCACCGTCATGGATGTTTGAAGAGGAAAGAGACCTGATGCACGAAACTATAGAGTTTGCCTTACGTGAAAGGTGTGCTTCATTCCTACAGGGTGGTGATCAATGTATTGATATACAAAGTATCCATGAGGGTAGGGAGTTCAAGAGTACAGGCGAAAAAGGATGGAAGGGTGCTGTATCTTACCTGTGCAAACACATCACCAAGACTGAGGATTGGGATGAAGTGTTTGACCAAGATAATTCCAATGTTCTTGATAAAGACCTAAGACATTTACTCCAATGAAACAACCAAGAATAAAACTATGCCTCAACGTTTCACGTAGAAACAAGAAGTATCTTCCTTTGATGTACAGAGTCATGGGGGAATACAACATGTCTATGACAGAGACCTTCTTCAGACTGCTAACAGAGAAGCATCAAGAGATCCAAGACAAACAGACACGTAAAGAACTATTAGGGATATGTAAATGAAATCACTCTTTATACCAACACCCACCTATACCATGCTTGAGTTTATCGCTAGGAAATCAGGAAAGGGTAGTGTTACCAAGTACCTAGAAGCATTAGCAATACAGGAATATTCCATATATCAAGACAAACCATTCTATAAGGGGGTAGTGCAATGAAGAAGAAGACTAAGACTAAAGGGCAACATAAGGTGCAACATAAGAAGTCAGTCAGCAAAAGGGATGATACACCTGTAAATGTATCCACTATGGGTGATGACACTGCTCCCGATTCATCATCCACACCTAGTGAGTATCACGTAGGAGGTAATCATCTTTACTACGAAGAAGAAAAGAAGAAAAATAAGACTAAAAGGGAGATTTTGAAGGGGATGGATCTTCTCAAGAAACGGATATCATATGCTGACTTCCGACAAAAATCAGACGAGGTGAGGTATGGAAGAAATAGTATCTAATCGGGAATATACATGTTCTTATATAAAGCAAGATGACTTGGCATACGTTGCAAAGATCCGTAGATGGGAAACTCAAAAGTTTGAACCTGCACATGGATACGCTAGAAATCAGTTCATAGAAATGCTGAAGAGGAACTTTGATCTAAAGGTTGAACGAGATCAAGTGAAGGTGAAGATGGTGGTTCTGGTGGAGAAACCTCAAGGCAAACTAAATGCAACTCAACGGAAGAGATGGCACAATATGCACTTTGAATGGATGAGTGTAGTGAAGAAGAAGGTAGTGGTTGAGGACTGTTGTCCTAGGCACAAGTCAGGTTGGATAACATACGATCCAGACGAAGAGACATAAAAAAGCATCTGAGGGGTAACTCTCAGATGCAGTAGTGACATGAGTTTTGGGCGAAAACAAATGTTTGTTCTTACATCTATTTAGTCGCAGACGATATCGCATATTTTATTGGGCAACGATACATCATCCCATTCCTTTCAACTTCATATATTTTGTAATTGCTGTAGTAGCAACGTTCAAGAAAGGTTCTATGACTCATAAAGATAACTTTTTTATTATCTATATCTCACCCTTCTTTACTGCATCAAAGGATTCCTTATTCACTATCCTCATCTTGTAGGTGGGGTAACGAGTATGCCACCAACGGTTTACTGCTAAAGCGATTTGACTCTTAGGGTTGCCACATATGTGAACCCATAGAGTTTTATCGGAGTCTCTTTTGTAGTGTTCCCATGAGGTACTCATTGAATCATTGCCCAAATATTTCTGGCAGAGTTACCATACTTTGCTTTCATGATCCTTATAGCATGATGTTCTGATGCTGCATGTATGTACTCTTCAGTTCTATAACCTTCTAGCAATGCTGATACTTTGAACTTTCTCATGATGCAACTCCTATACCTACTGTGTTTTCTCTATTGACTATGGTCTGAACTGTAGACCTACTCATACCCATAGATCTTGCAATAGTTCCAAACCCTACACCTTCAGATCTTTTTTGCATGATCTCTTGTATCTGAAACTTGTCATACTTACGCTTAGCACCAAACTTGACTCCTCTACTCTTAGCAACTGCCCTACCTTCAGCAGTCCTAGATTTCAGTTGCGACAATTCTTGACTGGCAGCATATCCAAGTATTGAGACTATTAGCATTGTGATCTCTTTAGGCATTGCAGTTGTATCCAGTCTTCCATCAAGTGTTTTGATATTGATCTCTCTCTCAAGTAACTTACTGACCTCATTGACCATACCTATGAAACTTCTTGATAGTCTGGATAATTCTGAAATTATCAAGGTATCATTTGCCTGCATTGCTGCTAGGCACTTTTGTAGTTCAGGTCTATTACTGAAGTCAGATACACCTGTGATCTTGTCACCGTAAATATTTTCAGGCAAGCAACCTGCATCTTGTAATGCTCTGATCTGACGCTCTTGATCCTGATGGTCTGTCGAACACCTCCATACGCCGTATACAGTCATAATTCACTCTCAATTCATACCTGTACGATAATGCAATTACATACACATATCACGTACAAGTAGACACCAGTCATAGTGGTCCATCTCTTATCGTACGATAACTTTTGAATTACCGTACACTTGTGCATACATTCGGAGTAGGTCTCCGTTGTACATATGACATCTTGACGTGCCTATTTTGGGGGATACTATTATGCCTATGGTAGTTTTCATCCACCTTGTAGGTCATCTGAGGTGGAGCAAATTACCTGAAAACTCTATTTGAAGCGTTATATCCTCAATCCATTATCAATAAGGTAGGTACACCAGTCATCAAGGAACTCTTTTCTTTTCTTCAGTTGAAGCGATCTATCATATGCCCTTCTGGTCTTATCTCCTACAAGATGACCTAACTGTCTTTGAATAATCTCTGACATGTAACCCAGTTCATCTTGACCAATGGTTTCTGCAAGTGTTCTGACTCCATGGGCAACCTGCTTACCTTGATATCCAAGGTTACGAAGATTGTTGTTAGGTGTAGAAGGATCTAGATGCTCAAACCTACTCTGTCTTATAGGCATGAAAAGATATTTTTCACCGTCACTATAATCTTTGATCTGCTTCATTATCTTTTTCATGTGACGTGTGATCGGTACATGATGAGGTATATGGTCATTCTTACCCTTTTCTCTTTTTAGTCCAGATGTCTTGCCATCAATGACGAAGCACTCTATACCATCAACTTTTTCTATCATGTCCCATTGCAAACGAACCAATGCACCTGTTCTGAGAGTTGTCATGAGAGTGAACTTTGTTGATAGTACGCTTACTGGATCAGCGTTTATCCTATTGAGCGATACATCCTTCAATAGTTGAGGTAGTCCACCTGTATGTACAGCAGGGTGATGATTCTGACCTGTTGATTTAGGATCACCATCCATTCTCGCTGCTGGATTTTTCAACATTGGATTCATCAAACCAATACGAGTCGCTTCATCAAAGACATATCTCAATAGATCCTGACAGCGTTCTGCTTGGTCAAAGTTGTTACCCCTACCTGCATCAGTTATCTCTTGTATCACTCTCATTACTTCTGCTCTGCCATTACCATCTGTAGTCCACTCCAATTCCTTCAAAGGTGTTGCAGGGTCTATCTTTGTAAGGATTGTATTATGTAACTTCCTTGAATATTCGGTGTATGTACTCTCACTTAGTTCTCTTCGCTTTTTCTTGAGGTATACATTCACAGCATCAAGAAGAGTCTTAGATTCATAGATACTCTTCTTACTATAATCAGCAGGGTTTTTCCCTGACTCCCTAGACCAGTCAAGGATTTTGATCCATTTACTATTAGCATCCTTTACGCTTGTAGTCCTACCATGACCTTTGCCATAAGAGCATACGTAAACAGGGACTTGTCTGCTTCTAAACCTAGTTCTACCAACGAAGCATTTAGATCCACCCTTCTTGATACTGGATACCTCAAGTATTAGACCATTACCACAACCACATCCCTTATTATAAGTCTGTGACTTGGGTTTGAGGTTTTCTATCTCTTTGTAGGTAAGCATTATGATACCTCCAAAGAGTTTTGATAGTCTCTGATATCAATCCACTTCCAACGAACACTACTACCAAAGCGTAGTGGTCTAGGGAATTGATCATTATCCATCAATCTATAGATCTTGGATTTGTGGCAACCAAATAGATTGCACACTTCTTTGCACGACAGCAGTTTGAGGTCGCTCATAGGCAGTTTGAGTAGTTGGGTTACGGTATAAAGTCTGTTATTGCTTACTAATTTCTGAAAATCTGAGATCTCTGGTATATTTTTGCTTCCTTTAGAAGCACTTGATTTTAGATCCGATTCTATACTTATTATTATAGACGAAAGTTGCTGAAAAGTCAACCATGTCAATGGATTTGGAGAAATAGACCCCAGTAAATAGGTGTACATTTTATACGAATTGAGATGTGTTGTTGGGAATGTTGTTGGGAGACTCCAAAACACGCTCAAAATCGGTCTTATCTGGTTCTATACGGTTGTTTTATGGACTAATCAGAATCCCTCCCTCTCCGTCATTTTTGGTTAGTGGAAGTTTATAAATTCCATTTAAGTTGTTAATGTATTGGTATCAATATTATTTAAGAAATAGAAAGAAGTTTATATAAATTCGTAGAGGAATATAAATAATTCAATTACTTGTGGGAAAATTTCTGGGTCATAAGTTTTTCTAGAATTTTAAAATTTTGTGATAAGGAACTATCAACAGTGGTAAAATAAAACAATATAAATTTGTTAATCTGAGAAATTAGATTAAATCTAATGAGTAACTATATTCTAGGTTTGTCATGTTATTACCACGATAGCGCTGCTGCTTTGATAAAGAACGGAGAAATAATTGCTGCGGTACAAGAAGAGAGATTTTCTAGAAAAAAACATGATTCACGCTTTCCACAGAATGCAATTTTATTCTGTTTAAAATCACAAGGGATTAATCTTAAAGATATTAAAAAAGTTATTTATTATGAGAAACCTCTTCTAACCTTTGAGCGACTTCTGGAAACTTATCTGGGTAATGCGCCAAGAGGCGGGAGGTCTTTTGTAGTAGCAATGCAAGTTTGGTTAAAGGAAAAACTTTTTCTAAAAAATGAACTCAAGAAAAATCTGAAAAAAATACAAGATTTATTAGGCGCTGAAACATTAGATATACCAGACTTACTTTTTTCGGAGCATCATCTTTCCCATGCAGCTGCAGCTTTTTATCCAAGTCCATTTAAGGAGTCTGTTATCCTTTGTATGGATGGTGTGGGGGAGTGGGCGACAACTTCTGCTTGGATAGGTAAAGGTAAAAATATTAACCCTCTTTGGGAGATTAGTTTTCCTCACTCTCTTGGTCTTCTTTACTCCGCTTTCACTTACTACTGCGGATTTAAAGTTAACTCTGGGGAGTATAAACTGATGGGTCTTGCTCCCTATGGAGACCCAATATATGTAGACAAGATAAAAGATAATTTGATTGATATTAAAGATGATGGTACTTTTCGTCTTGACATTAGTTATTTCAAATATCATCGTGGTTTTCGTATGACAGGACGGAAGTTCCACAAACTCTTTGGGAGAAAACCAAGAAAAGGAGAAACTGAACTTAACAAGTTCCATATGGACTTAGCGGCATCAATACAGAAAGTTACAGAGGAGATCGTTCTGAAGTTAGCAAAAGCACTTAGACAAGAGACCGGCATTAAAAACCTTTGTCTAGCTGGAGGAGTTGCTTTGAATTGCGTTGCTAATGGTAAATTGCTTCAAGAGAAAATTTTTGATGATATTTGGATTCAACCTGCAAGTGGAGATGCCGGTTCAGCGCTTGGGGCTGCTTTAGTAGGATGGTATCAAAATTATGCTAAAGAGAGAATCGTCAATATGAATGACTCAATGAGGGGAACCTACTTGGGTCCCGAGTTCAGTAATGATGAAATAACAAAATATTTAAATCATATTAATGCTCCCTATCACACTCATAATGAAGCTGATTTGTTTCAACTTTTAGCGGAAGAATTAGAGAAAGGTAAGGTGATAGGGTGGTTCAATGGACCTATGGAGTTTGGCCCAAGAGCATTAGGAGGTCGTTCCATTATAGGAGATCCACGTAATCAAAAGATGCAGAGCGTGATGAATTTAAAGATCAAGTTTAGAGAGAGTTTTCGTCCCTTTGCTCCATCGGTACTAGAGGAAGAAGTTAGTAGTCAGTTCGAGATGAATAATAAGAGTCCCTACATGCTATTAGTCGCACCAGTCAAAAAGGAACTTTGTACTAAGATGACAGGTGAGCAAGATAAACTTTTTGGAATTGAGAAACTCAATATCCCCAGATCAACATTACCTGCCATTACTCATGTTGATTACACAGCAAGAGTTCAGACTGTAAGTCTTGCGACAAATCCTAGATACTATAAACTTATTAATGCCTTCAAGCAAAAAACTGGTTGTCCCACAATTGTTAATACCTCATTTAATGTAAGAGGTGAACCAATTGTGTGCACTCCTCAGGATGCTTATAGATGTTTTATGAGAACAGAGATGGACATCTTAGTTCTCCAAAATCAAGTCCTATACAAGAACGAGCAACCAAAGTTCGAGAAAGATGAAACTTGGATGCAGGAATTTGAACTCGATTGATCATGAAAGAAACAATTTCCCAAAAAAAACTACTTGACTTTGGAATTTTTATAGGATTTGGATTTCCATTATTTATTGGTTTTTTAATTCCTTCACTTTTAGGCCATGGATTTAGGATATGGACTTTATTTGTGGGGGTGCCAGCATTAATTCTTGGACTAACATCACCACGCCTGCTACATTATCCATACAAAAGTTGGATTGCACTTGGTAATGCCCTTGGATGGGTTAATAGTAAGATTATCCTTGGAATTGTTTTCATTGTTGTTCTTCAACCTATCGCTTTTGTCATGCGTCTTACAGGATATGATCCATTAAGAAGAAGACGAAAAGAAGAGAAGACATACCGAGAAAAACGAAAACACCATCAAACAGATCTCACACGTATTTTTTGAGTTATGAAAGAATTTCTTGATCTTGTTAAAGACATTTGGGACTTTATGAAAGTGCGCAAAAAGTACTGGTTAGCACCATTGATCATTACGATTGTACTTATGGGGTCACTTATTATATTTACTCAGGGTTCAGTTGTTGCCCCATTTATTTACTCGATTTTCTAGGATCAAACTCTTGATAATTAATTCAATTCACTTTTGAAAATAAAGATATTGAGTTTAGTAGTTCAAAAAAATAAGATAATGTTTTTTTATTAGTTATTTCTAAAAAAATTAAAATCTATATTTTTAAGATCATTCACTGAATGAAGAATCAAATTTGCGCCTGCTTCTCTAAGCTTTGATTCATATGCATTGCGTTCTTTTTTTCTAGATTCCAAATGAAGATGAGGCGGAGCAACTCCTATACTTATAAAGTTTTGATTTGGGATTATTTTTTTTGCATTAATAACTGTTTTGATATCAGCAATTGTGTCACCAACATAGGCAATTGGGATATTTTTGTAACCTAGATTATTTCTGCAAAGCTTGTTTGCTAAGGAGATCAAACCTTGAGGATCTGGCTTGTCAGGAGCGTCACCCATAGCTATTAAAGGTGGAGATTTTAACTTTAGTCTCTCTTCTAAAACAAATTTTGCCGAAGCAGATTCGGCTCCACTTACAAATCCCCAGCTTATCCTTTTTGTACTTAATAAACTAAAAAATTCTTTGTCGACTAATAACTCCTCATTTCGTATAAAGCCATCCCAATCCTTACTATTTTTATTAGGATTACAACCAAAGTAGAAATTTTCGAAACACCTTACGATAGAATCTTTTTTCGGACAATCGAGTTTTAAATTTTTTCTTTTAATATTCCTCTTTATCAGTTCTAAACTTAAATCCCAATCATTATTCCAGATTCCTTCATTTTTTGCGTTATCAATATCATGAAAACTTGGCTCCCAGCCGCAAAATTTATAAACTGTTTTCTTAAGAGCAAGTCTATAACTATTTTCTACGCTTCTAATAACTCCATCTATATCAAATAAAATTAAACCAATGCTTTCCAAGGGGATTGTTACCAAAATTATTTGATTTAAGATTAATATCCCTTAAGAAAAAAAGCAAAAGCCATATTTTTAATGATTAATAAGAGATTTATTTTGGGATTTTTTTTACAAATATCCTCTTGGAGTTAAAAATATTCCATCAACTAAAGTTGATTTAGAATTACCAATAATAATTATTGATAGCATATCTATATCTTGAATAGGGATGCTATTTAGCTTAAAAAAGCTTTGGGATTGATTTCCCCTTCCAACTTGCCTGCCTACTAAAACTGGAGTATTTCCTGATCTATAGCTTAAACATAAATCTATTGCTCTTTTTAGTTGCCACCTTCTTTCTAATGATTGTGGATTAAAAAAAGTAATTACAAAGTCTCCCAACAAGGCCCCCGCAATTCTTTTTTCTATATATTCCCAAGGAGTTAACTTATCACTCAAGCTGATTGAACAGAAGTCATTCATTAGTGGAGCTCCACCGAGTGCAGCTGCTAATTGCATGCTACTTATACCTGGATGTACTTCAAATGAAGGTCTAAATTCCTTACTAATTTTTTGAATTAATTCTAAAAGTAGACCAGCCATTCCATAAATACCTGAATCACCAGAGGATACTAGTGCTACTTTGATTCCTTCTTCAGCAAGTTTTATCGCTTTCTCACATCTTTCTCTTTCTTCCGTGAGGTTGCTTTCAAGTAATACTTGATCTTTTCTTGCAAGAGGTTTAATTAGATTTAAATACATTTTGTACCCAATCCAAATAGAACACTTAGATAAAGCTTTTCTTGCATCATTTGTTAAATATGAAATATCTCCTGGCCCACTGCCTACAATATGAATCTCGCCTTTAAATGGGGAGTATTGATTTTTAGATTGGGCTACGGCAATAGTTAATGCCCCATTTGTACTTTTTGAAGAATTGACACTTTTAAAAATCTTTTTTTCTTTCAAAAGTTTTGAACCTTTCCCTGCAGCTAAAATGCAAGCTGCTTCAGCAACTGAAGGAGTACCTATTTCTTTAAGAACTATACTTGATGGGTTTGGGGTATTAATTTTGGAGAGTTCCTCAGTTGTAAAAAATTTTACTGGCCAATTATTTTCTTTTGAGATCTTTATAATTCCTTGCTCATCTTTTTTTAAATCAACACTTGCAAGACCTGCAATTGATAATGGAGATAGATTATTAGCCTTCAAGAAATTTTCTAATGAGTCTTCAATCAATTCTCTACTTGTATTTCTCTCACATCCAATGCCGATCCACAAATGAGGAGGATGCCAAGTATTTTTTTTGTCACTAAATACACTTATATGAAAAGTTGACTCCTTTTGCTTATCTTCTTCATCCAACAAATCATCAATAGTATTTCCTGCTTCGGAGTTTTTCCATAAATTATTGCCTGATAATTGTTTGCAAAAAATCTTTTTATTATTAGCTTGTTTAATTACTAGTTTTGACCAGTTTTTTACATTTCCAGATCTTTTCCACCCCCATTGATACCCAAATGAATCAATATTTAGAAAGTTCTTCTCAACTGAATTATTAGTTTCTATTATTTCTCCTCCAAATAAACTAGATATTTGAAATGCAATATTTTGAACATTTGATTGATGTGAGCCAATAATAGGTACAATTTTTAATCCTTTGTTATCAATAACAATCACCCCAGGGTCTTTATCTTTCAAAGATAATAAAGGTGCGACAAGTCTTATTGAGGCACCTATTGATCCAACAAATAGAATTAAATCCACTTTGTCCCAATTTTCTACCAGAATTTTCTTAGAGTTGACAAATTCGATTGAGCCTTTTTCGTTTTTTTCTTCTTTGGATGAACTCCCTATATAAATTTCATCAATAAATTCAGTTTTTTTTAGTCTTTTTAAAATCTCTTTTGAAGTATCAGAAAAACCTATTGCAATACCTTTCAATTTAAGAAGTTCTGTTTTATTTAATTTAAAACTAAATCTCTTCTCTGCAATTAAAAAAAATAAAAACGAAATATAAAAAAAAATTAAAGAAATTTACATCTTTTTTGGGTAAATATACTTAAAAGCTTTTATGTTAAGGGATTTAGCAAAATATTCATTAAGTAACAATCATTAGAACATTTGTTACGTTACTGCATATCCAAAGAATCTTTCGCTTATTATTTTTGAAACGCAGATCTTAAATCGTGATTATCATCGTTTCTTGAAGTTTATCCTTAAAGGTAAGCTTTAGATTTGATAAATCTGCTTTAAGGTCAATTATTTTTGAGGTGCTAGATGACCATCAGCCCACCAGAAAGTGGAGAAAAAAACAAAAAAGTTTTGGAAGAACCTGTAAAGGCTGATCCAAGACCCATTGATTTTGCCAAATTAGATAAACCAGGTTTCTGGTCTTCTAAATTATCCAAAGGTCCAAAAACTACAACTTGGATTTGGAATTTGCATGCCGATGCCCATGATTTTGATGTTCATACGGGAGATGCTGAAGAAGCAACTAGAAAAATCTTCTCAGCACACTTTGGACATCTTGCAGTTATTTTTATTTGGATGAGTGCTGCATTTTTCCATGGGGCAAGATTTTCAAATTATTCAGGCTGGTTAGCTGACCCCACCCATGTTAAACCTGGGGCACAACAAGTATGGGCAGTAGTTGGTCAAGAGATGCTCAATGGTGATCTTGGTGCTAACTACAATGGAATACAAATAAGTTCTGGAATATTCCATATGTGGCGTGCATGGGGAATTACTAATGAAAGTGAATTAATGGCCTTAGCGATAGGCGCAGTAGTAATGGCTGCTCTTATGCTTCATGCCGGTATCTTCCATTACCATAAAGCTGCTCCAAAGATGGAATGGTTCCAAGATATAGAGTCGATGTTAAATCATCATATTGCTGGTTTGGTTGGCCTTGGATCATTGGCTTGGGCTGGACATTGTATTCACATTGGCGCACCAACCGCAGCACTTTTAGATGCAATTGATGCGGGAAATCCATTAGTTATTAATGGCAAAGAGATTGCAACAATTGCCGATATGCCTTTGCCTCATCAGTTGTGTGATCCGCAAATTATTGGTCAAATCTTTCCCGGATTAGCAAGTGGTACTGGAAATTTCTTTAGCCTCAATTGGCTTGCTTTTTCAGATTTCTTAACTTTTAAAGGTGGATTGAACCCTGTTACAGGAAGTCTATGGATGACTGATATTTCTCATCATCATTTGGCCTTTGGAGTTATTGCGATAATTGGTGGTCATATGTATAGAACTAATTATGGTATCGGCCATAGTATGAAAGAAATATTAGAGGCACATCAAGGAGATCCAATTTTATTCCCAGCTCCTAAAGGTCATCAAGGACTGTTTGAATTTATGGCTGAAAGTAGACATGCACAGCTTTCCGTAAACTTAGCCATGCTTGGTTCTTTGAGTATCTTGATCTCTCACCACATGTATGCGATGCCTCCATATCCATACATTGCTACTGATTACATGACTGTTCTTGGTTTATTTACTCACCATATGTGGATAGGTGGATTATTCATTGTTGGAGCCGGTGCTCATGCTGGAATAGCTATGGTAAGAGATTATGATCCTGCTAAACATATAGATAATGTTTTAGATAGGATTTTAAAAGCTAGAGATGCGTTAATAAGTCACCTAAATTGGGTTTGTATGTGGTTAGGTTTTCATAGTTTTGGGCTCTATATTCATAACGACACAATGAGAGCTTTAGGAAGACCACAAGACATGTTTAGTGATTCCGCAATTCAACTTCAACCAATATTTGCTCAGTGGGTTCAAAGCATTCAAGCTTCAGCTGTTGGGACTTCTATATTGGCGGGTACTGCAGAAGCTTTACCTCACAAAGCAATAAGTGAAGTATTTAACGGAAATTTAGTAGAAGTAGGTGGAAAGGTTGCTATCGCTCCAATTCCACTTGGAACAGCTGATTTGATGATTCATCATATTCATGCCTTCCAAATTCATGTAACAGTTTTGATTCTTCTTAAAGGTGTCCTTTATGCAAGAAGCTCAAGATTGATTCCTGATAAAGCTTCATTAGGTTTTAGATTCCCTTGTGATGGACCTGGTAGGGGAGGTACATGTCAAGTTTCTTCTTGGGACCACGTTTTCTTAGCACTTTTCTGGATGTATAACTGCTTATCAATTGTTATCTTCCATTTTTCTTGGAAGATGCAGAGCGACGTCTGGGGACTTACTGGTGGTAACTTCTCTCAAAGTGCAATAACTATCAATGGTTGGCTTAGAGACTTTTTATGGGCGCAATCCTCTCAGGTTTTGACAAGTTATGGTTCAGCTATAAGTATGTATGGTTTGATGTTCTTGGGAGCTCACTTTATATGGGCATTTAGTTTAATGTTCCTATTTAGTGGAAGAGGTTACTGGCAAGAACTCTTTGAATCAATTGTTTGGGCTCATAACAAACTTAAAGTTGCTCCAACAATTCAACCAAGAGCATTATCAATTACTCAAGGTCGTGCAGTTGGTGTTACTCACTTCTTAGTAGGTGGTATTGCTACTACTTGGGCATTCTTCCATGCTCGCCTTTTCGGGCTTGGCTAAATAACCTGAACTTCTCCTTTTTAATTCAATGGCAACAAAATTTCCATCATTTAACCAGGGTCTAGCTCAGGACCCAACAACCCGTAGAATATGGTACGGAATAGCTACAGCACATGACTTTGAAAGTCATGATGGAATGACTGAAGAAAAACTTTATCAAAAGTTATTTTCTACTCATTTCGGACATTTAGCGATAATTGCGCTTTGGGTCGCTGGCAACCTTTTCCATATTGCTTGGCAAGGTAACTTTGAGCAATTTGTATTAGATCCTACTCATGTTCGTCCAATAGCTCATGCTATTTGGGATCCTCACTTTGGTTCTGGTATTACAGAAGCGATGACTCAAGCAGGAGCTAGTGGACCAGTTAATATAGCTTATTCAGGTTTGTATCATTGGTGGTACACAATTGGAATGAGAACTAACGAGCAACTATTCCAAGCCTCAATTTTCATGAGTATACTAGCTTGTTGGACCTTATTTGCAGGTTGGTTGCATTTACAGCCAAAATTCAGACCTTCACTTGCATGGTTTAAAAATGCAGAGTCAAGATTAAATCATCATCTAGCTGTTTTATTTGGGTTTAGTAGTATCGCTTGGACTGGTCATTTAGTTCATGTGGCCATACCTGAATCAAGAGGTCAGCATGTTGGTTGGGATAACTGGTTAACAGTTCTGCCTCATCCTGCAGGATTAGCTCCTTTCTTTACATTAAATTGGGGTGCATACGCACAAAATCCAGATTCTTTAGATCAAGTATTTGGAACTGCCGAAGGTGCTGGAACTGCAATATTTACATTCCTTGGAGGTTTGCATCCGCAAAGTGAAGCATTATGGTTAACTGATATAGCTCATCACCACATTGCAATAGGAACTGTATTTGTTATTGCAGGTCATATGTATAGAAATACTTTTGGAATAGGTCATAGCCTAAAAGAGATTACTGAAGCTCATAACACAAGACATCCTAATGATCCTCATAAAGGTAGTTTTGGGATTAATCATGATGGTATTTATGAGACAGTAAATAACTCATTACACTTCCAGTTGGGATTAGCTTTAGCATCTCTTGGAGTTGCCACCTCATTGGTTGCTCAACATATGGGCGCCCTACCTTCGTATGCTTTTATAGCTAGAGATTACACAACCCAATCTGCTCTTTATACTCATCATCAATACATAGCTATGTTTTTGATGGTTGGTGCCTTTGCACATGGAGCGATTTTCTTTGTGAGAGATTATGATCCTGAACTCAATAAAGATAATGTTTTAGCAAGAGTTTTAGGAACTAAAGAAGCATTAATAAGCCATTTAAGTTGGGTAACTATGTTACTTGGATTCCATACTTTAGGTATATATGTACATAATGATGTCGTTGTAGCTTTTGGAAATCCAGAAAAACAAATTTTAATTGAACCTGTTTTTGCTCAGTTTGTACAAGCAGCTCAAGGAAAAATGATGTATGGCTTTGATGCTTTATTATCAGATCCTACAAGTTCTGCTAGTATCGCCGCAAATTCTTTACCAGGAAATCATTATTGGATGGATCTAATTAATAGACAAGATGCCCTTAGTTCTTTCTTACCAATAGGTCCTGCAGATTTCTTAGTTCATCATGCTATTGCTCTTGGTCTTCATACAACGGCTTTAATCCTTATTAAAGGTGCCTTAGATGCAAGGGGAACAAAACTAATTCCTGATAAAAAGGATTTAGGATACGCTTTCCCATGTGATGGTCCAGGTCGAGGAGGTACTTGTGATAGTTCATCTTGGGATGCTATGTATCTTGCAATGTTCTGGGCTTTAAACTTGATAGCTTGGGTAACTTTCTATTGGCATTGGAAACATTTGGCAATTTGGCAAGGGAATGTAGCTCAATTTAATGAGTCTGGAACATACTTAATGGGTTGGTTTAGAGATTATTTATGGTTGAATTCTGCTCAACTAATCAATGGATATAATCCATTTGGTGTTAATTCTTTATCACCTTGGGCATGGATGTTCTTATTCGGCCATCTAGTATGGGCTACTGGATTTATGTTCTTGATATCATGGCGTGGTTACTGGCAAGAATTAATTGAGACATTAGTTTGGGCTCACCAGCGCACTCCAATAGCTAACTTAGTTGGTTGGAGAGATAAGCCAGTTGCACTTTCAATTGTTCAAGCAAGATTAGTGGGATTAGCACATTTTACAATTGGAAATATACTTACTTTTGGAGCATTTGTAATAGCATCTACTTCAGGTAAGTTTGGATAAAACTTGATCACATAATATTAATCACCACCTAAGGTGGTGATTTTTTTTGATTAATTTTATCGTTCTAAATTAAGTTAAAATTAAAAGATTATTAAATGCTAATGATATGAAAAATACTAATCAGCTGATTTCTATTATTATTCCTGTTTTTAATGAAAGTGAGAGTATTAGATATTTATTAGATGAAGTTGTTAATGTTATGCATACTAATAAAATAAATTTTGAGATAGTTGTTGTAAATGATGGCTCGCAAGATAGTACTTCTAATGTATTGGATGAATTAATTATCAAGACTCAGGAATTATCAGTCATTTCACTTCGTAAAAATTACGGACAAACTGCTGCAATATCTGCTGGTTTTGATAATTCTAATGGTGAAATTGTAATTACTTTAGATGGAGACTTACAAAATGATCCAAATGATATTCCGATTTTAATTTCACATATTAATGAAGGCTATGATTTGATTTGTGGATGGAGATACGATAGAAAAGATAAATTGATTAATAGACGTATACCATCAATAATTGCAAATAACTTAATTGCTAATGTGACTGGCCTTAAGTTGCATGATTATGGTTGTTCTTTAAAAGCGTTCAAAAAAGAGATTCTTGATGACATAAAATTATATGGTGAACTTCATAGGTTTTTGCCTGTTTTGGCAAATATTGAAGGGGCTAAAATTAAAGAAATTAAAGTAAACCATCGCAGTCGGAAATATGGTTCTAGTAAATATGGGATTGACAGAACTTTTAGGGTTTTAATGGATTTACTTACTGTTTGGTTTATGACTAAATTTTTGACAAGACCCATGTATGGATTTGGCTTCGTTGGGATTATTAGTATTCTAATAAGTCTTGGAATGACCTCTTACCTAATACTTGTGAAATTGTTTGGGGAAGATATAGGTAATCGGCCGATGCTAATGTTTGCTTTGATATTAGGAATTGCTGGAGTTCAATTATTTAGTTTTGGGCTGTTAAGTGAACTTTTAATTAGAACATATCACGAAAGTCAAAATAGGCCTATTTATAGAGTTAGAAAAATTCAAACTAAAAATTAATAATTGAATTTTACTTCAATTTTTCTAATAAGAATTCTTTAAAGAAAATTTGCATATAAAAAGTTAATAATTTTTATATCATCCAGTCATAAAAGTAACATTAATTGTAAGAAAAATACTAAAGTATTTAAATATCTTTAAAAGATTATGCCATCTGATTTTTCAACGTTCTTACCATCAATCTTTGTCCCATTGATAGGTCTAGTAACTCCAGCAGTTTTTATTGTATTAATTGGAAGATTCATTACAGCTACTGATTAATTAAATTCACACTACTCTTATATTAAAAAATGAGCGACTTTCAAAAATCATTCTCAGAATCTACAAGTTCTGTTAAATTTGATGAAAAATACATAGATAATTCTGTACAGCCAAATGATATTGGTATTGCAGATCAATGGGCTGTTAAAACAGTTTCAGATCCATGTGTTGGAAATCTTGCAACGCCTGTTAATAGTGGTTACTTTACAAAAGCCTTTATTAATAATTTACCTTTTTATAGAGAAGGAATTTCTCCAAATTTTAGAGGCTTAGAAACTGGAGCTGCATTTGGATATCTTTTATATGGACCATTTTCTATGACTGGCCCTCTAAGAAACTCTGATTTTGCATTAACCGCAGGACTGCTCGCAGCTATAGGTGCCGTACATATTTTGACAGCCCTCTTGGTTCTTTATAATGCTCCTGGAAAAGCTCCTAATGTACAACCTCCTGACGCTACTGTGAACAATCCTCCAGCAGATTTATTTACGAGAGCAGGTTGGGCTGATTTTACAAGTGGATTTTGGTTAGGTGGTTGTGGAGGCGCTGTCTTTGCGTGGCTTCTTGTAGGAACTCTACATTTAGATACCATAATGCCAATAGTTAAGAATATTTGGACAACTGGATAATTGTAAAATTTACCTAGAGTAAATTGAATAGTAAGCTTTTATATAAAAACTTATCTTATAGTCTTATTCCATCTATATGATCTAAATATTCTTCCTGCAGAAATAAGTTTGGATTGATAGTGAAGTGATATTTTGTCACTTGTCTTTTGTAAAGTATCCACTCCTATTCCATTTCGTCCGTATTCAATACCCGAACTATGGTAATAAAATCCGTCTCCTTTATAAATACCAACATGATCACATTTTGTTTTGTCTCCAAAAAATAAAATATCTCCTTTTTTAAGTGAATAATTTTTTTCTGTAAAATTAAAAAGATGCCTGCAAAAACTTTTTATTTGATACGAATCTCTAGGTATATAAATTTCATGTTTGAAAAAAGCCGTTTGAATTAATCCAGAACAGTCAAAGTTTGGCCCTAATGTACCACCCCAAAGATATTGATTTTTAACCTTAGATTGATCTTTGATCCAATTAAGTATCAATGGAATTTTTTCTTGTATGGATTTTTCATCATTTTCCACAAAACTGTTATTAGGATCAAATTTTTCAATAGTTAAATTTTGCAAATCAATCCAGCAGATGTAGCCATCTTCATAAAATTGAACTAATATCCTCGATAAATCTTTTTTATTTTGATAGAAAATCGGATGAATTAGTCTAAAAATTCTATTTTTGAAGATTTGGGTCACTAAGTTTTTGTTTTTGTTATTTTGATATCCAGAAATATTAATTTTTACTTTCCACCAAATAGTATTTGAAAAATTAGTTTGCTTAAATAGTGAGATAGGGTCTACATGTTCTTTCATACAATGTCTTTTTATAACTTAAAAGAAGAAATGGGTTTAGCCTTAAACGATATTTTAGAAAGAGTTTGTTCTAAACATAGAGAAAATTTTAAGAATGATATCGCGATAACTTGGATCAATTATAAAAGTGAAAAAAATCATATTTATAAAGGTTTTGGATTTGGAATTAATAATCAAAAACTAATTTATCCTGCAAGTATCGTAAAGCTAGTTTATGCATTTGCTGCATATTCATGGATTAAAACAAAAAAAATATTATTTAGCCAGGAAATAAGTGATGCAGTATATAAAATGCTTTTTTACTCTAGTAATGATGCTACCAGTTTCTTAATTGATGTGATCACTGGGACTACTAGTGGTCCATGTATAGAAGGAGATCTCTGGGAGAATTGGAAATATCAAAGGTCAATAATCAATGATTGGTTAAAAGAGCTTTCTTGGAGTGAATTAAATGAAATAAATTGCTGCCAAAAAACATGGGAGGATGGACCCTTTGGTCGAGAAAAAGAATTCTATGGAACTGAAAATAAAAATAGAAATATGATGACAACAAATGCAACTGCAAGGATTTTGGAGGAAATTATGATAAGACTTGATTATCATAAAGAAAATTTAAATTTAAGAAGTTTTATAAAAAGAAATTTAAATAAAAATATTATCAATAAGGATCCTCAGAATCAAGTAAATGGTTTTTTAGGAGAGGGATTACCAGAGAATATTAATTTTTGGAGTAAAGCTGGTTTGATGTCACAAGCGAGACATGATGCCGCTTGGTGGGTTAATAATGATTCATTACAAACTTTATTAGTTGTTTTTGGAAATGGAAAAAAATATGTCAATGATGAGACCTTTTTCCCTGAAATATCTAATGCTGTTTATAAATATAATATGAATTTAGGTTCATATTAATTTAAGTCATCTAAGATATCCCTATCTAATTTATTCGTATAAGCTTCGTAAGGTAGCATCATTACCTCCTCAAAATCTAATTCATTTAAAATCCATTCCTTATATTCTGATATTAAGCTATTTCTATCATTAATATTTAATTCATAAATACGTAATGCAGTATCTTTAAGATTTTCTTTAATCAGGTTTTCAAGTTCTTTTTTATTCATATCAGTTCGCTTCTCCATCTAAAATTATTCTTCTAATTGTTGATAAAGCAATTCCAGTTTGAGTTCTTATTGAGCGATATGAGCAACCCTCTTTTCGTAGCCTCATAACTAGTGATTCTCTTAAGGGACTAATCTTTGGTCTGCCGCCTAAATTATTTCCATTTAATCTTCTTTGCAAAAGAAGTTCTTTTTTTCTTTCTCCTAAACACTCATTATCTAAATTATCTAATTCATATAAGATATTAAATATCGATGCTGATATCTCTGAGTGGTTGTCTGGAGATAAAAAACCAGATAAAGTTCTTAACCTAACATCATTATTTAAAAGTTTCCTTATTGTTTTTATACATTCTTGCTTGTTAGAAAATGCACGATCTAACTTTGTAATAATTAATTCATCGCCTTTTGATAAATAATTTAGAGCTTTTCTAAGTTCGGGTTTTATTTCGTCATCTAAACTTATAATTTCAGAAAATATTAAGCTACAACCTTCATTTTTAAGACTTTTTATTTGTTCTTTTAGGTAATCAAATTCACTATCAATAGCTCTAGCATACCCAATAGATTTGCATTTCTTATTTTTTTCAGATAAAAGAAAACGTTTTCTTTTAAATTTAAAAGTCAATGTTTTAATACATATATTTTTAACTGTATCAAATACTATAAAAAAAAATAGTTTATGGAACACTATTTAAAGAGTTATTACAAAATTCTAAACGAAAAAGTTTATAAACTGATGTTTTGAAAACTGTAATTAAAATAACGTAATGAGTATTGTTCTTATTGATGTTTTTAGAACAATAATAATATTTTATGAATTTTTTTATAGAAAAATGTTTCATATAGATTACAAGCTATTATTCGCAAAGCAAATTGTTAGTTGTTTCCAGAATTAATAAGAAAGTTAAATTCTGTATTTGAAGCCAATAAAAATAGAAAAGTTTCATTATTTTGTTTAAAATTAAAATTGATAGAATTGAATAGATTAATTTGACTAATATTTCTAATAATGCAGTTGTGAAGCCTGACTGGTTAAGGGTAAAAGCCCCTCAAGTTGAGAGAATAGGAAAAACTTCAAATTTGTTAAGTGACCTAAAATTAAATACAGTATGTCAAGAAGCAAGCTGTCCTAATATTGGAGAATGTTTTGCTAGCGGTACGGCAACTTTTTTAATTATGGGTCCTGGCTGTACTAGAGCTTGTCCATATTGTGATATTGATTTTGATAAATCCAAGAGAGATTTAGACCCAACAGAACCTGATCGTTTGGCAGAGGCAGTTTATAGAATGAGACTGAAGCATGTTGTTATCACATCAGTTAATAGAGATGATTTGGATGATGGTGGAGCTTCTCAGTTTTATAAATGTGTTTCAGAAGTTCGAAAGAAATCTCCTAAAACAACCATTGAACTATTAATTCCCGATTTATGTGGTAACTGGTCAGCACTTGAAAAGATTTTAGATTCTAAACCAAATGTTTTAAATCACAATATTGAAACTATTCCAGCTTTGTATCCGAAAGTAAGACCACAAGGAAACTATCAGAGAACTCTAGAACTACTAAAAAGAACAAGAGGCTATTTCCCAGGTGTCTATACTAAATCGGGCTTTATGTTGGGATTAGGAGAAATGGATGATGAAGTTTTAAACCTTCTTATTGATCTAAGGAAAAATGATGTAGATATAGTTACTATTGGTCAATACTTGTCTCCAGGCCCAAAACATCTTCCGGTTCAAAGATTTGTTACTCCTTCTAAATTTAATTATTTTAAATTATTTGGAGAAAATGAATTAGGTTTTATGCAAGTTGTCAGTTCTCCTTTAACTCGAAGTAGTTATCATGCTGAAGAGATTCAGAAACTTATGGAAAAGTTTCCAAGATAATTAATTTTTTTTATTCTGTAATATCAATCCATTCGTTTAATTTCCATTTAACTAGATTATTTTTTATCATTGGGTCAGTTTTTATTATTTTTAGCGCATCTTGATATGTATCAATTTCAATAATTAGTAGTCCTCCTGCGCCTGCTAGTTTTAATTCATCCACTAAAAATCCGCTTTTGATATTTATTCCTTTTTTCTTTAAATTTTTTATCCATTTTATATGTTCATTAATTATTTTATTTTTAAAATCTTTTTGAATTAGGTATTCGTTTTTTATGAGTTCAGTCTTTATAAAAATAGGCATTCATTAATTTTTAAGACCA
This sequence comes from Prochlorococcus sp. AG-442-M23, assembly GCA_003209655.1. Classification (GTDB taxonomy): domain Bacteria; phylum Cyanobacteriota; class Cyanobacteriia; order PCC-6307; family Cyanobiaceae; genus Prochlorococcus_A. The sequence continues at coordinate 97,912 of QCPW01000001.1, read as the reverse complement.
AGCATTTCTTCTTCACTAGGTGGGACAATTATTTTGAAAATTTCTTTAAAATGATCCCAATCTTTAATTATTTTTAATGCTTTTAAGCTCTTGGTTTTTTCATAATATTCTCCAAGAATTCCTAATAAGATCTCTTCTTGTCTCGTGTTAGTTATTTTAAAGATTCTGACTATTTCCTTATTAACTTTTTTTTCTAAATCATTTTTTTCGTCAAGTATATAAGCTATTCCACCTGTCATCCCCGCGCCAATATTTCTTCCTGTTGAGCCTAAAATTATTATTTTGCCGCCAGTCATATATTCACAACAATGGTCACCTGCTCCTTCTGTGACCGCAGTAGCTCCACTATTTCTAACTGCAAATCTTTCTCCGGATTTGCCTAAAGCAAACAATTTACCACCTGTTGCTCCATAAAGACAGGTATTACCCAAAATTACTTGCTGCGAAGAATTCTCGCTTACTTGTGGAGGAACAATAGTAAGTACTCCACCATTCATTCCTTTGCACACATAATCATTTGCTTCTCCAATTAACTGGATATTCATTCCTTTTAATAAAAAGGCCCCAAAACTTTGTCCAGCGTATCCTTTGAAATTGAGATTTAGTTCACCATTGAATCCATTATTGCCATATATTGAAGCAATTTCACCTGATATTTTTGCGCAAACACTTCTATCTGTATTTTTAATTTCAATTTCTTTAATTAACTTTCCATGAGTTTTAATAGCATTCGTAAAGTGATTATCAGACAATAATTTATCCTCTAATACAGATCCATTGGTGTGGGCATTTTGGGAATGTTTTAACCATGACCTGTCTCCAACCAAGTTTTTATTATTTATTAAAGAACTAAGGTCAATATTCTCAGTTTTTGGTAGTCTTATCTCTCTTGTTGTTAAAAATTCATTATTACCAATCAATTCCTCTATATTTGAAACTCCAATACTACTCATTATTTGTCTTATCTCTTCAGCAATGTATAAGAAAAAATTAACTACATTGTCAGGTAAACCTTTAAACCTTTTTCTTAATTCTTCTTTTTGAGTTGCAACACCTACAGGACATTTGTTTGTATGACAAACACGAGCCATTATGCAGCCCTCAGCAATCATTGCTACTGAACCAAAACCATACTCTTCAGCACCTAAAATAGCTGCAATAACAACATCCCACCCTGTTTTAAGACCTCCATCAGTTCTTAAAAGTACTCTGTCTCTCAGATTATTTTCGATTAATGATTTATGGACTTCTGCGACACCTAATTCCCATGGTAAACCAGCATGTTTTATGGAACTAAGTGGTGAAGCACCAGTACCACCATCATGTCCGGAAATTTGTATTACATCTGCATTGGCTTTGCTAACTCCAGCAGCGATAGTGCCTATTCCAATTTCAGAAACAAGTTTTACACTCACTTTTGCTTTTGGATGCACTTGGTGCAAGTCATGAATTAACTGTGCTAAATCTTCAATTGAATAAATATCATGATGAGGGGGTGGAGATATTAATGCTACTCCAGGTTTGCTATTTCTTAGTTTCGCAATATATGAATCAACTTTCGGGCCAGGTAATTGCCCCCCCTCCCCTGGTTTAGCTCCTTGAGCCATTTTGATTTCAAGTTGCTTACCACTTCTTAGATATTCCGGAGTTACCCCAAATCTACCAGAAGCGATTTGTTTAATTGCTGAGCAGGCAGTATCTCCATTTTTAAGACCATTTATAAAAGGTAATGTAGCTGATTGAGTATTTTCATCAATATCATTTAGCACATTAAAACGAGCAGGATCTTCTCCCCCTTCGCCGCTGTTACTTTTACCTCCAATTCTATTCATTGCAACTGCTAATACTTCATGTGCTTCTCTTGATAATGCACCTAAACTCATACCTCCTGTGCAAAACCGTTTACATATTGATTCAACACTTTCAACCTGATCTAATGGAATACTTTTTCTTTTTGAGTTAATTGTTAATAAATCTCTTAAAGAGGTGATAGGTCTATTTCTCATTAAGGTTTTATAGGTCTCAAAGTGGTCGTATCCTGGACCTTGCTTTAGAGCGGAATGTAAAACTTTAGACATTTCGGGGTTATTAGAATGATATTCCCCATTATTTCTAAATTGAACAAATCCTAGAAATTCTAATTTTTTTAAATCTATTTCTGGGTAAGCCTTCGCATGTATTGCAAGTGATTCATTTGCAAGTTCTTTGAGTGTAATTCCTGCAATTCGACTTGTTGTTCCATTGAAGGCTATTTTTATTAAATCAGAACCTATACCTACAGCTTCAAAAATTTGAGCACCATGATAACTAGATAAAAGAGAAATTCCTATTTTAGAAAGTATCTTTCTTAGTCCATCTTCCAGGGCTTTTTTGATATTTTTCTGTACTTCATCACAAGTTAGCGGATTTATTTTGTTACTAGCTATAAGTTTTTGAGTTTTTGGATGTTGTAACCAATGTCTTCCAGATTCAAGTGTTAACCATGGGCAAACAGCGCTAACTCCATAACCAATTAAACATGCTAAGTGATGCGTACTCCAGCATTGTCCAGTTTCGATTATTAGAGAAGCTTTTAATCTTATTTCTTTTTTAAGAAGAAAATGATGAATTGCACCTACAGCTAGTAAAGGAGGAACAAAACTTTTTTTTGAATTAACTCCTTTGTCAGAAATAATAATTAAAGAACACCCTTCATTGATTGCGATCTCGCTTAAGTTACATATTTCTTCTATTTTTTTTTCAAAACCTTTGATACCTTCTTCAATATTAAATAAACTTGAAATTGTTTTTGATTTAATTTTTGACTCTTTTATTGAAACTAGTTCTTGTTCATTAATAATTGGACTTTTTAGATGAATAAAAGGCTTAATATTTTTTGTCTCAAAAGGGGAGCATCTTTCACCAAGATGCATTTCTAAACTCATTACTAATTTTTCTCTCAAAGGATCTATTGGAGGGTTAGTAACTTGAGCGAATCTTTGTTTAAAGTAATCGTATAAAATATGAGGCTTTGAAGAGAGTACAGCTAATGGGATATCATCACCCATGCAATAAGTTGGTTCTTTAGAAAGAGAAGCCATTGAATCAAGAATTAGATCATTATCCTCCGAAGAAAAACCAAAAGCTGTTTGCTGCTGAAGCAATTCAAAATCTTTGAAAAAACAAATATTAGACCATTCATTTTTTTTAAGCTTTATAATTCTTTGATTTAGCAATTTTTGATAGTTTTCCCTCTTAGCGGCCTCTGATTTTACCTCCCAATTTCTCAAAATTTTATGATTGAAAAAATCTACTGCTAGCATTTGACCAGGGCCTAAACGTCCCTTTTCTGTAACTCTATTTTCTTCAAGATCTACTACTCCTGTTTCTGAACCCATTATCACAAATCCATCATTTGTAATCGAATATCTTGCAGGTCTTAAGCCATTTCTATCTAGAGTTGCGCCAACAAAATTACCATCTGCAAATACTAAGAGAGCTGGACCGTCCCATGCTTCTTGAAGACTAGCTGAATATTCATAAAAAGCTTTTATATCATCTCTATGTTCAAGTTCAGGTTGATCTCTAAATGCTTCTGGAACAAGTCCCAATAAAGAATCAGTTATTGCTTTTCCTGAACGAATATTAATTTCTAGAGTTGCATCAAGATTTGAGGAATCACTTTTATTAATATCAACTATTGGTTTGATGTCTTTAGAAAGTTCTCCCCAGTACTCATCGATATGAGTTTCTGATGCTTTAGCCCAATTAATATTTCCAAGGAGAGTATTGATTTCTCCATTATGACCTAAAAATCTCATTGGTTGTGCAAGAGGCCATTTTGGTAAGGTGTTTGTGCTAAATCTTCGATGATAAACAGAAAATGAAACTTTAAAATCTTCATTCTTTAAGTCTTCGTAAAAATCTGATAAAACTTCAGATCTAACCATCCCTTTGTAGACTACTGTTTTGGAACTAAGAGATGCGAAATAAAATTCACAATCTCCGACGGCATTTTTTGTGTTATCTCTTATCCTTTTTTCAATTCTTTTTCTAAGTTGAAATAAGCGCATCTCGATATCTTGACAATCTTTTTTATCTAAATAAATGATCCATTGACTTATAGATGGAGCGTTTGATTTCGCTAAATTTCCCAATGTTTCATATTTGACTGGTACACTTCTCCAAAATGTTTTTGTGAAATTAAGTTTTTTAGCTTCTTCGTCACATATAAATTTTGATTCTTTGACTTTTAATTCATCTTTTGGCATAAAAATCATACCCAAACCTCTCATCTCATGAGGTTCGTTAACTAGTTTCATTTCTCTATCTAGAAATGTCCAAGGAATAGAACATAAAATTCCAGCTCCATCTCCTGAGTCACTGTCTCCCCCACATCCTCCTCTGTGCTCCATACAATTAAGTCCTTTGAGAGATTGTTTTAGTATCCAATTACTTTCTTTACCTTCAACATTTGCTATGAAACCTACCCCACACGCGTCTTTCTCTCCAATAATTCCATTTGGAGAATAACTATCTTGATATGGCTTTTTGATATTATCTAACATAGATTATTTAACTATATAAAATATTTAATTTATTTTCATTATAAAAATAAATATCAAAATAAAACTAAAAAAGATAAAGAATTACTAAACAAATTTCAATTTCAATTTTAAAATAATAAAAAACGGAAAAAACTTTAGATCTGACTCGTTAAAGGTTATGATATTTGGATATATATTTTTTTTATAAATATTTAGATGCCGACCATTTCCCAATTAATTGGATCAGAAAGAAAACGTCTGACAAGAAAAACTAAATCTCCTGCACTAAAGTCTTGTCCAGAGAGAAGGGGTGTTTGTACAAGAGTTTATACATCCACTCCTAAGAAACCTAACTCTGCATTAAGAAAAGTTGCGAGAGTTAGATTAACTTCAGGCTTTGAAGTTACAGCATACATTCCAGGAATAGGACATAATTTACAGGAACATTCTGTTGTTTTGCTAAGAGGAGGAAGAGTTAAGGATTTACCAGGAGTGAGATATCATATAATAAGAGGAACTTTAGATACTGCAGGAGTCAAGGATAGACGTCAGTCCAGATCTAAGTATGGAGCAAAAACTCCTAAAAATGATTAATTTTTTTACATCAATTCTTTTTTAATATGTCCCGTCGCAATGCAGCAGTAAAAAGGCCGGTTTTACCAGATCCTCAATTTAATAGTCGTCTTGCATCAATGATGATTTCTAGATTGATGAAACATGGTAAAAAATCTACTGCACAGAAAATATTATCAGATGCTTTTTCACTAATAAGTGAAAGAACAGGAGGAAATGCTGTCGAGTTATTTGAAACAGCAGTAAAGAATGCGACCCCTTTAGTTGAGGTGAGAGCAAGAAGAGTTGGCGGTGCTACCTATCAAGTTCCTATGGAAGTTCGTCAAGAAAGAGGAACCGCAATGGCATTAAGATGGCTTGTTACTTTTGCAAGAGGAAGAAATGGAAAAAGTATGTCACAAAAATTAGCCGGTGAATTAATGGATGCAGCTAATGAAACTGGCAGCGCAGTTAAGAAAAGAGAAGACACACATAAGATGGCAGAAGCTAATAAGGCTTTTGCTCATTACAGATACTGATTTCGACCTAAATGGTCCTGAATTAGTCTATTATTAAACGAAAGTTTATTTTACTAAATAAACTGAAGCTATTAAGCAATTCATTCTATTTGGAGTTTTAACATTGGCACGTGACTTCCCCCTTGAACGAGTAAGGAATATCGGTATAGCCGCTCATATTGATGCTGGTAAAACAACTACTACTGAAAGAATACTTTTTTATTCAGGTGTTGTACATAAAATTGGAGAAGTTCATGATGGTGCTGCTGTAACCGATTGGATGGCTCAAGAAAGAGAAAGAGGAATCACTATCACAGCTGCTGCTATTTCTACAAGTTGGCAGGATCACAGAATCAATATTATTGACACTCCTGGTCACGTTGACTTTACTATTGAAGTTGAGAGATCAATGAGAGTTTTAGATGGAGTCATAGCAGTATTTTGCGCAGTAGGAGGAGTTCAGCCACAGTCAGAAACTGTTTGGAGACAAGCTGATAGATATTCTGTCCCAAGGATGGTTTTCGTTAATAAGATGGATAGAACAGGAGCAGACTTCTTAAAAGTTAATCAACAAATTAAAGATCGTTTGAAGGCAAATGCTTTCCCTATTCAGCTCCCGATTGGTTCTGAGGGTGATCTTACAGGAATTATAGATTTGGTAAGTAACAAAGCTTATTTATATAAAAATGACTTAGGCACTGACATTGAAGAGGCTCCAATTCCACAGGATATGAAGGAAGAAGCTTCAGAATGGAGAACTAAATTAATGGAAAGTGTCGCAGAAAATGATGAAGAATTAATTGAAATATTTTTGGAAAAGGGAGAATTAACTGAAAGTCAATTAAAAAAAGGGATCAGAGAGGGAGTTCTTAAACATGGGTTAGTCCCTGTTTTATGTGGATCAGCCTTTAAAAATAAAGGAGTTCAATTAGTTCTAGATGCAGTAGTTGATTACTTACCAGCTCCAGTTGATGTAAAACCAATTCAGGGTGTTTTACCAAATGGGAAAGAAGATATTAGACCATCTGACGACAATGCTCCTTTCAGTGCATTAGCTTTCAAAGTAATGTCTGATCCTTATGGGAAATTAACTTTTGTAAGAATGTACTCTGGAGTCCTGTCAAAAGGTAGTTATGTTATGAATTCAACGAAGGACGCTAAAGAAAGAATTTCTAGATTAGTAATCTTAAAAGCAGATGAGAGGGAAGAAGTTGACGAATTAAGAGCAGGTGATTTAGGTGCTGTTTTGGGGTTGAAGAATACAACAACAGGTGACACCTTATGTAATACAGATGACCCTATAGTTTTGGAAACACTGTTTATTCCTGAACCTGTAATTTCAGTTGCTGTTGAACCGAAAACCAAAGGAGATATGGAAAAGCTTTCTAAAGCTTTACAAGCATTATCTGAAGAAGATCCAACTTTTAGAGTGAGTACTGATAATGAGACCAATCAAACTGTCATAGCAGGTATGGGTGAATTACATTTAGAAATACTTGTTGATAGGATGCTGAGAGAATTTAAAGTTGAGGCTAATATTGGCGCTCCTCAAGTTTCTTATAGAGAAACAATAAGATCAAGTTCTAGGGGTGAAGGTAAATATGCAAGACAAACTGGAGGTAAAGGTCAATATGGACATGTAATTATTGAAATGGAACCTGCTGAAGTTGGAAAAGGGTTTGAATTTGTTAACAAAATTGTTGGTGGAACTGTTCCTAAAGAATTTATTGGACCAGCCTCAAATGGTATGAAAGAAACCTGTGAATCAGGAGTTCTTGCCGGTTATCCGCTGATTGATGTAAAAGTAACACTAGTCGATGGTTCATTCCACGATGTAGACTCTTCTGAAATGGCCTTCAAGATTGCAGGTTCAATGGCTTTTAAAGATGGGGTTAAAAAATGCAATCCTGTCCTCTTAGAGCCTATGATGAAAGTCGAGGTCGAAAGTCCTGATGATTTTCTTGGATCTGTAATTGGTGATCTCTCTTCAAGGAGAGGTCAAGTCGAAGGACAATCCGTTGATGATGGATTGTCTAAAGTACAGGCCAAAGTGCCTTTAGCCGAAATGTTCGGCTATGCCACTCAACTCCGATCAATGACTCAAGGTCGGGGTATATTTTCAATGGAGTTCGCAAATTATGAGGAAGTTCCTCGTAATGTTGCTGAAGCTATCATTTCCAAGAATCAGGGCAACTCCTGATCTCTAAACTAAACATTCTTAAACCCCGATTCTTTAATTCAAATGGCCCGCGAGAAGTTCGAAAGGAACAAACCACATGTCAACATAGGTACTATCGGCCATGTTGATCATGGAAAAACAACCCTGACTGCTGCTATAACAAATGTTTTAGCTAAAAAAGGTCAAGCTCAAGCACAAGATTATGGAGACATAGATGGTGCTCCAGAAGAAAGAGAACGTGGCATTACGATTAATACTGCCCACGTTGAATATGAAACTGCAGAGAGACATTACGCCCACGTTGACTGCCCAGGTCATGCTGATTATGTAAAAAATATGATCACAGGGGCTGCTCAGATGGATGGTGCAATTCTAGTTTGTGCTGCAACAGACGGTCCTATGGCTCAAACAAAAGAGCATATTCTTCTAGCTAAACAAGTTGGAGTTCCTGCTTTAGTGGTTGCATTAAATAAATGCGACATGGTTGATGATGAAGAAATCATTGAACTTGTAGAAATGGAAATTAGAGAACTACTTGATAGTTATGATTTCCCAGGTGATGATATACCCATCGTTCAAGTTTCTGGTTTAAAAGCATTAGAAGGAGATTCTACTTGGGAATCTAAAATCGAAGAATTAATGACTGCTGTTGATGCTAGCATTCCTGAACCTGAAAGAGAAGTTGATAAGCCATTTTTGATGGCAGTAGAAGATGTTTTCTCTATAACTGGAAGAGGAACAGTTGCTACAGGTCGAATAGAAAGAGGTAAAGTAAAAGTTGGTGAGGAAGTTGAAATTGTTGGAATAAGAGATACAAGATTGACTACTGTTACTGGAGTTGAGATGTTCCGTAAGCTTCTTGATGAAGGTATGGCTGGAGACAATGTTGGATTACTCTTACGTGGTGTTCAAAAAGAAGATATTGAGAGGGGTATGGTACTTGTTAAAAAAGGTTCAATTACCCCTCATACAAAATTCGAAGGGGAAGTTTATGTTCTTAAAAAAGAAGAAGGTGGGAGACATACCCCTTTCTTTGCTGGATATAGACCACAATTTTATATAAGAACTACAGATGTGACTGGACAAATTACAGCCTTTACTTCCGATGATGGTTCTAATGTAGAAATGGTTATGCCAGGTGACAGAATAAAAATGACTGGAGAACTAATTTGTCCAGTTGCGATTGAACAAGGTATGCGTTTTGCTATTCGTGAAGGTGGACGTACCATTGGAGCTGGGGTTGTTTCTAAAATTATTGAATAATCCTCTTATTTTACGAAGTTAACCTTTAATAATCTAAAATATAAAATAAGAGATATGGGTTATTGGTTCTCAATAACCCTTTTACAAAGAGATTAATGTAAATTATGACAGCTACACTGGCTCAACAAAAAATTCGTATAAGATTGAAAGCGTTTGATAGAAGAATGCTTGATTTATCTTGCGACAAAATTATTCAAACAGCTGATACTACTGCTGCTTCAGCTATAGGACCTATCCCTTTACCAACAAAGAGAAAAATTTATTGTGTTTTAAGGTCCCCTCATGTAGATAAGGATTCTCGAGAGCATTTTGAGACCAGAACTCATAGAAGGATCATTGATATTTATAGTCCTTCCGCCAAAACCATTGATGCTTTAATGAAATTAGATCTTCCTAGCGGTGTTGATATAGAAGTTAAATTATAAGTAAGCCCGAATAGAAGTTTAATTTACTAATATAAGAGCATATAAAAAGAGGTTTAAATGGGAGAGCTTTCAGTAAGGGAATTACCATTATTCCCTCTACCAGAAGTTGTTCTTTTCCCTCAAGAAGTTTTACCATTACATATTTTTGAATCAAGATATAGGATTATGCTCAAATCTGTACTTGAAACAGATTCAATGTTTGGAGTAATTAAGTGGGATCCTAATACAAAGAGTATGGCTAATGTTGGCTGTTGTGCACAAATAATCAAACATCAAACAGCTGAAGATGGTAGAAGTAACATAATCACATTAGGTCAACAAAGATTTCAAGTTTTAGAAATTGTACGCTCAACCCCTTATTGCTCTGCAATGGTTAGTTGGATTACAGATGAAAACATTGAAAGTTTCCAAAGCTTGGATCTTTTAAAAGATTCAGTTACTCAAGCATTAAATGATGTAGTTACATTAACTAGTAAACTAACAAATTCTCAAAAAGTTCTTCCTGATAGGTTGCCTGACAATCCAATGGAACTATCTTTTTGGATCGGTGCTCACTTAGGCGGACCGGTTGCTGACGAGCAGCAAAGACTTTTAGAAGAAAGGAATACTCATACACGTTTGCAAAGAGAGTTTGAAATGTTAGACCATACCAGAAAACAATTAGCAGCTAGAACTGCTTTAAAAGAGAGCTTCCCTGATATTAAAGAAAACTAAATGTCTACATTTTTAATTTTCTCTGTTTTTTTTGTATTAGTTTTATTTTTTTCATGTTTAATATTTTGGAGGATTAATGCTAGAAAATATATTTCATCTGGAACAGTAGCTTCAGCTTATGACTCATGGACACAAGATAAATTACTAGAAAGATTGTGGGGCGAGCACATACATTTAGGTTTCTATCCTCCAAAGAAATCTATTGATTTTAGAGAGGCTAAAGTGCGCTTCGTACATGAGCTAGTAAGTTGGAGTGGTTTAGATAAATTACCAAGGGGTTCTAGGGTTTTGGATGTTGGATGCGGAATAGGTGGAAGTTCTAGAATACTCGCGAATTATTATGGATTTAATGTAACTGGGATAACTATTAGTCCGGCTCAAGTAAAAAGAGCTATAGAGCTTACACCCTATGAATGTAAATGCAATTTCAAAGTTATGGATGCTTTGGATTTGAAATTTGAAGATGGAGCATTTGATGGGATTTGGAGTGTTGAGGCAGGAGCCCATATGAATAACAAAACTAAATTTGCAGATCAAATGTTAAGAACTTTGAGACCTGGAGGTTATTTAGCTTTGGCTGATTGGAATTCAAGGGATTTTAGAAAACATCCCCCCTCAATGCTTGAAAAAATAATCTTAAAACAACTGCTCGAACAGTGGGTACACCCTAAATTTATGAGTATTAATGAATTTAGTAGTATATTGAGCAAAAATAAAAATAGTTCAGGTCAAGTCATTTGCGATAATTGGAATTCATTTACAAATCCATCTTGGTTTGATTCAGTATTTGAGGGAATTAGAAGGCCAAATGCAATCTTAACTCTTGGTCCAGGAGCAATAGTTAAGTCTATAAGAGAGATCCCTACAATATTGTTAATGGATTGGGCTTTTAAAAAAGGTTTAATGGAATTTGGAGTTTATAAATGTAGGGGTTAATTAGTCTAAATTAACTTTCTCAGAAAAATAACATCCAAAATCCACTAAATGTTCACATATGGGTTTTAGCTTTTTCTGTAATTCATAAAAGGCTTCAATATTACTTTTCGTATTTATCTCAATATCAACAAAAATTATATATTCTCCTAGCTCTCTCTTAGATGGTCTTGATTCTATTTTGCTCATGTTGAATCCAAATTCTGCAATATAATTTAGGGCTTCGAGTAAAGCTCCAGGATTATTTGAGAGTAATGAAAAGGCAAAACTGGCAATATTGGCTCTATCTAAAATGGATTCTTTACTCAATAAAACAAATCTTGTACAGTTGCCAGGAACATCATTAATAGGGAATGCTAATTCTTTAAGTCCTCCTATTTCAGTAAGAGATTTAGATCCAATAGCTGCTCTAAATGAACTCCCTTTTACCATATTCACTGCTTCTGAAGTTGAATTTGTAGATAAAGTAATTGCTTCTGGAAGATTTTCACATAACCATTCTGAACATTGAGCTAAAGCTTGAGGATGAGAGAGTACCTCAGATATCTCTGAAATTTTTCCATCACTAATTAATGCATGTTTTATTGGCAAAACAATTGCTTTATTAATATTAATATCAGAAAATTTCCAAAGTGCGTCTAAAGTAGTTGTTACTCCTCCTTCAACAGAGTTTTCGATAGGTACAACTGCTGCATCACAATTGTTGTAGGCTATTGATTTAATAACCGAATATAGCCCGTTACATGGTACAAATATAGGTGACTCAAAATTTGCAAGCTTCGATAAAATATGAGCTGCTTTTTCTGCGTATGTCCCTTCAGGGCCTAAATATGCAACTTGTTTGCGCATGATTAATTGTAAGAAAAAAAAAGATCAAATAAGCATTGGAGGTATGTAGAAAAATGCTTTTAGCTTTTGATGCCAAACAGAAACTTAAGCTTTCTGTAAAAAGGAATAAAGAATATCTTTCTAAATATCTTTTAGAACAAGAAAGAGTTATTGGAGCAATGCTAGACCCCAATAAATTAGAACCTGAAGGGGATGGGAAATATAAATATACTGTAACAAGTTTTAGGGTTTTTCAATTGGATGTTAACCCCGTTGTATCAATTGCAGTTGAGAATAAAGAGGGTATTTTAACGATGAGTGCACTTGATAGCAAATTAGATGGTTTAGGGATAATTGAAGATTTTAATTTGATTTTGAAAGCAAACTTGGAGGCGACTTCTAATGGATTAGAAGGTGAAGCACTGTTAGGGGTTTCTGTAAGTCAACCTGCTCTTTTGAGACTTGTGCCAAAGAAAATTTTGGAATCTACTGGTCATTCAGTATTAAATGGAATTTTATTGGGAATAAAATCTAGAGTGCAGCAACAACTAATAAAAGATTTTGTGAATTGGTGTGAATTAAATAAGGTTTAATTTAGTCAAGAAACTTTTTCTATGTAGGGTTGTCATTCCATTTTCCTTAAGACTTGCAAAATGTTCTTGAGTCCCATATCCTTTATTTTTGAATATGAAATATCCAGAGAATTTTCTTTCTAATCTTTCCATTAAAAAGTCTCGTTTTACTTTTGCAATTATGCTTGCAGAAGCTATTGAGGTAAATTTAGAATCGCCCGAAATTATATTACTTTGGAGACCCTTCCAAAGTCTTAATTTTAATGGACCGTCAATTAACAATTCAGATGGATTATCTTTTAACTTCTTGATAGCTCTAATCATTGAAAGTTCGGTTGCATATCTCACTCCTAACTGATCTATTTCTCTTACTGAAGACTGCCCAAAGCTGTAATCTGATGATAATGCAATAATTTTTGGCAAGAGAAATTCTCTTTTTTTGGGAGTTAACTTTTTACTATCCTTTACCCCCAATTGCCTTAGAATTAATTCATTTTTTTTTGTTAGAACTACAGCTGCAGAAAATATAGGTCCAAAAACTGCACCACGGCCTACTTCGTCAATACCTATCTCAGAAAATTTATTCAATACTTGCCGATGATCTTCTTCTTTTCCGCCTTGAAAGGTCAATTTCATCTGTTGTTTTTATTTCCTCCTGCGTGGTTGTTATTTTGGGTAATTTATTCTCAAGATTAACTTCTTTAGATTCATCTAATTCAATTTCAAAATTCTCTACCGAATTACTTGTTGTGCTTTTTTTATTGACTTTTTTACTGGAAGCTTTATTTGTTGAAATTTTATTATTTTCTAACCCCTTTTCTTCTTCGTTGTTTTTACATTTCTCTAAACTTATTAAATGATTATTAGTTAGGTATTGTTTCCCTAATTTAATTAATGGATTAATACCTAGTTGACTATAGACAATTTTTTCATCACTACTGATATCAACTGTTATTACTTGTTTTTCTCTTGAATTATTTGTATTAAGTATTTCATTATCATTTTCCTTTTTTTTGGAATAATCATCTTCTTTATTTAAATTTTTGGAGTTAAGTAATGCTTTCTTAACTATTTTTTCTTGATTTTCAATTACTTGATGTGTATCAACTTCTGGAAGCTTTGTGTTATTTAATTTGCTAGATTTCTTCGAAAAGTGATTTGTTTCCAAATTTGAATTATTATAATTTGGTAAATTTTCTATATGCCCTAATCCATTGCAATGATCACATTTTTTCCCGAATAATTCATATATATTTTGACCTTTTCTTTTTCTGGTTAATTCCACTAAACCTAACTCGGTTAACTCGGCTATCTGAGGCCTAGCAGAATCATCTTTTATTGCTAAAGTAAAATGCTCAAGTAACTGAAATTGATCTCTGCGAGATTCCATATCTATAAAATCAATAACTAAAACTCCCCCAATATTTCTCAATTTCATTTGTCGAGAAATTTCTACTGCTGCTTCGCAATTAGTCCATAAAACAGTCTGTCTTGAATTGGCTGAGCTTGTGAAAGACCCAGAATTCACATCAATTACTGTTAAAGCTTCAGTAGGCTCAATAATTATGTATCCTCCTGATGGTAAATCAACTCTTGGTTGAAGTGCTTTTTGAATAGTTTTGTTAATCTGGTATTTTTCTAAAATATGTTCGTTTAGTTCATTATTATGAAATATGATATCTACATTAGAATCATTATTAATTAAAAATTCTTTTGCTTTTTCGAGGGCTAATTTATTATCAATTACAATTTTATTAGTTGATAATTTAACATAGTCTCTTAATATTTTTAATGAAAAATCTTCATCTCTACTTATTAGTTTTGGAGGTTGAGAAGTATCTGAGATTTTTAGAACTTGATCCCATTGTTGAATCAAATTTTCTAAATCTTCAATAAGTAATTCTTCCTTTATCGTTTCAGCTTCTGTCCGAAATAATAGGCCTGTGCTGGGAGGTTTAATTAAAACCCCAAGAGCTCTTAAACGGCTTCTTTCAGTATCGGTATTTATCTTTCTTGAAATATTAACTCCTTGTCCGAAAGGTTGCAATATTAAATATTTACCAGGTAATGAAATATTACCTGTAAGTCTAGGACCCTTGTTCCCAGTTGGTTCTTTCATTACTTGAACGAGAACTTTTTGTTTTGGTTCAAGAAGTTCAGTAATCCCTAAAACACCTTTTTTTAGTCTTAATGGACCCAGATCTGATACATGAATAAAGCCATTTTTTTCACTTTCTCCAATATCGATAAAGGCAGCATCAATTCCCGGAAGAACATTTTCAACAGTTCCTAAAAAGATATCTCCGATTTGATATTGTCCTTGCGCGACGATTAATTCATCAACGCGATCATCTGTGAGTAGTGCTGCAATACGCGCCTGCTCAGCTATTACAATTTGCTGAGGCATATAAAAAAATAAGTATGTTTTGAATTTTGAAAATGGATAAAAGTGTAAATAATTTATTATTAATTATTTACTAACAATTTCTTGATAATTAAGTTTATTGGGTTTTTAAAAATAATTGTTAGCAGTTAAAATTAGCTAAGTATTTAAGTTTTAGGGGCTTTCAAACAATTTGAAATTGATTTAATAGCTATGATTATTTCTTTGATTAAATCATAACTAAACCTATATTAACATCTAATTTCCGCTTAAGTACATTCATCTATTATTCTTATAGAGAATAAACTTCTAATTTTTTTACAGTGGTTCAAATAAACGAAAATTATTTAAAACTCAAAGCTGGATATCTATTCCCTGAAATCTCAAAAAGAGTGAATACTTATAGTCAGTCTAATAAAAACTCAGAAATAATTAAGCTTGGAATAGGCGATGTAACGGAACCGCTACCTAAAGCTTGTATAAATGCCATGAGTAAAGCGTTAAATGAAATGGGAACTAATGAAGGATTTAAAGGTTATGGACCAGAGCAAGGATATGAATGGCTGAGGAAAAAAATTTCTGAAAATGATTTTATTTCTAGAGGATGCCAAATAACACCTGAAGAAATATTTGTTTCAGATGGTTCAAAATGCGATAGCAGTAATATTTTAGATATTCTTGGAGATGATAATTTGATTGCCGTAACGGATCCTGTTTATCCTGTTTATGTAGATAGTAATGTTATGACTGGGAGAACTGGAGAAACGCTTCAAAATGGTACTTATCATGGATTATTATATTTAGCTATTAATGAAGATAATAATTTTTTACCTGAAATCCCTAAAAATAAAGTTGATATTGTTTATCTTTGTTTTCCAAATAACCCCACTGGGGCAACTATTACAAAACAAGAATTAAAAAAATGGGTTGACTACGCTAACGACAACAAATCTTTGATTCTTTTTGATGCAGCGTATGAAGCTTTTATTCAAGATGAAAATCTTCCTCATTCAATATATGAGATAGAGGGTGCAAAAAATTGTGCTATTGAATTTAGATCTTTTTCAAAAAATGCAGGATTTACTGGAGTCAGATGTGCTTATACAGTAATACCTAAAAATCTATTAGGACAAAATTCAAAAGGAGATAAGGTTGAATTATGGCCGTTATGGAATAGGCGTCAATGTACAAAATTTAATGGCGTTAGCTATGTTGTACAAAGAGGAGCCGAGGCCGTATATTCTTCTCAGGGTAAAAACGAGGTTAATTCTTTAATTAATTTTTACATGGAAAATGCAAAGATTATGCGAAATAAGCTTGTAAGTGCTGGTTTTACAGTGTATGGGGGGAATAACGCACCATATGTTTGGATTAAAGTTCCATCTGATATGACTTCTTGGGACTTTTTTGATTATTTACTTGAAAAAGCTAATGTAGTTGGAACACCTGGAAGTGGTTTTGGATTAGCAGGAGAGGGATACTTTCGACTATCTGCCTTTAACTCAAGATCTAATGTTATTAATGCAATGGAACGAATAATTAATATATAATATTCAATAAAATTACTAATAATCAAACTCGAAAAAATGTCAAAAATAAAGTTTGAAAAAGAGGAAAGTAACAACGCAGCCGTAATGGAAAAGAAAACAGCTGCTTTAAAAAATAAATCGCCCAAATATAAGGTATTACTTCATAATGATCCAGTTAATTCTATGGAGTATGTAACTGTTGCACTCAGAGAAGTTGTACCACAACTAAGTGAGCAAGATGCTATTTCTATTATGCTTGAGGCTCACAATAATGGTATTGGTTTAGTTATCGTCTGTGATTTAGAACCTGCAGAATTTTATTCAGAATCTCTTAAATCAAAAGGTATATCAAGTTCAATTGAAAAAGAAGATTAATTTACCAGTATAAATAATTAAAGTATTCACTTCTAAACTTTTATTGAGGTTAACTTTCTTTCTGACAGTTTACGAACTTTTAGAGAATCATCTAATGACGATTTGCCATAATTTCTTTCTAGAATATTAATAACTGTTTTGCCAAATTCGTCATCTTGATTATCAAAAGCTTCTAAACATACCTCTCCCAGTTTTTTACCCAACGGGCCTGGATTCCATAAAAGTTTTCTTGCTGTCCATGGCATCATACTCATAGGATTATAGTTTGGTTTTAAAATGTTATTTTCTAGAGCGTATTTTTCTAAAAGGGTATGTGGCTGTAAACCTATAAAGAATATAGCTGGATCTACTAATCCTTTTCCAAATATATTTTCCAACTCTCTATGGTAAGCAATAGTTTGTTTAATAGTCTCAGGAGTTTCATCAAAAACATTAAATGAGTAGTTGACTGAAACATGATTGCTAAATCCTGCCTCAACGAGCATCCTACAATTTTCTAGTACTGTTCTAAGGTTATATGCTAGCCTCATTTTCCTAACAAGTTCTTGAGAACCAGATGTAATACCTATCTCAAAATAACTCATTCCTGTGTCCACCATTAATTGAGCTAATTCACGATCAATATTATCTGCCCTAATGTAAGCTGCCCATTTAATATCATTCCAACCTTGATCTTTTATTGCTTGGAGAAGCAATTTCGCATCTTTTATATTGTTTCTTGTAGGTATAAATTGAGCATCAGTAAACCAAAAACCTCTAACACCCATATCATAAAGTTGCTTCATTTCTTTTATGATTTCTTCCACAGGATTAACTCGAACTTTCTTACCTTCTACAACTGTATAAACGCAAAAACAACAATTATGAGGACAACCCCTTTTTGTTTGTACCCCTACATAATAATCACCACCTTCAATGTACCAATCGAAATCAGTCCAAATAGACTTGATGTATTTGTAATTACAAGCAGTTTTTACCATACCAGATGGTTGTTCGTGTATTAATTTATTCCTTGGTTTTTGCCCAGCAAGATAACATCTTTCTTCAGCAATAGAATCACCTTTGATGATTTTTTCAATTAAGTTTTCCCCCTCTCCAACAGAAATAACTGTATCTTTTGGCAATAAATTACCTAGCTGTTCATAGAAAACACTTACGGCCCCTCCTCCTAAAATAACTTTGACAGATTTATTATATTTTTGAGCTCTGTTAAGGCCCATCTTCACCAAAGATGTATTCTTATATATTTCCTCATAATGGGATGTTATTAATTTTAGACCTCCCCATGCACCTCGAATTTTTTTCAAAATGTTATTTGAGTAAAAAACTTCAAAAGAGTTTTGTAATGGGTTTCCACTTCTTCCGTCAACAGGCGCATATATTTGTATATCTCTCCAAGAAAAAATTATTAAATGAGGTCTGAATTGATCAATTTTTCTTTTTAAATATTTAGAAATATTATTTGCAGGTACTATTGCTAAATCAATAAATTGTTGCTCTATTTTTGGAAAGCACTTGTGTATGTGATCCGCTAAATAAACAGGTCCTATTGGGAATATCGGATTACATGGAAGTCTAACAATGAGAACTTTGTTGAATATGTCTCTATTCTTATCGTTGATTATTTTTTTTAAAGGAAACTTAAACTCCATAAAAGAAATTTAAAATTGATCTCACAATAAGAATCTAACTATTTTATTACTCTTTCGGTGAATTTTTATAAATTTACTTCCCAAAAATTAAAACTCTTTTTTTAGATGTCTGAAATCATATATATCCAACATACCTTAAGAAGTTTAAAACCATCTACCCATCTTGATATATTTGGGCTCCCAGATTTTCTGGAATAATATCTAACAGGGTAATTGAGGATTTTAAAATTATTATTGGCTGCTTCAAAAATTATCGTAAAATCACCAAAAGGATCTGATTTAGATTCCCAACTACCATTTTTTTTCATTAAATTGAAGAACTTCCTAGAAAAAACTTTTGTACCACATAATGAATCAGAAATTTGTTTGTTGATTAATATCGATAAAAATAAGGCAAAACATCTATTCCCAATATAGTTAGCCCATCTCATGGCATCTTTTTCCATTGGGAATGTTGTCCTAGAGCAGTTAACAAGAATATTCTCATTTTTCGTCGATTGCAATATTGCATCGATACTATCATTAATATCTACGGTGAAGTCGCTATCTAAAATTGCCAGAGTTTCACCAGATGAAATATTGAAACCTTCAACAACAGCATTTTTCTTACCCTTAGAGGTTTGTTTTAGAAGAGATATTTGAAAGCTATTAGAGAAATCTTTCTTTAACTTCTCTAGCATCTGAAAAGTTTTATCTTTACTGTTTCCCTCCACAAATATTATTTCTACTTTATTAGGCAATTTTTTTAATTTATTTAAAGCTTTTATTATTAGCTCTCTATTACCCTCCTCATTTCTCGCAGGAATAACTATTGAAATCAAATGATTACCTGATTTTTCCTGATATTTGTAAAAAATAATTTCTAGTTCAAAAGCAAGTTGCTTAACAATTGGTACCTTACGTAAAGTATTCTTTAGAAATTCAGGAATTACTTTGGTTGGTAGTGGAGTTAATTTTTTTGCTTTCCATCTGATAGATCTGTAATTATAAATTTCAGCTAATGATTCAATATCACATAAAGTAATTCTTGCTTTATTAGTTGTGCCTTTGAATATTCTAGAGTCTAATTTGAGCCATCTTGTAATTGGTTCCCAGGTATTACCTCTGACTTTAAGTGAGATGAATTCGTTATTATTTTTAAATAATTGGTGAATTTTATTATTTGATAGATTCCATGTATTTACAGATTTCATTATGTTTAATTTTTCATCATAGTAATTTTAATATAAACTCATCAATTTTTTCTAATTAATTTCCAGGGATATAAAATTTCATTTTCGTAAACTATTTGATACGAATCAGTTTCATATAGTTCCTTTGAAGATAAAGTTGACCATGCTAAATCAGAGGGATTCATTTCTTCTATTCTTTCAATTTGATATCCTAAATTAGGTGTTAGAAGAGAAATCCTTATTATTTTTGATTGTGCTTTTTCGCTCCCTGAATTACTTTTATCAACCTTAATGATTTGATTTTTCAGGATATCTGTTGAAGCTAGATGCTCCATAGTTTCCCTTAACTCTCTTGATCTGTCTGTAAATAATCCTGATTGCAATACTAATGATGTTAATAGATAGGGACCTATAATTAAAGTTATAAAAATCTCTTTAAGATTACTTTTATCTTTGATAAAAGACCAAGCTATTGCGAATGATATTAATCCTAAGCTAATAAATAAATTTTCCTTTGTAGTTAAATTAAGAACACTTTTGAAGAAAATAAAAAATGTAAAAACTAAAGAAATGATAAATAAAGGGATTAATTTTGATGTAATAAAAACAAATATTGGTTTATATCTCTTGGAATTGAATAAATATTTAATGCCAATATAAGAATTTAAAGATAAGATGGATGATATTTGTAGAGGGTAATATGGTGTTTTTGTAGAAAAAATACTTAAAATTAATACTAAAATTAGCGGAAAATAAGTTAGGACAAATTTTTTATTTTTATCATTATTTTCTGAAATATTTGAAATTAAACCGATAATAGAAAATACGCTCCATGGTATAAAAGTTATTGGAATGTTCCATATATAATAATAAAAAGGATTTGAGGAATCGTTCTCCTTTGAAAGGAAACTAAATTTCCCAAACAAATAAAAGATAATATTCTTATCTAAGTAAGAGTTTATAGAATAAGCCCATAAAAGATATGGAAAAAATCCAATTATTAATCCAAGCCAAAATAATTTATTAATCAATATTTTTCTTTTGGATAATAAATATGGTGATAGTGCCGCAAGAGGAACAACTACTAGAAAAGTCTTCATCATAAAAGCTAAACCTATCCAAATACCAAAAAGTAAAATATAGAAATTGCTTCTATTTTTTTGTATTTTTACTAAAGAAAATATTCCAATAGTTACTAAGCAGGCATAAATAAGATCTTGAGTAGCTAAGTGAGAGTAGTCAAACCATAGATATGTAGTAGCAAGTATTATTGGAGATATGATTGCATAATTTTTATCAAACAATTCTTCATGCAATTTATAAGTTATTAGTAACATTAATATTGCTGCAATAGTAGTTGGCAAATATGCAGCGAAAAGATTTTTGCCAAATATTTCTTGTGATTTTGCGATTAAAATTTGTAACCCATTTGTTCTATCTAAAACATATTCGTCCCACCATAAAGGAATGATCCAGTTATCTTTTTCTAGTATCCATCTGGCTTGTAAAGCATAGAATCCTTCATCAAAGGCTATATAACTTCTTTTTCCGTAATAGAAAATAAGAGGAATAAAAAGAAAAATCTTGAAAACTTTTTTAAAATTATTATTTCTTTCGATCATATTATGCATGATATATGAAACTTAAATGCCGATAATCGGAATTGAACCAATGACCTACTGTTTACGAGACAGTTGCTCTTCCGCTGAGCTATATCGGCAATATAAAAGTTTGAAATTTTCATATAGAATTAATTCTATATTTGAAAAAATTAATGTCAAAGATTGATCCTGAATTAAAAAAAAAATTACTTAAAGAGTCTCAGGCTCCTTTTAAGGGATTAAGAAGATTAATTTGGATAGCTTGTACAGGTTCAGCTTTTTTAGGTTTATTCATAATGCTTGCGAAAATTTCCAGTGGTAATGAAATGCAGCAAAATAATCTCTTAATACAATTAGTAGCTTGTGTATTATTTCCTTTTTTATTATTTCTAGAAAGTAATCAGGAGAATTAAGTTATTTATTTAAGGTCCTTTTTTTAGTCACAAATTTGAATGCTTCTATGATATCTCCTTCATTCCAGTTTGAGAATTTATCACATCCGACTCCACATTCAAAACCTGTATTAACTTCTTTAACATCATCTTTAGATCTTTTAAGAGAATCTAAATTACCTTCAAAAATTACTTTATCTGATCTAAATACTCTTAAAGAACAATTTCTTTGCAATTTGCCAGTTTGTATATAGCAACCAGCGATAGCTCCTTTCCCAACTGCAAAAGTAGCTCTTACTTCAGCTTTACCTAATGATTCTTCAACCAAATCAGGCTCAAGTAGACCTTCCATAGCGGATTGAATATCTTCTAAAAGTTTATAGATGACTTCATACTCTCTTATGTCAACATTGTTTGAGTCAGCTGCTCTTTTTGCGCCTGAGGCTAAAGATGTATTGAATCCAATGATGACTGAGCCAGAGGCGGCAGCAAGATCTATATCAGTTTCAGTTATTTCTCCTGGTGCAGATAGAAGAACTCTTACTTGAACTTCATTTTTTGGTAACTGTTCTAGTGAACCTAGTATAGCTTCTACACTTCCTTGAACATCTGCTTTAAGGATTAGATTTAACTCTTTAAGTTCTCCATCATTAGCTTGAGTAGATAAAGATGACAAGCTAACCCTTCTAGATGCCATTTGCTGGGCTAATTTTGTTGCTCTTGCATCAGTAGCTCTTTCTCCAACAATTGCTCTGGCAGTTTTCTCATCAGGATAAACTTCAAATTCATCACCGGCTGTGGGGACTTCGCTAAATCCCAGGGCTTCCACTGGACATGAAGGTCCTGCTTCTTTAATTCTATTTCCATGTTCATCAACCATTGCTCTGATTTTCCCAAGGATTGAACCAGCAGCTAAAACATCGCCAGCTTTTAAAGTGCCATTCTGTACTAATAAAGTTGCAACAGGCCCTTTTGCTTTATCTAAATGGGCTTCAATTACTGTACCTTTTGCTAATCTTTCTGGATTTGCTTGGAGATCTTCAACTTCAGAAACTAATAAGATCATTTCAAGTAATTTATCTATATTTTGTTTTTTTATTGCACTGACTGGTACCATCACGACATCTCCTCCCCAGTCTTCAGCAATTAAATCTTTTTCTGATAACTCCTGTTTAACTTTATCTGGAGAAGCCCCTTCTTTATCAATTTTATTAATAGCTACTACGATAGGAACTTTTGCAGCTCTTGCATGACTAATGGCTTCAAGTGTTTGGGGTCTGCAACCATCATCAGCTGCTACCACAAGTACTGCTACATCTGTAACTTTTGTACCTCTTGCACGCATGGCAGTAAAAGCTTCATGACCTGGAGTATCAAGAAAAGTTAGCTTTTTCTTCTTTGATTCGTGCTCAAACTCAACTTGATAAGCTCCTATATGCTGAGTTATTCCTCCTGCTTCTCCCGAGGCTACTCTTGATTCTCGTATGGAATCCAAAAGACTGGTTTTACCATGGTCAACATGACCCATTACCGTAATAACAGGAGGCCTTTTGATCAGACTTTCAATATCATCAGTTTCAATCATGTCTACTGTTTTCTTGGCAGCTTCTTCAATATCATCTTGCAAGACCGGAACTCCAAATTCTTCAGCTACAGTTTCAATAGTTGTCAAATCAAGTGATTGAGTAACAGTAGCTGTTATGCCTTTGAAAAAAAGAGATTTTATTATTTCGGAACTTTCAAGACTTAGCTTATCGGCTAATTCTTGAACAGTTAAATTATCCTCAGGGACAATAATCATTTCAGGCCGTATTTGTTTAGCATCTTTAGCAGCTCTAAGTTCCATAGCTCTTCTCTTTTGTCTTTGTCTAGTGGTCTCTTTTTTCTTTTTTTTGAATTGTCTTCCAGTTTTTTGTGGTTTAGGTTCTTCAGATTTTTCTTTTTTTGGACGAGCAAGACTAGCCGACAGTATTGAAACCTTCTCTCCTGCGTATCCACTAGTCTCAGATGTTAATGAATCATCATTTTCTCCGATAATATGAACTTTTTGTCTTTGTTTCTGAGGGTTTTTATTTCTTAATGCTTCTAGCTTGGCGCTATCATCCCAATCTGATCTCCCAGATTTCTTAGAGTTGTTTGCAAATGATTTATGAGGTGGTTTTTTGGCAGTAGGAGAAGTATTTAAGCGACTATTAGGTGTTTTTGCATTTCTCTTGGGTTCTTCAACTTTTTGTTTCTCAAAATTAGATCTACTAAGTTTTTCTTTATCTGAAGCATTGGTTTTCTGTAACTGCATCAGTTCATTAGGTGCTACCGGCTTCCTAATACCTGAAGGGTTTTGATTGTTAAATTTTGATCCAGGCCTATTTATATCTCCTGTTCTACTTGCGCCCCCTTGTCTATAGCCTCCCCCTGTTCGATTTGCTCCTCCTTGTCTATAGCCCCCCCCTGATCTGCTAGGAGTGCCTGGCCTATTAGAAACAGCTGGTCTATTTGGGAAACCCTGCTTATAAGGGCTTCCTAGTCTATTTGGAGCTTCCTGTCTATTCTGTCCAGAAGTTCTATTAGTACCACCTTCTCTGTTAGGATTAACTGGCTTATTGGGAGTTTCTTGTCTATTAGGTATTCCAGGTTGTTTTGTAGAAAAATTTGTATTTGATAAGGGTTGTCTTCTATTAAAGTTTTTTGTGTTTGAATTAATTTTAGGATCTTCCCTTCTAATAGGCGCACCCACTAATTCTGGTGTATTTTTAATTCGAGGATTATTTAAATTCTTTTTAGGAGAATTACTATTACTGCCAAATTGATTTAATTGTTGATGTCTTTGATTTGAAGAATTATTTCTTGTATTAGCATTTAAATTTCTATTAGGAGATGTTAAATTTTTAGGCTTTTCAATTAGTTGAATAGGTGGTCTGGCTGGGCTTTTTGTTGTTGTCGCCGACGTATTATTGAAAGGCTTTTTGCCTTGAGAAATATTTTGGTCTCTTTTATCTTTTAGAGTACCTTTTTTGATTGAATTATTAGCTTTATTTTGACTATTTAAAAGTGTCCGAGATTGAAAGTTAGAGACAATTGCGGGGGGGGTAGGATTTTCTAGTTTATTTGAATTTTTTTTATTTGCGCTCACTAATGAATCCCCCTGTTTATTGGAAGGCTTAATTAAAAGAGGTTTTTTATTTAAAATTTCTTTTGATGACTTCTCTTGAAGTAATGGATTATCAAAAGACTTAGTATCTTTATTTTTATTATCAATATTTTTGTGTTCTTCATTAATAGCTTTAAATGAAGATTTACTTACAGAAAGTATTTTTTTATCTGAATTTTTGTTTTTGATATGGTTTTTAATTTTTTTTGCATCCTCTAAGCTTATCGAACTACTATGACTTTTTACTGATATTGACAGTTTTTGAGCAGCATCCAATATATCTTTGTTATCCAGTTTTAAATCTCTGGAAAGTTCATAAACTCTGATTTTATCGCTGATAGTCATTTAGTCTGAAATTTTACTCTTTTTGATTTTTTAGAGAATGTTATTTTAATTATATGCTCTTTTGGGATAGTTATTTATAGTTTGAAATTTCATTCTCAAAAATATCAAAAAAATCAGGATTTATAATTCTTTTTAAAGCTTTTTGAAGCTTTTTTTGAAGTTTAGAATCTGTGTAACACTTTTTTGATTTACAAATGTAAGCAGAACGACCCATCCCCTGATTTAGCATTATTCCTAACTTGTGATCATTAGTAATCTTTAAAAGATTCCTTCTATCAAAAGTTGTCCTGCAGGAAATACACCTTCGCATAACAGGAGTTTTTTGTATCACCGTTTTTTCTCCTCTGTAGATATTGTTTCATCTGAGTTCATAGTTGCTATTTGACTGCTTTCGGAATGATTTTCTTCTTCATATGATTCATCTCCATATTCCTCATCATCTTCAGGAAGAGGATAAAGCTCCCTTAATCTTGCATCCTCTGTTGCTCTTGCTGCTTGCTCTGCCTCCAATCTTTGTTCTGCTTCTCTTTGTAGATGCTCCTCCTCCTCTCTTTGAGCAATTAATTCTGCTACCTCGTTATCTTCTGCTTCTTGATCATATTCATGGGAATTTTTTACATCTATTTTCCATCCTGTCAATCTAGCGGCAAGACGTACATTCTGTCCTTCTCTTCCTATAGCAAGACTCAATTGATCAGGAGGTACTAAAACATGAGCATGTTGTCCTTCTGGATCAACTAGCCTGACAAGATCTACTTTGGCTGGACTTAAAGAATTTAATATGTATTGAATCGGATCAGATGACCATTTAATAACGTCAATCTTTTCCCCCCTTAATTCATTAACTACTTGTTGGATTCTTGCTCCTCTTGCTCCAATGCAAGCACCCACTGGATCAACTTCCCTTTCTACACTATCTACTGCTACTTTCGTCCTTGGGCCAACAGCTCTTGAAGGGGGGGTTGCTTCTCTTGAAACGGCAACAATTTTTACTGTACCTTCCTGAATTTCTGGTACTTCATTTTCAAATAAATAAACAACTAAACCAGCGTTAGCTCTGCTTACAAAAAGTTGGGGGCCTTTTCTCGCTATTTCACTGACTTCTTTAAGAAATACTTTGAAAGTTGCATTAGCTCTATAGTTGTCATTAGGCAATTGATCCCTTTTTGGAAGTTCTGCCTCTACTTCGGGTCTGCCAATACCTGAGCTAACTCCCATAATTACTGATTGTCTTTCAAATCTTATAACTCTTGCTGTCAAAACAGGATCTTCCAAATCTGCGAATTCTTCCTGAATCATTTTTCTTTGTTGGTCTCTCAACTTTTGAGCTAATACTTGCTTTGTAGTTGAGGCAGCCATTCTGCCAAAGTCCTCTTTTTCTGGAGTGACATCTAGTACAACTGTATCTCCAATTTGGGCATCGTCAGCAACTTGCTTTACTTCAAGAAGAGATATTTGATGATCTTCGCTTTCAACCTCTTCTACAATTATTTTACTTGATAATATTCTATAGCCCTCTTCATCTAGATCAAAACCTACATCAAAGTTGCTAAAGTATTCTTCGTCAAATGGATCCTCTTTTACTCCAATATAAAAGGTTTTTCTGTATTTTTCGTAACCTTTAAGTAAGGCTTCGCGTAAAGCGGATTCCACAACATGAGGAGGTAATTTTTTTTCCTCACTAATGTCTTCAATAAGATTGTTTAAACCTGGGAGAATTACTAATGCCATCTATGATGGGTAAAATGAACAATGGTTGAAAATATATTAGTCTTTTAAAGTGCAAAGACTAATCTTTAATACTTCATTAAAGGGGATTTTTTTTATCTTACCTTTTATGTTAATGGCTAAAAAATCTTTAGACTTTTCATAAAGTAAACCATTCAGAAATTTTATTTTTGAATTTTTTTGGTTTAACTCAACATTAACTGGAAAACCTTTAAAAGTTTTGAAGTCCCTCTCTGAGGTTAATTCATCACTGACCCCTTGACTACTAATTTCTAAGACATATGAACATTTTAAAAGATTTGAATTTTCAATAACAGCAGATACAGGGTTATTGAATCTTGAACAATCCTCTAAGGTAATATCTTCTTCGTTAGTTTTTCTAATAGTAATTTTTATAGTTATTGGATTTTGATTTGTAAGTATATTTAAACTACAAATTTCTAAGTTAAAATTTTTAGCGACTTTCCGAAGAAGAATTTCTAAATTTTTTTTAGATTGTTTATCCAAATTATCTAGTTATAAATTTATTATATTATTATTCTCACATATTGAATGTTTTAAATATATTTTTGATGTGAGTATTTTATGGATGTAAAGAAAAAAACAACACTAGATAATTTATTCAATTAAATTTGAAATATAAAGTTTGTAAATAACAAAAAAAATGAGTTTTCTGAACAATAAATTTATTAATCTATTCAAACTTGGTATTATAATATCCATTTTTTTACTTAATTTTTATCCTTTCTCTAAAGTTTTAGCTTTAAATTCTTTTGATGGACATAATTTTGTTTCTGATGCAGTTAAAAATGTAGGTCCTGCTGTAGTTAGAATTGATACTGAAAGATTAGTAGAGAGACAACAGTTTGATCCAACTTTATTGGATCCATTGTTAAGAGATTTGCTAGGTGAACCTGGAATGAGTCCCGATAGAGAAAGGGGTCAAGGTTCGGGAGTAATAATTGATAAAAATGGTTTAGTTTTGACAAATGCTCATGTTGTAGAGAGAGTTGATAATGTCTCAGTAACTTTGGCAGATGGAACTAATTGTGATGGTCAAGTTTTGGGAACAGATTCGATTACTGATTTAGCTTTAGTAAAAATTGTAGATCAAATTGATTCTAATTATGCACCTTTAGGAGATTCAGAAGAACTTGAAGTTGGCGATTGGGCAATAGCTCTAGGTACTCCATACGGCCTTGAAAAAACAGTCACACTTGGAATAGTTAGTAGTTTACACAGGGATATTAATAGTCTAGGTTTTTCTGATAAAAGACTTGATCTTATACAAACAGATGCTGCAATAAACCCAGGTAATTCTGGAGGTCCACTTATAAATTCTAAAGGCCAGGTAATTGGCATTAACACTTTAGTTAGAAGCGGTCCTGGGGCAGGTTTGGGTTTTGCAATACCTATAAATTTGGCTAAAAATGTTTCTGACCAGTTGTTAGAGAATGGAGAAGTTATCCATCCTTATTTAGGTGTGCAGTTGATTTCCTTGAATCCTAAAATCGCCAGACAGCATAATGAAGATCCTAATTCAATTGTTCACTTACCTGAGAGGAACGGAGCTTTAATTCAATCTGTAATACCAAATAGCCCTGCAGAAAAAGCAGGTTTGAGAAGAGGTGATTTAGTAATTGCAGCTGAAAATATTTTAATAGAGGAACCCAAGACCCTTTTAGATGAGGTAGAAAAAGCTCAAATTGGGAAAATATTTCTATTAGATGTTTTAAGGGATAATAAAGAAATTAAAGTTAATATAAAACCTGAAGCTCTCCCAGGTTTGACATAAATCAATTGTTGAAATTTAATAATCTATAAACTTTAGGTTAAAACATTTTGGATTTACAGACTCAGATGAAACAAATAGTTGCTGATGCAGCTGTTAAAAAAGTGGAGGATGGAATGATCATAGGTTTAGGGTCTGGTTCAACAGCGGCACTTATGATTAAGAGTCTTGCTAAACAAATTAAATCTGGCAAATTAAAAAATATTAAAGGAGTTCCAACTTCCTTCCAGTCTGAGGTTCTTGCTCTAGAACTGGGGATTCCATTGATTGATTTAGCTTCAGTATCTCAGATTGATTTAGCTATTGATGGAGCTGATGAGGTCGATCCTAACTTCCAACTGATAAAGGGAGGAGGCGCTTGCCATGTTCGAGAAAAATTGGTTGCATCTAAAGCAAACAAATTATTAATTGTTGTTGATGAAACAAAGTTAGTGCAAAACTTAAACTTAGTCTTCCCTCTACCGGTGGAGGTTCTACCCTCTGCTTGGAAGCAGGTAAAGGACACGATTTTTAAACTGAGTGGAGTTTCTACTTTAAGGATGGCAACTAAAAAAGCCGGCCCTGTTGTTACTGACCAAGGAAACTTGATTTTGGATGTATTATTTAAAGGTGGTATAAAAGATCCAAAAGATTTAGAGATTCTTATTAATAATATTCCTGGAGTTTTAGAAAATGGTTTGTTTGTTGATTTAACCACTGAGGTTTTGGTTGGTAAAGTAGAGAACAATACCCCAATATTATTCTCTCCTTCTAAAGGGATTTAATCATCAAATCTAATTCTTACTGAATTTGCATGACTATGTAAACCTTCACTATTTGCTAAATTTATAATATCTGAACTGTTAGTTTTAAGACTCTTTTCATTAAATTCAATAATTGATGTGTTCTTCATAAATGTTTCAACACCTAAAGAACCACTAAATCTAGCATTCCCGCATGTAGGTAAAGTGTGATTTGGTCCTGCTAAATAATCACCTACAGCCTCCGGTGTCCATTTTCCTAAAAATATCGCGCCTGCATTTTTAATAGATTTAAGGGCTTTTTTTGGGTCAATAGTAATTATTTCAAGATGTTCAGGCGCGAACTCATTGCTTAGTTCAATACATGATCCTAGATTTTCGCAAATAGCAATTAATCCCCAATTTTTGATTGATTGAATACAAATTTCTTTTCTGGGGTGATTTTCTATTTTTTTGTAGACTTCATCAAACACTTCTTTAGCTTGATCATTTGAAGTAGTCAAAAGTATTGAGGAAGCAAATGGGTCATGCTCTGCCTGAGCTAATAAATCTGATGCTATTTGTGAACTATTAGCTGTTCTATCAGCAATGATTAAAATTTCACTTGGACCTGCTAAAGAATCTATTCCAGTAAATCCATAAATTAACTTTTTAGCTGTAGTGACGTAGATATTTCCTGGTCCTGATATTACATCAACTTTATTTATTTGTTTTGTGCCAAAAGCTAATGCTCCAATTGCTTGTGCTCCACCAATTCTAAATACTTTATCAATGCCGGATAAGTAAGCAGCTGCTAACACGGTTTTATTAACTAATCCTTTTGCATCGCCTGGAGACACCATTAAAATTTCTTTAACTCCAGCTACTTTCGCAGGAATCGCATTCATTAAAACTGTACTTGGATATGCCGCTCTTCCTCCAGGGATATATAAACCAGCACTTTTTACAGGCATCCATCTCCTTTGGACTGATTCACCATGTTCTCCTATAAGTGTGAAAGATTCTGGAATTTCTTTTTCGTGGAATTTTTTGATTCTTTGATATGCAACTTCTAATGATTTTTTTAGATGATGATCCGTTTCATTCCATGCATGCTTTAAATCCTCAGTACTTAACTGCATTGGATTAGGAAGGAACCCATCAAATTTTTTTGTATATTTTTCTACAGCTTTATCTCCATTGAATTTTACCTCTTGAAGGATTTCTTCAACTATTGAATTTATTTTTTTATTATTACCAGCAGTAGTTCTCTGAGAAATTCTTCTCAACTCTTGGATAGCCTCTTCTTTATTATTTATAATCTTCATAATCTTAGATACTTATTAAAAATTAATTAATTCGTTATTAACTTCCTAAGTTAAATTATATATTATTGATTAGGTGACTATCTCTTTGGTAAAATAAAAAATAATACTAAATTTTTAATTCTGTGGCCAATAACAAATCAGCGAAAAAGAGAATTCAAGTTGCTGAAAGAAATCGTTTAGTAAATAAGTCATATAAATCAACAGTAAAAACACTTACAAAAAAAACGTTAGCAAACTGTGAGAAATATAAGCAAGACCCTAATTCTGAAAACAAAAATCTTGTTCAATTGAGTGTCAATCAGGCTTTCAGTTTAATTGATAAGGCAGTCAAAAAAAATATTCTTCACAAGAATAATGGCGCTAACAAAAAGTCAAAAATCAATAAATTAGTTAAAAATTTTCTTATTAATAAATAAATAAGATAAATATGAGAAATATTGAACTTATAGATTCTCATTGTCATCTAATATTTGAAAATTTTGAGGAAGATATTGAAGAAGTAGTTTCAAGATGGCGTGCGATTGGAGTTAAAAAATTGCTGCATGCCTGTTGTGAATTATCAGAAATTCCTAAAATAAAAAAAATATCTCGAAAATTTGATGAATTATATTATTCAGTTGGTCTACATCCTCTTGAAGCTAATAAATGGGAATATAATTCCAAATCTATTTTACAAAATGCGGCCCAGGGAGACGCAAGAGTAGTGGCTATTGGCGAATTAGGGTTAGATTTTTTTAAAAGTCCTAATAGAAATAAACAGATAGATGCTCTTGTCCCTCAAATGCACTTAGCCTCTGAACTTGACTTGCCTGTAATTATCCATTGCAGGGAGGCTGCGAATGAGATGATAAATATATGTAGTAACTTATCTAAACAGGGGAAGTGTCCTAGAGGAGTTCTTCATTGTTGGACTGGAACACCAGAAGAGATGAAGCAATTTTTGGATCTAGGATTTTATATAAGTTTTAGCGGGATAGTTACATTCCCAAATGCACATAAAATTCATGAGTGTGCAAAGATTGTTCCTAGTGACAGATATTTAATAGAGACAGATGCACCTTTTTTAGCTCCTGTTCCTCATAGAGGTAAAAGAAATGAGCCTGCTTTTGTAGAAGCTGTAGCAAAATCTTTAGCTAATTTGAGATCTTCTGAATACAAAATTATTGCTAAGGAGTCATCTAGAAATGCTGAAGATTTGTTTAAATTTGACTTGATAAATTGCCCCTGAAGCTGTTAGTATTAAAAATTACTGGAAATTTTCCTTAATTATTAGTGAATAGTTAATTGAATTATGTTTTAAATACCTTTATCTTTAAAATTAAGCTTTTTTAAGTTTAGGTATTTGTTGAATTCAAGACTAAAATCTTAATTTCAATTTTAAAAGAATCTTTGCTATTTCCCTAATCTCTAAGAAAAATTTAAAGTAAATAGTACACCTTACAGAATGGCGGGTTTTCTTGGATGAGCAGTAGCGCTTTACAGGTAGCTAAAACAGCAACTTATTTGCCAGATTTAGTCGAAGTTCAAAGGTCAAGTTTCAAATGGTTTTTGGAAAAAGGTTTAATTGAGGAATTAAAAAGCTTTTCTCCAATTACTGATTACACAGGTAAATTAGAATTACATTTCATAGGTGAAGAATACAAGTTAAAAAGACCTAGACACGATGTAGAAGAAGCTAAGAGAAGAGATGCTACTTTTGCTTCTCAAATGTATGTAACTTGTAGATTGATTAATAAAGAAACTGGAGAAATTAAAGAACAAGAAGTTTTTATTGGTGAATTACCTCTAATGACTGAAAGAGGAACTTTCATTATAAATGGGGCTGAAAGAGTAATAGTCAATCAAATAGTACGTAGTCCAGGTGTTTATTTCAAAGATGAACAAGATAAAAATGGTAGAAGGACTTATAATGCGAGCGTTATACCAAATAGAGGAGCTTGGCTAAAATTCGAGACAGATAAGAATAATTTACTTTACGTTAGGGTTGATAAAACAAGAAAAATCAATGCTCATGTGCTTATGAGAGCTATGGGTTTGTCAGACAATGATGTTATTGATAAATTAAGACATCCAGAATTTTATAAACAATCAATTGATGCAGCAAATGAAGAGGGTATAAATTCAGAAGATCAAGCATTATTAGAACTTTATAAAAAATTACGTCCAGGTGAGCCTCCATCTGTCTCTGGCGGGCAACAACTTTTACATAGTAGATTTTTTGACCCTAAAAGATACGATTTGGGTAGAGTTGGTAGATATAAGATCAATAAGAAGTTGAGATTAACTGTTCCAGATGATGTAAGAACTCTCACTCATGAGGATGTTCTTTCTTCAATTGACTATCTTATAAATTTGGAACTTGATATTGGTGGGGCAAGTTTAGATGATATTGATCATTTAGGTAATAGGAGAGTTAGATCTGTTGGAGAACTTTTACAAAATCAAGTAAGGGTTGGCCTAAATCGGTTAGAGAGAATTATTAAAGAAAGAATGACTGTTGGCGAGACAGATTCTCTTACTCCTGCTCAGTTAGTGAATCCCAAGCCTTTAGTCGCAGCTATAAAGGAGTTTTTTGGATCTAGTCAATTAAGCCAATTTATGGATCAAACAAATCCATTAGCTGAGTTAACCCATAAAAGAAGAATTTCTGCACTAGGCCCTGGCGGTTTAACCAGAGAAAGAGCTGGTTTTGCAGTTAGAGATATTCATCCCTCACACTATGGAAGATTATGTCCTATCGAAACTCCCGAGGGTCCAAATGCAGGACTCATAAATTCTCTCGCAACACATGCAAGAGTTAACGAATATGGGTTTATTGAGACACCTTTTTGGGAAGTAGAAAAAGGTAGAGTCAAGAAAGAGGGCAAACCTATTTATTTATCAGCTGACTTAGAGGATGAATGTAGAGTTGCTCCTGGCGATGTAGCTACTGATAAAAACGGTAATATCTTGGCAAACTTAATTCCAGTGAGATATAGGCAAGATTTTGAGAAAGTACCCCCTCATCAAGTAGATTATGTGCAGCTTTCTCCTGTTCAAGTAATTTCAGTCGCGACGTCTCTTATTCCTTTCTTGGAACATGATGATGCGAATAGAGCGTTGATGGGTTCTAATATGCAGCGTCAGGCTGTTCCATTATTAAGGCCTGAACGACCCTTAGTTGGAACAGGATTAGAATCCCAAGTTGCTAGAGACTCTGGAATGGTTCCAATCACTAAAGTAAATGGGATAGTTTCTTATGTTGATGCTAATACGATCGTAGTAAAAGATATAGATGGTAACGAACATGTTCATTATCTTCAAAAATATCAAAGATCTAATCAAGATACTTGCCTTAATCAAAGACCGATAGTAAAAAATGGAGACCAAGTAATCTCTGGTCAAGTTCTTGCTGATGGATCAGCTTGTGAAGGCGGCGAAATTGCTTTAGGACAAAATGTCTTAATTGCTTATATGCCATGGGAGGGTTACAACTATGAAGATGCAATACTTGTTAGTGAAAGAATGGTTACTGATGATCTTTATACATCAGTACACATAGAAAAATATGAAATAGAGGCTAGACAAACTAAATTAGGCCCTGAAGAAATTACCAGAGAAATTCCTAACATTTCAGAAGAAAGTCTGAACAATCTTGATGAAATGGGAATTATCAGAATAGGTGCTTTTGTAGAGAGTGGGGATATTTTGGTTGGAAAAGTTACTCCTAAAGGAGAATCAGATCAACCACCTGAAGAAAAACTTTTGAGAGCTATTTTTGGCGAAAAAGCTAGAGATGTGAGAGATAATTCTCTTAGAGTTCCTAAAACTGAAAAAGGAAGGGTTTTAGATGTACGTATCTATACCAGAGAGCAGGGCGATGAGTTGCCTCCAGGCGCGAATATGGTAGTAAGAGTCTATGTCGCTCAAAGGAGGAAAATTCAAGTAGGAGACAAGATGGCTGGTAGGCACGGAAATAAAGGAATTATAAGTAGAATTCTACCTAGAGAAGATATGCCTTATTTACCAGACGGTACTCCTGTTGATATCGTTTTAAATCCTCTTGGTGTTCCAAGTAGAATGAATGTTGGACAAGTTTTTGAATTGTTGATGGGCTGGGCAGCATCAAACTTAAACTGTAGGGTTAAGGTTGTACCTTTTGATGAAATGTATGGTCCTGAAAAATCACAACAAACTGTTCAAGCATTCTTAGAAGAAGCTTCAAAGCAAAATGGTAAGGATTGGGTTTATAATCCCTCAGATCCAGGGAAACTGTTGCTTAAAGATGGTAGAACAGGTGAACCTTTCGATCAGCCTGTTGCTGTTGGATATTCTCACTTTCTAAAACTCGTTCACTTAGTAGATGATAAGATCCATGCCAGATCAACTGGTCCATACTCTTTAGTTACTCAGCAGCCCTTAGGCGGCAAAGCTCAACAAGGTGGACAAAGACTTGGAGAGATGGAGGTTTGGGCTTTAGAAGCCTACGGAGCAGCATATACTCTGCAAGAATTATTAACTGTTAAATCAGATGATATGCAAGGTAGAAATGAAGCTTTAAATGCAATAGTGAAAGGAAAACCTATCCCTAGGCCAGGAACTCCCGAATCATTTAAGGTTCTTATGAGAGAATTACAATCCTTAGGACTAGATATAGGTGTATACACTGATGAGGGTAAGGAAGTTGATTTAATGCAAGATGTAAATCCGAAAAGGAATACTCCTTCGAGGCCTACTTATGAATCTCTGGGCAACTCTGAATATGCCGAAGATTAAATACTTTATCAACACTTTCTAATTTAAATATTGTAAAAATGACTAACAGCAACTTAAGAACAGAAAATCACTTTGATTACGTAAAGATTTCTATAGCTTCACCTCAAAGAATAATGGATTGGGGCCAAAGGACATTACCTAATGGACAAGTAGTTGGGGAAGTTACTAAACCAGAGACAATCAACTATAGAACCCTTAAGCCAGAAATGGATGGTCTTTTTTGTGAAAAAATATTTGGACCATCTAAAGACTGGGAATGTCATTGCGGCAAATATAAAAGAGTTAGGCATCGTGGAATTGTATGCGAGAGATGCGGTGTAGAAGTAACTGAAAGTAGAGTAAGAAGGCATAGGATGGGTTATATAAAACTTGCGGCACCAGTTTCTCATGTTTGGTATTTAAAGGGCATACCAAGTTATGTGGCAATTCTCTTGGATATCCCACTAAGAGATGTAGAGCAAATAGTTTATTTTAATTGCTATGTTGTGTTAGATGTTGGCGATCACAAAGATTTAAAGTATAAACAACTCCTGACTGAAGATGAATGGTTAGAAATTGAAGATGAAGTTTACGCAGAAGAATCTACTATCGAAAATGAACCAGTTGTTGGTATAGGTGCAGAAGCTCTTAAACAATTACTTGAGGATCTTGATTTAAACGAAATTGCTGAAGAACTTAGAGAAGAAATCACAAACAGTAAAGGTCAAAAAAGAGCAAAACTTATAAAAAGAATAAGAGTGATTGATAACTTCCTCGCCACAAACGCAAAGCCTGAATGGATGGTACTTGACGCTATTCCTGTCATCCCTCCTGATCTTAGGCCAATGGTTCAACTTGACGGAGGTAGGTTTGCGACATCTGACCTAAATGATCTTTATAGGAGAGTAATAAATAGGAATAATAGGCTGGCAAGGCTTCAAGAAATTTTAGCTCCTGAAATCATTGTCAGAAATGAAAAAAGAATGTTACAAGAAGCAGTAGATGCTTTAATTGATAATGGAAGAAGAGGAAGAACCGTTGTTGGTGCCAATAATAGAGCCTTAAAATCTCTTAGCGATATAATAGAGGGTAAGCAAGGAAGATTTAGGCAAAATTTACTTGGTAAACGTGTTGATTATTCTGGAAGATCTGTCATAGTTGTTGGTCCAAAGTTAAAGATGCATCAATGTGGACTACCCAAAGAGATGGCTATTGAGCTTTTTCAACCATTTGTGATTCATAGGTTAATTCGTCAAAATATCGTAAATAATATTAAGGCAGCTAAAAAATTAATACAAAAAGCAGATGATGAAGTAATGCAAGTACTCCAAGAAGTTATTGAGGGACATCCAATACTATTGAATAGGGCTCCAACTCTTCATAGGTTGGGAATACAAGCTTTTGAACCTAAATTAGTAGGAGGTAGAGCTATTCAACTACATCCACTTGTTTGTCCTGCATTCAATGCTGACTTTGATGGTGATCAAATGGCAGTTCATGTCCCCTTGGCGTTAGAAGCTCAAACAGAGGCACGTATGCTTATGTTAGCTAGTAACAATATTCTTTCACCAGCAACAGGAGAACCAATTGTTACTCCCTCGCAAGATATGGTTTTGGGTTCTTATTACCTAACTGCATTGCAACCAGATTTCAAGAAACCAAATTTTGGCGATAATCAAAAAAATTATGCTTCATTAGAAGATGTAATTTTTGCTTTTGAAGATAAAAGAATTGGTCTGCATGAATGGGTTTGGGTTAGATTTAATGGTGAAGTAGAGGATGAAGAAGAAGCGAATACACCAAAAGAATCTAAAGAACTAGAGGATGGTTCAAGGTTAGAAATCTGGAACTTTAGAAGAGATAGATTTGATCTTCAAAATAATTTAATTAGTAGATTTATCTTAACAACAGTTGGAAGGGTGGTTATGAATCACACGATCATCGACTCTGTCTCCAAAACTTAATCTTTAAAAAAACCAAATTATTTATCCATAAGCAAATGACATCATCTAAATCAAAAAAAAATTCAAGAGTACGTAAAACTACAAAAAATTCAAAAAAGAATAATATTGTCATGATGCCTTCTTTGGCAAAAACCCCACCCTCATTTAAAAATAAAGTTGTAGATAAAAAAGCTTTAAAAAATTTAGTTTCATGGGCTTATAAAACTCATGGAACTGCAGTAACGGCAGCAATGGCAGATAATTTAAAAGATTTAGGATTTAAATATGCCACACAAGCAGCTGTTTCTATTTCAGTTGAGGATTTAAAAGTTCCTGAAGCTAAGCAAGATTTAATTGGACAGGCTGAAGCTCAAATTACTGCTACAGAGGAATGTTATAGACTCGGAGAAATTACTGAAGTTGAAAGACATACAAAGGTTATAGATACCTGGACTGAAACTAACGAGAGATTAGTTGATGCAGTTAAAAATAATTTTAATCAAAATGATCCACTTAACTCAGTTTGGATGATGGCCAATTCTGGTGCTAGAGGTAATATGTCTCAGGTAAGACAACTTGTTGGAATGAGGGGTTTAATGGCTAACCCTCAAGGAGAGATTATTGATTTACCAATAAGGACAAACTTTAGGGAAGGTCTTACAGTGACTGAATATGTGATTTCTTCCTATGGTGCTAGGAAAGGTTTAGTTGATACTGCATTAAGAACAGCTGATTCAGGTTATTTGACAAGAAGATTGGTGGATGTAGCACAAGATGTAATTGTAAGAGAAGAAGATTGCGGAACTGAACGGTCCATAGTTATAGATTCTGAAGATGGCAAATTTGGTTCAAGGCTTGTTGGAAGACTTTCTGCTGAAGATATCTTTGATTCTGAAGGAAACTTAATCATTCCAAAGAACACTCCAATAGATCCATCTTTATCAAAAACTATAGAGAAATCATTAATCTCAAAAGTAAACATAAGATCACCATTAACTTGTGAGGCAAATCGTTCAGTTTGTAGAAAATGTTATGGGTGGGCTTTAGCTCATAATCATTTGGTTGATTTAGGAGAAGCGGTAGGTATTATTGCTGCTCAATCAATTGGAGAACCTGGCACCCAATTGACAATGAGAACCTTCCATACTGGTGGAGTCTCAACAGCAGAAAGTGGTGTAGTAAGATCTAAAATTCAAGGAAAAGTTGAATTTAGTTCAAAAGCAAAGGTCAGAGGATATAGAACTCCACATGGATTGGAGGCTAAACAAGCCGAAGTAGATTTTTTATTAAAAATTATTCCTAGTGGAAGTAACTCTAATAAAGTTCAAAAAATTGAAGTATCTAGTGGCTCTCTTTTATTTGTTGATAATGGTCAAGAAATTAATTCTGATATAACTGTCGCTCAAATAACTTCAGGTGCAGTCAAGAAAAGTGTTGAAAAAGCTACTAAAGATGTCATTTGTGATTTAGCTGGACAAGTGAGGTATGACAAAGTTATCCAACCAAAGGAAGTAACTGACAGACAAGGTAATATTACTTTGAAAGCTCAAAGACTAGGAAGATTATGGGTTCTAGCTGGAGATGTTTATAATTTACCTCCTAATGCTAGACCTGTTGTTTCAGAAGCAAAAAATGTAGAAAAAGGAACTGTTTTGGCAGAGGCTAGTCAATCTAGTGAGTTTGGTGGTGAAGTGCGTTTGAGAGAATCAATTGGAGATTCCAGAGAAGTTCAAATCGTAACAACTTCAATGCTATTAAATAATTTTAAATTACTTGAAGAATCTACTCACTCAGGTGCAATATATCATTTAGAGTCTGATGATGGCACTACCTATCGATTAAATACTTCACCAGGGAGTAAAATTAGTAATGGTGAAGTTATTGCTGATTTAGCAGATGAAAGGTTCAGAACAAAAACTGGCGGATTGGTTAAATATGCACCAGGTTTAAGTGTTAAAAAAGCTAGATCATCTAAAAATGGTTTCGAAGTTAGTCAAGGTGGAACATTGCTTTGGATTCCTCAAGAGACACATGAAATAAATAAAGATATATCATTACTTATGACCGAGGACATGGAATGGATTGAAGCAGGAACAGAAGTAGTCAAAGATATATTCAGTCAAACATCAGGAATTGTCACAGTGACTCAAAAAAATGATATTTTGCGTGAAATTACTATTAGAAATGGTTCTTTTCATGAGTGTGAAGATGAAGAGATTTTGAGTAGATTTTCTGAAGAGGGACAATTAGTTAATCCTGGCGACAAAATTATAGAGGGGGTTGATAATAAAGAAATGCTCTTCGTTCAAAGATTAGAAACATCAAAAAGTAAGGGGCTACTTTTAAGAACTGTTGAAGAATTTAATATACCTGATGAGGCTCAGTTGCCTGAATTATCACATGTTAAACAGGAAAAAGGACCATCCTTAGGTTTAAAAGCTGTTCAAAGGCTTTCATATAAAGATGGTGAATTAATAAAATCTGTTGATGGTGTAGAACTACTGAGAACTCATTTGAGTTTAGAAACTTTTGATGCCACTCCTCAGATGACAATTGATGTTGAGACAATTCAAGATAAAAGTGATAAATCAATTAATAGATTAAATTTAGTTATTTTGGAATCTATTTTGGTGAGGAGAGATACAATATCTGATTCAAGTCATGGTTCAACACATACTGAATTGCAGATTAAGAATAACCAGATTGTCAAAGCTGGTGATGTAATTGCCACTACTCAAATTCTTTGTAAAGAAAAAGGAACTGTTCAATTACCAGAAGTAGTTGAGGGTGAACCAATTAGACGTCTAATAGTTGAAAGAGAAGAAGATAAAATTAGAATACATACTAAAGATAAAGCAGTTGTTAAAGTTGGAGATCGTGTTGTGGATGGAGATTTAATTAGCAAAACGGAAAAATCTACTTCTTGCGGAGAAATAGAAGAAATTTCTAGTGACTTTGTAACTCTAAGACTTGGACGACCATATATGGTTTCGCCTGATTCGGTTTTACATGTAAAAGATGGAGATTTAGTTCTAAGAGGAGATGGTTTAGCTTTACTAGTTTTTGAAAGGCAGAAAACAGGAGATATCGTTCAAGGCTTACCGCGAATTGAAGAATTATTAGAAGCAAGACGACCAAGAGATGCTTCAATATTATGTAAAAAATCTGGTGTTGTGCAAATTAAAGCAGGGACTGATGATGAATCAGTATCCTTATCTGTAATAGAGAGAGATGATTCTATTAATGAGTACCAACTGCTAATTGGACAAAATATTATGGTTAGTGATGGACAGCAAGTTACTGGGGGAGAACTCTTAACTGATGGGCCAATTAATCCACATGAGTTACTTGATTGTTTGTTTACAGATTTAAAAGATCAAAAACCTTTAATGGAAGCAGCTCAAGAATCTATATCAAAATTACAAAGAAAGATGGTAAGCGAGGTTCAGAATGTTTATAAGTCTCAAGGTGTAGCGATTAGTGATAAGCATATAGAGGTTATTGTCAGACAAATGACGAGTAAAGTTCGGATTGAAGATGCAGGAGATACGACTCTTCTTCCTGGTGAATTAATAGAATTAAGACAAGTAGAGGATACAAATCAAGCGATGTCTATTACTGGGGGAGCCCCAGCTGAATTCACTCCTGTTTTATTAGGGATAACCAAAGCTTCACTTAATACTGATAGCTTTATTTCAGCGGCTTCTTTTCAGGAAACCACAAGAGTTCTTACAGAGGCAGCCATAGAAGGTAAATCTGATTGGCTTAGAGGTTTAAAAGAGAATGTAATTATTGGAAGACTCATACCTGCAGGAACAGGATTTAGTGGATTTGTTGAAGAATTAGCTTCTGAAGCTGGGCCGCACCCTGATATTCTCGCAGAAGAATCTGGTGGCTATAGAAGAGCCCAGAATTTAAGGCCAGACTACACAGTTGATATGCCACAAACACCTAGTGTAAGTTCTGGAGCTATTCTTGATGATCCAAGTGATGAAGATTTAGAAACTACTAGAAATAGGCATGGAATTGATCCTGCTTCAAGTAATTTTGCTGCTTTTGCAAGGCCTAATGCTGAAAATCAATTTTCTGAAGATCAATTGCCTGATCCTGCCGCTTTGGAAGGATTACAAGAAGAAGGACTACTTTCCGATGAATAAAAGCTATTGTGATTTTCAATTACTAGAATGTTGTTTTGATTTTTAATTTATGATTAAGCCTGATATTATTCCTAAAAGAAAACTACCTCGTT
The DNA here is from genome assembly GCA_003209655.1 of Prochlorococcus sp. AG-442-M23. Classification (GTDB taxonomy): domain Bacteria; phylum Cyanobacteriota; class Cyanobacteriia; order PCC-6307; family Cyanobiaceae; genus Prochlorococcus_A. The sequence continues at coordinate 56,312 of QCPW01000001.1, read as the reverse complement.
ATGGGTTTCATTTTTATAATGAAAGACTTAATGGAAGGATTGCTATGATTGGCTTTATAGCACTTATTCTTACTGAGTACTTTTTAAAACATGGATTATTATTATGGTAATAATCTTAAAAAAATGGTAGATTTAATAAGTTGAAGAATCTTCTTGGATGCAGTGTTAAAGAACTAGAAAATATTGCATTGAATTATGGTCAAGATGCTTTCAGGGGACGTCAAATTTATAATTGGATTTATAACTATAAGAATAGGTCTAAAAATATTGAGCAAATTAATGTTTTACCTTTAAATTTTAGAAAGCAATTAAAAAAAGATGGTTTTATTTTTAGTGAACTTACCCTTAAAGAAAAATATTTAGCAAACGATGGAACTTTAAAATTGTTATTAAGTACTAGGGATAATGAACGTGTAGAGTGCGTCGGAATACCAACTGAAAAAAGATTAACTGCATGTCTTTCAAGTCAAGTTGGTTGTCCAATGGATTGTAAATTTTGCGCTACAGGTAAAGAAGGATTAAAGAGATCTTTAACAGCCAGTGAAATACTGGATCAAATTTTGTTTATTGAAAATGAAATGAATCAGAAAGTATCTAATATAGTTTTTATGGGAATGGGTGAGCCCTTGCTTAATATTGTTGAGTTACTTTTGTCAATTAGATCAATCAATGAGGATTTTGATATTAGTCAGAGAAAAGTAACAGTAAGCACTGTTGCTATTCCAAAAATGATTAATAAATTATCGGAAATGTCTTTTCAGTTATTAGGAAAATGTCAGTTTACTCTCGCAATAAGTTTGCACGCTTCGAATCAAAAAACAAGAGAGGCAATTATACCAAGTGCTAAAAATTATCATATTAAAAATATTATTGATGATTGCAAAGGATTTGTAAAAAAGACAGGTAGAAGAGTCAGTTTTGAATATTTAATGCTAGATGGAGTTAATGATAAATTAGAGCAGGCAGATGAATTAAGTGATCTAATAAAAGGTTTCCAATGTCATGTAAATTTGATTCAATATAATAAGATTAAGGAAGTTGAATTTAATCAAACTCCTTCAAAGAATGCTCAACTATTTCAATCCAGACTTTCTAAGAATGGGATTAATGTTAGCTTTAGAAAAAGCAGAGGCTCAGATAGAAATGCAGCATGTGGTCAGTTAAGACAAAATACTAATATCAATTAACCATATTTTAAATTTTTTATTAAATTTCACTTAAACACGTTATTATTTAAATAAATTGACTTTTGATTATTGGGTTTTATTAAAACTAAACTCTTACCTTTTGCAATTGTTAGCCTTTTTGGGGTAGCTTTTTTTGCTGTTAGTGCCAGGATTTGGTTGCCAGGAGATATGATGTCTCCTGCTCCGATTAATTGATCTATAGCTAATTAAAAATGACTAAAAAAAAGGATTTACAGAATGAAAGCTTGGCAGAAATTACAATTGATCCTGATGTTTTAGCTAAAGAATTATCTGCAGAGATTGAAATCGATCCTTTAGAACAGATTGATAATGATGGTTTCTCTGGAGGAACTTTAAATAAAAATTTAGAATGCGATGAAGCGTTAAAATTACTTAAAGGTGATAGAGAACAAAGAATACAAGGCTTAAGAATATTTTGTGAATACAGAGATAAAAGATCTTTTCCTCTTTTACTACCTTTACTTGATCAACCATGCCCTGTAGAAAGAATGAGTGCTGTATATGCATTAGGTAGAAATCCATTTCCTAGCGCAGTTGAAAAATTAGTAAGTCTATTAGAAACAGACGATAATGCGTATGTAAGAAGAGCTACTGCCTGGAGTTTAGCTAATTACGATAATCAAATTGTTTTAAAGCCATTAATAAATTCATTAAAAAATGATGTAGCTTCAGTAAGATTATGGTCATCTAGTTCTCTAGCTGAAATTGGCAGTATCTCATCCTCTAATGCAAAATTGGCTGCTGAACAACTTTTAATAAGTCTAAAAATAGATAATGAACCTGTCGTGAGAAGTAATTGTATATGGTCTTTATGTAGATTGTTTGAAAAGTTAGATAATATACTTCAGGAGAAATTTGTTGATGAGTGTACAACTATTGCTCTTTTTGATAAAGAACCTTCTGTAATGGAAGAAGCAAAAACTGCCCTAGATTCAATGGGAATGAAAGGGTTTTATAAATAATTTTTTATATTTATTAGGCAATCAATAAAAAAAAAGAAATATTATTTAACTTGTACCAACTGAAACAATTATTTTTCGTTATTCTATATAAAGTTTAAGTATATATTACTTAATTTTAATGCAACAAAAAACATTAAGATTTAAAATCCATCAAGATGGAAGAGTTGAAGAAACTGTTGAGGGATTTAAAGGTGCCTCATGTAGTGATGCTACCAAAAACATTGAAAGTGCTCTTGGTGTAGTAAAAGTAACCAACAAATTAACAGAGGCTTTTATCTCTAACCAAACAAAAAAATTACAAATTAATAAAGAATCTAATGTCACATTTTAGCGTTATTAAAACGAAACTTAAAGAAGCTAAGCCCTTGTCAAAAGCTTTAAATCAACTTGGTTATGTAATTAATCAAGAAAAAAAGTTTATCAAAGGTTATAAAGGTCAATTTACTGAGGTTGATATTAGTATTGATTTGCCAGGAGACACAAAAGTTGGTTTTAAATGGGACAACAATTCTGATTCATATGAACTGGTAACTGATCTGGATCTCTGGAAATTTGATTTACCTGTTGAAAGATTTATATCAAAAGTTACTCAAATGTATGCTTACAATACAATTATTTCTAAAACTGAGGAGGAAGGATATCAAATAGTTGAGAAAAAAAATCAAAATGATGGATCAATTGAATTAGTCCTTACCAAGTGGGAAAGCTAATAATTGGATATTGATCCTATTGGCGAAGTTGATGAACCTGATGAAATTAGACAATTATCAGGTTTTGAACCTGTGCTTGGAGGAGAATTAGTTGAACACGCTATCTGGGTAGATGAATCTAAATGTATTGGTTGTAGATACTGCGCACATGTAGCCACAAATACTTTTGTCGTTGATGAAGAATACGGTAGGAGTAGAGCAATAAGACAGGATGGTGATAATCTAGAAACATTGCAAGAAGCTATCGATACTTGTCCTGTTGATTGCATTCATTGGGTTAAATTTGAAGAATTGGAAAATCTAGAAAATAGTCTTAATAGAGATATGTTTCAATCGCTGGGAAAACTGCCAAGAATCAACAAACATTAATTTGTAATGGATTTACCTTATCGTAGATTCGGTCGAACAAATCTAAAAATGCCTGTTTTGTCATTAGGAGGTATGAGATTTCAAAAAAGTTGGGATGAACTTAAATTTTCTGAAATCTCACAAAAAGAACAGAAGAAAGTTGAGAAAATATTGAATCTTGCAAATGAATTTGGTTTTAATCATATAGAGACAGCTAAGCATTATGGAACTTCTGAAATTCAATTAGGTATGGGTTTTAAAAGTACTAAGAGAATACCAAAAATAATTCAAACCAAAATTCCTCCAAATCGAGATCCAAAATTTTTTGAAGAGGAACTTTTGAAAAGCTTTGAAAAATTGCAAGTAAAAAAAATTGATTTATTAGCAATTCATGGTATCAATACACCTGAACATCTTCATCAGGCTGTAAGAGAAGGGGGCTGTGTTGATATTTTGAGGAAATTCCAAAAAGAAAATTTAATTGGATATATAGGATTTTCTACGCATGGAGAATCATCACTGATAGAGCAAGCGATATTAACAGATTTATTTGATTATGTTAATTTGCACTGGTATTTCATTAATCAAACAAATACAAAGGTAATTGATTTGGCTCATAAATATGATCTTGGGGTTTTTATCATAAGTCCCACAGATAAAGGTGGACATCTTCACACTCCATCTGCCAAGATATTGGATCTTTGTAGACCTCTACACCCAATAGTTTTTAACGATCTTTTTTGCTTAAGTAATAATAATGTTCATACGATAAGTGTCGGAATAGCAAAAGAGAGAGACTTTGATTTACATCTAGAAGCATTATCTTTATTGCCAGAATCTAAAAAATATTTACCAAAAATATTAAAAAATTTAAAAAAGGAATCAATAAATTCCTTAGGTTTAGAATGGTATCAAAGTTGGGATAAAAATTTACCGCATTGGGAAAATACACCAGGAGGTATAAATATTCCTGTACTTCTTTGGCTATCAAATTTGATAGATTCTTTTGATTTGAAAGAATTTGCAAAATCTAGATACCAATTACTAGGAAATGGGAGTCATTGGTTTCCAGGAAACAACGCAAATTTATTAGATGTCGATGTATCGGAGAGCCAATTATTAACTGTATTAGAAAAGCATATAAAACCTAAAAAAGTTATAAGAAGGTTGAGATCCTTAAAAGATAAGTTTGGTAAAAAGTCAATAAAAAGATTATCAGAGAATTAACCTTTTAGTGGATATTTTTCAGCTTTGCCTATGCTTCTAGGATAAATTTCTGGACAAGAACCTTTTGGCTGAATAAAAATAACATTACGAACTCCTTTTTCTTGGGGTAAAAAGTTAATTTTGTTTTCTATGATTTCCCCTTTTAATACTTTTAGTGTTTGTTCTAAATTTTTATTATCTTGATGGCACCACTTACCACAATATAAAACACCTAAACCTTGTTTTTTTAACATAGGCAATATATATTCAGAAACTGTTGAAGGATTACTAACTGCCCTTGCTGTTGCAATATCAAAACTCTTTCTAAATGAACATTGCCTGCCAAGATTTTCAATACGATCACTTAATACAAAGATATTGTTTTTGAAATTAATTTTTTTGATAATTTCTTTTAGTGAATCTGTTTTCTTTTTTGAAGAGTCCACAAGATATATTTCTGAATTAGGATGTGTTATGGCATAAGCAAAACCTGGGAAACCACAACCAGATCCAATATCAATAAATTTTCTGTTATCAAAATTTTTATTTGAATTTTCTCTAAAGAACCAAATACTATCATAAACTTGAGAAATCCAGTAATCATTTCCTTCAATTAATCTCGTTAAGTTAGTTTTATGATTTAATTCTTTAATTTTTATCTTCAATTCTTTAAACATCATGATTTCTTCTTCAGTAATTAATTTTAGGAGTTCTTTAGGAATACTTTCTTTTTTCATTTAGCTTTAAAAAACTTTTCTTTACCCTTACTAAAAAAAATCAATTCTAAAAAAATTGATTAGAATAATTTTAATGGTAAATAAATTTTTGCAAGGTGAGATAACCTATTATAAGATTTTAGGCGTTAATGAAAATGCTTCAAATCAAGAATTAAGAAAAGCTTTTTGTAAACTCTCAATTGAGCTTCATCCTGATACAACTTCTTTAGAATTAGAAGAGGCAAAAAACAAATTTCAAAAAGTGCTGGAGGCCTATGAAAATTTAAATAATTCTAATTTAAGGAAAATTTATGATGAAAAATTAAAGTTAAATTCTAAAAAAACCAATAAAAACAAAACAAATGTTTTAAATCCTCTTGTTAATGATTCTACTAATAATAATTTGGTTGCTAATAGAAGACCATTCTCAAATGGCGAAATGTTTGCATTATTTTTGTTAATTACTATTATTTTAATTAGTTTGCTTTTTTCAATTTTAATTGCTTCTTTTACCGGTGAAGGAGTTGAGTCAATTCCAACTTGGCTTTTAAGATAAGAAGTCCTGTGATTCCACCTGATACACCAATTAATCAATATTCGCTTCAATCATTAGAATTGTGGCTTGAAGATTTAGGTGCAACCAAAGATATAGATAACCCGTCTAAATGGCATTTGTTACTTTCTAATTGGCACGCAACTATTATTTTTGAACAAGAAGATTTAAGTGTTGTGTGGGAGAGTGGAGGAAAATTAACAAAAAGAATGTTCTCTTATTGTATTAATAGGGGGGATATAGAAAATGCTATTTTACAAGGGCCTTAAAATTATATTTTATAGATCGCGTAAAATTTCAAAAATTATATCGTAACTTTTTTCTAATTGATTTTCTGTAATGCAAAGAGGGGGCAATAGATAGATTATATTCCCAAGCGGTCTAATAAATAAACCTTTTTTGATTGATAAATCTTTTATTCGTTTACCAATATTATTTAAATAACCATCATCATTCCCCATTTCAATATCAAATGCAGCGATTGTTCCTGTGATCCTACAATTTTTTACAAATGGTAATTGTTTTATTTTCTCTAGATGGGCAATATGTTTTTTCTCAAACGAAAGATATTTAAGTGGATCTTTTTCTAATAAGTCAAGGCTCGCATTAGCTGCCGCACAGCCCAAAGGGTTCGCAGTAAAGCTATGACCATGCCAAAAAGTTTTTTTAGGTGAATCACTAATAAAAGCTTGGAAAATTTTTTCATTAGCTAACGTAATTCCCATAGGTAAGAATCCTCCAGTTAAACCCTTTGAAATAGAAATTAAATCAGGAATTATATTTGCCTTTTGAAATGCGAAGAGGCTTCCACATCTTCCAAATCCAGTTAAAACTTCATCGGCTATTAATAAAGAATCATTATTTTTTACCACTTCTGAAACTTTTTTAATAAATTCAGGTCTGACCATATTCATTCCACCAGCCCCCTGTACTAATGGTTCAAGTATCACTGCTACAGTTGGTTTTTTGAGAAGGTTAGTTAAAATTTGAATTGATTTATTCTCTTTTATTTCAACCTCTTCATCATTTATCCAAGTTGAAGGCCAAGGAGCCCTTTTAACGGGAAACATAAGGTTATCAAAATTCTCATTGAAAATATTCCTTTCTCCTAAAGCCATTGCACCAAAGGTATCACCATGATAAGCTCCGTCAAAAGCAATTATTTGGTTTCTTGTTTCACCTTGATTTTGCCATGATTGATAGGCAATTTTTAAAGCAACTTCTACTGCAGTAGATCCATTGTCAGAAAAAAAAAGTCTTTCTAGATTGGTTAGGCTACTTAGTCTTTCTGATAATTTTTGAGCCTGTGGATGCAAGAAGTCAGCAAATATAACTTGTTCAAGGGTCTTGGCTTGATGAAAAATTGCATTTGCTATGTAATCGTTACTATGGCCATGTAGAGTAACCCACCAACTACTTATTCCATCAATAAGTTCTTTTTTTGGGTATTTAGTATATATTAAAGCATCTTTCCCATGAGTAACTTCTATTTGAGGTTTGCTATTTGAAATCTGTGTAAAAGGAGGCCATATATTAGGGTGCCAATTTTGATTAATATTTTTTAAAACCTGAGATTTCATTTGTTTTCTTTTGATTTTAATAAGGAGATCAATTTATTTTTAATATTCAACTCTCTCCATATTATATCTAAATTATTGGAGTCAATTTCCTGGATATATGGAAATTCCGCAATAATGGGAAGATTACTAAATTCAGTTAATGTTTTGGGATTATCTAAGTGTTTTTTTCCATTAATAACTAAACCTAAAATATTAATATTTCTTTTTTTTAATGCCTCAACACTAAGAAGTGTGTGATTAAGTGTCCCAAGTCCGCTCTTACATATAAGTATTACAGGAATGCCCCATTTCTTAATTTGCTCTATTTGCAAATAATTTCTAGTAATTGGGACCATTAAGCCCCCCGCTGTTTCTACAATTAAAGATCCATCAACATTTGGCAAATTTAGTTGCTGAAAGTTGATAATTTTTTGATCTTTTTCTGCAGCCCAATGAGGGGAAACAGGTTCTCTAAAGATATATGCTTCATTGATTATCTTTCCTTGTTCCACTTTTGCAAGTCTTTTAACAGCTTGACTATCAGTCTCTGATCCAATACCACTTTGAATAGGCTTCCAGTAAAAAGAATTTAATCCCCTTACAAATAGAGCACTAATTAATGTCTTTCCTATATCTGTATCTGTCCCACATATGATAAATTTGAATTGATTCTTTATGCTAGTCATAATTTTTTGAATATTTGGATATTAATTTCCCATGTAAGATTAACTGAATTAGTGTCTCTCTTAGGCCAATACTTTTGCATTTTTTTTAATTCAAATACTTTTTTACGTTTGCACTTGGTTGATTGAGCCCCTACATTCACTATGCTTCTTAAAAGTTTATAGATATCTGGAAAATTTTCTACATACAAATATTTATTTGAGAATAATATTTCTTCAGAGGTGAAATTTTTAAGTATTTCTCTTGAAAGAGGAAAAGTAAGGCCACTATATTCAATATTGGTTTCTTTACAAGTTTGCTTCCATTCAGGGAAGGAGTTTATTGTGGGATACGCAATTATTAAATAACCACCGGACTGTAATTTATTAAACCAATCTCTTATTATTTTCTGGGGATTATTCAACCAATGTATACAAAAGTTAGATGTCATTAAAGAACAGTTTCTAATTTTTGGAGGTAAGCCATTATTTAAATCCCATAAAATCTTTTTACTATATTCTCTATTCTGTAGAAGCATTTTTTTACTGAAATCAATTCGAGTAATTTTTTTTGTAGAAAATTCTTTTTCTATTTCATCAGCTAATAAGCCGGTACCTGAACCAAGGTCAATCCATTCACCTTTTTGAATATTCAGTTCTTTTAGAAAAGAAACAATTTTTTCAGCAAAATGTCTTTGGATATTTGAATAACCTAAATAATTTGCTGCAGCATTATTAAAATTCTTTTTAACTGTTTCATTCCAAATTTTATTTTGCATCTTTATTATCCAGAGTTTTTTTTATGATTTGGTAAAAATTTAAATTAGTTAAACAATGACCTTGATTAGATAATTCAATTACAGTAGGCTTTTTGGTTAATGTTTTGTTTAGTAGTTCAATAAAATTCTTACTTGAATCTTTGTCAAGAATCAAATCTTTTTTAGAATTTATAACTATGACATTGCAATTTTTCTCAAAAGGCCTTAACGAATTTTTATAGTCATAAAGTTTTTTAAGGTCATTTAATAGAAGATTATTATTCAAAGCCTCTAAATCTTTATAAAACATTTTTTGGAAATTTATATTTATATCATTTGGCAAAAAAGATCGACGTATAAATTCTTTTAACATATTTTCTGATTCAAATGTCATTATTTTTTTCTCCATTTTCTTAAGGGATCGATAAATTAAATTTCTTTTTTTGCTTGAGGGGAGAAAATTATTAAATGAATTTATAAAGACAATGTGTGATGCTTCATCTAAAAGATTTCTCTGTATTAAATGAAAACCTAGTGAGTGACACAAAACCATCTTGATTTGATTATTAAAATTGTTTTTTATCCATTTTGCTTGTTTGATATTTTTTGAAAAATATCCTCTCTCATTATCTTGCCAATGCCATTGGTTTTTTTGAAATTCAATTTTGTAAATGTCCCAGAAACTTTGATCTAACCCCCATCCATGTTGGGTAATAATTTGTTTCATTTGAAAGCTTTTAAAACAGAAATAAAATTTTTGAGTATGTCTAGATCTAAATCTCTGCTAATTGTTAGTCTTATTCTTGATTTGTTTAAAGGAACAGTTGGCGGCCTAATAGCGACAGCTAAAAATCCATTTCTTTCAAGATGTTTTTGTAAAAGCATTGTCTTTTCTTCTTGGCCAACAATTATAGATAAGATTTGCGAGTCTCCCTTAACTTGATAGCTGCAATTTCTAAGAATTTCTTTTTTCCACTTTTCTGATTTGTTCAATAAATTTATACCCCATTCTTTATGGCTTTTGATTTTTTGAAGAGATTCAAGTGCGCCTGCAGCTAAAGCAGGTGCAAGAGCTGTTGTATATCTAAATGCACCACTGGTTTGGATAAAGTACTCACCAATCTTTGAATTACAAGCTATGAAAGCGCCACCACTGCCAAATGATTTACCAAAGGTTCCTGTAATCATAGTTATTTCATTAGAAAAATTAAAACTTATACCTTTACCTTCAGGTCCTAAAATGCCAAGAGCATGAGCTTCATCCACTAATAATTCAACATTATATTTTTTACAAATTCCTGTTATTTCTTGGAGAGGAGCAATTGATCCTTCCATACTGTAAAGCGATTCAACAATTATAAGAATTGACTGTTGCGTTGACTTGAATTTAAGAATTTTATTTTCTAAGTCTTCTAAATCATTATGTGCGAATCTCACTAATTTTGATCCAGAAGCTCTTATTCCAACTAACAAAGAATTATGAATTAATTTATCTACTATTACAATACTATTTCTATTTGCTAAACCTTGTACGGCTGCAATATTAGCTTGGAACCCACTTGGAAATAAAAGAACTTTTTCCTGATTAAGCCATTCTGCAAGTTGTGTCTCTAATAATTTATGTATTGGTCTTGAGCCTGTTATAAATCTAGAACTCCCTGATCCAAGGCCTTCAGATAAGCTTACTTGATAAGAAGCTTTTATAACGTCTTTATCTCTACTTAATCCAAAGTAATCATTACTAGATAAGTCTATGAGATTATTTTTACTTTTCTTTGAATTTAAATCTTGAAGTTCATATGGTCTTTGACCCAAAGTGAATGTTTTTAATTTGCGAATCCTATTTTTTGGAATTTTTATTTTGTTCATTTTTTAACAATTTAAACTAATTCATTTTTATAAAATGGTCTAGATTTACTATTAAAGCGTGCAAGCTTTTTATTGTTTATTAATATCTATATAGATCATATCTTAAGAAGTTAACTACTCCTCCTCTCAATCACAATTATTGCTTAATTTAGAGGAATATTTCCCATTTCCGCTTGATGATTTTCAAGTAGAGGCAATAAAGGCTATTAATAGTGGAAATTCCGTTGTTTTAACTGCTCCAACTGGGTCAGGTAAAACATTAATTGGCGAATTTGCTATCTATAGAGCTTTATCTCATGAAAGTAGAGCTTTTTATACAACTCCTCTGAAAGCTTTATCAAATCAAAAGTTTAGGGATTTTATTAATCAATTTGGAGAGAACAATGTAGGTCTTTTAACAGGCGATATCAGTATAAATAGAGATGCTCCAATCTTAGTTATGACTACTGAGATTTTTAGGAATATGCTCTATGGAGAATTTGAAGAATTTGATGACCCTTTGGCAAATCTAGAATCTGTAATTCTTGATGAATGTCATTATATGAACGATCCGCAAAGAGGAACAGTATGGGAAGAAACTATAATTCATTGTCCTAGTAGAACGCAGTTGATAGCTTTATCAGCAACTATATCTAATGCAGATCAACTTCGAAATTGGATAGAAAAAGTTCATGGGCCTACAGTACTTGTCAATAGCGATAAAAGACCAGTTCCCTTAGATTTTATTTTCTGTAGTGCAAAGGGACTTCACCCACTTTTGAATAATAAGGGTAATGGGATTCATCCTAATTGTAAAATTTGGAGAGCACCAAAGGGGCAAAAAAAGACAGGTAAAGTAGGCAGAATAATGCAACCAAAGTCTCCTCCAATTGGCTTTGTAGTCTCAAAACTTGCGGAAAGAAATATGTTGCCAGCTATTTATTTTATCTTTAGTAGAAGAGGATGTGATAAGGCTGTTGAACACATAAAAGATTTATCTTTAGTTAGTTATTCAGAAGCAAATATGATATCTCAAAGATTAGATGTTTATCTAAAAAATAATGAAGAAGGCATAAAAGATAAATTTAATTGTGAAGCTCTTAAAAGAGGTATAGCTTCACACCATGCGGGTTTGCTACCAGCTTGGAAAGAGTTAGTTGAGGAGCTATTTCAACAAGGCTTGATAAAAGTTGTTTTTGCTACTGAAACTTTAGCAGCGGGTATTAACATGCCTGCAAGAACAACAGTGATTTCTACATTATCCAAAAGGACTGAAGAAGGTCATAGATTGTTATTTAGTAGTGAATTTTTGCAGATGGCAGGAAGAGCTGGAAGAAGAGGAAAGGATTTAAAGGGATATGTCGTGACATTGCAAACTAGATTTGAGGGCGCTAAAGAAGCTAGTTTTTTGGCGATTAGTAAACCAAATCCACTTGTTAGTCAGTTCACCCCAAGCTATGGAATGGTTCTTAACCTTTTACAAAATTATAGTTTAGATAAATCTAGAGAATTAATAAAAAGAAGTTTTGGAAGTTTTTTATATTTAGGAGAATCTTCAGAAGAGAAGTTTATTCTTGATAATCTAGAAAGAGATTTGCTAGAACTTAAAAAAATAACTTCTACTATTTCATGGCAAGATTTTGATAATTATGAAAGGTTGAAAAGTCGTTTGAAAGAAGAAAGAAGATTATTAAGGATATTAGAAAAACAAGCTGCTGAGAAATTATCAGAAGAAATTACTAATGCAATTACTTTTATTAAAGATGGAAGTTTAATTTCTATCAAAGCTCCTCAAATAAAAAGGAAAGTTGTTCCAGCTTTAATTTGTAAAAAAATATTTGAATCAAAGAAAATTAAAAGTTTGCTTTGTTTAACAATTGATAATTTATTTATTCTTATAAAACCCTCTTACATAGTAAACATTTTTCCTGATTTAGAGAAAATTGAAATTTTGAAACTCGAGAAACCTAAGATGCATTTTTCAGGCGAAGTAATAATGGGCGATAATGAATCAAAAACTTTTGCAGAGAAAATTTCTCAAATTTCTGAAAAATTTGATTTAATAACTCCTCAATATGATCTTACTAATGAAGTTTTAGAACAACAGAAACTAATTACTAATTTGGATAAAACAATTACTAGCCATCCTGCTCATAGATTCGGTGACTCTAAAAAGTTAAAAAGATATAAAAAACGGATTATTGAAGTTGAGCAAGAAATAATTATGAGAAATAATCGTCTTGAAGATAAAGAAAATCATAACTGGAAAAAATTTACTGATCTAATAAAAATTTTGAATCATTTTGGCTGTTTAAATAATTTAGATCTTACTGAAGTAGGGCAATCAGTTGGTGCTATAAGAAGTGAAAATGAATTATGGGTCGGACTTGTTTTGCTTAGTGGCTATTTGGATGATTTAGATCCTCCCGATTTGGCCGCAATTATTCAAGCAATTTGTGTTGATGTAAGAAGACCAAATCTTTGGTGTAATTTTAAGCCTTCTAAAAAAGTTGTAGATGTTTTTGATGAGTTAGAGGGGCTAAAAAAACTAGTCGCCTCAAAACAAAAAAAGCTTTATATTGATACTCCTATTTTTCTAGAAACAGATCTAACTGGGATAATTTCAGAATGGGCAAGGGGCAAAAAATGGAAAGAACTAATTTTGAATACTTCTTTAGATGAGGGGGATGTAGTAAGGATCTTAAGAAGGTCAATTGATGTTTTATCACAAATTCAATACTGTATAGGAGTTAGCAATAAACTAAAGAATAAAGCAAAATTAGTTTTAAAAGCTATTAATAGATTTCCTGTTTCTGAATCGAATGAGATGTTAAAAATTTCTGAGAATATAAATCCTGCGACAAAAAGGATTGATAATAATTACTAGTAATACATTAGTTAGATCATTTCATTTGTATTGATAGCATTATCAAAATCATTAGCACTTAGATAACCTAATTTTATAGTTGCCTCTTTTAAGTTAATTGATTCATTAAAAGCAAGATTTGCAATTTCTGCTGCTTTTTCATAACCTATTTGAGGCACCAATGCCGTAACAAGCATTAGTGAATTCTCTAGATTTTTTTTAATTGTCTTTGGGTTGGGCTGTATTCCATCAACTAATTTTATTCTGAAGTTACTTATTCCATTTGTTAGTAATTTTATGCTCGTTAGAATATTAAATCCTATAAGAGGTTTATATTCGTTCATTTGTAAAGTTCCGCTAGCATTAGCTATTGATACTGCATGTTCAAAACCCATTACTTGAGTGCATAACATTGATAAAGCTTCACATTGAGTTGGATTTACTTTACCTGGCATTATTGAACTCCCAGGTTCATTCTGTGGAATAATTAACTCATAAATACCTGATCTAGGTCCTGAGGATAATATTTTAATATCATTAGAAATCTTAAATAATGCACCTGCTAAGATTTTTATTTGACTCATTACATGTGCCAATCGATCATGTGATGCCATTAAAGAGAAGTGATTATTTGATTTGTAAAAAAGCAGTTTTGTATCCTCTGAAATTGATTTTATTGATTCTTCAGAAAAATCTTTTGGACAGTTAAGACCTGTACCAACTGCAGTACCACCTAATGGTAAAAAATATAATTGATCAAGACTCATTACAAGAGCATCTTCGGCATCTTTAAGCTGTTTTGACCAAGTGGCAACTTCTTGCCCAAGGGAAATTGGAACCGCATCTTGAAAATGAGTTCTGCCAATTTTTATTAAATCTTTCCATTGACTACTCTTTTGATCTAGGACCATAGTTAGTTCTCTTATTGATGGAACTAATTTTTTAATTATTTCAGAAACAACTGATATCTGAATAGCAGTTGGGAAAGTATCATTTGTAGACTGAGATTTATTAACGTCGTCATTAGGATGAATAGGTTTTTTACTTCCTAGTTCTGAATTTGTTTTTAATGAAGCAATATTTGATATTACTTCATTTATATTCATATTTGTTTGAGTACCACTACCTGTTTGCCATATTTTTAAAGGAAACTGAGAATCATGTTTACCATCGAGTATTTCTGAGCAAGCCTCAATAATCAGATCTTTTTTCTGTTTGTCAATTAAACCTAATTTGCAATTTGTAATTGCAGCTGCTTTCTTTATTATTGTAATTGAATAAATCAATTCAATTGGGATTAATTCCTCACCAATAGAAAAATTTAAGATTGATCTTTGTGTTTGTGCTCCCCATAAAGCCTTTGCAGGGACTTTTATTTGTCCCATACTATCTTTTTCAAATCTAAAGTTTTTTGTCATTAATTTTTTTAAAAAACTGTGGTTAAACTTCAAATAAGATTTAAAAGATTTAAATACTTAACTTTTTCCATATTACATTTAAATTATTGAGATGAATGGAGGGGTCGAAGCATCCCTTTAAATCATCTATAGTAACTAATTCCATTATTTCTTGATCCGCCTCAATATTATTTTTGAAATTACCATTCTCATTATTCCAAGCATGATGAGCATTTTTTTGAACTAAACTATAAGCCTTTTCTCTTGACAAACCCTTTTCAACTAGCAAAAGTAAAACTTTCTGACTAAAGATTACGCCCCCATATATATTCAAATTTTTAAGCATGTTATCTGGATATACTTTTAAATTCTTTATTATTTCTTGCATTTCTCTAAGCATAAAATGTAGGCATATAGAAACATCTGGTAACATGATTCTCTCATTAGAACTATGGCTAATATCTCTTTCATGCCAAAGTGAGACATTCTCAAGAGCTGTTACAACATAACTCCTCAATATTCTAGATAAACCGCTAACTCTTTCACTACGAATAGGGTTTCTTTTGTGCGGCATAGCTGAGCTTCCTTTTTGACCTTTTGTAAATCCTTCTTCAACTTCTAAAACATCTGTTCTCTGAAGATTCCTTATTTCAGTAGCAAATCTATCAAGGGAAGCTCCAACCAATGCAATTGTTTGAACATATTCGGCATGCCTATCTCTTGAAATGACTTGAGTACTTGCTGTATCTGGTCTTAAACCAAGCAAATCGCAGGTTATTTTCTCTATTTCGGGATTTGTATTAGCGTAAGTCCCCATGGCACCACTTATTTGTCCTATGGAAATAGATTCTTTAAGTGTTAATAATCTTTTTTTATCTCTTAATATTTCCGCTAACCATCCTGCTAATTTAAACCCAAACGAAATAGGCTCTCCATGAATTGCGTGCGATCTCCCAATCATTAATGTATTTTTGTGCTTTCTCGCTAAAAATCTGATTTCATTTTCTAGTTTTTCAATTTCTTCTAGCAACAATCCGCAAGAATCTTTAAGCTGTAATGATAAGCCCGTATCAAGCACATCACTACTAGTCATCCCAACATGAATATATCTTCCCGAATCTCCAACATATTCATTTAAATTTGTAAGAAATGCAATTACATCATGTTTTACCTCTTTCTCAATTTCTTTAATTCTTGATTCTTCAAATTTTGCTTTTAAACGAATTTCATTTAATGCCGCTTCAGGCATTTTCCCTATAGAATAATTTGCCTCACATGCAGCTATTTCAACTTTCAGCCAACTTTCAAGTTTTGCATTTTCGGTCCAGATTCTTCCCATTTCGGGTAATGTGTAACGTTCAATCACAATTTTTAAACATCGTCAATTTCATTATTATAACTATAATCTTTTAATTGCTCTACTGGTTAACGTTAAAAATATTCTTGCCCTTAAACATATTTGGATAAATAATTTTTTCTAAGGGTTTTAGCTTTTATATTTATAAATACTAAGTCATTTTATCAATGATACAAATTTGCGATTGGATTATATTTATAAGTAATAATTATTTTTTATTTAAATTTAGAATTAGAATTTGAATAATTATTTAAGAGTATAATTTCGAATTGTCATTAAAAACTATTAGGCCTCATCTTTTTTGTAGAAATGATTAATAAAAGTAGATTAGATCTTTATCTTTTAAATAAAGGTTTATGTGAAACTCGTCAGAAGGCACAGGGCTTAATTCTTGCTGGGAAAGTCAAAGATATTAATGGGAAGATTTTCGATAAACCTGGCCAACAAGTATTAGTAGGATCTGAATTTTTTATTGAATCTGAACCTCAATTTGTTTCAAGAGGAGGTGAAAAATTATTCGAAGCTTTTAAAAAATTAAAAATTAATGTGAAAGATAGAGTGTGCATAGATGCAGGGATTTCTACTGGAGGATTCACTGATTGCTTGTTGCAACAAGGCGCGAAAATAATTTATGGAGTAGATGTAGGTTATGGACAAACGGCTTGGAAAATAAGGGAGAACCCAAAAGTAATACTCTTTGAAAGATCAAATATTCGATATTTAAACCCTGAAGATTTATATTCTAAAAACAATTTACTCCCAAATTTTGTCGTAGCGGATTTGTCTTTTATTTCATTAAAATTAGTTTTTGAACCTATTAATAATTTACTATCAGGAGATTTAATAGAGGGAATATTTCTTATTAAACCGCAATTTGAAGTAGGCAAAGATCGTGTAAGTAAAGGAGGTGTTGTAAGAAAGCCTGAATATCATATTGAGGCTATAGAGTCAGTTATTAATGCAGCAGGAGAATTAAAATGGAATATAAAGGGTATTGTAGCTTCCCCATTAGTAGGTCCTGCAGGGAATCATGAATACTTAGCTTGGATGTCTAAGACGGAAGTGCCTAATCCAATAATAAATAGGAAATTTATAGAAAACCTAGTAAAAGAAACTCTTTAGTTAAAGAGCTTCTTCGTCTGTATCTCCAGTTCTAATTCTTACAACAGAATCAATAGATGATATGAATATTTTTCCATCTCCAATCTCACCTGTTTTTGCAGCTTCGGCAATTGCATCTATTACCGAATTTACTTTTTCATTTTCTACTACAACTTCTACTTTAAGTTTTTGAAGAAATTCGACTGTAAATTCTGAACCTCTATACCTTTCAACCTGTCCTTTTTGCCTGCCAAAACCTCTAACTTCGCTCACTGTCATTCCAACTATTCCAGAATTGACTAATGCAATTTTTACATCTTCCAATTTAAATGGACGTATGATTGCCTCAATTTTCTTCATGATTTGCTACTGAATATTTTAAGTTTAATTCTTTTTATGAAAAACATCCAGTTTTGAAACTCCAGAAAATGATTCGATTTTTAGACCGGCGCTAATAGCATCTTCAACTAACAACTGAGAATTTTCGTTTGAAATTATTACTTGATTATTAGATAATGCCTCCCATTCCTTATTATCAAAATGAGTTTGGAGCCAAAGCATTCCAATTACACTAATCGGCTTAAGGGATTTATTTAGATTGTTATCAATATTTTCCAAACAAATGTCCATAAATTTTTTGAAACTAAATATATATAAACTCTTTAAATCAACATCGGATTGTAACTGTTGATACAATCTTTAAATTTGTATCCTTTGACTTATTGATTTGTAATACTTTTTTATAGATTGAATTTTTGCGAAAAATTAGCTTTTTATATATTTTTAGTAAATATGATATTTAAAAAATGAGTAAAGTTAATTTACATAATTCGACTAATAAACCTTTGTATGGGGAAAGAATAATAAAAGAATCAAAAATAATATGCTTTGAAAATCCAAATAAAAAAAGAATTTATGAAATTTCAATTGAACTTCCTGAATTCACTTGTAAATGTCCTTTTTCTGGTTATCCTGATTTCGCAAAATTAAAAATCTTCTACCAGCCAAATACCAAAGTATACGAGTTGAAATCCTTAAAACTTTACATTAATAACTTTAGGGATCTCAAAATATCACATGAAGAGGTGGTTAATATAATTATGGATGACCTCTTGAATGCAGCATCGCCTCACTGGATTCATTTAAACGCTGATTTTAATCCTAGAGGAAATGTTGCTATGAAATTAGACATTTATAGTGGTCAGAAAAGAAACTAATATTTTTTTATCTCGTCTGATAACTTTAGAAATTCCTTTTTAAAACCTAGTAAATTTCTATTACTTAAACCACCAACAAATAATTTATTTGAATTTTTGTTGAATAAAATCCATATTTGGTTTGTAGGAATAAGACTGAAAACTGTTCCAATTATTATTAAGGTAAAAGATAAATAAATAAATGGAATTGAAGGATCATTTTTAATTATTAAACCACTGCTAGGTATTATCTTTTTTAAAGATAGTACTGAATTATTTATTTTTACAGGATCCCCATTTAAATAAACAAAACTTTCAGAAAAATCTTTAATATTTGAGACTTTAAGAGGACCATTTTCATTATCAATTGTTAAAAGATAATTATTTTTGTTCTCTCTTCCTAATTCAATTAATAGCCCCCATATTTGATCTCCTATCTCAGGGATAGGTTTTAGTTTTAGTTGGTAAAGAACACTATCGATTTCCATAACAATATTTGAAACTGCCCAATCGGCTTGATAAATAGTTAAACCTTTGAATCTGATCGGATGATTCACTTGAGTTGTTTTTATTTCATTAAACTTTTGTTCTTCGGATAAAAAGTCTAAATTTGAAGTAAATTGCTTTGGTTTGCCAT
Source organism: Prochlorococcus sp. AG-442-M23 (assembly GCA_003209655.1). Taxonomy (GTDB): domain Bacteria; phylum Cyanobacteriota; class Cyanobacteriia; order PCC-6307; family Cyanobiaceae; genus Prochlorococcus_A. The sequence continues at coordinate 37,228 of QCPW01000001.1, read as the reverse complement.
CACTTTCACGTTCTATTAAAAAATTTTTTAATTTTATTGTTATTTTTGAATTATCACTCTCATTTATTAAATCTAAACTTTCTCCTAATTTCAAATATTTTTCTTTAGATTGGCTACTAAAATTTCCATATGCTGAGCCTATAAGTAAGATAATAAGTCCTATATGGACAATTATAGGTCCAAATTTACCTACTAAACCTTTTCTCGCAGATAAGCGATTCTCAAATCTGGTAATGCCCCACCCTTTTTTTCTAAGCAAAGAATAAGCTTTTAATATAAGATCTTCATTTTGGTTCGCATTATAATTAGTTGTTAATTGGAGTTTGAAGAATTTTTTTTCATCTTTATAGTCAGTCCATTTTAATGCAGCCTTTAATGAGGGAATTTGCCTTCGAAAGCTGCAAGCTGCAAGCGAAATACAAAGAAGTATTAAAGAAAATAAAAACCAATTACTTGTATAAATGTGATTTAGTTGAAGTTTAAGAATTTGATATCCATCAATAAATCCTAGAATTGGATTTTCATTGTAGAAATCAATATAATCTTGCGGATCATTTCCTTGAGGTATGAAAGTTCCAATGCCACTTACAAAAGCAATAAAAATTATTAATACAATTGCAAATCTTAAACTTGATATTTTAAAAATTAAATTCTTAAAAATAATCATTTAGATCCAATTTGAAACTAAATTTAGAATTCCTATAGAAACTAAGAATATTCCACTTAGGGTGGGAATTATTTGACTATATTTTCTAAGTTCAAGAAATTTTTTTAAATTTTCAGTTGTCGCCCCTGCAAGAATTAATGGAGTTACTTGTCCAAGTCCAAAGAAAAATAAAAAGATAATTGAAATTGTTGGATTTTTCGCTTGTGATACCCATGCCAATAGTGTTGCTAGTACTGGAGTAATACAAGGCGAAGAGGCAAGACCAAAAGTTCCACCAATAACAAAAGGCGTTATTAGAGAAGGAAACTTATCTTCCATAAATCCTAAATCGGGTCCATTTGGGAATTGGAATTTTAAAATTCCTAATAAATTTAGACCCATAATTATTGCTATGAAAGCCACTAAAGATGTGTAGTAAGAGGGTAATTGTCCATATATCCTTCCCAAGAATCCACTTAATGCGCCCAAGGCAATGAGCGAAAAAATAACTCCAATAGAAAAGCTTATAAGTTTAAATTTATTCTTCTTAGTTCCACCAACATAGGCAATTGTGATTGGTAGTAAAGATAAAGAACATGGCCCGAGACTTGTTAAAAGACCTGCTGTAAAGACTAAAAAAATAGTAAAAGGGCCTGGATTATAAAGCCCTTGCTCCATTAATAAATTACCCTTTTGAGCTAACTCTGAAATAACTAAATTAATTGATGTGATAACAATAAAATAAATTTTTAAAATTCTAGCTAATAAAAAGATTTTCGTACACTAAAGATGCCTATAAAGCCAGTCGATTCTAGAGAACATCTTAACAACATGCCAATCACAAAAAATGAGGACAATAAAGAATTTCCTCCGTAACTTACAAAAGGTAATGGTAAACCCGTAGTAGGCATAGTTCCCGTTGCTACAGCAATATGCATTATGGATTGGCATAAAAGTATGGTTACACATCCAATAGCGACTAACTTTGTATAGTTATTTCTGCATTTTATTGCAATTCTTAAGCCTAAATAAGAAAAAAGAACTAAAAAGCCTAAAAATAGGGTTGATCCTAATAAACCAAATTCTTCTGCAAAAATAGCAAAAATAAAATCTGTGCTTTGAATAGGCAAATATTGCAATTTCTGTGTAGAGAGACCAAATCCTTGTCCAAATAATCCTCCAGAACCTATTGCTAATAAGCTTTGAATTAACTGATACCCATTACCCTGTGCATCTTTCCAAGGATTTATAAATGATATTACTCTTAGTTTTTGATATTCATTGCTAATAATACTTATACACCCACTTGCAAATCCTAATGAAGCTACTGATAAGAGTGAACTGAATTTAACACCACCACATAAGCCCATTATCCAAAAAAGAATCCCCGTTAATCCCGCAGTACTTAAATTAGGCTGCTTCATTATCAATAAGATTAATAATCCAAAAGTACTTAATGAAATAATTTTTTTATTATTTTTAACTAAATTCCAATGTGCAAATAAATTAGCTGCTTCTAAAATTGAAAATGGTTTAATGAGTTCAGAAGGTTGTATTTGTAATGGGCCCAGAATTAACCATCTTGAAGATCCGTTTACTGTACTGCCGAAAAAAATAGTTGATATTATTAACAAAATGAAGAGGTAAAAAATTATTTTTGAAATTTTTAAAAGATCTCTTATATTTGTATTTAAGACGAAATAAAAGAAGGTTAATCCTGGAATAAACCATATAATTTGTCTTTTTAAATAGTAAGCCCAATCTCCCATTTCCTTGTTGGCAACCCACCAACTTGCAGAACCCAAAATAAATAGTCCTAAAATAGACCAAATACCTATCACAATAATTAGTAGTTTCCCTTCATACGGCCAAATCTTCCAAGGCAAAGGTAAGAGAGTGTCCCTTAAATTTTTTGAGATAGTTTTGGAATAAAAAGTTCTATTTCTTTTAAAAAGTGGGTTATATTTTGTGGCTTCTTTACTTATCTCCAATTTAAGGTTCGTAGATATACTATTGAGACGTTAAATAAGTACTTTGCCAAGTCTTTGTACTTCGTTTTTAAGTGAAATTAAACTAATTTAGTTTAGTTTAATAAATCTCAATTCATATTTAATGATTTATAAACAAATATCAAATATCACAAATCTTAAGAATTAGGACTTTAAATAAAAAATACCTAGCTAAAAGGCCCCTCTCCATGATAGATTCACTGGGTTTTTATACTTACTTAAAAACTGTATAGAGGGGGGTTTCTTAATTATGTTCACGTCTGTGGACTCAGAAAGAAAAAGAATTGAACATCTTCCTAGTAAGAATGTTCATGAATCCCCTGTCCAGAATTATTCTTTCATTAATGAAATTAAATCTGTTATTGCAAATCAATTTCAAAAAATTTTTTCAAAAAATGATGAATACACTAAATTGCAAATAACAATTTTTGGTATTACTTTTATTGTTGCCATTTTAGTTGCATCTCTAACAGCAATTATCATTGGTTATACTTTTGGTTTTAGTGTTTTAATAGGAGCTATTTCTGGGATTTTTTACTTACGTTTGCTTGCTAAAAGCATAGGAAAAATTGGAAAAGAATCAACTCGCGTTTCTCAATTACAACTATTGGTTCCAGTTTGTCTCTTTATTTTTGCGAGCAAGCTAGGATCATTAGAAATTTTCCCAGCAATGATAGGCTTTTTTATTTATAAGCCTTGCCTTATATTTTATTTTTCACGTTCTTAAGTAAGTTTTTGCTTATCAAAAATTATCATTTTTTAAATCAAAATGTTTTTTAACTCCTTGCCAACAAATTTTGCAGCACTAGAAGTTGGTCAACATCTTTACTGGCAGATTGGCAACATAAGACTTCATGGACAAGTTTTTTTAACTTCTTGGATTCTATTAGGAGCATTATTAGTTTTTATTTCTTTAGGGACTAAAAAAATGGAAAATGATCCTAAAGGGTTGCAAAATTTACTTGAATTTTTATGGGACTACATTAGAGATCTTGCAAGAACCCAAATTGGTGAAAAAGTATATAGAGATTGGATGCCATTTATAGGAACTCTTTTCTTGTTTGTTTTTATAAGTAATTGGGGAGGCGCTTTAATACCTTGGAGATTAATCAAGTTGCCAAGTGGAGAATTAGGAGCTCCAACAGCTGATATAAATACAACTATAGCCTTGGCTTTGTTAGTATCTTTGTCTTATTTTTATGCTGGTCTAAGTAATAAAGGGTGGAGATATTTTGAATATTATGTTCATCCAACACCAATAATGCTACCTTTTAAAATTTTAGAAGACTTTACTAAACCTTTATCTCTATCTTTTAGGCTTTTTGGAAATATTCTTGCTGATGAACTAGTAGTTGGTGTTTTGGTTTTTTTAGTTCCTTTAGTTTTACCAATTCCTGTAATGTTTCTTGGGTTATTCACAAGTGCAATTCAAGCGCTAATCTTTGCCACATTAGCTGCTTATTACATAGGAGAAGCTGTTGAAGAACATCATTAGCTTTCTTCTAATACATTCAGATACTTTTACAAAGTGTCTGTAATCTGGCAAAATATCTAATCGCGTAGGTCTGAAAATATCAGACCCATTCTTAAATTAAAGGATGTCCAAGCGTGTATGACAAAAAGATTTATCACAAGCATTAAGCTCTTTATTTCAAAATTATGGATTCGATTACTTCCGCTGCATCAGTTGTAGCTGCTGGATTAGCAGTTGGACTAGGTGCTATTGGCCCAGGTCTTGGCCAGGGTAACGCAGCTCAAGGCGCTGTTGAAGGTATAGCCCGTCAACCAGAAGCTGAAGGTAAAATCAGAGGAACTCTTCTTTTATCATTCGCTTTCATGGAGTCATTAACAATTTACGGATTAGTTGTGGCTTTGGTACTACTTTTTGCGAATCCTTTTTCCTAAAAGTAAATATTGCTTTTAATCCTTAATTAGCAATATTTAAATTTAATTTTTTAACTTCAACTGAATCATATGTTGGCCTTTAACATTTTTGGTGCTACAGAAGGTGGATTATTTGATATAAATGCCACTTTGCCGCTAATGGCGATCCAAGTAGTTGCTCTTACTTATATATTAAATTCTCTCTTTTTTAAGCCAGTTGGCAATGTTGTTGAAAAAAGAGAAAAGTTTGTAAGTAACAATATTATTGAGGCTAAAAATAAACTTTCAGAAGTTAAAAAATTAGAAGCTGATTTATTTACTCGGCTTCAAAGTGCTCGTTCAGAAGCTCAAAGAATTGTTAGCGAAGCTGAGAATGAGTCTGACAAGCTTTATAAAGAGGCACTAGAACTTGCTAATAATGAAGCAAATGCTTCAAAAGAAAAAGCAAGGCTAGAAATTGAAAGTCAGGCATCTGTTGCTCGTGATCAACTTTCCAAACAAGCTGATGATCTAAGCGAACTTATTGTTAATAGATTGATTCTAGAAAAATGAATTTAACTCTTTTTGCTACAGAAGGTTTTGGATTAAATTTTAATTTATTTGAAACTAATATCCTTAATTGGGCTGTAGTCGTTTTTGGCCTCTATAAATTTTTACCTGGTTTCCTAGGTAAAATGCTTCAAAAAAGGAGAGAAGGAATCCTTCTTGAATTAAAAGATGCTGAGGATCGACTTCTCAATGCTGCAAAAGCTTTAGAGAAGGCAAAGAGAGAATTATCTTTAGCAGAAGAGAAAGCTTCTCAAATAAAAGCAGATTCCCTCAAAAGATCTGAATCAATCAGAATGGAAAGTGAGAAAAAAGCAATCGAAGAGATGGCACGAATTAAACAAAGTGCAATATCTGATGAGAGCTCTGAAGCATCTAGAGCAATATCTCAACTTCGAAAAGAAGCTGTTGAATTAGCAATTAAGAAAGCTTTAGATTCTCTCCCAAATCGACTTGATAAAACAACACAAGAAAATTTGGTAACTCAATCAATTAACAATATTGAGGTTAACTAATGCCACTATTAAATTCAGTTACTACACCATATGCAGAAGCATTACTTCAAGTCGTAAATGACAATTCGCAAACTGAAGAGATGGTTACTGAGGTTAAACAACTTTTAGAATTAGTAAATGATTCCCCTGAATTGGAGAAGGCACTATCCTCTCCAGTTTTAGAGACAGATGCTAAGAAGAGAATCATTATTGAGATTTTTTCAAATAAGGTTAATTCTTCGTTACTTAATTTCTTAAAATTATTGGCCGATAGGCAAAGAATTAGCATTCTAACTTCTATTCTTGATAGATTTTTAGAGATTTACCGAGAAAATAGTAATATTGCTTTAGCAACTGTTACTTCTGCAGTCGAGCTTACTGATGAACAGAAAGGTTCTATTACCAAAAAGATCATCAATATTGCTGGAACTGAAAAATTAGAACTTGTAACTAAAATCGACCCATCTCTTATTGGTGGCTTCGTCGCCAGTGTAGGATCAAAAGTAATTGATGCTTCCCTCGCTTCACAAATTAGAAAACTTGGTTTGTCACTTTCCAAGTAAATTTTAAATCAACCTTAAATTCTTAAATCCATGGTATCTATACGCCCTGATGAAATCAGTTCAATCTTAAAACAACAAATAACTGATTATGACCAATCCGTAAGTGTTAGCAATGTAGGAACTGTTCTGCAAATAGGTGATGGTATTGCAAGAATATACGGCTTAGATCAAGTTATGGCAGGAGAATTGCTAGAATTTGAAGATGGAACTGAAGGAATAGCACTTAATCTTGAAGACGATAATGTCGGTGCAGTATTGATGGGTGAAGCGTTAGGAGTGCAAGAAGGAAGTAATGTGAAATCTACAGGGAAAATCGCTTCCGTCCCCGTTGGAGAAGCTATGAAGGGGAGGGTTGTTAATCCTCTAGGTCAACCTATCGATGGCAAAGGTGAAATTCCTACAAGTGATAATAGACTTATTGAAGAAATGGCTCCTGGAATAATTAAAAGGAGATCAGTTCATGAACCAATGCAAACAGGTATAACTTCTATAGATGCGATGATACCTGTTGGAAGAGGACAAAGAGAATTGATTATTGGAGATAGACAAACTGGAAAAACTGCTATAGCTATAGACACAATAATCAACCAAAAAGGTCAAGATGTTGTTTGTGTTTATGTTGCAATTGGTCAAAAATCTGCATCAGTAGCAAACGTTGTTGAAGTTTTAAGAGAGAAAGGAGCACTTGATTATACTGTGGTAGTGAGTGCAGGAGCCTCTGAAGCGGCTGCTTTACAGTATTTAGCTCCTTATACTGGTGCAGCAATAGCTGAGCATTTTATGTACCAAGGCAAAGCTACTCTTGTTATTTATGATGATTTAACAAAGCAAGCTCAAGCTTATAGACAAATGTCTCTTCTTTTAAGAAGGCCACCTGGAAGAGAAGCTTATCCTGGAGATGTTTTTTATTTACATAGTAGACTCCTTGAGAGGGCAGCAAAATTATCAGATGATATGGGTGGCGGATCGATGACTGCATTGCCTATTATTGAAACTCAAGCAGGAGATGTATCTGCATATATCCCAACGAATGTTATTTCAATTACTGATGGACAAATTTTCTTAAGCGCAGATTTGTTTAACTCAGGTTTACGTCCTGCAATTAATGTAGGTATTTCAGTAAGTAGAGTTGGTGGAGCAGCGCAAACAAAAGCTATTAAAAAGATTGCTGGAACACTAAAATTAGAACTAGCTCAATTTGATGAATTAGCAGCATTTTCTCAATTTGCTTCTGATCTTGATGAGGCAACTCAACAACAACTTGAAAGAGGCAAGAGATTAAGAGAATTGCTAAAACAAGCACAATTCACTCCATTAAATCTGGCTGAACAAGTCGCTGTTGTATATGCGGGCGTTAAGGGTCTTATTGATGAAGTTCCTGTTGATGATGTAACTAAATTTGCGGCTGAACTTAGAGAATACTTAAAGTTAAATAAAGCAGATTTTATTGAAGAGATTCTTAAGGAAAAGAAACTTAGTGAAGGATTAGAAGCAACATTAAAAGAGGTAATAAAAGAAGTTAAATCTACAATGCTTGCCACAGTTTAAATTTATTTAAGGAGATACCATGGCAAATCTTAAAGAGATTAGAGATCGAATTGTTTCGGTTAAAAATACGAGAAAAATAACTGAGGCTATGAGACTTGTTGCAGCTGCAAAAGTAAGGAGAGCACAAGATCAAGTTCTTAAAAGTAGACCTTTCGCAGATAAACTTGCTCGGGTTTTAGAAAATATTCAATCTAGAGTTCAATTTGATGCTGTAGATTCTCCTCTATTGTCTAAGAGAGAAGTTGAGACCATTACTTTGGTTTGCATAACTGCAGATAGGGGGTTATGCGGTGGTTACAATACAAATTTAATTAAAAAGGTTGAAATTAGATACGCAGAGTTAATTAAACAAGGTTATTCTCCAAATTTGATTTTAATAGGGAAGAAAGCAATAGGTTACTTTCAAAATAGGAAGGACAAATATACAATTAAAAGTACATTCAAAGAATTAGAACAAGTACCAACTGCGATAGATTCTGAAGGTATAACCAATGAGGTTTTAGCTGAATTCTTATCAGAAAACTCAGATAGAGTGGAGATCATCTATACCAAATTTATCACTCTCGTAAGTTGTGCCCCTGTTGTACAAACATTATTGCCATTAGATCCTCAAGGAATTGCAGAAGAAAATGATGAGATTTTTAGATTAACTACAAAAAATAGTAAATTACTCGTTGAAAAATCAAATGTTGAAAAGAATCAATCAGAGAAATTGTCCTCTGATATCGTTTTTGAACAAAGTCCTGATCAATTATTAGATTCATTATTACCTTTGTACTTGCAAAATCAAATTCTTAGGGCTCTTCAAGAGTCAGCAGCTTCAGAACTTGCTTGTAGGATGACTGCAATGAACAATGCAAGTGATAATGCTAAAGAATTAGCGAGTACTTTAAATCTTACCTATAATAAAGCAAGACAAGCCGCTATTACTCAGGAAATTTTAGAGGTAGTTGGAGGTTCAACTGTCTAGTTGAACCCAAAAAATGTCAGAATATAATATAAAAGTTGAATTAGATGAAAAGACTTATGTTTTTCCATGTTCTGAGGACCAAGATATAATTACTGCCGCTAAAGCTAATGGGATTGATTTACCAAGCAGTTGCTGTTCGGGAGTATGTACTAGCTGTGCCTCAATTGTGATTGATGGATCAGTTGAACAAGAAGATGCAATGGGTTTAAATGATGATTTGCAGGAAAAGGGTTTTGCTCTCTTATGTGTTTCTTATCCAAAGTCTGATCTACATATTGTTATCGGTGATGAAGTTGAAGAAAATCTATATAATAATCAATTTGGTAAATATCAAAAATGAAATTAAGAAAGGTTGATTTTTATTTGGATTGGCCAGCATCAATAAGCATTGTTAATCTAAGGAAATTCATTATAGGTAAATTGATGAAAAAAGGAATGATTATAAGATGGTCTATTGTCAATATAAAAGTTTTAAAAAATCATCCTAATTCAAAAAAAAAGATAAGAATTAATGCTGTTTTAGCAAATCCAATTAATGCGTAAATATAAAATAATATAGGTAATGGCAATATCACCAACAATATTTATTATTCCAACTGGGATTGGATGTGAAATCGGTGGATTTGCTGGAGATGCTCTCCCTGCCGCAAAATTGTTAGCCTCTGCAAGTGGATGCTTAATAACTCATCCAAATGTAATGAATGGGGGATCTCTTTCTGAGAATCATAAAGAAATTTTTTATGTCGAAGGTTATAGCTTAGATAGATTCGCCAAAGGAGAAATTGGCCTTAAAAGTGTAAAACAGCAGAAAATTGGAATAATTTTCGACTCTAGTATTGAACATGAAATATTAATTAGGCATTTACAAGTCGCAGATGCTTGTGTCGCCACATTAGGAATTGATGTTGATTCTTATGTATTTACAAAAAAACCCTTAGGAATAGCTATTGCTTCTAAATCACAAGGCATAAGTGAAGGTTTGATTCAGAATGCTGATACTTTAATTGAAGCAGGAGAAAGATTAATAAATAAAGGTATAACCGCAATAGCTGTAGTAGCTAAATTCCCTGATAATTTAGATTTAGTTGAAACAAATTCATATAGGGAGGGAAAGGGCGTTGATCCCATCGCGGGAGTTGAGGCTATAATAAGTCATTTAATAAGTAAGTTTCTCAAAGTTCCCTGCGCACATGCACCTGCATTAAGTCCAATTGAATTAAATGAAAATTTAGACCCTCGTGCGGCTTCTGAAGAAATAGGATATACTTTTTTGCCATCAGTATTGATTGGCTTAAGTAAAGCTCCAAATCTTATAGAGTTAAATGATAAAAACGAGAAAATCACCTTACATCCAAGTCATGTCGACTCTATTGTTGTTCCAAGTGGCGCACTAGGAGGAGAAGCAGTATTAGCCGGGATTGAAAGAGGGTTAAATATAATCTCTGTTAACAATAAAAATATTGTAAATCTAGATAATTATAGTTTTGATTATCCCAAACTCATTGAAGTTGATAACTACTTCGAGGCGGCCGGTTTAATTCTCGCTATTAGAGAAGGAATTAATCCTCAATCAATTAAGAGACCTTTAAAAAAAATCCAAGAATTAACTTTTAAGAACCAACAATCTTAGTGGTAGATTGCTATTGGGACTCTCCAGTCATTACCAAGTGATTGACTACTTAATTTAAGTATTGGTGGGGCTTGCCTCCTTTTGAATTCTGCTTTATTGATTAGTGAAATTATTTTTAAAATTTGTTCTTTGGTATGACCATCTTGTTCAAGAAGTTGTATATCTTTTTTCTCTTCAATAATTCCCTTAAGAATTTTATCTAATAAAGAATATGGAGGGAGTGAATCAGTATCAAGTTGATCAGGGCCTAGTTCAGCACTAGGAGGCTTCTTAAGGATTGGATCCCCAATAATTTTAATTCTGGAATTTAAGTTATAAGTTTTTCTACTTTCGACTGAATCTTTACTATCAAGCCAACTACACAATTTAAAAACATTAGTTTTATATAAATCACCTATGACAGATAATCCTCCATTCATATCACCATATAGTGTGCAATAGCCAACAGCCAGCTCTGATTTGTTACCAGTTGAAAGTAATAAATGCTTTTCTTGATTAGCTAAAGCCATTAAAAGAGTACCTCTTATCCTTGATTGGATGTTTTGATTTGTTATTCCTTCTGCATTGAAGTTTAGGCTTTCTATAAAAGAGTCCTCAAAAGAGGACATAATATTTTCAATTGAGATTGTTTTTAAACTTATATTTAGTCTATCGACTAAATCTTTTGCATCAATTTTAGAATGTTCTGAACTCCACTTTGAAGGCATAGAGACGCAAAAGATATTTTCACTTCCTAATGCCGCTGTTGCAATTACTGCAACAAGCGCTGAATCAATTCCCCCACTTAAGCCAATCAAAGCTGATTTAAATCCGCATTTTTTAGCATAGTCTTTTACTCCCAAAACTAAAGCATCAAAAACTGAAGAAATTTCAGAAGATTTGTTTTCATTTGAGAAACTTAAATTTTCATTCATATCCCAAGAACAAGTATCTTCTGAAAAAGATTTTAATTGCTTAATTTTCAATCCATTTTTATCGATAATGAAACTATTTCCATCAAAAATTAAATCATCATTTGCCCCAACTTGATTAATGTAAATCAAAGGAACTTGAAGATATTGAGAAGCAAAACTTGAAATTCTATTTCTTAAATTAAATTTTTTGAACGTGTATGGAGATGCAGATAAATTTAGTAAAAGATCAATGTTTTTGCTCTTTAATTCTGAAATTGGATTCTTTTTATGAATACCTCTTCCCTCAATATTTTCATTAACCCATAAATCTTCGCAAATAGTTATTCCAAGATTAATTGATTTATTTTTAATTTTCTTAGAGATTACAGATACTCTATCCTCAGATCTAAAGTATCTTTTCTCATCAAATACTTCGTAAGTTGGGAGAATAATCTTACGTGCGATTGTTTTCCATTTACCATTCTCTATGAGAACTACAGAATTATAAAGATTTGGAAAAAAAGAATCATCAATCTTTTCAGCAATTCCAATAGTAATACTTAAATCCCCATATTTTTTGTAAATGGATATAGATAATTGTTCTAAAATCGTAAATTGTCTTTCAATTAAATTTTTTTTGAAAAGTAAATCTTTAGCAGGGTAACCCCACAAAGATAATTCTGGAGTTAGAACCATATCAGCAGAATTTGAATATGCTTTATCGGCTATGTTGAGTATTTTTTTTGCATTACCATCAAGATCGCCAACAACTGGATTTAATTGAGCAAGGAAAAACTTCATTCAACTAGCTAATAGATTCATATAAATTATTCTTTTTTACTATATCGATTAAAGATTTAGGTAAATTAGAATAATTGTTATTTAATCTAACCATTGAACTAGAAATATTTGGAATTTTTAATGAAGAAATTTCAAAGATAACTTTATTAGTCTCTAGCATTTTAAAAGTTTTAGATTCTATTGGATATCCTTCTCTTTTGATTATTAGTAATTTAACTTCTTTAATGATTCTATTAAAATTTTTCCATGAGAAAATTTCAGTAATTAAATCACTCCCTATTACAAAATCAATTTTATTGCAAGCATATATTTTTTTACATTCTTCTATGGATTCAATCGCCCATGGACTACTTATATTTTGATCAAATATAATTTTTGGACTATTTATTTCTTTTATTAATGTTTTTAATAGAAGTTTTCGAAAAAAAATTTTTTCTTTATGCTTTTTACTTGGATTATCACTCGCATAAGTAATAATATAAGAATAAATTTTTGATAATTCTTCGAGTATTTTCTTGTGGCCAATCGTTGGAGGATCTGCGCTAGTCCCAAACAAGGCAATTCGATTTTCAGAATAAAATTTCAAGGTAGAAAAACAGCTAAATTATTATCTAAATTTTTTTTATTATTTAAATAAATTGTTGTATGAGAAAAGATTTCGGGATCTTTCATTATGATTTTTTTGATTATGTGAGATGGATCTGTAAGGTATCCTTTGCGTTTGTTAAATATTTCTCTGGCGGCTAATTTCCCAACAATTTTCGTTGATCTAATTGATATTAGCGCTTGAATAATAGCAATTGGTCCGTAGGGTAATAATGATAAACCGTGGGTGAAGGGAGCAGTGACTAAGAAAAATTTACGTAATATGTTAAAAGATGAATTTATACCAACTTGAGATGCTCCCAGGAAAATGTTATTAAGAGAAATCTTTTTTATTATTTTTTTTGCTGATTCACCCTTGATATTTAACCCATATAACTTACTCAATTCCCCAACTAGTACAGCATCTAGGGCAAGACCTCCTGCAATATCAAGAAAAATTAAAGGGTTTAATGCCACTCCTGATGCTTTGATTGTTGCAAATTTACCAATAATCGATTGAGCTTCTCTTTGTCTTCTTTTTAATCTTTGTTCTTTTATTTTCAAGAATAATTTGTCAGCTAATTGAAGAGTGTTAAAAGTTAATAAACTTTCTCCATTTTTATTTAATAAAGCAGTTATATCATTCTTAATATTATTCCTTGAATTAAATATTATTGGGATATTTGGTTGTTGAGGTAGTTTTAATTTAATGTTTTTTACAATGTTTTTTAAGTCGTTTACATCCCAAGTTTCAATTTTATTTAGAACAAGAATAATTTTTTTCCCGTTATTGATAAATGAATTTATCTGAGACATTTCATTTCTATTTACATCTCCAGCTATGGTAAATAAAATTAGTTCTGAACTATTAATTTGAGAGAATATACCTTCTGGATCTTCAATATCACAAAAATCAAATCCCGGAGAATCTATTAATTCTATAGTTTTAAGGCTTTTAAGTTTAAGGCACCACTCTTTACTTTCAATATTTTTCGTAGATCCATTAATAATATCAGTCTTAAACTCGTTTTTGTTTAATAATAAATTTAAAATCGAAGACTTCCCCACTCCTGATTTTCCATAAATACCAATTCTTAATTGTTTTTCTTTTAGTCTAAAAAGTTGTTGATTAAAAGTAATGATATCCTTGTTTAAAATACTTTTTTCATAATTAGTAAGATCTATACTTTCCCACCATTTTTTCAAAATTAAATAACTTTTATCAACACTAATTTGGTTCATATTTATTCTTGCCACCATCCTGCTAATACAGAAAGTACAGCTTCTGATCCAATTATTCCCACGAAGCCTCCGAATTCATCTACTACTACTTTTACTCCTTTATGATCCTTGTCAAATCTTGTTAACAACTTGTCTACTTTTATCATTTCTGGGATGTAGTCGACTGGATCACATAATTCTGAAATTAATTTTTTATTTTCTCCTCTAATCAGACTAGTTAGTAAGTTTTCACGTTTTGCAATACCTTGTATTTTGTCAACTTTATCGCCCAAGACAACCCACCAGGGAGAATTATTAGAAATTATAAGTTTTGAAATTTCTTCAAGATTTGATGACCCATCAAGACTAGGCGCTGATACTCTAGGGGTCATTAAATCTTTAGCTTTTAAATCATTTAATTGAAAAACTTTAAGAATCATTGCTGCTTCATCAGCCTCTATGAAGCCCTTTTGCGAACCAATTTTTGCCATTTGTCTAATTTCTGCTTCATCAGTTGATATTTCGTTTTCTGCAGTTATGACAGGGAATAAATGTTCTATCAATATTAAAAATGGTCTCATTAAACTATTTAACATCCTCAAAATCGGAACAGATAGTATGGCAATTTGTAATGAAAATCTTGTACCAAGTGCTTTTGGAAGTACTTCTCCAAGTAATACAACTAGTACATAAAAAGTAATTGAAAATAATGTTAAACCGAAACTACTTTTAATTATTAAGGCCCCATAAACTCCCAAGAGAAGACTTCCGATTATGTTAAAACCATTATTAGTTATAGTAATTACAGTTAAAGTTCTTCCAAGATGTTTTCTAAGTTTAAGTAGTTGATTTGCAGAACTTTTTGGTTTTTGTTTGGATGCTAATTCTAAAATCCTTATTGAATTAACTGCTAAAAAAGCTGCTTCCACTCCTGAACAACATGCGGAACCTACTAAAATAATAATTATTAGTAAAATTAGAATGTAAACGCTTGGTTCCATTAAAATTAATAAGTTTTAGATATCTTTTAATTCATTCTTCCACTTTTTTATAAAACTCGCCAATTGAAAATTTATGTTTAAAACTAGCACTAAAGTTTTTGAAGATAGAAGAGAAATCTTCTTAAAAAAATTAAATGGTAGAGCAGCTATTATCCCGAGTTCTAATTTAGTTAAACATCATGCTGATTGCGAATACCCTTTTAGACAAGATAGTAATTTTTGGTACCTTACTGGATTTGATGAGCCTGATTCAATTGCTCTTTTCTTGTCAAATAAGCCAAAAGGAGAAAGGTATATTTTATTCGTCGCTCCAAAAGATATTATTAGCGAAGTTTGGCACGGCTTTAGATGGGGTATAGAAGGAGCTGAAAGAGAATTTAAAGCAGATAAAGCACATTCAATTAATGATTTCAAGCATTTACTTCCAGCTTATATTGGTGATTCAGAAGAAATTGTTTATTCGATAGGCAAAAATTCTAAAATTGAAAAAATTGTTTTGGATATATTCTCTCGACAACTTGAAGCCCGTTCAAGAGTAGGAATAGGAGCAAATTCTATAAAATCACCTGAAATTTATCTCAACGAAATGCGATTAATTAAAAGTGATTTTGAGATAAATAGGATGAGAGAGGCCACTAAGATTTCCGCAGAAGCTCATGAATTAGTGAGGAAATCTATTTCATCCAAACACAATGAAAGACAAATTCAAGGATTAATAGAAGGATTTTTTTTAGAAAAAGGTGCAAGAGGACCTGCTTATAACTCTATAGTTGCTTCAGGTGATAATGCTTGCATTTTGCATTACACATCAAA
Source organism: Prochlorococcus sp. AG-442-M23 (assembly GCA_003209655.1). Classification (GTDB taxonomy): domain Bacteria; phylum Cyanobacteriota; class Cyanobacteriia; order PCC-6307; family Cyanobiaceae; genus Prochlorococcus_A. Next base: position 21,624 of record QCPW01000001.1, on the reverse strand, counting down.
TAACTCTGACTTAACTGATGGAGATTTATTATTGGTAGATGCTGGTTGCTCATTAATTGATTATTACAATGGAGACATAACAAGAACTATTCCTATAGGAGGGAAGTTTTCTAGAGAGCAAAAACTTATATACGAAATTGTTTTAGAGGCTCAGAAAACTGCAATTAAGAAATCTGTAAAAGGTTCTACATCCACAAATGTACATAATGCTGCTTTAAGAATTTTGGTAGAGGGATTAAGGGAAATAGGATTGTTGAGAGGAGATACTAACCAAATAATTGAGCAAGGATTATATAAACATCTCTACATGCACAGAACAGGACATTGGCTGGGTTTAGACGTTCATGATGTTGGAGCTTATAGAATGGGAGAATACGATATTCCATTACAAAACGGAATGATACTTACGGTTGAGCCAGGTATCTACATAAGTGATAGGATTCCAGTTCCTGAAGGTCAACCTAGTATTGATCAAAAATGGAAAGGTATTGGAATCAGAATCGAAGATGATATTCTTGTCAATGAAACAGAGCCAGAAATTCTTAGCATAGGCGCTAAGAAAGAAATTTCTGATTTAGAATTTTGAACATTTGACTTATACAGATAATAGATTTATTTTAGATGAATCAAAAGATCAACATGGATAAAACTAATTCTAATGATTCCAAATTATCTCAAGCAAGAGGCCTAGCTAGTCAATTAGGAATGTTTGCAGAAGAAAATGATATTCCTAAAGATCTTTGGGATTCTTTAGAAGCAACTATTTACGAATTTTATGAGGTTTCAAATGATAGATAAAATAAGGTCTTAATTATTCTGAATAAATAAAAGCAAGAATTTTTAATCAAAATGATCAATAAGTGTCCATAAGCTGATAAATTATAAAATAAACAAAAATAGTATTGAATGACTTCATCAGATAAGATCAATGAGAAATCGCAGGAAAATCTCGACCATAAAAGTGATTCTCAAAACTCTAAAAAAACTTCTTTAAATGCTGGGATGATGGGAGCTAACGCTGTTTTGGCTGCAGCAAAAATTGATGAAGATGGAGTCCCAACAGGTTATACTCCTAAACCTGATGAGGGTAGATTCATTATCAAGATTTTGTGGTTACCTGATAACGTTGCATTAGCAGTAGATCAAATAGTTGGTGGCGGTCCTAGTCCTCTTACAGCTTACTATTTTTGGCCAAGAGATGATGCTTGGGAAAAATTAAAAAGTGAATTAGAGAATAAAAGTTGGATTACAGATAATGAAAGAGTTGAAATACTTAATAAAGCTACTGAAGTAATAAATTATTGGCAAGAAGAGGGTAAAACTAAAAAATTGGAGGTAGCTAAACTAAAATTTCCTGATGTCGCTTTTTGTGGGACAGCATAAATTTAATTTTTTGATGCTTGAATTCTTGCCTCAGCTTTTGAAATTTCATTAAGTGCTTTAATCTTCTCAGGACTTTTCTCATTTTCAGGAAATTTGCTAATTGCTGATTTTGCTTCTTTAAGAGCATTCTCAGCCTTTTGGACATTTATTTCCGAACCTATCTCTGCGCTGTTAACTAATACTATAACTTCATCTGATTCAATTTCAGCAAACCCACCCATTAAGGCTATTGATTTCCATTGAGAATTCATTCTTAGTCTTAAAACTCCAATATCAATAGCCGTTACTAAAGAAATATGTCCTGGAAGGACTCCAATTTGACCTGTTGTACTTGGAAGAATTACCTCTTCAGCATCTCCTTCATAGACTTTTTGATTAGGAGCTAAAACTTTGAGTGAAATTGACATTAATTTTGAATTTTTTTGAGCTTGAAATTATTTATAAAAGTTGAGAATTTATTTTTCTGATTTCATTTTTTCTGCTTTAGCTTTTACTTCATCAATATTACCCACCAGGTAAAATGCTTGTTCTGGTAAATCATCTAGTTCGCCAGATAATATCATATTAAAACCAGCAATAGTGTCGTCTAATTTGACATATTTCCCTGACATTCCCGTGAAAATTTCTGCTACGAAGAAAGGTTGAGATAAGAATTTTTCAATTTTTCTTGCTCTATCAACGGTTAATCTATCTTCCTCAGACAGCTCATCTAAACCAAGAATTGCAATAATATCTTGGAGCTCCTTATATCTTTGTAAAGTTGATTGAACTGCACGAGCGGTTTTGTAATGCTCATCTCCAACAACTGATGGTTGAAGCATTGTACTAGTTGAATCTAGAGGGTCAACAGCAGGATAAATCCCTTTTGCCGCAAGACCTCTTGCTAGAACAGTAGTAGCATCTAAGTGTGCAAAAGTTGTTGCAGGGGCAGGGTCAGTCAAATCATCAGCTGGGACATATACAGCTTGAATTGATGTAATAGAACCCTCCAAAGTGGAAGTGATCCTTTCTTGCAATTCCCCTACATCAGTTCCTAAAGTTGGTTGATATCCAACTGCAGAGGGCATTCTTCCTAACAAAGCTGATACTTCAGAACCAGCTTGTACAAATCTAAAGATATTATCTACAAAAAGAAGAACATCTTGCTTATTAACATCCCTAAAGTGTTCGGCCATAGTTAATGCAGATAAACCAACTCGCATTCTTGCTCCAGGAGGCTCATTCATCTGACCGAAGCATAAAGCAACTTTAGATTGAGATAAATCATCTGCGTTAATCACACCTGACTCTTTAAATTCTTCGTATAAATCGTTCCCTTCTCTTGTTCTTTCACCAACCCCTCCAAAAACTGAAACACCACCATGTTCTTTAGCAATGTTATTAATTAATTCTTGTATCAAGACTGTTTTACCAACTCCTGCACCCCCAAACAAACCAACTTTACCCCCTTGTCTATAAGGAGCCAATAAGTCTATAACTTTAATTCCTGTTTCAAAAACTTTAGGCTTGGTCTCTAAATCGGTTAACTTAGGTGCTGATCTATGAATAGGTGCGGTATCTGAAGTTTTAACTGGACCTTGTTCATCTACTGGCTCTCCTAATACATTAAATATCCTTCCAAGGGTCGCTTCTCCAACAGGAACGGATATAGGAGCCCCTGTATCGATAGCTTCCATACCTCTTACGAGGCCGTCTGTGCCGCTCATCGCGACGGCTCTTACTCGATGATCTCCTAGCAGTTGTTGAACCTCTGCAGTGAGTGCTATATCTTGACCAGCTGGGTTCTTAGCTTCGATTCGTAAAGCATTTAATATTTTTGGTAATTTACCTGCTGGAAATTCTACATCCAGAACCGGACCAATTACTTGACGTACTACACCTTTAGCTGGTGCTGAAGTTGATGGAGTTGCTACCATTTTGTATTGACTTGGTGATGATTGGCTGATTTTAGATCAACCCATAATGCGAAATATTACCATCCCGAGGGTATATTCGTTAACTGGGTTCGGCCAACCGCACAGTTGAAGAGTGGTTTAATTGCTGCTTAACAGATTATGTTGTTGATCATACGGTTTGAGTAAACCTCTTTCCATTTTTTGACGCACAGCGTCGCATTTATGACCATCCATTAATCTATGGCAGCTGTTTCACTTACAGTCTCTACAGTCAAACCACTGGGAGATAGAATATTTATTAAAGTTTCCGAATCAGAGGAAAAAACTGCTGGGGGCATCCTTTTGCCTGACTCAGCTAAAGAAAAACCACAAGTAGGAGAAGTTGCTCAGGTTGGACCTGGGAAGCTTAACGACGATGGTTCTCGACAAACTCCTGAAGTGAGTATTGGCGACAAAGTGTTATACAGCAAATACGCTGGAACTGACATTAAATTGGGAGGAGATGAGTACGTCTTGCTTTCAGAAAAGGATATTTTAGCTGTAGTAAGCTAAAATATTTGTTTCAAAAATTATTAAAACTTATTATTAAATTACTTGCCTAACATGGCTAAAAGAATTATTTACAACGAGCAAGCTCGTAGAGCACTCGAAAGAGGGATTGATATCCTTGCTGAGTCTGTAGCTGTAACGCTAGGGCCTAAAGGAAGAAATGTTGTCTTAGAGAAAAAGTTTGGAGCTCCTCAAATCATTAATGATGGTGTGACAATCGCAAAAGAAATTGAACTAGAGGACCACATTGAAAATACTGGTGTGGCTCTAATCAGACAAGCTGCTTCTAAGACAAATGATGCGGCTGGTGATGGTACAACCACAGCTACTGTTCTAGCTCATGCAATGGTGAAAGCCGGCCTAAGAAATGTGGCAGCTGGCGCTAATGCTATTACCTTAAAAAAAGGTATTGATAAAGCTACAGAATTCCTTGTTGGAAAAATAGAAGAGAATTCAAAGCCTATTAGTGATAGCACTGCAATAGCGCAATGCGGAACTATAGCCGCCGGCAATGATGAAGAAGTTGGAGAAATGATTGCCAATGCAATGGATAAAGTTGGTAAAGAGGGTGTTATTTCTCTTGAAGAAGGAAAATCGATGACTACAGAGTTGGAAGTCACTGAGGGAATGCGATTTGATAAAGGTTACATTTCTCCTTACTTTGCAACGGATACAGAGCGCATGGAGGCAGTTCTAGATGAGCCTTATATATTGCTTACTGATAAAAAAATTGCTCTAGTACAAGATTTAGTACCAGTTTTAGAGCAAATAGCTAAAACAGGAAAGCCACTTGTCATAATTGCTGAAGATATCGAAAAAGAAGCTTTAGCAACCTTAGTAGTTAATAGATTAAGAGGTGTTCTTAATGTTGCTGCTGTTAAAGCTCCTGGCTTTGGTGATAGAAGGAAAGCTATGCTTGAAGACATGGCTGTTTTAACTAATGGTCAGCTAATTACTGAGGATGCAGGCTTAAAATTAGAAAATGCAACTTTAGAAATGTTAGGCACTGGTAGAAGAGTTACTATCAACAAAGAGACTACAACTATAGTCGCTGAGGGTAATGAAAAGGCAGTAACTGCAAGATGTGACCAAATTAAAAAGCAAATGGATGAAACAGATTCTTCTTATGATAAAGAAAAACTACAAGAACGTTTAGCTAAGTTGGCTGGAGGTGTTGCAGTCATTAAAGTTGGAGCTGCTACTGAAACTGAAATGAAGGATAAAAAACTTCGTTTAGAAGATGCTATTAATGCTACAAAAGCTGCTGTTGAGGAAGGAATTGTTCCTGGAGGTGGAACAACCCTTGCTCATTTGGCTCCAATTCTTAAGGAATGGGCTAATAAAGCTTTATCTGGAGAGGAACTAATAGGAGCCAATATTGTTGAGGCATCACTAACAGCTCCTCTTATGAGAATTGCTGAGAATGCAGGTTCAAATGGTGCTGTTATTGCAGAAAATGTTAAATCTAAACCATTTAATGATGGCTTTAATGCAGCTACTGGAGAATATGTAGATATGTCTTCTGCTGGAATTGTTGATCCCGCAAAAGTTACTCGTTCAGGATTGCAAAATGCAGCATCGATAGCAGGAATGGTACTCACAACTGAGTGCATAGTTGCTGATTTACCAGAGAAAAAAGAAGCAGCACCTGCTGGAGCTCCAGGAATGGGAGGAGATTTTGACTACTAAATAACAAAATTTATTAGTAAACAAAAAAGGGATTGTTTTTTAACAATCCCTTTTTTGTTTACTAATAAATCTAAAGATAGATGAATCTAGTTTGAAAACTCTATATCCACCCAGCACTAAGAATTATTGCAAGAGACAAAAATATAATCAATATTGTCCAGGTTATTTTATTTAGTGATGCTTCAGCACTGCTAGCACTTGTAAACATTGAGCTCCCACTTGCCGCAATTCCTCCCATACCATCGCCTTTTGGACTATGAAGCAAAACTAAAAGTATAAGTAGGATTCCAGAGCTTACCCATATCCAAGAAAATATTTGACTCATTGTTTTATTTTATTTGCTAAGTATTCAATTTAAACATGTTGAACGACTTTATTATATCCTTTTAATTCAATTTCTTTAATAAGTGATTTTCCTGTCATCTCTTTTGGAATAGGAAGATTAAGGATTTGTAATAAAGTTGGAGCAATATCTGCTAACCCGGCATTTTCTCTTAAATAAATTTCATTGCCCATATTCGGGATTTTTCTTTTCTCGCCCTCAATAAAGATTAATGGAACTTTATTAATCGTATGAGCTGTCCAAGGTTCTCCGGCAGGACCTTTCATAACTTCAGCATTACCATGGTCTGCAGTGATCAGGATACTGCCGCCCATTTCTCCTGTGGCATTAACTATTTTACCTATACATCTATCGACTGTTTCGATAGCTTTTATTGCCGCATCCATATTTCCTGTATGACCAACCATATCAGGATTTGCGAAATTTATTACAACAAAAGCATATTGACCAGTTTTTATCGCATTAGAGCAACTAATAGTTAACTCTTCAGCAGACATTTCTGGAGCAATATCATAAGTAGCGACTCTAGGGGACGGAATTAAATGTCTTTTTTCTCCTGGTAAAGGAACTTCTACTCCTCCATTAAAAAAATAAGTAACATGTGGATATTTTTCTGTCTCTGCGGTCCTGTATTGCTTTAATCCGTTTTCTGATACTATCTGCCCAATAAAGTTATTCAGAGACTCAGGAGGGAAAGCTACTTTAACTGGTAAATTTGATTCATATTGAGTGAAAGTAAGTATATCTATATTAGGGACGTTTTTCCTCTCAAATTCATCAAATTCTTTCTCTGAAAGAGCCTTAATTATTTGCCTAGCTCTATCTGGTCGAAAATTAAAACAAATTAAAATATCTTCATCTTTTAATAAATTTTTAGATATTCTTATGGGCTTTAAAAATTCATCTGTAATATTTTCTCTATAACTTTTTTTTAGATAATTTACAGGAGAAACATCAGTAATCTTTACACTAGGATCAGTTAGATTTTTAAAAGCTTTTTCGGTTCTTTCCCATAATAAATTTCTATCCATCATCCAATATCTTCCGCATATAGATGCTATCTCTCCAACTTTGAATTTTTCGATGCAATCTTCTATTTGTTTTATATAGTTAATAGCACTTTTTGCTGGAGTATCTCTACCATCTGTAATAACGTGAATAGCCACATTTTTTATACCAGCTTCAGAGGCCCATTTTATTAATCCTAATAAATGATCAATATGGCTATGAACACCTCCATCCGAACATAAACCGGTGATATGCAAAGTTCCTTTTTTTTTCTTAATCGAATTAGCTATTTCTTTTAACTCAGTAACTTGATTCAGTTGGTTATTTTTCACAATATTTGTGATTCTTACAAGTTCTTGTTGAATAATTCTTCCTGAACCAATTGTGAGATGGCCAACTTCAGAATTACCCATTTGACCGTTTGGTAACCCTACATCGGCTCCGCTTGCACTAACAAGAGTGTGAGGATATGCATGCCATAAAGAGTCCATAACAGGAGTGTTTGCCTGTTGTATCGCATTGTCTATAGTTTCCTCTCGATGTCCCCATCCATCAAGGATTGCTAGAACTACTGGACTCTCAGCACCTTTTACTTTATTTATATTCTTGCTGCTAATCTTTGACATATCTCAATTAAGATGCAAGGTTTTAAATAACCAATCTTTAATTTAGCCGTAAAAGCTGTTCGACACAATTTATATGTAATTTAGTTAGCTTTTGCTAATTTATTAAGGAAATTGCATTTTGTTTTTATTTTAAAAAAAATATGCCCTCTCCAGATAAAAAAGTCGTAATACTTACTGAAGATGAGCTAGGAAAAACTATCTCTCGTCTAACTTTTGAAATTATTGAAAAGATCTCAGATTTAGATAATCTTCTTTTGGTTGGGATTCCTACAAGGGGAGTACATCTTGCTGAGGTTTTGAGAAAAGAAATGTTTACTAAAACAGGAGTTTATGTTCAGACAGGAATAATTGACCCAACTTTTTATAGAGATGATCAAAACAAGGTCGGAACTCGTTTATTAGAACCAACTGATATTCCTACATCTATAGAAAAAAAAGATATTGTTTTAGTTGATGATGTTATTTTTACAGGAAGAACTGTTCGAGCTGCAATGGATGCACTTATTTCATGGGGAAGGCCTAAAAGTGTAATGTTATTAGTAATGATTGATAGAGGTCATAGAGAATTACCAATTCAGCCTGATTTTTGTGGAAGAAGAGTACCAACTAGCAAAAAGGAAACAATATACTTGTGTCTCAAACAAGTTGATGGTGAAGAAGGTATATTCTTGGCCAAATAAATTTTAAATGATATTTCCTAAATTAAATTCTCCTAACTCTTTTTCATTAATGTCTAGACATTTTATGTAAAGAGAAGAATCCTTTTCAATACGAAAAAAAAGCTTTAAAGAATCTTCTCCAACTTTGCAACCATTTTTTAATTTTATTTTTAAAGGCTTTTTATTCCATTTAAGTACTTCTTCTTCATTTTGAAACTCTGATAACTTTGGTAAACCACTTTCAAAAATTATATCAAAATCTCTTTTCGTTTTAGTTTCTCCAATAATAATCTCGAATATTTTTTGATCATTCTTACTAGCTTGAAGAATTAGCTCAAATGGGTTTTCTGTAGGCCATGTTTGGCCCTTACAAAAAATTGGATGCCAGAAATGTGTTTGTTCTCTTTTGTTAAATAATTTTATAGATATACCTTTAATTAAAATATCTTTAATTTTCACACCAGGAGTCATGGCTAAGGCACCTACCGCGATTGATTCAATCGGAGGAGGAGACTTGATTGGTATTCCTGAAATCTCGTTAGATATCCACTCTTTGATTAATGGAATTTGCGTTCCTCCTCCAACTAAAATCACAGAGTTTAAATCATTTACGTTACAAAAATTCCCTCTGGCTTCATTTAATAAATCCTTAAGTAAAGAATTTAAATGATTAAAAAGATTATTTTCTACCAAAATTTTTTCGAATATTTCTTTACTCATAAAAAATTCTTTTTCTTTATTCTCTGCTGTAAATAATGAGATTGAATATCTTCTCTCAGATTTAATTTTTGGATTACTAAGCTTACATTTTAACTTTTCTGCTATCGAAAGATTTCTTTCATCTTGATTGGAAGGTAAAAAATAATTAACAATCCATTGATCTATATCTTTCCCCCCGATTTTCGACCCCGATTTGCTGATTATTTCAGCACATCTTATTTTTTGCTTTGATATCGCACTCATATCCCTTCCTTGAAATTTCAAAAGTTCTGCAATAGGAGCAGATTTACCTTCACCGCCTTGAGTTTTTATTACACTCATATCGATGGTACTCCCTCCAATATCGATAATCATAATTTTCGACCCCAGCGGAACATTGATGCCTATACCGGCAGCAGTAGGTTCATCAACTAGTGCAATGTCATTAATAGGTAAATCTTTACAGAGATTTATCAACCACTTTCTATAACCTTTATATGTGTCAATTGGAGCAGTTAAAACGAGCCTTTTTATCACATATTCTTTTGGAATATTATCCCAAAGATTTTTAAAGAATTTTTCACCTGATTCATTAGGACTTAAAAACTTCTCATTCTGACTTTCAATAGGATTTCCAATTAACCTTTTGAAATTTGAATGATAAAAAATTTCTGAATTAGAGGAATTTTTCTTTTTCAATGCTGACACCCCAACTCTTTCTGTATTTTCTTTGCCTTCGAACCAAACTGCTGTCGGTATAACACCAGGAGAAGATGTAATACCAGGTATGTCTATCAAAAATAAATCCTTACCCTTTTCATCCTGAAAAGCAATGACAGTATTAGTATTTCCCAAATCTAGAGCAAGCGTCCCTGAAAAAATTTTTTCCATATTAAATAACTTACTTAGTGTATTAAGTACTTTTGGATATTTAAAATTTTCATGTAGTTAACTATAATGTATAATTAGTAGTAAAAATTTATTAACGTGTTGAATAATTCTAATATTGATCAAAATGATCTTGCTAAAAGAGGGGAAAGTTTAATAAGGAAATCTACTAATAGATACTTAACTACTGTAAAAATTGCTTTTAGAGCTAAACAAAGACGTTTTGATGATTTTGATGGCTTATTAGATGAGTCTTCAATTAAACCGGTTCAAAGATCTATTATTGAATTAAGTGATGAACAAGATCAGCCAGATTTGCTTCCTGGTTAGTTTTGTTAAAAGAAAAAAATTGGAGATTGATCAAAGATATCAAAAAAGGTAAATTTTGTTTTTTAATTGGTGTAAATAATTGGGCAATTGAGTTACAAAAACACGAATTTGAATTACTTTACAAATTACTTTTAAAACTTAATAGTCAATTTTTGGAAATAAAAGATGAATTAATGGATGAAGAGTTCATTAATTTAGAAATAGAACAATTGCCTTGGTACGCAGAATTGGAGGGGAAAAAATATGAATGGAACTTAAGATTAATATTTGAAAGCTCAGAACAAACTAGATCTTTTGAAATGTATTGGCCTATACCAATAGCAGAAAATTTGTTTAATGAAATTAAAAAAATGTGGGAATCAATGGATTGAAAAATTAATAAAATTGGAATTTTTTTAAAAAAATTCCCCTATCAAAGAATTTTTTTGCACATCTTTTCCACAGTTAATTTATGTAAAATATTTCTAGATCAGCATCATGTGGAAAACTTTAAGACATAAGAAAATTTTATATTAATTTCTCAATTTATTTAATTAAAACAGATTTTAATAAAAAGCCTTTTCTTTACTGGGTTCTCAGAATAATACAGGATGAGACTTTAATGGAATATGAAAAGTTGACTAATTACTTTTTTTGAAGAAAACTGAGGTTCATATTCAAAAAAAATTTTCGCCTAATTTAAAATTATGCAAGAGTTAAATTATGATGTTAACCAAACATTTATCAATAAGAAAGAAGAAATAATTAGCTTCAAATGTGATCTTCATGGAAACCTACAAAAAGCTATGAACAAATTCGTTGAGGACCATCCTCATTGGGATCAATATAGAATATTGCAAGCAGCCATAGCAGTATTTTTGATGCAAAAGGGATTTCAAAATAGAGATCTTACCAGACTCTATATAGGCAAAATGTTTTCAATTGATTTTGAAAAGTAATATAGGCTTAATTTTATTTAATTTTTTCTAGGATCAATTTAGCTATTTTTATTTCTACAGGAATGATAGATAATCTATTTCCTTTTTTAACAAGTAAAAGTTCTTCTTCATTAAATAAAATTTTTAATTCAGGTAAAGTTAGAAACTTATCTGATTTAAAAAGATACTTTACTTTCACACAATCCCATCTTGGGTTTTTGTGACTTGATTTAGGGTCATAGTACCTTGATTCTTTTTGAAATTGAGTTGGATCAATAATATTCAGATCTATAACTTCCATAAAACCTACGATTCCTGGCGGTTTACAATTTGAATGGTAAAAAAAAACTTTATCACCAATTTTCATCTTTCTCATAAAATTGCGTGCCTGATAGTTTCGGATACCATCCCATAAGGTAACCCCATCTGCTTTTAAGTTATCAATACTATAAGCATGTGGTTCACTTTTCATTAGCCAGTAGCTAGGTTCCTGTTGTACCATGGGATCTCGGCGAATATATAGGGTTTGAGTAAAGTTTGGGTAACTTTGCTATTTAGATTAATTATCCTTCAAAGTACCTATTTAGGAAAGTGATGGGTGGTATGGGGGTAATTCCTTAATATTGAAAACAACACTGCTGAATATTCTCAAAGAGCTGAAAAGAGACTAGAAAACATGCAGGCTCATGCTCGCATGCTGGGTAAAGATTCTACTTGGTTTAATGACCCTAAATATGGTGAAGAATATAGAAATATCTTAAAAGAACAAAAAAAATAATCCATAGATTGAAAATTATTGAAGATTTACATTTTTGTTATATTACTTCTAATACATTGCAACCACTGATATTTATAATGCTTAAAATGAAATATATAAAACTTCTGGGCTTAGAAGTTTCTGAATACTATTGCAATATTTTTCTTATTTATGTATAACTAATGTATCCACTAAAGTTCAATGTCAAGAACAAAGCACTTTTTATCGCGAATACAGCAAAGGGGGATCTTAGAGTCCTCTATAGAAGTTGCTCAAAGGTATGGGTTTCCAAAAGGTGATAAGTATATTTTAGGAAAAAAGCAAATTGACATAGCAATCAAAACTCTTGATCAAGAAAGAAGAGCTCTTCTTAAGGCTAGAGACCAGGGTGGGATTATCGCTGTTGAGGCAGATGGTGTACTTATAACTGCTTATCGTTTTAATTCTTTCAATAGAAAACTATCGCAATTATGAATAATACTCAACTAAAAAAAATTAAAGATTTAATTAAAGTCAATCCAAAATTAGGTGGTGAAGCTTGGCTAGATACCCTTGTTTTTATGTTACTTTGGGCAAAATTTCTGCCTCAAACTGAAAATGAAGCAATAGGTTTTTTTGATGTTCTTAATACAGTTGATAGTAAAGAAAAAATAGAAAAAATTTTGGTCAAACTAAGGAGAGATGGTCCAGGGATGCTGCCCGAATTCATAGAATACATGGAGGACAATTCCAGCAGAGTAGGTTATATAAAGCACATTGAAAATTTTGAAAATTTAAGATCTAAATTTTTGCCAGTAGCAAAAGTTGTGGCGACTGGGTCTAGTAAAGAAATCGAGACTATTATCGATCTTATTTTAGAGATTGATATTGGTTTTAGCGGGTATGGAATTTACTCTCTGAATAAGGGAATACTGGATTTTTCTAAAAAGGTTTTTGACAACATCTCAGAAAATTGTGAAATAAATTGTCTTGGACCAGTAGGAACACTCGCTGCCTATAAATTTATTGAGAATAGAGATGTTTTTTATTACGATCCATATGATCGTTTAGATAGATTTGCCTCATCTTTACTTCATCTATATGGAAAAGTATTACCAAAAATAAACCGTTGGTCTCCAAGAGAGATAACATTTCTAGGATTTGAACACATGATGAATAGGCAGAATTGGGATTTGGTTCCTTATTTTTCAGAATATTTATCAACTAATTATTCAGGAGAATGGCATAACATTACAGATTTCCAATGCAAGTCAATATATCTTGCCCATGAAAATACTAAAGATACAACTATTGCAATTACAAATATGGGTACCCTTTTTTCTAATAACAATGGGATTTCCTATTTCAGAAAAAAGCTGATTGAGAATAACTGGCTTGACACTGTAATTGAACTTCCTCCAAATGTTTTTCGAAGTACAGCAGTTCAAGGAGCTTTACTAATATTGAAAAAAAATAGAAAAAAGAATGATAAAGTTCAATTTTTAGATTTCACAAATTGCAAGAATGACGATGAAGCAAAAAGAGGAACTCTTCTTATCCCAGAAAAAGAAATCGAAAATTTATTTAAATTATATAAAAATAAAAAAATTGATAAAAATTCAATTTTAGTTTCTTCTGATGAAATTAAATCACAAGAATATAATCTTTCAGTGCGAAGATATTTATTGACGGATGAAGATAAAGAAATAAAAAATATTTTAAACAATAGAGAAACTGTGACCTTAAATTCTTTAGTTGATTTTGTACGTCCATTAAATTCTTCATCAAAAAATATTAAAAATGGGACAGAAATTAGTGAAATATTAATTTCGGATATCAATAGCATTGGAGAAATAAAGGAAGGAAGTAAGAAAGTAAATGTTGGAGATGAATTCTTTTCGAGATCAAATTTACCCTTCGTAAAAAGAAATGATTTAATTATTTCTATAAAAGGAACAATTGGAAAGATAGGTATTATCTCAACAGATTTAGAAAATACAATTCCTGGAACATCCTTGTGTATCTTAAGAGTTCACGACTCATCATCTATTAATCCTGAATATTTACTGCAATATTTAAGAAGTAAAATATGTCAAAGGTTAATCTCTTCTTCTAGTCAAGGATCTACCATTCCTTTTCTATCAATAAAAGAGTTAAAAAACTTAAGTATTCCAATCCCATCAATAGCAGAACAAAATTCAGCCAAAAAAATCTTAAAAAGAACTAGAGAGCTTTTTATATCATTAGATGAAATGCAAAATGAGTTAAATCAGTTAACAGCTGATGGTTGGCTTCAGTTAAATAATGATTCACTCTCTGAAAACTCTAATAAGAAGAAATCTGTCGAGCAAAAAGATGAACTAAGTAGCTGGAGCGTTAGCAAATCACAGTTGGAAAATTACCTAAGAACAGAATCTAAGCGGATATCAGATACTGATTTAAAAGAAGCAATCTTTGAAATCCTAAAAAGTCGTTTAGAAGAAAACGATAGTTCTAAAGAATCTAAGGATGATTCTTCTTGAAAAAGTCCTTAGATTTCCTTAGCTGAGTATTTTCAGCCTCCAAAAAAAATTGCATTAATCCGACCAGGGATTAATGCATAAGGAGTCCAAAGGAATAAGCGTCCCAATTGAATTCCACCTTTAATTTATCACGATTAATAATCAATACCAAGTTAATTGTTCGGGATTCAATTTAGTCACAAACCTCTAAATTAATTTTTATCTCAAACAATCATGACTAACAGTCACAACAACATTACTTGTCCAAAGTGCCATACTGCATTTTCAATAGACAAATCAGACTATGCTCTAATTTCACAGCAAGTCAGAACAAAAGAGTTCAATTTAGAACTTGAAAAAAAAGTCAAAAATGAAGTTTCACAATACAAAAAAATTCTTGAACAGGATTTAAGTTCGAAATTTAATTTTGAAATAAATGAAAAAAACAATGACATCATTCAACTTAAAAATGATTTCCGTTTAAAAGAGGAGCAGTACAAAAATAAATACAAAGAGTTGGGTGATTCTAAAGACAAGAAAATACTTTCTTTAGAAAGTCAAATTAATTTAAATGATGCAAATATAAAAATAAAAGTTGATGAAGCCATTAAAGAAAAAAATAAAGAAGTTCAATTAAAGGAGGGTGAGATAATTCAACTCCAGAATAAAATTAAAACTCAGGTTGAACTAGTAACTTCTAATTTAGAACTTAAAAATAAGAAGGCTGAGTCAGATTTAAAAGATCAATTTAATTTAACTTTAAATGGCAAAAATGAAGAAATTCAAGATTTAAAAAATCAAGTTGCCTACTTTAAGAACTACCAAATGTCTCTTGGTTCGAAAGACCTTGGAGAAAATCTTGAAAAATACGTTCATGCTGAAATTCATGAAAATTTAATTGGCGTTTTACCAAATGCAACTTTTGGAAAAGACAATGACTCTAGTACAGGTAGTAAAGGAGATCATATATTCAGGGAAATGGATGGAACAAGAGAGGTTTTATCAATAATGTTTGATATGAAGGATGAATTTCTTATCAAAAGAAGTGATGAGAATAAAAATCACAAGCATTATGAAAAATTACATAAAGATAGATTGAAATCTGGATGTGAATATGCGTTTTTAGTCTCTACTCTGGAACCTAAAAATAAATTATTCAGTTCTGGGATGACCCTTGTCCATGATAATGATTATCCAAAGATGTTAGTCGTAAGACCCGCTAACGTTATTTCATCAATTATTACTCTAAGGACTTTTGCTTTAGAGAGAGTAAGATTACAAAAGGAACTAGAAAACGCTCTTGCTAAAAATGCTGATGCAAAAATTTATGCAGACAAGATTAGGTATCTCCAATCTAGATCTCCAGAATTTTTGCAAAAGATTCATTTAGCAGTAGCTAAACAAATCAAATTGATAGATCAAAATATAACTGGTGCAAATTCAATTCTCAAGCGTTCGAAAGAACAAAGATCACTTTGTATTGATCAGATCTTAGAAAATGCAACTTTATGGGGAGGTTTTATTAAAGACATTTCATTAAGTGATAATGATCTAGAAGAATCTATTAATTTTCAAGAGTTGGAGGCTGCTTAATAACAATGTCCCCAAAAAGAAAAAAAGATTCTGAAGCATTGGATAGACTAATGAATTCACTGAAAATAAAAGTTACTAAGTTAACTAAAAATAGAGGTGAGTTTGTTGATTGTATGGCAAGATTCTCTTCAATTTATATGCATTCCTGTGAACACTTAACTGAAACTACTGGATTATTAATCGCAATAATTGAACAAATAGAATCTCAAAAAGGTGAACTGAATAATCAACAAATTGATTTTCTGAAAAGGTGTCTTGAAGAGTGAATTAAAATTTATTCTCTAGCACTTTAGAGCTGATAGATTTATTTCTATTGGCTCTTTATTCTTTTTTGCTTCTACAGCAGTAGGTAAAGCTAGTGCAGCTAGTAGTGGGAGTAGTAATCGTTTCATTTGGCTTCTTTTTCTAAGATAAACTTTTGATACCTACAAAGTCTTTCCTTAACCTCTTTCAATGTGCATCCGTTTGGGTAAGCAAGATCAGCAATATTGTCTATACCTAAATCTTCATAAATACAAATAAGAATATCCACTATGTTGTCATCAAACTTTTGACATTCTTTATTAGGGGAAATGAATTCATTACACTTTGTAGGATCATCCTTCCAAATTTCCTTTATATTGCTCAAAACAAGTTCTTCAAAAGAATCTAAAGGTAAAAATTCAAAAAGTTCTTCAGGAATAGTCTTCTTAAAACCAGAAGTAATTGAACCATTCAGAACCCCCTGCATGATTTCATAATCAAGATCTTTCAAAAATTCCTTCACATTTGGATACTTCATTGATTTGCCAATATTAAATCTCTCTTTAAGTAATTCTTCACCATGCTCTTCTTGCCATGCTGAAAACTCTCTGTCTAGATATTGATTTATTGATTCAAGACTTGTATCTTCCATTTCATAATCCTCTTTCAAGTGTGAAAGAAATTCCTCTTTATTCTCAGCATCCTCCAAACTGGAAAACATATCTGAAAGGACTTGCAGAGTCCCTTCGTGAATTGTTCCTTCATAAAATAATTGGTCTATAAGATTCTCTAACTTGTCTAAATAAGAATTATCTTCCATCTTTAATCAGGATCTAATTTAAAAAACCACTCACAATTTTTAACCATATCAAAATAAATACGATATTGATCTTCTTTACTAAGTTTGCTTCCTTCAGTAAAAACTGAATCACCAGATAATTCTTTCATATGCAATTTTACCATTAGGCTTGCCATATATGCGTAATCTTTATCTCCTTCTTCTTCCTTTCTAAGAGAATGACTTTGCCACCAATCAGCTGCAATTTGTCCCTCCGGCCAAAGTTGTTTTCTAAGAACTCCTGCAACCTTTTCTAATAGTTTGTCAGTTCTTTCTCTTTGTTTAATATCTTTTATCTCTGGATAATCATCTAAATTTAAATCACTCATTTGAGTTATTTGAATATCTTTTTCTTTTAGAGAATCTTTTTCAGAATCATCAAGGAAATTTATAATTTTACTTTTTTGAGCTGTTAGATCAATTTCAAAATCCTCTTTGAATATTCTCCAGAAAGCTTCAGCAATTTGAGATGAACCATGATTATTTATTAGGATTTCAAAAATATTTTTTGAGTTATTCCTGTTTCGTAAAGACTTTGATTTAGCAGAGTAAATCTCCTGAACCACTCTATCTACTATGTCTGTGTACTCAAGTTCTCTGGCTCTATTTGTCCAATATTCTGATTCTTGAGATTGAACTCCAATTAAGCTTTCATAATTTTTTAGAAATTGTTCACCAAATAAAAGAGATGCTTTACCAATTAGTGTAAATATATGTGGTGGAATGAAGAAACCGTCAAAACTAGCAGTTTTAATCCATATATCACCAAATTGAATATAGCCACCATTTTCATGCCAAGAACATTTAAATGGGTACTCAAAGAAGTGATAACAACCATAGTCATCGCTGTCAGTTTCCTTAACGCCTTTACTTTCTACACAACCTATTAATCCTGCGTCTACAGGATAAGAATTTAAATCATAGTCAACAAAAGTACCATCTCCTCCGGCTGTTTTTATAATTGCAAAATTATTACCTTTTTTGGTTCTAAAAACTCCCTCAAAATATCCTAAATACTCATCAAAAAATTCATCCATAACATAGGTTAAATCTCCAACCCAATATTTACCTGGAGGCAAGTATCCATAATCTTTATCTCCTTCAGAATTAATTGGCAGAAATTCTTGACTGTTTAAATCTGATTCACAATCATTTTCCTCAGAACTGAATAAAACAACCTCAAAAAGAAGGCTCTCTGTTAATGCATAAATTTCAAGATCCTCACTATCACTAAAGGCTATTGAATCTAGGACATAATACTTTCTATCTTTATTAAGCAGCGATTCAAGATCTTCTTTTAGTTTACTAATATCAATATCTTCTATTTCAATATCTTCTATATTTACTCCTTTTAGTTTTCTTACTTCCTCGAAGAATCTTATAAAATTCGGATATTCATTTATATGCATATCAAATAATTCAAACCCACAATCTATGATTGTTTCTCGATCATATTTTAAAGTCCCATCTTTATGAGATATTTTTGCAAGTAATTCTTCGCCCTCCAAATATTTAGTTTCGTTATCAATATTTATTGGATCTTTGATGAATCCTGATCTATATAAATTTTTATAGTTAATTTTTAAACCAAAGTTTTTTATTATTTTATAAGCCTTAAAAAATTCAATTTCTTGTTCTTGTAAAGCATCAATTAAGTCATCATAAAAATAGACAACTTTCATATATTTTCCTGCTTCAAAAGCTAAAAATGGGATTTCATAATCTTGAATATCATCAAAAAATATATCCTGTACTTTCGTTTCATTTGCCTCTGCTAATGCAAAATAGTAACCCTTATAATCAGGCTCTCCATCTCTCGAGTAACCACATCCATAAACTCGCTCCTGCAAAGAGTATCCTTCCTCTCTTTGATCCTCTACTTCAGAAATTAATTCCGCTCCTATCAATTTATCCATTACTTCCTATCCCCGCTTAAAGCTTTTCTTAGTAATTCAGGATCAATGTCTTTATATTTTTCTAATAGAGAATTAATATCTTTTTCTTTCTCAGATTTAATTTCTTTTTCTTTTATGAACTTTGTAGAGAATGAATCTACTCCTTCTTTCTCTTCAGGTGAATAAAGAATCGCCTCTAATTCTTCTGCTAGTTTCTTACCGTCAGAAGTTAATTCAAGGGTTAATCTTCTGCCATTATATTGATCATATTTTTTCTCTAAAAGTGAGAAACCTTTCTTTCTTAATCTATTGGTTGGACTTAGATAATCAGTATTCCTAGAGCCTGAAGCACTTGAAAAACTTAAATCTTCTTCCAGTGCTTGTTTATGACATCTGTTATGGGTAGCTACATATAAATATGTACTCATCATTTGTGCAGGTATCTCTCTATCGAATTTCATAAAGAGTTCTATTACTTCTAATAAAGGAAGTAATTGCCTGTTAGTAATGCTTCTCTTGAGAGGATCCATTGTTTTTGATCTTGATGGTGATTTTATTTCTAGTTTCCTAGAAAGTCTAGTTACTGTTATTTATTGGGAATATTTATTTGCTTTTAGCTTTCTTCTCTTTTACTGGAATAGTGCTCTCTTCAAGATTATTTGCCACTTTCTCAATCTCTAATGGATATTCAGGATTTCTAATAAGTATTCGATTATTACTCGAACAGTATTCTTTTATCTTTTTAGCATCAAGTACTCACTTCATTAGCCAAAACTTTTCTTCAGTCATATCAAGGGATTTAGAGGAACTAATCTGCTAGAATTTTGCTAGAATCAGAATTTCATTTATAAGTTTATTATCCATTAAATTTTCTATTTAGGAAAGTAAAAGTATATGTAAAATTAATTCAGCTAAAATATTTTAAGTAAGTTGCTGGATCTGTGAATGTCTAAAATTCTCTATGGTTTGGATCCTCAAGAATATGAACATCCTCTTGATAGAGAGGCACTTAACGCGTTGCAAAAAATATCAGGAATTGCAACAGTATTTCAAAAATTTGAAGGATCAACTTTTGAGAAGTCGATGATATTGGAACAAAAAGGAAATGCTTTAAAAATTAACGAAAAAAATTTTAAAAAAATTTTTCATATGTATCTGAAAGCATGTGAAATATTAGATTTTGATAACCCTCCTGATCTTTATACAAGGTGGGATTATAAGGTAGCTGCATCTGCCTTTGGAGTAGAAAAACCAACTATACAAATCACGACTGGTGCTATAGATATTCTTGATGATGATGAATTGATGTTTGTTATTGGACACGAGTTGGGTCATATAAAAAGTGGGCACCTTTTTTATTACAATCTTTCCAGAAAAATTTTGCCCTTGATAATTAGAAATATTCCGATACCTAATGTTCCTATTTTCGGAAAAGTTTTAATAGAAAGCATCCAATATCCTTTATATCATTGGGCTAGGATGCAAGAATTATCATGCGACAGAGCAGGGTTACTATGTTGTCAAAATAAAAATAGTGCATTAAGGGCTTTAATAGCCCTAGCAGGAGTACCTCTTAAATATCAAAAAGATGACTTTGTAAAAGCATTTGTTGAACAATCTAGACAATTTATGGAAGAAGATTTTGAACCTACAGATAAAATAATTAAAAAATTTAGTCAAGCATATTCATTTGATCAGGCAATTTTGGGAGGACAATTAATACCACAAACTCACCCTTTCCCTATGCTACGAATTGCAAGACTTAATGAGTGGATTGAATCCAGTGGCTACGATAAAATAATTAATAAAAAAAGAGAAAACTTGCAGATAATATATTGTTCTAAATGCAGCGCAATACTAAATTTAGGTGATAAGTTCTGTGGATTATGTGGGGCAAAAACATTAATGGAATGATTATTTATTTTTGGGGATAATTTTTTTGAAAATGAAATAAATTGCAAGTATAGGTACAATTATTGGCAATATTGGTATCCCAAAAACAAACATAATTATAAGAATTACAAAGTTAAGGATTGGGTTCTCAAAAAATTTTATACTTTTTAAATCTAATCTACCTTTACTTTTTGGTTTATTTTCCATTTTGACTTTAGGCTTTGTTTCATAATCAAATCTAAATCCGCAATTTGTACAAAAGATTGTTTGTTTTGTTATTTCATTTCCGCATTGCGTGCAAAACATCTTTTTTTAATAATATTAATATCTATTATTTAAGATAAGATTAATTAATTGCATACCCTTACGATACATTATAGACACGGCAGACTAATATGAGCTTATTTAAAGACGGGTCTAAAATTATTAGTGGTCTAGGGCGAATTGCATCATCGCCAGCAAAAGGTTCAACTTGGAAGAAAAATTTAAGTCCTGAAGAAAAAAGTTTTTTAAACACTCATCCTGCGTCTAATTTTGAAGCAGAATATCAATTCAAGCAAAGATTTGAAAAATATAAAAAAAAGCAATCAAAAAAAAATGAAGTTGATAATAAAAAAGAAACTAATAAACCAATTAAAACTAAAGTAAAAGAAGATGTTAAAAAAAATAATGATATAGAAAAAAAAGATTATCAGAGAAAGAAAGGCTTTAATAAATTCTCAGATAATTTAAAAAATAACTTTTTTGAACCTGCAAGAAAAAATATGCAGAATAGTTGGAGAAATAATTTAAGTCCTGAAGAAAAAAACTATTTGGCTAGTCATCCAGGTCCAACGTTTGAGTTAGAAATAACATTTAAAGAAAGGTTTAGATTATATAAAGAGAAGAATTCGAATAATGCAGTTAATGAAAAATTTATCTCTTCGAAAGAAGTTATTC